>JAZUAK010000011.1:0-91936 GCA_045637965.1 Christensenellaceae bacterium | reverse complement strand
AGTGGGCGCTGCTATCGCTATTAAATCGGGCGTTAAAAAAGCATACGAAGCTGCATCACTTATCGGTGTTGGCTTACAATCTTTCTGTATTCCTGGTTCAGTTGCTGACAACCGTAAGCTTGGTATCGGCCACGGTGAACTTGGCGCAATGCTTTTAAACGACGCTACTGACTGCTTCTGCTTCTTAGCAGGTCACGAATCTTTCGCTGCTGCTGAAGGCGCTATTAAAATTGCGTTAAACGCTAACAAAGTTCGTTCTAAAGACTTACGCGTTATCTTAAACGGTCTTGGTAAAGACGCTGCTATGATTATCGCAAGAATTAACGGCTTTACTTACGTTGAAACTGAATTTGACCCATATAGTGAAACTGTTAAAGTTGTTTACGAAAAACCATATTCAACTGGCGACCGTGCTAAAGTTAAATGCTACGGTGCTGACAACGTTAACGAAGGCGTTGCTATTATGAAACTTGAAAACGTTTCAGTTTCTATTACTGGTAACTCTACTAACCCTACTCGTTTCCAACACCCTGTTGCTGGTACTTACAAAAAATGGTGTAATGAAAACGGCAAAAAATACTTCTCTGTTGCTTCTGGTGGCGGTACTGGTCGTACTCTTCACCCAGACAATATGGCTGCAGGTCCTGCTTCTTACGGTATGACTGATACAATGGGCCGTATGCACGGTGATGCTCAATTCGCTGGTTCTTCTTCAGTTCCTGCACACGTTGAAATGATGGGCCTTATCGGTATGGGTAACAACCCAATGGTAGGCGCAACCGTTGCAGTTGCAGTTGCTATCGAAAAAGCAATGAAATAAGCCTATAAGGCAATTATTTAAACTAAAATGCTCGGCTAAATGGACAAAATAAGTTCAGTTTACGCCGAGCATATTTTATAAAAAAAAGGAGATCGATATGAAAAAGATTTTCAAATTTTTAACCGTTTCAATGCTTTCGCTTTCTATGCTGTTTAGCGTTGCATGTTCAGGCGGTGGCGGTGGCGGTGGAAACGACGGCGGTGGCGGTGACGCTAACGTTGACGAAGCGTTCGTTTATTCTATGGATAGGCTTAAGAACGCCGACTTCTCGTTCAGTTTTACAAACGATAGTTCTAACTCAATTAACTTAGCAAGTTTGACGACGACTTCAAGTGTTAGTGAAGATAACGTTATCACGGGTACGCCTAATTATTATATTGACGAAGGTGCGCTTACCTACTTTGAAAGTTACACTAATATTCCAAAAGAAATGGCTGAAAATGCTAAAATTCAAGTTGACGAATTAACGCGATTCGTTACCGTTTTAAATAAACTCGTAATATTTAACGGCGTTACGGCAAGATACGTTGGTTACGATGAAGAAAACGACGTTGTTACCGCATTCATCGGCGAAATTAACGACGATATTAAGCAAGATTCGGAAGACGGAGTAGTTGGTGACGGTAGCGTCATAGGTTCAACTGGCGACAACCCGAACAAAGTTCTTCCAAAAGGCACTTTAACTCACGGAACTCTCATTAAGATATACGATAATGCTGACGGCGACGAAGTTGTTGAATACTCAACGTTTGGCTACCGAGCAACATCTTATGACGATAGCACTAGGGGCAGATACGACTGCGTAACGCTAAAATACATTCCACTTAAAGAATATTTCTATTCCTTTGAAACTTACGAAACGTTACCTGGAAGCCTTGATATTATTGAAGGAAAGGGAACTTATCACACTTTCAAAGCGTTAAACGTTGACGGAAAGTTTATTGGTGGCGAAATTAGTGGTCAATTTAATAACCAAGTCAATGAGAGAGAAATTTTCTTTGAAATGGGTGACGGTTTCTACGTTTTCGACCTTGTTCGCAATTTTGGTGCTTACACCGCTGGATACGACTATATCGACTTTAGCCTTGATTTAGAAAACATGTACGATTATCAATTATCTTTACTGGCTTTAGGCGGTTGGAATAGTTACTATCACAACGTTCGCGATATGAACGGCGACGAAGTTATTGACCATGAAGATAAAGAGTTAACCATTCAAAACTCCATCTATTTTGGCAATGGCGATTATATTTCACTTAACAACGGCAAGAAGATTTACCAAGGTTCGTTATGGAGCAAATATACGGGCTTTATCAAGCTTAGCCCCGAATACGATGCAACTTTTGAAGACGGAACTACTATGACTTACGACGAATTCATTCAATTCGTTAACGGCGTTGATTACGGATTTATTAGTTTTGACGGAATCGCAATTCAAAAAGTACCAACGTCACCAGACCAAATTTCAAGTGGTTGGTTGCCAATGCAAGTTGCTCACTTCCCCGGTTTAGAAACACCAGACGGATACGTTGAATACCAACTTAGAGAAAATCTCTTTGGTTTATTTAAAGATTTCTTAGTAGAAAATAACCTTACTTTAATCAATAATAATCCGCTTGATATTATTGACTACACTATCACCGCATCTTATATTAAAGATACTTTAGTTGACGAAGAGTTCCAACAACTCTTTAATAGACCTTACTCTCAAGAAGGTTGTGCTGACGTCGTTAACGATATTGCTGCACTTGGCAAGAGTGTAATTGAAAATTGCCGTTATGCGTTTAACACCTACGAAAGAATGCTTAGAAAGGATATGCCCGTAATCACGGAAAACTATTCTTTAATTTCTACCACCACTCAAGGAAGCGTTACCGTTTCAAACGGCACGTTTGATTTTAGTAACGTTAGCATAACTATCCCCAAAACGAATTTCCTTAGAAAAGGAACAACTTACGGCGTTATGGTTTACCTTGAAGGTAACGACTCTAAAGTTTTAGACGGCGCGTTCAACACTTATTCTTATAATAAGGAAAGCAAGACCTTATCCGGCAATTCTTCTATTGCAATTCCTGACGTAAAAGACGGCAATTACAAGTTAAAACTTGCATTCGGTAAACCTACTGAAAACGGCTTTATAAGGCTGTCTAACGTAGTTGAACTTAACGTGAACAACTTTACAAAAGTTGAAAAACAAGCAACTATTGACGCCAAGGTTTATAATATTTCCTACGAATGCTCAAACGGTAAATTCAACTTAAAGTCCACATATAACGACGTTGGAATGCCCGAAATTCAGGGCTACGAAGTAGTTGGCGATACCGTTGAAATTGAGTTTAGTGAAGGCGCAATTATTGCAAATTTCATAACCGATATACTCGTTGTTGACGAAGTTGACGGTAGAATTTACTTAAACGTATCTAATATCACTCTTGACGGTCAAGCCGTTAAAATTGACGACGAAATCGACTTTACTAAAACTTACCTTTTAACTATAAAAGACAGTTCTGGTAACACATTACAAGTTAGCGTTAAACCTAATATAAGAATAGAAAAGTAATAAACAAAAGCGTTGGCAAATTCGCCAACGCTTTTTTTAATGTCGTTTATTTAGTTTTGCTTGTGCTGAATTATCCAATTTAAAAGTTCATCATAATTCATTTTTCCATCCGCAAGCGACAACCCTAAAGTTATTAAATCTTCATCCGTATATTTTAAGTTTATTCCGTTTATCGCAAGGAATGAAAGCATAACAAGTAAACCTATGCGCTTATTCCCATCAACAAACGCATGGTTTGACACAAGATTATAACCAAGCCTTGCACCCTTTTCTTCCTTGCTTGGATATAATTCTTTTCCGCCAAAAGTTTGATAGGTTGACTCTATTGCCGAATCTAAAAGCCCAAAATCTCTTACACCCGCACTGCCACCACTTGACTCAATTACAAGTTGTTGCAATAACAATACTTTTTCTTTATCAAATTTAATCATCTTGCAAGCTCCTCAAAAGCACCACTATGTTCAGTAAGTATCATTTTTGCAATTATAGTAAGAATTTGCATCTCATTGTTAAAATCGTTGCCTTCAAATTTAGAAACAACGTATTGTGGTTTGTTGTTTTTTAAAACGATAACGCTTCCGTCTTTTTCAACCTTTTTAACTACTTGCGAAAAATTTTGGTTGGCTTCAGTTATAGATATTAAATTATTGGTATCAATCTTCATAGTTTTTCTCCTACTATCAATAGTATATACGAAAAATAGGATAAATTCAACCTATTTTGAAAACTTTTTTAAATTTTTTATATGTCACCTTAACTCTAACCACGTAATTACTATAATAATTTTACTAAATTATTGATAATTTTATTTAATTGTGATATAATATTTTCGCTACACATTGTAAATACATTTTATAGGCGGAGTCTCGTTTTTTGGTAAAAACGCAACTCCTTGTTTTCGTATCCGCCTAATAAGTGTATTGAGAACTTTGTGTAGCAACAAATGGAGATGTGTTTTTCGTGCGCTCCATTTGGGCGCACTTTTTTATTGGAGATTATTATGACAATATTATATACGGGTGGAAGCATTGAACTTTTCAACGACTATATGGTTATACACAACACTTTTAACGACCAACCTCAAACGACACATATTTTATTTGCGCAGTTGTCATTAATACAGCTTCATGAGTACGACTGCTCTTCCACGGCTCTATCAAGCATTGAGTTTATAATGAAAGACGATATTAAATTACAATACTTGCCGTCAAATAAAATCCACTTTGAAATGACGAATGAATATTCGCTCGTGTTTAATAAAATATTTAACGCATTCCGCACATACAAAAACAATCATACACGATAAATTGAGCATATTAAAAGCCCTACCTGATGGTAGGGCTTATCTTTTAATCGTTTGGTACTGGGTTACCACTATCGTCGTAATGCCATTCGCCTAAATAATAAATTTTAGCAGAACCACACCAACCTTCAATATAGCCGTAGTCGGTTATGCCTTCGTAATCGTCATAGGCTAATTCGTTGCCGTTTTCGTCAAGCGGAATGCCCGTTACCATATCTCTATTTGCAAGCGTTACTAACATTTCTTCATAACTTGCTTGAGTGATTGAAAGGAAAACTTTTTCTGCAAACGGGAATACCTTTACTTCGGATAACCACTTTTCCAAGTCGTTATTGTTGTCTTCATCAAAATCATCGCCCCTATCAAAGTAAGAACCTTCGGGAAGACTCGTTATTGTTGCAGGCAATACAACGGTCGTGTAACCGTACGCCTCGTAGAACGCCCTTTGCCTAATTTCTTTCAAACTTGAGCCGTATTTAATGGTTTTGAGCGAGTTGCAATAAGCAAAAGTATAAGCCCCGATAACTTCCAAGCCGTCGCCAATATCAACGCTTTTTAATTTCGTACATTCGGCAAAAACGTTATAAAGACCGCCGTGAGTGGGCCATCTACTAAAATCGTAAGTTAAACTGCCACCAATAACGGAATCGGGAATAACCACTTCTTCAACGTTCGTTCCTTCAAACGCTCCGTTACCTATAAATAAAAGCCCTTCGTTAAGTTTTATGGACTTAATCGCCTTATAGGTCGGGTGTTCTACGATTGAGAACACGTCCCCTGCAATCGCTATTACGGGGATAGGCTCTTCATCGCCGTCTTCTTGGTGATATGCGGGAATTTCTATATGTTCGTACGCGTACGCGCTTTCGCCATCGTAACTCTTTACGCAATAACCATACTTGCCGTAAACGGTTCTTAGTTCGTATTCAAGATCGTGGCATTCGTAATAAAGACCACATTCGCATTTACCTTTATTGTTGTAATGCTCTTCGTATTCAATCATTCCATCGCCGTTTAATTGCTTGCGCCAATGAAAATTATCGTTATATTCGTAAGTTTGAGAATATATCGGCTCAACGCTTTCTTCAGGCGTATCACAGCCAACTAAACAAAAACAGCAACTTATAACTAATATCAATAGTAGCGACCACGCCTTTCTCATATTAAAACTCCGTTATTTTGATACTACTTTTATTTTAGCACACAAAACACAAAAGTCAATATCGATTATTTAAACCCCACCCCTATATAAAACAAGTCGCTAAGCACTTTTTTATTAAAAATAAAAAGTTATAAATTTGAAATTTTTATAGCCCTTGCATAAAAATATGCATAAAATCTTGCATATTGCATAATTATTAAATATTTATGCATAAATAAGCAAAAATATTTTTAAAAAGTTAAAAAATATGCATTATTTTAGTTGACTTTATCCTTTTATAAATATATAATAATCGTATTACTAATAATTGAGCACGGAAATTAACCGTGAAGGAGAATAAATTATGGCTATTGACAAATCTAAAATCAAAAAAGTAGTTCTTGCATACTCTGGTGGTCTTGATACTTCAATCATCATCCCCTGGCTTAAAGAAAATTACAACAACTGCGAAGTTATCGCCGTTGCCGGTAACGTTGGTCAAGCGGACGAACTTGACGGCTTAGAAGAAAAGGCTTTAAAGACCGGCGCTTCAAAACTTTACTGTTTAGACCTTACCGACGATTACGTTGATAATTACATTATCCCCACTATGAAAGCGGGCGCTATTTACGAAGAATATTTACTTGGTACGAGCCACGCTCGCCCCTGCATTGCTAAAGCGCTCGTTGAAGTTGCTTTAAAAGAAGGTGCGGACGCTATTGCACACGGTTGCACCGGTAAGGGTAACGACCAAGTTCGTTTCGAACTTGCTATTAAGGCTTTCGCTCCCGAAATGCCTATCATCGCTCCTTGGAGAGAATGGACTATTAAATCTCGTGAAGAAGAAATTGATTACGCTGAAGCGCACAACGTTCCCCTTAAGATTAATAGGGAAACAAACTACTCTAAGGACAAGAACTTATGGCACTTATCTCACGAAGGTTTGGACCTTGAAGATACTGGTAACGAACCCACTTACGAAAAAGAAGGTTTCTTAGAAATGGGCGTTTCCCCTATCAACGCGCCTGACGTTCCCACTTACGTTACTCTTGATTTTGAACAAGGTATCCCCGTTGCTATCGACGGCGAAAAGATGAGCGCTAAGAACATTATCTTAAAACTCAACGAACTCGGTGGTAAAAATGGTATCGGTATTTTAGATATCGTTGAAAACCGCTTAGTTGGTATGAAATGCCGTGGCGTTTACGAAACTCCGGGTGGCGCTATCCTTTACAAAGCACACTCCGTTTTAGAAACTCTTTGTCTTGACAAGTACACCATGCACGAAAAACAAAAACTTGCTATCACCTTTGGTGAACTCGTTTATAACGGCCAATGGTTTACGCCACTTCGTGAAGCGCTTTCCGCTTTCGTTGACAAAACTCAAGAAAAAGTTAGCGGTAAAGTTCGCCTTAAACTTTACAAGGGCAATATGATTAACGCAGGCGCTTGGAGTGATAATTCACTTTATAGTGAAGAAATTGCAACGTTTGGCGAAAGTGATTACAATCAAAAGGATGCTGAAGGTTTCATTAACCTTTTCGGTCTTCCCATTCAAGTTAAAGCACTCGTTGAACAAGGCAAACTCAACAAAAAATAATTACTACTATTTATCCTTTCTCACGCTGGGAAAGGATAATAGCATTTAAAAGGGAATAAAAAATGAGTAAGATGTGGACTGGGGTAACTGACGGCGTTACTTCTAAACTTGCGGACGATTTTAACTCTTCAATCTCTTTCGATAGCAAAATGATTAAAGAAGATATTGAAGGTAGTATCGCTCACGCTTGTATGCTTGCAAAACAAAATATTATATCGGAAAGTGAAAAGGACTGCTTAGTGGACGGGCTTTCTTCTATTTTAGAAGACGTAATAAGCGGAAAACTTGAAATTGATATGACGGCGGAAGACGTGCATATGTTCGTTGAACAAGTGCTTACCGATCGCGTTGGCGATACGGGAAAGAAACTTCACACCGCTCGTAGCCGTAACGACCAAGTTGCGCTTGATTTTAGGCTTTTCGTTAAAAAAGAGATTAATGAAATTAACTCTTTAATTAAAAGCGTTTTATCTTCTCTTACCGAACAAGCGGAACTTAACGCGTCTACCATTATGCCTGGTTACACTCATCTTCAACGCGCTCAACCGATAACGTTTGGGCATCACTTAATGGCGTACGCTATGATGCTTATGCGCGATATTGACAGGTTTAACGATTGCTATAAGAGAACTAACGTTTCCCCTATCGGCAGTTGCGCTCTTGCTGGAACTACCTATAATACCGATAGGTTCTACGAAGCAAACCTTTTGGGTTTTGACAGCGTTTGCAAAAATAGTCTTGACGGGGTTTCGGATAGAGATTTCACCGTTGAGTTTATCGCTTGCTGTTCAACGCTTATGATGCACCTTTCAAGGCTTTCGGAAGAAATAATTCTATGGTCGAGTTGGGAATTTAAGTTCGTTGAACTTTCAAGTGCATATACTACCGGTTCTTCAATAATGCCCCAAAAGAAAAACCCCGATATGGCTGAACTTATCCGTGGTAAAACGGGTAGAGTTTACGGCGACCTTATGGGAATACTCACAACCTTAAAGGGCTTACCGCTTGCATACAACAAGGATATGCAAGAAGATAAAGAAGGCTTGTTCGATGCAAGCGAAACGGTAAAAGCGTGCTTATCAATCCTTGCCCCGATGCTTAAAACCATGAAAGCAATCCCTGAAAATATGCTTTTAGCAGCGCAAAAGGGCTTTATTAACGCTACCGACCTTGCCGATTATCTCGTTAAAAAAGGTATGCCTTTTAGAACGGCTTACAAAATTTCGGGAACTATCGTTTCGGAATGTATTAGCAAAAACACCGTGCTTGAAAAACTTCCTTTAGAAGAATACAAAAAGCACAGCGACTTATTCGACAGTGATTTATACGCGGAAATCGACCTTTTAACTTGCGTTGAAAAGCGCGTTTCTTTCGGTGGAACGAGCGTTAAATCAGTTAAAGAACAAATTGAATTCGTAAAAGGATATTTAAACTGATGTTTAAAGTTTTTATTGACGGTAGCGCAGGAACTACCGGGCTTAAAATTTACGATAGGTTATCAAATAGAAAAGATATTGAACTTATCGTTTTAGACGATAGCGTTAGAAAGGATATTACCGCTCGCAAAAATGCAATCAATAGTAGCGACGTTACCTTTTTATGCTTGCCTGACGATGCGGCAAGAGAATCCGTTTCCCTTATTGAAAACGACAAAACTATCGTAATCGACACTTCAACCGCGCACCGCGTAAACGAAGATTTTACTTACGGCTTTGCCGAGATTAGCGGGCTTAGAGAAAAACTTAAAACGGCTAAGAAAATTGCTAACCCTGGTTGCCACGCAAGTGGTTTTATCGCTTTAATTAATCCGCTCGTAAACGCTAAAGTTTTAAAAAACTTGGATAAACTTTCGGCTTACTCTCTCACGGGTTATTCGGGTGGCGGAAAAAAGATGATTGCCGAATACGAAGGAGACAATCGCCCTATTGCTTTTGATTCTCCAAGATTATACGGGCTTACTCAATCGCATAAGCACCTTCCTGAAATGGTTAAATACGCTGGCCTTAAGTGCGCGCCCGTGTTTATGCCTATCGTTAGCGACTACGCGTGCGGTATGCAAGTAACCATTCCGCTTTTTGCAAGCGACTT
The DNA here is from genome assembly GCA_045637965.1 of Christensenellaceae bacterium. Classification (GTDB taxonomy): domain Bacteria; phylum Bacillota; class Clostridia; order Christensenellales; family Borkfalkiaceae; genus HGM11412. The sequence continues at coordinate 82,424 of JAZUAK010000011.1, read as the reverse complement.
AACTTGTTCTATTAGCGATTTAAAAGATATTTACAAATCGCACTACAACGGCAAAGTGGTTAAGTACGATGATAATAGCGAAAACGGATTTTTAGCGTCCAATACTCTTTCGGGTAGAGACGATATGCTTATTTCCGTTTACGGAAACGATGAAAGAATTACGCTCGTTTCGCGCTTTGATAACCTTGGAAAAGGAGCGTCGGGCGCGGCAGTACAAAATATGAATATTGCTCTCGGCTTAGACGAGACTTTAAGTTTGAACATAGGAGAATGATATGAAACTTATTTCAGGTGGCGTTACCGCCGCAACAGGTTTTAAAGCAAGTGGTATTCACTGCGGTATTAGAAAAAATAGAATTAAGCGTGACTTAGCACTTATCGTTAGCGACGTGCCTTGCACTGCCGCTGCAACCTACACTACTAATCTCGTTAAGGGCGCACCCCTTCTCGTTACTAAACAAAATATTTCTAACGGCTACGCTCAAGCGGTTATTTGCAACAGCGGTAACGCTAACACTTGCAACGCTAACGGCGTTGAGATTGCTAACCTTACTTGCTCACTCTTAGCCGAAGGCCTTGGTATTGACGCAAGCGACGTTGTCGTTGCATCAACGGGCGTTATCGGTCAACCGCTTGATATCACACCTATTAAAAACGGCATTCCCGCTCTCGTTAGCGAACTTTCCGTTGACGGTGGCGCAAACGCTGCTGAAGCGATTATGACTACCGATACGATTAAGAAAGAAGTCGCAGTTGAGTTCACGGTTGGTGGCAAAACTTGTAAAATGGGTGGCATCGCAAAAGGTAGCGGTATGATTCATCCTAACATGGCAACTATGCTCGTGTTTATTACTACCGACTGCAAGATTTCGGCAACTATGCTTCAAAAAGCGTTATCTTCAGACATTAAAGAAACTTTCAATATGGTTAGCATTGACGGGGACACTTCGACAAACGATATGGTAACCGTTTTAGCAAACGGCTTAGCAGGTAACGAAGAAATCACTGCTGACGGCGAAGATTTCAAAACCTTTATGAAAGCGCTCAATACCGTAACCGTTAACCTTTGCAGAATGATTGCAAGCGACGGTGAAGGCGCAACAAAACTTCTCGAATGCAAAGTTTCGGGTGCAAGCACGCTTGATATTGCTAAGACGGTGGCTAAGAGCGTAATTTGTTCAAGCCTTACAAAAGCCGCTATGTTCGGCGCTGACGCTAACTGGGGTAGAGTTTTATGCGCTATCGGTTATAGTGGCGCTCAAGTTGACGTTAACAAGATTGACGTTTACTTTAAGTCGTTAAAGGGCGAAATTCAAGTTTGCTCTAACGGTAGTGGCGTTGCTTTCTCTGAAGAAAAGGCAAAAGAAATTCTACTTGAAAAAGAAATTGATATTATCGTTAACCTTAACGACGGCGAATTTAGTTCTACCGCTTGGGGTTGCGATTTAACTTACGATTACGTAAAAATTAACGGAGATTATAGAACCTAATATGGATAAACATTTTTCAAACGCACAACGCGCTGAAGTTTTAACACAAGCGCTTCCTTACATCAAGCGTTATAACGGCAAAACCGTAGTCGTTAAGTACGGCGGAAACGCTATGGTTAACGAACACCTTAAAGAACAAGTTATGGAAGATATAGTTCTTTTATGGCTTATCGGCGTAAAAGTCGTTCTCGTTCACGGTGGTGGACCTGAAATTAACGATTTAATGGATAAACTCGGCAAAAAACCCGAATTCGTTAACGGGCTTAGAGTTACCGATAAAGAAACGGTTGATATCGTTCAAATGGTTCTTGCGGGCAAAGTTAACAAATCGCTCGTTGCTCATCTTGAAACGAAAGGCGGTAACGCTATGGGTATTTCGGGTATTGACGGCGGTCTTATCAAAGCCGTTATGAAGAATCAAGACCTTGGCTACGTTGGCAATATTACAGACGTTAACGTTGCACCTATTAACGACCTTTTAAACAACGGTTATATTCCCGTTATTTCCACCGTTGCAGGCGGAGAAGACGGAAACGTTTACAATATCAACGGCGACACCGCTGCCGCTCGTATTGCCGGCGCATTGAACGCTGAAAGACTTATTATGATGACTGATATTGCAGGCGTTTTAAAAGATAAGGACGACCCGTCCACCCTTATCCCCCACGTAACGATTGAAGAAGCGGAAGAACTTAAAAAGCAAGGCGTGATTTCGGGCGGTATGATTCCTAAAATCGACTGCTGTATCGACGCTATTACTCACGGCGTTAAAAACGTGGTTATCATGGACGGACGTGTTCCCCACTCTATCTTAATGGAAATTTTAACCGACGAAGGCGCAGGTACTATGGTTAAAGGAAACGAAAATGAATAACTTATTTGAACTTGACAAAACTTTCGTGGCGGGAACTTACGCGCGCTTCCCAGTAGACCTTTATAACGGCAAGGGCGCAACCTATTATTCCGCTGACGGAAAAGAGTATATAGATATGGGCACGGGCATCGGCGTTACGGCGTTTGGCGCGTGCGATGAAGAGTGGAAAAACGCAGTTATATGTCAATTAAATAAACTTGCCCACACTTCTAACCTTTACTATACCGAACCTTGCGTAACGCTTGCTAAAATGCTTGCGGAGAAAACCGGGCTTAAGAAAACTTTCTTTGCTAACTCGGGCGCGGAAGCAAACGAATGCGCTATCAAGGTTGCAAGAAAGTATTACGAAGATAAGTACGGCAAGCAAGGCACGATTATTACTTTAAAAAATAGTTTCCACGGAAGAACGATTGCAACTCTTTCTGCAACGGGTCAAGATAAGTTCCACGAACTTTTCAATCCCTTAGTTAGCGGTTTCGTTTACGCTACTGCAAACGATTTTGAAGAGATTAAATCACTTTGTAACCAAAACCCCGTTTGCGCGGTTATGATAGAAATCGTTCAAGGTGAAGGCGGTGTTAACGCGCTTGATAAATCTTACGTTCAATCAGTTTGCAACTACTGCAAAGATAACGATATTTTACTTATCGTTGACGAAGTTCAAACTGGCAACGGAAGAACGGGCGAATTTTACGCGTTTATGGGCTACGATATTATGCCCGACGTTGTTACAACGGCTAAAGGCTTAGGCGGTGGGCTTCCAATCGGCGCTTGTATGCTTGGCGAAAAAGTTGAAAACGTTTTAACGTTCGGATCTCACGGCTCAACCTTTGGTGGCAACCCCGTGGCATCGGCTGGTGCAATTAGTATTCTTTCACGCTTAACTCCTGAATTTTTAAAGGGCGTTAAAGAAAAGGGCGAATACTTAAAAGCCGAACTTTTAAATGCTGACGGCGTTGAGAGTGTTACCGGTCTTGGACTTATGCTTGGCATAAAGACTAAAAAACCCGTTAAAGAAGTGGTTGATTACTGTTTAAACAACGGCGTTTTAGTGCTTACCGCAAAGGATAAACTTAGATTGTTGCCACCACTTAATATTAGCGAAAAAGAACTCGATAAGGCGATTAGCGTTATTAAAGATGCATTGAAATAAGGTATTATTATGAACTTAAAGAATAGACATTTTTTAAAACTTTTAGACTTCACTCCTGAAGAAATTGAATACTTATTAAATCTTTCCGCAACCCTTAAAGCGGAAAAGAAAGCGGGAGTTGACCAAAAGTCATTCCGCGGTAAAAACGTTGCGCTTATTTTTGAAAAGACGAGTACTCGTACTCGTTGCGCGTTTGAAGTTGCCGCTGCCGACCTTGGCATCCACCCAGTTTACCTTGACCCACAAGGTTCTCAAATTGGCAAGAAAGAAAGCATTGCCGATACCGCAAGAGTTCTTGGAAGAATGTTTGACGGCATCGAATATCGTGGATTTGGCCAAGAAATCGTTGAAGAACTTGCTAAATACGCAGGCGTGCCCGTTTGGAACGGTTTAACTAACGAATTCCACCCCACTCAAATACTTGCTGACTTCTTAACGATTAAAGAACATTTCGGTCGTTTAAAAGGAATTAATTTCGTTTATATGGGCGACGCTCGTTATAATATGGGTAACTCCTTAATGGTTGGCTGTGCTAAGATGGGGCTTAATTTTACAGCGTGCGCACCTGAAAAATACTTCCCTGACGGCAAACTCGTTGAAACTTGCAAAGAGATTGCTAAAGAAACGGGTGCAACTATCAATTTTGAAACGGACGTTTTAAAAGCGACTAAAAACGCTGACGTTATTTATACTGACGTTTGGGTTTCAATGGGTGAACCCGATAGCGTTTGGAAAGAAAGAATTGACGAACTTCTTCCCTATCAAGTAACTAAAGCGGTTATGGATAACGCTGGTCCGCAATGTAGATTTATGCACTGCTTACCCGCGTTCCACGACCTTAACACCGTTATTGGAAAGCAAGTTTACGATAAATTTGGTCTTGCTGAACTTGAAGTTACGAACGAAGTTTTTGAAAGCGAACAATCTATCGTGTTTGACGAAGCGGAAAACCGCATGCACACGATTAAAGCCGTTATGATGGCAACTTTAAAGTAATTTAAAACCGCTCCGATTGGAGCGGTTTTTTATTTGGTTTTATTGAGTTTCGTTTTAAGGTAAGTTTTAAACCTTTTAAAATCGCTAACGAAATTCTTTCTATCTATTATAGCGGTAACTATAAAGGTAATCGGTAACATATAGGTAAAGACGGGAATTATTAACCAGAACCACGGCCAATACTTTTGTTGACCTGCAAACTCGCCGACGGGAACCGTCTTAAAAAAGTCAGGGCATAATACTGAGAATATTTTACCTATGGCGTCGTTACCCGGCGCCCAAATATACGAAGTGTTTCTATAATTTATATTTAAGAAATCGTCGTTTCTAAGCGATATAAAACCAAGTTCGCTTTGGAAGATTTGGTTTAGCATTATAAATAATAATACTACCATAAAAATAACGGGCGTTTTATAGAAACGCTTGTAACTTAGCGTGTGAACTTTAAGTTTAACCATTAGAACGGGAACTACCCACAATATAGTATGATGGATATAGAATCTTATAATTTCTAAAACTTCTTTAGATTGGTCGGGTTTTTCGATTGCTTCAATCGGCAATATGCACGCTAAAAAACCACCTAATATTCCTAAGAAGAACATATAGTCCTTAACGGCTTTGTTTTTTACTATGAACATAAATGGGAAAAGACAAATATTTGCTCCACAAATATTAATAAACCAACTATCTCTATACCAAGCGGATACGTCTTGGTTATACGGATACCAAAGTCTTTTGCAAAAATGAAGGACAAGGGCAAACGCCAATATAGAAAACAACGTTATTTTTTGTGTTTTTTGCGATTTGTTTTTAAGCAAGAAATACAAGCCGAAAAACGAACCGACGCTAAGCGTTAACCAAAAAAAATACCAAAGGTTAAACATTTTAATTTCCATTAAGTTTCTCCTTTAATTTAAAACCGAGTGAAATTATTCCACTCGGTTTTACTTTTGTCGTGTAAATATTTTAAGATCTTATAAACAAGCAGAACACTATTTTTAAGGTATACTCAGCTCATTTTAAGCCGTTAGTTGCGAGTATATCAAGTCTCGGCAATTAAAAATTTAGCTTGATAAAACGTTTTAAGCCGTTAGTTGCGAGTTAGACAAGGCTCGCGAAGCGTTTTGGATGAGATTGACCTTGCTGGTCATCGAAGTCAAAACTCGAAGCAGTAACGCAGTATAACGATGCAAATAACGGATTAAAAATTAGCGCATTTGTTGAAGATCAAAGTGAATATCATATTCCTTTTCTTCTTCAGTGTATCTACGACGAGTGTTGATTACTTCACCGCCGTTCCACTTTCTATCGCCTACGTCTTCAGTAGTACCCATAATAGTGATATTAACTTGACGACGACGTGCAATAACGTGATCCCAGTCAATAAAGTAAATGTGAGCAAATAAACCAAGGTCAAGCTTACCGTCTTTAATAGTTAAGGTTTCACTTCTACCAAAGAAAACAGAACGAAGGTGACCGTCAGTATTCATTGAAGAATAGTCACCAGGTTCGTTAACGTATCTACCGTATTGAGCGTGGATAGGACCGGGGTGACGATATTGATGTTCTTCAGCAAAGTCAGGAATCATTTTTCTCATGATATCGAGAAGGTCGTGTTGAAGATATTCAAGGTCAAAAGTATCGATATCGTGCGAGCATTCTTGAACCATAACTGAACAAGTAGTATGGTGAGAAACGATTGCAACGGTACCGTTTTTAATACCAGAATCTGCTACCATTTCGAGAATTTCTTTTCTGATATCGTGGAAAGTGGGAATCCAGCCACGAGATTGTAATTCTAATTCTTTTTGATAAATTTTATATTCCATTGTTTTTCTCCTTAAAAAAAATTTATAATTTTATTCTATAACCTTTTCCCGTTTAAGTCAAGGCATTTTCACTTATTTTATAAAAATAAGTTGCGAATAAACGCAAGTTTACTTGCGAAAAAATATTATGTGTGCTATCCTTTAAGTAGAAATTATTAAGGAGTATTATTATGATTAGTAAAAACGCTCTTGACGCCGTGTATCAGGCGTTTGATATAGAAAGCCAATGCATAAACGAAATGAAGAAATACGTTAACGAAGAAGAGTTTTCTAAGGCGGTAGAACTTTTATGTGGTGCGGTTAGAATAGGCGCTGCAGGTAGCGGTCACTCTGGTATTGCTTGCCAACATTTTTGCCATCTTATGTGCTGTGTAGAACGCCCTGCAAGATTTATCTCGCCCGCTGAAGCAATTCACGGCGCAACCGGCTATCTTCAAAAGGGTGACGTTATGGTTTTCGCTTCTCGCGGTGGTAAAACTAAAGAACTTTTACCTATCGTTGATATTTGCAAAGCAAAAGGCGTTAAAATTATCACTATTACTGAAAATTTAGAAAGCCCACTCGCAAACGCTGCAGACGTTGTTATTAAGCAATACGTTAACCGCGAAACTGACAAGTGGAATATGCAAGGCACAACTTCAACCACAGCCCTTTGCATGCTTTTCCACGCTCTTCAGGCTGCCGTTATTGAAGAAACCGGCTACGTTGCCGAACAATTTGCTCTTATCCATCCAGGCGGAGCAGTTGGCGAACGCTTAAACAATAAATCGGTATAAGGAGTTAACTATGAGTAAAGAGTATATCGTAGCCCCGTCGCTACTTGCAACCGACCCGTTAAACTTTGGTAGAGACGTTAAGATGCTTGAAGAAGCAGGCGCTAAGTGGTTCCACGTTGACTGTATGGACGGAACTTTCGTTCCTAACTTCTCGTTCGGCTATTCCACCGTATCCGCGCTCAGAAAGTTTACCGATAGAGTTTTAGACGTGCATCTTATGATTGACCGCCCCATTCGTTATATTGACGAATATTCAAAAGCAGGCGCTGATTATTTGACTATTCACGTTGAAGCAGACACGGAAGAAAACACTTTAAAAGCACTTGAAAAAATTAAAGCAAACGGCGTTAAGTGTGGCTTATCAATCAAGCCTAAAACTCCAGTTTCGGCGATAGAAAAATATCTTCCTGTTTTAGACTTAGTTTTAGTTATGACGGTAGAACCTGGTTTCGGCGGACAAAGTTTTATGAAAGACATGATGCCAAAACTCAGCGAACTCAAAGCAAAGATTGACGAAGTTAACCCTGCTTGCCATATTCAAGTGGACGGCGGTATTGATTTAAACACGTTCGGTTTTTGCAAGGAAAACGGCGCGAACGTTTTCGTTGCAGGTTCGGCGTGCATGAAAGCGGAAGATAAAAAGGCCTTTATAAAAACTATTGAAGAATAATAGTATTAAGCGTTAATACTCACAAAAATTACGCTTTTAAAATACTATGAAAGGATGAATGAAATGATTATGGTATTATTAACCGCTCTCGGCGTGGGCGGTGCAACGGTCGTTGGTGCGTTGCTTGGGTTTATTATAAAAAACCCGTCGCATAAACTCAACGATATCGTTTTATCCTTTGCGTCGGGCGTAATGATGGCGGCGGCGCTAATTGGGCTAATTATTCCATCGCTTGAACTCTGTGGTAAATACGCCATTATAATAACGGTTATCGGCATAGCGGTAGGCGCAATTTGTTTAAACCTTATTGACAAACTCGTACCGCACTTACACAAGTTTACGGGAATTGAAGAATCTCACCCGTCAACCAATAAAACGTTAAACAAAGTTTTACTTTTCGTTATAGCAATAGCAATTCACAATTTCCCAGAAGGCATTGCGGCAGGCGTAAGTTTTGGGTCTGACAACGTTTCTCAAGCGTTAAGCGTTGCAATCGGTATTGCGATACAAAATATCCCCGAGGGTATGGTAATCATAGCACCAATGCTTGCGGCAGGAATGAGCAAGCGAAAAACCTTTATTATCGCTATGACTACGGGTTTTGTTGAAGTTTTAGGAACTTTAGTAGGCTATTTTGCAGTAAGTATTTCAACGGTAATTTTGCCGTTTGCACTCGCGTTTGCAAGTGGAACGATGCTTTACGTAATAAGTGATGAAATGATTCCCGAAACGCACTCTCACGGCAATGAACACGCGGCAACCTACTCTTTAATATTTGGTTTTTGCTTAATGCTTGCCTTTGACTTTTTAATTTAACTTTAAACCCCCGCTCGAATTAGAGCGGGGGTTTTATTATACAAAGTATAATTCTATATATAACGTGCGAGATACTTACGGCAAGCAAAAAGAGCAAGTTTTATATAATGCGCGCCGTAAGAGATACAGCCACACCCTACTAGCGTAGGGACACCCTGGCTGACCTTGGTCCGTCAAGGTAAGCCTGTCAAGTGACAGCCGAACGAGTTCTCATCTCTTAGGCATAGCAAAAAGCCACGAGGCGTGTATGCCTTGTGGCTTTTTGGCACTTGTTACGAGATACTTACGTCGCAAAACAAAACGGACCACCCTTTTGGGTTGTCCGTTTTGTTGGCGCGCCGTAAGAGATTCGAACTCCTGACCTTCGGTTCCGTAGACCGACGCTCTATCCAGCTGAGCTAACGGCGCATATTAATATATGGTTTTTAAAATGATTTTAGTCTTTATTGCGGTTTGCTTCTTGCTGGATGGAGCGGAGCAGACGCTCTGTGCCCGAAGCGTAGCGAAGGAAATACGAATGACGGACTACCTTGCCCCACTTGCAGTTTACAGCTGAGCTAACGGCGCATATTAATATATGGTTTTAAAATCATTAACGCAATTACGCAAATTGCTTAATTATTATATAACAGCAAAAAAGTTTTGTCAAACAATTTAAGCGCCATAATTATTTTTAAGTTATATTTTTAAAACCCGTTTACAAGTAGTGAGTTTTATGGTAATATATTGTTGCAAAAACAACAATAAAGGTGTGTATGAAGAATTTAAAATCGCCACTATTTAAAGGCATAACCGAAGAAGAGTTGAAGCAATTAAGCGTGTGCCTTCGAGCGCGTAATCACGAGTTTAGCGCGGGGGAAGAAGTCTACTCTTTCGGCGGAATTAAGTCCATTTTAGGCGTCGTTATGCAAGGAAAAGTGGTTATCAAAAAAATTGATAGAAACGGCAACGTTACGATTCTTGACCAAATCCCAAAAAGTGGCGTTATTTCAAACGTGTTTGAATTTTCTCAAACGGACGGAAACTACGTTTCGGCGTACGCCGTTGAGCATACGAAAGTGCTTTTCTTCGATTATAATAACGTTTTTAAGCGTTGCCAAAAAGCGTGCGAACGCCATTCAGTATTCGTGGAAAACTTATTTAATATAGTTATTGAAAAATCGAAAACGCTTTCTCAACGAATTGAAATTCTTTCAAATAAAACGATTAGGGAAAAGATACTATCCTATCTTAGCATTTCGCTTAAAAATACGACTAAAAACGAGATTACGCTACCTATGTCGCTCACGAGTTTCGCCGAGTTTTTGTGCGTTGACCGTTCGGCAATGATGAGAGAACTCAAAAAACTTTCAAATAACGGAATTATTAAAACGAATAAAAGAGTTATAACCGTTTTACAAAAGGAGTATATTTGATTTTTTCTCGCTCATACTTTAAGTATGGCGGGGAAAATTGTTAAAATAAAAGCGATTTTTATATCAACTTTAGCGACCGTGCTTTTTACGGTCGCTTTTTGCTTTCAATCATTTACCGCTAATGCAACCGAAAAAACTTTCACTATATCCGTTGGAAATAAAACTTACGAGTTAAGCGGAAAAGAGTTAGGCTATTATAACGGCAAGGTTTTTATCAAATGCTTAGACGGGGTTGTTGACGGAATTTTTTACGAAACGGCGGTATTCCCCGTTGATGCAACGGTGAAATTTTCACCTAACTCAAACGGCGTTTTCTCGTTCACTCGTGAAAAAAGTGGCAAGGGTATCGACAAAGAAAAACTAATTGAAGATATAAACGAAGCGCTATGCAAAAACATAATGGAAGTGAAAGCGCCGATTGTTGAACTAAAGCCGTCCGTAACGATTGAAGACTTAAAGAAATTCACTTATAAACTTGCGAGTTTTTCGACCTATTACGCGGTTTCTTCTGAAAATCGCAAGCATAATATTAAACTTGCAAGCGAAAAAATTAACGGCAAAATTTTAATGAGTGGCGAGGAATTTTCATTTAACAAAACGGTTGGCGAGCGAACGGAAGAGAACGGCTTTTTACCTGCAACGGTAATAGAAAACGGTGAGTTTTTAGAAGGTGTTGGCGGTGGCGTTTGCCAAGTTTCAACCACCATATATAACTGCGCTTTATTATCGGGGCTAAAAACTACTGAAAGGCACGCGCATAGTTTAGTTCCATCTTATATAGAGCCGTCGTTTGATGCTATGGTATCGTGGAAAACTTGCGATTTAAAGTTTAAAAACGTTACGAGCGGTAGCGTTTATATCAAAGCGGTTGCGGATGGTGATGCGTTAACTTTTACTTTTTACGGGGAAAAGCCTACTGCGGTATACGAAAGGGTAAGTGAAGAGCACGAAGTTGTTTTTCCACCTGAGATAGAAATTATCAATGACGATAAAATGCCGTTTGGAGAAACCTTAACGATACGGCAAAGTAAGAACGGGCTTAAAAGTTCGGCGTATCTTTTCGTTACGGAAAGGGGCGTTAAGCGTTCGATAAGACTTCATACGGACACCTATAAAGCAGTAAGGGGTAAAATAAAAGTTGGCACGCTGAGTGTAGTTGACAAAACGAATAATATTTAGTAAACTATAGTCGTTATGATTAAAGAGTTTTTTTCGGATATATTATATAATAGACAAAAGCGCCGTAGCGCAATAGTGTTAAATTCACTACTCATAGTATTAACGATTGGTTCAGCGTCAATTTTTGCGGCTAAAAGAGATTGGTTGTTTTCATTGTTCTTCTTTGCGTTTTCAATTATCCCAATGATAACTATACCTTCGGCATTTAAGAACTTCCCCGTTGATGGTAAGCCGGTTTTAACGGTAACCGATAAAGAAGTTTTGATTATGGGAATGACTATAAAACTTAAAGATATAAGTTCATTCAAGTCGATAATCTCTCTTCCGCCGTGCAAAACGGAAGCGGAAACTCAAGAAATGCTCAACGAGTTTAAGGCGATTAAGCCCCACGAAGAATTTGACGGGGATCTTGATATTTTCTATTTTGATGCAAAAGGCAAGAAGAAAACCGTATATAGTCACGTTAAAAACGTGGCAGGCGCGATAGAAGCGCTCGTAGAACTTGGCGTTAAGAAATACACGCTTACTTATTCGGCAAAGAAACAAACGGCAGTATCTACGTTTGATTTTAAGTCTGATATAGCAAATCGTCGCCAAGCAGAAATGAGCAAACTTAGCAAAAAAGGTAAAAATAAACAACTTTTATAATTTTTTTGAAAAACCCCTTTAAAATATTTGCTCTTTTAAAAAGTTTGTGCTAAAATACAATGGCATGCGGCTGTGGCGGAACTGGCAGACGCATAAGACTAAGGATCTTATGAAGGCTACTTCGTGCAGGTTCAAGTCCTGTCAGCCGCACCAAATTAGTCGTTTTCCCACCGAAAACGGCTTTTTTCTTGCCTTTTTTTGCGTTTAAACGCGATTTTTTCCGCGCTTTTACGCTTTTTGACTAATTTTGCGGGGAAAAATTCGGGGAAAAGTCCGTCAATATTCTAAACGCTTTGCCTGCTCCTGCTGAAACTCAATAGAAAAATGAGTGTAAACTGCGCTCGTCGTGTTCCCGGCGAACGTGTGCCCCGTCCATAACGACGTTAGTTCGTTATCTATCCCGTTTTCACGACAACGCGTCGTGAACGTGTGCCGGAGTTCGTGCAAGTGATGCACCGGGCAATACTCCTTAAAACGTTTACCGCTTTTTTCCGCCATTTGCTTAAACGGAAACTCTGCGCCACGTTTTAAAACGTCTTCAAGCACCGGGCGAAGTTTCGGGAATATTGGAATAACTCTCGGCTTGGCGTTCACTCGGTCCTTTAACTTGGTCGTTCGTATTGCTACCGTATTTGCGCTTAAATCGATATCCGATAACCTTAACGCTCTCGCTTCAGATACTCTTGCGCCAGAATAAAGCAAAAACAAAAGTATCGGCTCGTAATGGTCGCCCTTAACTCTCTCAACGAACGTTCTTTCTTCGTGGAGCGTTAGCGCCGAACCGTGCTTTCGATAGTGTTTAGGTATCTCAACGCCCTGCATCGGGTTAAACGTTATAAGATTATTAAACAGGGCCTTTTCAAACATACCTTTCAAAAACGTTTTAACGTCTTCTGCAGTTCGGCCCTTACCGTCAGCAAGTATCCCGGTTAAAAGTTCTTGCAAGTCAATCGCTTTTACTTGGCGAATTTCAAGATTTCCGAGTTTGTCTATAACGTAACGTTTGCATATCCGTTCGATATTAACAAAGGCTTTATCGCAAAGAGTGAAACGTTTATATGTATTCAAGTAGGTTTCCGCCCAGGAAGCAACCGTTTGTTTTTTCGGTTTCTTCTTGGGTAGGGAACCGTTTTTTATTTTAGAGTTCAATTCTTTCAAAAACGCCTTAAACTTCGCCTGAGACTCGGCAAGAGTTTTAGCGCAGAAAGATTTATCATAACCAACTTTGCGGAACCGTATTTCAACGCTTCCGCCTTTTTTTCTAACTTTACCGTCTTTAAGTGTAAAAATAATAGGCTCCTTTCGATTTTCGATTAAAGCCCCAACTTCTTCCTTGTTATCGGTAGCAAACCCCGAAGTCGCTACCGTTGATGCTTCACGTTGCGCTTTGAACTTTTCAGCCTTAAGCGCTCCGATAACTTCAGAACACGCCAGGCGTAACGCTTCAGCGCCGTTCCTTATCTTTTCAAGTGCCGTTATATAATTATCTACCGTCATACTTAAAACCTCCTTTATGCGGTAAGGTAAAGTATAACGGCTTTTTTATTTAGTAACGTATTACGTATTTAAGATTAAAAACCACTAAACAAACGTTAAATATTAAATTTTCTTCGGTTTTTAATCTTCAAAAAAAATAGTACGTTTTCGTTGAATCAACTTGCAACGTTGCGCCAAAAACGTACAAAAACGCCTACTTAAGTTATAGATTTATATTAAATACTTGGCTGTTGCTTTAGCAAATCCAATTACTTCGTATTTTTGTTCATCGGTGAGTAGATTAAAAATATCAAGCAATTGACTTTCTTCGTAAGATAATTTATTGATATCGTATCCAAAATCAGTTTCATCGTTACCAATAAGATAATCAACCGTACATTCAAAAAAAATCGATAATCGAATTAATTCATCTATAGAAGGTTGTTTTTTGCCTTGTTCCCATTTTTTGTAAAGACTAACTGACACACCAATTTCATTTGCTATTTCTTCTTGAGTTATTAATCTATCTGCTCTTAATCCCCTTAATTGCATTTCGAAAGTAAAAATTCCCATAAATAATCTCCTTTAATTAAATCGCAAGTGCTTTTACGAAGCCGATTGCTTCACGTTGTAAGTCTGCAGACAATAAACGAAAATGCGAAAGCATCTCGCTCTCGTTTGACGTGAGATTTAAGTTTTTGCTTGTTGATATAATATCGAAGTCGTCGCTATTGCCGACAATATAATCTATCGAGCAATTATAAATTTTTGAAAGGTTTATAAGGTCTATAATGGACGGCTCAGCGCGACCTTGCTCCCATTTTGCGTAAGTGTAACGTTTCACACCTAATTGTTTTGCGATTTCGTCTTGTGTAGCATTTTTTTCCGCTCGAAGTTCTCTTAAATTCATAAAATCCCCCTTTTTTTGAAAAAATTGTAGCATTATTTTCCATAAGTTGCTTGACAAGGGAAAAAAATGCTCGTATAATATCACCAAACGAGCAAATTATGCTCATAAGGAGAAAGATAACAAAATGAACAAACCAGATATTTTAATTTCTATTCAGCCAACGTGGGTTGAAAAGATATTTAACAAAATAAAAGTAATTGACGTTCGCAAAACTAAACCAAAGAGTGAGCCACCATTTAAGTGCTTGATTTATTGCACGAATAGTAATGGAACGCTATTTATGGCTTATGACGGCTTACACTATAGCAAAGATTATGTTGGGAGATTTGACCCTGCTTGTGTTAACAGCAAAATCGTTGGCGAATTTATTTGCGATAAAATAGAAAGTTATATCCACAAAGCCGAAGACGGCAATTATTATTGGAGTTTCCGCGATGCTGAGCATATAAGAGAAATCAAGGAAAAAACCTGCTTGAGTATTGAACAACTTATTGAATATGCAGGCGACAATAACTTTCTTTACGGTTGGCATATAAGCGAATTAAAGATTTACGATAAACCGAAAGAGTTAAGCGAGTTTATAAAGCCTTTTAAATATGACGGTGACGGACTGCGTTGTTGTTCAAAGGAAGAATTAGAAAATATATATGAGTGGGATTGCGAAACGCTTTTCAAGAATAAATATCCTAATTTCGACTTTGAGAATTGCAAATGTGAAGATTGCCCGAAAGCAAAAGATTTTTATCGTTTAACACGAGCACCGCAAAGTTGGTGTTACGTGCAAGAATAAACAAACAAGGGGAAAAGATAACTATGAAACTAAAAACCACCAAAGAACAAGCATACGAAATTTTTAGAGTTTATAACGAAAAATTCAATCTTGACTACAACGACGTTAAAACCGACGTACCTGAACTTTATGCTGATATAACGTACAAAAGCGAAAATTTTACCAGCGAATATAGTGAAGCGGAGCGAACCTACCGCGTTACTAACCGTTCGGGTAAGCGGTTTTTTAATATGCCGAGCGGTTCTCGTAGCGTTTACGGTAACAGCCTTGACGGTAGCGACGTTAATGTTCGCTTAGATATTTACTACGATTGGACCGTTGAGAAATGCGAACTCACTATTCCTGACGAAGTGTTAAGGTTGATATATTTAAAAAACGCTTCTAAATACTATTTAAATTTGACGATTGAACTTTACTTATTGCATGTTTTAGTATATGGCTTTTACGGCGTTTTTAAAAAAGAAGACGGCAAACAATAACAAACTCCATTGTTGGCGTACAAAAAGGGGAAAAGATAACATGAAACGAAACCGATCGATAAGGGTTCTGATTAAAGAACCGGGGAAAGATTTTAGAACTGAATATATAAACTTGACGTTTGAAAAGTACGTTGAACTTTTCGGCGTTGAACCTAAAGATACTTACCAAATGCAAGTTTTACCTTGCCATAACGCCTTAGTCGTGTTTAGTTACGAAAGCGAAGAAGAGAACTGCAGGGTTTTCGATACCGTATTTAACGGTACGCTTCTATTTGTTGGCCAACGCGAACGCGGAACGTATTGCGACTTATCCGCTAAAGATAGCGAGATAATTAAGCGCTTTACACGAACACCGATTGACTATAAGCCTAAAAAAAAACGCGCGTGGTATAAATACTTATGGCAGGTTTAAAGAACTACGCCGTAAAGTTCGGCGAAATAAAGATACCCCAGCGCCCGAACGTTGAGAAGTTCACGCCGAACGGTACGTTCGTTTGCAGGGTTTATGATAGGTACAAAACCGATATTAAAGTTAGGCACGACGGTTTTCAAAACGTTTTAGACGTTAAAGAGAAAAAACTACTCTACAACGTAACGATAACGAGAACGGCACAACACTCATTTTACGTTGTGATATCGTCGCAATATGAAACGGTATTCAAGCGCTGTGGCGATTACTCTGAAATAAACGAATTGCTTGCGCCGATAATCGAAACGGTTAAAACTTGCACGTTTTAAAAGGGGAAAAGGTATGTTTTGGACGATTTTTTTAAGCGGTTTAGTTGGTATGTTCGTTGGAACGCTTATAACAACTACAGTTTTATCACTACTTTCAGTAGGTAAAAAATAAATTTTTAAAGGGGAAAAGATAACTATGAAACTAAAAAATGAAATTGACGTTATATTTTTTAACGTCGAAGCAGGACTTAAGCCAAACGTTATTAAACTTGACGTAGAAGACATTGAATCAATTAAAACGTTAATCGGTTGCAAAGCGATAGACAAGGTGCGCTGTGTAATTGGCGGTAAAGAGTATTGCGTTGTATGTGAAAATCAAGTGTTTTTAAAAGAAAAAATTTCAACGCTTGCAATTTATAGCCGAGATTTATACAAGCGAATTTACGGTAACGTTATTATAGCATGTCAAGACCGTGACGAACTATCGTCCGTCAGCAATATTGACAAGATTAGAATTGATGTTTCGCTTGGAACTTTAACAACTGATATAACTCGCTACGTTTTAGTAGCGTAAAAATAAGGAGAATAAATTATGAAAAAGGTAACTAAAACAAGAAAACTTAAAGTAGCCTTATGTGCAGTTTGTGGCTTTATACTCTGCGCATTAACATTTTTAGGCGTTAACTCGGTTAAAAATGGTTCTATTGAAGAACCCTTAGTTGGAAAAACTAAAGAAGCAACTTCTTTAAATTCTGAAGTTAAACAAAGTTTTGATTATTGCTTTAATGCTGACGTTGATTTACTTAACACGTTTGCTGTTCTGTCAGATAGCGTTCTATCGCAACCTGAAGCGATTAAACTTGTTTCCGGCGATTTTGCCGTTAACGTTGGCGACAATAAAAACGGCAATTATATTGACCAATTCTGCAAGTGCGTTTCTATTGTTGAAAACCAAGAATTTGAACTTAATAGTGAAAACTTTATTGACGGTGTTATAACGCTTAATAACGTTGCTTGTAAAATTAATTATAACGGTTCTATTATAAACACCATAGCAAAGTTTGAATTTAATTATATTTCAAGCGAAGATAAAGGCACTATTGTTGACCTTGTAAAAATAGACCCTATCTATACAGATAATGCAAAATACTACTTTGAAAGTATGGAACGTGCGTATGGTTTTTGGGACGGAGAAATAAACTTCTCAATAGCGTATTAAGTTTACGATTATCGGGAGTTTAAATATATTTTAGGAGAAATATTATGAAAAAGGTATTAAAACTACAAAAAATGAAATTTATGCTATGCGCGGTGCTTGGCTTTATGCTATGCGCTTTCACTTTTGCTGGCGTAAGTTCATTTAAAAAGGTTTCGGCTGACGAATCAGATATTCCTGATGCTTGGACTCCTGTTATCGAATCAAGAGAACTTCCGAAAGACGTTGAAATTACTTGGTCTGAAGTTAAAGTCGGCGACACGTTCGGCGGTAAATATTACGCGTTTCTCGCAAGCGACGATACGTGTGCAGTTGAATATGCTGGGATTTTAGGTTCAGATTATGCTTTAAAAAACGATTCACGCGCCGAATCAAAAGTGAGTATAGGCAATCTTGCTGGCGTTTCAAGTATTGAATCTACAAGCGTTTTAAATGACGACGTATACAATATTGTTTATATGCCCGAAAGCATGTTAGAAGATTTTACTTTCTTTGTGGGCTATGAAGAGTATGTTCATTTAGAATGGGATATAGATACTACCGTTACAAAAGTTAGCGGAACAGTATACTCTTTTGATATAAGGACAACATATCTTGAACCTGGCGATATTATATTCGACGCTCCAGAATTCCCAGCGGACGTTGAAATTACTTGGTCTGAAGTTAAACGTGGCGATACGGTCGGCGGTAAATATTACGCCATACCGCAAGAATGCAACGAAGTTGAATTAATGTTTGGCGATTATCGTTTAGCAAATTATTCGTATGGTGAAGCAACTGTTTCTATTGGGGGACAGTGGGGATTTTCTTACTTTGAAACGTCCATTGATGAAGACGCGTATTACGTAATATATATTCCTGAAGAAGTTAATCTTAATAAAATGTTTAATACTGGCGCCGGAGCAACACTTTATTCTTTAACTTGGGATAAAGAAACAACCATTACTGCTGTTTATTGTGCTGACGGATTCACTATGTATTCGTTTGATTTAGGTAGTGTGTCTGACGAACCTATTGAACCCGAAATTCCTAGCGATGTTCTTGTTTTAGAAATGTATGCTGAAGTGTTTAACGTTCCTAATCGTAACAGTAAAACTAATTGGAAAAAGACGAACATTACTATTGACGAGTCAAACAAAGCAACTTATGCTGGACGTTGGTTCCGTTGGGAAAAACCGACAACGACTCTCGATAATAAGGCGATTGATATTCAATTTACAACTAACGGCCTAATTAAAAGCGAAAGCGTTGTTTTTGACCTTGAAACTGAAAAGATAATTTTAGGACGTTTTTCGATTGAATATAACAGCGTAGTTTACGACGGCAAGGTATATCTTGAATTCTATCTTCCGAAAACGTTTGAATTAAAGAGTTGCATTACTGGTAGTTTAGAAAATGTTTACGAAGATTATTTTGATAAAACCTACGTTATCACAAATAAAAACGATAATGCAAATATAGTATTTATTTCTGCTCCTACAAATACGGGTGGGTCGTCTTCAAATAACGGTTCTTCAAATAGTGATACCGAAACTGAAGAATATTCAGGCATTGAAAAAATTGGCGCAGTTGTATGTGAAATTCTTAATATCGAAGATAAGAGTTGCCTTGCAGTTGGTTGGACTACGATTGTTTTAGGCGTTATTATTTTAGGTTTTGCGATTTTAATTATTTTTAAGAAATAAAAACTAAGTAAGATTTCTTCATAACTTTCGACGGTTTTTAGTGTCCGTTCCGTCAAAAATAAAAAACGGCGCTTCCATAGACGGCTGGTTACCGTCAGTTATCTTTTTGGGCTTTATGCCCCACGGCGCAAATAAATCGCTGCGCCGTGCTAAAAACGACTTAAACGCTCCACGCGCGTTTTTGAATATTCAAAAGGGGGGAAAGTTCGTGAAAAGTTGGCTTAAATATTTGATTGCAGGTCTTTGCATCGTTGCAGTTGTCGGCGCCACCATCGGTATCGTCGTTGCTACTCGAAACAAAGACGAAAAGTCCGACTCACTCGCTAAGCACTCGGCAGTTTACTTCGACGATGCTCATACTCTTGGGGAAGATTCAGCCTGGTTTAGTGCTTATGCAGTTGGCGAAAAGCAGTTCACAAAAATTACGTATCAAATTGATACCAATCCCGAAGTCGAGATTGAAAATTCTGTTTACGACGTAGTGTCTGAAGATTGGATTGAATACGACTCAGATTTCGACGGAATGAATTACATTGATACAACTCGTGAAACTATCGACTTGTCTGACCTTGAAGCAGGCAAGCACGTAATTCAAGTTTTTGTTTACGCTGGAAGCGATGCTCGCGAGTGTATTTGCGAAAAAATCTTTACTATTCAATAAGTAAAGGTTTTAGAACCGAGTTATCCCCGAAAATGTCTTTCGGGGATATACTTTAACGGTAACACCGAAAAGGACAATTATTATGAGAAAATTAAGATTAAAAAACTTATTTAAATATACGCTTGCCGTTGTGTGTGTATGTTGCGCAATGATTGCAGGCGTTTTTTCGCTACAAAAAAATAACGCCAAGGCTGAAGAAATAATTACAACGACTAATATAAGCATTGACAGTATCGCTTTGGATAATACCGTTAGCGCAGGTTATTCGTCGCACACCGTAGCAGTTTCTGCAACTATTAAAGGCGACGTGCTTGACAAGTTTAACGCCGGTGATTTTGACGTTGATTTTAAGTATCAATACGGCCAAGAATATCTTTATGAAGAGTCTCCAAAAGGCGAAGTTTTTTCAACAAAAAAATATTATATGTTGAGCGTTTATCCTGGCGAAAGCGAAGAAGATAAAAACTCTTCTTTTGATACTTTAAACAATAATCATTTCATGCGCTGTTTCACAAATGGAACTACCGAACTGTTAAATAACACAAAATACACAGTTATCGGCGAGAATTTTATATTTTATTTACCAATGACTCACGTTAGCGTTATGGGAGAGTTTGATATAATCTCAAAAACTACTGAATACACGTGGTTTATCGACGTATGGGAAGTTACTGAAACTGAACTTATAGACAGTTATAATTTGTATACACATAACTATTTTAATAAGTGGTCTGTTGAGTCAACAAAGAAAACTTACGAATATAACAAAGTTTACAGTTCAAATAATCAAATAAAAACGTCGATTAAAGACTTAGCGCGTAATCAACTTTCAGCGCTTGCTTCAGATAGCACGGCTGACGTTGATTGGTTATTTAATTATGCTGGGCTTCCTGGTATCAGTGCTGAAACGCAAATAGATGTAAATTTGAATTATAAAAAATTCGACGAAAATAAACTCAATCTCATTGTTAATACAACTGAAATTAAAAAGATTCCTGCTCGAATTATGTTTAATAATGAAGAAGTTATAAATTATGTTTATAGACTTATTGATAAAAAATCCTTAGTAGATTTTAACTGTAATTTAGTTGAAAAATATTATGAAAACGGTAAAGTGTTTGAATCTGGTTCAAGAGTTTATCTTCAGGCTGAAAGTATATCCAGCACGTATGTTGACGAGTTAGGAATTGTTGAAGTTAACGTTAACTATACACCGTTTGAATATAAAGATTTCTATATTAAGATTTTCAATAATCAACCAGGGAACAATTTAACGATTAACTATTACGCCCCTGAAGTATCATCACTCGGAAATCAAATTATGCTCGTGTTTAATTTTTCAAAAATTCAAGAGCATTTATTTAATAGTGCTTCTTGGTCGTTTGCCTTAGAAAAAAGAAATTTTACTATTGACGACGCTCCAGACGGCGTTTACGTAACCTTAACTGACGATTCTTTAAGTATATCGTTTGAAAAAGAAAATGCAGAGAAACTTTTAAATTTTAAAGTTTCTGTGGTATCTGAAATATATGAAGACGTTCCATATTCTTTCACTTATACATACGTTAGACTTTCCGATAGTCTTGTTGAAACAAAAATAACGTCAACTCCGATTGAAAAAATTTATTCAGAGTTAATAGGTATTAGTTCTGAAACTTTTTATGACGAATACGGCGTTGTGATAGATAACGCAATATCTCCGTCCAGTCTTGGCGAAGAAATGTTTTATTCATACGTTGGATTTTATCCGGTATATAATCACGAGAAAAAGACTTGTAACTTTGTTGTTACGTATAGATACAATACTTTGTTAAAACTTGAAAGTGATTTAAGCAATATCGCTAAGTATATTACACTTAGTAAAAATTCTACCTTATATACCTATGACGACTTAGAACTTGACAGTTTTATACCCGACGGGTATCGAATTAAAAACATTACCGGGAATAAAGACGTTGCAGTTTCTTTTGACGCGGAAAATACGAAAGATACAACGTTTACTATAAATTATAGTAGCATTCATGAAAAAAAGATTATACCGATTAAGTTTGATTTTACGGATAAATGGAATATTGTTATTAACTATCTTGAGCAATACAAAAACACGCCGTTTGCTGTATATAAAACTATTACAAAAGAAATAAAAGTTTCTGATTACGAAGACGTTAGACTTATAACGGACGAACAAGTTGCGAAACTTTTAGGTTTTAAAAATCTTTATTTATTCCCTATTGAAAACACAACTAAGTATATGACGCACGGTTTTGTTCTTCGTGAAAAGGACGAACACGGAAATTCCACTGCTTATGCTGATTCTGCAAAACTTAAGTTTGACGGAGAATCAAAATACACGTTAACACTCGAATATTCGTATGCGGTTATGAGAAAAATCAATTCTAACGGCATAGGCGTTGAAGAAATAAAAGTTCCGCTTACATGTTATGAAGATTGGTGCAATCAATTCAATCAAGACTGGTCGATTATGTATTTAAACAGAAAAGACGCTACTTGGTTTGATTACACAGACGAAGTTCCGGAAAATAAATTATACGGATTTTTCAATATTGCAACTTTTGAAGAACGCAAATCCAACTTAAATGATATATTTGCAGAATTTACGTCTGACGGTTGCAAGGTTGTTTATGAAGCCGAAGAAGTTAGTGGCGACGGTTTGTATAAATTTTATTACAATATGCTCGGAACCGTTTGGCACGTTCCTGGTGTTATAGGAATGTTTTATCAAGAGTGGGGAGATTTAATTCTAAGCCCAGAAAATAGAAATAAAATTTTGTATTCATATTTCTTCTATCTTGACTGTTCAACGTCTGAAAACTATTTATCACAAAGTGGCGCTGAAAACTGGAACGATAAAGACTCGTCAACAGAAAAAGAAAAAGACAAAATTTTAGGATTATTAAATAGAAACTCTCTGAAAGATTGGTGGGAAAATTCCTGGTTTGCTCAATTCCTTAAAGTTTTAGGCATAGGAATTATCTGCGGTGTTGCGTTGTATATATTCGTTAGAATCTTCCAAAAACTAAGGAGATAGTTATGTTAATAACAATAATTTTGGCAGTTATTGCTTCTTTATGTTTTATGGGTTTAATGGGTACTTCTTGCGTATCGTGCAATAGTATTAACAGCGATTTATTATTGCTTATCGTGATAATAGCGGTCGTTGTACTGTTGCTCGTATTATTGTTAAGGTGGCTAGATAAAGATTAACCATGTTAAACGAACTTAAAAAAAAGATAACTAATGAGACAAATAAACCGAAGAAAACTTCGGATAATAATATCTCTTTACCAAAAACCGACGCGCCGGAAGAAGCGATGACGCCGACGCGTACCGGTTCGGTAAAGTGCGGAAACGGTATAATGTGGTACACTGGCCCGGAACGTCGCGGTAAATCTTATCGCTACGTAGACGAGTTCCCGAACCGTTTACCGCTCGAACCTTTAAGTGATTTTGACCGTCAAGGCGCTAAATTTGAACTTCGCCCGGACAAGCCTAAATTTAAACTTTTTAAGCCTGAACCGTTGCTTCTTGAAATGAAAGAAGAGTTTTCGTCGCTATGGACGGACCAGCAAAAGGAATGGCGAAAAAATGCTATAAAAAAAGAAGACTTAACTCAAGAACTTGGGCGTAAAGTAAAATCGCATAACCGCTTAAAAAAATTGCGTTACACTTTTTGGACTGACGTTCTATACAGTAAAAACGGGCTACTTTATTATTTGCTTCCGTTGCTATTTAATATCTATTTAATGATATTTAACTTTATCTTTAAACCGTTTTGGGAAAATATAATACTTGCAACGGTAGCACTAATTCCCTTTTTAATATTGCTTAAGACTATTAAAGGCAAGCGTTCATCTGCATTTAAATTTATAATAACGATACTAACGTTATTAGGAAGCGTTCTTGCACTATCTATTATTCGAAATTATGCGCCTGAATTTTATGCGCAAATATATTACCCTTATGTAATAAAGATTTTTTTAATATATTTGGGTATTTATTGGTTCGGAAAGTATTACGTAATTTGGCACATTATGTACGTTCAAGACCTTATGAGCGATTTTGGCAACGTCTTCAAGATTAAAGGCGGAAAACCGCGCGTTGGTAAAACGTCGCAAAGTGTGCAGGAAGCAAAAGCGTTAGCGCTTCAAATGTGGCGTAAACTTCAATACGATTTTTGGACGTGGCACAGCCGAGAAAAGGAAATTCTCGCACGTGGAAATATAGACGAACTGCTTGAGTGGTTCGCTATTAAAGAAAGTTATTTGTTTTACACAAAGGAACCTAAACCGGGCCAAAATAAAGGCATTCCTTGCTTGTGGTCGAATATCGGCATAAAAGACGATGCAGGGCGCACGTCTTATAAAGTTACACTTAAACATATACGCGGAACGTCGCGTCTTCCGCTCTATTCCGTCGTAATGTTTGACGAAATCGGCGCGGTACTTAAAAATGAATTATCGTTCAAAAAAGGCGAATATTACGACGTGTCAGATATGTTCCGTTTAGGTGGGCATTTCTTAAAGTGGGCAGTTATTGCTTGCGAGCAAGACCCCAAGAACATTTATATTGACTGCAGGCGCGTTGCCGGTGTAAACGAAATTGTTAAATCGCAACAATGGGTTTGCAAACCGACGGTTGCACTTGCGATATTTAACTTTTTGAAGATTTGGAAAACGGACAGCCTGGATAAAGGTTCTAAACGTCAAAAAAATTATGCAAAGTTTATGCTTTGGTTTGAAAAGTTTGTAAAGTCTATTGGTTTTAGAAAACAAATAGTTTCAACGCTTGGTAATTTTGAAACGGGAAGCGAAGCGTACGTCGTATCTGATACCGGGGAAAGAATACCGCTCGGAAAGAATAAAATTCGTTACGTTGCATCTGGCATCAATAAATATTACAACGATAGAGCGTACAAACAGTTATATCCAAGTTATTTTACAAAAAATATCGACGGTGTACCGTTTGAGAATCTAACAATCAATGGTTTTGACCTTGAACACGCGACTGAGTTTGTATCAAGTACGGAACAGTTGAACGCGCTCAGACACGCCTTGTCGGAAAAAATTAAGGAAATCGCGTAAAGAACTTACTTTCGGTTTTTACGGGCAAATGTGCGTGCCTACGTAGGTGCAATCGCGCCTGCGTTGGTCGTGCAGTTGACCGTAAAGCCGAAGTATGTAAGTTTAGCGATTTCCGTTAAGAAATAAAAGAAAAAACGCCGTGTGTAAAACACAAAGCGTTCAAAAAAGGATAAAATCCATATTTTGTCTAAAAAAAATACCATAGTTTACGGCGGTATTTTTTTGAGCGCCTATTTATCTAACGTAACAAATAAAAAAAATGTACGTTTTAGGGCAATTCGCCGAGAATCGAGCGCATAAATCGTACAAAAATTAAGAAAAAAGGGGGGTTAACGTATGAACTCGAACGTTGTTTCGATAAAAAGTGATTTAAGCATTTTTGAAGGGCGCTTATCTTATATGCGTTGCGCCCAGCAACTTTTAAGCGTTCTCGTCTTTTTGAAAGACGGCAACAACTTAATCAGCACGAACGTAAAGACGCTTCAGAGCGTTCTTTCGGACCAACACCGCACCGTTTGCACGCGAACTATTCGCGGTTGGCTTGCCTTGCTCGCCAAGAACGGCGCCATAAAGTATAAATATTCGGGAAGAATAATGGTTAACCCACGTTACGACTTCGACGGTACGCTCGAAGACTACGTCGCAACGTGTGAGAACTACGAGAATTTTAAGTCCGACGTTGCTGAAATCGAAAATAAAAACGCCCTTTAACGAAAAGGGCTAAAGAAAACCCGAACGTTCCTGACTTGGAAACTCTGAACGTTCGGGACCTATTACGTAACACGGCTACCGTGCTACCGTATTTTTATTATATCACGTCTAAACGCGTTTAGCAAGCGTTTTGCGCTTATATCTTCGTTCCGTCGGGAAACTCGAAGTATTCAACGTACTTTGCGCCAGCCATTTCTGCTATCTGGTTGAGTTCTTCAACCGAAAAACGCATTTTATCTAAACGATTACAAAACGCAGCGCGCGTTATTCCTATTTTTTCAGCAACTTTTGATTGATTAACGCCACCATAGGCTAATACTTTTTTTAACTTTTCCTTATCCATATTATACCGCTCCTTTAATTCGATATAAATATAATATCACACATTTTAAAAAGTTTCAAGTATTTTAAACAAAGTTAAAAAAATATTTAAAAAAGTTTCAAAAAAAGTTAAATAATACTTGACAATGTTTCAAAAAAATGATACAATATATACATAAGATGGTTGTGCGAAAACCGTCTTAAATAAAAAAAGGCAGGTGAAAGGTGGTGGAAAGTATGGGTAAAGCGTTACGACGTTTGGTTGAATATCTAAAACGTGAAAACTGGACATCGGAACAAATACTTGACTTAATCGATTACATAATAAGATAAGTCAAAAAAAGTGTAAAAGGTAACAAAAAAGCCCGTAACGAATAGCAACGTCGAAAGGAACTATCGAAACGGGGAACGAGTTAAGGGGGAAGCACCTGCGCCCCCTTGCTCAACTAAATTATATAACGCAGGTAAATAAAAGTCAAGGGAAAAAGATAATTATGAAAACATATGAAAATGAAGAATATTTGATAGTTGATACTGAAAATAGCAATCGATTAAACCAAATTTACGTATTTTTTAAAGAAACAGGATATTGCAACATGCTTTCAATGCGAGATATTGAAGATAATCTTTGTTATCCAGATTGTAACGCGTGGGAATATAAAGTTGCTAAATTATATGCAACAAAAGGTAGGTAATATGGGTGCATTTTCAATTTCGATTTTGGCAATTACGCTGTCATTTCTATTAATTGTGATTACCATTAACAATAGTAAATAAAGATTGTACGTTTTAGCGCAACGTTGCCCGGGCGATTCAATGAAAACGTACAAAAATTATAGGGAAAAGATAATGAGAGACTCAAAAACCGAACTTATAGAAACAAGGAATTATAAAAACCTAAAGGACGCTTACGTTCCTTATCCGCTCAAATTCGCGAAACGTAACGGCTTAAACGTTACCCAAACGCTTTTATACGCGATTATCGCGCAGTTTTCGAAGTTCGAGCACGGCGCTTACACCGGCTCGCTTCAGACGTTGCAAGTTATGCTCAACGTTTCCAAATACGCGCTTCAAGAGAATTTAAAAACCGTTATCGAACGTGGGTTTGTTAAAAAGGGTAAAACGAAGAACGGGCGCACGTGTTACGTTGCATCGTGGCCGGTGGAGCGTGAAATCTACGTCGCATATCCGCTTAGATTTGCCGTCCGTTTCAATTTAACGCGCGCTCAAACGGTCCTTTATGCAATCGTAGCGCACTATTCGCGCTTGAAAAATAAAGCGTTTACGGGCTCTATTGAAACGCTTGCAGATTATCTTAACATTTCGGAAAACTCCGCGCGAGATAATATAAACGCGCTTATTAAACGTGGTTTTGTGATACGTTACGTTGACGAGTCGTTAAGAGTAACCTATATTGACGGTTTAAGCCATAAGCCCGGGCAAACGGAAAAAGAACTCGAGTTCAATGCGCTCTGGGTTAAAGAGAATAATTCTTTATCCAGGAAGAAGACAGGAAGGTCTCCACGAAAAAAGATTAAAGATAAACCTGCAACAATCACGCCGAATAACAAGCGTTTCGGTATTCATTTTGCGAACGAGCGAACTTACGACGAGTCGGACCTTATTGAACTTATAGAACGTTTCGAAAATTTCAACGTTAACTAAAACAAAAAAAGACTATTTTTATTAAATAGTCTTTTAAATTACGGAAAATTTTCGGTAAAATACAATATTTTTAAGTTTTTACACCTAAAAAAAATACCCGACCAACAAAAATAAAAACCACATACGCGTAAGTGTTTTTTTATGTACCCCATTTATAAAAGACTGAATAAATATTTTAATAAATATATCACGCGCGAGCGCGTGTAAAAGGGCGCGAATAAACTTTAAATAAAAATAACCGTACGGCTCGCGTTACGGTTTCCTTTTTGAATTATAATTGGGCGCGACGTACTTAACGTCGTATACGTACGTATAGCACGCGATGCAGTTCATATTTTAACTTCTGATAAAGGGAATTTATATATAAGTAGCGCCGTTGATTTCTATTTATGCTTGTGAAATGGGGAAGAATAGGGGTTAAAATCAAAAATCGCGATAATATCGTAAATTTTAATTTTTTATCGGGGTTCAAGTCCTGTCAGCCGCACCAACGAAAAGAGAAGTCAACGGACTTCTCTTTTTTCATACGCAGGACTTGAACCTGCGGTTCAGCCGTTAGCACGGCGCAAACCCCTCGCAAACTAAGTTTGCTTTCCCCTTATCAAGGGGCGGAAAACCTGTCAGCCGCACCAACGAAAAGAGAAGTCGAACCGACTTCTCTTTTTTCGTATGCAGGACTTGAACCTACGGTTCAGGCGTTAGCACGCCGCTACCCTTTTGTCCCAACAAAAAAGCCCGTAACGAATAGGTCGGTCGAAAAGAACTATCGAAACGGGGAACGAGTTAAGGGGGAAACACCAGCGCCCCTTTGCTCAACTAAATTATATAACACAGGTAAATAAAAGTCAATAGAAAAGATAATAGCGAAAATAACTTGAACCTTTAAGCGATATTTATCTTAATTATGCCGCCAAATACATATTGACTATAAATAAGTGAAATGATATAATTTTTATATCATTATCGCTAAGGATGTTAAAATGATAAAAAAAGTTATTTTAGATACCGATATGGGCGTTGATTGCGACGATTGCGTTGCTCTTGGCTTGCTACTTAATAAACACGTTAATAAAGAATGCGAAGTGCTTTGCGTAACGGCATCATCCGCTAGAGATGGGGCAACCGCTACCATTAAAGCAATTTGCGAGTATTATAACGTGGAAGTTGAAGTCGGAGCAATGGCCCAACCTAAACTGCCGTGCGATGAAATTAATTCCTACGCCACAGCCGTAAAAACTAAATATAATCTTATCGATTCAAGCGTTGACGCTGTTAAATTGATAAGAGAAACGTTAGCAAATTCAAACGAAAAAATAACTTTTATTGCAATCGGCCCACTTGTAAACGTTCGTAGATTTTTAGAAAGCCAAGGCGATGAAATATCCCCTAAAACTGGAATTGAACTTGCAAAAGATAAAATCGACGCACTCTATATAATGGGTGGCAGTTTTATAGAAAATTACGAAATCTTGGAAATGAAACGCGAACGACTCTTCCCCGAATGGAATATTTTGCAAGATATAGAGTCCGCACAAATCGTTGCCAACACCTTCCCAAACGACACGTATTTCGTGCCGTGGGAAGCAGGATTTGAAGTATTTACCGATATAAACGATGGGGACAACCCCGTTTGGTTTGCAATGCAAGAGCACGCTCGCTATCAAGGCTGTGAAATAAACGGTTATAAGCGAGATAGTTGGGACCCTGTTACTTGCCTTTTAGCAACTCAAGATTGCAGCAAATATTTCGATTTTTCTAAACCTGGAAAAGTAACTATTTCGGATAAAGGAATTACCACCTATACCGAATGCGACGGCAAAACGCGAATAACCATACTCAAAAAATCTTTTAAAGATATAGCAAGCGTGATTAACGCTCAAATTGAACCAAATAGGTGATTATGAAAAACATTTACGTTCTTGGCAGTTTAAATATGGACTTATGCATTGAAAGCCCGTATATGCCGGCAAAAGGCGAAACTATAATAGGCAGTAACTTTCTTAAAAGCGGTGGCGGGAAAGGCGCAAACCAATCAACCGCGGCAAGCAAGTTAGGTGGAAAAGTTTATATGTGCGGTGCGGTAGGTGACGACGTTTTTGGTAGTAGCCTTTTATCCGACTTAAAAACAGCAGGCGTTAACGTTGATTGCATTAAAAAAATCTCGGGCGTTTCTACGGGTATTGCAGTGATATTATTGACGCAAGGCGATAACCGAATAATAATTGATAAAGGCGCAAACGCTTTGGTAACTACTAACGATATTGACGAGTTTTTAAGTACCGCTAAAGTTGGCGATATTTTCTTAACTCAACTTGAAAACACTATCGAGATAGTGGGCTATGGGCTACTTAAAGCCAAAGAAAAGGGATTATATACCATACTTAACCCTGCACCTGCAAACAAGGAAATAACTCCTTATTTAAAGTGGGTTGATCTAATCACGCCCAACGAAACTGAACTTGAAATTTTAGGCGGAAAGGATAATTTATTCTCAAGCGGAATTAAAAAAATAGTAACGACGCTCGGCGCAAAAGGATACGAAATAAGCGATAGTAGTAACGCAACTATTTACCCTTGCATAAGCGTTAAAGTGGTTGATACGACTGCGGCAGGAGACACTCTTTGCGGTGGGCTTTCCGTAGGCTTATCACGCGGAGAAAGTTTAGAAAACTCTTGCGCTTACGGAAGCAAAGCGGCAAGTATAGCGTGCACTAGAAGGGGCGCTCAACTTTCTATTCCAACAGAAAAAGAAGTTAACGAATATAAAATTTAAATTTACTTTTATTTCGATATTGACACTATCGTTTAGCAGTGATATAATCGTTTTAGATTACAACATAAGGAGAACACCATGAAAGAAAATTACATCGTTTGTAACTGTATGCAAGTAAGTTATAACAGCATTGCATCGGCACTTGAAGGCTTAGATAAATTTGAAGACGTTTTATCGCTTTTTGATAAAGTTCAAGCAATTACTCACTGTTCAACCGGTTGCGGTGGTTGCCACGATAAAGTTCTTGCAATTATTTCAGAAGTAATGATGGGCTAAAATTTAAGGCTATTTGTTTTAAATAGCCTTTTTATTTTAGTAATATTACAATTTTTGAACGATTAAACTAGAGATTGTCAAACTCAAATATTTTTACAGATAATTATGAACATGTTTTTATTTGCAACACCAAAGCCTTTAGATTTTAGCGTGGAGTACTATTTTTACGAAGACCATAATATTATGCCTGCTAAAAATTATCCACCGCACGTTTCTGATACTGTAGAGTTTTATATTCTACTTAAAGGTGACGTATCTTTTTCCGTGGAAAATAATTTGTATAAGCTTAACGAAGGCGACGTTATAGTGTCGAAACCCAACCAAGTGCATAATTGCATTTTAAATAGCAATTCCGTTCATAAACACCTATGCTTTTGGTTTAAGCCCTCACCTGCGTTTATGTTTGATAAATTTTTAAACTTAAAATCAAACTTAATATCTCCACCCGTTGTTGAAAAAGAAAAACTGTTAGAACTTTACAACGAACTAAAAACCGCTACCGAAGAAACCAATAGTTTAAAACAATACGCTTTAATGGTCAGCATAATTGAAATATTAAGTAGGCACATTGACGAATTCAATCACGAACAAGTTGCCCCACCCGTATTAAAAGATATTCTCGACGACCTTAACGCATCGTTTACAGAAGTTAATTCTATTTCATACTTAACGAAAAAGTATTCAATAAGTTCAAGCACCTTAAATAGACTATTCAAAATCCACCTTAACACTTCTCCAAAACTCTATCTTGAAACGAAGAGATTAGCGTATGCGAGAATTTTACTTAAAAACGGAGAATCGGTTATGAACGCTTGCATGAAAGCAGGTTTCCCCGATTACTCTAACTTTATAAGGTTATTCAAAAAGCGGTTTAACACAACGCCACACCGCTATAAAAACGAAAAGTAAAAAACCACCGAAAATTCGGTGGTTTTTATTATTATGAAAGTAAAACGTCAACGTTTAAGATTTGGCAAACTTCTTTTAAAAGTTTAACGTTATCGCCATACGAAATTATATAGTGTTGACCCATAACGTTTTGAGTGAAATGTTCAACGTTATCCATTTCCACCTTTAAACTCGGAAGTTGTGGCGCGGGTTTATCCCAACCGCATTCTTCCCAACTTTCAGGAGTAACGCCGTTACCTTTTACGATATGCATAACGTACTTGCCGTCATCGCTTGTGAGCCTACACATAGTAAGTTCACCCGTCTTTACTTTTGAAACGTTTAATAAACCTTGGGAAAGTTCACCGAACGCCGCGGGTAAAATAGTAGTTTCGCCGTCAACGATTTCCTTGGGAACGTAGTCGGGAACGCCTGCGAGTACTCCGTCAACGAAATATTCGTAGAATTCAAGATACGCGCCGATTTGACCGGTAAGCATATTAACGATTGCTTGAGTAACGTTACCCATAGCGTCGTTTTCGGGAATTGTTAAAACCCCGTCTTCAGCAAGTAAGGTAAAGATAGGCGCAGGCGGGAAACCTAAAAGTTTCTTAAACCCGTCAACGTCTTTAAGCGATACTGCTAAGTAGTTTCTTTCGTTAATAATTTGCTTGATTGCAAGGTAGTATTTAGCCGCGTTTACAACCGCGTCTTCATTAGGTTCTTTAACGAACTTCCACGCCTTTATTCTTGCCACGACTTTATCAATTTCGGCACTCGTAAGTTTTTCAGCGCGTTGAACGACTTCAAGCATTTCAAAGCATTCGATTTCAACGCCGAAAGTTCTTTTAACGGCAATTCCGTCAAACTGAGTGCCGTAAAGTTGCATATCACGGTATCCAAGTTGACCAATTTTAACCTTTCTAATATTATTTGCAACTGCCGCCGCCTTACAGAAAGATAAAACTTCGTCTACTCTCGACGGCAAGCCTACGATATCGTAAACGTATTTAAAGGTATAACCTAAATCTTTTAAAGTCTTTCTGCAAGCAGAAGTTCCCGCTTGGTCGGCAGTAGTTACGAGCCTACCGTCTTCATACCAACCGCAAAGACCCCAAAGAACCATAGGTTTATGGCGGAATTTATCGGCAACTTTTAAGATTGCGTGAGTGGGTATCCAACCGGCAACGCAAAGAACCATAACGTCAAACTCAACGGACGAGAAATATTCTACCGCCTTGTTAACGTAAGTTTCTTCATAATCGTCACGAATAGGATAGAACGGATAAATTTCGGCACCGCTAACCTTTAAATCTTCTAAAGCCTTTTTGCACTTTCTTTCAATAACTTCTATCGGCGTGTTTACTTCGCCAAATCCTGCAAATGCTATTTTCATAAATTTCCCCTTGATTTTAATTTATTGTAATTTTTCGTTGTAGTATTCATAAACCATTTTTCGTTTAGAAACTTTCAAACCAACCACGTTGAACACAAGCACGATTGATATAACTACGAGCGAAATGAACGATACTCTCCAACCGAAATTTTCAAACATTAAACTCATAACGGTTGGCGAACAACCAGCAGCGATTGAAGCCATTGAGTTAAATACAAGCGAAAACTTGCCAGGCTCAATAATTTCTCTAACTTCATACGGCGTAATTGCCGAATACTGAGTTTTCAGACCTTGAATTACAAAGATGAACAAAATACACATAAATATAGTGTAAAGCACGTTCAAGTCGTAAGTAAACGATAAAACCGCCGCTATAACCGCCGCCACGCTAAAGCCAATTGCGGTTGTTAAACTGCCCTTTTTCGTCTTATTAAAATAAGTAATTGCTAAGGTTGATGCTACTGCCGTTAACAACGCAATGCCAACGCTTATTAAAATTGAGTAGTGTTTAGGAATCCCGTAAACGTCGTAAATAAGTTTTGAAAACCAGTTATTGAGCGCATAATATAAGTAGTTGCCAAACAACGCCATTATGCAAATACTTGCTAAAAACCAAACTTCCAAACGCTTAGTTTTTGCTGAAAGAATAACTTTTTTAGGTTTCTCACTTTTTTCTTTAGCATCTTTTTCAACGTGGCCGAGCGATTTTATAGAGTTTATGGTAGGCTTTAATCCAAAGAAGAACAAAGCGACCGAAAACAAAAATATCAAACCCGTAATTATGAAAGGAATTTCCCACCTCGAAATAGCAACGAATATTGAAGACAATCCGTACGAACCAGCAAGAGAAACCGCCGCAACGATACTTACAAATTTCATTGCGAGCATATATTTTTCTCTATTTAAATATCTGTTGAAAATCCTAACGAGCCCAGCGTAGTTACCCGCTTGAAGCACGCCGTTAAGCGCAAAAACTACGAATAAAAACGGAAGCCCTGCCCCCATATTTCCAACTATTCCTATTAAAATAGTAAGAATAGCGGATACGAAAAGCGTTGCGCTTAAATATACTCGTAATTTAATCTTATCTATGAATAATACCAAGAATGCTTGAGATATTGCGTAAACTACGTAATATATCAAAGTAACTAAACTCGTGTTCGTTGCGGTTGCACCAAATACTTCTTGAATTTCAATAATTTCCGCATTGAAAATTTGCTTTGCGAACATTATTGAAAAATAAAGAAAAATACCAAGAAATATTAACCTGTTGTAATTTTTATTTAACGCTTTATCCATTATAAACCTACTTAATTATTACATAATTAGGTATACAACTTTACACTCGAAAAGTCAACCGTTTATATCAAAACTTTTTGTTAATTCTTTCAACCGTTTCACGAACGAGTAAATCACCGCCAACGTGACCAGTAAAACCACTTGAAACGTACGCCGAATAGTGAGAGCCGTTTTCCGCTCTTTCGGTAGGAAGATAGCCGAAACTACCGCAAGCAAGTTGAATTAAAATGGTTTGCTTTGCTCTACTTCTTGCTCTAATTCTATTGCCGTAATCAAGGAATAATTCGTAAGGGTTAGTAGCGATTGCGATATCGCCGAATCTTATAACGTGAATTTCGTTATCAAAAGTATCAACGGTGTGTTGAAGTTCATATCTTACTGCGTTACCAGCGTAAATATGAAGCCTTGCGTTATCTCTATAATTGATAGTTTTGCCTTTGTTTTTATCAACGAAGTTTTGGATTTTTTCAATAGAATCGTTGTATTCTTTCTTGGTAACTCTTCTAAGTGGCATTTTTAAGGTAAAGGTTTCGTGAACTAACAAGCCTTCGTCTTTAAAATCATCGCCAAGGTCTTCGTAAACGCCGATAACTTCGTTAGCAAGCCTTCTACCAACCACTCTAAGACCTGAAAGGTCAAACATACTCGGGTCTGCTCTTCTTTCAATATAATCAAGCCTTTCGATATTCGGGTCGTCAACGGGGGTTTCGCCGTTAACCCATCTAATCATATCACGTGGACATTGATCGCCCGCCGCCGAGCAAAGACCTAAAACGAAAATCTTTCTGCCAAACTTTTTGTCAAGATGAAGTTTAAGTTGACCCCAATAGTCCGCTGAAATTAAGTTTCTATGTTCCATAACTTGTGACGGGCACGCTACGTTTGCAACCACACCCGTTAAGTTCTTATCGTTATCGAAAATATAGATAAGTTCGATACCACTATCGTTACCCGATTCAAGCATTTCAAAGTTAGCGCTGTTAGTATCGCCCCACATTTGAGCAGAACCATCGTCAAAGCAAACTCTTCTATTCATACCGATAACCGCTCTACCGAACGCGTTTTGGTATAAACCTTCTTTTCTATTATCCCACGCTTTGCAAATTGCCGTTACGATTTGATTAGCAATAAAGTCACGTGCTTCATTGGGGTCTAAATAGTCGTTACCAGAAACGTGCGGAACGTATTGCATATCCTTAGGAAGAAGTTTAGTTAAGTATTGAAGAGAATTTCCCGACGTGTTGGGCCCTTGAATTTCGTTGCTTTGAGTATACAAGTGCGACGCGTGAGTGTGCGTTGCCGAAATAATAACTTTATCAACGGAAATTGGAAGTTTATCTTTAAGCATTTCTTTTACTTGCCTATTAAGAGAAACTCCAACGCCACCCAAATCGCAAGAACAAATAATCATTTGATCATCACCACTTTCAACTGCGAACGCGGTTACCGTGATAGGAGTGTCAACCCCATTTGAAATTCTTTCATAAAACTGACCAGCAAGCCTAATAGGCTTATTAGGCATTATACTTTCTTCAGCCCAACCAAATTTAACTTTACTCATAATTTTCTCCTCTTATTTTTTTACGACATCTTAATGATTACAATAATAATTACAGTTACTGCAACGGCAAAAAAACCACCTAAAATGCAATTAACCACGGTTTTTATAGTCTTTTCTGTTTTCTGTTTGTCCATAATGAACCCCCTTATTGATACATTGTATCATAGTTATATTAACAATATAACATATTTTACTTGAAATTTCTATGTAAAATCACTCAAAAAATATGTAAAATTCGTCAACTTTTTAAATCTTGACTCTTTAATCGGTATTTGTTATAATAAATAAACGAAATAGTTGGAGCGTTTTATGAAAGATTTACTTAAAATCACAGCGACTGGCGACGCGCTCTTCGTTGCTGATATCCCAAGCGAATACGATAAAGATTTAAAAGACGTTTCTTCTTTTATAAATAAGGGGGACGTTAAAATTACCAACCTTGAAACGAACGTTGAAAAGTTTGGAGACTTCCCTAACGCATACAGCGGTGGAACTTGGATAAACGTTGAGCCTGCGATTTTTGACGACTTAACGAAATACGGTTTTAATTATTACGGCACGGCAAATAATCACGTTATGGACTACTCGTATCACGGGCTTTTATCAACGATTAACGAACTTGATAAGAGAAACCTTTATCACTCTGGTACTGGTAAAAATATGGAAGAAGCGTCCACTCCTGCAATTATTGATGTAAAGGGTAAAAAAGTTGCAGTATTTGCAGTTACTGCGGAATATAACGAAGCGTCAAAAGCGGGCTACGAAACTAAAACTATGAAAGGTCGCCCTGGCGTTAACTACGTTGGCTTTAACACCTATTACCCCATCACGCCCGAAATGGAAACGTCTTTAAAAGAAATTGCAAAATACTCTGACGTTAACGGTAGACACAATCTTATGATTGAAGGCGGATTTACCCTTCCCGACGAAGACGGTATCTTAACCTTCGGCAGTTTAAAGTTTTGCAGTAACGGAACGAAAAAGCGCACGGAACTTAACAAAAAGGATAAAGAGCGCATAGTAAACTCAATTAAGCAAGCAAAAGAAATTTTTGACTGTGTTTTAGTTTTAACACATTGCCACGATATAGGCAAAACTTCACACGAAGAAGTTCCCGATTATTTAGAAGAACTATCTAAAGCGTGTATCGACGCGGGCGCATCCGCTATAATCGGCGGTGGAACCCATCAGTTAAGACCCATTGAAATCTATAACGGAAAGCCTATATTTTACTCGCTTGGCGACTTTATCTATCAAGGAATGCGAGTTCCCCTGCTCCCTGCTGACTTTATGATAAAGTACGGTTTAGATATCAACGCTACCGCTTACGAAGCACTTATGAAACGTTCTAAAAACGGGGCTATAGGCTTGCAAGCGCATAAATGCAACTTTTTAAGCGCAATTCCATATATGGAGTTTGAAAACGATAAACTTATCACTTTAACGCTTATGCCAACTAACGCAGGCTTTGAAAGAGAAGGCAAGTTAAACGGACTTCCCTACCACGCAAAAGGGGAAGAAGCAAAAGAAATTTTCGATATTTTAAATAGGCTTTCAACTCCTTACGGAACTAAACTTGAACTTGACGGCGACTATATAAAAATAAAAGTTTAATATGAATCCATTACTTATCTTTTTTATAATAATATTATCTGCGTACGCTTTATTTTTTAGCGTGACTTATATATGCTACGCTATCGTTTTTAAAACAAACAAACTGCTAAAGCGTCAAAAGGAATACTACGTTCCGATAGGAAAATCATACCGAGTGCACAAAGACCAACTAATCGCTTGGCAAAAGGAAGCAAAATCTATCCCTTGCGAAAAAATTGAGATTAAATCTTACGACGGGTTGACGCTCCGCGGTAAATTTTACGAGTACGAAAAAGGCGCGCCTATCGAAATAATGTTCCACGGCTGGCGTGGGAATGCCGAAAGAGATTTATCAGGGGGCATTCAAAGATGCTTTGCGCTAAAAAGAAGCGCACTACTTATCGACCAGCGCGGTCAGTCTTCTAGCGACGGTTACACCATAACGTTCGGCGTAAAAGAACGATACGACGCTATCTCTTGGGCTAACTACGTTTACAATCGTTTTGGCGATAGCGTTCCTATAATTTTAACGGGGATTTCTATGGGTGCTAGCACCGTTCTTCTCGCAAGCGAACTTGAACTTCCACCAACGGTAAAAGGAATTATTGCGGACTGTGGTTATTCTTCCGCGAAAAAAATTATTAAAAAAGTAATAAAACAACTTTACTTTCCCGTATTTATTTTTTATCCTATAATAAGGTTCGGCGCTAAACTTTACGGCGATTTTGATATTGAAAGCGCCGATTGTGAAAAGGCTTTAAAGAATGCTAAAGTACCCGTATTTTTCGTTCACGGCACGACTGACGGGTTCGTTCCAAGCAGTATGAGCGAAGATAATTTCAACGCTTGCGTAACGGATAAAGATATTTTATTTGTCGACGGCGCTGGGCACGGATTAGCCTATATTATCGACCCTGAAAAATACATTGAAAATTTAAAACAATTTAATAAAAAAATTAACTTATAAGGTGATTTATGCATAAGGTTTTAGAAAAACAAGGTTTTATAATTGATATGGACGGCGTTATTTATCACGGCAACGTGGTGTACGACGGCGTTAAGGAATTTATAGATTTTTTAGTTAAGAACAACAAAAAATTCATCTTCTTAACTAACAGCCCAGAGCGTACCCCAAACGAACTTTCAATGAAACTTAAACGAATGGGATTAGACGTTTCCGCCGACCATTTTTACACGAGCGCAATGGCAACCGCCGAGTTTTTAAGTTCGCAAAAGCCCGACTGCACGGCGTACGTTATCGGCGAAGCGGCGCTTACGAAAGCAATGTACGATAAGGGTATTTATATGAATGACGTTAATCCCGATTACGTCGTTCTTGGCGAAACGAGAACTTACAACTTTGAAAAAATCGAAAAGGCGATTGACCTTGTTAGAAAGGGCGCGAAACTTATCGGCGCTAACCCCGATACCGTAGGGGTTACCGCAAACGGAATAATGCCTGCAACGGGCGCGCTTATTTCACCTATTGAAATAGCAACTGGAAAGAAAGCCTATTTCGTTGGTAAACCTAACCCCTTAATGCTCCGCCACGGTCTTAACTTTATCGACTGCCATAGTTGCGATATAGCGTTCATCGGCGATAGAATGGACACCGATATTATTGCGGGCATCGAATCTAACATGGATACCGTTTTAGTTCTCACCGGCGTTACTAAACTTGAAGACGTGGATAATTTCCCCTATCGCCCCAAATATATCGCAGATAGCGTTAAAGCGTTACTCGACTAACCAATAATTATAAAAAAAATGCAGGCTGGTGCCTGCTTTTTTTGTTCAAAAGTAAAATATGCAACGATTTCTTTTGCAATATCGTAAAATATTTTTCAAATTTTTAATTTCATTATTGACTTAAAGGATAAAGGCTTGTATAATTTACTTAATAATAAATTATTAAGGTAAAAATCTATGAAAGCGATTATAAATGCAACGATTGTTATGAGAGATTACCTTATCCCTAACGGTACGATTTTAATTGACGGGGATAAGATTATAAAATACGGCAAATCGAAAAACGTAGCCGTTCCCGAAGGCTGTGAGATTATTGACGCGGGCGATAATTACGTTGGCCCTGGCCTTGTGGATATTCACACTCACGCTTCCGATAATATGTGGATATTTGAAGAACCTGAAAAAACTTCGGCGTACATGCTTAAACACGGCGTAACGAGCGTTCTTCCCGCACTTTACAATAATCTTCATAAAGAAGATTACCTTAAAGCAGTCGACGATATATTAAAGGCAAGAGATGAAGGCAATTTTAAAAACTTTGCAGGTTTTTATATGGAAGGCCCGTATCTTAGCCCCAACTTCGGTTGCGAACGTGACAAAAACGTATGGAAAGACGCGGTTGTTAAAGAAGAATATATCGACATCGTTCACAAGGTTAAAGACACCGCTAAGGTTTGGTGTTTCGCCCCTGAAAGAGAAGGTATTTTCGACTTCGTTCAAGACGTTTTGGAAGTTATTCCTAACATTACCTTTGCAGTAGCGCACAGCGAAGCAACGCCTGAACAAGTTGAAAAATATATCCCTTACGGGCTTAGAATTGCAACTCACCACACTAACGCAACCGGTACTATTGAACATTACTCTGAGTGCCGTGGCGTTTGCGTTGACGAAGCAGTTAACTCTAATAAAGAAATCTACGCAGAACTTATTTCGGATAGGCTTGGTATTCACGTCGTTCCCTATATGCAAAGGCTCGTTAGAAAAATCAAGGGCGACGATAGAATTATTCTTATTTCCGACCAATTCGTTTGTGACGGACCTATTCCCGAAGGTTTTGAAGAAGCAACCGATATTCACTTTGACAACGCTGGTGAAATCGCAGGCTCTGGCTTAACGCTTGACGTTGCGTGCCGTAACTTTATGATTCACACGGGTTGTTCGGTAGTAGACGCATTTAGATTCGCGTCGTATAATCCCGCTCAAGCAGTAAAACTTAAAAAAGTGGGATACATTGAAGAAGGTAACTACGCCGACTTAATAATCGTCGACGATAAATTTAACGTATTAAAAACAATTATTAAAGGAGAATAAAAATGAGTAAAATTTTTGACCCCGCAACTACTTTTAACTTTACCCCTGCTTCTTTCGTTCCTTTCAAGGACAGAGAACTTTGCGAAAAACTTCGCAAAATTAGCGGAACTGATCTTGAAAAACACACGAGAGCAGACCAACACCCTGAATTCAACATTAAAGTTATGATGAATCCGCACCCCGTTTTAATTGCAACTTTATTCTCACGCATTAAAGAAGCATCTGAAAAGGGTAAGAAAATCACTTTAATTCTCGGCAACCCCGAACCTGACACTTACATTCCGCTTGCTCAACTTATCAACTACTTCAAAGTTGATTGTAGAAACGTTCACTTATTCGCAATGGACGAATGGGCTGACCAAGACGGCAATATCGCTCCTGAAACTTATCAAGCAGGCTTTGCTCACTCTATGCTTAAGTATCTCGTTTACCAAATTGACGAAAAACTTAGAATGCCCCTTGAAAACGTTCACTACCCCACTACCGAAAACATCGCTCACTACTCTGATATGATTACCGAATGTGGCGAAGGTGGTGCTGATATTTGTTCTTCTTCTCCGGGCTGGACTGGTCACATGGCGTTCATTGACCCCGTTCCCGATTTCTTCCCCGAAGGTTTCGATCCTGCAGTTCCCCCGACGCAAGCACAAATTGACGAATGGCTTAACATGAAGGCAAGAATCGTTGACCTTCACCCCTTAACAGTTGCTCAAAACTCACTTCACGGCGTATTTGGTCAATCTGGTTATATTGCTGACGTTCCGCCTAAGGCTGCTACTATCGGTCCTATCGACGTTAAGAACGCTAGAGAAAGAATTGAAGTTCACGCACTCTTAACTAACGCAACCTTCTCTTCATGGCAAAGAATGACGAGCCGTCTCGTTCTTCACGGACCGGTTACTCCGCTCGTTCCGTCTTCAATGCTTCAAACTATGAAAACTCAAGTTCTCGTTTCCGACGAACTTGCTGCACCGTTTGATTGTTGGGAAAAGGTTGGTTACTAAGACCTAAAAGGAGATTATTATGGCTGACTTTGACGTAAAAGTAGGCTTTTCTAGAGTCGTAATCACTCCACCTATCGGCACTAATATTCACGGATATTATCATCAAAGAATTGCCGAAGGCGTTTTAGACGATTTAGAAATTAACGCGGTTGCCGTTTCAAAAGACGGCAACACCGTCGTTTTATTCGCTATCGACTGCGAGGCGTCGACAACTGAATATTGCGAACTCGTTAGTAACGAAGTTTCCAAGGCAACAGGTCTTCCTAAACACGCAATCTATATGCACTCAACGCACACTCACGTTGGCCCGTGCTTGGGTTATGCGCGCGTTGACCAAGGCTATTGTAACGAACTTGACGCTGAATATTATTCTTACACCGTTAAAAACGTCGTAAGCGCTTGTATTTACGCTATTCAAGATTTAAAGCCCGCTAAAATGGGTATTGCAGTATCCAAAGCGGAAAGAGTTGGTTTTAACCGCCGTTATCTTATGAAAGACGGCTCTACCAAGACTAACCCCGGCGTTAACAACCCTGACATCGTTAGATCCATTGGTCTTCTCGACGAAAGAGTTAACGTTATCCGCTTTATGAGAGAATGTGGCGACAATATCGTTATCGGCAACTACGGTAACCACCCCGACGTTATCGGTAACAACCTTATCTCTGCCGACTGGCTTGGTTTTGCAAGAAGAACTTTTGAAAGAGCAATTGAAAACACCAAATGCGTATTCTTTAACGGCGCACAAGGCGATATCAATCACGTTAACGTAAAACCCGTTGGCGGTGACCTTAACGGTATGTTTAACGACTTTGACGACGTTACTCGCGGTTACGCGCACTCGCGCCACATCGGTAACGTTATAGCAGGCGCAATGATGAGCGTTTATGAAAAAGTTGAATTTATTCCCGTATCGAAAATAAATTCAACTGAAGTCGTTATCTCCGTTGCATCAAATATGCCAAAACCTGAAGAAATGGAAGAGGCGTATTACGTTCAAAAACTCGTTGACGAAGGAAGAAGAAACGAACTTCCCTATACCGGCATGATGCTCACCACCGTTATGGCGGACGCTGCAAGAAAAATAAGGCTCGAGCACGGACCAGAATTCTTCCCAATGAACTTAAACGCCGTTAAAATTGGCGACGTTGCGTTTATGGGTATCCCCGGTGAACCTTTCACAGGCATTGGTATGGGTCTTAAAGAAACGAAAGGCTATAAGATGGTTTGCCCCACTTGTTTAACTAACGGCTCTCGCGGATACTTCCCGATGAAAGACAGTTACGACGAGGGCGGTTACGAATCTCGTTCTTCTAATTATAAAGCAGGCATAGCCGAAACGATTATCGACGAAGGTAAGAAAATCTTAGAAAACCTTTAAT
Source organism: Christensenellaceae bacterium (assembly GCA_045637965.1). Classification (GTDB taxonomy): domain Bacteria; phylum Bacillota; class Clostridia; order Christensenellales; family Borkfalkiaceae; genus HGM11412. Next base: position 39,652 of record JAZUAK010000011.1, on the reverse strand, counting down.
GTTGAACAACTAAGCCCGATTGCATTTTGCAATCGGGCTTTCATCGTAACTAATTATTATTTACAAATACTATTGAATAATAATGTTATAATATGCTATAATTACTCTACAAAATATAGGAGATTAGCTGTGGAATATTATTGTCCTAATTGTGGAAACACCCTAAATAATCAAACCGATTTTAATCCAAATATTGATACATATAAGTGCCCATTTTGTAGTCAACTTCTAGTATCCGATAAATTATGCAAGGAAAATGAAGAAGACTGTATAGTCCATTTTTGCGATAAATGTGGTGCAGTACTTAATTCTGATGAACATTTTTCATCGGAAAACAACTCACATATATGCTCAAAATGTTTCCACGAAACAGATATTTCTGAAAATAATATATTTGAATCTGAAGATGAGTATAAGGAACATTTAAAGAAAATACAATATGCCGAAAAAATAGAAAACACAAAGGAAATCTTATCTATTACAGGCAAATTAATCTATGCTGCATATAAGGCTAGAGAATATAAACATGAGCAATACTCATTTAATCCAGACAAAGTAAAGAGAGAAGAGTTATCATACACCCCTTCAGATGAAGAAATCATACAATTTAAAAAGATTAGGCGTAAAGCATTTTTTAGAACTAAAAAACAAATTCCCATAGGTTATGATTCTTCATATTTATTAACAAAAAGTGTAGGCTACGTAAGAAAAGTATTAATACAACAAGCCTATATGAATGTAATAGTAAAACCTATATACGATGTATATATTGACTCAAAATATCAATATGGTCAAATAGATAATATTAAAATTGGAAACAAACTATGTTTTTCTAAAAATGATACTTTCCCTTACACTATAGATATTATAATTTCTTATCATGAAAAAAAACAAATAAAAATCACTTCCGAACTTAGCACATTGAAAAAACAAAAATACAATACCGTTTATAATAGGTTTGCAAAATTAGGGTTTACTGAAATATACACCAAACCGCTCAATAATTTAATCAAAGGCTGGCTTCATAAACCTAGTGAGATTAAAAACATATATATCGCTGGAAAAAATTATTTCAACAAAGGCGATAGTTTTGATTACGACTCGAGAATAGTGATAGAATATTATTCTTATCCAAAATAAGAAATTAATAATACTGCAATGTTGCGGTGCTATTTAATTTTAAACATTTTCTTTGAGCTTAAACATAACATGAATAAAAGAAAAAAATCTCAATTCCGATTTGGAATTGAGATTTTATTTTGCTCTTTTTTTAAATTATAGCGCAAAGTATCCAATATAATATAGGAATAGTTAAAACGGATAAAATGGTCGTTCCAAGCGTTTGGGTTACAGAACCTTGAACGTCCCCGTCGTATTGGTCGGCAAAAGCAGAAGCCAAGCCAGCGGTTGGAACGGCAAAGGCAAAGAACGTTGCTAAAACTACGCTATCGTTCGATGAAATAATCGTCATTAAATACGCGAGAGCGCACGCCACTATCGGCATTATTATAAGTTTAACGATAGATACGTAATAAGTTTGGCGTTTAGTAAATATCGTAGTTATCTTAACGTCAGCCATCTTTACGCCTAAAATAACCATAGAAAGCGGAGTTACGATATTGCTGAAATAGTTTGAATAACTTGCAACTTCAGGAACGTAGTTCGTAACTTTAGTAAAGTTTAATATAATTCCTAATATAAACGCTATAACTACGGGGCTTAAAAACGCCTTTTTAAAACTTATAGTCTTTTTATCGCCCGAAATTAAATATACGCCAAGGGTAAACATTATCACGAGCGTTACTATGTTGAGTATTATCAAATACGCAACGACGGGAGAATTACCAAGCACCGCTTTAGCAAGCGGAATTCCTAAAAATCCGTTGTTAGAAAACACCATGCAAAAGCGCATCATTGCCTTTTGCTTTTCGTTTCCACCGTTTTTCACGAGTAACGCAGATAAGAAAAATGCACCCACCGTAAAAACCACACCGAAAACGGCAACTAAAATTATCCATTTAGTAAACTCGCCGGTAAACTCTACGTTTAACGTACTTGACAAGATTAAAAACGGCATACCAACGTAAGTTAAAAGTTTTGAAAGCACCGCCGATTCTTTATTCTTAACGATTTTTGTTTTAACCAGTATATAGCCTGGAACTGCGAGTAAAACGAAAACAACAACGTTTTTTAACATTACGATTAATGCGTCCATCTTCGTCCCCTCAAATTAAAGATTTTCTCTGTTTAATAACAGTTTGTCGTAAGCAAGGTAGCGATTGTATACTGCATCCGCCTTTTGCTTTTTGGCAAGCGGATAAGTTTCGCTATCCGTGGTTACGATTTTTGAAACGGCTTCGTTTATATCTTTATATAAACCTATGCCGTAGCCTGCGTAAATTGCCGTGCCTAAGCAAGCAGTTTCTTTATTAGATAAAGTTACCACTTTCTTGCCCGTAATATCCGCCTTAATTTGACGCCAAAGTTTACTTCTTGCGCCACCGCCGATAGAGATAATTTCGTCAACTTCAACGCCTAAATATTCAAGATATTGGCGAAGCATACAAGCGATTGATTCCATAATCGCTCTTGAAAAATGCGCTCTCGTATGCTTTAAGTCAATGCCGTAAACACCGCCTTTTAACTCACTATCGTTAGCGGGCATTACTTGACCGCGCATATTGGGTGCAACTACTAACCCTTCCGAGCCAAGTTCAACCTTTTCTGCTTGCTCGTCAATTTCTTTAAAACCAATATCAAAGCAGAAATTCTTTTTGAACCATTCAAGAACCATTCCTGCCGTTGGCGCCCACATTAAAAGACAGTACTTACCCTTACCAACGTAGTAGGCGGGAACTTTTATCCCTTCAACGTATGGCGGAACGTTTTTAGATAACGCGCAAACTGCTAAAGCAGTTCCCGTCATTTCACTAACTAATCCTTCACGAATAATACCAGAACCTATAAAGCCTGCAATTTGGTCGAGCGCACCCGTCGTTACGGAAACGCCGTTATACTCGCCAACCTTTACGCCACTTTCGTATAATACGGGAAGTTTGCTTTCGTCAATGCCTATATAGTCAAGCATATCTTTGTAGTATTCGCCCGTGCGCACGTCAAGATACAAAGTTGAAGAATAAAGAGATTTTTCAGCAACGAATTTACCAGTTAAGCGATATAAAAGGTAATCTTCAAGCATCAAATACTTATCCGCCTTTGCAAAAATTTCAGGCTCGTTATTTTTAAGCCATAAAATCTTCGGCGCAGGATATCCTGCAGGAACTTCAGTTTGACCAGTTACTTCGTAAATAGTCTTTAAACCGAAATGCTTTTCCATAGCAAGCGCTTCTTTATCCGCGCGGTTGTCAAGCCAAACGATAGCGTTCATTAAGGGCTTTCCGTCCTTATCTAAAACTATCATCGTTTCGCCTTGAGTATCAATCGCTAACGCCTCAATTTTATATTCGGCGGTAAGTTCGTTATACGCTTCCATAAAAAGGTCGAAGTATTTTTCCGCAGGGAATTCTACCTTTTCACCTTCCGTGATAAGAGTATACGACTTGGTTGCCGATTTATATTCAACACCGTTTTCGTCAAAAACGCACGCTTTAAGCGACGTGGTTCCAACGTCAACTCCTAACAAATATTTCATATTATTTACCATTGCGTTCATCGTACGCTTTTCTAACCGCTGAAATCATTTCGTCTACCATAGCCGCCCTATCAGCCGCTTTTGCTACGCCTGAAGATGAACCGGTTGCGTCAGCACCTGCAATAATCGTATTGTAAACGTCCTCGCCGTTAGAGATACCTGCAGCGGTTAAAACTAATATGTTTTCGTTCACGTCTTTAACGGATTTGGTTGCCGCTTGAACGTACTCTTCGCCAACGGAAACACCCGTGCCGATAAGTTCACTTGGTTCAGCAACGATAATATCGGGGCTAAGAGTTGCAATTTTACTTGCATCAGCCAATGAGTCAGCGCAAACGATAGTTGTTAAGCCAACTTCGTTAGCGCGCTTAATAGTATCGGCTAACACGTCGAACGATAAAGGCTTTTCAACGTGGTTAAGCATAACCCCGTCCGCACCCGCAGCGATTAACGATTCGGGTAAAATATCAGCAAGGCCACGACCAGGAACGATTGGATCCATGTGTGGAGCAAAAACGTGAATGTTTTTAGTTGCTTCTCTAACTCTTCTAATATCAATGATAGGAGTTGTGAAGATAATATCAACGCCGTACTTTTCACTTGCTTTGTCAGCAGCGATAGCAAGGTTTAAAATATCGTCACCATAAAGATACGATTTTGGGCCGATTTCAAAAAATGGAACTTTAACTTTATTTTTATTCATAATGCACCTTCTTTTTTAAAGTTTTAACAAGTATATTATACATATAATACGGCTGTTTTTCAAGGCTTTTAATTAACTTTTAAAATATAATTTTAACGGCGTTTAAAAAAAATCGTATTTTTTTAAATTTTTATTGAATTAACAATTTTTAAATGGTATACTACCATTAACCTTAATACTTAAAGGGGCTTATCATGGATAAAAACAGTTCGGATATTAAGAAACAAAAGCACGATACACTTGACCTAACACACTCTTTTACCGAGATGGAAAACCTGTTTGTCAAAACTGAACCGAGTGGGAAAAAGCAAGGGTTTGTTTCCAAACTTATTAAAAAGGATATGAAAAACGTTATCTATACGATTTTTTTATTCTTCTTTCAACACTTGCCCGTTTGGGTAATCCCTATAATGACCGCTTCCATTATAGACTTAGTTACCCTTAAGCCAGATAATTATATTATGCAAATCGTTTGGCGAGGAATAATTATTATCGTTTCTTGTATAATTAACGTTCCGTTCACAACTTGGCGCGGAAGCGTTATGAATAGAACTATTAGAACGACCACTGCTAAAGTTAAATCAACCCTTATTAGAAAACTTCAACGTTTATCTATAACCTATCATAAAGAAATTGAAGAAGGCGTTTTGCAATCTAAATTCCTTCGCGATATGGAAAACCTTGAAAACTTTTATAGGGTATTTTTAAACGGACTTTTGACGAGTATTTTTTCCGTTATCGTTTCAATAACGATTGCCGCAGTTAAAAATCCTATCGTTTTACTCTTCTTCTGCGTTGCCGTTCCAACTAACGTTATAATCGTTAGATTATTATATAGGCAAATTAGAAACCGAAGCACGGCGTTCAGAAAAGAAAACGAAAATTTATCGGCTAAAATAACAACGTCGATACAAATGATGTCCATAACCAAGGCGCACGGCTTATTAAACAAAGAAGCATCAAGCGTTGACCATAAGATTGAAACGACTACTCAAGCGGGGCTTAAACTTGATAAAGCAAATATGTTCTTTGGCTCTATTTTATGGGCTTCAAGCCAAATAGTTTCGGCAATTTGCTTATTCTTCTGCGTATTCTTGGCAATAAGAGGTACGATATCAGTAGGCTCGGTAGTTTTATTCCAATCGTTATTCGCGTCAATTTCAAGTTCAGTTTTATCAATAACTTCGATAATTCCCAACCTTATATCAGGTGCGGAATCAGTTCGCTCCCTTGCGGAAATTATGCGCGCGGACGAACTTGAGCATGACGACGGCAAACTTCCCGTCCCCGGCATTAAAGGGCATTTTGAGTTTAAAAACGTATCGTATTCCTATCCACATACCGATAAAACGGTTATTGAAAATTTCAATTTATCGGTAAAGGCTGGGCAAACCGTTGCGTTCGTAGGCTCTTCGGGTTCAGGAAAAAGCACGATAATCAACTTAATTATCGGCTTGTTATCGCCAACTGAAGGCGAAATTATCGTAGATAAAAAACCGCTTGCCGACCTACCGATGCAAACTTATAGAAAGTTTATCTCGGTAGTTCCACAAAACACCATATTATTTAGCGGAACTATTAAAGAAAACATTACTTACGGGCTTTCGCACTATACTAACGCAGAACTCAAAAAAGCGCTTGACGACGCTGCTGTTACCGAGTTTTTACACCTATTCCCAAACGGCATAAACTCACAAGTTGGGGAACACGGCGATAAACTTTCTGGCGGTCAAAAGCAAAGAATTTCAATCGCGCGCGCACTTATTAGAAAACCGAGCATTTTAATCTTAGACGAAGCAACTTCCGCTTTAGATAACATTTCCGAATTACATATCCAAAAAGCAATAGAGAACGCGTCCAAGCAAAGAACGACTTTCGTCGTTGCGCACAGGCTTTCAACCATTAGAAACGCCGACCTTATAGTGGTTATGGAACACGGAAAAATTGTAGAACAAGGCTCGTACCACGAACTTAAGGAAAAGGGCGGTAAATTTGCCGAACTTGAACGATTATCAACTTTCACAGGAGAATAAAATGAAAAAATACTTAATTGGTGATAAAGGAAAATTTTATAAAGCAAACCTTCACTGCCACACCACTTTATCCGACGGACGACAAACGCCCGAACAAGTAAAAGAAACTTACAAGAAATTAGGCTACTCAATCGTTGCCTACACCGATCACGACTTATTTATTACTCACAACGATTTAACTGATGAAAACTTCCTTGCACTTAACGGCTTTGAAATGGAATTTGCCGACCGCTACGAGTGTTACGAAAACGATACTCACTGGGAAAGAGTTAAACAATGCCATATTTGTTTCGTTGCGGATAATAAAGAGATTGAACTTCAACCTTTCTATCACGAAACTAAATATTCAATAGGAAACGCCGATGCTCGCAAATTCGTTAAATACGACCCCAAAGACCCCAACCTTAATTTTGAGCGTTGGTACGATAAAAAGTGCATAAATTACGTTATGAAAACGGCAAGAAAACTTGGGTTCTTCGTTACGTACAACCACCCGACTTGGTCGCTTGAAGATTACAGCAATTACTCTGAGTATAAAGGAATGAACGCTATGGAAATGTTCAACGGCGCACTTAGACATGGTTATGACGATTATAACCCTACCGTTTACGACGATATCTTAAGAACGGGCAATAAGATTTTCTGTATCGGTGCTGACGATAATCATAGCGCAGACGACGCGGGCGTTTGCTGGACGATGATAAAATCTGAAAAACTTGATTATCCTTCCATTATGGAAAATTTATACGCAGGCAATTTCTACTGCTCTGAAGGTCCTGAAATTGAAGAACTATATATTGAAGACGGCATTTTAAAGATAAAGTGCTCCCAAGCGCAAATTATAAAAGTTAATTATGAAGCGTGCAAAGCGCATATTAAGCATATTGAAAACGGCGAACCGCTAACGAGCGCCGAGTTTGAAATTTCTCAAAAGCACGGCTACTTTAGAGTAACGGTCGTTGGGCTTGACGGAAAGAAGGCTTGCACTAACGCGTACTTCGTAGAAGATTTAGGTTTATAAGGAGAATAGTTATGAAAAAATATTTAATTTCTAATAGCGGAACTTTTTATAAAACCAACCTTCACTGCCACACTACTTTTTCAGACGGTAAACTTACCCCCGAAGAAGTTAAAGAGCATTATAAAAGTTTAGGCTACTCCGCCGTTGCTTTTACCGACCACGACTTAATGGTTTGCCACAACCACTTAACCGACGATAATTTCGTTGCACTCAACGGCTTTGAAGTTGAGTATTGGGAAAAAGATAGAGCGGTTAAAAGTTTTGCTTTCACTCATCAATGCCACATAAACTTTATTGCGCTTGACCCCGATAACGATATTCAACCCTTTTGGCATAGAACCAAATATATCATAGGAAATAATCATCTTCGCCACCTTGGTAAGTTTGATGAAAACGAACCCGACTTTGAGCGTTGGTATGAAAAGCACACCATATCTCGAATGATGAGAGAAGGTCAAAAGAAAGGTTTCTTCGTTACTTATAACCACCCGTACTGGTCGAGAGAAGACTATTCGCTCTATTCAACTTACGAAGGAATGAACGCTCTTGAAATTATGAACGGAGCAATTAGCGTAGGCTTTGAAGATTACGCCATTCGCCCGTACGACGACCTTTTGCGTCAAGGCAAGCGTATTCTCGCAATCGCTGGCGACGATAACCACAATCGCCACCCACTCAATTCTCCATATTCTGATAGCGGTGTTTGCTGGACTATGATTAAAGCGGAAAAACTCACCTATAAGGCGTTAACCGACGCTTTACTTAAAGGCGACTTATATTCTTCCGAAGGCCCTGAAATTTACGAACTTTACGTTGAAGATAATAAAGTTACTATCAAATGCTCTGAAGCGCAATCTATAAATATCGTTAGGGCAGGAAGAAAAAACGCTATCGTTACTATGCAAGACGGCAAGCCCGTAACCGAAGCAACCTTCGATCTTCACAGCGATTGTTACGGATACTTTAGAATAACCGTTACCGACCTTAAAGGAAAGAAAGCGTTCACTAACGCTTACTTCCCCGACCAATTTTAAAATATTCTAAATAGATTAAAGCAGTTGTAAAACTGCTTTTTTTGTGGTAAAATATAACTATGAAAAGAGCAAGTGGAATTTTAATGCATATATCGTCTATTCACGGCGATTATTCAATAGGAAGTTTTGGTAAAGAAGCAAGAGAATTCGTTAACTTTTTATCGGAAAGCGGTTTTACTTATTGGCAAGTTTTGCCATTTTGTTTACCCGATAATTGCAACTCGCCCTACAAATCGTTCGGGGCGTTTAGCGGAAACCCTTACTTTATTGATTTAGAAACGCTTTACGAAAAAGGCTTAATCAGTTTAAACGATTTAGAAAATGCAAAACAAAATTCCCCCTATTTATGCGAGTTTGAAAGGCTGAATGCTGAAAGGTTTTCTCTACTCAAAAAGGCTTCTAAACACTTTAAAGACTATGCTAAAATGGACGACTTTTATAAAAAATTCCCCAAAGTTTTAGAGTTTTGCACCTTTATGGCGTTAAAGACGGCTAACGGCAATCTCCCGCACGACGAGTGGTCGATTTTTAAACCCGACGAAAACTCACTCGCTACTTGGAAGTTTATCGAATACGAATTTTTTACCGAGTGGCTTGAACTTAAACGCTACGCAAACGAAAGGGGTGTTAAAATTATCGGCGATATGCCCATCTACGTTGATTACGATAGTAGCGACCTTTATTTTAATAAAAAAGAGTTCCTGCTTGACGAAAACGGAAAACCCACTCTCGTTGCAGGCGTTCCACCCGATTATTTTTCAAAGGACGGGCAACTTTGGGGCAACCCACTCTACGATTGGGTTGCTATGAAGAATAACGGCTATTCGTGGTGGAAAGACCGCATCGAATTTCACAAGCAAATTTTTAACGGCGTTCGCATTGACCATTTTAGAGCGTTTCAAGACTATTACGCCGTTAAACCCACCGAAAAAACTGCAAGAAACGGCAAGTGGAAAAAGGGGGCAAGGTTACCCTTTATTAACGAAATTAAAAAAATTGCCGGCGATTTTACCGTTATTGCTGAAGACCTTGGGCATATAACTAAGGAAGTTAGAACTTTAGTTGAAAAGAGCGGTTTCCCTGGAATGAAAGTTTTACAGTTTGGTTTTTTAGGCGAAGAAAATTCCCCACACCTTCCACACAACTTTGAAAACAATTCGGTAGCCTACACGGGTACGCACGACAATAACACCCTTTTAGGCTTTATTTGGTCGCTTAGCGAAGGCGATAGAAATAAGGTTATGGATTACTTTAATATCCCAAAAGACAAGTGGAATGAAAGTTACGATTTAATTATTTTGAAAATGCTTTCTTCCACCGCAGGTTTAACGATATTCCCTATTCAAGACGTGTTAAAATACGGTGCGGATACTCGTTTAAACACACCTGGCGTTCCCGATAATAATTGGGCGTTTAGAATAACTAAGTCAGCACTCGACGGCATTGATAAAAACCATTATAACTACTACAACAAGTTATATTCAAGAAGATAAAAAGTCACGGATTTTACCGCGTGTCCCATAGGGAATTTAAAAACCACAACTGAAATGTTGTGGTTTTTTCTATTTTCCTTTTTTAGTTGTTGTTTTCCTTTTTGCGTAATAGGAAGCGATTGCTTGTTTTTGTTTCTTTCTTGCTTCTGGGGTTTTTGCTTTTACAAAACTACTTTTCTTTTTTTCTTTATTAAAAAACATTTTATTCTTCCCCCATGATTATTTCTTCTTCAAAATTACAGTTGTCCGAGTATTCTTGTAATGATTCTATCAATTTTTCGCCCGGCTTATATTTTTGCTTTATAGCGTATATATCTTGTATATTGCATAACGGTATTGATTTTATTATTTTTTCGTTTATATCGTATATAACGCAATAATTAGTTTGGTCGTACAAATAACCGTAATAATAGTTAAAAGCAAACGCTTTATATCTTTTGTTTGTTTCTTTATCTCTAAAATGTAATATGTTTCGAGTATAGCAAGCATCACTAAAAACGTCCAATTCTCTATCAAACACAAGCATTTCTCTTTTATATTGTGGTAAACGAGAATATTCGTTTAATAACCCACGAATATATACTGATACATCTTGGGCAGTTATTAACGTTTCACTTGTTTCTATTTCGTCATACGTTGCTAATGTTTCTTTTGACGGTCTTATCCAAACGTACTCATCTAAAATGTTTAATTCAGCATCGTTAAAATATACCTTATCTATAACCGTGTTTACGGCATTGTAAATATTTTCCGTATCTTCACGCCCATATTCTTCTTTTAATACGTATTCTATCTCATTTCGCCTTGCTTTCCTAACTTCTACAAGTGTGGGTATAAGTTTGTTTAGTAAGGCATTTTTATTTGATTTATCGTTTTTTGTAAAGCCGAAACGTAAAGCGTCGTTCTCTAATATGTTGGATACAAAAGACGATGTTTTAACCTTGATTTTATCCGTCATAGTATAACTCATTTGTCGATATTATACAACCTGTCTACCTAAAAGTCAATAAAACAAGCAAATTATATATTATATTGTCTACCTTGCAACGCAAAACAGGGTAGACACTATTTTGTTGAAACTATTTATGTTTGTTGGTATAATATACTTACAAGGCTAATCGCACCTATTTACCTTGACTAAACAATAAGGAGGTGATATAATATGAGTATACTTAGTTGGTTTTTAAAACCCAAAAGAGAAATGGCTAAACCAAACACTAAACACGTGCGTATGGGCAAATACGAAATTTCTTCTCACGCGCAAAATAGAACTGCGGAAGATAAAAGAAAATTACAAAAAAGAGATATGGTGCAAAATTTGTTTGGACGGTCACTTGAATCAAAGCCTTATATTCATGCTGATGGAAAAACGGTTCAATATGATAGACTCAATAAAAATAATAGAACCGTTACACACATTGTAAAAAAAGGACATTTGGTAAAAACAATAAGAAAATATCATAAAGAGAATGAGCATAAAGAACTTAAAAAATTTGGAGGTAAAAGATAAGTGTTTAAATGGTTAAAAAATAAGAGAGAAGTAGATATTCCTAAAAAACTTAGCGAACAAGCATTGTTATTTGTGAAAAACTATGCAATTCCTTCATTAAAAATTCAAGGAAAAATAGACGAGGATGCGTCTATGGATATTTTAGATTTTGCTTGTCAGTGTGAACTAAATATGGTTGATGAAAACGGCAATGATAGAACTGATGATTACCCTGAAAAAGAACGTGACATTTTAGGTGACGCCTACGTTAGTGAAACTTCCGCTTTTGTGATTGATTTAGATGATTTAAATCAAAGGCTTGGTTTAATTTAATATTTAGAGTTTATTAAAAAGTATAGCACACTATACTTTCAAATGAAAGTCGTGTGTTTTGCAAGGCAAAAAGTAAAGAGTAGCAAGATTTTGCTACTCTTTTACAATGTTCTAAAAAATCCCTATGGGACACGCACTTTATTCCGTGACTTTTCCGTTTTTAATATTGAAAATTTTAGCGTTTACTCCCTTTAATTCTTCTGGAATTTCCGTAAGCGTTATTATCGTTTGAAAACCCGAAAGTAAATCTATAAGGCGTTTTCTTCTATTATAATCTAATTCAGAAAGCGCGTCGTCCAAGATTAAAACGGGATACTCGTTAAAGAGAGAATAAAAGTGTTTTACTTCGGCAAGTTTTAAAGATAGCGCAGCCGTTCTTTGCTGACCTTGAGAGCCGAAAACCCTCACGTCTTCCCCCTTAACTTTTATCTTAATATCGTCACGATGCGGACCTACCGTCGTGTAACCTAATATGATATCTTTCTCAACTCTTTCAGCGTAAGCCGAAATAAGTTCGTCTACCCCACCGCCGTTATAGTGCAGAGTTTCCAAATTAAGTTCAATCTCGTCCCCACCTGAAATATAGGAATGAATTTCTTTAGCGTAAGGCGAAATTTTTTCGATAAAGTTTTTTCTCTTTTCTATAATTTCAACCGCTGAAACGGCAAGTTCTTTATCCCAAAGCGGTAAAGTTTCATCAATCACGAAACGGTCTTCACTCTTTAACAAATCGTTTCTTTGCTCTAAAATTTTGCGATACTTTTGAAGAGTGTAAAAATACCCCTTATCCGATTGCGAAAGGGAAATATCCATAAAACGCCTTCTATCTTCGGGGCTTTGCTGAATAAGTTTAAGTTCCCCAGGGTTAAAGAAAACGGAATTGATATTGCCCATAAGTTCGCCGATTTTATTAAGTTTAACGCCGTTTACGGTAACTTCCTTTTTAGTGAGTAAAAAATCAACGCCCACTTCAACCAAGCCGTATCTCGACTCGCAAACGCCCGTTATTTTCGCCGACTTTTCGCCGTATTTTACAACTTGACGGTCTTTACTTGCCCTTGGCGAATAACCCGTGCAAAGATAAAAGACCGCTTCGGCGGAATTGGTTTTGCCTTGAGCGTTATCCCCAACTAAAATATTGATTCCGTTACTAAATTCGAAAACTGCGTTTTCGTAATTGCGGAAATTTTGAAGAGTTAGTTTTTTAATGTACATTTTAAACTGTTGATTTTTTGAACTTTTTATTATATAATAAACTCATTATACAATACTTAACGAAAAAAAACAAGATAAACGCAAAACAAGGGTTACAAAATTATGCAAAGTTACGAAATTATTTGGAAAAACACCATTCCTGAAATTGAAAAGATTTTTTCGAGCATCACTTTCGGTAGGCACATTAAAGACTTAAAGCCTATCGACTTATACGATAAAACTATCGTTTTGATGACGAAAAGTTCCGCTAACGCTGAATTTTTAAACCTTGAAACCGTTAAACCTAAACTTTTAACGGCGTTTAAGCGTGCAAACACGGATATTACCGATTTTGAAGTTTTCGTTGGCACTAACCCTGAAGATTACGTTTCTACTAAAGCGGAAAATAGCGAAGCAAAAACGATTGAAAGTTTACCAATTGACCCTAACTATACTTTTGATAATTTCGTGGTAGGCAACTCTAACCGCTACCTTTACGCTGCTGCAAAAGCGGTTGCCGAAGACCCGGGCAATAACTATAACCCGCTCTTTATTTACGGTGCGTCAGGTCTTGGTAAAACTCATATTATGCACTCGATTGCAAACTTCATAAACAAACACAACCCGAAAAAGAAAGTTTTATACGCTACTTGTGAAAAGTTTATGACTGACCTTATTGAAAATATCCGTTCTGGTAAGGCTTATTCTCAAGAAGGCAAAAACCTTAGAAATAGGTACAGAAACGTTGACGTTTTAATCGTTGACGACGTTCAGTTTTTATCCAAAAAGCAATCGACCCAAGAAGAATTTTTCCACACCTTTAACGAACTTTACGGTGCAAACAAGCAAATAGTTTTATCCGCTGACTGCGAGCCGAAGGAAATTGAACTTTTAGACGATAGACTTCGCACTCGTTTTGAAGGTGGCTTAAAGGCGCAAGTTCTTCCCCCTGATATTGAAACTAAAATTGCAATCGTTCAAAAGAAAGCAGAACTTAAAAAGCAAATCGTTGGGCTTGACGTTGCTACCTTTATTGCTGAAAATTCCGACGATAACGTTAGAAGTTTGGAAGGTATGCTTAATAAGGTGCTGTTCTCCGCACTTTTGCACGAACAACAACCAACTTTAGAACTCGCTATCGACGCGCTTAAGGATAGCGCTCAAACGGACGCTAAAGAAACTATTACCACTTCTTTGATTATTGAAACCGTTTGCAAATATTTTAAGATTAAAAAAGCCGACTTAACTTCTAAAAAGAGAAATAAAGAACTCGTTGAACCAAGGCAAATTTGCGCGTATTTAATGACGGAACTTATGTCAATTCCGCTCGTTACCATTGGGCAAGCACTCGGCGGTAAAAACTACGCAACGATTATCCACTCTCGCGATAAGGTTTCCGAACTCATTAGAATTAGCGATGCGTTCGCAACGGAAGTAAACGATATAAAGAACTTAATTTTAAAGAAATAATATGCAAGATTATATACTTAAATGCTCGTACGATGCCGTCGTTATAGGCGCAGGGCACGCTGGCTGTGAAGCGGCGCTCGCCTTAGCGAGAACGGGGCAAAATACGGCTCTTATGACTATAAATTTAGATAATATCGCGTTTATGGCGTGCAATCCGTCAATCGGTGGAACGGCAAAAGGCCATCTTGTTCGCGAACTTGACGCTTTAGGCGGTGAAATGGGCGTTAACATCGATAAAACGATGCTTCAAATAAAAATGCTCAACCGCGGTAAAGGCGTTGCAGTTCAATCACTTCGCGCTCAGGCGGACAAGAACCTTTACCACCGCGAAATGAAAAAGACGCTTGAAAATACGCCCAACTTAACTATCGTTCAATGCGAAGCGACTGAAATTTTGACCGATGGGGAAAAGGTTACGGGCGTTGTAACGAACTTTAATAGTTTGTTTGAATGCAAGACGGTTGTCGTTGCAACGGGCGTTTACTTAAACAGCGATATAATTATTGGCGATTACAAGCAGTTTGCAGGCCCGTCTGGCTTTCAAAACGCAACTAAACTTACCGAAAGTTTAATTAAACTTGGCTTTAAAGTTAGGCGTTTTAAAACGGGAACACCCGCAAGGCTTGATAAGAGAACGATTGACTTTTCAAAGTTTTCTATCCAACCGGGCGAAACGGATATTTATCCCTTTTCATATTTAACGCCCACTCTTCCCGAAAATAAAGAACCGTGCTATCTTGGTTACACTAACTTAAAAACGCACGAAATTATACTTAAAAATCTTGACCGCTCGCCACTTTACAACGGCGTTATAACTACGGCAGGCCCGAGATACTGCCCGTCCATTGAAACTAAAGTGGTTAGATTTGAAGATAAAGAGCGCCATCAAATTTTCTTAGAACCCGAAGGGCTTGATACGAACGAAGTGTACGTTCAAGGTATGTCTTCATCAATGCCGATTGACGTTCAAGAAGAAATGTACCGCTCGATAGAAGGTTTTGAAAACTGCAAGTTTATGCGTTACGCGTACGCTATCGAATACGATTGTATTGACAGTTTAGACCTTCTTCCCACCCTTGAATACAAAAAGGTTAAAGGTTTATTCACGGCAGGGCAAATAAACGGCACGAGCGGTTATGAAGAAGCGGCAGGTCAAGGCTTAGTTGCAGGGCTTAATGCGAGTATGTATCTTCAAAACAAACCTGGGCTCGTTCTTGGTAGAAACCAAGGCTACTTAGGCGTTTTGATTGACGACCTTGTTACTAAAGGCACTAACGAACCGTATCGTATGATGACTTCACGCGCGGAATACCGCTTAATTCTTCGCCAAGATAATACTGATGAAAGGTTAACGCCAATCGGCAAAGAATACGGCTTGGTTACTGAAGAAAGGTGGGAAAACTATCTTATAAGGCGAAAAATACGCGCTGAAATTGATAAAGAACTTAAAACGGTTATACCTTATAAGGAAGCAAAACCTTTCGTTGAAGAGCGCACCCCCGGAGAAGTTTTATCCCCGCTTTCCTTTGCGGATATGATAAGGCGCGGTGTTAAAATTAAAGATATTAAAGAGCATTTTAACGCATTTAATAATGCGCCGAACGACCTTCTTGAAACTGCCGAAACGGACGTTAGATACGAAGGCTATATCAAGAAAGAACTCGACGCTATTGAGAAAGCGCAAAAATTAAAAAATAAAGAATTACCCACCGATATCGACTATCTATCCATTGATGGATTAAGGCTTGAAGCAAGGCAAAAACTTGACGAAATTAGGCCTTTAAACCTTGACCAAGCGCAAAGAATTTCGGGCGTTAGCCCTGCCGATATCGCGGTGCTTATGGTATATTTAAAAACGAAATATGAAAGAAGATAAAAAGAAACTTTCCGCTGAAGAAAAAAAGGCGGAAGAAATTAAAAAAGAACAAATTAAAAAGCAAAAAGCAAGGGCGGAAACTCAAAGATTTAAATCAAAATACTTTGAGTATTACGACGATATTAAAATTAGTGATAGACAGGATTGGTGAAAAATTATGATTAAACACGTAGTATGTTTCAAACTTAAAGATAACAGTGACGACGCAAAGGAAAAGGCAACCAACGTTTTACTTTCAATGATAACAAAAGTTCCGCAAATTTGGGGAATTGAAGTTGGTCAAAACGTACTTGACACTAAGCGTTCTTACGACCTTATCTTACAAATTGTGGTTGAAGACCTTAAAAAACTTGAAGAATATCAACAAAACGAATACCACGTTAACGTAGTTAAAAAGTACATGCACGAAAAGATGGAATCATCTGTTGCAGTTGACTACGAAGTTGATTAATTTAAACTAAATAGGCGTTGAGCAAAATTGCTCAACGCCTTTTTTGTTACGTCACACTTTTTCAACGTCGTTATATTCTCACCATCGTTCCATCAGAACAAACAATGTATGATGCAAGTATGTATTCATTCCAACTAGAAGCTTTTTCTATATTATTCCACTCGGCAATCGTTCCATTAAACTTAACACTTGTAAGTAAAGGGCATTCATAGCCAATCATGCCTCCAATACGCGTTACGCTTTTACCTATAGTAACACTTTTTACTGAAGAACACCCATAAATCGCATTTGAACAAATAGCCGTCACACTATCGGGAATTACTATACTTGTAAGCGATAAGCAATTATAGAATGCAAAAGAACCTATTACCCTACAATTACTGTCTATTGATATTGTTTTGACATTTGTATTTACCATGCCAGCTAAATACAAATAAGGATTTCCGCTATTCCCTAAGTATTTACAATTATCTTTTATATTGTAGTTGAGTGAAGTGCAATCATTGAACACAAAATCACCAATGCTTACATTGTTGCCTATTATAACGCTTGTAAGTTTAGCACAACCCTGAAACGCAGATCTTCCAATATTGCTTATGCTATTAGGTATTTCTATACTTGTTAGTGAGTCGCAATTGTAGAACGCATAATCGGATATTTTTGTAGCGGTGGTTAAAACAACGTCAGTTACTAACACGTCATTTATATATAAGTTTCCGCCTAATCCATAATTACGAGCTAATGGATTTGCATTATTATTTGCAAAACTTATTTCTGCCCATTGGTCTATCGTTCCAAGATAGTTAACTTTTTCAAGTTGAGTACAATTAGCAAACGCCCCAACACCAATACTCGTTACGCTATTACCTATTGTTATATTTGCAAGTAAACCACAACCCCAGAACGTTTTTTCACCTATACTTGTTACGCTATTACCTATTGTTGCACTTGTGAGTGATGAGCAATTAAAGAACGCACAATTAGATATTTTTGTAGCGGTGGTTAAAACAACGTTCGTTACTAAAACGTCGTTTATATATAAATCTTTAGCATAATATACAGGATTTGAATCAGAAAAAGCAAAATCAATTTCTGCCCACTGGTCTATCGTTCCAGTATAGTTAACCTTTTTGAGTGAAGAGCAACCAGAGAACGCAGCAGATCCAATACTCGTTACGCTATCAGTAATAGTTATGCTTGTGAGTGATGAGCAATTTTTAAACGCATTATAACCTATATTTTCACCACTCGTTATAACAACTTCTTTTAGACTTGATTTTGGAACACTTGAAATCGCACTCGTAGGAATTGTTGCTTTTTCAATTGGACAACCAGAGAACGCAGCAGAACCTATACTCGTTATCTTGTTACCAATATTTATGCTTGTAAGTTTAGAACAACCAGAAAACGCGTTAGAATCTATACTCGTTATTTCTACCCCATCAATCTCGTTGGGGATTACAATTTTAACACAACTTTTACCATATGTAGTTAAACCAGTTATTTCATTACCATTAATTTTAAATATGGCATTCCACTTTGCAATAATGGTTTTATTCTCTGCTGGCATTTTACTTGGAATATCCTTATCCCAACCGCCAAAATCATACCCATCTCTCGTGGGGTTTTCTATTTGTTTAATAGTAGTATTATAATCTTGTGTTAAAACTAACTTATCTTGGCCATTATTGTAAACAATAGTTAAAGTATATTGATTAATTTTCCAAAGCGCATTTACAGTTGTGTTTTTTTCAATATTGCTATACACATTATCCCAACCGCCAAAGGTATAACCTGTTTTATAGAAAGTTGGCGCTATTGCTGCCGCTTGATATTTTACTAATTGCATAGCAGTGCCATTGTTTAAGGTTCCACCATTAGCATTAAAGGTTACAGAATATTTATTCCTTGTGTAATAAACTCTTAAAACTCGTGAACCATCTGTTAAAATAATATCGCTAGCGTTACTAATAGACTCATTAAAAGCAAAATGATCAAACTTTTTAATGTCTGCTTCAACAATACTATTAGTTGTTCCTTTTAAATTTTGTGTTAAAGCACTATCAATAGAATAATGAGCATTGTTTATATTTTCAAAGTAATATTCAACAGCATAAGGAATATCCGTTTTTTCTTCCCAATTTGCATTTATAATAGTGTTTTTTGTTATTGCACTATCAAAATCATAATCCCAGCCAGTAAAATTATAACCAGCCTTTGTTGGCTCTATAGTAGGCATATTAACAAAATCATCTTCTTCTACGTATTGATTCTCAATAAAAGAACCCCCATTTGTTTCAAAAGATACTTTGTACATTGGTTTTCTTCTAATAACAACCGTGTATATAGCAACTGGTTCATTATCAATCAACTTAGTTACGTAAACCACGTTATCACCAACGTTTAATATCAGCGTTTTCGTTGAGATTTCTTGTAACCCCATCACGTCTAATGATACGGTAAATTTTATATTTCCAACCGTGCTAATTTCATTGATAAATGAAAAAAATTCAACATTGTTTGAAACTTTACCATACACATTATTCCCATCTGCAGTAAGCGTTTTAAAAGATAATTCCACTGCGGTTATTTGAGAACCCACGTCTACTATCGTATCTTTTGCATTACAATCTGTACGATCACAAAAAGCCGTTTTTGTACCATCACTTTCAGTAGTCGCATTATTATTAGATATATAACTCGAAAATTTGTGACCAAGTTCATCAACGTAATTATCAATTTTTACATCGCCACACTCACAAGTAAAAGTAGTGTAACCCTTTTCCGTGCAAGTGGGGGTTGTAACAACACTCGTATATGAATGAGAATGAGAGTTACCTCTATCGCTACAAGCGGTTAAAGTGAAGACGCTTAACGCGATAAGCATTATTACCGATAAAGTCAACAGAATTTTTCTTTTCATAATTTTCTCCTTAAAAATAAAAGTGCCGTTTCTTAACGAAACGACACCTACAAAGATACCGTTTGCCTAAGTTGCGACACTAACTACAATAACAATCTACGTAAAAGATTTTTGTAAAAGCAAAACAGCATACTCTGCCTGAGAGTATACGATTACATAGATTATTAAGTTAGGTCGCAATTATAGTGTATATCTTTTTAAGAGTTTTGTCAATTTTTATTACATAAAAAGGCGTTGAGCAAGTTTTTTGCTCAACGCCTTTTATTTTACAAATAATTCAATTTCTTTTTCCGTCAAATATCGGCATTCGCCTTCAGGCAAACTTTCATCAAGTTTAATGCCTGCAAACTCTATCCTTTTAAGATAAGTTATCTTGTTTCCTTTTGCTCCAAATATCCGCTTTATTTCGTGATACTTGCCTTCGGTTAAGGTTATTTCGCCACTATTACTTGATAATAGTTTTACTTTGCAAGGCTTAGTAGTATAGCCGTCTTTAAGCAAAACACCGCTTTCAATCTCACGGGCAACGCTATCAAAAACTTCGTCTGCTGTTTCAAAATAGTAAACCTTTTCAGCGTGAGTTTTTGGCGCTAATCGCTTGTGAGCAGACACGCCGTCGTCAGTTAATATAACTAACCCAACCGTATCTTTATCAAGCCTACCAACAGGGAATAACCCCACCCTTTTAAACTCATTAGGAAGTATATCTATAACCGTTTTATCTTTGCCGTCTTCCGTAGCGGAAACCACCCCATAGGGCTTGTTTAACATAATATAAGCAAACTTATTAAAGATTACTTCTTGCCCGTCAACGAGTATTTTATCCGCGTTTACGTCCACTTTAAATTCGGGTTTATTAACGATAACACCGTTAACCGAAACGCGCTTTTGCTTAATGATTTTAGTTATCTCCGAGCGAGTGTAAAGTTTGCACGAAGAAAACGCTTTGTCAAGCCGTTCCATTAAAGTTCCTTCCTATCGTTAAGCGCGCGAGATAAAGTAACTTCGTCAGTATACTCAATATCACTACCGATGGGTATGCCGTGAGCAAGGCGAGTTACTTTTACGCCAAGCGGTTTTAACACGCTTGAAACGTACATAGCGGTTATTTCCCCGTCGTAATCGGGGTTGGTTGCCATTATAACTTCTTTAACGCTACCTTGCTTAATGCGGTCAACTAAACCTTCAATATTAAGGTCTTTAGGCCCAACGTTTTCGCTCGGCTTAAGCGTTCCGTGAAGAACGTGATATACGCCCGAAAATTCGTGAACTTTTTCCATAGCGAAAATATCTTTCGGCTCTTTAACCACGCAAATAACGTCCGCCTTTCTCGTTTGACAAATGGAACAAACTTCTTGGTCTGTATAATTTCCGCAAACCCTACAGTAGCGAATTTTACGCTTGCAGTTTATTATACTTTCGGCAAAAGCAAGTGCCTCTTCTTCACTCATATCAATAATCTTGTACGCAAAACGCTGTGCCGTTTTAGTGCCGACACCCGGTAGTTTTGTAAAAGAATTTACGAGTTTGCCGATAGGTTCAATAAAGTTACTCATTGATTATATTAAGCCCCCGGTGGGATTGATTTTTTTGTTCATTTCGTCAGCCTTTTTATAACCGTCGTTAAGCGCAACGACGATTAAGTCTTCAAGCATTTCAATATCGTCAACGTCAACGTAATCTGGGTTAATTGAAATGGAAGAAACGATTTTTTTGCCGTTCATCGTAACGACGACAGCATCGCCTTGAGCAACACCTTCAATTTCAGCGTTTTCAAGTTCTTCTTGAGCCTTTTGCATTTCTTGTTGCATCTTTTGTGCTTGTTTCATAAGTTGTTGCATGTTTCCGCCACCAAATCCGCCGAAACCACGATTAAATCCTGCCATAATTTTACTCCTTTTCTATCTTTAATGCGTCCATAAAAAACGCCTTTGCTTTATCTTCTAAACTTTCCCCGTCTTCCGCCTTGCCGTTTAAAACCTTTATTGAAGTTATTCCAAACTCAGCCGAAAGAGAATATAAAGTATCTAAATTATCCTTATTCGATATAAGTTTTTTCTCGTTATCGTTGCCGGCGTAAATTGTAAGTTCCGTTCCGCTAACCGATGCCGTCATTTCTTGACACGCCACCCAAAGTATCGTTTTACCTGGCGCTCTGCGAAGTTTTCTCACTATTCCGCCCCAAACTCTGCCCGAATCAATCGGCGCTATACTTACAGGCGCTTGAACTTGCTTTTTAACTTCTTGCTTTGGTGGTTCTATTGCGATAAACTCGTCTTCTATCGGCGGGGGAACAAGCCCTTCGTCTATCGTTTGAACGCTTTTTTCAACGGGCGGTTCGATAGGCTTTTCTATCGGCTTTTCAACCACTACTTCTATCGGCTTTTCAACCACTTTTTCAATAGGTCTTTCTACTTCGATTACCTTTCCGCTTTCAAACTTTGAAAGTTTTTCTTCAAGTGATTTTACTCTTGCTAAAAGCGCGTCGATATTATAATCGTTTTCAGGCATCGTTGCCTTTATAAGCGCAGTTTCTAAAACTGCTCTTGGTTGGGTTGAATACCTTAAAGAATTTTCTATTGAAGAAAGTATTTCAACGCATCTAAGTATCCTATGCTCGTCTACCATTTCAGAAATTTCTTTCATGGTAGCGTACCTATCTTCAGGAAGCGCTAATATCTCTTTTGCGTTTTTCGCGGTTTTGATAACTGCTATATCACGAAGATAATTCACAACGTCTTTCGATAATAAACCTATTGATTTACCGAGCATAGAAAGTTCGTCGGTAAACGATAAAACACTTCCCGTATCGCCTGAAAATACCGCTTTAATTAAACCGTCAATCTTATTAAGGTCTGTTGAGCCTAAAACGGTTAAAACGTCGCTATAAGTCAGTTTTTCATCGCCGTAGGAAACGCAAAGGTCGGCAATAGAAAGCGCATCTCTCACACTTCCTTCGCCCGATTTAGCAATCAAATTCACCGCTTCAGTATCGTATTTTTTACCAATCTCATCGTAAATTGAAGATATGAGTTTTGCTATTTCTTTAGTGGAAATAAGTTTAAAATCAAATCGCATACAACGAGAAAGTATAGTTGCGGGAAGTTTGTGAGATTCCGTCGTTGCTAAAATAAAGATTGCGTGCTTTGGCGGTTCTTCAAGCGTTTTGAGTAGCGCGTTGAACGCTTCGGTCGTAAGCATGTGAACTTCGTCTATGATATAAACTTTATACTTTACCGTTACCGGCGGAAATTGAACGCTTTCACGAATATCTCTAACGTTTTCAACTTTGTTGTTAGACGCAGCGTCCATTTCGATTATATCTAAGTTAGACGGGTCTTGAAGCGCTTTACACGCCGCACATTTTCCACAAGGCGAACCGTCTTTACTATCCAAGCAGTTAACCGCTTTAGCAAAAATTTTAGCAAGCGAAGTTTTGCCCGTTCCCCTTGCACCACAAAACAAGTAGGCGTGGCCAACTTTATCAGTCTTTATTTGATTGGTGAGTGTTTTTACAATCGCTTCTTGACCGATTACCGTTTTAAAATCCGTTGGTCTAAAGCGCCTGTATAATGCAAGATATGCCATTTTATTCTCCCAAGCGTGTAATAATTTTATTTCTGCATCTTGAAAGGGCGTTTGCTATGGACTTAACGCCTTTCCCAGTCATTTTAGCAATTTCAGGATAACTATAGCCTTCAAGATAATAAGTTAAAACCTTTTTTTCAAGCGAAGAAAGGTTTGAATATATTTTGTTAGTTAACTCGTTTCCGCTTTCCACCTTTAAAATAAAATCTTCGGGCGGTGGCGAGAACACGCCAAGCGAATCCAAATCGTCAAGTTTAACGCTACCGTTAAGCGGGAAACTTTTTAGATCTGCGTACTTTTTAACCGCCGTAAATAAACTTGACCTTACGCAAGCGGTAAGATATGTTCTAAACGACGATTGCCCACTCTTATACCCGTTTACCGCCTTTATAATGCCAAGCATTCCTTCTTGAACTAAGTCGGCTTCTTCCGCGCCTAAAAGGTAAAGGTTTCGGCAAAAGTATTTTACGAGCCCAACGTACCTTTCGTAAAGTTCGTTAAACGCTTCTTCTTTACCCGAACGATATAAAACGATTAACTCTTCATCCGTTAACTTTTTCATGCGTTTCTTTGGCGAACGGCTTCAAATACACCAACACCCAATGCAACCGAAGCGTTTAAAGAGTTAACTTTTCCGCTCATAGGAATAGTAACCACCCCGTCACACTTTTGCTTAGTAAGTTTGTTAACGCCCGTATCTTCCCCACCGATAACTAAACAGAGTTTACCTTTTAAATCGGTTTTGTAAATATCGCTACCGCCAAGTTCTAAAGCGTAAGTCCAAAGCCCTGCTTCTTTAATTTTATCGATAGCAGAGTTAAGGTTTACTACCCTTGAAATTTTAAGGTGGTTAGCACTGCCTTCGCTTATTCTCATAACGCTATCAGTAACTTGCGCGCTACGATGCTTGCCGATAACTAAACCGTTAACGCCAGCACATTCGCAAACTCTTATAATGCTACCCAAGTTATGCGGGTCTTCAATCCCGTCCGCCACCACTAAGAAGGCGTTTTCATTTCCCGATACCAAATTTATAAGTTCATCAAAATCAGTGTAAACGAAATCAGAAGTGTACGCTATAAAACCTTGATGGCGTTTTGATTCGCATTCTTTATCTAAAACTGCTTTTTCAGCAAATTGAACTTTGTAACCGCGATTTTTAGCGTTTTTAACTAAATTTCTCGACTCATCGTCACGAAGCCCGTTTTGAACTAAAATTTTATCTACCGTTTTATCTGTTTTTATAAGTTCCGCTACTGCGTTTTTACCTATTATCTTCATTGTTTTCACCTTCGTTCAATAAAAAATTAAGCCTATCAATTTCTCCGATTAAGTAAAGATACCCAACGAGCGCTTCAAAGCCCGTGGACTTATTGTACTCGCAAACGGTTGCGGACTTTGCTCTCGTGTTCTTCTTGGCGTTTCTTGCCCTTTTAAACACGTCAATCTCTTCTTCGGTTAAAAGTGGCATAATTCCGTCAATAAACTTAGCCTGAGCCGTAGCCTTAACTTCAAGCGAAGTTCGCCTGTTAAGTTCCGCACCTTTAAGGTCGCTATGAAAAACTATTTTTTCCCTAACGTACAGAGTATAAACGGCATCGCCAACGAATGCTAGCGTTATGGGGCTTAACTGCCTTGCCGTACTTTTTGGAAGTTTATCGTTAAAATTGAACATATACGAATTTATTATATCACAACGTTATATATTTATCAACTATAATATAGCAAAAAAATTCCCGCCTTTCTCAGCGGGAAAACTTAAAATTTTAGTAACTTGTTAGAGCGTTTAAACTTCCGCCGAATATCGCGTTTGCTATCTTAAAACGATAGTCTTCAGTAAGCAAAAGTCTTTCGTCTTCAGGGCTTGATAAAAACCCGCACTCAACGATAACCGAAGGAATTTTACTTTCGTTAAGTAGGTAATAATCGCCCCATAGGGCGTTATATAGTCGCGGAACAACACCAAGACCGTTAATCCTTGCCTGAATTTGCTTGGCTAATTTTTCGCTAAGTTTATCACCTTTTTTGTAAAAAGTTTGAGCGCCACGCCTCGATGGTGACGAATAGACGTTTAGGTGAATCGACACGAGTAAATCCGCACCGCTTTCGTTTATAATTTTCACTCTTTTATCAAGGTCGCGTTTTTTAAAACCGCTTTCGGTGGTATCGTAAAGACCAACGTCTTCACTCCTTATCATAACGACTGAAAACCCGTTTTCTTCGTATAGTTTTTTAAGTTCCTTTGCGATTAACAAATTTAAGTCGCTCTCTCTAACGCCCGTTAAAATACCCGATGCGCCGGCGTCAATTCCGCCGTGCCCAGCGTCTATCACGACGGTTATAATTTTGCTTGTTTTACTCGTTTTGATAGCGTAACCCGTGAAGATGCCGAGCGTTGCGATAACTATGAGTAAAACGGCGATAATTTTCCCTTTTAAATTTTTCATATTTATTTTTATGCGCAAGGCTACGATTTTATAACGGCGATAAAGTTGAAAAAATAGGTTAAAAATATGCGTTTTTGCAGTTATTCCGTTTGACAAAGTGATAAAGTTTAATTATAATTAAAAGTATTATTTATTTAGGGGTTTTTCTAAAGATGAGCATTCCCGAGATTTTTGCAGAAAACGTATTCAACGAAAAGGCAATGAAGTCCGCGCTCTCGCCGGACGTGTATCGTTCACTTAAAAAAGCGGTTAACGAAAACGAACCGCTTGACTTTGCCGTTGCCCAAGAAGTTGCCGACGCTATGAAGGATTGGGCCATTTCAAAAGGCGCAACGCACTATACCCACTGGTTCCAACCCATGACGGGAATCACCGCTGAAAAGCACGATAGTTTTATTGCTCCCGTTAAAGGTGGCGGTATTATTATGGAATTTAGCGGTAAGGCGCTTATTAAGGGCGAGCCTGACGCGTCTTCCTTCCCCAACGGCGGTATTAGAGAAACTTTCGAAGCAAGGGGTTATACCGCGTGGGACCCGTCTTCTTACGCGTTTATCAAAGATAATACCTTATGCATTCCAACGGCGTTCTGCTCGTTTAGCGGCGAAGCGCTTGATAAAAAAACTCCGCTTATCCGTTCACTTGAAACTCTCAATAAAAGAGCGGTTAAGGTTTTGCATCTTTTAGGCAAAACTGACGTTAAGAGCGTTTTAGTTACGGTAGGCGCTGAACAGGAATATTTCCTTATTGATAGAGAAACGGCGTTAAAGAGAGAAGACTTAGTATTTACGGGTAGAACTCTTTTCGGCGCAAACGCTCCTAAGGGCCAAGAACTTGGCGACCACTATTTCGGTGCGATTAAGCCGAGAGTTAAGTCGTTTATGGAAAGTTTGAATAGGGAACTTTGGAAACTCGGCGTTCTTGCTAAAACGGAACACAACGAAGCCGCTCCCGCTCAGCACGAACTTGCGCCCGTTTTCACTTTCGTTAACACGGCAACCGACCATAACCAAATTACTATGGAACTTATGAAGAAGATTGCCGAACGCCACGGGCTCGTTTGTCTTCTTGCGGAAAAGCCGTTCAAAGGCGTTAACGGTTCGGGTAAACACAATAACTGGTCGCTCGTAACCGATAACGGAACTAACCTTTTAGACCCAGGTGAAACCCCTGCGGAAAACCTACAGTTTTTACTTTTCTTATCGGCAGTACTCAAGGCGGCGGACGATTATCAAGACATTTTAAGAGCGTCCGTAGCGAGCGCGGGTAACGACCACCGCTTAGGTGCACACGAAGCGCCCCCTGCAATCATTTCGGTATTTTTAGGCGACGATTTACTCGGCGCGTTAAAAGCGTTTATTAATAACGACACTTATCATAGCGATAAAACGGTTATGCGTCTTGGCGCTAAAATTTTACCACCGCTTCCTAAAGATGCAACGGATAGAAATAGAACTTCGCCCTTAGCATTCACGGGTAACAAGTTTGAATTCCGTATGGTTGGCTCGAACGATTCTATTGCCGACTGTAACGTAGTTTTAAACACGGCGGTTGCTGAAAGTTTAGACTTGTTTGCAAAGGAACTTGAACAAAGTTCTGATATTACCGAAACCGTTCACAAAATAGTTGCCGATACCGTTAAAAATCACGAAAGAATAGTATTTAACGGCAACAACTACTCTGACGAATGGGTTAAAGAAGCGGAAAATCGCGGACTTAAAAACCTTAAAACCACGCCCGAAGCAGTCGTTTCTTACACGCTTGATAAAAATATTGAGTTGTTTAAAAAACACAAAGTTTTATCGGAAACGGAACTCAACGCTATTGAAAGAGTTATGCTCGATAACTATTCAAGAATAGTTAAAATCGAAGCGCTCACTATGATTGACATGGCGAGAAAGAACATCTACCCTGCAATCAACAATTACGTGAAAGACGTTTTAGCCGTTGCCACCTTAAAATCAAACGCCGGAATAAACGCTTCAACCGATTTAAAACTTAGTGGCACTCTTTCCACTTTAAGCGACGAGGTTTTCGTTGGTACTGAAAAACTTGAAAACTTAGTGGCTAAATCAAATTCTATTACCGATAGTAAAGAACTCGCGTTCTTTATTAAAGATGAAATTCTTCCGTGCATGGAAGATTTAAGAGCAAGTGCAGACAAGGCGGAAACGCTTACCGACGATAAGTATTGGCCGTATCCGTCGTACGCAAAACTTTTATTTAGCGTAAAATAACCTTTAATTTTAAGGAGAAATATTATGAGTAGAGTTTACAATTTTTCAGCAGGTCCATCAACGCTCCCACTCGAAGTGTTAAAACAAGCCCAAGCAGAAATGCTTGATTATGGCAATTCCGGTATGAGTATTACCGAAATGAGCCATAGAACAAAAACCTTTATGGCTGTTAACGACGAAGCGAACGCTCTTCTTCGCGAACTTATGAACATTCCCGAAGATTACGCGGTTTTATTCGTTCAAGGCGGTGCATCCCAACAATTTGCGGCAGTTCCGTTAAACCTTATGAAAACTGGTAAAGCGGACTATATCGTTACCGGTAACTTTGCAGGCAAGGCGCAAGAAGAAGGCGCTAAGTACGGCGAAGCAAAAATCGTAGCGTCGTCAAAAGATAAAAACTTTACGTATATTCCTGACGTTGACAAGATTGAATTTTCAAGCGACGCCGACTACGTTCACTTAACTTCAAACAACACCATTTTCGGTTCGAGATTCACTAAATTCCCAACGACTAAAGCACCGCTCGTTGCCGATATGAGTTCTAACATTTTAAGTGAAGAAGTTGACGTTACTAAGTTTGGCGTTATCTATGCAGGCGCGCAAAAGAATATTGCTCCTGCAGGCGTTACCATCGTTATCGTTAGAAAAGATTTACTTGGAAACGCACTTCCATCTTGCCCCACTATGCTTAACTACGCTATCCACGCTAAAAACGATAGTTTATATAACACCCCGCCGTGTTTTTCTATCTACGTTTCTATGCTCGTATTCCGTTGGCTTAAGGCTCTTGGTGGCGTTAAGGCTATTCAAGAAATCAACGAGTATAAAGCAGGTTTATTATACGACTTTATCGACAACTCTTCACTTTACAAAAACTACGTAAACGTGGCCGATAGGTCGATTATGAACGTTCCTTTCGTAACGGGTAGCGAAGAACTTGACGCAAAATTTGTAAAAGAAGCAACCGCAAACGGCTTCGTTTCCTTAAAAGGTCATAGGCTCGTTGGCGGTATGAGAGCAAGCATTTACAACGCTATGCCCGTTGAAGGCGTTAAAGCGCTAATTGAATTTATGAAGAAGTTTGAAATGGAGAATAAATAATGGATATACTTAGACTTAATCCCGTAAGCCCGCTCGTAAACGACGTTTTAGGCGGCAATTACGAAGTTAAAGAAACGACTGAAAACCCACTTGGCGTTATCGTTAGAAGTTTCGATATGCACGAATACGCTCTTCCCGAAAGCGTTCTTGCAGTAGCAAGAGCAGGAGCAGGCGTAAACAATATTCCTTGCGATAAATACGCTGAACAAGGCGTAGTGGTATTCAATACCCCTGGAGCAAACGCAAACGCCGTTAACGAACTCGTTTTATCCGCTCTTTTATTAGGTTCGAGAAAAATCGTCCCCGCCATCGAATGGGTTAAAACCTTAAAGGGAACTGAAAACATCGGCAAACAAGTTGAAAAGGGCAAAAAGGCTTTCGTTGGTAGAGAAATTTTAGGTAAAAAACTCGGCGTTATCGGTCTTGGTGCGATTGGTTACAAGGTTGCAAACTCTGCAGTTGCTCTCGGTATGGAAGTTTTAGGTTACGACCCTTATCTTTCCGTTAACAACGCCCTTCACTTATCAAGAGCGGTTGAAATTACGAGCGATCTTGACGAACTTTACAAAACTTGCGACTATATCACCATTCACGTTCCTTACACTAAGGAAAACGATAAAATGATTAACGAGCAAAAGATTGCCGAAATGAAAGACGGTGCAGTTATTATTAACTGCGCTCGTGGTGAACTCGTTGACAATCAAGCGGTTTTATCTGCACTTAAGAGTGGTAAACTCGGCAGATATTTCTGCGACTTCCCCTGTGAAGAACTTATCGGCGAAGACGGAGTAGTTTTAACTCCCCACCTTGGCGCATCGACTCCCGAAGCGGAAGACAACTGCGCGGTAATGGCTGCAAAAGAACTTAAAGACTTTATTGAAAACGGCAATATTAACAACAGCGTTAACTATCCTAAGTGTTCCGCACCCAAGACCACCGCACACAGAATTACTATTTGCCACTTAAACAAGGCTAATATGATTGCACAGTTCTCTGGTGTTTTAGGCGAAAAGCACGTTAACATTGAAAACTTCGTAAACGCTAGCCGTGGAAACTACGCTTACTCTATAATTGACGTAAACGAATTTACTGGAGAAATCGTAACTTCTCTCAACGCAATAGACGGCGTTATTAAAGTAAGAGTAATTTAAAAATTATAAAGGACGGCAACGAAACCGTCCTTTTATTTTAAAAAAATAAAACTTTTTATATTAAAATAATTTACAAATCAAAGCACTATGATATATAATATATCGTGTGTTTTTGCTAAAGCAAAATAGCAAAACGAAGGAGATACTACTATGAGCCGTATGGTTGGCACAATTTCAAGGGGCGTTAGAGCGCCGATTATCCGTAGTGGAGACGATTTAGTTAAAATCGTTACCGATTCCGTTTTAGAAGCGTCGAAAGAAGACGGCTTTGCCGTTCGCGACCGCGATATTATTGCAATGACGGAATCTATCGTTGCTCGTGCGCAAGGCAATTACGCTACCGTTGACGATATCGCAAATGACGTTAAAGAAAAATTCGGTGGCGAAACAGTGGGCGTTATATTCCCAATACTCAGCCGTAACCGTTTTGCAATTTGCTTAAAAGGTATGGCAAAGGGCGCAAAGAAAATCGTGTTAATGCTTTCTTATCCGTCTGACGAAGTTGGCAACCACTTAGTAACGCTCGATATGCTTGACGAACACGGCATCAATCCGTTTACCGACGTTTTAACGTTAGAAAAATATCGCGAACTTTTCGGTTATTCTAAGCACCGTTTCACAGGCGTTGACTATGTTGAATATTACGGCAATCTTATCCGCGAGCAAGGCGCTGAATGTGAAATTATTTTCGCTAACGACCCCCGCGCAATTTTAAAATATACTAAGAACGTTTTAAACTGTGATATCCACACTCGTTTTAGAACTAAACGCCTTTTACTCAATGCTGGCGCTGAAAAAGTTTTCGGTATGGACGAGATTTTGCGTTCTAACGCAAACGGCGGTTATAATGAAAATTACGGCTTACTTGGTTCTAACAAGGCAACTGAAGATAGTATTAAACTTTTCCCGAGAGATTGCCAACAATTAGTTGAAGATATCCAAGCGCTCGTATATGAAAAGACGGGTAAAAAGGTAGAAGTTATGGTTTACGGCGACGGCGCGTTTAAAGACCCCGTTGGTAAGATTTGGGAACTTGCCGACCCCGTGGTATCACCTGCTTACACCAAAGGTTTAGAAGGCACGCCCAACGAACTTAAACTTAAATACCTTGCCGATAACGATTTTGCTGATCTTTCTGGCGAAGAATTAAAGAAAGCAATCGGTGAAAAAATTCAACAAAAGGACGCTGACCTTGTTGGTAACATGATTAGTGAAGGAACTACCCCACGCCGTCTTACCGACCTTATAGGTTCACTTTGCGACTTAACTTCTGGCTCGGGCGACAAGGGAACTCCTATCGTATTTATCCAAGGTTATTTTGATAACTACACGACTGAATAATAAATTACAATCAAAAAGAACTCGCTAAATTGCGAGTTCTTTTTTTTATTTTCTAAAACCACATTCTTTATTTTGACAATATGTAAATTTTATATTATATTTTTCTTCAAATTTTTTTATATCTTCAACACTATCAAACGGAATAAATTGATACAAAAATTTAGAACAATAACAACCGCCTTTTTTATGAACAATTCTCGATTGTTTAAAAGTATTAACATTAAAATTTTTACTATACTTTTTAAAATCCGTACATGAAAAGTCATCAAGAAGTTTCATTTTTAAATTTATACTACGTCTAGAAGCTCTAGCGTATATATACCCCCCATTTTAAATTTATTGTAACCATACAATTCTTCACTATCTTTAAATTTATCTCCAATAGAAATATCTGGCGTCCTGTGGTCCCCACTTACAAGTAAAAAGCCATCCACATCGTATATTTTATATCCAATATATGCCCCACTACTATAATTATCGCCTTTTGAATCGTATGTTTTCTCACCTGAAAAATACAATGAACTATAACCATAATATTTAAAACTATAATTAATCCCTGTTATATTTGTAGCAACTGTATAACGACTACTACCACTTCCAGAACTATAACTTTTTAAAGAAGGTAATTCAGGTAATAATAATATAGCCGGAACCATCAATTCCACCTCCCCTCTAACAAAATAACCAGGATTATATGTTGTAATATATAATTTATCTAAATTGACACTCAAATCTAAAAGCTCATTGAAATATATATCTATTTTAATGCATTTACTTTCTTCATACGAAATATAATCACTTGATTTTATTTCCTTTAATTGCGAATATACAATCTCACCATTAACATTTTTAATAACTATATCAAAAATTGCTGGAACAACTACTATCTCTTCTTCTTTATTACAGAACGTAGCTATTATTTCAAAATGATCAACATTTGTATTAAATTGTACTATATATACAATATTAACTGTTGATGCAAGCTCCTTTTCAGCTTGAGTCATATTTAAACTAATCGTTGAGCCTAAACCACATAATTTGCAAACATTATTTTTAGAATACAGGTGCTCAGATTTCTTTGGAATGCTAGTAGTGTAAGTTTCTCCACATTCAGTACAAGAATGTGTTGCTACACCATCAGCTAAACAAGTTGCTATTTTAGTTTCTTCCGTAGTGTATGAATGATTATTATTTTTAGGAATATTTTCCGTATATGAATTATTGCAAGTTCCACACGAATAAGTAATCACACCCTCATCACTACAAGTAGCTTCTTTAGTTACTTGGCTATTATAGGAATGTGATTTTTTTTGTATAGCCGATTGAAATGAATATTGACATTTGATACAGGTACTCAATTTAACACCTTCGTTAGTACAGGTGGAATCAACAATAATAGCTTCAGAATAATTATGCGAACAATCATCTTTATCTGAACACGCAAACAAAAAAAGACTGCACACAAATAGTAACATTACACTTATAATTTTTTTTGATACATTATGCATTTTATCCTCCAATGTGCTTAATTTTATTATTATATCAGAACATTTTGTTCCGTGTCAACAAATTTGGAACATTTTGTTCTAAAATAATATTATGAAAAATAAGTTTGCCGAACGGCTATTTGAGTTAAGAACGGAGAACAATCTAACGCGCGCACAACTTGCCGAAATAGTGAGCGTTACGACTAGATTAGTATCTTATTGGGAAAATGATAAACGCGAATGTAATTTCGATATGCTACTTAAACTCTCAGAAGTTTTGTCTGTTAGCACCGATTATTTATTAGGCAAAACAGATTATTGACAAACTAAAAGAACTCGCTAAATTGCGAGTTCTTTTTTTGTGCTTTAAATTGCTTTTTCTAAATTGTTTCTAATTTCTTTTACAAATTCGCTAGTGAGTACGGGTTTAACTTCAACCGAACCGTCGGTTAAATTTACTAAGTCTTTAGTCATTACACCGCTCATAAGCGTATCGATACAAGCCTTTTCAAGTTTATCGGCAAACGCCATTAACTTAGGAAGATTATCAAGTTCGCCACGCTTTCTAAGTGCGCCAGACCACGCGTAAATTGTAGCCATAGGGTTTGTGGAAGTCTTTTCGCCGTTTAAGTATTTATAATAGTGGCGAGTAACCGTGCCGTGAGCCGCTTCGTACTCGAAATTTCCGTCGGGAGAAACGAGAACGGAGGTCATCATAGCGAGCGAGCCAAAAGCGGTGGAAACCATATCGCTCATAACGTCGCCGTCGTAGTTTTTAAGCGCCCAAATGAAACCGCCTTTGCTACGAATAACTCTTGCAACGGCATCGTCGATAAGCGTGTAAAAATACTCAATTCCAAGTTCAGTAAACTTTTCTTTATACTCGTTTTCGTAAATTTCTTCAAAGATAAGTTTAAAAGTTTGGTCGTACTTTTTAGAAATGGTATCCTTGGTTGAAAACCATAAACTTTGCTTCATAGCAACCGCATAGTTAAAGCAAGAACGCGCGAAAGACTTAATGGAACTATCTTTATTAAACTGACCTTGCAACACGCCGTCACACTCAAACTCGTAAACCGTTTCACGAGTTTCAACGCCGTTTTCATCGGTGAACACGAGTTCCGCTTTACCCTTAGGAACACGCATTTCAGTTGCCTTATAAACGTCGCCGTAAGCGTGGCGGGCAATAGTTATTGGCGATTCCCAAGTCTTAACCGCAGGCTTGATAATGGGAAGAGTTATCGGCGCACGGAACACAGTTCCGTCAAGAATTGCTCTTATCGTGCCGTTAGGGCTTTTCCACATTTCCTTAAGGTTATATTCACTCATTCTTTGCTTGTTAGGAGTAATGGTTGCACACTTAACGGCAACGCCGTACTTTTTAGTAGCGTTAGCCGAATCAACGGTAACTTGGTCGCAAGTTGCATCACGGTTAACAAGCCCTAAATCGTAATATTCCGTTTTTAAATCAACGAAAGGAAGAATGAGTTCGTCTTTAATTTCTTGCCAGATAATTCTGGTCATTTCGTCGCCGTCCATTTCAACGAGCGGCGTTGTCATTTTAATTTTTTCCATAATTATTCACCTTGTTTAGTAAAAGCGAGAAGTCCGCCTGCTTTTAAGATTTTAATTTGCCTATCGGTAAACGCGCATAAAAGTTTAAACTCTTTGCCAGTCGTTTCGTTAACGAGCGTTACTTCGCCGTTAGCAAAGCCGTTATATAAATCTTTAAGCGAAAGTTTATCACCTTGGCTTATCGCATCGTAGTCGCTTGCGGCTTCAAAAGTTAAGGGAATTATACCAGCGTTTATAAGGTTTGCAACGTGGATACGAGCAAAACTTTTCGCAATAACCGCCTTAACGCCCAAGTATAAGGGAACGAGTGCCGCGTGTTCACGCGAAGAACCTTGGCCGTAGTTATCCCCGCCAACTATTACGCTTGACTTAAGTTCGAGCGCCCTTTCGCTAAATTTTTCGTCGACTACCGAGAAACAGAATTTGGAAAGGAAGGGGATATTCGAGCGGTATGGTAAAATTTTCGCACCCGCAGGCATAATATGGTCGGTTGTGATATTATCGCCAACCTTTAATCCAACCGTAACGCCGATTTCGTTTTCTAACGGCTTAGTTTCGGGGAACGGCTTAATATTTGGTCCACGAAGGACTTCTAAGTTTTCCGCTTCTTCAACGCTTGCAGGGGGAACGACTGCGCTATCGTCGATATCAAACGCCTTAGGCATTTTGATTTTAGGTTGCTTACCTAAAAGCGTCGGGTCGGTAATCTCACCAAAAATCGCAGCGGCAACCGCCGTTTCGGGCGATACGAGATAAACGCCAGCGTCTTTAGTTCCGCTTCTTCCAAGGAAATTGCGGTTGAAAGTTCTAAGGCTCACGCCAGCGGAATTGGGCGAGAAACCCATACCGATACACGGCCCACACGCACATTCGAGTATTCTTGCGCCCGATGCGATAATATCGTTAAGAGCACCGCATTTCGTAAGCATTTGAAGAACTTGCTTAGAACCTGGGGAAACGGACATGGACACGTCGTCACTAATCTTTCTTCCCTTTAAAAGCGCTGCCACTTTCAAAAGGTCTTGAAGTGATGAGTTAGTGCAAGAACCTACGCACACTTGGTTAACCTTAACGCCTTTAAGAGAAGAAACTTCAACGACGTTATCGGGGCTATGCGGACAAGCGATAAGCGGTTTAAGTTCGGATAAATTAATATCAATAACTCTATCGTAAACGGCGTCTTCATCACTTGCGAGCGGAATATAATCTTGGGCTCTGCCTTGAGCCTTTAAGAACTCTTTAGTGATTTCGTCCGACGGGAAGATAGAAGTAGTTGCGCCAAGTTCAGTGCCCATATTAGTAATCGTTGCACGTTCTGGAACGGAAAGGGTTTTAACGCCTTCGCCACCCCATTCGATAATCGCCCCAACACCGCCTTTTACGGATAAAATGCGGAGAATTTCTAAACTAACGTCCTTAGCGGTTACGAAGGGGGAAAGTTTACCTGTCAAGTTAACTTTATACATTTTGGGCATAGTTATATAGTATGCGCCACCACCCATAGCAACTGCAACGTCAAGCCCGCCTGCGCCGAACGCAAGCATACCGATACCACCACCAGTCGGGGTATGGCTATCAGAACCGATTAAGGTTTTGCCGGGCTTTCCAAAGCGTTCAAGATGAACTTGGTGGCAAATACCGTTACCCGGGCGAGAGAAATAAATGCCGTGCTTTTTAGCAACCGTTTGAATATAGCGATGGTCGTCGGCATTTTCAAAACCGCATTGAAGGGTGTTATGGTCGATATACGCAACCGAGCGTTCAGTCTTAACGCGTTTAAGCCCCATCGTTTCAAATTCAAGATACGCCATAGTACCAGTAGCGTCTTGAGTTAAAGTTTGGTCAATTTTAAGCGAAATTTCTTGTCCTTGAACCATTTCGCCTGAAACTAAGTGATTTTTAATGATTTTTTGAGCAATAGTAAGTCCCATAATATACACCTATTATAATTTTTCAATGTTAGTTTTAGCATTAGTTATATGCTTAATCATAAGTTGTTTTGCAAGTTCGCCGTCACGATTCTCAATCGCAGTTAAGATTTCACGGTGTTCGATAACCGCTTGCTTTGCTCTATCGCTACCCGAAAAACTCGTTTTACGGCAAAGTTGAACTTTTTTATGAAGAGTTGATAAAATTGATTGATAAATATCGCTACCCGAATTTTTATAAATAAGGTCGTGGAAAACACTATCCGTACCCTTTAACTTATCGGCATAATTTTTATCCGTATAAAACTCTTGAAGTTCAACCGCTTCACGCATTTTGCTAAGTTCTTCATCCGTTATATTCTCAGCGCAACGCTTGCAAACGTCCCCTTCGATTTTAATGCGGATATCATAGATATCCAAAATATCTTCCGGCGATATTCCAACGACAATATGCCCCTTAGGTATTTCTTTTAAAAGGTCTTCTTGTTCAAGCCTTCTAATCGCTTCTCTCACGGGGGTTCGAGATACGTTTAAAGCGTTTGAAACTTCCGTTTCGGTAATTATATCGCCTTTTTTGTAAACGCCAGTCAGAATGTCGTTTTCAAGCCTATCGAAAACAGCGTCGGCTCGCGAAGTAAATTTAACTTGTGTCATAATTTTCCTATATAATTTAATCTTTTATGATGGCGTTAGACATTTCACACGGACTTGGCTAACGGCTTGCCGAATCGAAACCTTATAATTTAAGGTCTGAGTATTTCTCAACAAGTTCAATAAGTTCGCCGGTTGAGATTGAAGTTTGGCGTTCGTTTTCATACTCAGCGTCAACCCATTCTTTGATTTTAACTACCAAATCGCTCTTTTTATCAACTTCATTGGGAGTGCCAACGAGTTTATAGTAACTATTTATCCAATACGCAATACCTGCAAGGCCTGAAGTTTTAGATATAGTTACGGTTGCAGGGCGGTTTAAAATTTTACCCGTATCGAAGATGTTATAAATCTCTTCGTCTTTTAGCAATCCGTCTGCGTGAATGCCAGCTCTCGTTTGGTTGAAATAATCGCCAACGAACGGAGTCATAGGCGGAATATTATAACCCATTTCTTTTCTGAAATATTCCTTAATTTCAGTAATAACGGTGGGATCCATTCCGTCAAAAGTACCGCGGAGCGAAGCGTATTCCATAACCATTGCTTCTAAGGGGATATTCCCCGTTCTTTCGCCAAT
This sequence comes from Christensenellaceae bacterium, assembly GCA_045637965.1. Classification (GTDB taxonomy): domain Bacteria; phylum Bacillota; class Clostridia; order Christensenellales; family Borkfalkiaceae; genus HGM11412. The sequence goes on along the minus strand of JAZUAK010000011.1, from coordinate 1,900 downwards.
ACCAAGGAGTGAGCAGTTAACCGCGCTTGCGCCGTAAAGCCACGCCGCAGTTGCGTTAGAAACGGCTTTATAGAAGTCGTTATGTCCGTGCCATTCAATTTGTTCGCTTGGAATACCTGCGTACTTTTTAATACCGTAAATAATACCAGGAACGCTTCTTGGGAGCGAAGTTTCACTAAACGGAATACCATAACCCATAGTGTCGCACGCTCTAATTTTAACGGGGATTCCCGCTTTTTCGGAAAGGTCGTGAAGGGCGTGAATAAAAGGAATAACGAAACCGTAGAAATCGGCTCTCGTAATATCTTCAAAGTGGCATCTTGGCTTAATGCCCGCATCGAAAGCCGATTGAACGATTGAAAGGTAATGTTCTAATGCCTGCTTTCTCGTCATTTTAAGTTTCTTGAAAATATGATAGTCAGAACAACTTACTAAGATACCTGTTTCGCTAATATTCATTTCCTTAACGAGTTTAAAATCTTCTTTAGTTGCCCTTATCCAAGACGTAATTTCAGGGAACTTAAGCCCGAGTTCACGGCACTTATCAAGCGCTTCACGGTCTTTCTTGCTATAGATAAAGAATTCCGTTTGGCGAATAATACCGTTAGGACCGCCGAGTTTACTCATAAGTTTATAAACGTCAACAATTTGTTTAACGGTGTAAGGTTCAACGGCTTGTTGCCCGTCACGCATAGTGGTATCCGTAATAAAGATTTTTTCAGGCATATCCATCGGCGAACGGCGTTGGTTGAACACTACCTTGGGAACTTCATCATAAGGATAAATCTCACGATATAAATTGGGTTCAATTACGTCTTGAAGGGAATATCTATAAGTTTCTTGCTCTAAAAGATTAGTTTTTTCTGATAATTTAAGCATAGCAATCTCCTTTTTATTGTAATTTGTATATTTGTATACAATTATACAATATAATGTTAATCTTGTCAACAAAAAAACTACGGTTTTGCCGTAGTATTTTTTAGTTATATGATATCTTAGATATCGTTATATGCTTGCTATCGCAAGCGTTATATTCGCCTTTCGGCGAGTTATATGCTATCTGCGATAGCGCTGTGGATGGTTTTTATATAATAGATTTTATCCATAACGCAAAACAACGTTTTGCATATAACGGCGTGAGCCATATAACGTGACTTTAGTCACATATAACGCAAATCTTTGATTTGCATATAACTTAAACAAAAAAATGTCACGGAAATTTCCGTGACATTCTTTTTTGTTTATTTGTTTCTAAAGGGATAGAAACGAGTTAGGCAAGGCTCGCGAAGAGTTTTGGATGAGACTAACCTTATTGGTTGTCGAAGTCAAAACTCTAAGCAGAAACGATGCATAACGAAGTTTATATCGCTTTAAGCGGCAGCGCCTACCCAAGTAAGCTTACCTTCAACAACTGACCATAAGCCGTTACCAGCATCACCTGTGAACGATGCGAATACGTCGTTGTTAGCAGCGTAAGCAGCTTTCATTGCAGCAGTAGTATCATACTTAGATGCACCAGGAACTACTAATTCACCAGTAGTAGCAACGTTAGCTCTATCCACTTCAGAAAGTTTAGTTGCCTTCCAAGTATAGCAGATAGGTTCTTTCCAAAGGTCATCAGCTGCAGTAAGAGCAACGGGAGCTTCTTCAACTAAACAAGTTTCGCAAGTGCCTTCAGTGAGTGAGAATACTTGACCGCAAGAAGCACAGTAGTAACCAGGAATTGCAGTAGCGTTTGCATAGTTCTTAGCGATTTCTGCAAAGCCTGCTTTCATACCGGTAACAATGGGTTGATCGCCGTATTCTTTGTTACCTGCATATAAGTAATATGCTTCAGTAGAAAGCGGATTACCAGACCAACCACCGTTTCTAAGAGCGTGAGTGTAAGTGCCGTCACCGT
>JAZUAK010000010.1:0-40056 GCA_045637965.1 Christensenellaceae bacterium | reverse complement strand
CAATGTTTATGGTATGAAAGCAAGTACTGGTATATATGGGAATTACTCATATTCTGAAAACAACAACAAGCTAACAAACACCATCGATATAACTAACAATGGCTCTGGCGAGGTTTATGGTATGACTGGAGAATCAATATCCGGAAATAATTTAGATAATGGAAGCAACAACAAACTAACCAATACCATCAATATAACTAACACTGGCGATGGTAATATTTTTGGTATGCGTATAACAAATAAAAATCTATATGGAAATAATATAACTATGCCAAATTCAGAAACCACTATAGAAAATAACACTCTAGAAAAGGTTTGTGTAAAATTCAATGAAATGGAAAAGATTTTAGAAAATGCATAAAAAGAGAAAAAGCGGTGAGGAAATTAATCCCCACCGCTTTTCTACCGCCTCTTGCGGTCTAAAACTTCATATACAATGCTCCTATGATTACAACGGAGCTACATTTTTTTGATTTTTTATATTAAGTTGTCGTTGTTTTTGCCATTCGGCATAATCTCTTTTACCCTTTTCAGAATTACAATATTCTATTATAGAAGAGTATAAAACTCTTGCAATAGAATCGAGTTCCGAATCGGGCAGTCCCGTAGTGTTCTTGCGCCTTCTTGCCATTAAAATTATAGTTTATTATTCTCCCTTTCAAAATTGTTTCCTAAATGGATTCCTCCTTTACACGTCCTCTCGTGTGTTTGTTTTATTTTCTGTTGTCATCTGCGACTTTGTATCTATCATTCACGTATTATCATTCTAAGTCGCACCAAATCTTAAATAAAACCTTGATTTTCTATCCGTTCTCGACTACAACGGAATTACTTCGTCCACCAATTTTTCTTTTCACTTGTGGTGGGCTTTTTCTTTTGCGAAATTACTTCCCGATAGATTTCGGGGTGTTCTTGTTGTAAACGGACTAACACGGTAAGTGCTATTGAAGTTTTAACTTTGTGTTCTTTCAGTTCTTTATTTTCCTTGTCAAGTTCTAAAACTTCGCCCATTGACGTATCTAATCGTTTTTTCAGGTCGGCGTGTTCTGCCGTAAGCGCAACTATTTGTTTTTTGAGTCCGCCTTTCGACCAAGCAAAGTCGCCGTTTTCAGCTTGCGTTAATGCTTCGGTATAATCTTCCGTTTCCGCCTTTTTGCTTTCGCCTTCTTCTAGAATCTTTTTCGCCTTATACTCGGCAGTAGATAAATGTTCAATGCCGTTGCCTGATTTGCCTCGTTCTAATCCGTACTTTTGTCCAACTTCTTTCCATATCTCCGTTTGAAGTTTTACAAGTTGTCCGTCAAATAATTCTTTTGCGCACAACTTTCCGTCAACGATAGGGATAAGGTTTAAGTGCATGTGTGGATTCGTTTCGTCTAAATGAACGATAGCTGACAAAACGTTTTCTTCGCCATACTTGTCCTTAAAGAAATTAGTAAAGTCACGGAAAAACCTTTGTTGTTTGTCGGGCGTTGCCACCTTAAAAAATTCAGGGCTTGCCGTCAACACGAAAGAACACATATAAACGGCATCCGAGCGAACTTTACGTTTTAGATTTAAGCCTGAAATTCTATCTTCGATAACGTCAAGATATTTCCCTTGTGGACATACCGTATGATAGTTTTGATGCGTCTTTGAACTGTCGATACAAGCGTTATTGCCTTGATAGGTTTCGTCGCGTTCATTCTCTTCTTCGACGGGTGAAACGTCCGATTTTTTGAGTTTGTCTAAATTGCAAATGATGTAAATAAATTTGTCCTCCTTATTAAAATTTTTAGCGAAACTATAAAAGTGTAGCTCACTACACTTATTGCGCTTGTGCTACATAAGTTTCGTTCGTCCTGCGGAGCTTTTTATCCACTGAACTATAAAAATCCGATTATTTAACGGCTATCGGCAAAGCCAAAAGTAAATCATTTTAACCACCTCCAAAAGTTTTAAGGCAAAAGAAAATCCCATAGTAAAAACTATGAGATTTCAAATAAGTATTTAGTTGTATTTCGTCCTCTCACTTATATAAGGACACACCTTGCCGTAAATTATGCAAGGATTTTTGAAAAGTTAAAATTTTTTATTTTTTTAATGCTTCTAATCTTTCTCGTTCTTTCTTTGGTAATCGCTTGACAATGCTTTCAAGTTGTTCAGCGATAGGGGTTGAATTATCTTCTTTAACTACAAAGAAGCCTAACTCTTTTTTAGCATAGGCTAAATTTTGCTTTGAGCATTTACTCTCTAAGTAAGGCAAGAATGTATTCTTAAAGTATTCCATAGGCGTAGTGTTTGCCTTTATTGAGATTGCTTTAAGTTCTTTAATAAAGCGGCTGTGTTTACGTGCTTTCGGCTTTTTAAATAATTCTTGTCGTCTTTCTATTTCTTTTTGCAAGTGTAAATATAACCATTGATATTCCAATGGCAAGTCCGTCATAAACTGCATAAAATATCCACGAGCGGACAAGTCTTGCAAAGAGAACATCTCCGTATAAACGTTTCGGCTCGAATAATCTTCTAATTTGTATCGCACTAAAAACTTTATACCATAACGATAAAGCTCGCTTTCAGTATAAAACCATAAACGGATTCTTTCATCTTCTTCGGGTAATAAGTTAGAAAGAAAATCTTCCATAGCAACATTTTCTAAATGTTCTAATTTGCCCGTTCTTCGATAGTAGTCATAGGCGTAATCAACTTTTAACGTAATCTCATCACGAGTTCCGTCGTCTAACTTCGCCGTATAAATAATTTCGTCAAGTTCTTTTAATATACGGCTTACTTGGTATTGCTCTAAATTTAACGTTTTGGCGATTTCTTCTTGCGTAAAGTCTTGTATGTATGAAAGCGTATATATATCTTGTTGTTCTTCGGTTAATTCCATTAAAATGTTTTGCAAGTCCAACCTTTCGCAAGTGTTTGCTTCGGTACAAAAACTTTCCGTATCGGCTTGATATTCCATCGGGTCGGCTTCATCGCCATCTTCGTCTTGATAGATAGGGAAACGTGCAAAATATCTATCGTCGTAATGTTTTAGGTTGCTTCTATATAGCCTTTTGTTGAATAGATATAATTCTTTCCATTGTTCAATGGTTATTTCAGTTTTAGTAATAACGCCGTCTATCTTTTGAAAATAATAAACCATACCTTCCGTTTTGGCTCGTTTTGGAAAGCAGTTTAAGTAGTATTCTTCATTTTCTTGATAGCACATCACGTCTTTTGCGTGGATTTGAACACGTTTTTTCATATCTATATACCCTGACATTATTTTATCACAGTAAATATGACAACAAATGTCATATATTATAAAAAATTTAAAAGATAGGCAGATGTTTAAAAATAAACATCTGCCTATCTATTGTCATTTTATATGATTTTTATGTTGGTTTCTTTTCTATCGGCAAACAAATCTCTATATATCTTTCCTTTGCCCATTCACCATTAGGACGCCAATGCATGGCAACAACTTCGGGCTTATTTGTAAAAACATAATTCGTTGTTGTCAACCATTCAGTAACGATTTTCTTTCTTAATTCGGTATAATCTGCAATTGGGCGCTTTTTCTTTTCGGTTTCAAAAACAACGTAAGTTTGTTTAGGAACAACAACCGTTTCAAACCCCATTTTGTCCATAAAATCAACGCCTGTCACTTTAGGATTAAAAAGTTCTTTCCTTGTCCATTCGTCTAATTCATACGCAACGTAAAAATCATAACCATCGTCAGCGATGTTTTTGATTACCATATAATCGGTAGAATAATCACAAGACGCACCAATTAAAAGCCATTGTTTAGCGCGTGTTGACGTTAGAAACGCTTCTTCTTGTTTTACGCGCTCTTCGCCGTAAGGAATACCCGTAAATCGTTTTTTGTAGCCAACTAAAATAATTTCAGGTTTTTCTTCAATCTTGTAGTTCATTTCGGTTCCTCCAATCAAATCAAATTTAACAGAAAGACGAGAAAAGGATTTTAAGGAACTACCGTTTTTCACTTGCGACGGCATTATACCGTGAAATTTATAAAATGCGCGGGAAAAACTTTCAGGCGATTCATAGCCGTATTTGAAAGCCACGTCAATAACTTTCATTTTCTTGCTTAATAAATCGCTTCCTGCAAGCGTTAGTTTTCTTTTACGAATATATTCGCCAAGAGTAAAACCGCACGTTATCCCGAACACTCTTTGAAAATGAAAAGTTGATGAATACGCGCGCTTAGCCACTTCTTCATATTCAATCTTTTCGGTAATATTTTCTTCGATATAATTAATCGCGTTTTGTAAACTTTCTATCCAATCCATTTCTTAACCTCTGCGATTTTATTATACTTAGAATCAGTATAAAATTCTTGACTTTTTATGCGATTTGAGTTTGTGCATAATATTATAACAAAAATCCAATATAATTACAACTCGTTATGAAATTGCGCTTAAATTTCTGTAAATATGTCTGTATATGTCATATTTTTTATGATATTATATAGTAAACAAGCTCTTCTATTGAAAATTTTTGCAGTTTCGACAATCTTTTTCTAATTTAAATGTCATATAGTATTGACTTTTATAAATTAGTGAGGTACAATATTGTTGAAAATTTTTGCATATAAAAGCAAAATAATCTAATAAGGTGCGTTATGGAAATTAAAAGAGATGCTTATTTAAGGAAATTGATAGATAGACAGCATAACGGTTTAGTAAAAGTAATAACCGGTATTCGCCGTTGTGGTAAATCCTATTTGCTTTTTGAATTGTTTTACAAGTATTTGAAAGAGCAAGGTGTTGACGATAGTCATATCATTAAACTTGCTCTAGACGATAGAAAGAATAAGAAATATCGTAATCCCGACGTTTTGTGTGATTACGTTCACGAACAAATCATGGACAACAAGCCGTATTATATTCTTCTTGACGAAGTTCAATTTGTAGATGAGTTTGAAGACGTTTTGAATAGCTTTATGCATATTAAAAACGCCGATACTTACGTAACGGGTAGCAATGCTAAATTCTTATCAAAGGATATAATTACCGAGTTTCGTGGGCGTGGAGATGAAATTCATGTTTCTCCACTTTCTTTCAAAGAGTTTTATTCCGTTTATGACGGCTCGAAAGAAGATGCTTGGAAACAATACTGTCTTTACGGCGGACTTCCTAAGGTTTTAGAATATAAAACCGATGAAGACAAGGTCGCTTATCTTAAGAATATTTTTGAAGAAACCTATTTAACGGATATTAAAGAACGCCATAAGATTCGTAATGATGCGGAACTTGCGGAACTTTTAGATATTCTTTCTTCTTCTATCGGATCTCTTACCAACCCTAAAAAGTTGTCCGATACCTTTAAGAGCGTAAAACAAGTTTCGCTCCACCCAGATACGATTAACAATTATTTGGAATATTTAGTTGATTCTTATTTGATAGCGCAGTCAAAACGTTACGATATTAAAGGTAAAAAGTATATCAATACCCCGTCTAAATACTACTTTACGGATATGGGTTTACGAAACGCAAGGCTTAATTTCCGTCAATATGAAGAAACGCATATTATGGAAAACGTTATTTATAACGAGCTTAAAATAATGGGCTTTAATCTTGACGTAGGCGTTGTTGAATACAGTAAAGCAGTTGACGGTAAGTCGGTTAGAGTGCAAGCTGAAGTTGACTTTGTGTGCAATAAGGCGGACAAGCGCTATTATATTCAGTCGGCGTTTTCTATTCCTGATAGAGAGAAAATGCTACAAGAACAAAACTCGCTTACTCGCATAAACGACTCGTTTAAGAAGATTGTAATCGTTAAAGACGCTATCAAAACGCATTACAACGACGACGGCGTTTTAATATTAAACTTGTTTGATTTCTTGTTAGAAGAAAACAGTCTGGAAAATTAAAGATAAAGGAAACACAAAGGAGAAAATTATGGAGTTAAAAGATTTAATAAGCTACAATTTATTAGAAACTGCAGATCCAATTTTATATTCGCAAGTTACTTCAGTTTATGAAATGGTTAAAGAAACAATCAATAGTATTTCGGGATGTTTTAATAATTATACTATGCATGACATGGGACATGGGTTACGAGTTGCTAATTATATGGAACAACTTGCGTTTGGTATAGATGCAGAAAAAGAAAATAAAGCAAAGAAATTCAATGCGGCTGAATATGCTATACTTATTTTATCTGCTATTTTACATGATATTGGAATGTTTATCTCCCCTAAGGATAAAGAAGAAATTAAAAGTGGAAAAATAAAATATTCAGATACATTGACTTTCCAAGGGGTATTAGATGTAAAGAAAGGAAATGAAGAAGAAGCAATAAAAGAAATCGTTAGATTAACGCATGCGGCAAGAATTAATGAATTTTTGGATTTGAAATTTACAGATCGCTCACAAACCATATCGGAAATATTAAGCATTGATAATAAATATCCGTACGCTGAAGATGTGGCGTTAATTTGTCAAGCACATGGTGAAAATTATGATTTTATAAAAAATAAAGTAAGGGAAACGACAACAAAAGGCAAATATGAATATAACTCACAATATTTTGCTGTACTTTTAAGAATAGCCGATTATCTTGATTTGGACAAACAACGTACTCCAATGCTTTGGTTTTCGATTATGGGAATAGAAGGTTTTAGTAAGTCTGAGTGGGAAACCCATTTTCAAATTTCAAACGAAAAGAAGTTAAAAGATTATTTTGATGGAAAACTGCAAATATATTTCGACGGAAAGAGTTCAAATGCAAAAATCCATAGAAAATACTTAAAATATATTGATAACTTAACAAAAGAAGTAGTAAATGCTGATGATTTCTTAAATCATAAAAACGCTATATGTAAATACAAATTAAATGTGTCTACTAAAATTGACAATTTAGTTAAAACGGAAGGGTTTGATTATTCGGATTTAAGGTTAAGTTTAGATTATGCTGCAATTACAGAATTGTTAATGGGTAAAAACATATATGGTGATAGCCGATTGGGTTTAAGAGAGTTGATACAAAACTCTATTGATGCTTGCAAATTAATGAATGAAGTCAAAAATGATTATTCGCTGCCTATTGCTCCATCTATTCATATTACTATTTCGAAAACAAATAATTATGTAAAAATATGGGATACAGGAATAGGAATGACGATGGATGTTGTCAAAAATCATTTCTTAAATATAGGAAAATCTTATTATAAATCAAATGAGTATTTGTTTAACAATTATAAGTACAAACCTATTGGACAATATGGAATTGGTTTTTTAGCTTGCTTTCTTTTATCTAATAACGTGACTGTAAAAACCAAACACTATAAAAGTAACGATGTGTATCAAATTGAACTTGAAAAAAGCAGTGAGTATGTTGTTACTAGAAAGGAAGCGACGCCATTGTTTTATGGAACAGAAATAACACTTGAGTATGAACCTTTTTTTAATGTATTTAAGTCTAGTGAAAAATTAAAAGCATTTGTACAAAAATATTTTTTAACGGATGTACCAATTTATATTAAAGATAACGATTTGGGTGAAGAAAAAATTTGCATTGAAAACACAAGCAAAAAAGAAACGGGAGCATTTGTTTCATCTAAAAAGACAAAAATTGAAGAGATTAATTGTTTTGATTTTTCACAATTATTTCAGGGGAAATTATATTTTTCCCCGTTACAAAGAAGGAAAAATACTACCATTTTAGAATTAAATAATAAATCAATATATCTTTATGATAGTAAAAGTAAAAAAATAAACAAAGTTACAACGTTGAAAGAAGGATATTATCAATACTTTCAATATCCTCTTATTTCAAAACAGGAATACGATAAAATTGCTCAAACAAAAAAAGATATTGGCAGAAAAATGAAAGAAATTTTAGCTTTGGGCAAAACTAATGGACAAGAAGCTCTCTTGTTCATAAACAACAAGGATAGATTTCCTATTCCTTATATCTATGATGATTTAGAACCAGAAGATAGTTGTAAAAAAATTTTTGATGATAGTGGTATTAATTACTATAAGGAATTGTTTAATTATGACAATCATAGCCTTGCTTTTGTAACTGATAATAAGTTTATAAATATCGAGATATCGTTATTCACAAGAGAATTTAGGTATAGATATCATTTTAAAAATCAAGAGTGTGGACCTGCATATTTCTATAACAAGGATATTTTGGTGAGAGATTTTAGAGGGCTAAGATGTAGTTTGCCTGATGAATACGATATCTTTGGATATGTAAATTATTTGGGACAAGATATAAAATTAGACGTTTCAAGGAATGAAATTAATGAGGGGTATTCAAGCTTAATTAAAGAATTCTCCTCGATGGTATTGAAATATAAATTGTCAGAAGAAAACAATCCAGATATAAAATGGATATTAGAGAAAATGCTTAATTATTTAGAGAATAAGGAGTAATAAAATGAAAGCGGTTATATATGCAAGGTATTCGTCGGATAACCAACGTGAGGAATCAATCGATGGTCAGCTTCGTGAATGCAAAAAGTTCGCTGAATACAACGGAATAACGATTATCGGCGAGTATATTGACCGTGCGTTCTCTGCTAAAACAGATAATCGCCCTGAGTTCCAACGTATGATAAAAGACAGTTATAAAACTGTTTTTGATACGGTTATCGTGTGGAAGTTAGACCGTTTTGCTCGTAATCGTTACGACTCAGCAAGATATAAGGCGTTATTAAAGAAAAACGGCGTAAGGGTTATATCGGCTACTGAAAAGATTTCCGAAGATGCAAGCGGAATACTGCTCGAATCACTTTTAGAAGGCTATGCCGAATACTACTCTGCGGAACTTGCCGAAAAAGTTAAACGTGGTATGACGGACAACGCCTTAAAAGCAAAGGCGAACGGTGTGCGTGCTCCTTTTGGGTATTACGTTGACGATGACGACCATTATCAAATAGACGAGACAATTGCCCCTATCGTGAAAGAAATCTATTCTCTTTACGTGGACGGCAAAAAGGTAACGGATATTGCAAAGATTATGGCGGAGCGTGGTATTAAAAACCGCAACTACCCACTCAACTACAATTCCGTTTATCGCATACTAACTAATCGTAAATACATGGGCGAATATAAATTTGGCGACGTTCTTCTCGCAAACGGTATTCCTGCTCTTATCGATAAAGAAACGTTTGAAATGGCGCAAAGCCGTATGGCAAGAAATAAAAAAGCACCGGCAATGCACCGCGCGGAAGATGATTATCTTCTCACAACTAAACTTTTCTGCGGACATTGTGGAGCGTTTATGGTTGGTGAAATTGGCACGAGCCATACTTCAAAACAATATCGTTATTACAAATGCACCCGTGCTAAAAAAGGAAATTGTAAGAAAAAAGCGGTAGGAAAAGATTATATCGAAAACTTAGTAATTGACGATATAATGGAACTGCTTTCAGATAATAACGTTTTAGAAGAACTTGCTAAAAGAATTTACCAAATGCAGTCTGAACAATCCTTTGCGGTGGCGACACTTAAAAGTCAACTTGATGAAGTAGAAAAGAAACTTGATAATCTTGTGGAAGCGATAACAAACGGTATTTATTCAAGCAAGACTAAACAAGTTTTAGACGAACTTGAAGAAAGGAAGAAAACTCTTCAAGAAGAACTTTTCCAAGAAGAATTAGACCACCCGATTGTTTCAGAAGAGCAAATACTTCACGCTTTATATCACTACAAAAACTTAGATATAAGCACCAAAGAAGGCAAACAACGTTTAATCGACGGCTTTGTAAACTCAATTTACCTATATGACGATAGATACGTTATCACGTTTAACTACAAAAATAAATCAAAAACCGTAACTTTTGAGGAAATCGAAAGTTCGTCTTTAACATCAAAGGCTTCACCACAAAAAAAGGATAGCAATCACGCTATCCTTTTTTTGTGCTATCCTGCAAGGATAGGCGAACTCGTAGAGTTCGGTTGTCCACCAAAGGTGGCAACTAGCCAGGGGCCCCATTTATTATGGGGTTTGGCTATATCTCGTAGGGGTCACTCATTAAATTGTATCAAGACAAGCACACGTCTAACTGCCAAATCGTTTTTTTGAGGGGTTAAAATTTTTAATTTTTTTAGACCTATAAAAACAGATTGACAATATAAGCATAAAATGATATAATTTGATAAACGATATTGCATTTCAAAAAGAGGTTATATATGTCAAGTGGCGGATTAAGAGAAAATGCAGGGCGCAAAAAAATAGGCGTTGTCATTAATACTCGTATAGAAGAACAGCTTATTGAACAAATTGAACTTTATATAAAAGGCTTAAGTCGAGCTGATAAAATAAGGAAATGTTTGTTGTTGGGTATTGAGCATAAAAAAAGTAAATTGAAATCTTCTTATAGCGAGTCAAATGCAAATACAATTAGCAAGTTTTTCAAGGTTTACACTAAACTTCTTTCCTTAATCAATAAAGGAGAAACAGAAAGTGTAAATGTTTTGAATAAATATTTGCTCTCTTGTTTTACTTCGACGCCTCTTAATTGCTATGATTTAAAGATTAGTGAAGATATCCATAATTTAATCCTTTCTGAATTGAAAAAATTTGCTTGGACGATTGATGAATATGAAAATCAATCCAACTTAATTACGCCAACAGTTATTGGTTCAGTTATAGAAAAGGTAGTAAACCAAAAGGAAACAGGGTCATATTACACGCCCAGAGATACGACAAATTATATTGCTGAATATAGTATTGTTTTCTCTCTTTTGCATAAATGTGATTCTTCTAATCTTGCCGTTTATTTTTATGAGCAGTTTGATGAGCCTTCTAACGTTGGGGTGTTAAACGATTCGTCGAAACCTATTGAAAAACTTGCTTATGCAATCAATCAGCTTTCTTATGAAGAAAAAGCTGAGATTTTTGATAAAATATTGAATTTTTCCATTATTGACCCTACTTGCGGAACAGGTGCGTTCATTATTGCTGCTGCCGATATAATGATAGAGTTGTATAAGCTTACGAATATGTATCTTCATATTTCATTGAATGATTTTGTTGTTAATCTTTTCAAAAATTGTCTTTTCGGTGTGGATATATTGGATTATGCCATTTCGTTAATACATTTAAGATGTAAACTCTATCTATATAATTTAGGTATCGCAAAAAATATTGTAGAATCAATCGACTTTCAATTTTATCTCGGCGATTCCTTAAATCTACTTGATAGCGAGAATAATGATTTTAATTGGCGAAAAACATTCCCTCAAGTGTTTAATAAAGGTGGGTTTGATTGCATTATAGGTAATCCCCCTTACGTAGAATCATCGAAAATCAAGCTCGATATAACAAAATATGGGGAATATGCTACCAAGAAATGTGGAAATTTGTATGCGTATATTCTTGAAAATTCTTTAAATATTTTAAAAGGAAATTCTTATATGGGAATGATTGTTCCTATATCGCTTACTTCTACACAAAGAATGGAGTCATTAAGGAATTTATTGTTTGAAAAATGTGAAAACATTTATATCGCAAATTTTTCCGATAGACCTGCCTGTCTATTTACTGGCGTACACCAAAAATTGTCAATCATTTTTGTAAAGAAGACAAAGCCTTTGAATGGGTGTAAAATTTACACCTCAACATATAATCATTGGTCTAAAAATGAGCGCAACGGACTCTTTGAATCAATCAATTATTGTAGAACCACTAAAAACTTTGTAAATCCCTGTGGTATTGCTAAAATTGGTGATGAAATAAAGTTGAGCATTTTGAAGAAGGTTCTTGATTATAAAAAGAATTTCGAAGACTTGCTTTCAAACGAAAAGAACGACAATGCAATTTTTTTGAATCAACGTATGACTTTTTGGGCAAAATGTTTTTCTTCACCCGAACCGTCAAAAGAATATAAAACGTATTTCATAAAAAATCTAATAAGAAAAAAATCTGTTGCTGCGTTATTAAACTCTTCCCTGTTTTATTTGCTTTGGGAAACATATTCTGATTGTTGGCATATTACGCAAAACGATTTAAGCAATTTAAAGATTAGTGATAATTTTTTCAATGAAGAAATTCAAATCTTGCTTGAGAAATTGGAAACAAAACTCGAAGAAAAACTTTATCAAACAAGAAAGTATATTTATAGTAAACAAATAGATTACATTTACGTGCATAGATTATGTTATGATGAGATTAACGAAATAAACAATGTCGTAGCAAAGATTTATGGCTTTAGTGATAGTGAAAAAGAATATATTCAAAATTACAATGAAAAATATCGTTTGAGTGTTTCAAGTAATACGGAGGAAGAATGAAAGTTATAGATTTATTCGCAGGTTGCGGTGGGTTTTCAACAGGCTTTATGCAAGCAGGGTTTCATATTTCAAAAGCTGTTGAATTTGATGTTTCAATAGCAAACACCTATCAATTAAATCACTCCGATACTAAAACTCTTGTTGCAGATATTGGTACGATTGATAATCATCAAAATTTTTCTGAGGGTGAAGCTGATATAATTATCGGTGGTCCACCTTGTCAAGGCTTTTCTATGGCTGGTGCAAGAATACGTGGCGGTTTTATTGACGACCCTCGTAATTATTTGTTTAAGCATTATTTTAATGTGGTGAAAATTGTAAAGCCTGAAATTTTTATTATCGAAAACGTAAAAGGTATTTTGACTATGTCTAAAGGGGCTATTTTCAAGGAAATAGTAAGCCTTTTTTCAGATAAAAAGAATTTTGATGGCGATAAATATTATGTTCATCACAAAGTTGTGAACGGGCTTAGCTTTGGAATTCCTCAACAAAGAGAACGTGTAATTATAATTGGTTGCAAAAATAAAGATTTTGACATTGAAGACTTATTTGCTAGAACACGTGAAACTATTTTAGCAAAGCAACCCGATTATTTTAATCGTGTAACTGTTTGGGATGCGATTTCAAATATACCTGTCCCCACAGAAAACGGTGAATGTGTTGCTTTGCCTATTAAATCAGCATATCAAAAATACTTGTCAAGTAATAGCGCAATATTATATAATAATACTGCGACAAAACATAGCGATATAGCCATTAAGCGTATGCAACATATTAAGCAAGGCGATAATTGGACTTGCTTGGAAGAAGAAATTCATTCTGTTCATAGTGGCGCATACGGAAGATTAGAAAAAATGGGTGTTTCGCCGACAATCACCACTCGTTTTGATACGCCTTCAGGTGGAAAATTTATTCATCCTGTGGAAAATAGAACTTTAACACCTCGTGAGGCGGCAAGAATACAAAGTTTTCCTGATGATTTTATTTTTTACGGCAAAAAAAGTTCTATTTGTAAGCAGATAGGCAATGCAGTTCCTCCTAAAATCGCTTACTTTTTAGCAAACTTGACAAGGAGTTTATTAAATGAGAACAGCAACTGAAAAATTGCAACAATTAAAACCTAACTCCGTTTGGGTTTTTACAAAGCAAGAAACGGATTTTGACGAGTCTTATAAATCCGCACTATTATTTAGTGAAATCCCTGATAAAGAAAATACAAATATTGAAGATTATTTCACTAAAAATCATACTCGCTATGATATACAGACGGATAGACATAGGATTCTTGTTATTCCGCAATTTTTCGGGATGATAACTAAAACCCCTTTTTATGAAAGAGGCGGTACATATAACGATGAAAACCCGACTGCAATTTTTGATATTATTAAAGCGGTTTCCCCTCAAAGTAAGGAATATAATACTTTAAAAACGGAACAGGTATTAAAGTTAAAAATCCACGCTATAATTGATACCGCAAATAATAATCAAGGGTATAATATCTTGCCTGTACTTTTCATTTATAAAGTTTTAAGAGGACTTAAAGAAAAGTACGGTATAACAAAAATCACGATAGACCAACTTTATACGTATGTTATGACTTGTGAAAGTTATAGCGAAGTCGATGAGGCAATTGAGTTTATCCGTTTGGATTCACCCATATCGGAATATGTTGCGGATTTTAAAAGTCGTAGTCGTGTTTTAACGTGCGTTAAGAAGAACACAAATTTGTTCAGTATTGATTCTCAGTATATTTCAATCAACCCCGCATTTGATGATTATTTTTATAACAATTTTATCTTAAAATATGATTTTGAAGAATTGCACGAACAACTCCTGCGAGATGTTGACTATTCCTATTTCCTTTATAATCATCAAAAGTTTAATATCAATTTGATTGATGAACCCGAAACTGCTGGTGGTGCTGTTTCGCCTACAGTTATACCTGTATCTTCTTTCATTGATGAAGAAGATGAAACGGCGTATATCGAAAAGGTTGACAGTATTAAAGAAACAAATATCAATGAAAATGCGGGCGAAGGCGCACATACTGTTGAGCCTGTTGCGGTTTCTAAATTTGACGTTGGTCGTCGTTTTAGAACGAATCCTTTATTAGGTAAAATCGCTATTAAAAAAGCATATTATTCGTGTGAAAAGGACTATCAGCACGAAACTTTTATATCAAAAAAGACTCAACAAAAATATATGGAAGCACACCACTTAATTCCTGTTTGTTTCCAAAAAGAAGTTTGGGATAAATATCATATCAATATTGACTGTGTGGAAAACCTTGTTTCTTTATGTCCTACTTGTCATAAAGCAATTCATTACGGGACAAAAGAAGTTCAAAGAAAGATGATAACTGAATTATTCACACGTTGCGCCCCTAAATATAAGGCAATCGGCTTGAATATTACATTAGAAGAAATATTTAAGTTTTATAAGATATAAAAATAAAACTACTCGTTTTTAATTTAAGGTGTACTTATGACTGTAAGTGATGGGATAAATTTAAGCCTTTCAATTCTATCTTTTATTTTGGCTGTAATTTCCGTGGTGACGGTTGTTATAACATTAAGGCAAAATCATAAAATGATTGAAGAAAGCAATAGACCATATATAACTGTTTATGGAGATGAAACAAACTTTTCAAGCCCTCAATTTTATTTGATAATAAAAAACTTTGGCAAAACAGGAGCTATTATAGAAAGTTTGGATTGCGATATTGATTTGAGTAAATATAGTTATCAAACAGGTATAACCCCATTTCAAAATATTGTTGGAACTTTAATTGCTCCCAATCAAAATTTCGTTTGTAATATTAACAATATGCAATTAGGTGCGGACAATGTGGATGTTATCAATTTTACAATAAAATATACCGCCAACGGCAAAGGTTATTGCGAAAAATATCCTGTAAATTATTCGGCGTTAAAGAAAAATATTACAACAAAAGTTTCTACTAAAGATAAGGAATTAAAAGCAATCTCTTATGCGTTACAAGAAATGGTGCAAAAGGACTTGTAGGCAGTGGGCGGGAATTATAAACTTTAATAGTAAAATTTATAGGGTAGGGCTTGGTGTCCTGCCCTCAGTTTTTACAATAAAAAAGAGCGTAAAAGTTGTTCGTTTTTCGCATCTATTGGTTAACCACGAAAAAAGGATAGCGTTTTGCTATCCTTTTTTAATGATAAAATAAAACCCGTAAGATAAACTTGCGGGCTTGGGGGTAGGATTCGCTTTGCTTATAGGGGGGAAGCAAAACGGAATTTACAAACACATTATACTCAAAATTTACGATTAATGCAAGCATTTTTAGCCCTTTTATTGTGAAAATTTGTTGAAAATAAATTTATTATAATTGTTGCAAGTAGTGTTTTATTATGATATAATAAACAAAAAAATATAAAAGGTAGTTATATGATTAATTTAAAAGACTTTTTAAAAGGCGACGAAGTTTTATTTACCGAAGCATTCCAAAAAGCAGTTGACACTGCAAGCCAAACTAAAGAAACTTTATTCGTTCCCGTTGGAACGTATCTTTTAGGTACGGTTGAACTTAAAAACGACACGTCAATCTTATTTGAAGACGACGCAGTGTTATTAGGCTCAAAAAACTTAGACGATTATTATGCTGACGAATTTTTAACCGAACCACGCTATCAAGACGTTTCGCATAGCAGTTACACCAAGTCCTTATTTTACGCGACTGACGTTAAAAACATCTCGTTAAAAGGTAGAGCGTATATCGATATGCAATCGCAATGGGAAGATAGCAACTCTCGTAAGTCTTGCAACCGCGGTGCAAAGGTTATTTCCATTAAAAATTCTGAAAACATCACTATTACCGACCTTCAAATCCATAATGCAACGGACTTGGCAATCTTATTAGGTCGCTGTAAAACGGTTTTCATTCGTGGATTATATTTAAGAACTCATATTGACGGTATTTCGCCTGACGGATCGGAAAACGTTATTATTTCCGACTGTAATCTTTTCTGTGGCGATGATGCGCTCGTGTTTAAAACTTCGACTTACGACGGTAAAGTTGCGCCTTGCAAGCACATAACCGTTTCAAACTGCGTGATTTCTTCAAGATGCAATGCAATTAAGTTTGGCACGGAAACGACGGGCGATATGAAATATATCACGATTAATAATTGCACGATTTACAACGTAAGATGTACGGGTATTTCAATCGAGTCTATTGACGGTGCTAACCTTGAAGCAATCAACATTTCAAATATAATGATGGAAAACGTAACCTGCCCTATCTTTATGATACTTGGTAGACGTATGCGCGCACCTGAAGGAACGCCTATTGGAACGATTAAAAATATTAGCATATCTAACGTTTACGCTGATAATAACGATGAAACGTATAAATCAATAGATTTTTGGTATCCGTTAATCGGCGAAGGCAGTGAATATCAAACCAACGAGTGTATTACGAGTAACATCGTAAATATGACGGACAACGTTTTTGAAAACGTAACCCTTACTAACGTTCACTTAAAAGTTATGGGTGGAAAAACTATCGCGGAAAGCAGTTTCACCGCAAACCCGACCGGTTATGCCGACGGCGCAATGTTTGGTAAAGTTCTTCCCGCAAGCGGATTATTCGTTAAAGGCGTAAAAAATGCAATTTTACAAAACGTTACGGTTGAAACGATTAATCCTGATGAGCGCCCCACTATCCTTGTCGAATAAAAATAATCCGTTATTTGCATCGTTATACTGTGTTACTGCGACTTTTTAACATCTCGATAACCAACAAGGTTAATCTCGCCGTTAAAAAATCTTGTGCCTTGTCTAACTCGCAACTAACGTCTTATTTAATCCGTTATTTCGGGCATTATGCGTCGTTTCTACTTAGCCCATAGACTTCGTTGACCGAGCAAGGTCTAACTCAGCCTAGTGTCTTCGTGAGCCTAGCCTAATACCCAAACTAACGCCTTAAATATATTCTATCAAGCATTGACCAACAAGCTCAATTGTGTCCGCCAAAGTCTTGCTTAGCCTTGTCTTGCTTGTTTCTACGTCTTAAAAAGTTTATAAGTAAAATAAAAAAGACCACTTTTAGTGGTCTTTTCGTTTGGTTAAAATATAACTTCTATCGTAAGTTCTTTTTCGTTTTTAATTAAATCGTAAGGAATAAAGTTTCCGTCGATTTTAGTTCCGTTAACGATTAAAGATTTAGCGCGAGCGTTTTCGCAAGGTAATTTGCCTACGATTAAGTGGCAGTTGATACCTTTATATTTTCTATCCATTTTAAAGCCGTTCCAATCAAACGGAATGCACGGATCAATGGTAAGCCCACCGTATGACGGCCTGAACCCGAATATATACTGCGTAACCGCAAGGAACATCCACGAAGCCGTGCCCGTAAGCCAAGAGTTAGAGCAAGCGCCGTAGCGTTCGTGAGCGGGGCCGAGCATAGCGGATGCGTAGCAGTAAGGTTCGATTAAAGTTCTATCGGCAATATCGTTTCTTCTAATGGGTAGGCCGGCGTGATATAACTTGAACGCGTCTTCATTTCTACCTAAAATCGTTTGAGCGATAATAGCCCAAGTGCTTGCGTGATTGAATACGCCACCATTTTCTTTAATGCCCGTTTGGATACCGCAGAAAGACTTTTCGTCACGATTAAAGCCTGACGATGCGGGATAGTGAGAAATGCAACCGAAATCACAGAATAAGTATTTGTTAACGTTGTCAAACGCCAAATTGCCTTGTTCCTTGGATGGAAGCCTTGAAAGAACTGCCCACGATTGCGGATTTAAGAAGATTTTATTGTACTCGTCTTCGTCCGTACCGAATTTTTCGCCTTTATCGGTGAACGCGCGTAAGAACCATTTTCCGTCCCATAGCCTAGGATACGTGGTTCTACACCATTCGTAGTATTCTTCCGCCCAAGCAAGGCTTTCTTTATCGCCAACGAATTCAAACAACTCTTTAAGTTCGTACGCAGCGTGCGATGCTTGGAAGAATACGAACGCGCTTTCCGCCTTTCCGTCACGAGCGATGGGGGCAATAGTATCGTTCCAGTCGTTTTTCAAAAATAACGGAATACCGTGTTCGCCTAAGTTGTTTCTCGTAAAGTCAAGCCCTTTGATAAGATGTTCGCGAACGGAACCTTCGCCACCGTCAACGTAAGGCACGATTTCGTCAAGGAAAGCCGTGTCGCCCGTTTCTCTTATATAGGTGCAAACGGAGAAGATTGACCAAATATGGTCGTCAGAACGGCCACCGCCAACCGATTCGCCACTACCGGGGTAATAAACTTCTCTCGCGTTGCCGTTAGACATTTGAATTTTTAATAGAGTTTTAATGCGGTCTTTAACTTTTTCAGGCATAGCGTGAACGACGCCTAAAATATCTTGCATACTATCTCTAAAACCCCAACCGCGAACGACACCGCGTTCGTAATAAGAAATAAATCTCGACCAGTTGAAAGTCATTGCGCATTGATATTGATGCCAAACGTTTAAGAAAGAGTTAATAAGCGAGTCGGGTGTTTCAACGTGAACGTAATCTAAATGCTTTGCCCAATATTTTTTAATCTCGGCAAGAGAGTTAGTAGCGGTTTGTGCGTTAGTTGCTTCTTTAATGAAAGGCTTAGCGTCGTCTTTATTTTCTACAACGCCGATTGCATAAACGAAATCTTTACTTTCACCGTCTTCAAGGTTAATTGAAGAAGATAAAACGGCGCAAGCGTGGTCAGCGTTAATATTTGTGTTGCCACAATAACCGCGCTCAACAACGATGGGGTTATTTTCCCCCCTATACGGGCCGATAAATGCGTCGCGCCAACAATCGAAGCCGTCAACTTCTAAGTTAGTTCCGAAAACCGAGAACATATCGAAGCGAGCAAGAACT
The DNA here is from genome assembly GCA_045637965.1 of Christensenellaceae bacterium. Classification (GTDB taxonomy): domain Bacteria; phylum Bacillota; class Clostridia; order Christensenellales; family Borkfalkiaceae; genus HGM11412. The sequence goes on along the minus strand of JAZUAK010000010.1, from coordinate 20,935 downwards.
TGTGATGACGGGTCGAACGTAATAACTCCGTCTTCGCACTTGCAAGTCATAAAGTAACGCGCCCATTCGGCGTTTATGTCGTTTGAAGCAACGGGGTTAGAAAATTCCATATAGGAAAAGATTTTAAGTTTGCGCGCTTTTCCCGATTTATTCGTTATTTTACCTTGCCAGTTAGCGTATTTTTTGCCGTTCGGGATAAAATAGGTTATTTCAGTTTCAATTCCTTGGTAACTACTTTTAATAACCGTGTAGCCAAGCCCGTGGCGACATTCGTAAAAATCAAGGTCCTTTAAAACGGGTTGCCAAGTGGGTGACCAATATTCCCCCGTTTCCATATCGCGAACGTATAAAAATTGACCTTGCCTATCGAACGGAACTTGATTATATTTGTAACGCGTAACTCTCTTGTTGCAGGGGTCGCCGTCAAAAACCAAACCGCCGGCGTTATTAGAAATAATTGCGCTTAAACCACCGTTGCCAAGGTAGTTAAACCAAGGGGTAGGCGTGTCGGGGCGAGTGATAACGTATTCTCTATTTATATCGTCGAAATATCCAAATTGCATAGTCTTCTCCAAATTTATAGTAATAACTTTTAGTTATTAAATGATACCATATCGACTTAACTCATTCAATACAATATAATGCCTAAAAAGAGTAAAATAATCTACTTAAATTATCCGTTTAAAATTTTGTCAAGCAACGGATATAACTTCTTTGCCATTTTATAAAAACCAAGGTCGTTAGGATGAATTAAATCAACGGTGCAAAAATCTCTATCTTCGCCGTAAAACGATTCGCCGTCCACAAAGTAAACGTTGTTGTCACCCTGCTCTTTTGCGTTTTGATAAACTGAAAAAATAACTTCTTTACGCTCTTTGTAATGATATAAACTATCGGTGTTAGGCGCAGTTATCATTACGATAGGCGTTGTGGGGTGTTTCTCTCTAATAGCGTCAAAAAGTGGCTTATATGTCGACTTTAAATGCTGTTCCGTTGGCGCGTTGTAATCATAATCCAAAACGAAAACGCTTGGGTCAAGGTTTGCAAGGTGGTTAACCATAGCGGTTTCGCCCTTCGCTCCACCGCTAAAACCAAGGTTTATATAATCGCTATCAAGCCAGCGTGAAACGAGCGCCGGATATTCGTTCCCCGCGTGCGATGCACAACCGCCTTGGGTTATAGACGAGCCGTAATAAACGATAGGTTTTTTACGTGTGTACGGCTTAGGTTCTAAAACTTTAGAGCCTTCTTTTAGCCCGATAAAAAGTTCGTGAACGGCGTTATATAACGGCAAACAAATTTCAACTTCCCTCTCTTTCAAAAACTCATCGAACCTAATAGTTTGAGAAAATGCAATTTTGTTTGAAGTTTGCGAATATACACTTGAAGGAATTGGGAAAAACGAGTTGTTATATTTCCCGTCTAAATAAAGTGCAAAGCCGTGCGTTGAGCAAGTTGGAGCGTGAGCCAAAAGTCCTGCCGAACGGCAAGCGCATTTAATTGAAACGTAGGGGCTATCGGTTTTAAACCTAATTCTACCACCAACGCCGTAGCACGAGCCGTATAAAACGCTAGGGCTCACCGCTTTTGCAGTTTTTTCGTCAAGCCTTCTATAAACGGAGTTTTCTTCATCGTAAAATACGCCGTGAAGAGCAAATGGCTTAGTTTTTGCGTCGTACCACTTAACGTCTTTTTCGGCAAGGCTTGGAAGTTCAAAATTTTTATCGAAATCGGTTATTTTCATAATAAATATATTATAAAATGTTTATTTTGTAATGTCAATCTTGAAAAGAGTCTTTTTATGTGCTAAAATAACTTTATGGATTATAAAATCGTTGAAAAACAAGTGTCGTCGTCCGATGGAATTCATTCGTTATGCGGGAAACTTTATATCCCAAACGGCGAGATTAAAGGTTTCTTTCACGTCGTTCACGGAATGACTGAGCATATCGGTAGATACGATAGGTTTTTAGGTGAAATGGCAAAGCGTGGCTATCTCGCTTTTGCCTTTGATAATCTGGGGCACGGCAAAACTGTAAACGATAATTTAGAACTTGGATTTATCGCCGATAAAAACGGCTGGAAGTATTTAATTGAAGATATAAAAGTTTTTTATAACGCTGTTAAATTAGAGTACGGCGATATGCCCTATTATTTGTTTGGGCATAGCATGGGTAGTTTTATCGTTAGAGTTGCCGTATGCAGAACGGTGTTTCCAAACAAGGTTATTTTATCTGGAACGGGCGGTAAAAACAAGTTGGCTGGATTAGGCATTATGCTTTCAAGCGTTATAAAAGCGTTCAAAGGCAAGCGCCACGTTTCTAAATTTATGGATAAAATCGTTTTTGGTTCGTATAATAACGGTTTTGAAAGTGAAGGTAGCAAACGAAGTTGGATAACGAGCGATAGTTCGCTTCGCGATAAGTACGATTTAGACCCCCTTTATAATTATAGGTTAAGCATTTCGGCGCTAAAAGAAGTTATCACTTTAAATAAGATAGCAAACTCAAAGAGGGAATATCAAAAATTTTCTAAAGACTTAGCCGTATTTTTAATTTGTGGTAATGAAGACCCCGTTTCCAAGCGTGGCGAAGGCGTTTTAGAAGTGAATGAGAAATTAAAAGCCGTGGGCGTAAACGCGAAAACTAAAATTTATAACGGCAGGCACGAGATTTTTAACGAGCCACAAATAAAAGAGCAAGTGTTAACTGACGTTCTTGAGTTTATCGAAAAATAATAAATTTAAAACACGGCAACCGCCGTGTTTTAAATTGCATAACAGTTAAACAACTAAAATATAGGTGTGATATTTCCTTTATATTTTGCTTTAGTTCGGTAATAGGTTTGCTCGCTTTTAAAGCCTGCTTGATATAAAAGTGTACTTATAGGTTGATTATTGCCGTTATTAATTGCGTCTTTAACGTGTTTTAATCGCAGGCGGTTGGTAAATTCGGAAAGGCTTATATCGAGATATCTATGGAAAACGTGAGAGACGTAACTTTCGGTGTAGCCTAAAGTTTTTGCTATGGTGCTACGCGAAACGTCGCCAGTGTAGTTTTCGGAAATAAACGTTAAAATTCTTCGCAGTAAATTCGTTTCGTCAGTTTCAGCGTTGCTGGTGAAAGATAGTCTATCTTTAAGTAGCGTGCAAATTAGAATGAGCGCTCCGTCTTGAATGGTTTTCGGCTTGTTTAACAAAAATTCTTCAGCAAGTGAGTAAAGGCGTGAAGCGAACGCTCCGTCCGTTATTAAATGGCGTTCAATTCTATGTTTTTCGCTTGGAAGCAAGTATCGTCTAAATTCGTTTGGAATTAAAATAACGGCGCTAGTTTCTTCAAGGCGAGATTTAAAATCGTAGGAATGCACGTCGTAACTATCAAAAACTACGACTGTTCCTGCTGTTAAGTTAACGCTTTCTCCATTGACGGTAACCGAGAAAAACCCCTTTTTTAATATGAAAACTTCTATCCCTGCGTGAAAGTGTGCCGGATAGGTAGGATTATCGTTAAATTTGAAATAAAGGGTGGTTTGAACGTCCCTAAAATACTCGTAAACGTTATTCATAAAACCATTATAGCACAAATTGAGAGTAAATAACACTATTTTGCTATATTTTTTGATAGTTTTTTGTTTTATAATATAGAAAAGGAGAAAAGTTATGAAAATTTCTTGTAAAGATTTAACGTTAGATGAAAAAATACACCTTTTAGTAGGTAAAGATAGTTGGTCAACTAAAGATTTAGACGGAAAACTTCCAAAACTTAGAATGAGTGACGGGCCCAACGGATTAAGGTACGTTAGCGACAAGACGGAAAGCGCAACGGCAATGCCTAACGTTTCTTCGCTTGCAAACACTTGGAATAAAGATTTAGCCTATCTTATGGGTAAAACGATTGCGGACGACTGCGCCGAAAAGGGCGTTGACGTGTTGCTTGCCCCAGGCGTTAACATAAAGAGAACGCCCGTTTGCGGAAGAAACTTCGAGTATTTTTCCGAAGATCCGTATCTTGCAGGCGAACTTTCAAAAAGTTATATAGAAGGGCTTCAAGATAAAGGCGTTGGCGCAACTTTAAAACATTTTTGTTTAAACAATAGAGAGTATAATAGAACGACTCAATCAAGCGAAGTTGACGAAAGAACGCTCAACGAAATTTATCTTCCTGCCTTTGAAAAGGCGCTTGAGGCAAAGCCGTGGGCGGTAATGTGTGCGTATAACCCCGTAAACGGCGTGTACGCTGCCGAAAATAAAGCGATACTTAACGATTTGCTTCGTGAAAAGATGGGGTTTGACGGTCTTATTATGTCTGACTGGTGGGCGGTTAGAAGTTCTTGGCGTGCGGTAAAAGCCTCGCTTGACCTTATTATGCCCTATTGCAATAGTTCGTTCGATAACATCAAAAGCGCTTTAGAAAAAGGTTATATTACTGAAGAAGAGATTGACCAAAGAGTTACTAAGGTTTTAGAGTTTATTTACAAGGCTCAAGGTAGCGATAAAAAAGTTGAATACTCAAAACAAGAGCGCCACGAAAACGCAGTTGAAATTGCAAGAGAAAGTATCGTTTTATTAAAGAATGACGGAGTTCTTCCTATTAAGAGCGGTAAAATAGTCGTTGGTGGTTCAAGTGAAATGGGTGGTGGCGGAAGTGCGTTCGTCGTTACTGACCACGTTGAAAAACCGCTTGCCGAACTTATAACTCGTAACTTAGAAGGAAAGGGCGTTGCAACTCAAAGCCAATTAAGATTAGTTACTAACGAATCGGTATGGCAAAGCCATTTCTATACCAAGGCATATAATAGTGACTATGCAATTATCGTTGTTAAAACGGGCAAGATTATTGAAAGCGAAGGGGAAGATAGAGAATCTTTAAAACTTGCAAAAACTCAAATTGACGTTATTAAAAATACGGCAAAATATTGCGATAAAGTAGTGGTCGTTTTAAGTTCGGGCGCGCCAGTTGACGTTAGCGATATTGAAGGCGACGTATCTGCAATTATTCAAGGCGGGTTTGCAGGTGAATGCTTTAACGAAGCGGTGGCAGACGTGATCACAGGTAAGATTTCGCCAAGCGGAAAACTTGCCGAAACGTACCCGAAATCTTTAAACGACGTTCCTTGCAAATATCAAGGCAACGGCTTTGTGGATACGTATAACGACGGGGTGTTCGTTGGCTATCGTTACTATGATAGTTACGGTGTTAGTGTTGCTTATCCTTTCGGGCACGGGCTTTCGTACGCCGAGTTTGCATACAGCGATTTAACTCTTGAAAAGACGGGAATAACCGACTTAAAGGTCGCTTTTAAGGTTAAAAACGTTTCAAATATTGACGCAAAAGAAGTTTGCCAACTTTACGTAAAGGACGTGTTTAGTATGGTATCACGCCCCGACAAAGAACTTAAAAAGTTCGAGAAAATTTTGTTAAAAGCGGGCGAAGAAAAAACGGTTGAATTTACTCTTTCTAAGCGCGATTTTGCTTATTACAGCGTTAACATAAAAGATTGGTACGTAGAAGACGGCGACTTCGAAATTTTAATCGGTTCATCTTCTCGCGATATTAGATTAAAGGGTAAAGTTAAGTTAGAACTTCCCGAAAACGAAAAGACGACGAATACTTATTATTGGGATTAAAAAAACGCTTCGGCAATTTTGCCGAAGCGTTTTTGTTACAATAATTAAATTATTAAAGTAAACAATAAGAACATTAAAGGTATCGTTACAACGCAAGCCAAACAAGAGAGTAGAACGTATGCGCTACCAGACTTTGCGTCCCCACCGTAAAGGATAGGAAGAAGAGCCGTACTCGTTGCGCAAGGCATTGAAAGAAGGAATACGAAAACGTATTTAATCGTTTCCGCAATCGGTAAAAACGATACGCAAAGCATCGTTAAAAGTGACATTACGACGAGTTTAAATAAGCACACCAAGTAACCCCACTTATCAAGGAAAAGGTCTTTAAAATTAGCGCTTGCAAGTTTCATACCGATAACGGTCATTGAAACGGGGGTAACCATATCCCCGATAACGTCTAAACTTGCCATAAGTTTTGAAACGATAAGGTTAAGATTAGTGCCTTCTTTAGTAAGGTCAATGAACGGAACTTTTACGGTAAAGAATAAGATAAAGCCAATGAAGATAGCAATAATTGTTGGGTTAAGGATAATCTTTTTAAAAGAAATATCTTTAACGTTACCACTTATAAGGTAAACGCCGAGAGTCCAGTTTATAAATAAGAAAATTGAAACTAAAACGGCGGCGTAAATCATTGCTTCGCCAAGAAATGGGCTACCTGCAAAAACTATTTGCAAAAACGGAAAGCCCATAAAACCTGCGTTTGAAAAAATCGACGCGTATTTAACGACGTTTCTCTTTGCTTTATCCCCTTTGTTTTTTACGAGCAAAATCATAATCCCCGCCATTAACAAGTGAATGACTAAAGTAAGACCTGCAACGATTAAAACGTTAACGCCTATTCTTGCGTTAAAACTCGTGCTTTGAAAACTCATAAATACCATTACGGGTTGAGCGCCGTAGAGAACGAGCGTTGATAAAGCTGATTCCGCTTTAGTGCTCATGAGTTTAGATTTAACGAGTAAGAATCCAGGTACCGCTAAAATAACGAGAGAAACTACCGCTATTAAAACTGTTAGAAAACTAATCTGCATATTTTTCCTTTAAGTATGATATCGAAGAGTAAAAAAGCATAACGAGCGCGCAAGATAATAAAATTGCGCCGATAATATCGGTAAACCAGTGAATACCAGATAAAAGTCTACCTACCGCCATAACTGCCATAATTGCAATTCCAACGCAGTACGCTGTAATCTTGAGCCACTTTTTATCTTTGAGCATATCTTTTAAAACGATGAGCGCCGAAGATATTACGCATAACGATAAAATAGTATGAGAAGACGGGTACGAGGCTTCAAGTTCTCCGTTAGCGAGAACCGGGCGATAATTGATAACGATTATTTCAAATAAGAAATAAAAGGCAAAAACCAAAACGTAAAAACAGCCGAGCGCTATAATTTTATAGTCGACTTTCTTAATTGATTTTCTTTTAATTAATTGATAAACGCCAAGCACAGCAAAGAACCCGATAATAGCGAAAGATAAAAATCCCAAAAGTTTGGTAAGTTTATAAAAGTTATTACTTAATCCAAACTTTTCAAAGACTGCAAGATTGATACTTGCAAACCCTATTTCAGAACCAAGAGGCCCAGCCTTTTGAACGTCAATCGTTTTAATTAATACCGTAAAAACGACAAAGATTAAAAATAAAACAGACGTAAACAATAAATTTCGTTTAAGATTTTTCATTTTTAATTTATCCTCCTAATGATAAAAGATTATAGCACGGTTGCTTAAAATAGTCAATGATATATCGGGTGTTGACTTTAAGTGATATATTTGTTAAAATATATAAGACGAACTTAGATGTACTAGTACTTATTTTAAAAATTCTTATTGCGGTGAAGAATGAAAAGAAGAAATAGCGTTAGAATAAGAAATGCGTTCTACGTAATGTTCGGTGACTTGTTAGCGATCGTGTTATCAGCGTTAGTAGCATTGGTTTGGGACGGAAATAGAGAGTACGTTACCTATTCTGCTATAGCGTGGGCGATCGTTAACGTTATAATTATTGCGTGCGTGTTCTATTATACTAAGCACTATTCAGTCGTGTTTAGGTTCATAAGTTTAAACGAAGCGATAAATACTATGATAACGATGATTATCGTGGGTGGCGGAAACCTATTATTCGTGCTTATAAGTAATCAAAGAGTAATATCGTATTTTGGCGTTTTAGTGTTTATGGTGTGCGCGATTGTTACGACGGTTGTATTGCTTTTCTTAAGAAAGACATTGTCGGTCATTCGCCAAAACTTAATTAACAAGCGAGATAAGAGAACTCACGTTATGATAGTAGGCGCAGGTGGAGCAGGCGTTGACCTTATTAAAGAAATGACGGTGCTTGATAAAGTTAATTACGTTCCCGTTTGTATCGTAGACGATGATTTGAAAAAGCAAGGCGAATACGTTTGCGGTATCAAAATTTGTGGAACTACTAACGATATCAAAGAACTTGCGAAAAAATACGCCGTAAAAGAGATATTCGTGTGCATTCCGTCGGCAACTAAAAAAGTGTTAGAAGAAATCGTTGAGAAATGTAAAGTTACCGATTGCATAGTAAAAAGACTTCCCGACCTTTGCGACTTGGCTAACGGTCAAGTAACTCTTGATAGTTTAAGAGAAGTTGACGTAAAAGATTTATTAGGTAGAGAACAATCTAAAGTTGACCTTAACGAAATTAAAGATTACATTAGCGGAAAAGTAGTTTTAGTTACGGGTGGCGGTGGTTCAATAGGTAGTGAACTTTGCCGTCAAATAGTAAATTTCTCACCCAGAAAACTTATCATTTTAGACAACTACGAAAATAACGCCTACGAAATCGAGCAAGAACTTTTAAGAAAGCGTGACGATACTGAGATTTTAACTTTAATCGCTAACATTCGTGAAGCGGATAAAATAAAAGACGTATTTAGTAAACATCGCCCGCAAATAGTATTTCACGCGGCAGCGCATAAACACGTTCCGCTAATGGAAACAAGCCCGAACGAAGCGGTTAAAAACAACGTGTTTGGAACGCTCAACGTAGCGCGTGCTGCGGATGAGTTTAAAGCGGAGATATTCGTTCAAATATCTACTGATAAGGCGGTTAATCCCACTAATATTATGGGTGCAACCAAGCGTATTTGCGAAATGATTATTCAAACGATAGGTCGCCATAGCAAAACTAAATTCGTGGCGGTAAGGTTTGGTAACGTTTTAGGTTCAAACGGTTCGGTTATACCCTTATTTAAAAAGCAAATTGAAAGAGGTGGACCGGTTACCGTTACGCATAAAGACGTTGTTAGATATTTTATGACGATACCTGAAGCGGTATCACTCGTTCTTCAAGCGGGCGCGTATGCGAAGAACGGGCAAATATTCGTTTTAGATATGGGCGAGCAAGTGAGAATTTACGACCTTGCTTATAATCTTATAAAACTTTCAGGTTACGAGCCGAACGTTGATATTGATATAGTATGCACGGGGTTAAGACCTGGCGAAAAACTTTACGAAGAGCGTTTAATGGAAGAGGAAGGCTTGCAAAAAACTGCAAACGGACTTATATCAGTTGCAAAGCCGATAGCCTTAGACGAAGATAAATTTTGGTCAACTCTCGATAGGCTTTATAGCGAAGCCTACTCTGAAACTGACGAAATGAAATATTTGGTTAAGGAACTTGTGGATACGTATCATATTGACGAACGTTTTTAATCCGTTATTTCGGGCATTATGCGTCGTTTCTACAAAGTCGTTAGACTTCGATAACCAACAAGGTTAATCTCAGCCTATCGTCTTTGAGAGCCTAGCCTAATACCCAAACTAACGTCTTAAACGAGTTTAAGTCGTTATTTACGGCATTATACTGCGTTTACTGTAAAGGTATTGCGACCTTCACAACCAACAAGGTTAGTTCAGTCCGCAAACCTTTACGAGCCTTGTCTTGCTTGTTTCTAATGCCTTAAAAGTGTGTTTTAATTCGCGAGCCTTGTCTAACTCGCAACTAACGCCTTAAAATAAATAGATAGCAATAAAAAAGCACGGCATTTTGCCGTGCTTTTATTGTGGTTTAATTAAATTTTCTTGGTTTTCATTTTGCGCGCAATTAAAGTTAATACCAATAAAATTACGTATAAAGCGCCGATTATAATGAAGATTGAAGTCCAACCAAAAGTTTTGATTACGAAGCCGAATAAAGCCGCTTGTACCGCCGCGCCCATATATACCGCCCAGTCGAAAACGCCGACTACGGTTGAAGAGAACGCCTTTCCACCAATATCGCCTGCTATCGTCCAAATAACGCCCGTTACCATTGCAAATACGCCGAGTACGAAGAGCATAATGGAAGCAAGCGTTTGATGCCTTATAAACGGGAATGCAACCATTCCTGCAAAAGTTATAAGAGCCGCAATTATAAGCATAGGTTCTCTCTTTCCCTTTAAAAGTTTATCGGTAATAATCGGGAAGATAAACATTGCGCACGCTTGACCAAAAGGAAGAAGTATTGAACTAAATATTCCGCCTTTAATAGTAAGCCCAAGTTCTTCAACGAAGTAGGTGGGAACCCAAGTGAGTAAGCCGTATCTACCAATGCCCGCAATTGCGGAAATTAAGCAAAATACGATAACTTTCGGTTCGCTAAAAAGTATTTTATAAGGATAAAAGAAGCCTTTTTTATTGATTTCATCAAGAAGATGTTGGTCGCGTTCGGAGTCTGCGTCTTTAATGGCGGTAAAGCCTGCCTTTACAGGATCGTCTTTAAAGAAAAAGATAAGCGCGATTATCATAAGTACCATAGGAAGCATTGGGAGTCTAAACGCTGAGCGCCAGCCCCATTCAGGGTTAAGTTCAAGGCATAATAAGATGGTAAGATATGTAACCACTTGAGCCATTCCCGAGAAGAAAGTGGTAAGCCCCGTGGAAAAGCCTCTTTTTTCTTTAGGCCACCATTTGTTTACTACGCCAAGCCCGTTAGACCAAAGCATAGATTGGAAAAAGCCGTTAAGCCCCCAAAGAACTGCGATTACGGGAATGCTGTGCTGGAAAGAAATTACCACGTTCAAAATTGCGCTTGCAATAATTCCAACGATAATAAATCGCTTATATCCAAAAACTGCACCTAGTTTTCCGTTTACGAGTTGGCCGAACGCATAGCACCAAAAAAGAGAAGACGAAACAACGCCAAGCGATGCGGTGGTTGAGCCTAATTCGCTCGCCATTTGGCTCATAACGAGATTTATGTTTTGCCTACCGTTATAGAAAAACAAATAAGTAAAACCAAAACTTAAAAGAGTGAGCCATGCAACTTTTTTAAACTTTTTAGATTGAGTTTGACTTGTTGAAATAGTAGTCATTTAGTTTAACTCCAAAAAAATAATGATTTAATTATATAGTAAATGATTAAAAAAGTCAAAGTTTTAAGATGGAATATAAATAAGGCGTAACACTTAACAAGTGCTACGCCAGGGGTTTTAATTTTTTATTGATTTAAATATGCCGTTAAATAATTCTTTTTCGCGAGTTGATAAGGAACGATAAGTATTGATAATTTCTTTTTCTTCGTCTGAAAAATAGAAATTGCCTGATAAATCTATTATACCATAATCGTTTTCGCGCCCAAGCAAATAATCAACGCTTACTTCAAGTGCATCGGCAAGTTTTATAAGTTGAGATGCTGAAGGCATAGAGTTTCTGCTGTAATAGCAGGCAATCGTACTTTGCGGAATTCCCGATTTCTCAGCAAGAATAACTTGTTTTCCACCACATTTTAAGTCAATAAGTTCACTTAATCTTTCTAAAAACATAATCCACCAAATTGCAAACACAATATTTATTGCAATTGTAATATTAGCGCTAAATATTTGCTTGACATATTGCTTTTGCAATAATATAATTAACATAATATTGCAAAAGCGATAATAGGTGTGAATATGAATTCGGAAAGACAAAGAAAATTGATAAACTATTTATATCCAACGGAAGATATAAGAAAGTTTTTATGTGACGATTTATATCAAGAGTTTAATGAAAAAATAACCCACAATTTATGTATAAGTTCTAAAAATCTTACTAATAGCGTTAGGCGAGAAAATTATGCGAAAATTAAAGGCGAAATAATTAACTTTTTCAGTGAAAATATAATTTATAAGGAAAAGGTAAACGAAATATTAAAAGCGGATAATTTTGATAAGATAATAGATGATATTATTTTAGGTTACGTTTTTTATCTTTCTCATTCTTTGCGTAAATATAATAGGATTGACGTTTTGTTTACAAAAAGAGCATTTGTTACTCACCTATATCAGTTATAGACCTTTTATAAATACGTTTTAAGCATAGAAAAAATAAAAAAAACAAACGGCGAAGAATGTTCTTCGCCGTTTGTTTTGCTGTGTATAATATATAAAATTTTATAAAGAATTAAAGTAAGTAAACGGGAAGTTCTTCGCCGAACGCGTAAGACTTGCTGACCTTTTCGACTTTTTTAACCGCTTTAACTGGCTTTTTAACAACCTTTACGGGTTCTTCTTTAACAGGGGCAAGTTTTTCAACTTCTTCTACCACTAAGGTAGGCGGGGTTACTTTTTCAACCTTAACTACGGGTTTAGCAGTAGCAGGCTTTTTAGCTGTGGTAGTTTTAGTAGCGGACTTTGTTGCCGTCGTTTTAGCGGTAGGTTTTTTAGCAACCTGCTTTTCAATCATATCTAAAACTTGCTTATCAGTTGCGCCGATAACCGTGCTGTTAATCATATCGGGTGCCTCCGTTTTAACTTTACTATAACCGTTATTTTCAACTCTTTTAATTGCGTTTTTACCTATTGACATAACTTTCAATCTCCTTTGCAAGCGCAATATATTCTTGAGCGCTTCGGCTGGTTTTTTTGAATGCAACTACGGGAACGGAATTGTCTTGCGACCATTCTATCGTGCTATCAACTCTAACGTAGGTATCAAACAACCTAACGCCGTCCATATCTTTTAAAGTTTCAAGCGTTTGCTTGAAGTATTTTTTCCTTTCGTCCGCCTTGGTAACGGCAATACCTAAAATTTCAAGTTTAGGCGAAATCTCTTTAACTTGATTGGTAAATTCAAACATGTTAGCAAGGCCGAATAAACCCCACGGGCTTGCTTCAACGGGAATAACCAAGTAATCGCTTGCACACAAAACGTTCATAACCCAACCACCGAGCGTTGGCGGTGCGTCGATTAAAATATAATCGTAATAGCCTTTTGCTCTAATCGGTTCTAAAATTTTCCTAAAAACCGTTTCGCGTTGCCATTTTGAAAAGAGTTCAAACTCGATTCCACTCATAAGTGAAGAAGATGGAACAAGGTCAAGCCCTTCGTATTCCGTTTCGGCTACGCACTTTGATAGTTCAACGCCGTCCTTTATAGCCGAGTAAACGTTTTTACCGCTTTCGGCAAAGGAAAGAGCCTTTTCTTCGTCAAAGTAAGAAATAGTAAGATTTAATTGCATATCGCCGTCAATCATAAGGACTTTCTTTCCGTCAAGCGCCAAGGCACAAGCAACGTTGGAGCAAGTGGTAGTCTTTCCGCTACCGCCCTTGTTGTTGGCAAATGCAATTACTTTGGTTTTGCTCATAAGCACTCCTAATTTATAAAAGATAGGTTTCAACCGTTTGGTTTTTAGGCGAAACGCTAGGTTTTTCGTTTAACGTGGAAGTCTTTTTATTTTCGTCGTCGTTTAAAAAGTTGACTAGTTCTTCTATACCGTCGCCCGTTATTGAACTAACGGGGAAAATCTTCTTGCACCCTGCAAGTTTTAGCCAGTTGGTAACTCTATCAACACGAGCGTCGGGCTTGTCTATACCCGTGATAATTCCAATCGCTTCACGGTTAACCATACTCGTTAAGCAAGGCGAAAAAATTGAATATGGCTCGTTCGCTGAAAGAACCAAGCCAACCACGTCCGCCTCGTAAGCGTAAAGGGCGAGCGCGCCACTCGTTTCACGGCGCTCGGTGTATTCGCCGGGCGTGTCGATAACGGTATCAAAGTAGTATACGTATTGAGTTTTATCGTATTTGATTTCTTCGCCGAGTAGTGCTTGCTTTAAAGTTGTTTTGCCTGCACCAACTCTGCCAAACAGCATTATTTTCTTCATAAAAACCGACTTATAGGTTAGTTTTAGGTTTTAGTAACGTCGCAACAGATGTAGCCGAGTTTGTTTTTAAAATAATCGTTAATAGCGTTGAAAGCGGCCTCAACGGAAGATACGCTACCGGTTATAATAAGCGTGCCCGTAAATCTATCAACGAAGCCTACTTCTGCGCCAGATGATTTCATAGCGATATCCGCTGCGATAACCGCGCTTTCGTAAGGAATAACGGTGAAGACGCCGATTGCACTACGAGTATAGTCGCCTGTCGGGTCTAAACCAAGCTTAGTGTAAAGAGTTTCGCCGGGGTTTGCAATAATGTGGCAAAGCGTAATTTGTTTACCAGGCACGAACTCTTGAATTATTCTCATTTTATCTTGCATTTCCATAATTTTTACCTGCTATATAAAAATATATCCACAACTTTTTGGCTTGTCAAAAAATATCACTTGCCGTAAGGCAAATATAACTTGACTTTAGGCAAATATCACTTTTGCTTTAGCAAAAATATCACTGTTAAAATTTTAATTTTAACTAATTAACCGCCGATTTGAATTTTAAGTCCGCTTTCTTCTGCAACGGATTTTAAGTATTCCATCTTTTCTTTAGTCGGGGGTTCGATATCCTTTAAGGAATAGTTTCTATGAAGCCCCGAATATTTATCTTGACCAAGTCTATGATAGGGAAGTAAATGATGCTCTTTAACTCCTGGCAAAGTTGAAGCGAATTTTGAAATTGCTTTAATTTCTTCAGCAGTATCGTTAAACGTTGGAATCACGGGCGTTCTTATTATAAGTTGAACACCACTGTTTGCTATTTTTTTAGCGTTTTCAAGTATCCTTTCGTTGCCGGAAGTGGTGTATTCTTTATGTTTCGCACTATCTATATGCTTGATATCCATTAAGCAAAGGTCAAGATAGGGAAGGATAGTTTCAACAACTTCGTAAGGAACGTTTAAAGTGGTTTCAATCGCCGTGTGAAGCCCAGCGTTTTTGCACGCCCTCAATAAATCTCTTGCAAACTCTGGTTGAGCAAGAACTTCGCCACCCGAAAGCGTTACGCCACCACCACTACGGCGGTAATAGGTAGAGTCCGCTAAAACTTCAGGTAAGATTTCTTCAACGGTAACGTCTTTACCAACCGTTTTAGGCACGCCGTTTTCGTAAAGAGTTTCAATATCGTACTTTTGCGATTCTGGGTTACAACACCAAGCGCAACGCATATAACAACCCTTGAAAAACACGATTGTTCTAATGCCAGGTCCGTCGTGAATTGAGAACCTTTGAATATTAAATATTCTGCCTTTGGTGTTTAAGTAATCCATTTTCTAATTAAAATCCTTGTTCAGTTCTTGCGATAATATCGTCTTGAAGTGATTTGCTAAGCGAAGTGAAGAGTGCGGAATAGCCTGCAACTCTAACTACGAGCGTCTTGTAATTTTCGGGGTTCTTTTGCGCGTCAAGTAAAGTTTCTTTCGTTACGACGTTAAACTGAACGTGCATACCCTTTTGGTCAAAGTAAGAGCGAATAAGCGCAACGAACTTTGCAAGCCCTGCCGCGCCTTGAAGAGCGGACGGGTGGAATTTTTGGTTAAGAAGCGTTCCGTTACTTGCAACGTCTTGCTCAAGTTTTGCAACTGAGTTAGCGGTTGCAGTAGGACCTTTTTTATCTCTACCGGACGCAGGGCCTATGCCGTCTGCAATCGGGGTGAAGGCAAGTCTGCCGTCAGGCGTAGCGCCCGTTTGAGTTCCAAGGGGAACGTTTGCCGATACGGGATATAAACCCGCTTGGAACACACCGCCACGCGGGTTGCGATACTTTTCAACTTCGCGAGTGTAGGTGTTTGCAACGTCGCGCGCAAACATATCAATTTCAAAAATATCGTTGCCGTATTTGGGGCAATCTTCATCTATAAGGCGTTTAACTTCACGATACTTGCGTTTTTCGCTATCGGTTAAAGTGCCTGCGGTAGTAACGCTACGATAGATTGCGGAAACGATTTCTTCGTTAACGGGAATGCCTTTAGTAGCAAGTTCTTTAGCGATATCTCTCGTGAGATTTTCAGCGCCTGCGCCCGTGTAACCATAACCGAAGTTATTGTCCATCGCTTCTTTGAATTCTCTCATAGTGAGTGTTTTATCTTCAAACACGAGTTTTCTAACGGCAACTAAACCGTCGGTATTGTTTGCAATACCAAAGCCTTGCGGGCCTGTGAAGTTGTAAATTGCACCGCCTTCTTGGAGAGATTTACCCCTACCGATACAATCTGCAACCATTGAAGATTGGAAGGGAAGCGGGCATCTCGTTGCGTGAGCGGTATCAATCGCGTTGTTAGCGTTAACTAAGAGTTGAATAAAGTATGCTTGTTGTTCTTTGTATGCGTCGTAGAACTCTTCAAACGTTTTCATATCGTAAACGTTTTTAGTTCTTGGACCGATTTGTTTGCCCTTGTCCACACCTTGAGTGAATACGAGTTCCATAGGTCTACACATATTGAAAAACGCTGCGTCGTGCCAGCCGTCAGTTTTACCGCCTTTTTGCGGTTCAACGCAACCGATAATGCAGTAATCTCTAGCATCTTCAAGCGTAACGCCACGGCTCATAATGGAAGGTATGATAACTTCGTCGTTATAGTAAGCGGGAAGACCAGTTCCAAGCCTTGTGAGCGCGCCTGCTTTAATGAGTAAATCTTGGGGAGAACCATTCCAAACTCTAATTGAGATTGAAGGTTGGGGAAGGGGAACGTGCATTGACGCTTCTAAGCACATAAACGATAAATCGTTAGTTGCGTCTATACCGCGAATATCTTGACCGCCAACGATAAGGTTTTGGAACATACCGTAACCAGCGAAGCCGTCTGCGGAAACGGCGTCACGCACTTTATTGATATCGTTGAGTTTTACCCAGATACAGTCGATAAGTTCTTGGGCTTTTTCAACGGTGATTTTGCCTTCGTCTAAATCCTTTTTATAGAAAGGATACATATATTGGTCGAAACGGCCTGGTGAAATTGAGTGACCGCTCGATTCAACTTGAAGTAAAAGTTGTATAAACCAGAACGATTGGCACGCTTCGTAGAAAGAAGTTGCGCCGAATTCGGGAACTCTTTCGCAGTTTTTTGCAATTTGTAAAAGTTCTTCACGGCGAACGTAATCTCTTTCCTTTTCCGCAAGTTCGTAAGCAAGTTCCGAATATCTGTTAGCGTAAGCGATAACCGCTTCGGCGCTTTCGATAACTGCGTCAAGGAAGTTCATTCTTTGCATATATTCAGGGCAGTAAACTTTAACTTTAGCCTTAGCATCTTGCGCTTCTTGAATGATACCGCGATAACCTATTTGTAAAACTTTTTCATAGTTTACGTTTACGTGGCCGATGCCGTTGTAGAAATAGTTACCCGGGGTAAACATTCCGTGGGTAACGAACGCTTCGTACGCGCGCTCGTCCATATTAGATTTAGCAAGGTCGCTAGTAGTTTTGCCTTTCCAATATTTATAGGCATCGCGAAGTTCTTTTTTAGTTTGTTCGCTGATATAGAATGGGTCTGCGGCGCGGGTTTCAACCGTATCGAATTCCGCTTCTAACCATTCAAACGAGTATTCGGGGAAAACTTGGCAACCACGCGGATGAACGGTAGCGCTACCAACGATTAATTCTCTATCGCGAATTACGATAGGAATATTTTTTAAAATATGGCTAAAACAAGCGCTACGACGCTTAATTATAGGTAAGTTTTCCGTTTCTTTATAACTTTCCGTAACGAGCATACCGCGAGCGGACTCGATTTCGGGCATTTCTTTATAAAGATCGTCTATTAAATTTTGTATTCTTGAACTTTTTTCAATAACGAATTTAATGTTTTCCATATAGTCCTTCGGCAAACCATAAAATTTAAGCCTTGTTTTGACTTGCTAATTTTCGTATATACGTTGTTAAAGCCCTTGATAATAGGGTAAAACTATTATCTTCGGTCTTTGCCTAGTCTAATCAAAAATTTTCTAATTCAAAATTGCTACGCAACCATAGGCGAGGCTTAAATTGTTTTGGTTCGCCTATTTAAAGAAATAAAACTGCTGTAATAATTATAACTGTTCCCAAATACCTTGGTGGGGAGATGCAATAACGGAAGTAGCAGAAAGTTGACCTAAACTCTTAGCGTAATCAGCGCCCGCCTCAATTGCGGCGGTTACGTCGCCAACTTCGCCCGTTATCAAAACCACGCCTTTACCGCCCATACCCCTTGAAACTCTAAGGTCGAAAATTTCAACTTTAGCAGTTTTAACCGCGATATCGGCAGCCTTGATAATTGTGGGGGCGGAGAAAGTTTCTAAAATACCTAAAGAACCGCTTTTAGTTCCAACGCCCGTTCCAAAGAGGGCAGAAACTACTTGCTGGTCGATTCTACCCATTATCGAAGAGTCGATAACGTACCCGTCGAATTTTTGATTAACGTGGTTAACTGCAGCCGTAACGTTAGATATAGAACCTGTTAAAATTATCTCGTACTTGCCAGGGCAAGACGGATGGGAAGAAACCATTTCAATACCAGCACTTTTGAGCGCGTCGTCAGCGGCTTCAATACCCTTGGGTACGTTTTTAAGTTCAATCACTCCGATTGAGTTATACATTGTTTTTTACCTACTTGTTTTCTATTACTATTTTGCTATCGTAAACCGTGCAAACACCGTTTATAGATGCGTGTTGCGGTAACGATAATCCATCGTTTGCATTTGCTATAATTTGACCTTTAACCACCCTATCGCCCGTTTTTACTATTGAAACGGAAGGTGCACCAATGTGTTGGCGAAGGTTGATTTCAACCTTGTTAAAGTCTTTAAGTTCACCGATAAACTCAGCAAGTTTATCGTATTTTTTTACGCCTAATACCGATTGCCATCTGTCTGACGGAATCATTCGGTATTCCCTTTCTTTGTGAGGCGAAACTTCGTCTTTTCCTACGAAACGCATCTTTTCTTTTGCAAGGATAACCTTGTATTCGTTGATAACTGCTTTGGGGGAAATTCCTTGACAGCAAGCGAGCGTTTCACATATACCGCAACCGCAACAAAGCGTTGCCGATATAACCATTTCGGGCGAAAGTTTAACTGCGTTTTTTGCAGTTCTAACCATCTTGTGTGGTTCTAAGGGATAACCTAAAAGTCCTCTTGGGCAAAGGTCGGTACATCTCGAACACCCACAGCACGCCGTTTCCGCTCTCGCCACCGATTTCGCCCCGTCAATAAACTTTGATTCTACTGCGGGAATGGTTTTAGGAAGAACTAAAAGCCCTTTAGTCGTTTTGGTTATAACCGCTTGTTCAGGGTCGATAACCTTACCCATTGACGGACCGCCGTCGAGTAAAACGTGATTATCGTCAACGGTAATTCCTAAAACTTTGAATAAGTCTTCAACCTTAGTTCCGAGCGGAACTTTGGTAACTATCGGTTTTGCAACGTCGCCACCAACCGTTAGCCACTTTTCAGTTAAAGGTTCGTCTTTAAGTAAAGCGTTTGAAACGTTTAATACCGTTTCAACGTTATAAACGATAACGCCTGCGGTAATTGGAAGATTACCAGGTTTTACCACCTTTCCCGTCGCTTGATAGATAAGGCTTATTTCGTCGCCCATAGGATAAACGTCGGGTAAAACTTTTAAAGTTATTTTATCGGCAAGAACGGTGCCGTCCTTTATATTTAATTTTTTGGCGGTGTGGTCTTTCACGCAAAGAAGCGCTCTTCCTACCGAAAGGTAGTTAAGAACCGCGCTTATTCCCGAAAGAACGCCGTCCATCTCTTTTTTTAAGAGAATATAATCAGTATAGAGTAGGGGTTCGCACTCAGCGCCGTTGATAACTAGCACTTCAGCGCCGTCGGCAAGTTTTGCGTACGACGGAAAGCCTGCGCCACCTGCACCAACGATGCCTGCGTCCCTCATCTTAGTTTTCAAGTCCATAATAATTTAAAAAATCAGTCTACGATGCCTACGATAACTGCGTCACAAGGCGCGTTAACGTTTGAAAGTGCAAGCCTTGCCGAACTTCCCGTGGTTACGAGAACGGTTTCGCCAATACCTGCGCCTACCGAATCAATTGCTATTAAATACTTATCGGTGATATTTCCATTTTCAATAATTTGAACTTCCATAAACTTTGCACCGACAAGTTCTTCTTTTTTTCTCGTGGAAACTACGTTTCCTCTAATAATACCCTTTAACACTTCTTACTCCTTGACGATTCTCACTTTTGCGCCGTTGCCGATGCAAGTAGCGTTAGAGTCGTCTGTATCAATGTGCATTTCAAGTCTAAAATCTTTGTGTACGCGAATTTGCACGTCGTACCAACGCGTACTTTTTTGACCTACTACGTCAACTATAACTTTATCGCCGTCCTTAACGCCGAAGAACTCAGCGTCGAATGGGGACATGTGGATATGGCGGTTTGCTATAATGCAACCCTCTTTGAGTTGAACCGCTCCTTTAGGTCCGATAATCGTAATACCCGCAGAACCTTTAATGTTTCCTGATTCTCTAACGGGCGGGCGATTTTTTAAAACGAACGAGTCCGTTTGTGAAATTTCAACTTGCGATTGGCTTCTAAGCGGTCCTAACACTCTCACCTTTTCAATGGGGCGAAGAGAAGGTCCAACTATCGTTAAGGTTTCCTTGCAAGCGTATTGTCCCGGTTGAGACAAGTCTTTAAACGGAGTGAGTTTATAATCCTTACCGAACAAAGTCTCAAGGTCCTGCTTATTAAGATGTATGTGTCTATTAGAAACGCCAACGGGGATTTCGCCGAGTCTAAGATTATCTTTATCACGAACGATTCCGTCTAAAACTTTTCTAACGAGTTCTTCTATTTGAGATTGAGTAACTATCATAAAATTCTCCGTGTGTTTAGTAATTTTAGAAAAACTCCCGAAGTATCCGATTTAACGGATACTTCGGTATATTCCTATGCTTTTAAAATTATTTAATAGCGGGAAGAAGTTTTTCTACGTCTGCGTGCGGTCTCGGGATAACGTGAGTTGCTACAACTTCGCCGAGAGCAGTCGCAGCTGCAGAACCTGCTTCAACAGCAGCTTTAACAGCGCCAACGTCACCGCGAACCATAACGCTTACGAGTCCGCTACCGATTTTTTCGCTACCGATTAAAACAACGTTTGCTGCTTTAACCATTGCGTCTGCTGCTTCGATAGCTGCTACAAGACCTCTGGTTTCTACC
>JAZUAK010000009.1:0-419521 GCA_045637965.1 Christensenellaceae bacterium | reverse complement strand
ACGGTGACGGCACTTACACTCACGCTCTTAGAAACGGTGGTTGGTCTGGTAATCCGCTTTCTACTGAAGCATATTACTTATATGCAGGTAACAAAGAATACGGCGATCAACCCATTGTTACCGGTATGAAAGCAGGCTTTGTAGAAATCGCTAAGAACTATGCAAACGCTACTGCAATTCCTGGTTACTACTGTGCTTCTTGCGGTGAAACGTTCTCTCTTAACGAAGGCGTTTGTGAAACTTGTGGCGTAGCACTTACTGCGTCTAACGACCTTTGGAAAGAACCTATCTGCTACACTTGGAAGACAACTAAACTTTCTGAAGTGGATAGCGCTAACGTTGCTTCTACTGGTGAATTAGTAGTTCCTGGTGCATCTAAGTACAATACTACTCAAGAAATGCAAGCTGCTTACGCTGCTGACAGCTCTATCTTCGATTCATTCCTTGGCGCTACTGGTAACGGATTATGGACGGTTGTTGAAGGTAAGCTTACTTGGGTAGGAGCAGTAACTCACGTTCATAGTTGGCAAGACGCAACTTGCACCGAACCTAAAACTTGCAAAGAATGTGGCGAAACTCAAGGTGAAGCGTTAGGCCATGCTTGGAAAGATGCTACTTGTACTGAACCTAAAACTTGTACAGTTTGTGGCGAAACTCAAGGTGAAGCGTTAGGTCACGTTGGTGGCACGGCAATGTGTGAAAAGGGTCCTATATGTACTATTTGTGGTGAAGAGTACGGCGAAGCGCTTGGTCATAATTGGGTAGATAATACATGTACTATTTGTGGTATAACTTGCGAATTTATTACTATAAATGATAGAGTTGACTTTGATGCAACTGAAGGTAAGATACTTTCTACTGTTATTGATAACAGTGGTATAGTTACTGCAACCGTTATTTACGCAGAAGAAGATCCGTTTGTTCTTACTGTTGAAAATGGTGGTATTGATGAAAACGGTAAACTTAGAACTAAAACTTCTATGAATGATGATATTCCTGGAATTCCGTATATTAATACCAAGGATTTTGCTGTGTCTCCCATATTAAACATTGAAATCGTAACTAACGAGAAGATTTATAGGTTTACTAACGTTACTTTCTGGACTTCAATTATTAACGATGCTAATGAACTTAAAGCATCGCTTGATATGGATTATGATACTGCTACTCACAATTATGGTTTCTATAAACTTGCTGGTGATATCGATATGGCTGGCGTTACGTTTGCTTACAACGGATTTAATTTAAAAGTGAAGAACCCAAACACTGAAGCAGGCTTTGCTGGTCATTTTGACGGTTTCGGTTACGAAATTAAGAATGCAAGTGGTTTAACTTACGGTTTATTTGGTAACTTCACTAACGGTCGTGATACTAAGCCTATGCAAAACGTTATCATTGAAAACGTTGCAATTACTAACTATACTGCTACTTCTGGTGGATCATACGAAGGTAAGGGAGCAGTGCTTGGTAAATATACTAACAGTCACAATTACTGGCCAACCGCTCATTTAATTGTTAGAAACATATACGTTTCCTTTGCTGATAATAGCCATGTAAACGGCTTAATTGCATTTGATGCTTATTCGTTTATTAGCAACGTTGTGATTGATACTGAAGGCAATACCTTTGCTCCTGGTAGCGTATTAGCAGGTGTTGAATACGGTGAAGAAGTTGCTGGTAAGGCTATCGTATTTAACCACACTCAATTTACGGACGGCAGTGCGTTATTCCAAAACACTCGTTATTTAACACCCACAAATGTAACTACTGACTTTATTAATAACGTTGTAACCTTCGGTAAAGTTCCCGTTATTTATCAATGGGCTTATAGTTCCAACTACAATAACTTCTGGGTATACGATGAAACTACTGGTTGGGTTAAGAGAAACAGCGGTACTCTTGAACCGTACACTCCGAATGAAACCTACTACGGTTTTGCTGGTAACCAACAATACGGTGATATCCCGATGATGACTGGTATGAAGGCAGGCTTTGCAACTCTTGTTAATGAAAACATGAGCAAGATAACTATCGCAAGCAACAAGTCTCCTTCTAACGCGTTCCCTGGTTACGTATGTACTACTTGTGGCGAAACCTTCTCGCTTAACGCAGGTACTTGTGATAAGTGCTCGGTAGCGTTAACTTACTTTGCTAACCTTTGGGCTACTCCTTGGTCGTTCACTTGGGAACTTCTTGATATAGCATCTCACGAAAACACAATAGAAAACTTCACGTATAAAAATGGTATTTACGTGTTCGATGGGGTTTCTAAGTACGATACTGCTGGCGAAATGCAAGCAGCGTACAACGCAGATAACACAATCTTTGATTCCTTCCTTGGCGACTCTGGTAATGGAATGTGGAAAGTTGTTGACGGCAAGCTTACTTGGGTTGGCAATACGGGTATTGAGGAACATATTCACGTTTGGAAAGATGCTACTTGTACGTCGCCTAAAACTTGTACCGAATGTGGCGAAACTCAAGGTGAAGCGTTAGGTCATGATTGGAACGATGCTACGTGTCTTGCACCCAAAACTTGTACAAACTGTGGTATAACTGATGGAGAAACTGTTGGTCATACTGGCGAAGGTTTAATTTGTGACGTTTGCGGTGAAAAGATTAGAGATTACGTATTAACTTATGAAATTGTTAACGGTGAAGCAACCGTAACTGGTTACGAAGGTACGCCAGTTAACGTTGTAATTCCTAATGCGTACAACGGTTATCCTGTAACAAAGATAGGTTCTGATGCGTTCGAATATTGCGGTTCACTTATAAGCGTAACTATTCCCGATAGTGTAACTAGTATGGGTTATGGGGTGTTCAACTATTGTCGTTCACTCACAAGTGTAAATATTGCAAGTGGTGTAACAATCATTAATGGATATATGTTTATGGGTTGTTCTAAACTAACGAATATAGAATTACCCGATAGTGTAACGAGTATAGGCGTTAATGCATTCACTGAGTGCACTTCACTCACGAGTATAGTAATCCCCAATAACGTAACTAGTATAGGTGGGGCTGCGTTCAGTGGTTGTAAATCACTCAAAAGTGTAGAAATCCCCGCAAGTGTAACAAGTATAGGTAATAGTGTGTTCGCTTGGTGTGATTCGCTCATAAGTATAACCGTAGCCGAAGGCAATGAATTCTACAAGGATATTGACGGAAACTTATACACTAAGGATGGAAACACTTTAATTCAATTTGCAAAGGGTAAACAAAATTCGTCTTTTGAAATTCCGTGTGGTGTAATAAGTATAGATAAATACGCATTTATTGGTTGCTCTTCACTTACAAATGTAAAAATACCAGATAGTGTAACGAATATAGGTGAGTATGCCTTCTATAATTGCTCTGCTCTTGCTATAATTAATTATCAAGCGTGTGAAAACAAGTGGAATACCGTTACGAAAGGTGACGAGTGGTTGCCAAGCGGTGCAACGGTTACAACTCTTGAATGTAGTGGCGATGGCTTATACTGTAAATATTGTGGCAAACAAATCGTAGAATATGTCTTGAGATTTGCAATTGAAAACAATGAAGCAGTGTTAAAAGGCTATATTGGAACACCAGTAAACGTAGTAATTCCCGAAACGTACAACGGCTATCCCGTAACTGCAATTGGTGCTAATGCTTTCTCTGGTTGTAATTCTCTCATAAGCGTAGAAATACCTGAAAGCGTAGAAACTATTGGCTTCCTTGCGTTTGCGTTCTCAAGTAATATAGAAAGTATAACGATACCGAGTAGTGTAAGTAATATTAGTGAAAGAGCGTTCTATTACAACAGTTCGCTTGCAACTATAAGTTACGACGGAACTATGGTTGATTGGAATGCTGTTACAAAGCATAAAGATTGGGCGAAAACCATTCTTGCAAACAAAGTAGCATGCACGGACGGAATTGTTTGTATTGGTGCTCACGCTTGGACTAAGGCAACTTGCACAACGGTAAAAACTTGTACCGTATGCGGTGAAACTGAAGGTGAAGTAACGGGTCATATAGGCGAAGGCTTAAAATGTGAACGTTGTGGCGAAAAACTTAGAGATTACGCGTTTAAATATACCGTGTCTAACGGCGAAGCGACCATTACGGGCTATATTGGAACAATCGTTAACCTTGTAATACCTGAAACCTACAACGGCTATCCTGTAACTGCGATTGGCGCTAATGCTTTCTCTGGCTATGATTCACTCATAAGCGTTGTAATACCTGAAAGTGTTACAATTATAGATGAGTATGCATTTGCATTCAACGGTAATTTAGAAACTGTAATTATATCTAACAGTTCGATAAGTGTTGGAGATTTTGCATTCTATTATTGTTCATCGCTCGTAAACTTAGAGTATAACGGTACTTCAACTGAGTGGAAAGAACTTAGAAAGGGTAGACACTGGAGAACGGGTTCTGCTCTTAAAGTAGTTATTTGTACTGATGGAGAAGTAAAATTATAACAAAACAAAAAGGTAGGCAACCGCCTACCTTTTTAAATTCGACAATTAAAGTATTATAAAAGAGATGGGAGTACCATCTCTTTTACATCATTTCAATATGGAGCATCAAAACCGATAGGGCGGTTATCGATGCTGTTTCAGTTCTAAGTATTCGGCTACCGAGTGAGATAATCTTGGCGTTTTCAAGGGTTTTTGCATTCTCAATTTCGCCATCGTCAAACCCACCTTCAGCGCCTATCATTACGCCAACTTTCATACCCTGTTTAATCGCTGATAAACACGCTTTCGTTGCTTGCATTCCACTTGCGCATTCGTAGGGAATAATTAGCATATCTAATCCTTTGGCGTATTCCAGCGCTTTTGCAAAAGTCATTGGCTCTAAAACCTTAGGGATAACGTTTCTCTTGCTTTGCTTGGACGCACTTTCAGATATAAGGTTAAACCTTTCAGTTTTTTGTTTAACCTTGTTATGCTCGATTTTGGCAATACAACGCTTCATCTCAACGGGAATAATCTCGTGAACGCCAAGTTCAACCGCTTTTTGAATAACGAGTTCCATCTTTTCGCCCTTGGCTATGCCTTGAAATAAGCATAATTTAACGGGAAGTTCAGTGTTTTGATAATCGGGTTTTATAACCTTAACTAAAACTTCCGAATTGGTAAAATCGGTTATGCAACATATATCGCTTTTGCCGTTAAAGGTAACTAAAATATCGTCCCCCGTCTTTAAGCGGAGAACGTTTTTAATATGGTTATAGTCCTTGCCTGAAACAGAATAACCTTGTTCAATTTTCGAGTCTTCATTAACGAAAAAATTATACATAACCTTATTTTATCACTAAAACTAAAAAAATACAATAAAAAACTGCCGAGAATTTCTCGGCAGTTAAATTATTATTTCTTGTAAACGGGGCCGTAAGTTTTGCAAGCGTTATAGTCTTGAACTTCTTTATCCATACCAAACGCGTTCCAAACTGCAGGGCGATAAATCTTATCTTCATCTACGTTGTGCATGCAAACGGGGATTCTAAGCATTGAGCAAAGAGTGATAATATCTGCACCGATATGACCGTAAGAAATAGCGCCGTGGTTTGCACCCCAGTTATTCATAACGTCGTAAGCAGACTTGAACGCGCCTTTGCCAGTAAGCCTTGGAGCAAACCAAGTGCAAGGCCAAGTATAGTCGGTGCGTTTCCAAAGGATATGAGAAACTTCGTCAGGAAGATTAACCGTCCAACCTTCAGCAAGTTGCATAACGGGGCCTAAACCTTTAACCATATTAAGTCTCATCATAGTAACGGGCATTTCCGAGCGAGTTAAGAATCTTGAAGAATAGCCACCGCCACGGAAATATCCAAGGTCGGCATACGGCCAAGTGGTAGCCTTCATGCAATCGTCAATATCTTTTTCGGTCATATTCCACCATTGTTTCATAACGGGCGTGCCGTCCGCTTCCTTAACTTCACCGCAAGCGTCAACACACGCAGCGCCAGAGTTAATAAGGTGGATAATACCGTCGGCTTCTTTAGCCTTGCCTTCAAGGTCGTAACCGGTAACTCTCTTAACGGATTCTGGCGACCAGTAAGTTCTAACGTCGGCAAATATTTGTGCGCGACCTGTTAAAAGTTTACCAAAGAGCATCGTAACGCCGTTTAAGGTGTCGTTTTCAGTTGCTAAAATATAAGGTTCTCTTGCGCCGTTCCAGTCGAAAGAAGAGTTTAAGATAGATTCGGGGAAATCGCAGTTGGGGTAGAAGTCAGTCCATTGTCTTTGACCTTGGAAACCGCCAACGATAGCGTTGTGGCCAACCGCTTCTTCTTCACAGCCTTCGGGAAGGTTGTTATTGCCGTTGAAAAGGTCTTTTATAATGCAAGCCATCTTAGCGGTGAATTCCCAATCTTTTTCCTTTTGTTCGGGTGATCTTTGAAGTTCTACTGGGTTCTTATCAAAGTCAGAATTGCATTTTTCTTTAACCCACTTAAGCGCTTTTTGATATTCCTTTTCATCGTAAACGCCTTCAGTCATTCTTCTAATAATTTCAACTTCGTCAACTGATTCAACTCTCATTCCAAGATAATCTTCAAAGAAATCGTTATCAATGATAGAACCTGCAATACCCATACAAATAGAACCGATTTGAAGGTAAGATTTACCGCGCATAGTAGCAACGGCAATAGCAGCGCGACCAAAGCGTAAAATCTTTTCTTGAACGTCAGCAGGGATTGAGGTGTCGTCTAAATCTTGAACGTCGTGCCCGTAAATACCGAACGCGGGAAGACCCTTTTGAGCGTGGCCTGCAAGAACTGCCGCAAGATAAACCGCACCAGGTCTTTCAGTGCCGTTAAAGCCCCAAACGGCCTTGATAGTGTTGGGGTCCATATCCATAGTTTCAGAACCGTAGCACCAGCAGGGCGTTACGGTTAAAGTTATATCAACGCCTTCCTTTTTAAATTTGTCCGCACAAGCAGCGGCTTCAGCAACTCTACCGATAGTAGTATCTGCAATAACTACTTTAACGGGTTCGCCGTTAGAGTAGAAAAGATTGTCAGTTAAAAGTTTAGCGGCGTTCTTTGCCATGTTCATAGTTTGAACTTCGAGTGATTCTCTAACCTTTAACGGACCACGTCTGCCGTCAATCGTAGGTCTAATACCAATAACTGGATAATCACCAATAAGTCTTGATTTTGCCATAATTTTATTCTCCTTAATAAAAAAGATTTATTGAAATTGACTTTCTTAATTATATTATATAATTATATTTTGTTTGTTTAAAGTAATAATAATGCCTTTTTATATCAAAATAATGCTATTTTATTGACAGTTTTATTATAAAGGTATACAATTAAAATATGTTCAACCTAACCGAGTTTAGAGAATTTAATATTCAAAACAATTTAGGGCTAAGGCTTGCCTACGTTGCGTATTTAGAATTAGAAAAGAACGCTAAGCAAGATTACGTTACTCATAATATAACTGAAATTATGGTCGTTGCAAGTGGTAAAGGCGCGTTTAACGTGGACGGGGAGCGCTACGAAGTTGAAAAAGGCGATTTATTTATAGTTAATTCCGATGCCGTCCACAACGAAGAGAGTTTATGCGATAATTTTGGCGTGTATATTATCGGGCTTGAAAACTACTCGCTTGGCGGTGGCGATACAAAAGTTTATAAATTGGGTGGCGATAGGGTTTGCTATTATACCGAGCAAATAGTTAAAGATTACGAGCGCAAAGGTAAAGATTTTTACGATAACGCCAATCTTTTGTTTTCGCTTATTATTAACGACGTTTTGGAAGTTGCCCGCCGAGTTCCTGTTCCAAACGTGAAATTGGGTAGCAACGAACTTATAAATTCCGTAAAAAAATATTTGGACGGGCATTTTTTGGAAGACGTTAGCGTTAAAAGTTTATCCGAACGCTTTTTCATAAATAAAACCACGCTTATGCACGCGTTTAAGAAACACGTCGGCGTTGGCGTTTACGATTACGTTATAAAAAAGCGCTTACAAGAGAGTAAAAACTGGCTTAAAATATCTAATATGACGGTGGCGCAAATATCGGAGCGATGCAACTTTTCAAACCCGTCGTACTTCGTGCAGTATTTTAAAAAACAATATAAAGTAACGCCGATAGAGTATAGAAAGGAGCAAAAAGATGAGTGAATTATATCTTAGAAAATTAACGATAAAAGACGAAGGGGCTTTTACTGAATATTTAAAAGAGCAAATAGTATTTAGCGGTGCAATTAAAGGCGTGAGAATTGAAGATGGATATGATTACGAAAGTTTTTTAGCGAAACTAAAAGAGTATGAAAATATCCCTTGCGTATCGTACGAACAACTTGAATTTCCGTCTTATCAGTTTGTTTTAGTAAGAAAAATCGATGAAAAAATCGTGGGAGCGGCACTCGTTCGTCCGTACCTTACAAAAACTTTGTTTGAAGATTACGAAGGTAATATCGGCTACTCAATTTCACCAAGCGAGCGTGGCAAGGGTTACGCTAAAGTTGCTTTAAGTTTAGCGATTGAAGAATATATTAAGTTAAACCCTATTAGCCGTGAAGTATATCTTTGTTGCTATAAAGAAAATATTCCGTCTAAAAAAGTTATTGAAAATGCGGGCGGAATACTCATTGAAGAATTAAACGGAGTTGTAACACCGCAAAAATACCTTATTATGTTATGATAAAAGCCAACCATTTCGGTTGGCTTTTCGTTTTAAATCTCCATAGTGATAATTGCAAGCATTTTTGCGCATTCGCTAATAGAACTAATATATGCAAACTCGTTTAGCGAATGCATATTTTTGCCCCTTACGCCAAGGCTATCAAGCGTTGGAATGCCGTAACAAGACATATCCGCCGCGTCAGAACCGCCTGCGCCACACCTTGCAATAAGCGTTGGCAAATCGTGTTTAGAAAAAATATCGTTTACCTTTTCAAGTAATTTTTCGTTTCTTTCCGTTTTTTCCATAGCAGGTCTAAAACTTATTTCTTTAACGGTGCAGTAAGTACCTGTTACGGTAATTTCATCGCTAATTTCCTTCACGAACTTTCTTATAAATTCAAGTTGGTTGGAAGTTTTAAAGCGGATATCGGCAACGAACGAGCAACTGTCTGGAACGGTGTTGGCAACCGTTCCGCCGTTAATTAAACCGCAGTTGCAAGTGATACCGTCGGGGTCTTTAAACTTTTCAAGTTTAATTATCTTGTGCGACGCTTCGGCTATTGCATTTGCGCCGTCAAAGCATTTAGCCGAGTGCGCCGCAACGCCTTTAATTAAAAATTCGTAGCGTATTATCCCCTTTCTTTCAGTTGAAACGTAGCCTTGAACGAATGGTTCAGCGTTAAGAAAAGCAATGCAATCTTTAGATTTTTCCGCCATATATTTAACCGTTTGTTTGTTGGAAAAAACACTGCTATTTTCTTCGTCGCTTTGAAGTATAAGTTTAATGGGGCGCTTAGTGTAACCATTAATTTTAAGTGCGTGCATAGCAAGTAACGATGCAACTATTCCACCTTTACAATCGTAAACGCCCGGCCCGTAAATTTTATCCCCGTCAATTCTAACGGGGTTAACGTTGATAGTTCCGATAGGGTAAACCGTGTCCATGTGCCCGGAAAGGCAAATGGGTTGCGATTTAGCCGATGGGTTAAAAGTAATGCAACCGACGTTACCCGAAACTTCTTGATATGAAATTTCAGTATCAAATCCAATGGATTGACCATAATTAATCAAATATTCAAGAACTTTGTCAACGCCGTTTTTATTATTCGTGGGGCTTTCGATTTTAGTTATATCACACAAACAATCGAGATATTTATTAGATAGGTTATCAATGGTTTCAAATAGTAAATTTTTATTCATAAACATAGTTTATCCTATTAGAAAAATTAAGTCAATAGAATATTAAGATAGCAATTGTAATATTCAAAGTTTTAGTAAAAGTGCACACCAATTATGGTGGTTGTTTTATTGGTGGAAGCGGTGGGATACTGCCACACCCTACTGCGTAGGGACACCCTGGCAGACCTTAGCCCATCAAAGCAAGCCCGTCAAATGACGGCCGAACCCCGTGGGTTCTCATCCCACCAACAAATAAAAAAGAGATAGGCGAAATCCTATCTCATTTTTATTGGCGGAAGCGGTGGGATTCGAACCCGATAAAATTTTTAAAATTAACGAGATTATGCTGAATTTTAGTTTTGTTTTCCCCTTTTTCTTCCCCATTTTTTTGTTTTCAACCGCATAGTTTAATATATAAATTCCCTTTATCAGAAGTTAAAATATGAACTGCATCGCGTGCTATACGTACGTATACGACGTTAAGCACGGCGCGCCCGATTTATAATCAAAAGGAAACCGTTTCGCGAGCGTACGGTTGTTTTTTTATTTTATGACCTTTCGCGACCTTTTCACACGCGCTTGCGCGTGATATTAATATCTTAAAATCTTATTAACCTTTTGTATTTACTATACAAAATCAACGAACTACGCGTAATGCCGTTTTTTTAACAAATAATGTTTTTATTTGTACACTAAATTCTCAAAAATTTAAGCAGTTATCGAAAATTTTCCGCAATTTAAAAAGGCAAATTGCAAATTTCGCCTTTTTTAGTACAATTTTTCTTGACGTTAGCGCCGAATTTCAAACTAAACGGACAGTTTCCGTCCGTTTTCCGTCTTCGATTCCCGGCAATGTCGGGTTAAAACGGACTTTTTATTCATCGTCAACCTTATAATTATCAAAACGTTCAATAAGTTCTTCTAAGTCTTCCGTGGTATATGTGCGTTCGTTTGCAAAATGCACTCCTACACGCTTGTTTTTAGTTGTCATTGTACCAATCTTAGTTAAACCCTTTTTGCGCGCAGAACGCCCCGTTTTCTCGCGCGTGAGACCGTATTCGGAAACCCAAAGCGCGTTAATCTCAAGTTCTTTCTCAGTTTCGCCGGGTTTATGGCTCAACCCATCAACGAAAGTAACGTTTGCTGACTCGTCTTTATACTTGAGTATAAACCCCCGTTTAATAAGCGTTATAAGGTTATTGTTCACGTTTCCGCGCGAGCAGTTAAGATATTCTTGCAGTGTTTTTAGCGAGCCAGTGAACGCTTTGTATTTTGAACGGCTATAATGCGCTATAATCGCATACAAAAGCGTTTGAGTATGAGACAAATTAAATTTAACCGCAAAACTTAACGGATAAGCGACATATAAGGCGCGTTTAGACGGTTTTTCGCTTACGTTGTCTTTGTAATAAGCGCGACCATTAACGTCCTTTTTATCTATAAATTTGCGCTCAATGAGAGCCTTAAGGTTTGTTTCAACTGCAGAACGTGAAGCGTTTAGCATTACTTGCAATGTTCTTATTGAGCCAGTGAACGCTTCGTATTTAAATTTCGAATAATGCGAAATTATCGCATACAACAGCGTTTGAGTATGCGATAAATTATGCTTGAGAGAAAACCCAAGCGGATACGGAACGTAATCAACCAATAGGTTTTTAAAGTTTCTCGTTTCATTAAGTTCAGATTTTAAGTATTTCATTTTAATTTTTCCCTTTAATTTTCCTTGAGTAATTTTGTCTTCCTTAAGGAAAAACGGACAGTTTCCGTCCGTTTTACTGCTTAAGTTTCGATACCAGGAAGACGTTTTCGGACTAAAATAGCCCTTTAAATTAAATTTGCATAAATAGTTGACAAAATTATCAAAATAGCATATAATAATATTGCTAGTTAGGCGGGAACGTTGACTCGAGCACGTTCCAACCCGCATCAGCCGAAAGGGGGTGCGGTTTTTTTATTCTTTAAAATGTTTTTTCCATTTGTCGGTGGTAGTACGTAAAGTTTGTTTGTGTTTTTCTTCCTTTCCCCCGGCATTTTTTATGTATTTTTTTCTTTCAGAACGTGTGAGTTTGTCATTAACTTTTTGCATATCGCTTGAATAAATAGGTTTAAAATCTTTACCGTTTTTAGTTCCCCAAACAACTCTAGTTCCTATTGCAGAGTCTTCAGTTAAAGATTTATGCTTTTTGGGTGTGAGAGTTAAATCGTCAATTAGGTTTTTTTTGTTTTTATTTTTTTTGGAATAGATTTTGCTTACCGCAAGAGCGCCGTCGTCTTTGCGTTTATCGTAAACGACCACAGTTCTTTTTTTCCCGACGTTTTCTTTACCACGGAGAAAACTATCGGTAGTTTTATAAAAATCGCCACGTTTGGCGGTTTTTTTTCGTTTGAAAATATTAAAAATTGACATAAAATTCTCCGTATTTGTATATACAATTTTCGAAAATGGCAAGCCATTTTCGAGAAAAAAAGGATTAAACTTTATTAGAACTATAACAACACCGGCGCGAAATTCGGCATACTACTCGAATTTCTGCGCCGGTGTCAGTTTATCAAAACAATTTTATGTTTCTGATAAAGGTATTTCTTCTTTTTCGCCCGGCTCGTTTTCTTGTTCTTCAGTTTGAGTTTGCATAACGTTTTCGTCTTCGACTTCTTCTCCGTCTTGCGATAGCAACTCAATTTTTTTATCGAAATATTTTCCAAAATATTCCATAGCAGATTCTTTAACGTCCTTGCTGATCAACTTAGCAAGTTTGTTTTTAAATAAAAATAATCTTCGCTTAGGAATATAGTAATTTTTTTGAATTTTAATCGTGTAAACCTTTTCTTTGTCGTCCATTGATTTAATAAGTTCCAACTTTTTAAACTCAATTTCATATTGTTTTAAAAGCCGTGACGTTATTGCATCCACTTGACGTTTCGTTAAAAATTCAGCGTTTTCGCTTAATCTTCCGTAAAGTTCATAAAAGGTTTCATTTAATTCGTATACGTTTTTCAAGATGATTTATTTTCCTTTTCTGGTTTTTTATCTTTTCGATAATATTCGGGCATACTAAAGTTGAAATATTCCTTATTATCTTCGTTTACGTTGTCGTGACTGAGATAATTATATTTTCCTTTAGGGATAAACTTATCTTTGTTTGAGAAACTGTCATAAGAGTTAAAAATGTTACCAAATTGCTTATATTCAACGTTAATATACGTTTCAGCGCCGTCATTAAAGAAACGGTCGGCATCCGAAGCGCTGGCAAACTCTTTACATTTCCACGTTGAAGAAACAATTTTATAACCGTCAAACTCGTGTGTTAGTTCTTCAATATAAATAACGCGTTTTGCAAGGTCACGAATATTTAGATCTAAAAGGCTTAGACGTTGCAAGTCAAGAAAAATATCAATGTTATTGTGACGGTGCATTTCGTACAGCCTGCTAACAAAATCTTTTAGCGTTGAACTCTTTCGCGAGTCATAATAACGTTGAACTTCGGTTAAAAACACCTTTGAGAACGGCGGAACGTGAATTACCGGCACGTTTTCGTTCTCTAAACCGAAATAATAGCCGTTTAAAAAGTACGTTTCATAGAATTTTTCGTAACCAACGCGGAATTTAACCTTGTAATCACTAAAAATAGGCACTCTTTCCGGTGCGTTTAGCACTTTGTCAAACTCCACGTTGTATTCTTGAATTTTTCCTATGCAATTATTAAGAATTTTTCGCCCTTCAGATTTATAAATATCCTTTATAAAGTGAGTCATAAGCGCGCCTTTGCCTGCGCCCGGCGCGCCGTATACAACAGTAATCATTTCTTAATCGCTTTAACTATCGTTATTACACTCATTATTACAAATAAAACTGCGCAAACGATTAAAACGTACTTAGATATAACCGCCATAGGCGAGAGCCAGTCCCACGTTAACGATAAACGCGAGAATAATACTCTAAGAGCAATCGAAATTACAAAAATTAAAAATGATATAAACATTATTTATTCTCCTTTAATAATCTATAAAGTATAATTCCGCCGACTGAACAAAGAATAACAACGACCATCCACCAGATCCAATTATTGTTATAAACGGGCGGTGGTGTTATTGACGGAATAATATCAATCGGGCTTGCTACAACCGGTATAACAAGGTTATGATTACCGTTATTAAACTCTAACTGGATAATGTCGAAGTCTAAAAAGACTGTTTCCCACGCTACGTAACCGAGTTTGTTATCATTATCGTTAGGGTTATCAATCGGATAAGCCTTGTAATCGGTAGACGCAAATCGGAATATGTACGTATCGCGATTTTCTTGTTTAGATTCCTTATAAAAAAGTTCAAAATCTTCAACAAGGTCTTTATCAATCAAAAGTTCTGAGGAAATAAGTTCAGAATTAGCCACTTGTTTATCGCTAACGCACTCGATCGCCTTAATGCCGGTTACACTTTCATCAATAGGCGTTTTACCGGTGAGCGTAGCCCAGAACCCAAAATCAAAAAGTTTATCAAAAAAACCGTGGTTAGACTCGTAATTCATTAAATCATACGTTTCATCGGCGGAAATTTCAACGCAGTTATAACCGCGTGTTCTTCCATTGTCAACCGTATCTAAGAATAGGTCAGCCGATATTTGACCGTTTTTAATCGGTAAATAACCTTTGTCTGAACTTGAACTGTAATTGTAAATATAGTCCGTTAATTCCTTAGAAGTTACTTTTTCAGTAGTAGGCTTATTAAATAAAAACGTCAATTTTTCAGTTTTTTCTAACGGCGCATACCCAACAAAAGAACCGCTTTCCTTGGTGTTATAAGCCCATTGATACGTATGAGTTGTATAATCGCCGGATAAAGTTTTTTGATTATAATAGAGCATAGGAATATCCGATTTATGCTCAGTAACGTTAACGCCTTTATAAGCGTTTAATTTGCTATGCAAATCTTTATTTTCAACAACGATAACGGCTTCCGTTTTGTATTCGTAAAACTCGGCTTTAACTTTGTTAAGTTTATAACCGTCGTTTAAATATTTGTCAGGAACACTAAAATAAACTGCGTTAAGTTGGTGTTGGTGATTAGCGCCAACATCTGAAGACGACGTTCTATACCAGACAGGATGCACTTCAAGTTCAACCGTTTCAAACTCATTAACCGTTAACGTTGAATCTTCACCGCTAAACACGTAAGATTTTGATACTTTATAATCTTTAGCAAGCCTATCACCGTATTTTAGCAATTGAACGCCAGCAATATCATAACGTCGTTTACTGTGTTTTGTGTTTATATCTTCAGCAAGAAGTTTTAACGTACTATACGTATCAATAACAGCAAACTTATAAATGCTGTCGTCTTCAGTCGAAGAAATATATTCAAGTTTAAAGTTAGCATACGCTTTAGCGTTTAAATCTTCATCATATCTAACAGCCATATTAATAACGTTAGATTGACTAATTTTACTAAGTTTAACTTTTTCCGAATTATAAACGTAAACTATAAGTTTATAATCGTTAGTACCAAAACCAACTTCCGAAACAGTTATAACGTCAGTTTTACTAGTAAGTTCAAACTGTGTTAAATCAACGTTTTCAAGTTCTTTTTTAATATCTTTACCTAAAGTTAGGTTTTCAGCCTTTACCGAAATACTTCCTAAACCACTTAAAAGAAATGAAAACGCTAAAATTACACTTAAAATTAACTTTTTCATAATTCACCTTTTGCAAAAAGCGGATAAAATTATCCGCTTTTTAAACTAACTAAACAATATAAATTCTTCACTTAACGTTAATTTCAAATCATTAACCGTAGGCGTATTTTGAATTAAATTGCTTATAAATGGATTACCTATAATAATTAAGACTATAGTTAGCAATACTATAACAAGAAGTGCTATTAAAATAACTTTTTTCATAGCATCACCTTAAATGTTAAGAAAAAATTATAGAAGAATTATTAAGAGATAAATTCACATTAGAAACAACTCTAACGTTAAACGTTGTTGAAAAATCGCCACAAGTAACGGTATACTTAACATAAGGAACAAATGATTCAGCTGAATTATAAGTGCAAAGATTATTCCAATATGCATCATTACTAGTCGTTAAGTAAACTTTTAAATTATTCAAACCGGTTACAGCATTAATATTCATAGACGTTGTACTATCAGATTGAGAATAATTTAAATATTCAGTATAAGCAGTTATATCATCTGGTAAATCTTTGTCTATATCATAAGAGCCGGTATAAACGTAATCAGGATTGATAAAGTTATCAAGAGAATAAGGGTTTTTAGGATGTACAACAAAAAGACCAGAAGACTTAAAATTAATATCACCGAAAGTTTCCATTGACACGTCAAAATCACCAAGCATTTCACAACCGAAGAAGTCTAATCCGAAAAAGTTAGCCGTGTATACGTTGCCTTGAACAAGCTCATAAACGTAGTCATTAATAGATTCGTCATAAAAACGATTTGCATTTAACGCAAAACCAATATCCTTCATATCCGAAGAATATTCAACAGTACAACTAGCCATAACCTTATTATTCTTACACTCAACAGTTATAAGTGCAGTTGACCAAAGAGGCCCATAAAGTCTAACTTGACAAATGCTTGAATCTGAAGAATCTGGAGTAACGGTCAAAATTTCTGAAAGGTCACCGCTTTGAGAGTCATACCATTGAACACCCCAAACTAAATCTAACGGTTTCTTTTCAGTTTCAGGACCAACAAGCGTTGCTTGTAAAGTTTTTTCGAGATAATTACCTGTTTCCGTTACAACGGATTGTGATGCAAGAGTTATAATACCAATACCGTCACCACTTTCTTGCTCAATTTCAATACTTCCGTTTGCCGTTATGTCTTCTTTTTGTGACTCTAAAGAACCGCAACCGGTAAAGGAACAAACGCCAACGCAAAGCGTAAGGCTTAATATTAACGTTAATAATTTTTTCATAATTTTCCTCCAAGAAATGCTGTATCACCAAACCAACGCGCGATTTGGTCTGTAACAGTTAAATCGTTAACGCGCGAACATATAATAACTACTAAACAAAACGATAGAACTAATATCGTAAGTATTAATAATCCTAGAACTATAGCATTTAGAAATCTCATACTTCACCAAACCCGTAACAACATAAATAGTTGAATTCAAACGTTCCAAATTCAGTTGTAACTTCAATAATTAAGTATGGTAAATTATCCATATCGAAACTATCAAAGCCGTAATTTAAAACCCAACCATTAATAATAGGACGTGCAACGTTAACGTTAACGCCCCTGATCTCGTTGAAATTGATTATTGAATAATTACTAAAACCGTCATCCGATGCGCCTAAATAATCACGCATATCTTGCCATTCAGCAGTAGAATCTTCAAAAGATAAATCTTTCGCATAAAAACCACCACCAGCTCCAGCAATACGAACGGAAATTTCACCGTCATATACACCAATAACGTTGTTTTCCGAATCAACCGTATTCAAAGTTAATTCAAGACTGGTCTTTTTTGAATAATAAATATCTTCATAACAACCGTCAAAAATATCAGCGTTTAAGGCTACGCCAGCAACTTCAACAGGCGTTTCTTCACCAGGTTCTTCAACGTTACCGTTGTTATCGCCAGGCGTTTCAGTATTATCGCCGGGCATTTCTTCAGGCTGTTCTTGCTCAATTTGAGTTTCTTCATTCTCAAACCATTGCTGCGCTTGTCCGCCTAAGATATAAGACGTAGCGAACCACGTACTAAAACCGCAAACACAAAAAGCGAGAAAATAAACTAAAATTCTCTTCATAATTTTTCCTTCCCCTTCACGCTGGGGGCTACGTTTTTTTATTCTCCGTCAAAGATATCCCACAAAAAGCCACCTAAACCGCCTAAATTTTCAGGCTTTTCAGAAGGCTGTTCTTGCTCAATTTGAGGTTCTTCATTCTCAAACCATTGTTTCGCTTGTCCGCCCAACGTTAAAGACGTTGTAAACCAAACAGCAAAACATATTAACGGAATAAATATAATTGCTATTACTTTTTTCATAACGAACTCCTTTTTTATTCGTTTTAAAGTTTCACTAAAATATAATCGGCTTTAACTGGAATTCGAGCAGGAGTAGAACTCTTTTTTGTTTTTTGAGCGCAAGACCTTGCCGTTACCTTTTTAGCGCTTGCACCTTTTTTAGCGGTGTTTTTAACAGCGCTTTTATTCTTTTTAACTGCAGATGTTACTTTGCTTTTTTGTTTAGAAGGCGTTTTAGCCTTAGTTGTCTTTCTTACGTTTGATTTTGAATTTTTTGTTGCCATAAAATAACCTTTTCCCTTATCGCTGGGAGCAACGATTTTGATATTTTAAACGGTTAAAACCGCACAAACAAACCCTAACGCGAATATAACTGACACCGCCAATATTGACGTTATACAAGCAAGTAAAAATCTAAATTTATTATTCATTTCATTAAATTATTGAACCTTTAATCGTTCCGGCAAACAATTTATGCTCGCAAATAGGGCAAATATAAACGCCTTCAGGTACATCACAGCCACAATAAACACATTTACTTTCCATTTCTCACCTTTAGCGGTGTACCGTAGCGCATAATTTTGAGTTTTTGAGGTGAATTAAACGATGTGAAGAAATTGAAATAATCGTTTTTAGCGCTACGGTAGACCTATAACACGGCTTATAAACCGTATTATTCAATTTTTACTAATTCCCTTTGTTTACCCAGCCGGCAATATAGCCGACTGAGTAAACTAAACAAGGAGAATAAAAAATTAAACAGCACCTTACATCCTGATGGCGTTGTTAATAAACTCTTTCATTCCTTTCTCAACGATATCTGAAAGACTAGTTTTGCTGATATTATTTTTCTCTTTTTCTTCTACCGTTTGTTTGAATTTATCGAGTAACTCTGAATTAACTCGAATAGTAGTCATTTTATCTCTTTTCATAACTTATCCTTTTTATCCCCTTTTACGCGCTGGGCTGTTGCCAGCGCGGGGCATAAGCCCGGGGAAAAATAGGGCTGAAACAAACCCTTATGGAAGAACCGTTTTAAACGAAACGATTCTATAACGTTTATTTTTTGTTAATGCGAATTAAGGCTATAACGAACGTTGCAACTGTTCCACCAACGAGCGCGCCTATTACAAAACTTAACATTTCTTTTCCCCCTTTTAAGTCTTTTATCTTCTAATGTTAGCGCCGAATTTTAGTAAAAACGGACAGTTTCCGTCCGTTTTATCTCTACATGTTCGATACCAGGAAGACGTTTTCGGACTATTTTATTTTTTTAATTATCGGCGCAAGCACTGCGTTGATTTCATCGTAATTTTTGCATTTTTTATAAGTCGTGCCGTTTTTGGACGATATCACAACCGTAAAGATGTGCGCTGAATTTTTGATAATAACAACGTTAAACAGTAGTTCTCGTTCGTTTATGCTCGGCACGATGCACTTCGTTCCGTAAATGCTATAATTGTTTTGCCACGCGTTTAAATTAGCATTTTTAAGTTCAAGTTTTAATTCAGATATAACTTTATCCCAAATTCGGCAACTAAACGAACCGTCGTTATGCTCAAACTTTTGAACGCAAGGGCTTTGCGGTATTTTTAACTTTCCAAGCGAAACGCGCTTATCTGCGCTAACCTTTAAATCTGCCATAAGTATTTATACCACGCGCGTTTTTTTTTAGGCTTATAGTCAATCGGTGTTCGTGTAAAGCGCTTAATTATCTCGCTATCTTTAGCGGATAAGTCGCAATACGTTCCGCGTTCACGTTGCCCAACAAATAGAAGCGTACCGTTAAACACGGTATCGAAAACCCTGCAGTTCTCTTCTTCGCTTTCGTAAGTAAACACGACTAAGGCGTTATGGCAAGGCAATACTTGCATTTGGTAAGTATCTTTAGGCTCAACGCCGAAAAGTTCAACGTACTTTTCAAACGTCAAGTTTATATATTCAGTTCTAAAATCTTTCCCCGGTTCTTTAATCAGAACCCTTATCGAGCGGTTTCGTTTCATGTTATCTTTTCCCCTTGTTTGTTTATTCTTCCACGTAACACCAACTTTGCGGTGGTCTAACCATAATTGCATTGTTCCAACAATTAAAACAATTATCGCTAAAACAATTTCGTTCTAAGCATAATTGATGCTTGTTATAATTGAGAAACTCAAAAAGTTCTTTCGGCTTGTCGTAAATCTTTAATTCGCTTATATGCCAACCATAAAGAAAGTTATTATCGCTTGCATATTCAATAAGTTGTTCAATGCTCAAGCAGGTTTTTTGTTTGATTTCTTGTATATGTTCGGCAGAGCGGAAAGACCAATAATAGTTACCATCTTCGGCTTTATTTATATAACTTTCTATTTTGTCGCAAATAAATTCGCCAACGACTTTACCATTATAGAAATGTTTATCTCCGCTAGATTTTTCAGTCCAAAATTTTTGCGCTTCATGGTCGCTATTGAGAACGATAGACTTATTATTTGAACAGTAAATTAAACACTTAAACGGTGGCTCACTCTTTGGTTTAGTTTTGCGAACGTCAATTACTTTTATTTTGTTAAATATCTTTTCAACCCACGTTGGCTGAATAGAAATTAAAATATCTGGTTTATTCATTTTGTTATCTTTTCCCCTTTTTAAATTCAATTTGTATTTACATAAAACGTGTTTTGTATTACAATGTTCATATAAAACTCAAAGGAGAATTATAATGAACTGGCAATACGTAATTTTAACTATTAGCATTACTTTAATCACGAGTTCTTTGTCGATTGTTGGTAGTTTGATTATCAATAAACACAATTACAAAATCGCAATCGAACAAAGAAAACAAGAAAGCGTTAGAGAAATAATGAATAAAAGAATTGAGTGTTATAAGAAACTTCTTATTTGCTTATCTTACATTGACGGCAATTTAAAAGAAGAAAATGCTATTGAAAATTCAAATATTCTTGAATTTTATGTAGAACGTGAAATATACATAAGCGACAACGTTCACCATTTTTTAAGTAGACTAATTAAAAATTTTGATACTAATAAGCCAAACGAAATGCATTTTAAGGTAATTAATCTAAAAAAAGCAATTAAAAATGAAATCAACGCTTATTTAGGAATACCAAACTCAATTCACGATAAAAATTATCCTAAAAGCAAATAGTTGTATTTTATTTAAGCCCCGAATTATCGGGGTTTTTTAATTGTGATAAAAACTGTATTTGCGATTGAGTTTCTTCAACTCTTTCATGTATTCTTTATTTTTGGCGCAAAAATAAACTCCGTCCATAGCAACATCTAAGTTGATATACATTTCTTCGATTTGAACGTAGAAGTATGATTCAAGTACTTCTTTGCTTACTAAATGGTCGCGAGATAGTTTTTCGATATATTCTTCAATTTGCTTGTTAAAGTCTTTTCCCATAATTTTTCCCCTTTTTGTACGCCAACAGTGGAGTTTGTTATTTAAGTTTTATTTTCTCAATCAAATCTGAGGGTTTTTCTTCGTTATACGGCTCATAGTAACCGTGATATAAAACAATCATTAAAATGACTTTTATACTTTTTTCTTTCAAAAGTTCTTTTGTAATATTACAAGGCGTTATTCGGCTTTGAACTTTTTTAGGTACGTTAAGAACAACTTTCTCGACTTCCCAGTTGTAATAGTCAAGTCTAACGTTAACGTCGCTACCGTCAAGGCTGTTGCCGAAAACGCTACGAGAACCGCTCGGCATATTAAAAAACCGCTTACCCGAACGGTTAGTCACACGGTAAGTGCGCTCCGCTTCACTGTATTCCTTGGTAAAGTTTTCACTTTTGTACGTTATATCAGCATAAAGTTCAGGTACGTCGGTTTTAACGTCGTTGTAGTCAAGATTGAATTTTTCGTTATAAACTCTAAAAATTTCGTATGCTTGTTCTTTGGTGGTTTTTAGTTTCATAGTTATCTTTCCCCTTTTCACACGCTAAGCGTGTATGATAACACAAAAATATCACACGCTAAGCGTGTTGTCAAGCACTTTTACACAAAAAGCGTGTAAAATTTTTTGTAAAAGGGGGTATTATATGAAATTTTCGTCCATTTTTAGAAGTTTATTGTCTGAACAAGGTTTTACCCAACAGTCAATAGCAAATAAACTAAATACAACTCAACAAACCGTTAGCCGTTGGATAAACGGTCAAAATGAACCTGACTTAAAAATGCTAAATAGTCTTGCAGATATATTTAATTGCTCGGTAGACTATTTACTCGGTCGCGAAGACGATTTCGGGTTTATTCAAACAACCGGGGAAGATTACACTTCTTCAGAAAAACGAATAATATCAATTTATCGCGGTTTATCTGAACGTGAAAGAGAGATATTTGATAATCTCGTAAACTCGTTTGACGATAAAGCGGAAATTAAAAAGAGCAGTCGCGCATAGCAACTGCTTTTTGATATTTATTTTGTAAAAATTTTATTCGCCTGCGATTAAAATTTTTAGGTAACGTAATAATC
The DNA here is from genome assembly GCA_045637965.1 of Christensenellaceae bacterium. GTDB lineage: Bacteria > Bacillota > Clostridia > Christensenellales > Borkfalkiaceae > HGM11412. Next base: position 397,247 of record JAZUAK010000009.1, on the reverse strand, counting down.
TTAAAGCCTATAATTAGCGTATAATCGAACTTATGAAGAACGTTTACGCTGAACTTGAAGAATATTTAAAAACACTAACCGATATAAATGCAAAGGTTTTAGGGTTATCACGCGATATAGTAAAACTGCTCAACGAACACGACGATTACAAATCGTCTTTTAAAGTTATTTTGGGTGGTAAGTGGGAAAACTCTACTAAAAATTCGGTAGTATCTCAAGAAAAGGAGATAAGTGAAGAAATGTTTACTTTGAAAGATACTACTATCCGCCAGCATAACGGCGGTTATGAAGTCCGGTTTAGAAAGTCCGGGCATAACAAGTCCTTTTGGGCAAAAACTAAAACGAAAGCGCTTGAGCGTGCGCGCGATTATTTAAAATCGCTCAATCAGTTTGCGAATCCGCCTAAAATTCAACGTTACAACGCGATTGAGTTTTTTGATAAGTGGTTTGATACCGTTAAGCGCCATACCGTTAAAGCGGTAACGTTTGAAACGTTGTTTAAGAAATATAAAATTTGCGTTCGACCCTTTTTAGTTAATATGAACGTTGAAGGAATCACGGCGGAAACTATTCAGCGCGCATTGAACGACGCGTCGCCCCGTAATAAAGAAGACGTTAAAACAATCTTCAATCAATGCTTAGAATACGCTATCGGTTGCGACGTTATCTCTAAAAACCCTACTAAGTACGTTAAACTTGTTAAACATATCCGAGAGAACGGCAAGGCGCTTTCGCCAGCGGAAATTGCAACGTTTAAAGCGCGCATCAAGGGTAGTGAACTTGAAGTTCCGTTTATGATTTTTCTTTATACCGGGATAAGAGCGTGCGAATACGATACTATTCAGTTTGATTTTGAACGTGGTGTTGCCGTAGTTCAGAACGGCAAGGTTAAAAGCGGAACTCGAAGTTCTATAAGAGAGATTCCGATATTAAAACCGCTGTTTGAATATCGAAACGTTATTCCTGGTATTGCCGAGCGTAAATACGCTTTAATACGTATTCAAAGGGAATTCCACCGTTTGACCGGCGGAAACTTAAAAGATTTAAGGCATACGTTCGCAACGTGTTGTAGAAAGTTCGTTGATAATGAACTTGTTTCTATCTGGCAGGGCCACACTATGAAAAATATCACTGCGAGCGTATACACTCACTTTGATATTATATATCAAATTGAGCAAGCAAAGAAGATTATTTACTAACGTTTCCCCAAAATCTTCCCCAAAAAACGCGGAAAAACTTGAAAAACGGCAAAAAAAGACCGCCAAAACGGTGGGTTTTGCCACAATTTTAGCGGTTTTTGGCGGAAGCGGTGGGATTCGAACCCACGATACGTTGCCGTATACCTGATTTCGAGTCAGGGCCGTTATGACCTCTTCGATACACTTCCATATATTATTAAATTTTTAACTTTGCAATTTGAGAAATCAGGACGGCTATGCCGTTATACCTGATTACCGCCTTCGGCGGACGCAAGCGCCGAGTCAGGGCCGTTATGACCTCTTCGGGGTTTTTCGATGAATATCGAATTACACTTCCATATATTATTAAACTCAAAGCATAAATATATTATCATACTTTTTTCTTTTTGTATATCGTTTTTTACTATTATTTAAAAAAATAAATTTATAAAAATAGCATAAAATTATTTTTTTGCAAAGATATTGACAAGTGTTTTACGTCGGTTTATACTTTTTATATAGCCATAAGGCTTAAAAAAGGAGATTTATTATGAAGAAAATTGCAAGAATTTTATCTGTTGCAATGCTCGTTGTTATGACGGCTCTCGTTATGACGGCTTGTGTACCTAGTAATGCTGAAAAAGCAAAAGCAAAACTTGAAAAAGCTGGTTACACCGTTGACATTGTAGACCTTGAAGAAGAGAATGCAGGTGTTGAAGGTGCTAAGTATCAAGTGGTAGCAGTTAAGACCGATGGTGAAGAATTAGTTGGTGGCGTTTACATAATCTATTTTGATTCAAAGGCTAACGCTAAAGCTTGGTATGATGAAAATATAAATAGCATTAACGATGAGGAAGAAGGTTATTCTTCTGTAATTAAAGGCAAAGTTGTTTACTGGGGTAATGAACAAGGTAAGAAAGATTTTGAATAATACAAAATTAAGGCTATGCAACGGCATAGCCTTTTTTCTTGACAAATTTTATGTTGTTGGATAAAATATAAATATGAAAAAGTTTAGTAAGATTATATCGTTAATATTGTCCGTATGGATAGTTTGTTTTGTTTTAACTGCCTGCATGCCTAAAAACGTTGACGAAGCAATGGTAAAAATGCAGGAAAAAGGTTATAACGTTGTGCTTATTGATCAAGATTATTTTTTAACTGAAGGTGCAACAATAGGTTTTAAAGCGTATAATACGGATGGAACTGAAGGAATGCTTGCGTTCTGGTTTGAAAACTCAAAAGATGCTAAAAACTTCGTTAAAACGTGGATAGACGATATGTATCCTATTAAGAAGGCAAGTGGAAATTGTGCTTACGCTGGAACGGCAAAAGCGATAGAAGATTTTAAAGATTAACAAAAAATGGTTGCGATTTCGTAACCATTTTTTATTTTTCGTATTGACAAGTGGAAAATTGCATATTATATTAAAAGAAAAGGAGTAAAACTATGAAAAAATTTACTAAACTTTTATCGGCTACTTTACTTACCATAATATTATCGGTAATACTTGTTGGTTGTATTCCTGCAAATGCGGAAAAGGCAACTACTAAAATGAAAGAAGAAGGGTATACCGTAACTGCGCTTGAAAATTTACCTGCGGGTGCTGTTGAAGGCATTAACGCTTTAGATGTTTCAATTGGCTTGAGTGGGTCTAAAGCAGAAACTTTAAACGTTTATTGGTTTGAGTCTATTGATAGTGCCAAAGCCTATTTTGAAAGTCTTGAAGAATCATCTTCAACTCTTAAAAAAAGAAAAGGCAAGTGTGTTTATATTGGCACGGCTGAAGCGATAGAAGAATTTGAAGATTAAAATTTGAGGGCTATGCTTGTGCATAGCCCTCGCTGTTTATTATTAAGTAAAATACAAAAGAGTTTTTGTGTTCCACTCTTTCATAATAACACGATTTTTTGCGATTGTAAAGGCTTTTTTGAAAAATAAAGTTGACCAAAATTTTTAAAAACCGTATTGACTAACGGCGTTAAATATTTTATAATTAAAGTACAAAAGGGAGGACGAACCAATGTACTAAGAACTTAAAACCTTACTTAATAGGAGGTTTGAATTATGTACCACCACTTGTATTTTTGTTTTAATAATAAAAAATAACCCCTAAGGAGAAGACCAATGAACTACTTAAATTTTATTAAGTAGCAAGTATCCACAAGAGTATTTGGCGTTAGCAAGTAAGTGATAAATTTAAATTGTGGAGAACGCTGAATAAAACTAAATAGTAAAATAAACGCTCAGTCATCGACTGAGCGTTTTTAATTCGTTATTTACTTCGCAATACTGCGTTACTGCTACGATTGTGAACTTCGATAACCAAAAGGTTAATCTCATCTCACAATCTTTGCGAGCCTTGTCTTGCTTGCAACTAACGTCTTAATTTAATTCGTTATTTACTTCGCAATACTGCTTCACTGCAATATGGCGCTATCAATCGATTTCATCTAAGTTAGTACCTGTTTCTTTGTTTCTAAGGATAGCAAAGTAAACTACTATAACTATTAAAATAATTGCAAAAGAAGTTATTGCAACAACTAAACCTGCCGGAGAATATTGTCTAACACCTGTTTTAGCTTGCGGGAAGATAAGGTCTATAATACCGAATACTTCGATAACCATAATTAAAAGCGGAACGATAAATTTAATCATGACGGCAATCGGTTTTTCAAATTTACCAAAGTTATTTCCGTCTTCTTTAAGTTCAATAAGCGCTTTTTTAGGAGTGATAAACCAACCTACAGCCAAGCAAGAGAAGAGCGCGCATATAGGCATTAGAACGGTGTTGGTAATAGCGTCTAAGAACGAGAGCATATCCATTCCAAGAACTTGCATAGTCGTTACGCCGTTTAAAGCGTTGCCAAGCGAAATTGAAATGGGGATAGACATTATAAAAGCAATAACCGCTATAATGCTCGTTGCAATCTTTCTTTTAAGTTTAAACTTTTGAATAATGAATTGGCATGCAACTTCCATAATTGAAATAACGCTCGTAACGGCAGCGATAACAACCATTGCGAAGAATAAAAATTCAATTATATTTCCAAAATAACCAATGCTTTCAAACACCTTGGGTAAAGTATTAAACATAAGCATAATACCTTCAAGGTTAAGCGAAGAAGCGGGAATACCTTCAACTGCGGCAAAGTGGAATACTGCGGGGAAGATCGCCATACCTGCAAGAAGCGCAACGCAAGTATCGAAAATGCAAATCATGCCGGTTGATTTAACGATATTGATTTCCTTGCCCGTATACGAGCCGTAAACTATCATTGCGCCCATACCAAGCGAGAGTGAGTAGAATGCTTGACCCATAGCGGCAAGAACGCTCTTCCAAGTGATTGCCGAGAAATCGGGAATAAGGTAATATTTCAAGCCGTCGCCAACGCCTTTGCCAAGGCAAAGAACGAACACGACTACTAATACTAAAAGAACGAATAACGCCGGCATAAGCACTTTAGAAGCCTTTTCAATACCGCCCTTAATACCCATCATAACGATAAATAATGCAAAGGCAACGAAGATAAGGGTAAATGCAATTACTTCCGAGCCGTTCCCTGTAAAGTTAGCAAGGTTACCGCTGTTACCCCAAAAAGAGTTGATGGCGTATTTAACCGTGTAACCACCAAGTATTGAGTAGTAGAAAGTAATAATTAACGGAACGAGAACGGCAAGTAAGCCGAACCAGCCGATTTTCTTATTAATTTTCTTAAATGCCGTAACGGGGTTTGATTGCGAGCGTCTACCTAAATAGATTTCACAAATCATAATAATTAAGCCGATAAATAAAACGCAAGCGATGTATAAAAATACGAACGCCGCACCGCCGTTATCGGCGGTCTTATAAGGGAAGCCCCATAAGTTTCCAAGTCCAACTGCAGAGCCTGCAGCAGCAAGAACGAAACCTATTCCGCTTGCAAACCCTCCTTTCTTTGTAGATTGTTCCATAATACTCCTTAACGTGTTTAATAACAACTATAATATAATATCAAATATGCAAAAAAAGGTCAATCGTTGATAAACAAAAAATATTTGCAAATATTTTCCTTAAATGCTTTACAAATATTATAAAAAACGATAAAATATTATCGGGTGAAATATGATAAACAATAAAAACGAATTATTAAAACAAGCAAAAATGGTAAAATCAAATAATAAAATTACCAATAGCAAACTTTCGGAACTTAGTGGTGTTCCACTTGGAACTATCAATAAAATAATGTCCTTGCAAACTAAGAGCGTAAAATACGAAACGCTTGAAAAGATAATTAACGCTTTAAATTTAACCGAGAGCGAAAACGATAGCGAAAAAGTTTGCGATTACGGATTTATAAAAGTGGGTGCGTTCACGCCTGAAATTAGGCTTGCAAATCCAACTTATAACGCCGAAGTTTTTGTAAATGCTATTTTAAATGCGGGTAAGCAAGGGGTAAGGTTACTTGCCTTTCCTTCGCTCAGTTTAACGGGTAGCACGCTTGGGGATATCTTTTATCAACCGACCTTACTTGACTCTTCGTTAAAAGCGTTGTATAGCGTTGCAAATCAAACGGCAAGCACGAACGTTGTTTCCGTAATAGGAATGCCACTTGCGGTTGATAATAAAATTTATAGCGTAGGCGCTGTAATTTCAAAGGGTGAAATCTTAGGTTTCACACCTAACGCTTCTTCTGATAAACCCTTTTCTACTTTTAACGGGGTTAAGCGTATCGCTGTAAACGGAAAATCTTATCCTTTTGGCAATCTTATATATAGATGCAAAGAAAATAGTGATTTTTCATTCGCCGTTGAGTTTGATGGAGATTTAAGTGAAATTAACCCCTTTATAAATTCCGTTGCAGATAAAGTTTCCGTTTCCGTTTGTTTAACTGCTATTCCTGAAATAGTTAATGGTAGCGATAGGTTTAAACTTAACGTTTTATCGTCTTCTCAAAGGTTAAAGGTTGGCTATATCGTTGCAGGTGCGGGTTACGGCGAGTCTACTACGGATAGCGTATTTGCCGGCCACAACTTTGTTTGCGAAAACGGCAAAATTTTAAGCGAAAGTAAAAAGTTCACTTCTGGTTTAATCGTTTCCGATATAGACGTTGAGTTTTTATCGTTAGAAAAATCAAAGGCAAATTTAAATTGTTTAAGCGATAGAGAGTGGGAGATTATAGAATTTTCTTCAGAATGCAAGAAATTCGCTTTGAGTAGGCGGTTTGAAAAATATCCGTTCGTGCCGAGCGATAAAAACGAAGTTGAGCGTCGTGCGGAACTTGTTTTAGATATTCAAGCAAACGCATTAAAGAGAAGAATCGAGCATACCTACGCTAAAACGGTGGTAATAGGTGTTTCGGGTGGGCTTGATAGCACGCTTGCGTTAATCGTTGCCGTTCGCGCTATGAAACTTTTAAAGAGAGATTTAAAAGATATTATAGCCGTTACTATGCCGTGCTTTGGAACTACGGATAGAACCAAAAACAACGCCGTTAATCTTGCAAACGGGTTAGGAGTAACGCTCAAAGAGATAAATATTAAAAAATCGGTGCTTTCGCACTTTGAAGATATCGGTCAGGACCCAAGCGTAACCGACGTTACTTATGAAAATAGTCAAGCGCGTGAAAGAACGCAAGTTTTAATGGATTACGCTAATAAGACGGGTGGTATCGTGCTTGGTACGGGCGACCTTAGTGAACTCGCTCTTGGCTGGGCAACCTATAACGGCGACCATATGAGTATGTACGGCGTAAATTCGTCAATTCCTAAAACCTTGCTTAAATATTTAGTTGGTTATGAAAGTTCAAGGTCGAAAGGGATTATGAAAAAGACTTTAGACGATATTTTAGATACGCCCGTTTCCCCAGAACTCGTTCCGCCTAAGGAAGGGCAAATTGCTCAAAAAACGGAAGATATCGTCGGTCCGTACACTTTACACGATTTTTATCTTTATTACGCTATTAAGTGTTGTTACAGCCCGTCCAAGATATTTTATATCGCAAACAACGTTTTTTCTAACGAGTACGACGAGCAAACGCTATATAAATGGCTTAAAAATTTCTATAATAGGTTCTTCACTCAACAATTTAAACGCTCGTGCGTTCCTGACGGAGTTAAGGTTGGTAGCGTAAGTTTATCTCCAAGGGGAGATTTCAAAATGCCAAGCGACGCGTTTAGGCAAGAATGGTTGATAGAAATAGAAAATATAAAACCGCAATAAGAAAACGCCTTCGTTTGAAGGCGTTTTAAATTATTTATCTTCTTGGATAATTGGAGCAGTTTTAGCAAAACGCTTAACTGATTCAATACCGCTTTCGCATTTTGCTTTGCTTGAGTAGTCTTCACTAACGCAAATTAAGCGGTTAGAAAGGTTGAAAAGTTTGAAACGATAGTGGCCGTATTTATCAATGCTGATTGCAAAATTTCCACTGTCAATATTCTTCTTGATAGTTTCAATTCCGTTTTTAACGTTAGATGCCGATTTATACTTTTCAGTTTGTAAAAGCATTCCGCCGTTAGAAGCGGTTAAGGTTGCGTAATAACCGTCTTCGTCTTGAACGATTTTCCACTTGCCCGTGTATTGCTTTTTAGAAACAGGTTCAACTTTTTTAGCGGTTGCTTTGGTCGTTGGTTTAGTTTCAGTAACTTTAGCAGTCGTTTTAGTTTTTGCTTCAACTTTAGGTTGGGTAGTGGTTTTCTTAGTCGTTGTTTTAGTAGTAGGTTCAGCCTTGGCGTTAGCCGTTGTTTTTTTAGCGGTTGATTTAGTAGCCGTTTTAATTTCTACTTTGGGTTCGGATTTCACTGCCTTTTTAGTAGTGGTTTTGGTTTCCGCTTTCGGTTCAGCTTTAACCGGCTTTTTGGTAACTACCTTAACTTCTTCCTTAGGTTCGGCTTTGACTACTTTTTTAGTAGTGGTTTTCTTAGCAGGTTGAGATGAAATTTTCTTAACGTCTGCTATGGCAACTTCTTGCACGTCTGCTTCAACGTTTTTACTCGTTGATTTTTTAGCGGTGGAAGTTTTCTTAGCGGTAGTTTTAGGTTGGGGTACAACTTCTTCGGCTTCCGTGGTTAATAAAGTTTTAACTTCTTCGGGATTTGCCGAGTTGTTTGAGATGTTATCTATCTCTTCAGGGGTTAAAGAAGAAAGTGCTTCGTGCTTAAATTCTTCTTGCTTAAGTTTTGCGCGTTGACGTTTTTTCTTAGAGTGGAGTACGATAGAGAAGAATACTATAACTACGAGCGCTAAAATAATTGCGCAAGCGAGATAAATGTATTCGTCAACGACCAATCTAACGAAATCTTTAATCTTTTCAATCATTGTTTCACCTTGTTTTTACGCTTTTAATGACAGCGTACGTATTCTTATAAATATAATAATACTTTTTTATAAAATAGTCAATGGAAATATTGCAAAAATTTAAGAAAAATGTTACAATAAGAACGATAAAGGAGAAATAGGGAATGAATAGGGAAAATTCTTGTGTTTTTAAGGCTGTAGTAATAGGTGGTGGAGCGTCAGGGCTTGCCGTTTCCATTATGCTTTCCGAAAAGTTTGGTAAAGGCTCCGTTGCGCTCTTTGAAGGGCTTGATAGAGTTGGCAAAAAGTTATTGCAAACGGGTAATGGTCAATGCAATTTATCTAATTTAGATATGGATTTATCTCATTTCCATGCAAAAAACGCACAATTTGCTAAAACCGTGCTAAACGAGTATTCTACAAAAATCGAGCCTTTTTTTAACCGCTTAGGTATTCCTTTAACCGAAGATAACGGCAAAATTTATCCCCTTTCTAAGCAGGCTTCGGCGGTGGTTGACGCGCTTCGTTTTAAGGCTGAAGATTTAGGCGTTTCAATCAACTTAAACGCTAAAATTTCAACTATAAAAAAGAGTGGAAATATATTTTCAGTTTCAACTTCGGAAGGAATAGGAACGAATGCGGAAAATATAGTCGTTTGCGTGGGTGGAAAATCTCAAAAACATTTGGGAACTGACGGTAGCGGATATTCGCTTTTAACTTCTCTTGGTCATAGCCTTACGCCCCTTTATCCGTCCATCGTTCAACTTAAAACTGAACTTGGTAAAATTAAAGGTTTAAAAGGTTTAAAGCAAAAGGTTAGCGCGAAAGCGGTTAAGAATGGAATCGTTGTGGCGGAAACTTCGGGCGATATTTTGTTTACCGATTACGGTGTTAGTGGAAACGTGGCGTTCTATCTTTCGTCGTATCTTACGGGCGAAGAGTTCGGTGAGTTAAAGGTGGATTTTTGCCCCGAACTTAGTTATGAAGAATTGAGAACGCTAATTATAAACAAGCAAAAAAACTGCTCGTATCTTACGGGTGAATATCTTCTTTCGGGGATTATGAACAATAAGATAGCATCTTCCGTTTTGAGAAATTCGGGTTTTAAAGATTTAAGTGCCCCCGTTTCTTCGTTTAATTTAGATAAGGTGTGCAAGGCGGTTAAAGATTATTCTATCAAAGTTACCGGAACTATGGGGTTTGACGGCGCTCAAGTAACCAAAGGCGGGATTGATACGGCTGATTTTGACGCTAAGACGCTTGAAAGCAAACTCGTAAGCGGTTTATACGCTTGCGGTGAGGTTTTGGACGTTGACGGGGATTGCGGTGGCTATAATTTAACTTGGGCGTTTAGTTCTGCTATTGCCGTTAGTGAGAGTATAAAATGATAAAACTTTCAAATATCAAATTAAAACCCTTTGAAGACGATAGGGCTTTGCTTGAAAAGTCCGCTAAAAAAGCGGGCGTAAATGCAAAGGACGTAAAATACTTTAAACTCGTTAAGAAATCGCTCGATGCAAGGGATAAAAATTCAATATTTTACACTTGTTCCGTAGAACTTTCCCTTAAGCCCTTTAAAAAACCGCAAAGAGTTTATCCAAAAGTTAAAAATTCGGGTAACGTTTTAGTCGTTGGCATGGGGCCTGCCGGTCTCTTTTGCGCTCTCGACTTATTAAGGTACGGCTTAAGCGTAACGCTAATAGAACGCGGTAAACCCGTTGAAGAAAGGGTAAATTCGGTTGATACTTTTATCAAAACTAAAGTTTTAGACGAAGAGAGTAATATTCAATTTGGCGAAGGCGGGGCAGGTGCTTTTTCAGACGGAAAGTTAAATACGGGCGTTGGCGGTACTTTTGCAAGAGAAGTTATTGACGATTTCTTGCTTTTTGGCGCGCCAAACGAAATTGACTATCTTCAAAAACCGCATATCGGAAGCGATAAACTTAAAAGCGTAGTTAAAAATATAAGAAATGAAATTCTTCGTTTAGGCGGTAAGATTTTCTACTCAACTAAACTTATGAATCTTGAAATATCAAGCAATAAGGCGAAATTTGCTTATTTAAACGGAGTTAAACAAGAGTTTGACGAAGTCGTTTTAGCAGTTGGCCACAGCGCTCGTGACGTTTACTATATGCTTCACGATAAAGGCGTGTTAATGGAAAGTAAAGATTTTGCAGTTGGGCTTAGAATTGAGCATCTTCAAAAAGATATCAACCTTTCCCAATACGGAAAATTTGCCGAAACTTCAGGTATGCCGGTTGCCGATTATAAACTCGTTAGCAATCAAAACGGGCGTGGCGTATTTACTTTTTGTATGTGTCCGGGTGGTTACGTAATGCCGTCCGCTTCTGAGAAAGATACGATAGTTACTAACGGAATGAGTAACTTTTTGCGTGATGGCAAAAACGCCAATTCCGCAGTTATTTGCCAAGTTGGAAAGGCGGATTTTGGTTCTTCCTTATTTGGTGGCATTGATTTTCAAAAAAACCTTGAGAAAACCGCCTTTATTTTAGGTGGGGAAGATTATAGTGCACCTTGCTCGTTAGTTGGCGATTATTTAAGCGGTAAAATTTCAAAAAGTTTTGGAAAGGTTGAGCCGAGTTACGCAATGGGCGTTAAAAAATCGGATATTAGTAAACTTTTCACGGAAGAAATTAACCAATCTATCAAATGCGCAATCGTTGATATGGGCAAAAGGCTTAAAGGTTTTGACTCTTACGATGCAATTCTCACTGGTGTTGAGAGTAGAACTTCTTCGCCCGTTCGCGTTTTAAGAAATGAAAATTTATCGAGCGTTAGCGTTACTAACCTTTATCCTTGCGGAGAAGGTTGCGGTTACGCAGGTGGAATAACGAGTGCAGGCGCGGATGGAAAACGCGTTGCAAAAGCGATTTCAATTAAATATGGAGCGGAATTTTGAACGAAATTCATTCAAAATTGTTTACATTCAAACGAAAAGGTGTTAAAATATATTTAACATCTTTTATTTTGTGCGAATTTCGCATATTCATTTTTATTTTTTATGAGCGTTTGTAACGTGTTTTTTTCCGTCGTAACAGGCGGGCAGTCCTCAACTTATCGAAAGCAAGGCAATATAGAAAGTAGGCAAGGCGCATACCGCATATCTTTTTCTTTAGAAAAAGACGGTGGGCTTGCTTACGTTTTTACCGTGCTTAAAAATAAAGTAACTTTATGCGCATCGGGCGACGTTTCTTATAATTTTACTTTAAAAGAAAACGAAGTTTTTAATTTTATTTTACAAACTATTGGCGCGCCGATTTACTGCAAGGCTGACTGCAAGGTTCTCACTATTTCAACAACTGACAATATCATTCAAATTACCGCAAAGTATATCTTAGATATGGGCGGAAACGAAATTAAAAATCAATTAAATTTAAAGGTGGAATTTTAATGAAAATTACCTATTTTGGTCACGCTCACTTTTTAATTGAAGGTAGAGAATATTCTATAACGCTTGACCCCTTTTCAAATATAGGGCTTAAAGAGTTTAAAACTAAAAGTGATTACGTTTTTTGTTCTCACACTCATTACGACCACAGCAATTTTTCACTCGTTCAAAATGCAAAACTCGTTAGCGGTAACCCGTTTACCATTATTAAAACTTATCACGACGAGAAAAACGGAACGCTCCGCGGAGAAAACGACGTTTTGCTTTTTACTCTTGACGGATTTAAAATAGCGTTTCTTGGCGATTTAGGGGAATATAATAACGAAACTTTAATCAATAGATTAAAAGGCGTTGATTTATTGCTAATTCCCGTTGGCGGGACGTACACGATAGATTATAACGGCGCTTTTGAGTATATTTCAAAAATTCAGCCGAAAGCCGTTATTCCAATGCACTATCATATTAAAAACAGCACCGTTGATATTGACGAGCCGTTCAAATTTTTAAATCTTTTCAAAACTTATAAAACTGCTAACAGTCCGCTTAATTTTAACGGCGAAAATGGTATTATTTATTTAATTTCGGAACAAGGAGAATAGATTATGCAATATTCTAAAGAGCAACTTGATTGCGCTTATAACATTCACGAATTAAGAGCGCTTTTAACTGAACTTGGCGGAACGCCGAGCAGTATGAAAAAAGACGAGATAATAAAGACCATCTTGGATATTCAAGACGGGGTTATTCCCGTGCCTAAAACTCAAGGTAGAAAAACTAAGCGTGAAAAATATCGTGACCAAGTTGTCGTTGATTATACAGAAGACGAGTACGAAGACGTTGCCGTTCACAATCAAGATACGGGCGAAATGACTACCACGTCTATGCTTGGTTCAACCGTAAAAGTGAAAGGTACTTTTGAAAAAACTGATAGCGATCACGGCTTTTTGCGTGGGGATAATTTTAAAATGAGTAGCGTAACGGATATTTACGTATCTTTAAGCGCGATTAGGAACTTCCATTTAAGAGAAGGCGATTTCGTTGAAGGTTACGCCGTAATGAGTAGAGATAACGGCGCGCCGTCGTTAAAGCACGTTGAGTTTATCAACGGCAAAGACGTTAGCGTTCAAAGAAAACGCTTTGTTGATTTAGAACCTATATTCCCAGATGAAAGATTAACGCTTGAAATAAGTGGTGAAAACGATTTATCGCTTAGAGCAATAGATCTTTTATCGCCTATTGGTAAAGGTCAAAGAGCGCTTATAGTATCTCCGCCGAAAGCGGGCAAAACGACGCTTATTAAAAAGATAGCGTCGTCAATAGCAAAAAACTATCCAAACGTTTACTTAATGGTGGTGTTGATTGGCGAACGCCCTGAAGAAGTTACCGATATTAAGCGTAGCGTTTGCGCTGAACTTATCTATTCGACGTTTGACGAAAAGGCTAAAAACCATATAAGAATATCCAAACTTGCTATTGAAAAGGCAAAAAGGCAGGCGGAATCGGGTAAAGACGTCGTTTTACTTATCGACTCTATAACCAAACTCACAAGGGCGTATAACGAAACTCTTCCGTCAAGTGGAAAGACTTTGACGGGCGGTATTGACCCCGTTTCCCTTCAAGAACCTAAGACGTTCTTCGGTTCGGCAAGGAATTTTGACGGGGAAGGCAGTTTAACCGTTATAGCAACCGCGTTAGTTGACACGGGTTCTAAGATGGACGACGTTATTTACGAAGAATTCAAAGGTACTGGCAATAGTGAAATATTCTTATCGAGAAATTTATCCGAAAGAAGAATATTTCCGTCAATTGATCTTTATCGTTCGGGAACAAGGCGTGACGATTTATTGCTTAGTAGCGACGAGTTAGACCTTTCGTATAATCTTCGCCGTTCGCTTGACGGAACTAAAGATGCTGAGATAGAAGTATTAAAACTTTTATCTTCTTGCAAAACTAATGAAGAACTTGTTAAAAACGGTGGTAAAACGTTATGAAAAACAAAGTTAAAGTTATAGGCATGGTCGTTGCTATGGATAAGGAAATAACTCCTTTTCTTGAAACGGCAGGCAAGTGTTTTTTAAAAGAAACTAAAGGAAATTTCGTAGTTTACGGCTATAAACTTTACGGCAAGAAAGTCTATCTCGTAAGAAGTGGTATTGGCGAAATTTTTGCATCCGCTGCAACTCAAATGCTTATTAGTGAATATAAAGTTCAGCTCATTTTAAACTTCGGTGTTTGCGGTAGTTTAGTAAAATCGGTAGGCGTTTTAGATACGGTAATCGTAAACGGCGTCGTTCATTATGATTTTGATTTAACGGGGATTGACGACGTTGCCGTTGGTCAATATCCGTCCGAATCTTCGCCCCTTATCAAAACGGATGAAACCTTAGTTAGCGTTTGCAAAAACGTTATGCAAAATAGCGAACTTGTAACTTGTGCGTCCGCTGATAAGTTCGTTAGCGATAACGATATAAAAACAAAGCTATATGCCGATTTTGGCGCAAAAGTTTGTGATATGGAATGTGCGGGCGTACTACTTACTGCAAAGGGATATAATATCCCCGTAGCGATCATAAAAGCCGTTTCAGACGGGGAAGGCGGAGCGGAAGAATTCGAGCGTTTAGTTCACGCAGCAAGCGTTCAATATATATCCGCACTCAAGCAAATTATTAAGGAGTTTTAATCGTTATGGTTAGAGCGGTTAGTGAATATAATACTGAAAAGTTATCAAAAATGAGCAAGTATTTTATGAGAAAAGCGTTTGCAACGGCAGTCTTTTTCGGCGTAGTTTTACTTGCGATTGGAATAGTGACCGTTGTGGTTGCTCTTAGTGCTGAAAAGAAAAATTGGGTTTCAATAGTTTTAGGTTTCGTCGTATGCCTTGGCTCGTTATATCCCATTATTTCAACCGTTATAACTCAAAAGAAGAACCATAGAGAAACGGTAAAAGCAATGCAACTTGATAAAGGCGATTTGCGTATAGATATAACCTTTAAGGAAAAGAAAATGGAAATCACAACAAGTCAAGCGGGCGAAGTTCAAAACGAATCGGTGCTTATGCGAAACGTTTCTAAAATTAGAACGAATAAAGACGGGCTTGGCATTTATATCGGCAAAGATATGTACTATATTTTCAACGATGAAATAGTTTTAGGCACTCGTGAAGAACTTCTTAGGTTATTCCAAAAACTTAACGTTAGCATAGGTAAATAGTGAATACAAAAAAACTCAACGGCATAAAATAGGTCGGAGAGTTTTAATTTGAATAAAAAAATTAGTATAATTTCAAACTTAATAATAGCGGTAGTAATAATCTCGGTTGCAATAGTTGGTTTCATGCCCGAGCGAAGCGTAACGATATCGGGGCTTAGCGAATACGAAGTTAAGTACTCTGGTGATAAGTCGTCAGGCGGAGTTGCGCTTATGATTAACGTTTACGAGAACACAGAAATCGTTGAAGAAATGGTTAAAGTTTTACTTGAAAACGATGCAAAAGCGACTTTTTTCGTAGGTGGGTGCTGGGCAGACGATAACGAAAGCACTTTAAAACTTATTTTGGAAAGTGGTTTTGAACTTGGCAATCACGGTTATTTTCATAAAGACCATAAAACGCTTAGCGAAAAGAGTAATTATAACGAGATATACAACTGCAATCAAATGGTATATAAATTAACGGGGTTTAAGATGAACTTGTTTGCCCCGCCGTCGGGTTCGTATGGCAAGGCAACGCTAAAAGTTAGCAAAGAACTTCAAATGCAAACGATAATGTGGTCGAAAGATACTATTGATTGGCGCGATTCAGATACGAGCGTAATCTTTAATCGTGCTACCAAAAATATATCGTCGGGCGATTTGATACTTATGCACCCCAAATCTCACACTTTACAAGTGCTTGAGAAAATAATTGAAGAAATAAAGAGTAAAAACTTGAAACTTTTAACCGTTTCAGAATGTTGTATGCTCACAGTATAGGAGAAGTATGTTAAAAAGAAAAGAGTACGAAAACGGCTTAAACTTAATAGTTTGTGAAGGCGGAGCAATTTCCTGTTCGTTTTCTATAATGATAGGAACGGGTAGCGTAAACGAAACGCAAAAAAACAACGGGATATCTCACTATATTGAGCATATGAACTTTAAGGGCAACAAAACGTA
The DNA here is from genome assembly GCA_045637965.1 of Christensenellaceae bacterium. Taxonomy (GTDB): domain Bacteria; phylum Bacillota; class Clostridia; order Christensenellales; family Borkfalkiaceae; genus HGM11412. The sequence continues at coordinate 381,231 of JAZUAK010000009.1, read as the reverse complement.
TTCTTCATACGATATATCCGATATTATGGAATCGAACGGCTCTAATTTTAACGCGTACACGGCTGTTGAAACCACTTGTTTTTACGCGCAAACTATAACCGATAGTTTAGAAAAAACTTTTTCCGTATTATCCGAAGCAGTGTTCAATTCGTTATATCTTGACGAAGAAGCCGAAAAGGAAAAGAACGTTATTATTGAAGAAATCAATATGAGCGAAGATTCCCCCGACGACGTTTGTTACGACCTTTTAATGAAAGCCTATTACGGCAACGACGGTTACGGAAGAACTATTTTAGGCCCTGCAAAAAACGTTTCGGCGTTTAAAAAATCGGATATCTTAAAGTACCTTAGCGACTTTTACGTTGCGGAAAATATCGTCGTTTCTTTTGCTGGAAACATAACTTTAGAGCGTGCTGATTATTTAGTTCAAAAATATATAATGCCACTCGTAAAATCAAGCAATAAGGCGGAAACTCCACCGCACAATTCTAATTGCTTATGCAAAAATCTTGCAAAAAATAAAGATATTGAGCAGGCGCATATCTCTCTTGCGTTCCCAACCAAAACTTACGGCGATAGCCAAAAGGTTATTAGTGAAGTTGCAAGCGGTGTTTTAGGCGGAGGAATGAGCAGTAGGCTTTTTAGAAAGATTAGAGAAGAGATGGGGCTTGCATATTCAGTTTACTCGTACGCATCGCGCTATAAAACGGCTGGAAACTTAAATATTTACGCCGGCGTAAACTTAGGCGAGTATAAAAACGCGTTTAACGCGATAATGGAACTTATTGCCGATATCAAGAAAAACGGAGTTACCGAAAGCGAAGTTGAAAAGGTTAAAACTCAATTAAAAGCGTCAACGGTATATTCTCAAGAAAAGCCTTTGACGTTAGCGCAATTTTACGCATCGCACTTTTTAAGAACGGGCGAAATTTACGATTTTGAAAATAGGCTTTCTCAAATTGAAAGCGTAACGGCTCGTAAAGTAAACGCCGAGTTTGAACTGATGAGTGAAGACCTTATGGCAACGGCAGTAGTTGGCAAAAACGTTAAAAAGTTAAAGTAATAAAAAAGGAACGAATGAATCGTTCCTTTTTTGTTTTATGATTTATTTTCATTCAAATCAATATGTTTGGTTTTTTTGTATAATAAAAATAGAAATAGTGATAAAAATAGAGAAATAATTGCGAAAATGATTAGGGCAACGATACTTGAATTATAATCAATTTCCTTAAGACGTTCCATAAAGATACTGGTTAAGATTATTCTTACAAGGTAATATAGCGAAAGGCATATATACGAAATAAAGCCAACGCACGTTACAATCTTTCTTCTTTTTAAAAATTTGGGTGTTGTTACAGGCGAAAACGTCGTTCTGCCGTTTTTAACTATGTTGGTTGCCTTATATTCATCGCCTAAAAAAGCGTAACCAACGCCAAAATTTATTATTGCACCACCGCCGAGTATGGAGATGATTAAAATCATACTTGCAACGTCGGAAAAGGTAGAAACCCAAACCGAAACGGCGATTAATCCAAGTCCTACTAAAATACAAAAAACTCCAATAGGAATAGTTAAAATCATATATAGGGTTTTTGAGTATTTATCCATAAATCAGTAATCTCCAATTTATAACTAAATTAGGTTTAAAATCCTCTTTGCGTTATCTGCTAAAATTAAGCGTTTTTCATCGTTAGTTAAAAGGCTATCGTTTCTAACTCCGTCAACGTACATTTGAAGATTACAAATAGCGTAATCCGAACCAAATAGTATTCTATCCGCGCCCATCTCGTTAATAAGCCTTCTCGTTGCACCGTAGCGATAAATTCCGCCACCCGATAAATCGAGATAATAGTTTTTAAACTTATTCGCTCTATCAATATGGCGTTCAAATCTTTGGTTTTCTATTGGGTGCGCGCCAACTATCGTAAGGTTTGGGTGGTTTTTGCAAAGCAAGTCCATATCGTCGTCACTCGTTGGATGAATGCTTAAAATCATTCCCTTTTGAGTTGCATAGTCAAGTATTTCATTCATATTGTCAGAGCAATAACTATCGTAATAAAACTGCCAAGGAACGAGTTCACCTATAAGGTTAACGCCGTTAGCGTGAAAGCGGTCGATTTCCTTAATAGATTCTTCTAAAAAGTTTGGGTGAACGTGAAAGCCTGCAATATAACTTCCTTTATAGTAATCTTTCAAAAAGAGCGCGTCGTCATTAAACGATTTTAATACGCTCCAAACGTTTTCTTGGTTTTTTTCCACGTCGTGCGAAAGAACTGAACCGCAAAACTTTGAAACACCGTTTTTTTGCATAATGCGAGGCGTTTCATCTATAGACCTTGGTATAGCGTCGTTATGCACGCTAATGCAGTCTTTAGCGTATCGATAAGGATGAGTGTGAAAGTCAATAATTTCGTATTCCATAATATTTAAATCCCTAAAATCCTCTTAGCGTTTTCCGCTAAAATTAGGCGTTTTTCTTCGTTTGATAAAAGTTCGTCGTTTTTAACCCCGTCAACGAACATTTGAAGATTGCAAATAGCGTAGTCTGAGCCGAAAATAACTTTTTCTGCACCGATAAGGTTAACGAGTTCTCTCGTTGCGCCGTATCTGTGGATTCCGCTTCCCGATAAGTCAACGTAATAATTTTTATGTTTTTTTGCCCTTTCAGCGTGGCGGTTAAATTGAACGTGTTCGCCGGGGTGTGCGCCTACTATGGTTAAGCGTGGGTGGTTTTCACAAAGTTTGTCCATATCGTCGTTATCCGTTGGGTGAATACTTAAAACCATACCTTTTTCACTAGCATAGTCCAAAATAACGTTCATATTATCACAGGCATAAGTATCGTAAAAATATCTCCAAGGAACGAGTTCGCCTATCAAATTAACGCCGTTAGCGTGAAAGCGGTCGATTTCCTTTATTGACTCTTCTACGTGGTCGGGATGAACGTGAAAACCTGCGATATATCTGCCTTTATAATAATCTTTTAGATAAAGCGCGTCGTCGTTAAATTTTTTAAAGAGTTCCCAAACGGTTTCTTTCGTAACGGACCTATCGTGCGTTACTATCGAACCGCAAAATTTTGAAACACCGCATTCGTCCATTACCTTAAGCGTTTCATCGGTAGAGCATTTTATTGCGGAACGGTGGATACAAGTGCAGTCCTTTTCATCAATGTACGGGTGAGTATGAAAGTCAATAATTTCAAAATCCATAGTGAACTCCTTTAAAGCAAAAGTTTGCACTAAAAGTATACACTATGGATTTTGTTTTTGCAAGTGTAAAATATAAAATTTAGTCGTTAGTGTTACAGTTACAACCGCAAGAAGTCGTCGTTAAAAGTGTAAGTAATAATAGTGCTTGAGTTGGACTTATTGTGGAATTTGTCGTAAGTAGAAACAAAAGTCCTAAAAAAACAAGGTTAGTAGAATTCATTTTTACTCCTTTTACATAAAAACCTATATAATTACAATATGCGACCTTTTTACAAGGTATGTTAAAGTTGACATATTTTCATCTGGAGTTTACCATATATCTATCAAAGTAAAAAAGGGGGAATTACCTATGGTTTTAGCAAAACCCGTTTTACTTTTAGATAAAAAGACGCAAGGAATGATAGAAAACTACGTTCCGTCTGATGAAATACTTGAAGAATTAGTGAGTTTTTTCAGTTTATTTTCCGACCTTACTAGACTCAAAATAATATCGGCGTTAGCCATTTCCGAAATGTGCGTAACCGATTTAGCATCACTTTTACGCTTTAATCAAACCACCGTATCCCACCAACTAAAAACGCTCCGTGATATCGGTGCCGTAAAATACAGAAGAGATGGAAAAATTATTCTCTATTCCTTAAAAAACGACCTAATAAACGAAGTGCTTCTTAAAGGCGTAGAGTTCCTGGGTTTTTAATCTAAGGCGTTATTTCGGGCATTATGCTTCGTTCTGCTCCGCTTTGCTCACTCGTGTACCACAAGTACGTCTCCTTTCGCAAATGCTCGCACGCCTTGCCTAATACCCAAACTAACGCCTTAATTTATTCCACATTAAAATAAATCCACAACTTTTTGCATTAAGCAAAAATCATAACTCGCGTCAGCGTTCATATCGTGCAAGAGCACTCATAACAACGCAAAGCGTTTCATAACTGAAAACGGTGGGAATTTACCCACCGTCTTTTTTGTTTTTATTTGCAACCTATACCGTAAGGTTTACCGCAACCGCCCTTGTTACCACAGCAACAAAGAAGTACTAATACGATAGGAAGTATGCAACCGCAGTTGCAAATTTTATCGATAATACCATTTAAGCAACCGTTACCACATGAGCAGAGAACGAGTAAGAGTATAAGTATGTATAAACAGCAGTTGTCACCGCCGAATCCACAAAGGTTCATCATAAATTTTCACTCCGAATATTTTTTAGTTTGATATTGCTATCACTACATTGTATTAAAAATTTTTAAAAAGTGTTACGCGCGAGTTGTATTTTTTTTATAGTTATGTTAAAATATTAAAAGCGAATACTCATTTTGAGATTTGACTTTACTTTTTTTATTTTTCTTACGGATACCCTTAGTGGATTCGATTGGAGGCAATTATGAAAAACAAAAAAACTTTTACCGCAAGGCAAATTACGGGTATAGCGGTTTTACTCGCTTTAGTAATCGTTTTGCAAGCCGCGCTCGGTTCTATCACCGTAGGTGCAGTAACGCTTAACTTTACGCTTATTCCTATAGTGCTTGGCGGTATTTTATTCGGTAGCGTAGCGGGTGCAATTCTCGGCTTTGCCTGTGGCGTTGTCGTGTTAATTCAAGTAATGCTCGGCGCTAACGCGTTTTATACGCTTATTTGGGCTAACGATCCTGTTATTACGACGCTCACTTGTATCGTTAAAACGACAGTTGCAGGTTATCTTGGTGGTCTTTTCTATCAAATTATTAGGAAAAAACAGCCGATAGTTGCTTTATTCATAGCGTCGGCAATCGTTCCTATCGTAAACACTGGCTTGTTTATCGTTGGTTGCTTATTTATGTTTGATTCAGTTTACGCTATGAGCAGTGGCCAAAACTTACTCGTTTTCATTCTCGTTGGTTTAGTAACTTTCAATTTCTTTATAGAACTTGCGATAAATCTTATATTTGCACCTGCAATTAACAGGGTAATTAAGGCGGTAAAATTATGATTTTATGTATTGATATCGGTAACACTAATATAAAATACGCCGTTTGGGACGGAAACGAACTTAAAGGCTCTTTCCGTGTTTCTTCACGCCACACGAGAACTGCTGACGAGTACGGCGCAACCCTTATGAACCTTTTGCAAAGCAAAGAAATTTCAAGAAAGGATATAACGGGCGTAATAATGTCTTCGGTTATTCCGTCGCTTAACTATACGATAAGCCACATGTGCGAATATTTCTTCGGCGTAACGCCTAAAGTTGTTGGCGCTGGTATAAAAACGGGGCTTAACGTAAAGGCGGATAATCCTAAAGAAGTGGGTGCGGATATTATTGCAAACTGCGTTGGCGCGTTCACTAAGTATGGCAACGGCAGTCCTATGATAGTTATAGATTTCGGCACGGCAACCACTTTTGACGTGTTGACGGGTAAGGGTGAACTTATTGGCGTCGTTATTGCCCCGGGTATGAAAACTTCACTTGAAGGATTAGTGTCTAATACCGCTCAACTTCCTATGATAGAACTTGAAGCGCCAAAGAGCGCAATTCCCAAGACTACGAGAACGGCAATGCAAGCAGGTTTAATCTTTGGTTTTGCAGGCCTTGTTGAAAATATCGTTAAGAAAATCAAAGCCGAACTCGGCGTTGAAACGATTAGCGTTATAGCAACGGGTGGTATGGGTGAAATTATTGCAAAAGAAGTTTCGTGCATAACGAAAATCGACCGTCTTTTAACCTTAGAAGGTCTTAAAAAACTTTACGAGATAAACGAAGATAAGTAATATGAAAGTAAGGATAGGAAACGTCTTGATAGGTGGCGGTGAAAAAATTGCCGTTCAATCAATGACTAATATCAAAACTGAAAAGATTGACGAAGTCGTAAGCCAAATTAACGCTTTAGCGTTAAACGGCTGTGATATCGTTCGCGTTGCCGTTAAAGACGAAGCGGACGCAGTTGCCGTTAAAACGCTTAAACAAAAGGTTAAGGTTCCTATCGTTTGCGATATTCACTTTGACTATAAACTTGCAATTAAGTCGATAGAAAACGGCGCGGATAAAGTAAGGATAAACCCCGGTAATATAGGCTGTGAAGAAAATATTAAAAGGGTGGCGGAATGCTTAAAAGCGCATAAAATTCCCGTTCGCGTAGGCTCTAATACGGGCAGTATTGAAAAAGAGTTTTTGCTTAAGTATGGTAAAAACGAAATTTCGCTCGTTGAAAGCGCACTTAAAAACGTTGCTATACTTGAAAAGTACGGCGTTTCCGATATCGTTATATCGGCAAAAGCATCGTCCGTTCCGCTAACGGTAAAAACTTATAGATACTTAAAATCAAAGACTGATTACCCCCTTCACTTAGGCGTAACAGAAGCAGGCACTTATGAAAGTGGCGTAATAAAGTCAAGCGTTGGCATTGGCTCGTTGCTTTTAGACGGAATTGGCGATACGATAAGGGTTAGTTTAGCAGGAAGCCCCCTTCCTGAACCGCTTATAGCAAAAAAGATTATCCGTTCGGTAGGGCTTGACAATGACTATTGCGAAGTGGTTGCTTGCCCAACTTGTGGAAGAACGGAATGGGATAGTGCAGGGCTTGCCGAAAAGATAGAAAACTTAACCGCAAACCTTAGTATTCCTTTAAAAATTGCCGTAATGGGTTGCGTTGTTAACGGCCCAGGCGAGGCAAAGGACTGCGATATTGGTATTGCAGGTTCAAAAGATTACTGCGTAATCTTCAAAAAAGGCGAAATATACAAAAAAGTAGCGTTTAACGACGCGGAAAATCAATTTATAAGAGAGATAGAAGAAATTGCGAAGTCCTTGTGAAAATTTAATTGAAACGCTAAAGAGTTTTTCATCGTCGCTTGGCGATATCCGTTTGCAAAATGCGATATATTGCGGTGGAAAAGTAAAAGTTAATTTAATAAGTGACGTAACGATTAGTCAGGAAGATAGTGATTTTATCAAATCGTCGTTTGAAAAGGAACTTCAAGGCATTGAAGTTGAAATTGCATGCCACAAATCTTACGCAGATGGCGAGATTGCAAAGCGCGCGATTTTATCGTACCTTCAAAATCATTGCTTTTCAGTTGCTCACGCAATAGACGATACTTCCGTTAATATAATAGGCGCAAACAAGAAAATTAAGTACGAAATAGTCGTTTTAGATAACGTTGCCGAATACCTTTCAAGAACGGACGTTTTAGGTGAAATTAAGTTGAACCTTGAAAAAGAATATTCTAATTTCTTTGAAGGCGAAATAAGAGTTTCGTCTGTAGACGAACAAAAACCCGTTTACGAAGATTCAAGCGTTAAGGAAGAAGATATAACAGACCTTCAAGTAAGAACGGTGAAAATGTGTGACGTTCAGCGTTTTTCGGACGATGAATTTTACGATACGGCAACCTACGTAGCAGACGGCGAAAATATTATCGGCAAGTGCTATTTTGCAGGCACGGTTATTGAAAAAGAAGAGCGTATGAGTAAAAAGGGCAACACCTACTATAGAATTACGCTTGACGATAAGAGTGGTAAAATTTCTGGTAGTTATTTTACTACCGATAAAAACAAACTTCAAAAACTTGAAAAATTAGACGTTGGTAGCGTGGTAATCGTTCGTGGTGAAATGGAAGTGTTTAACGGTAGGCCGAGTTTTTTAATAAAAGGCTTCCATTTTTGCGAGTTTCCAAGTGGATACGTTCCCGCTCGTCGCCCAGGTAAAAAAGCGCCTGAAAAGTATAGTTTTGCATTTCCAACCCCGTGTGAAATTTCCAAGCAAGAAGACTTTTTCACCGTTGGTAGCAAAGTCCCTGAAAGTCTTGTTGGTAAAGAATACGTAGTCGTGGATATAGAAACTACGGGAACTGACGTAGCAAGTGATAAAATCACTGAAATCGGTGCGGTTAGGATAAAGGACGGGGTTATCGTTGAAAGTTTCCAAACGCTCATTGACCCCGAAGTACAATTATCTAAAAAGATAATTGAACTAACAGGTATAACTGACGAAATGCTCGTTGGTCAACCTAAAATTCACGAAGTTTATCCTGATTTTATCAAGTTTTTAGGTGATAGCATTTTCGTTGCTCATAACGCTGACTTTGACTATAGATTTTTAAAGAATGCAGGAAAAGACCTTGGTTATTATTTAGAGAACGATTACGAAGATACGCTCGTAATTTCAAGGAAGGTATTGCCGTCTCTTCCCAATCACAAGTTAAACACCGTTTGCGGTCATTTTGGAATAGAGTTCCGTCATCACCGCGCTCTTTCCGACGCGTTTGCTACAGCCGAGGCTTTTATTGAACTCCACAAAATTTAATCCCTTATAAGCGGTGCATAACTGCGTTACTGCTTTGAGTTTTGACTTCGACAACCAAAAAGGTTAGTCTCATCCAAAACTCTTCGCGAGCCTTGTTCTGCGTGCTTCTAAGGTCTTAAATTTAGGTTTGCATAGGCTTATGCGAGCCTTGCCTAACTCGTTTCTAAGGTCTTAAAATTCTATTAAGCAACGGCTAACTTAGCGTTAAAGAAATAAACTTATTAAAAAATTATAAAAAATGCTTGCAAAAAATATTTATATGTGTTAACATATATTTGAACTTAAGATGTTACTTTAGTTTGTGAGTGCCAATCGGCACTCACAAATTGTTTTATAAGGGGAAATAATGAACTTTAAGTCTACTCAAGAGATAACTTCGTTTTTAACGCCGTATGCGGACTCGCTCGGCATTGAAATCGTTGAAGTTGAAACTAAAATTAAACCGCCGTCGCTTACCATTTATGCGGACACGGAATTAGGAATTGACCTTGACACTTTGGAAAAGTTCCACAACCTTATCAATCTTCCGCTTGACGAGTTTGACGTTTACGGTGGAAATTACACTTTAAACGTTTCAAGCCCAGGACTCGATAGAGCGTTCAAAACCCCGCGTGATTTTGAAAGAAATATTGGTAAAGACGTTGAGATTAAGTTTTACGCTCCGCTTAAAAAGGGAATAAAAGTAATTGACGCAACGCTACTTGGTTACGACGGTAATTTAGTTACCGTTTTATATAACGGAAAGCAAGAGATTTTTGAACTTTCAAAAATAGCAAAAATTAACAAAGCAATAAGGTTTGATGTTTAGTTGCAATAAGCGGTCGATATCAAACCCGTGAAACGCTTCGCAGTACAAGTATTTAACAAGCGATTCCGTACAAGGAGTATGCGTACACTCGTTAAATACGGCTTAATTGTAATTAAGCAAATAGTTTCTAATTGTATTGCTTGCGTTTGACAATTTTGATTTTATTAACCGTTAATGCAACTGCACTTAAAGAATAATAAAAATAAAAACAAAACAATTTAAAATTTTAAATTAGGAGAAAATTATGGTAAACAAAGATTTTTTTGCCGCGCTTGACGAACTTTGCGCGAGCAAGGGCATTGAAAGAGATTCTTTTATAGAAACTTTGCAGTCGGCACTCACTTCAGCGTACAAAAGATACGCTAAAGGCGATGCGAGCGACGTTATCGTTAAACTCAACGATGAAAAGTGCTCGATAAGATTTTACGCTATCAAGCAAATAGTTGATATCGTTGAAGATCCCGATAAGCAAATTACGCTTGAAGAAGCGAAAGAATTCAAAAAGTCCTATAAAGTAGGCGATACTTTTGAAAAGGAATTTACGCCTAAGGATTTCGGTAGAATTGCCGCTCAAACTGCAAAGCAAGTGGTTATGCAAAAAATCAGAGAAGCGGAAAGAAACAACACTATTTCCGAATTTGAAGACAAGGAAAACGAAATTCAATCGGCAATCGTTAGAAAACTTGACGCTGGCAACGTTTACGTTGAACTTTCCGGCGGTCAACTTGAAGGCGTTATGCTTCCGCAAGACCAAGTTCCCGGTGAATCTTACAATTTAAACGATAAAATCAGCGTTTACGTAAAGAGAATTCGCCAAATTGGTAAAAACACTCAAATTTTAGTATCTCGTACTGCAACGGGCCTCGTTAAGAGATTCTTTGAAAACGAAGTTCCCGAAATTAAGCAAGGTATCGTAGTTATTAAGTCGGTATCTCGTGAAGCAGGTCAAAGAACTAAAATTGCAATTCATTCTATCGACCCGCAAATCGACGCTGTTGGCGCATGCGTAGGTAATAAGGGTATGCGTGTTAACGCCGTTATTGAACAACTTGGCGGAGAAAAAATTGATATTATTCCGTGGAGTGAAGATCCGCTTGAATTTATTGCTAAAGCGCTTGCGCCTGCAAAAGTTCTTAGCGTAACCGCTATTGACGAAAAGTCTGCAAGAGTTATCGTTCCTGACGATAAACTTTCACTTGCGATTGGTCGTGACGGTCAAAACGCTCGTTTAGCAGCACGCCTTACCGGTTGGAAGATTGACGTTAAGAGTGAATCAAAAGCAAACGAAGAACTTGCTAAGGTTGAAAAACTTTTAGCAGATGCTGAATTACCCGTTATTGAATAATTAGGTGAATTATGGCGGAAAAGAAAGTTCCTATGCGCACTTGTATTGCTTGCAGGAGCGAAAAGCCCAAGAAAGAACTTATCCGTATCGTAAAGAACAAAGACGGTGAGTTTGCCGTTGATAAAACGGGAAAACTAAATGGGCGTGGAGCGTATCTTTGTGACGATAACGCTTGTGCGCAAAAAATAATAAAGAAAAAGTTATTAAAATCTGCGTTTGGCGTTGAAGTTCCAGATAGCGTTTACGCTAAACTTACGGAGGAATTCTTTGGAAAAGAGTAAGCCGTTAACATTTATCGGTTTTGCTATCCGAGCAAGAAAAGTTCGCGCGGGCGTGAACGCTATTGCAACGCTCAAGGGTGGAGTAAAGGTGCTTATAATATGTTCTACGGCATCTGAAAACTCGTTTAGCGAAGCGATTAAACTTTGCAAAAAGTTTAACGCACCGCTCGTGGTTAGCAAAACTCACAAAGTAGAAGATATAATTAAAAAAGAACATTGCAAACTTTTGGCTATACAGGACGAATCGCTTGGAAATGCCATTTTGCAAAATTTGGACGATCATTTTCAAGAATATTCGTGGAGGGATTAAACCTTTTATGGAAGTAAAAAAAGAAGAAAAGAAAGAATTTAGTTTTATTAAAAATTTAGGAAATCTCGTTAAAGACGGCAAGGTTTCCGTTTTGTCAACCGATTTTAAATCTTTATCAAAGGCGATTGACAAAAAGATATCGGATAAGTCTAAGGCTTTTGCTAAGAAAAAGGCTGAAGAACTTGCAAAAATTAAGGCTGAAGAAGAAAAAGCGGTAGAAGTTATCGTTGAACAACCCGTAGTTGAAGCGGTGGTTGAACAACCCGTAGTAGAAGCGGTGGTTGAACAACCCGTTAAGGTGGTAGAAGTTCAAGAAGAGCAAAAGGTTCAAGAAGAAGTTCCCGCTAAGGTTGAAGAAAAGGTTGAAGAAGTTAAGCCTGTTGAACCTGAAAAGCCTAAAGCACCCGTTATTCAAAAGACGGATAACCCGAACATCGTTATAATTGACGGTAAGAGAGTTTTCGTTCCGAAAGCACGCGAAGTTGCGCCTAAGGAAGATAATAGAAACAAGGGTGCAAACAAAAAGCCGTCTAACGTTGGTAGAACTTACACGGCTGACGGTGGCAATAAGGGCGAAAGAAAAGATTTCTCGGCTCAAGGCGAAAGAAAGCCGTTTAATAACGGCGCTAGACCTTCTTCTCCTGCCGCTGCTCCTGCATTCGTTCCTAAGGAAAGCACCAAGCAACAACCTAAAAAGAAGAACGAACGCAATAATTACGACGATAAGAAGGCAATCAACAAGAAGACGCTTAGCAAAGGTCAAGTGTCTATTGACGATTTTGATGAAGATAAGTCTGGCTACAGAAAGTTAAGAAAGAGCAAGGATAAACGCCAAGAAGAAGCGGTTAACACCGTAAAAATCGAAAAGGCTATTATCAATAAGGAAATTATTCCCGTTAAAGAACTTTCTGAACTTTTAGGTATTACTGCAGTTGAAATTACCAAGCGTCTTTTCAAAGAAGGTATCTTAAAGACTATTAACGACTCTATCGACTACGATACCGCAGGTTTCATTGCTGCTGAACTTGGCATTGAACTTGAACTTAAACTTGATAAGACCGCGGAAGACGTTTTAAGTGAAGGCTTTAAAGATGAAGATGAAGACGAAGCAAAACTTATCAAGCGTCCCCCTGTAGTTACCGTTATGGGTCACGTTGACCACGGTAAAACTTCGCTTCTTGATAGAATTAGAAACGCTAACGTTACCGCTGGCGAAGCGGGTGGTATAACTCAGCATATCGGCGCGTACACCGTATCGGTTAATGGTGAAACCATTACTTTCCTTGATACGCCCGGCCACGCAGCGTTCACTGCCATGAGAGCGCGCGGTGCTCAACTTACCGATATTGCTATTATCGTAGTTGCGGCGGACGATGGTATCATGCCACAAACTATAGAAGCAATCCACCACGCGAAAGCGGCAGGCGTTACTATTATCGTTGCTGCAAACAAGATGGATAAGCCTACTGCGGATATTGAAAGAGTTAAGAAAGGACTTGCCGACCAAGAAATCTTAGTTGAAGAATGGGGTGGCGACGTTGCGCTCGTTCCCGTTTCTGCAAAAACAGGCGCAGGTATTGACGAACTTTTAGAAACGGTTATCATTTCTGCTGAAATGAAAGAACTTAAAGCAAACCCCGACCGTATGGCTAAGGGTATCATAGTAGAAGCAAAACTCGATAAGGGTAAAGGTCCGGTTGCAACCGTTCTCGTTCAAAAGGGTACTTTAAAAGTTGGCGATTATCTCGTTGCGGGTACTATTACTGGTAAGGTTAGAGCGATGGTTGACGATAAGGGTAGAAACGTTAAGACGGCAGGTCCGTCAATGCCCGTATCAATTCTCGGCTTAGAATCCGTTCCTAACGCTGGCGATAGTTTATTCGCCGTTGAAGAAGCAAAACTCGGCGCGCTCGTTGCAAGCGAAAGAAAGAATAGAGAAAGAGAAGAAATGATTAGAGAACAACAAAAGATTTCTCTTGACGATTTATTCTCTAAAGTATCGTCTGGCGACCTTAAAAACCTTAACCTTATCGTTAAGGCGGACGTTCAAGGTTCGGTTGAAGCGATTAAGCAATCTATGATTGAACTTTCTAACGAAGAAGTTAAAGTTAACGTTATTCACTCTGCGGTTGGCGCAATTTCCGAAACGGATATCAACCTTGCAGATTCGTCTAACTCTATTATTATCGGTTTCAACGTTCGTCCTGACACTAAGGCGAAAGCGCTTGCCGAACAAAATAAAATCGACGTTAAACTTTATAGAGTTATCTACGAAGCGATTGACGACGTTCAAAAGGCGCTCAAAGGTATGCTTGCGCCCAAGTTTAACGACGTTTACGTTGGTAAAGCGGAAGTTCGTGAAACGTTCAAGATTACCGGCGTTGGTACGGTTGCAGGTTGCTACGTAACCGACGGTAAGATTACGAGAAACGGCAAACTTAGAATTTATCGTGACGACGTTATGATTTGTGAAGGTAACGTTCTTCAACTCAAGCGTTTCAAAGACGACGTTAAGGAAGTTCAACAAGGCTTTGAATGCGGTATGTCTATTGAAAAGTTCGACGATATCAAGATTGGCGACTTTATCGAATGCTATATCGTAGAAGAGCAAAAGGCGTAAACTATGAAAGGTAAAAGAACTGATAGGCTCAATAGTGAGTTTAGAAAACTTATTTACGAAGTAATAAGCACTAAACTTGATATCCAAGGCGCAACTGAAATGTATTCGGTAACGGAAGTTGACGTTTCGCCCGATCTTAAGAGTGCCAGAGTATACCTAAGCGTATATTCAACGAGTGAAGAAAAGGCAAAAGCGACTTTTGACGCGATTGCCCGTTCTTCCGCTGAAATTAGGCGAGAACTTTCTCGCATGACCACTATTCGCTACGTTCCCGAACTTAGATTTTACCGTGACGGAGCAAGTGAATACGGCAATAAGATAGACACTATTTTAGCAGGACTTACCTACGGAGAAAATAATGACGATAGCGGAGATAGCATCTGAGATTTTAAAAGCGAAATCAGTTTTGATTTTCAGCCATAATAGACCTGATGGGGATACCGTTGGTAGTGCAACGGCATTGCGCCTTGCCCTTATTAAAAAGGGTATTAGCGCGGATTTAGCGTGCTATCACGATATTCCTGAAAAACTTAAGTATATCGACTCAACGAAAGAGTATTCTAAAACGGTTGATAAAAACGAAAAGTACGATGCTTTTATCGCGGTTGACTGCGCTAACGAGTATATGTTTACCGAACTTTACGGTAAGTTTTGCAAGCATAAAAATACTTTCAATATCGACCACCACGTTTCAAACACTCGTTACGCTAAGTTTAATTACGTTGAAGATGCGAGCGCTACCTGTGAACTTATTTTCGCTTTAATTAATGCGTTATCGGTAGAGATTGACTCTGAGATAGCAAATTCGCTTTTGACGGGTATAATTACTGATACTGGAGCGTTCAACCATTCTAACGCTACGGATAAAACCTTGGCTATCGCGTCGGAACTTAAAAGTAAAGGCGCAAACCTTCATTATATAATGAAGAGGAATTTTAAAGACCAGCCTAAAGCAAGGGCTATATTATACGGAAAAGTTATCTCGAAAATGAGATTTTACTTAGAAGACAGAGTTGGCGTTATAATAATTTCTCGTAAAGATATTGAAGATAGTGGCGCGATTGACAATATGACCGAAGGTTTTATTGATTATCCTATGACGGTTGAGTCGGTTGAGGTTGCAATTTCGCTTTTAGAAACGGGCAATAATCGTTATAAAATAAGCCTTAGAAGTAAGGGTAAGGTTGACGTTAACGAGATAGCGTCCATTTACGGTGGCGGTGGCCACGTTCAAGCAAGTGGCGCTGTTTTAAACGGATATATGGAAGACGTTATCGATAAACTCGTGTTTAACGTTCAACAAAGACTTTAATTTTATGAATGGATTTATCAATTATTATAAGCCGAGCGGAATATCCTCGGCTTATGCTATAAATAGAATAAAAAAACTCTTTAAAGGTTGCAAAATAGGGCACATGGGCACTTTAGACCCGCTTGCCGAAGGCGTGTTACCGCTTGCCGTTGGAAAGTCAACGAGGCTTTTCGACTTTTTGCTCGATAAAGAAAAGGAGTATATTGCCGAGTTTACTTTCGGCTATCAAACGGATACTTTAGATAGGGGTGGCGCAGTTATAAAAGAAGGCGGTAAAATTCCTACTAAAGAAGAAATTTTAAAAGTTATTCCAACATTAGTTGGAATAGTTGACCAAGTTCCCCCATTGTTTAGTGCAAAAAACGTGGGTGGAGCAAGGGGATATACGTTAGCAAGGCGTGGCGTTGAGTTTGAACTTAAGCCCAAAAAAGTTGAGATTAACGAAATTACTATGCTTTCGCATAGTGGCGACAAAGCAACTTTTAAAATCGTTTGCAAGGGTGGAACTTATATTCGCTCAATTTGTCGCGATATGGCAACCCTTTTAAACACTTTCGGCACGATGACCGCTTTAAAAAGAACGAAGAGCGGTGCGTTTACTTTAGATAACATCTTGACTGAAAACGATATTTTAACCGCTAAAGATTTATCGTCTTTCATTATAAAACCCGATAGCGTTTTAACGCTCGAAAAGGCGTTTTTAAACGAATTTCAATCGGTTGAACTCATTAACGGAAGGCCGTTTGAGTTTGACGTTAAAGACGGGGTTTATAGCGTGTATTTAAACACTGGCGAATTCGTTGGCGTTGGCTATTCAAACGATAAAAAACTTAAAATAAAAGCGTTTATTTTAGAACTATGAAACTTATAAATTACGGGGAAAAAATTCTCGACAATTTAACACTTGCGCTCGGCTATTTTGACGCCGTTCATAAAGGGCATATCGCCGTTTTAGATAGGGCTGTTTCTATCGCAAAATCAAAAGGTTTTGTTCCAACCGCGCTAATTTTTACGGGCGGGAAATCGGATGCGGACGTGTTTACCCTTAGTGAGCGAGCAGACAAAATTTTTGCTTGCGGTATTAAAAATATTATCGTAAAACCGCTTGATAGGGCGTTTATGGCGAAAACTAAGGAAGAATTTTTAACTGAGTTATCGTCACTTTATTCTATCGGTTCGGTTGTTTCAGGCGTTGATTTCACCTTTGGCAAAGGCGCGCTTGGTAACGTTCAAACGCTAAGGGAGTTTTTTGGCGAAGATAAAGTTTATACGGAAAGATTACTTTCTGATAATAGCGGTAAATTTTCTTCAACGAAGATAAAGGAAGCGTTGTCTTTTGGCGATATAAAACTTGCAAACTTTTATCTTGGAAGCAACTATTTTATATCGGGCGAAGTAGTAAAGGGTAAAGGGCTTGGAAACACCCTTGATTTTCCTACGGCAAATATAACTTTAAGTAGTGAAAAATTTAAAATTAAACAAGGCGTTTACAAAACGTTCGTTTTAATAGACGGCGTTAAATACAAGGCAATTACTAATTACGGTACGCAACCCACCGTTTTAGGCAACGATATAGTCGTTGAAACGTATATAGACGGGTTTAGCGGAGATTTGTACGGCAAAAATTTGACGGTTTATTTCGACGAGTTTTTGCGAGATGTAAAAAAGTTTTCTTCTCTAGAAGAACTTAAAGAGCAACTTATTAAGGATAAAGGAAGTTTAAATGATTAAATTCGGTCCAAGCGGAAATAGTGAAACTTATCACAGTGCTGGATTTTCGGGAAGTTCAAACTCGGCAAAATGGGTAAAAGATATGGGGCTTAACGCTTTTGAATACTCGTTTGGTAGGGGCGTTAACGTTTCCGAGCAAAAGGCGATTGAGATAGGCGAAAGTTTTAAAGAAGCAGGCGTTGAAATAAGCGTTCATTGTCCGTATTTTATAAATTTTGCAGGCGTTGACGAACAAAAGGTTGAAAATTCTTACGGCTACGTATTAAGTTCGTTAAAAATAGGCAAACTTATGGGTGCTAAAAGGGCTGTTTTTCACCCTGCGGCGCAAGGTAAACTCGATAGAGAAACGGCTGTAAGTTTAACTAAAGAAAGGCTCGTTATTCTTGCTGAAAAAATCGTTCAAAACGGATTTGACGATATGATTGTTTGCCCTGAAACTATGGGTAAATCCGCTCAAATAGGAACGGTTAACGAAATCGTTGATTTTTGTAAAATCGCCCCCTTTTACTATCCGTGCGTTGACTTTGGTCACGTAAATTCACTTTGGCAAGGCGCGTTAAAAACCCCAAAAGATTATTTGGATATTTTTAATACCATTGAAAACGGTTTAGGCTATGAAAAGTTAAACGGAATGCACGTTCACTTTTCAAAAATTATGTATTCAGGAAAAGGCGAAGTAAAACATTTAACTTTTGATGACACCGAATACGGCCCAAACCCCGAAGATTTTATCAAGGCAATTAAGCAAAAGGGAATTCAGCCTTATATCGTATCGGAAAGCGCAGGAACTCAAGATTTAGACGCTAAAATTATGCAAGACCTATATAACAATTTATGAAAAATCTTAGAAGTATCATATTAAAAATTTTATTAACTTTGGCAATAATAGCAATACTATTCGTAGGTGTTTACCACTTGCTTAGAAGTAGTGGTGTTTTAAATTTCGATAGAGAGTATATTCAATCCATAGTTGAAAAGTCGGGGGTGTTTGCTCCGCTCGTGTTCACCTTAGTTACTTGCTTGCAAGTTGTTATAAGCCCCGTTCCTATAACGGTTATTATACTCGTTGGAAATTATTTGTTCGGGCCGTGGCTTGCGTTTATCTACCTTTACGTTGGAATGGTAGGTGGAGCAACGCTTGCGTTTTTCCTTGGAAGATGGGTGGGAAAACCTTATCTTAATTGGGTTGCAGGCGGAAAAGAAAACCTTGATAAATTGTTTAAAAAACTCAAGGGTAGGGAAAAAGTCGTATTGTTTTTTATGTTCTTATTCCCGTTTTTCCCGGACGATATTCTATGCGCGGTAGCAGGTGCGTTACCTATTACGTTTACTTTCTTTTTCGGTACGCAAATTTTAACTCGAGCAGTTGCTATAACTTTAAACTTGGTATTTTTATCGGGCGAAATAATTCCGTACGAGGGTGCAGGTTTAATCGTTATAATTGCAGTTGTAGTCGTTGCTTTAGTTGCGCTCGTTTTATCCATTAAATACTCGGAAAAATTAAACGCACTATTTGAAAAGTTTATAGGCAAAATAACTCGTAAACGCACGTCTAATCAAAAAGAAGATGAAAAAATATCAGCCGAAGAAAATTAAATACATTCCACTTAGGTTTTTGATAGCGATGCACTTAATCGTAATAGAGATATTAGCGGTTATAGGCGTGGTCGTTTTGTTGTGTTATTACGTTCCGTATTTCTATATTCTTGCTCTTGCAACGCAAATTTCGTGCATTATAAAAATTATTGCGTCTGACGATAATCCCGACTATAAAGTTCCGTGGCTTTTTATAGTTTTAGTCGTGCCGGTTGCGGGTTTTATGCTTTACTTTATGTTCTCACAAAGAAAGTTGAGTAGAAGGTATAGAAAAAGACTAAAACTCGCTTACGGAAACGGTTATAATTTAGACGATTTGCCGATATTTGAAAACCTTAAAAATATCGATAAAACCGCGTATAATCAATTTCAAATGGTGAAGAAGATATCTGGTTCCAACTTGTTTAAAGCGCAGAGATTAAAGTACTTTTCCGATATTGAAATTTTGCGTGGTGATTTAATAGAAGATTTAAAAAAGGCAGAAAAATTTATCTATTTAGAGTTTTTCATTATTCAGAAAGGCGTCTTTTGGGATTCTATATTAGAAATATTAGTTGAAAAGGCTTTAAGTGGCGTTGAAATAAAGATTTTGTACGACGATATCGGTTGTATGCAAACTCTTCCGGCGGAGTATTGTAAGATGCTTAAAAAGGTTTCTATCGACGCTTTGCTGTTTTCTCGATTAAAGGGAAATGCGGACGGAGAATTTAACAACCGCAATCACAGAAAAATGCTAATAATCGACGGCAAGGTTGCCTACACGGGCGGTTTCAATTTAGCCGACGAATACATCAATAAAATCGAAAGGTTCGGGCATTGGAAGGACAGTGGTTTAAGGCTTGAAGGCGAATGCGTTTACGAACTTACGAAACTGTTTACCGTAGATTATTCAATTAGCACTAAAAAAGAAGTATCTTTTAACGAAGATTTATATCCTAAAACTAACGTTTCAAATACGAAAGGTTACGTAATGCCGTTTGGCGACGGACCAAGTCCCGTTTACGAACGTCAAGTATCAAAATCGACAATTCAAAATATGATTGCGTGCGCTAAGGATTACGCGTATATCACTACGCCGTATTTAATTATTGATAACGACCTTTTAGCCGATATAGAAAACGCTTCTTTAAGGGGAGTTGACGTAAGGATTATAATTCCGCATATTCCTGATAAAAAACTCATTTTCACAATGAGTAGGTCGTATTATCACAGGCTTATGAGCGCAGGCGTTAAAATTTACGAGTATACGCCCGGTTTTATTCACGCAAAGACGTATCTTGTGGACGATAAATACGCAATGATTGGAACTGTTAATTTAGATTATCGCTCTTTAGTTCATCACTTTGAAAACGCAGTTCTGCTTTACGATACCGATTGTATTTTGGATATAAAGAAAGACGTTTTACAAACGATAGAAAAATCCGAACTTATAAAAAATGAAAACGTTAAAAATAGCCTAATACAAAGGTTTATATGTTCGTTAGTTAGGATTTTTGCGCCAATGCTGTAATAAAAAACGAAGTCGATCACGACTTCGTTTTTTTTGTTTTTTTAAGTTTAATAATGAATAGTATCACGAACGCAATTTGAATTGGAATTCCTATCAAATAAGCAATCGACGCAATTTTCAAAATGCCAATCAAGAACATATGCACGGTTGCTAAACTCGACCAAATTATAAGTGATATGGAAATAAATTGCATCGTTATATTTTTGTAAATACAAGCGAAAACTAAATATAGAATGAAAGTTACCGGCAGAGCAACGATGAAGGATAGCCAACTTCTAACCGCGCCTTCAAAAACTGCGCTAAACACCATAAAAGCAAGTAGTGCAACGAGCCAAGTTATGCAGTTTGATAAAGTTGGAAGAACTAACGACTTAACTTTGTTAGAAGTTAATTTCACTCGCTTTTTTTCAGAGAGGAGGTCGTTAAGCGTTATTCCGAAGATGCTCGCAATTTGATAAAGAACGAAGGCTTCGGGTAAACTTTCTCCACTTTCCCATTTTGCAACAGCCTTGTCGGAATAGTTTAGTTTTTCAGCGAGCGCAAGTTGGGTAAGATTATTGAATTTTCTATACTTAGAGATATTTTTTGCAACTACTAAGTTGAATTGTTCCTTATTTTTCATAGTAACATTATAACTTTTTTCGTAAAAAAATTCAAGTGTTTTAACGGAAAATACGCTATCACGGTTGACTTAATTTAATATATATGTTAATATAATAACATAATGCAAAACTTTTGTGATAGTGCAGTGCTTTTAACTGACGGCGATTTGATTTTTTATTACGTTGGTTTTTACGTTGACGACGGGTTTTTAATTATCCATAACGGCACTAAATATTTGCTTACTGACGGTAGGTATATCGAGTCGGCTAAAGAGCAGGCAAACGCTAACTGCTACTTGCAGTCGGAACTCAGCCTTGAAGGGTTACTTGAAAGGCTTGGCGTTAAAAAAGTAGGGCTCGTTTACGGATATACGAGTGCCAAGTTATACGAAAGTTTGCAAAGTAAGGGTTTTACTCTTTACGACTATACGGACGAGCATAACGAATTATCTTCCGTAAAAAGCGAAAGCCAACTTGCAAAAATAAAAAAGGCTTGTGAAATTTCAGAGCAAGCGTTTTTAAAAACGTTGCCGTTCATCAAAGAAGGCGTAACCGAACTTGAACTTTCCGCTGAACTTGAGCATAACTTCAAAAGGCTTGGCGGTTCGGTAGGTTTTGAAACGATAGTTGCGTTTGGTAACGGCAGTTCCGTTCCGCATTATAAAACTAACAACGTTAAACTTGAAAAGGGAATGCCGATATTAATGGACTTTGGTTGCAGTTACGACGGTTTCTTATCGGATATGACGAGAACTTTATTTTTCGGCGAGCCAACCGATAAGTTTTTAAGGGTATATAACGCGGTAAAGAACGCACACTTAAAAGCGGTTAGCGAAATAAGTTCAGGTATTTCGTGCAAGCAAGCGGATGCGATTGCGAGAGATTGTTTGGGCGAATTTGGTCTTTCTGAGTATTTTACTCATTCGTTAGGCCACGGCATAGGCGTTAAGATTCACGAATTTCCAACTCTTAATAAAAAATCTGAAACGATTTTAACTGACGGAATGGTGTTTTCCGTAGAACCGGGCGTATATCTCGAAGGTGAGTTCGGCGTAAGAATAGAAGATACGGTTACTTTAATTGGTGGAAAAGCCGTATCGTTAATGACGATGGATAAAGAACTTTTGGTTATCAAAGGTTAAAAATAAAAATATTTTTCAAGGAGAAAATTTTAATATGGTATTAGCAGGCGATTTAAGAAAAGGTGTAACTATCGAATACGAAGGAAAAATCTTCACAGTTGTTGATTTCCTTCACGTTAAGCCGGGTAAGGGTGCAGCGTTCGTTAGAACTACGCTTAAGAACGTAGTTGACGGTAAGGTTTTACAAATTACTTTCAACCCGACTGAAAAGTTCGAAAACGCTATTATTGAAACTAAGAAGATGACTTATTCGTATAACGACGGTGAACTTTACTACTTCATGGACGAAGAGTACAATATGGAACCACTCAACTACGACCAAGTTGAAGACGCGCTTAAGTACGTTAAGGAAAACGATCCTGTAACTGTTAAATTCTACAAAGGTAAAGCGTTCTCAGTTGAATGTGAAAACTTCGTTGAACTCTTGGTAACCGAAGCAGAACCCAGCGTTGCAGGTAACACCGCAACTAACGCTACCAAGCAAGTTAAAATCGAAACTGGTCTTTACATTCAAGTTCCCATGTTCGTTAACGAAGGCGATATTATCCGTATCGACACGAGAACTGGCGACTACATGGAAAGAGTTAAAAAATAATTCGTTTTTACCTGACAGATTGAAATCTCTGTCAGGTTTTTGCATTTATTATGGCAACGGTAATTATCACGGGAGCGTCTAGCGGAATAGGCGAGGCGACGGCTTTAGAACTTAAAAAACAAGGATGCCAAGTGGTTGGAACGTTCAACCACTCCGTTGAGCGCGCTGATTTTTTGGCTAAAAACTTCGGTATTGATATGGTAAAGTGTGACGTTTCGAGTGAAAGCCAAGTGGAAGATTTGTTTTTATACGCTGAGAAAAAGTACGGCAAAGTAACTGCCGTAATATCGAACGCGGGCGTTGCCATCACGCAAAAACCCATTATTGACGTTAGCGTAAGTGAGATTGATTCGGCTATTTCCGTCAATCTAAAAGGAACGCTTCTCGTCAACAAAAGGGCGGTTTTATCAATGCTCAACGGCGGGGGAAAGATTATAAATATCTCTTCCGTGTTCGGCTTGGAAGGCGGTTCTTGCGAAGTTGTGTATTCGGCAACAAAGTCTGGCGTGTTAGGTTTAACTCGCGCGCTTTCGGAAGAACTTTCAAGTAGCGAAATATCCGTTTGTGCCGTTGCGCTTGGGCTTATTGATACGCCTATGAATTCTCATTTATCTCAAGAAGATAAGTTGAGTTTCGTAAAAGAATACGGGCTTACGAAAGTCCCGTCTTCAGAGCAAGTAGCAAGAGAAATTTTAAGCATTTTAAAGTTAGAAGATATAAACGGCAAAGTTTTTAAAATTTTTTGCTAAAATTTACTTTTAAAAAAAGTATTTCGAGATTTTTTAAGGTATATTTTAATTGAGTATGGCTAAGATTTTATCCGTTAAAGAATTAACCTATAAAAAAGAAGATGCGTTTTTATCCCCGTTTGCAGTAAAATCGGCGGAAACGGCGGGTAGGCTCAACAACGAGCAACCTTGCCCGATGCGTACTGAGTTTCAACGCGATAGGGATAGAATAATTTATTCGAGAGCGTTTATAAGGCTCAAAAACAAAACGCAAGTTTTCTTCTCGCCCGAAGGCGATCATTATATGACGCGTCTTACTCACACTTTAGACGTTTCGCAAATAGCAAGGTCAATTTCACGCGCGCTCGCGCTCAATGAAGACTTGACTGAAGCGATTGCGCTTGGGCACGATTTAGGGCACACGCCGTTTGGGCATGCGGGCGAAAGAGTTCTTAGTAAACTTAGCCCGAGCGGATTTAAACACAACGAGCAATCATTAAGGGTTGTTGACGTTTTGGAAAAGGGTGGTCAAGGTTTAAACTTAACCAAAGAAGTTCGCGACGGTATCTTAAATCACAAGTCGGGAACTAATCCGTCCACCTTAGAAGGTCAAGTGGTATCTATTTCCGACCGCATAGCGTATTTAAATCACGACGTTGACGATGCCGTTAGAGCAGGAGTTATCAGCGTTGACGATTTACCCAAAGAAGTTTTAAAAGTTTTAGGCAAGACTTCAAGAGAGCGTATTAACGCTATGATAAGTTCGGCTTACGAAAACAGCATTGGCAAAGATAAAATAATTCTTTCGCCAGACGTTGACGGGGCTATGAAAGAACTTCGCGAGTTTATGTTCGATAACGTTTATATGATGCCAACTGCTAAAAGGGAAGAAGAAAGGGCGGGGCTTATGCTTTCCGCAACTTACGATTATTTTTTAAAAAATCCCGAAAAATTGCCTAAAGTTTATCAAGATTTACTTAAAAATTATTCAATCGAAACGGTTATTTGCGATTACCTTTCATCAATGACGGATAGATACGCAGTAAACGTATTCAATCAAATTTTCATTCCGCAAAGTTTCTAAAAGGAGAGAGTATGCCGACTTTTGATGAAAAGTTCATAGAAGAACTCAAAAGTAAAAACAACATAGTAGAAGTCGCGAGTCGGTATTGTAATCTCGTTAGAAAAGGTTCAAGCAACTATTGGGCGTGCTGTCCACTTCCGGGGCATACTGAAAAAACGCCGTCGTTTACCGTAAACGAACCCGGGCAATTCTATCACTGCTTTGGTTGTGGCAAGGGTGGCGACGTTATAAAGTTTATCCAAGAAGTTGAAACGGTAGATTTTTACGATGCGATAAAGATTTTAGCCGAGCGCGCAAAAATGGTTTTACCCGAGAACGATTCTTTTAGTGAAGAACAAGCCAAAGAAAGCCGTAGAAAAAAGGACAGGCTTTACGCTTTAATGCGCGAAACGGCGTTGTTTTACGCCAATAATCTTCGCGATGAAAGGGCTGGCGTTTGGCTTGAATATTTACATAAGCGGGGGCTTGATAGTAAGGCGGTTCGCCATTTCGGAATAGGCGCGTCGCTTGATTATTACGGCTTAGTAAACCACCTTAAGAGCAAGGGTTACACCGAAGCCGAAATGCTCGCTTCGGGCGCATGCACGCAAGGTAAAAAGGGCGTCTACGATTTCCAAGCCGAAAGGCTCACGGTTCCCATTATCAACTCTATGGGAAAGGTTATAGCGTTCGGCGGAAGAATACTTGAAGATAAGGGTTTTGGTAAGTATAAAAACACTTCCGAAACTGAGTTATTCAATAAGAAAAACGTTTTATTTAACGTAAACAACTTAAAGCAAATTCGCCAAGAAACCGACCTTGATTACGTAATCATGGTAGAAGGGTATATGGATGCGATTTCGCTTTATATGGCGGGCTTTAAAAACGTCGTAGCGTCCATGGGTACGAGTTTAACTTTATCTCAAGCAAAACTATTAAAGCGATACACTCAAAAAGTTTTAGTTAGTTACGATGGGGACGGCGCAGGGCAAAAGGCAACCGTTAGAAGTTTAGAAATTTTTGAAGACGAAGGCTTTGAAGTTAAAGTCGTTAATCTTCCCGACGGAATGGATCCTGACGACGTTATTAGAAAGTACGGTGCTGAAGGTTATAGCACGTTACTTAGCAAGGCGAAACCTTTAATCGACTTTAAATTATCGCTTATAAAGAGCGGTAAAGATTTATCCGACGATTCCGATAAGAGAAAATATCTTGCCGAGTGTTTAGAACTTATAAAAACCGTAAAGAGCGAGTTTTTAAGGGAAGAACTTTTAAATAAGGTAAGCGCGGTAACGAGCATAAGTTATCAATCTTTAAAAAGAGATTTAGAAAGCGGAAGCGTAACGCTACCAAAGCAAGAAAAAACTACTAAAATCGAAGTTAAGGAAACGGTAAAGGCGGACAGGTTGTCAATAGCCGAGCGCACGGTTTTATGGGCGGTTATAAACCGCAAGCCGTATGCAGACGGTAGCGCCGTTTCAAACCTTTATTTTTCGGATGAAATAAGGGAAAGTATTTGCGAAGCGATAATCTTCTCCGGGGTAACCGACCCGTCAAAACTTCAAAACGTCGTAGGGGCGGACGGACTTAGTGAACTTAACGCAATACTTTCGGCTGGCGATAAAATTCCTTCGTCTGACCAAGAACAGCGTTTTTACGTCGACTGTTTAAAGGTTATAAGAAAACACAACTTAAGCGACGATCTTAAAAAACTTAACGAATTATACAAAAACGAAATAGATAGTACGGCAAAATCTAAACTTGCCGTTATGATAGCGGAAAAAACTACTGAAATTTCAAAAATATAAATGGAGAAACTATGAGCATATCAACGGAAAAACTTACTGAATTAACTCAAGAATTACTCGAACTTTATCGCGATAAGAAGTTTGTTAAAGCTGACGAACTTATGGATAAAATTGAAAAGCACAAGGTAACGCCTGAACAAATTGAAACTATCTACAACGCATTTAGCGAAAATAACGTAGAAATTATTGAGAGTTACAACGATATCGCTTCTCACGACGACGATCTTTTAAATCAACTCGAAAAAGAAGTTTCGATGGATGACCCCGTTAAAGTTTACCTTAAAGATATCGGTAAAGTTGCGCTTTTATCTACCGAAGAAGAAGCGGAACTCGCTGAAAAAATGATGCAAGGCGACGAATCGGCTAAAAAGCGTTTATCCGAAGCAAACTTAAGACTCGTCGTTTCTATTGCTAAAAGATACGTCGGCCGTGGTATGCACCTACTTGACCTTATTCAAGAAGGCAACTTAGGTCTTATGAAAGCGGTTGAAAAGTTCGACTATACTAAAGGTTTTAAATTCTCAACCTACGCAACTTGGTGGATTCGCCAAGCAATCACAAGAGCGATTGCCGACCAAGCGAGAACTATAAGAATTCGCGTTCACATGGTTGAAACTATTAACAAACTTATCAAGGTTTCCCGTCAACTTCTTCAAGAACTCGGTAGAGAACCTTCCCCTGAAGAAATTGCTCAAGCGATGGGAATAACCGTTGAAAAGGTAGTAGAAATTCAAACTATCGCTCAAGACCCCGTATCTTTAGAAACGCCTATCGGTGAAGAAGAAGATAGCAATTTAGGAACTTTCATCGAAGATGAAAAGTCCGCTTCGCCGAGTGACGTCGTTGCATTTGCAATGCTCAAAAAACAACTTATCTTAATTTTAGATACCTTAACCCCGAGAGAAGAAAAGGTTTTAAGGCTTCGTTACGGTATTGACGACGGCAAGCCGAGAACCTTAGAAGAAGTTGGTAAAGAATTCAACGTAACGCGTGAACGTATTCGTCAAATCGAAGCGAAAGCGCTTAGAAAACTCCGCCACCCGTCGCGTTCTAAGAAACTTAAAGAATACTTAGAATAATGGATAGGCTTAGCGTACTTTTCGGGCTTGTTGGCAGTGGGGAAACTTTTGCCGATATCGGCTGTGACCACGGCTATCTTGCCGAAAAGGTTTTAAAAGAAAACAAGTTTGAAAAGGTTATAGTATCCGATATATCAAGTAAGAGTTTGCAAAAAGCGATAGACCTTTTAAAGCCGTACGGCGATAGGGTAACGGCAATCGTATCAGACGGGTTTGATAATTTTACCATTTTACCCGACGAAGTGGTTATCGCGGGAATGGGTGGAGAAGAAATCGTAAAGATTTTATCAAACGCTAAAAGTTTACCTAAAAGGCTCGTTCTTGCTCCGCAAAAAAACTCTGATAAAGTTAGAAAATTCTTAATTTTATTCGGGTATAAAATCTTAAAAGATTTTACCTTTAAAGACAAAAATAAATTTTACGATGCAATCGTCGCTGAAGAAGGGGTTGACGAGTATTCTGAAGAAGAGTTGCTCTTTGGTAGAGATAACCTAAACGCTCACGGCGAAGCATTCGTTGAAAAACTTGAATTAGAAAGAAAGATGTTACTGGATATTTTAAATTTAGAAACGGCGTCAACTAATTCTAAGCGTCAAGCGGAAGAAAGGCTTGAAATTATAAGGAAGGTGTCAAAATGACCATTCACGAAGTTTTAAATAAACTTGAAGAATACGCACCGCTCAGTTTATCGGACAAATTAGTCGAGCAAATCGGCGGTTACGATAACGTTGGTATTATTGCGGACGTTGAAGGGGATATAACGGGTGTCGTTTTCACTCTTGATTTAACCGACGAGAGCGTTACGAAAGCGATAGAAATGGGCGCAAACTTAATAGTTACGCACCATCCTGCAATCTTCGTTCCTTTAAAAACGTTAAACTATGAAAGCAGTCCGCTTTTAAGGTGTGTAAACGCTAAAATCGGCGTAATCTCAATGCATTTAAACCTTGACTCAGCAAAGGAAGGTATCGACTACTACTTGGCAAAAGGTTTAGGCGCGGAAAAAACTGAAATCGTTTATCAAGTAGGCGAAAACGAAGGTTACGGCAGAATTTTTGAAACTGAAACCACTTTAGGCGAAATTAAAGAAAGATATATAAATACTTTTTCAACTGAAAAAGTAATGGTATTTGGTAACCCTAATCGTGAAATAAATAAAGTTGCATCTTTTTGTGGTGCAGGGTTAGCCGACGAAATGCTTGAAAAGGTGAAAGACGTTGACCTTTACGTTTCCGCCGATATTAAACACCACGTAATAATAACCGCTTTAAAAAGGGGTAAGTGCGTAATGCAAGTTACTCATTACTCAAGCGAAGTTTACGGGTTTAAGCATTTTTATAAATGGGCAAATAAAAAATTACGCGGATTAAACAGCGTTATAGTTGAAAACGACTATATGTTGTAATTTGCGATATTGTATAGGAGAAACATTATGTTAGAACAAACAAAACTTATCGTAGAATACCAAGAAATTGACAAGAACTTAAAAGCGATAGAAGACGAAGTTAACGGTAGCGAAGAAGCGAAGAAATACTTGTCCGCAAGAAAGTTTTTATCAACGGTAAAGGAAAGCCTTTCGGATCTTGAATCTAAAGCGCAAGTTTTAACCGACAATTATAACAAAGCGCTTAAAGATTTTGAAGATAGTCTTGCATCGGCTAAAGAGTACGAAAAGATGGTAGAAACTTGCGAAAGTGAAAGTGAACTCGAGTATTTAAAAAAGAAATTCTCTGAAGTATGCGCGTCAATTTCTCAAATGGAACAAACTATAAGCGCAATTTCTAAAGAAATGACTGAACTTTACAAAGAATACGGTAAACTCGGCCAAACCAACAAGGTTATGAGAGCGCAATACGATGAGTACGCGCCTAAACTTGAAGAACTTAAAAATTCTAAAAAGGATGAAGTTTCTAAACTTAAAGCGGAACTTAAGAAACTTGAAGATAAGATTGATAAAGCCTTGATGGAAAAGTACAACGTAAGGCGCAAAGATAAAAAATTCCCGATAGTTTTCGGGCTTGATTTATCAAAAAAGATGAATTATTGTCCTTTCTGCGCAACGAGTATGCCGGTAAGTTTTATGGAAGAACTTTCCTTAGGTTCTATCAAAGAATGTGAAAGTTGCCACCGCTTAATTTATGGCTTTGAGTCAAATAAAAAGTAAGGAGTAGGTTATGAAACTCAATTACAAAAGAACAATTTTAGTAGGTTTTGCATTTTTCTTAATATCAGCATTTTGGCAAGCGTACGATAAAACCGTACCTATGCTTATGACGTATAAATTTAATATGAAACAAACGATGTCCGGCTTAATTATGGCGCTTGACAACGTGCTTGCGGTATTCTTGTTGCCCCTTTTCGGCGCGTTATCGGATAAGAATAAAAGTAAATTCGGCAAGCGTACCCCGTTCATTTTAATAGGAACGATTTGCGCTATAATTTCTTTCATTTTCATTCCGCTTATCGGTAGTTTATGGCTCTTTATCGTAGTACTTTTAGTAACGTTACTTTCAATGGCGTTCTTCCGTTCGCCCGCAGTTGCTTTAATGCCTGACGTTACCGTTAAACCTTTACGTTCTAAGGGTAACGCTATCATTAACCTTATGGGAACTGCCGGTGGTCTTTTAGTTTTAGTTCTTGGCTTAGTTATTAAAGTTGGTCAAGACAATATGGGAAATTTCTTCCCGTACTATATTGCCGTTTGCGGTATTATGCTCGTTGGTTTAGTGGTATTTCTATTAACCGTTAAAGAAAACAAATGGGCGAGCGAAATGCTTGAAGATACTAAAAAGTATTTCCCCGAAGAAGAAAAGGTAGAAGAAGTTCAAGAAAAACAAGTTTCAAAGAAACTTGAAAAACCGCAACTTATATCGTTATTGCTTATCTTAGCGTCAGTTGCTCTTTGGTATATGGGTTACAACGCCATCACTTCTAAGTACTCTCTTTATGCAGACAGCGTGTTGCATCAAAGTTACGATTTAACCTTAATGATTGCGCAAGGCGGTGCTATTATCGCATACTTGCCAGTTGGTCTTATCGCGTCTAAATTCGGTAGAAGAAGAACTATTTTAGTTGGTGTAGCGTTGCTTGCGACTTCTTTCTTTATCGCAATATTTATGACGGCTAATAGCAGTCCTATCTTCATGTATATTCTCTTTGCATTTGCAGGTATCGGTTGGGCAACTATTAACGTTAACTCTTTCCCGATGGTTGTTGAACTTGCAAAAG
This sequence comes from Christensenellaceae bacterium, assembly GCA_045637965.1. Classification (GTDB taxonomy): domain Bacteria; phylum Bacillota; class Clostridia; order Christensenellales; family Borkfalkiaceae; genus HGM11412. The sequence goes on along the minus strand of JAZUAK010000009.1, from coordinate 350,982 downwards.
CAGGCGACACGGGTAAATATACCGGTTGGTACTATACCGCTTCCATGTCCGCTCAAGTATTAACGCCAATTTTATCCGGCGCTATTATGGACTTATTTGGAAATATGCACCCCTTATTCCCGTACGCGTCAATTTGCGTTGCGCTTGCATTCGTAACGATGTTCTTCGTTCGTCACGGCGACTCTAAGGACGTTGAAAAGAAGTCAGTGCTTGAAAGTTTCGATAATGATTAAACAAAAAATCTACATATAAAACAAGCGAAAACGCTTGATATAAAAGTGGCTACGAGTGAGATTACTATCCCTTTAGTAGCCTTTTTATTTTTGCATTTTGAGTAGTATAGTGCCGATACGTAAAATATCGTTTCCGACGAGCCGAATATACAGCACCCACATAGAGCAATATATCCGCTTGCGCCGTAGCGGGAAAATATCTCGTCAAGTAGCGCTAAACTACCGCTTCCCGAAAAAGGTTTAAGTATCAAAAGTTTATAAACTTCACTAGGTACGCCAAAGCCTTTTAAAATAGGGGATAAAAACTTTATAAAATAGTCGTATAGTCCACTTTTCTCAAACAGTTCAGATATTAATAAAACGGCTAAAATCGCAGGGAATATAGCAAAAATTAGTTTTAACGCGCTCGTTATTCCATAAGAAAAAACCTTATATATTTCCACTTTTTTAATTAGTGATACTATCAATATAAAAATTACGAAAACGGGTAGAACGTAGGTAAATATTATCATTTAAGCACCTTTGCAAGCGTTATGCCGAGCGTCGTTGAAAAAATTGTAGAAATTAGCATTAAAAGTATTGCAAGATTAGGGCTTTCGCCGTATTTTGCCATTAGTTGAATTACGGATACGGGAAGTATTTGAATTGACGTGCAAGCAATCGCCATAAGTAGATTTTTTCCGTGCTCGTTATTCTCTTCGTCGAGTAAGCGCATGCTTTCAATTCCAGCAGGCGTTGCAACGCCCGAAAGCCCAAGCGCGTTGGCGGTTAAATTAAGTGAAATGTTGTAAACTGCGTCGTCGTTATTAGTTTTGAATAGTTTTTTAACGGGTTTGTTAAATATTTTGCTAATTTTCTTACTAATACCGCTACTTTCTAATAGGTATGCAAACCCTTGCCAAACGGCGTAAACCGAGATTAAAGAAATTGAAAGTTCAACCGCTTTTTCGGTTGCCGTTGAAAAGGCCGTTACCATCATATTAGGCGAAGTAAATAGTGAAAACACCACTGAAATTAAAATAATTACAGGAAAAATAACGTTCATATTTTAACTTATGTAAAAGTTAAAAGATTTAGCATTAAAATTAGGTTTACAAATTGAAAAATTTAGTATATACTTTAAGAAAAGTATATAATTAACGTTTTTCGGAGCAGTTATGGAAAATAATAAATTTTATATCACAACCCCCATATATTACCCGAGTGGCAACTGGCATATCGGCCATTGTTACACCACCGTAGTTTGCGATGCGCTTGCAAGATTTAACCGTATGCTTAAAAAGGACGTATTCTTCTTAACGGGTACTGACGAGCACGGTCAAAAAATAGAGAAAAAGGCAATCGAAAACGGACTTACGCCCATTGAGTTTATCAACCCTTTAGTTGACGGGCTTAAGGAAATTTGGAACAATCTCGATATTTCTTACGACAAGTTTATAAGAACTACTGACGATTATCACGTTGAAGCCGTTCAATCAATCTTCAAGCAACTTTACGATAAAGGCGAGATTTACAAGTCCGAGTACGAAGGTTGGTATTGCACGCCTTGCGAATCGTTCTGGACGGAAAGCCAACTTGTTGACGGCAAGTGTCCTGACTGTGGTCGCCCCGTTCAAAAGGGTAAGGAAGAAAGTTACTTCTTCCGTCTTTCTAAGTACGCGGATAGAATTTTAAAACTCTACGAAGATAATCCTGAGTTTTTACAACCCAAGTCAAGAGTTAACGAAATGGTTAACAACTTCATTAAACCTGGTCTTCAAGACCTTTGCGTTTCAAGAACGACTATAAATTGGGGTATTCCCGTAACGTTTGATGAAAAGCATACCGTTTACGTTTGGGTTGACGCGCTCACCAACTATATAACCGCGCTTGGTTACGGCACTTCGCACGACGAACTTTACAAAAAGTATTGGCCTGCAGACGTTCAAATGGTTGGTAAGGAAATCGTTCGTTTCCACACTATTATTTGGCCTGCAATTTTAATGGCACTCGGTGTGGAAATGCCTAAAAAGGTTTATGGCCACGGTTGGCTCTTAATTGGTGGAGATAAACTTTCTAAGTCTAAAGGCGAAAAAATTAAGACTGAAATTACCGACCCCAAAGAACTCGTAGACCGCTATGGTTCAGATGCGTTAAGATATTTCTTGTTAAGAGAAATTCCGTTTGGTAACGACGGCGTTTACACTAACGAAAGTTTATTAAAGCGTATCAACGGCGACCTTTCTAACGACCTTGGTAACTTGGTATCTAGAACAACCGCTATGATAAATCAATATTTTGGCGGAACGCTTCCGTACTATACTGAACTTACCGCTCTCGATAACGAAGTTATCGACCTTTTAAACGGAACGCTTGCAAAGGTTAAAGAGCAAATTGAACTTATTGACGTTCCTACCGCTTTATCCGAAATTTTCAAACTTATTCAAAGGGCGAATAAGTATATAGACGAAACTGAACCTTGGAAAATTTCAAAAGACGAGAATATGCGTGATAGGCTTAAAACGGTTATGTACGTTTTATCCGAATGTATCCGTGTTTCAGCAATACTTTTAAAGCCGTTTATCACTAAAGCACCAGATAAAATCTTAGCGTTCTACGGCATTGACGGCAACTTAGAAACCACTTTTGACAACGCTTATTTCGGCGTTTTAAAAGAAGGTGTTTCCGTTACCAAGGCAACGCCCGTATTCCCGAGAATTGACGTGAATAAGGAAATAGCCGAAATTGAAAAGATGATGACTGAACGCCACAAAGCGCAAAAGCAACAAGAAAAGCAAGAAGTAAAGAAAGAAGAAGTTAAGGAAGAAAAGCCTGTGGAACAAATTTCTATCGACGAGTTTTTCAAAACCCAACTTAAAGTTGCGGTAGTTAAAACTTGTGAAGACGTTGAAAAATCAAATAAACTTTACAAATTAACCCTTGACCTTGGCGATGAAGAGAGGACGGTTGCTTCGGGGCTTAAAAAATACTACAAGCCCGAAGAACTCGTTGGCAAGAAAGTTATTCTCGTTTCTAACTTAAAGCCTGCAAAACTTTGCGGTGTGGTTAGCGAAGGAATGATTTTATGTGCTGAACACGGCGATAAAGTAGTTCTTATCTCGCCCGAAAGCGATATGCCCGCTGGTTCGGTGGTAGGCTAATGTTTATCGACTCTCACGCCCATTTGCAAGACCCTAAGATACTTTGCGATTTAGATAGGGTTAGGGTGGACTATAAAAATGCAGGCGTAGGCTTAGTTTTAGACGTTGGGTGTTGCTTGGCATCGTCCAAAAGCGTTAAAGATAACGCCGAAAAGCACGAAGAAGTATACTTTTCAGCAGGTTGCCATCCTGACGCCGCGGGGGAAGTCGACGAAAATGCGATTTTAACCATAAAAGAGTTATCAAACCATAAAAAATGCTTAGCGATAGGCGAAATAGGGTTAGATTACTACTATGAAGATTACGACCGTGAAGTTCAAAAGTCAGCCTTTATTAAGCAACTTGATTTAGCGGTTGAACTTGAAATGCCCGTTATTATTCACTCGCGCGATGCTTGGCAAGATACCGTTAATATTTTAAAGGAATACGCGTCTAAACTTAAAAAAGGCTTTTTAATGCACTGTTATTCGGGTTCTAAAGAGATTGCTGAAATTCTTTTAAAACTCGGCGCATACTTCTCGTTTGGCGGTGCGCTTACCTTTAAAAACTCAAAAAAAGCGGAAGTGGTTAAATCACTTCCGATGGATAGAGTACTCGTTGAAACGGATTGTCCGTTTATGGCGCCCGTGCCTTTTAGGGGCAAGGTTAACGAACCTAAATACGTTCCCGTTATTTACGAGTTTTTAAGCGGTGTTTACGGTGAAAGTTTAAGCGCTGTGGAAAAGCAAGTCGAACTTAATTTTCGCAAATTTTTCAATATGTAAGCCAAACTTTAGTTTGGCTTTATCTTTAGTTAATATAAAGCAAACTAACGGAATTTTCCGCCGTTATTGCTTAAAGATAGTTTTTGTAATTTAAGGATTTTTATGAATATAAAAAACGTTTTAAAAGAAAAAAATTTCATATTCAAAAAGTCGCTCGGTCAAAACTTTTTAACGGACGAAAATTTGCTTGGTAGCGTTGTAGAGCGTTCGGGAGTTACGAAAGATACCACCGTTTTGGAAATAGGCGTTGGCGCGGGTACTTTGACTGCTGAAATTGCTAAAAGATGCAAAAAAGTTTACGGTTTTGAAGTTGATAATAACTTAAAACCCGTTTTAGAAAAAACGCTTGCAGATTTTCAAAACGCTGAAATTATTTTTAAAGACGTTATGAAAGTTAAGATGGAAGATATCGAAGATATGCTCGGCGATAAATATATTTTAGTTGCTAATCTTCCTTATTATATAACTACGCCTATCATCATGCGTTTTATCGAAGAAGCGAAAAATTGCACGGCGATAGTTATAACTATTCAAAAAGAAGTGGCTGAAAGAATAGTAGCAAAAGAAAAAACCGCCGATTACGGCAGTATTACGGTATCAATTAACGCCGTTGCCGATAGTGAAATTATAGAGTATATTGGGCGTGAAAAATTCTATCCTGCGCCAAACGTTGATTCGGCGGTAGTAAAAATAACTTTAAACAAAGATAAATTTAAAATTAACGATTTAGTGTCGTTTAGAAACGTAGTTAAAAACTCGTTTGCTATGCGTAGAAAAACGCTCGTAAACAACTTAATGAAAGGTTACGGCTTTTCAAGAGAAAAATGCGAAAATCTTTTAACGGAACTCGGCGAGCCTATAACGGCGAGGGGCGAAGAACTTTCCGTAGAAAAATTTATAGAACTTTCAAATAAAATAAGCCAAGCATAACTGCTTGGCTTGGTTTTTTATTGGGGTGTTTTTATCAGAGAAGTGGTATTTTTTCAAGATAGATAATATCTTTTCTATCAGCAGCGTCGCCTTCAGCTAAAACGAACGCTTTCTTGTGGATAATACCGCCCGCTTTAGTAACGATTGCTTCTAAGCCTTTTAACGATTCGCCTGTAGAAACAACGTCGTCAACGATACCTACTTTTTTGCCTTTTAAAATGTCAACGTCGTGCTTGCTTAAATATAAGCGTTGTTCAGTGCCCGTCGTGATAGAAGCGCCGTACAATACGTCAATTCCGTCTTGCATATAGAGCTTTTTACTCTTTCTTGCAACCGCATAGTAGGGTTGATTAAGTTCCCTTGCAACAACGTGGCAAAGTTGAAGCCCCTTAGATTCCGCGGTGATTAAAACTTCGCAGTCAGAAATAAGTTTAGCGATTTCTTTACCGCAATGTTCAGTCATTTCACTATTGCCGTGAAGGTTGAAAAATGCAATGTTAATTCCCGACGGTAATGGTAAAATAGGAAGGTCAGCGTTATAGCCTTTAATGTTCAATTTTAAAACTTTATCCATAGTAGTTCCTCCAACCTTAAATATTTTATCACAATAAAATATAAAAGTAAATACTAAAATCATTTTTAATTCATTTTAATAGCACTTTCATAATATTCTAAGAATTATGAGAGTGCACGATAAAACTATAACCACCCTTTTTAAGCAATTAAACACTTCCGAGCGCGGTCTTGACGATAACGGCGTTTTAAACTCTAAAACCATTTACGGCGAAAACAAGATTTCTAAAGTAAAGCAAAAATCGTTATTCCGCAGAATAATAGACGCGTCTTTCGAGCCAATGCTCGTTATTTTAGAGATAGCAATGATTATAACGCTCGGCGTAAATATCGGCAAGTTCTTAAAGACGGGTAGCGGAGATTTTTACGAATGCTTAGGTATATTTATTTCCGTTGCAATCAGCGTGTTTTTAACCGTCTATATGGAAGGAAAGTCGCGTAAAGCGTTTGAACTTTTGGACGGGCTTCAATCAAACGTTTTCGTTAAAGTAATACGGAGTGGCGAAAAGAGAGCGATATTAAAAACCGAACTCGTCGTTGGAGATATAGTTACCTTTGACGCGGGCGATAAAATTTTTGCAGACGGTAGACTTATTAAGGCGGATTCGCTCACGATTGACGAATCAACTTTAACGGGCGAAAGCCAGCCAACCACTAAAACTTCGGATGCTATACTTAATATAAACACACCGCTTGCCGAACGAAAAAATTGCGTTTATAGTGGAACTTTCGTTGTAACGGGTAGTGGTTCGTATTTGGTAACGGCGGTAGGCGATAACGCTGAAATTGGAACGATTGCAAGCGACTTGCAAAATTCTAAAAACGTTTCCGCACCCTTGCAAGAGAAACTCGATAGGTTATCTAAAACGGTTACTTGGTTTGGCGTGTTATCAGCAGTGTTCGTGCTAATTTTAACGACGATAAGGCTGTTTTTAAGTGGTTCAGTGTCGTTTGATTCTATGCAAGACGCTTTTCTTAGTGCAATCGTTTTAATAGTTGCTTCCGTTCCCGAAGGGTTGCCAACGACGGTTGCGATAGCGCTTACCTTAAACGTAGTTAAACTTTCAAAATCTAACGCGCTAATTAAAAAACTCGTAGCGACGGAAACGGTGGGTTGCGTAAGCGTTATTTGTTCTGATAAAACGGGAACGCTAACCGAAAATAAAATGAAAGTTTTAAAAATCGTTAGTTGTAGTGGAGATGAAAGCGAAATACTTATAAATTCAGCCGTAAACTCAACGGCGTTTTTATCGGGAAATGGAAACGGTGTTGGTAGTTCAACGGAAATTGCCTTGCTTGAATATCTTTCTAAGCGTAAAAAGGACTATAATGCTATAAGGAACGACTATCAAATTTTAGGCGTTGAGCCGTTCTCGTCCGAGCGAAAATTTATGTCTACTAAAGTGTCCTTTGGCGGTAAAACTTTAACTTATATCAAAGGTGCGCCCGAAAAGATTGTCGATCTATGTGGTTTAAGTGAAGACGTTAAAAATTTTCAATTAGAAAAGATAAAATCTTTTCAACTTGAAGGTAAAAGGGTTATTGCCTTTGCTCGTGGCGAGGCTAATAAGTTTATTTTCGACGGGTTTTCCGTTATTGCCGACCCCGTTAGAGCGGACGTTAAAAAGGCGATTGAAGAATGCAAAAAAGCAAGGATTTCCGTTAAAATGTTAACGGGCGATAATATAGAAACGGCATTTTCAATAGCCAAAGAGTTAGGGCTTGCAAAAGACAGGAAGAGCGTTGTTAACGCGAGTGATTTAGAAGAACTTTCAGATGAAAAATTAAAGGCGATTATAAAAGATATTACCGTCGTTGCAAGAAGTACTCCGAAAACTAAACTTAAAATCGTTTCGGCACTTAAAGAACTTGGCGAAGTGGTGGCGGTTACTGGCGACGGGGTTAACGATGCTCCCGCTATAAAACACGCCGATATCGGTATTTCTATGGGCGACGGCTCAGAGATAACCAAAGAAGCAAGCGACGTAATCTTACTTGATAATTCCTTTTCAACCATAGTAAAAGCCATATCGTTTGGTCGCAACGTATATAGGAATTTTCAGCGGTTTATAATGTTTCAGTTGTCGGTTAACTTTTCCGCCGTTATATTTATAGTTTTATCGCTCGTTTTAGGCGTTGAAGTTCCTTTTACAACCGTTCAACTTTTATGGATAAATATTATAATGGACGGACCGCCCGCGCTCACGCTTGGGCTTGAATCAAGAGACGACGGGTATATGCTAAATTCTCCCGTAAAGCGCACTGCAAATTTAGTTACGTTAAAAATGTTTGTTAGAATTCTAATTCATTCGTTATTTATTTGCTTTATACTTATCTTGCAAATTAAAACCGACTTTTTGGGCGTTGGTAATCGCGCTATGAATTCAGTTATATTCTCACTCTTTATTCTCTTTCAACTATTTAACGCCTTTAACGCGCGAGAACTCGGTAGCGTTAGCGTGTTTAAAGACTTAAAGAGTAATAAGCCTATGCTCATAGTGTTTGCCGTAACTTTTATAATGCAAATATTATTCACTCAAGTTCTTGGGAAGTTCTTTGGAACGGTTGCGCTTCCGCTCGTTGTTTGGCTAAAAATGATAGCCGTGGCGTTCAGTATTATTTTACTTTCAGAAATTTATAAATTTATTAAGCGAAGTTTTAATTAAAATAAAAAATAATGCATAGACTTAAGAGTATGAGTCAGATAAAAATAACAGAAAGCGCCCGTAACGGCAACAATATAAACTATATAAGGGAAGCATTATCCTTAGTCAACAAGCAACTTGGCTGTTTAGTTGACGTTCGCGGTGGAAAAAATAGATACGAACTCGTTATTGACGTTCCGTCATCTTATCGCGATTTAGTCGTTAGCGAAGCCGAAGATAAAATGGCGGACGTAATATCAATAAACTACAAATACTCTTTCTTTAAAAAGAATATAAACCTTTCAAGTTTAAAACCCGTTGAAAGCGAATTGCTTTTAACTTCGCTCATCGCTGCGGATATAGACGAAGATAAGAGATACGTCGTTAAAAAACTTAAAAGTTTTCAAGAATACGCTCTTGACGGAATATTTAATTTTAGAATGAAACCGCTAAAAGAAAAGTGGCTTGATATTTTAAGTTACGTTCCCCAAGGTTTTCAGTCTAATCAACTTAGAGATTTTATTATCTATCTTATAAAGGATAAGGGCGGAAAGAAAGTTTACTTTGACGAAGGTTGCGTTTACGATAAGCGTTACAATATGTTAAAAAGAAGGGAATTATTATCAGGGGATAGTGGGGAAATACCTATCGTAAAAGAGATTTTGCTCTCAGGTGCTGGTGACGTTGAACTTGCTTCGCAGTTGCCGAAAATCGACGAAGAATATATAAAACAACTCTACGGCGATAGGGTTCGCTTTTCTAATTCGTACTTTTCGTAAAATTAGTTGACAAAAATATATAGGGGTTATATAATGATATAACAAACGAATAATAGGGCTGGGATAAGTAGCCCCGTCAAGCGTTTTCAGAGAGTTGCCCACGGCTGAAAGGCAATAGCGCAAAGCGGATAGTGAAACCACCTGTAAAAGCCCGAGTTTAGCGAACTTATCGCAATCAAAGTGGCCGAGTTATCGGCAATTAAGGTGGAACCGCGTTTTACAAAACGTCCTTAAATGCAATTTGTTGCATTTAAGGACTTTTTTTAAGTCGTTATTTGCGTCGTTATACTTTGTTACTGCGACTTTTTAACACTTCGTTGACCAAAAAGGTCTATCTCATCCAAAACACTTCGCGAGCCTTGTCTTGCTTGTTTCTAACGACTTAAACGTTCTATATAACTATCAATTACCAAAAAAACAAATCTCACGATTAAGGAGAAAATTATGAAAGTTTATTTACCCGATAATAGCGAACTTATCGTAAATGACGAAGCAACCGTTTTAGACGTTGCTTTGCAAATTAGCGAAGGTTTAGCGAGAAATGCAGTTGCCGGTAAAATCAACGGCAGTTTAGTTGATTTATCCGCAAAAGTTAGTGAGGGCGATAAGATTGCCGTTTTAACCCTTCGTGACGAAGAAGGTTTAGACGTTTATCGTCATACCTGTTCTCACGTTTTAGCGCAAGCGGTTAAAAGTATTTACCCAACTTGCAATTTAGCAATCGGTCCTACTACCGCAACCGGTTTTTATTACGATATCGATTTTAAAACGCCTATCACTTTAGAAGACCTTTCTAAAATTGAAGAAGAAATGAAAAAGATCATTAAAAGTGATTTACCTATCGAAAGATTTACTCTTCCAAGAAACGAGGCAATCAAACTTTGCAAGAAGTATAGTGAACCTTATAAGGTTCAACTTATCGAAGATTTACCTGAAGGCGAAGAAATTTCTTTCTATAAGCAAGGCGCGTTTACCGACCTTTGCCGTGGACCGCACCTTCCGTCAACCGGTAAAATTAAAGCGTTCAAGTTAACCGCTCTTAACGGTTCGTACTGGCGTGGCGATAGCAAGAATAAAATGCTCGCTCGTATTTACGGTACGGCTTTTGAAAAGAAGAGTCAACTTGACGAATATCTTGAAAAACTCGAGCAAGCAAAACTTCGCGATCACAATAAACTCGGCAGAGAACTTGGTTATTTTACAACCGTTGATACTCTTGGTCAAGGTCTTCCCGTAATGCTTGAAAAAGGTTCTAAAACCATTCAAGTTTTACAACGTTTCGTCGAAGACGAAGAAATGAAAAGGGGTTATATATTAACTAAAACTCCTTTAATGGCAAAGAGTGATTTCTATAAGATTTCAGGACACTGGGATCACTATAAAGAAGGCATGTTCGTTATGGGTGACGAAGAAAAGGATAAAGAAGTTTTCGCGCTTCGCCCGATGACTTGCCCCTTCCAATTCCAAGTTTACCTTAATAAGCCTAGAAGTTATCGTGATTTACCCTTGCGCTATGGCGAAACGTCAACCTTATTTAGAAACGAAGATAGTGGTGAAATGCATGGCCTTATAAGAGTAAGACAATTCACTATTTCTGAAGGTCACCTTGCTTGCACGCCCGACCAACTTGAACAAGAATTCAAAGGTTGCGTTGACCTTGCGCTTTATATGATGCGTGCGTTAGGTCTTGATAAAGATATCACTTATCGTTTCTCAAAGTGGGATAAAGACAATAAAGAAAAGTATATCGGTTCTGAAGAAGAATGGGAAAACGTTCAAAACAAGATGAAAGATATCTTAGATCATCTTGAAATCAACTATACCGAAGCGGATGGTGAAGCGGCATTCTACGGACCTAAACTTGATATTCAAATTAAAAACGTATACGGCAAAGAAGATACTCTCGTTACCATTCAAATCGACTTCCAACTTGCAAAACGTTTCGAAATGGTTTACACCGATAGTGACGGCGAGAAAAAATACCCCTACGTTATTCACAGAACGAGCCTTGGCTGTTACGAAAGAACTCTTGCGCTTCTTCTTGAAAAATATGCGGGCGCGCTTCCTTTATGGATTGCACCCGTTCAAGCAACGATTTTATCGATGACTGATAGAAGTGAAGAGTATTGCCGTAAGTTAAACGCATTACTTATGGAAGAAGGTATTCGTCCTTCGCTTGACCTTCGCAGTGAAAAGATGGGAAGAAAGATAAGGGACGCGCAACTTGATAAAGTTCCTTATATGCTTATCGTTGGCGATAAGGAAATTGAAACGGGCACGGTTGCCGTTCGCGATAGAAAACTTGGCGATATCGGCGTTATGAGCGTTGAAGATTTTATCAAGCGCGTTAAATCGGAAGTAAAATCTTTAAAACTCGACTAAAAACGACGTAAAAACGTTTGACAATTATAAAAAGAAGTGGTAATATATTCTCGACAAGCAGAAGTTACCCCTTCTCGCCGGCAACAAAGGTTCGCTAGGCTATGATAGATTTAATTGCCGTAAATGGCATTTTAATGACGGGTTACTTTTGTAATCCGTCAATTTTTTTAAGGAAGGTACACGATTATTAAAAATCAGCACCAAATCAATGAAGAAATAATTGATAAGGAAGTTAGGCTTATCGGCGCAAACGGCGAGCAACTCGGCGTTATGAGTGCGAGTGCAGCTCTTCAAGTTGCTTACGATAGCGATTTAGACCTTGTTAAGATTTCCCCCAATGCGCAACCCCCGGTTTGCAAAGTTATGAACTACGGTAAATTTAAGTTCGAACAAATGAAGAAGCAAAAGGAAGCACGCAAAAATCAAAAAGTAGTTGAACTTAAAGAAATTTGGTTGTCTATGACCATTGATATAGGCGACTTAAACGTTAAGGCAAAGCAAGCGCAAAAGTTCCTTGCTGCCGGTAACAAAATCAAAGTTTCAATAAGAATGCGCGGTCGTCAAAACGCTCACTCCGATTTAGGTGTGGAAGTTATGAACAAATTCTATTCTTTAATAGAAAACGACGCTATTATTGAAAAGAAGCCACTTTTGGAAGGAAGAAATATTCTTATGATATTAGCCCCCAAAGCATAAACTTTTCGGGCAAACACAAAATTTTAGGAGGACAAAATTATGCCAAAAATGAAGACGCATAGTGGTGCGAAGAAACGTTTCTCGCTTACCGCTACCGGCAAAGTAAAAAGAGGTCATCAAGGTAAGAGCCATATCTTATCTAAGAAGACTACGAAGAGAAAGAGAAGACTTAGAAGCGGCGCATACGTTTCCGCTACTCAGGAAAAGACTATTAAGTCAATTATTCCTTACAAAGCGTAATAGAGGAGGGAAAGGTATATGTTGATTAAAAGAGGCGTAAACGCAGTTAAAAAACGCAGAAAAATAATGAAACTTGCTAAGGGTTATTACGGTTCTAAGAGCAAACTTTATAGAGTTGCTCGTGAAGCGGTAATGAAATCCTTAAACTATGCATACGTTGGCAGAAAGAACAAAAAGAGAGATTTCCGTCAACTTTGGATTGCTAGAATTAACGCTGCTTGCAGAATGAACGAAATTTCTTACAGCAAATTTATGTACGGTTTAAAACTTGCTGGCATCAACCTTAACAGAAAGGTTCTTGCTGACATGGCAGTTGCTGATGAAAAGTCTTTTGCTCAACTCGTTAAGAAAGCAAAAGCAAAACTTGAAAAATAAGAATTTTACATTACAGGCTGTTAAATTATTTAACAGCCTTGTAGTTTTTTTATGATTTATTCATCTAAGCAAAACGCTCTTATTAAAAAGATAGCGAGTTTAAAAGATAAAAAGGGTAGGCGCGAGCACGGTTTATATATCGTTGAAGGCGTAAAAATGGTTACCGAAGCGATTAAGTACGGGCAAGACATTTCGTATATCGTCCTTTCGGAAAAGTGCGATTTAGCATTTGACTCAAGCGCTGAAATTTTAACGGTTACCGAGCAAGTTTTCGCGTATTTATCCGACGAAGCGACCCCGCAAGGAGTTCTCGCGGTTTTAAAAATACCCAATTTATCTAAAAAAACGCCAAGTGGCAACGCTATTATACTTGACGGGATTCAGGATCCTGGCAATATGGGTACGATTATCCGTACCGCAACGGCGTGCGGTTATAACGATATCTATCTTTTATCGTGTGTTGACGCGTATTCGCCAAAGGCGGTTAGGTCGTCAATGAGTGGAATTTATTTCGTAAACGCTATTAAATGTGGTGTTGAAGATATAAAATCTTTGCTGGAAGGCTATGAAATCATCGTTGCCGATTTCGGCGGTAAAAACTTATTTGAATACAAGCCAAACGACAAGTATGCAATAGTTATAGGTAACGAAGGAAACGGCGTATCCGACTTGGTAAAGGTGATGGCTGATACCGTTCTTACTATCCCCATGGATAGTAAAATTGAAAGTTTAAACGCATCGATAGCGTGCGCGCTAATGATGTACAATCTAAAGAAGGAGTTTTAATTATGTCAGGACATAGTAAATGGGCTAACATTAAAAATAAAAAAGCAAAGACTGACGCTGCAAAGGGTAAAATCTTCACCAAACTTGGTAGAGAAATAGCCGTTGCGGCAAAGGCTGGTGCTGATCCCAGCACGAACAGCAAACTTGCTGACGTTATTGCAAAAGCAAAAGCGGCAAATATGCCTAACGACAATATTAATAGAAGTATCAAAAAAGCAGCCGGCGAACTTGGTAACGTAAACTACGAAGTTAAGATTTATGAAGGTTACGGTATCGGCGGTAGCGCGGTTATCGTTTCAACACTTACCGATAACGTAAATAGAACGGTAGGCGAAGTAAGGCACATTTTCGATAAATATAGTGGAAATATGGGTACTACCGGTTCAGTATCTTACATGTTTGAAAATATGGGTGTAATCGTTCTTGAAAGAACCGTTGACCTTGACGAAGATTCCGTTATGGAAATGGCTCTTGATGCCGGTGCTGACGACGTTATTACTGAAGACGATGCGTTCGAAGTTAGAACTTCGCCTGCAAATTTCTCAGCGGTTAGAAAATATTTTGAAGAAAAGGGTTTAACTCTTATCGAAGCGGATATTATGATGGTGCCGAACGATAAAATCACGTTAAACGACGAACAACTTATCTCTTTCAACAAGATGATGGACGCGTTTGACGATAACGATGACGTTCAAAACGTATATCACAACGTTGAACTTCCCGATGAAGATTAATCCGTTATTTCGGGTATTATGCTGTGTTCTGCTCCGTTTTGCTCACTCGTGTACAAAAAGTACATCTCCTATCGCAAATACTCGCACGCCTTGCCTAATACCCAAACTAACGTCTTAATGTAATTTTAAATAAACTCTCGTTTGAAAAGAACGGGAGTTTTTATTTTTTTTAAATTCGTGTATAAAATAAAAATATCCGTCAATACTATTATTGTAACGACGAAACCTTAAAGTTTTACGAGAGTGATTTGAGTTAAGGTTTAATATAGTTCGTTACTTGAAATAGCGAAGTTTTTTACGGTGGAATGGTCTTTTCTGTTCCTATTAAGTAAAAAATGGAGCAGAAAAGGCCGTTTTATTCATTAAAACGGTCTTTGTTTTTTGAAAATTTTTCCCACTTACTTGCCATATTTTGCCAAATGGTGTAAAATATAGTAAAATTGAGAATAATTATATAAAGTATCAATAAACTAAGGAGAGTTATGAAGAAGAAATTATTGGCTTTATTTTCAATATTCGCTATGAGTATGGCGTTTACGTTAACTTCGTGCGTTATCACATCTCAAAATTCCACGGTTCAAGGTGCGGTTGAAAAATACGAAGTAACCGTTCAAACTTCAACGGAAACTCCAAATTATGGTTCACTCGTTGAGATGATTGAAGCGGTAAGGCCATCCGTTGTTGAAATTTACACCCAAAGTGAAATTGCTCAAGGTACGGGTGCAGGCAGTGGCGTAATTTTATCAGCAACTGGCTTAGAAACTACTAATACTAACGTTGACGACTATTATTTCGTATTAACTTGCCACCACGTTATTGAAGGTTGTGACAAATATTTAGTTGAAGATATATACGGTGTTCAATATACTGCGAGATTAATCGGTGGCGACCGCGATTCTGATATAGCGGTTCTTAAGTTACACCCTTATTCTGACGGATACGCACCTAACAAAGTTAAGCTTGGAGTTGCAACGATAAGAGATATAAATGGCATCGCTCCTTTAAAAATTGGTGAAGACGTAGTTGCCATAGGTAATCCGTTAGGCATTTTAGGTGGAAGTGTTACCAAAGGTATTATTTCTTCCATTGAAAGAACTATTAACGTTGCCGATATCGGTTCAATGAAACTTATTCAAACGGACTGCGCAACAAACGGTGGTAGTTCCGGCGGTGGATTATTCGATGCACAAGGAAATCTCGTTGGGATTACAAACTCTGGTTTTGAAGCTTATGAAGGGCTTAATTTTGCTATTCCCATTGACGACGCTATGGATATTTATGAGAGTTTAACCGAAACTTATTTCTATAACTCTGAAACCGTTTATAACTACGGTTACGTTAAGGGTAAAGCAAGAGCGTGTGCAGAATATAATTACGTGCTTTCATTTGGCTCTCAAATCGCAATAGCAGACTATTCGCATAACTTCCGTTCATATCTCGTATGTATCATGGAAATCAAGGCGGGTAGCGTTTACGATGAAGCGGGCTTAATGGTAGGCGATTTGATTCGCGCAATATCGTATAATGGCGAAACTTATAGTGTAAACTTAAATTCAAGCGCAAGGTCAAGCGATACGGTTGCTTTCCTTAACAAACTTAAACTTTCCGTTGGTGATACCGTAACCTTTAAGGTTGAAAGGGCTGGCGCAACTAAGACGTTTACGGTAACCTATAAACAATTTATTTACGGCGACACTGGTTATACCTTAGTTGAAGAATAAAATCAAATTTAAACGAGAACTTCGGTTCTCGTTTTTTTATAAGAAAGTGGCATTTTGCTCAACTATTGCATATTAATAAAGTGAATAGGTTAGGCAAGCGGTATTTTAAATCTTGCCTAAGATAAGGAGGCAAAAATGTCATTTTTCTGTAATTGTCCTACGGACAGATGTCCTGGGCGACTTAGCGGTAATCCCGCAAACGGGCTTTGTGATAAAGTTTGTATTCAAGTAAAAAAGGTGTTTGACGCGTGTATCAGGCAGGCTCAAGAAGATAACGTTACCGTAACTTTAACCAGTTTAACCCCGGCAAATCCTACATACCCTTTAAGTTTTGTTAGCGCTCGCAATACGACGACTCTTGCTCAAATAACTTCGTTGCAAGTAGATCCACTTCCCGATAGACCTAATTTAAGTAGAGTTCAAGTAACTTATAACGTTCCCGTTGAAGTTATTTATACCGACGCTAACGGCGTTGAGGGTAAAGGTACTGCAACGATAACTCTTTCGCAAGACGTTATTTTGCACGTTCCCGCGCCGTCGATTATGCCGTACGAAGTGGAAGCGGTTGTATCCGTCGTGTCGCCCGAAGGCACTTACGTTTCAGGCAATACCTTTAACGTTACGTTCTGCACGACTAGTATTATAAAAATAGTAATGACGGTGGAACTTTTAATTCCGTCTTACGGTTATGCAACCATTCCGCCGTGCCAAGAATACACCCAAGAAGTATGTTCGGGATTTTTCGAACTGCCATTGTTTCCCGACGGCGACGGCAATATTTAATAGATATATATACTAAAAGCGTATTCATACGCTTTTTTTATTGTTGTATTAAATAACGTATGCCCTTAAAAAAACTTGCGTTTAAAAAATAGGGGTGCTATAATTAAATATATGAAAATTTACGCGATAAGCGACCTTCACTTATCTCTCTCAGGCGAAAAGCCTATGGATATATTCGGTGATAAGTGGGACGGGTATCTTGAAAAAATTAAATACGATTGGCAATCTAAGGTTGAAGATGATGACGTCGTGCTTATTTCAGGCGATATAAGTTGGGCGATGAAACTTGACGGCGCGCTTGAAGATTTCAAGTGGTTTGACGGGTTAAAGGGTAGAAAAATATTTATTCGCGGAAATCACGATTATTGGTGGCAAGGTATAACTAAAATAAGGGAGTTGCTTCCCGATGGTTTTTACGCTCTTCAAAACGACGCAATCAAACTTGATAACGTTGTGTTTTGCGGTTCAAGGGGTTGGGCTGTTGAAGGCTCGCCTGACTTTGACGAGCATGACCGTCACATTTACGAGCGTGAAGCGGAAAGGTTTAAACTTGCACTTTCTTCGGCTAAAAAACTTATGGAAGACGGAGATAAACTCGTTTGCTTGATTCATTATCCCCCCTTTAACGTTAGAAAAGAGCGTTCTTTATTTACCACGCTTTTTGAAGAGAGTAAAGTTGATAAAGTCGTTTACGGGCATTTGCACGGCAAAGGCGTCGTTCCGTATTATAAACTTAATATAAACGGCGTTGAATATATTTTGTCTTCTTGCGACCAAGTAGATAATAAACTTGTGGAGGTATCATTATGAAAACTAAAATTAAAAATCTTGCTACTCGTTGGTTTATAACTGCCTTTTCGGGTATGGCGCAAGGTTTATTTTGTACTTTAATTGCGGGAACGATTCTCGCGCAAATTGCAGGGTGGCTTGGCGATAATTACTTTGGTAAAACTTTATTATCAATAGCAAATATTGCAAAATCATTAATGGGTGCTGGAATTGGCGTTGGTATAGCGTACGCCCTTACTAAAAATAAACTTTTAGTATTTTCGTGTGCAGTTGCTGGTATGGTTGGCGCGTTTGCGGACAAACTTATGGTTGGTGGAGCGGGTTTTACCGCTCTTAATATGGGTGCACCCGGTAACCCAATAGGTGCGTACGTGGTTACTGTATTCGCTCTTGAAATCGTTTCGCTTTACGCAGGCAAAACTAAACTTGATATAATCTTAGTTCCTTTAGGAACTATGCTTTTAGCGTTCGGCGGAATTTTCGTTGCTTGGCCGTTTATCAAACTCATTGATTTATTCGCTAAACTTTTAGTAATAACTATCAGCGCAGGCGCAACGGTTAAAGTTTTAGTTGGTATTTTTATCGCGGTTGTTATGGGTATACTTTTAACGATGCCAACGTCTTCCGCGGCAATATGGATAGCGATTGCTGGTTCGAACACCGCGCTTGCAAATCCTGAAGTTTTCGCTATCGCAGGTGGCGCTGCAGTTGCAGGTTGCGCTGCTCACATGGTAGGCTTTGCGGTTACGAGTTATCGTGAAAACGGAGTTGGCGGTCTTATTTCGCAAGGCTTGGGAACGAGTATGCTTCAAATTCCAAACATTATGAAAAAGCCTATCATTATGCTTCCTGAAATTATTTCAAGTGCAGTAGCGGGCTTAGTTGCGGTATTATTAAACGTTAGATGTACGGCTGCTGGCGGTGGAATGGGAACGAGCGGTCTCGTTGGCTTATTCGGCGTGATTGACGCTAACGCATTGTATAACGTTTCGCCCGTGCTTACCGTTTTGGGTATCGCGCTTTGCTTATTTATAATCCCTGCAGGCGTATCGTTGTTAGTTTCCGAATTTATGCGCAAGAAAAACCTTATAAGTCTTGACGATATGAAACTTTAATAACATAAACTAATTAAACTTCTCATAAGTATTTATGGGGAGTTTTTTTATGGAAAATATTCAACTTTTAACGATAGAAAACAAAAGAAAAATATCTATTACCGAAGCAAAAGAAGTTATTGCTTTTTCCGAAAGGGAAATTAAACTTTCGCTTAAAGACGGCTCAACCTTAATTGCGCTCGGCGACGGGCTTAAAATCGTTGCTTTCGATGAGAAAAATGGAAATTTTACCGCTCACGGAAATATCTCGTCAATAAAGTTTAGCGGAAGTGGTAAAAACTTTATAAAAAAGGTCTTTAAGTAATGTTTATCTCACTTGAACAGCCGAGAATAATTTTAATATGCTTATTTTTCGGTGTGATATTAGGCGTTTACTTAGAGCCGTTTTTATTTTTTTCTAAGTTTTTCAAGCGAAAGGTTTATAAAGAGATTGTAAAATGGTTTGCCATAGCGTCGTATTCCGTGATATTTACTTATCTTTCGTCGCTATATTACTTGCCTAATTTTAGGTTGTATATGGCGCTTTGCGTGGTGGTTGGCGCAACTTTATATAAATTTAGTTTTCATAAAGCGGTTGCAATTTTATCAAGTAGAGTGTATAATGTAATCAAGATTACATTTTTAAGGGTAAAACTAAGTAATGAACGAAGAAAAGAAAAGGCGCGTCTTTTCCGCAGTGCTAAGCGGAATGATAATGCTCGTAACGATTTTAGTTGTGATAGTAACCTACCAACTCGTTGGCATAATAACGCGCAAAAACAAAATAAAACAGTTAGACGCGGAAATCGCCTATTTGCAAGAACAGATTAAAAATACCGAAGACGAGATTGAACTTTGGGGTCTTAAGTTAAAGATAGAAGAAAGGGCAAGAGAACTCGGTATGTACTATGAAGGTGAGGAAGATTGATATTCGTTTATGACCGCGGTTATAGATATAGGTAGTAATTCCGTTCGATTAATGTTATCAAACGGTAATAAAAAACAAAAATTTTTAATAACCACCCGCCTTGCCGAAGGTAAGGTTGACGGCGCGTTATCGCAAATTTCGATAGATAGGACGGTCAACGCAGTTGCCGTCTTATTTGATAAGGCGATAAAGAGTGGCGCGGTTAAGGTTTTAGCGTTTGCAACGGCAGCCGTTAGAAATTCAATAAACGGCAAAACTTTTACCGATTTGGTGTTTGAAAAGACGGGTTTAGTAGTTGAGGTCGTATCCGGTGAAGTGGAGGCGGAACTTGCGCTTATAGGCGCTTTAAAGGGTAGTGACGGTGGTGTTATCGATATAGGTGGCGGAAGCACCGAAATAGCCGTTAAACAGGGCGGACAAACCGTTTACGACGTTAGTTATAGTTTTGGTGCTGTAACTATAAACTCTAATTTTAGTAGAAACGAGAGTGAGATAGCAAACTTTTTATCTTCTCAAATTAAAGGCGTAAAAATACGCTTTGAAGAAAAGTTTTACGGCGTTGGTGGAACTATATCCACTTTAACGTTAATAAACGCCGAGGCTACCGAATATTCGCCTTTTGCGGTTGAACTTAAACCTATTACAATTGAAAATTTAAAAAGCATAAAAAATGAACTTTACACTCTTTCGCCGAGCGAAATTAGTGAAAAATATCCCTTTGCAAAGTCAAGGGCTGATATAATTGCAGGTGGAGCGGAAATACTTTATTCGGTTATGATTGCCTACGGAATATCTGAAATTTACGCGAGTGATAGCGATAATTTAGAAGGCTATTTAATTTACAGGACGGCTTATGAAGAAAAATAGACTTAAAATACTTGCTAATATTTGTTTGATAGCGATTTGTTTTGCTTTATTTGCGTTGCTATTTATATCGCTTATCGGCGGTTATAAGACGGACGCGTTAAGGATAACGATAAGCGTTGTTTCGGGGCTTTTTTTAGTGTTTATTTTAAACTCTATTCTTCACGAACTCGGGCATGCTATCTTAGGTGTTCTAAGCGGTTTAGAACTTTATTCTATAAAGTTCTTATTTATAGAGTTTACAAAAGATAAAGGGGAATACAAGTTCGGTTTTTCTAAATCTCAAGGCGAACTTGGTTCAACGATATTAAACCCGAAATCTTCTAAGAAAGTCGCTAAAAAATACGTCGTTTCGGCGTGTGGTGGCTTAGGCGCAACTTTTATATTGCTCGTATTCCAAGTTTTAGTGTGCTTAGCGTCTAGTAGTTTAGTTTTATATTCGGCGCTTGGCATAACTTTTCCGCTCACCGTATACTTTTTTATGATTAACCTTCTTCCAACTTATGAAAAGTGTGACGGGTATCTTGTTTATAAGTATTTA
This sequence comes from Christensenellaceae bacterium, assembly GCA_045637965.1. Classification (GTDB taxonomy): domain Bacteria; phylum Bacillota; class Clostridia; order Christensenellales; family Borkfalkiaceae; genus HGM11412. The sequence continues at coordinate 329,985 of JAZUAK010000009.1, read as the reverse complement.
TCTGGTGGGGAAGATAGGAAGATTATCGAAAATTATTTTAAGGCAACCGCTCAGTTGTTTGAGGGGGTAGAACCGTCTGACTTAGATTCGACTTTACTCGTAAATTATAAAGGCGTTAGCGGTTATTCGGCAAACGTAAGATATCTTAGATATCTTGCTTACGTAAAAAACGATGAAGAGCGCGCTCTTAAAGAACTTAGAGAGATAAGTGATTTATCTGAAATTACCAACCTTAACGACGAGATATTTGAAGAGATTTTCTTTAGCGCAGTTTTGATGGGCGATAAGAAATTTATAAAGGCGCACGAATCTTCCGCAACGGCTGTTTTTGAAAATTCAAGCCGACCGCAAACTTATAGAATCCACGCGTGCTATCGCATTTATAACGGCGAAAAAGATTGGGCGAAACTTATCCTTGAAAGCGGAATTAAATTTTGCGAAGATTATCCCGTTAAAGGTATTGCAAAGAGCGAAAAGAAATATATGGAAATACTACTTAAAAATCTTTAAAAAAGGGCGATTAGCCCTTTTTTTCGTGCAGTTTTTAAATTTAACGATAAAAAATGAGTGCTTCGCACTCTTTTTTTAAACTTTTTTTTAAAAAACACTTTTCTTTTACGCGCGCGTGTGTTATAATTAACATAATTATAGTATAGTTATATACTTATGTACTTTAACCGCTTTTTGCGGACGGAGGATAGAAATGGAAGCTGAAAACAAAGTTGTTAACGAATACGGCGCGGACCAGATTAGAGAGTGTAAGGGTTTAGAGCATATCCGTTTAAGGCCGGGTATGTATATTAGAAACACCGATTCTTACGGTCTTCATCACCTTGTTAAAGAAACGGTGGACAACTCTATTGACGAAGCGCTTGCTGGTTATTGCGATACTATATCCGTAACCATTCATAGTGACGGTTCTTGTTCGATACGAGATAACGGCCGTGGTATTCCTACTGGTATGAGGGAAGAAGGTATCTCAACCGTTGAACTCGTTATGACGCACCCGAACGCCGGCGGTAAATTCGGCGGTGGTGGTTACGAAATTTCGTCAGGTCTTCACGGTGTAGGTTTAAAGGCTGTAAACGCATTATCCGAAACTGCGAGCGTTGACGTTTATCAAAATGGCAAGCATTTCCGTCAAGAATATAAAATCGGTGTTCCTCAAACTGAACTTTTAGTTTTAGAAGATACGAATGAAACTGGTACTTGCGTAACTTTCAAGCCCGATCCGACGATTTTCTCAACGACCGATTTCTCGTACGAAACGATCCGCGGAATGCTTAGGGACTTTGCTTTCCTTAACACAGGCGTAAAACTCGTGTTAAAAGACGAAAGAGCAGGTGTGGAAAGAAGTGATGAGATGCTTTCTACGGGCGGTATTAAAGAGTACGTTCAAGTTTTAAACCACAACAAAGAAGTTTTAACGCCCGAACCCGTTTATATGAAGAAGAGATTTGATAAAGAAACTATCGAAATTGCATTCCAATATAACGACGGATATAACGAACAAATCTTAGCGTTTGCAAACAACGTAAACAACGTTGAAGGCGGAACGCATTTAGACGGTTTTAAACTTGCGCTTACGAAAGTTGTAAACGACGCTGGTAGAAAACTCAACCTTTTAAAGACTGACGACGATAAGTTATCGGGCGAAGACGTTCGTGAAGGTATAACAGCCGTTATTTCGGTTAAACTTTTAAATCCCCAATTCGAAGGTCAAACTAAGACTAAACTCGGTAATGCGGATATGAGAACGCTCGTAAACAAGACTATGACGGAAGAATTCGCCACTGTGCTTGAAGAAAATCCGTCCGTAGCCAAAGAGTTGATTTTAAAATGTTTAACGGCTAAAAAGGCAAGAGAAGCCGCGAGAAAGGCAAGAGAAGCAACGAGAAAGGGCGTATTTGAAAACGTTCGCCTTCCTGGTAAACTTGCCGACTGTTCTTGTAAAGACCCCGAACTTTGCGAAATTTGCTTAGTAGAAGGTGATTCGGCAGGTGGTACGGCAAAACAGGGTAGAGATAGGCGCTTCCAAGCGGTTCTTCCCCTTCGTGGTAAGATATTAAACGTTGAAAAAACGAGAATTAACAGGGTTCTTGAAAATGAAGAAATCAAGGCTATGATTACTGCTTTCGGCGGTGGTATGCTTGACGATTTTGATATAAGTAAACTCCGTTATGATAGAATTATTTGTATGACCGATGCTGACGTAGACGGTTCACATATTAGAATACTTTTATTAACGTTCTTCTTCCGCTATATGAAACCGCTTATTGAAGAAGGCCACGTATATATTGCACAGCCCCCGCTTTACAAGATAACTAAGGGCAAGCAAGAACATTACTTCTATACCGAAGAAGATAAAGAAGAATTCTTAAAAGAAAACGAAAGATGCGATATTCAGCGTTACAAAGGTCTTGGTGAAATGGACGCGGAACAACTTTGGGAAACGACCATGAACCCTGAAACGAGAACGCTTAGAAGAGTAACCGTTCAAGACGCTATTGAAGCGGATGCAAACTTTACGCTTTTAATGGGCGAGCAACCTGAACTTCGTCGTAAATTTATCGAAGATAACGCTAAATTTGCGAATGCAGACCTTGATACTTGATAGGAGAGAAAATTATGGCTAAAAAAGTAATAAGTGAAGAACTTACCGCCGAATTTAAGAAAACTCTGTCAATGACGAAACTCGTTAACGTTGAAGTTGATAGCGAACTTCGCCAGAGTTTCATCGACTACGCTATGGCAGTTAACCGCTCACGCGCTATTCCTGACGTTAGGGACGGTTTAAAGCCCGTTCATAGAAGAATACTTTACTCAATGAACGAAATGGGTTTAACCCCCGATAAGCCGTTCAAGAAATGTGCTGCAATCGTCGGTGACGTTTTAGGTAAGTATCACCCGCACGGCGATAGTTCAGTATACGATGCGCTCGTTCGTATGGCTCAAGATTTCTCTATAAATCTTCCGCTCGTAGACGGCCACGGTAACTTTGGTTCAGTTGACGGCGACCCTGCCGCAGCATATAGATATACCGAAGCAAAAATGAGTAAACTTGCTCTTGAATTACTTCGTGATATTGATAAAAACACTGTAGATTGCAAAGCAAACTTCGACGATACGCGTAAAGAACCGGTAGTTCTTCCTGCAAGATACCCGAACCTTTTAGTAAACGGTGCCGATGGTATTGCGGTTGGTATGGCAACTAACATTCCACCGCACAATCTTTCAGACGTTATCGACGGTGCAATCGCAGTTATTGATAATCCCGATATATCCATTGACGACCTTATGGAATTCGTTCCTGCCCCCGATTTCCCGACGGGCGGTATATTGATGGGTAGAAGCGGTATTAAAAACGCTTACCGCACTGGAAGAGGTGGTTACGTTCTTCGTTCTAAGTGTGAAATTGAAGAATACGCAGGCGGAACTAAGAATAGAATCGTAGTAACCGAACTTCCGTACCAAGTAAACAAAGAAAAACTCATTAAAACTATCGTAGAGTACGTAACCGACAAGAAAATTGAAGGTATTGCCGATATTAACGACGAATCTGACCGTCACGGTATGAGAATCGTAATTGATATTAAAAAGGATGCAAACCCCCAAGTAGTACTCAACACTTTATATAAGCAAACCAAACTTCAAGTTTCCGACGGTATTATTCTTCTTGCGCTCGTTGGTACCGATCCCAAAGTATTAAATCTCAAAGAGATTTTAGTTGAATATCACAAGCATCAACGCGACGTTATTACTAGAAGAACGAGATTCGACCTTGATAAAGCGGAAGAAAGATGCTTAATCGTAACGGGTTTAGTTAAGGCCCTTTCCGATATTGATGAAGTTATCAAAATTATCAAGACGAGTAAAGATAGAGCGGAAGCGGCTGATAGGCTTATCCGTGAATTTGATTTAGACGCTGAAGGTAAGCAAGCAAACGCAATCCTTGATATGAGATTACAAACTCTTACCAACCTTGCAGTATCTAAACTTCAAGCCGAACTTGAAGATTTACACAAACTTATCGACGATTATAAAGATATTTTAACTAACGTTTCAAGGGTAGACGCTATCATTAAAGACGATTTAATCTTCATTAAAGAAAAATACGGCAAAGAAAGAAGAACTGAAATTTCTCATCTTGAAGGTAGCATTGAAGACGAAGAACTTATTCCGAGAGAAGACGTCGTTATTTCAAGAACTCACTTCGGATACGTTAAGAGAATTCCCGTTGCGGAATATAAATCTCAACACCGTGGCGGTAAGGGTATAACCGGCCATAAGCCTAAGGAAGAAGACTTCGTTACCGATATGTTCGTAACTTCAACTCACGATTACTTGTTATTCTTCACAAGTTTTGGTAAGGTATACTCAATTAAGGGTTACGAAATCCCCGAAGCGACGAGAACTTCAAGGGGTAGAGCAATTATCAATATTTTACAACTTGCCGAAGGCGAAAAAGTTAACGCTGTTATTCCGCTTAAAGACGGAACTGAAGGCTATATTGCAATGGCAACTAAGAACGGACTTATCAAGAAGACGGCAATGTCTGAATTTGCAAGCATTAGAAAGAGTGGTAAGATAGCGATCAACTTAAACGAAGGCGACGAACTTATTTCCGTTCAATTTACGTCTGGCGAAGACCAAATCTTAATTGGTACGGCTAAGGGCAAGTGTATTAAATTCTACGAAGGTATCGGCGAAAACGGTTCTTACGGCTTAAAGCCGATAGGTAGAGATACTCAAGGCGTTAAGGCTATGGATTTAGCGGACGACGATTGCTTGATTGCTATGAGCGTCGTTAAAGAAGGTTGCGACGTATTGACGGTAACGGCAAACGGTTATGGTAAACTTTCTGACGTTGAAGATTATAGGCTTCAAAATCGTGCTGGTAAGGGTGTAAAAGCAGGTTCGTTCAACGATAAGACGGGCGATCTCGTATGCTTGAAGTTTATTGCGCCTGATCAAGACGTTATGATGATTTCCGATACGGGTATAATAATGAGAACGCCTGCAGGCGAAATCTCAAAACTCGGAAGAGATACTCAAGGCGTAATCGTAATGCGTCTTAACAGCGGTAAAGTTTCCACCGTAGCGGTTGTTCCTCATGAAGACGAAGAAGAACCTGCTGACGGCGAAGAAACGGCTGAAAACGCAACTGAAATTCAAGAATAAACAAAATTAAAACACCGCGTTCAAAATGAATGCGGTGTTTTTCTATTATAAAAGGAGTGGTTGCCCACTCCTTTTGGTTAATTATTATCGTCTTTTTTACTTTTCCTAAACGAAGAGAAAAGCACTTTGTTAAGGTTGCTAAGCGGTTCGTTAAGTAAAAGGTTGAGTTCGATAATCGCAAATAATATAAGCGGATATTGCCACGTTTCTTTAGTAAGCGGGAATAGAGAAACTAAACCGAAGAAGTTATCAACGTTCATTATTTGAGAAGTATCAAGTAAATATATAACCCAAACAGCCATACAAGCAATAACTATTGAAATAATTATCGCGCGGAGTACGTTGTACGGTTTACATACTTTGTGTAAATAAACTACGCCACCAATACTGAATGCAACTACCTTCATAGTCATAGTAAAGTCAGCAGTCGGTTCTGGGAATATACCGAATAGACTTATAAGTTCAACTATGTAAACGTTCATAAGTAGCAACAATGCGCCGGGGATAGCGTTAGAGAAGATAGTCGTTAGGAAATCTCCTTCAACGCGTTTTTCGTTGGGTTGGAGTGATAAGGCAAGCGATGCAAAGCCTATTACGAAAAGTTCGAGCATCGTAAGGTGTTTCGTTTCAAAGGGGAACGGAGTCATCGACGCTATAGATATAAACGCGAGTAGTGCGGTAAATATCGTTTTCATAAGGAAAAGTGAAGCAGATTGCTGAATATTGTTAATAACACGCCTACCTTCTGCAACGACTTTTGGCATGGAATTAAAGTTGTTATCGGCAAGTACGATATGAGCAACGCTCTTTGCCGCGTCCGCACCCGTAGCAACGGTTATAGAACAATCGGCCTCTCTCATTGCAAGAATATCGTTAACGCCGTCACCCGTCATAGCAACCGTATGACCGCCCATTTTAAGCGCTTTTATTAAAACGCTCTTTTGGTCGGGGGTAACTCTACCAAATACCGTGTATTTATCGGCGATAGAAGCAACTTCCTTATCCGATAAGCCTTCAAGACTTATCCAGTTAGAAGCATTTTCAACGCCTGCGCGCTTAGCAATTTCGGATACGGTTATTGGGTTATCACCCGAGATAACTTTAACTTCAACTTGGTTTTGTTTAAACCAATTAATAGTTTCAATGGCTTCAGGTCTTATGTTATCACTTAAAACTATGAGCGCCACGGGTTTCATAGAAACGGGCAATTCGCCTTTAGCGGTAATTTGAGCGGAAGAATGCGCTAATAGTAGCACTCTGTTTCCGTGGTTTATGTAATGGTCCATTTGTTCGCGGATAAACGGCGAAAGTTCTTTTAATACGAACTCGGGCGCGCCTATTGCGTAGGTTCCCATTTCAGAGAAAGTAACCGCACTATATTTTCTTGCTGAAGAGAAAGGTATAGTTTTCACAACTGTAAAATCGGCAGTCGATTGATAATGCGCTCTAAGGGCGGCGGAAGTTGCGTTGTTATCTTCAAACACGCCTTGCATAGTGCCGATAATATCGTTTAGAGAATAGGGGTGGCGGTCGGAAATAAGAATATCTTTAATAACTTGCATTCTTCCGTCCGTAATCGTTCCCGTTTTATCAAGACACAAAACGTCAACGCGAGCAAGCATTTCAAGTGAGTACATATCTTGAACGAGAGTGTTTCTCTTGAAAAGCCTAATAACGCCAAGCGAAAGAGCAATAGTAGTTAAAAGTATAAGCCCGGCAGGTATCATACCAAGAACTACCGCACCCGTACGCGTTACCACGAATCTTTGAATAGTGCCGAAAGTTTCGCTCATAATCGGGTTTTTATAGTTAACGAGCCCAATGCCGATAGCAATAGGAACGATGATTAAACCAACGATTTTAACAATCCAAGTGAGCGTTTGCATAAGTTCGCTATTGGGTTTTTTGTGTTTTTTAACCTTTTCGGTAAGTTTTTGAACGTAACATTCTTCCGCAACTTTATCCGCTTTCGCTACGAGTGAGCCACTCGTTATAAAGCTACCTGCCAAAATAAGATCCCCCACCTTTTTCTTGATGGGAACTGATTCGCCGGTAAGCAACGCTTCGTTAACTTCGGCGTATCCGTCTAAAACTATGCCGTCAACGGGGATTTGATTGCCTGAAACCACCTTAAAAACGTCGTCAAGAACTAAATCTTTGGTTGAAATTTCATATTCTTTACCGTTTCTTATAATCGAAGCGGTGGGCGCTTGTAAAATAGAAAGTTTTTCTATTGAACGCTTTGCCCTTATTTCTTGGAAAATGCCGATTACTAAGTTGAGCGCAAAAGGAATAATGAAAGTAAAGTTACCAAGGTCGGCATCAACCACCACGTATGCAATAATAACTATTGCACACAAAAGGTTAAAGAAAGTAAAAGTATTCCCGAAAATGATTGCAGGGATAGATTTAGAGTTTCTTGCTTTTACGTTATTAGTAAGCCCTTTTGCAACTCTATCTTCAACTTGAGCGTTAGATAAACCTTGATTCGCAGTAACGTTATGCCTCACGGCATCGCGCTGTAAAATGCGTTTTTGCTTTTTTGCGGGAACAGGGTTAGTTGTAAAAATTTTTTCCGTTTCAACGCTATTTTGAATATTAGCGTTCGTTTGTTTTTTAACGTTTGATTTTTTCATAAACCACCGAAATTTGATTGCTTGCAGTAAAAATTTTATTATAAAATTTCACTACGTTAACTTTATTTATGATTTTAGCATAAATAAAAGCATATTTCAATGGTTTTTAAGTTTTTTCTATAGAAAACGCCAACTTTTCATCAAACTTTAACAAAACTCTATTGACAGAATGAATAATCAATATTATAATATGAATATATTTTCATATTGTCATAAAGGTATAAAATGAAAAAATACGATTTAAGTGAAGTAAAAATTGAAGAACTCGTTAAAGATTTTAAAGCGATAGGCGACGGTGGGCGATTAAAAATAATTCTTTGCCTACTTGGTGGAAAAAAGAGCGTTGGGGAAATTGCGGTAGAATGCAATCTTTCTCAATCGGCAACTTCGCACGCGCTTAGAATTTTGAAAGACGCAAAGATTTTAAGTTTAGAAAAAGACGGAAACGTTAACTACTATTATCTTGCCGACGAGCACGTTAGAACTATAATAGAAATGTCAATCGAGCATCTCGATTGTTAAGGAGCGTTATGAACGACAATAAAACTTTAATAAAAATAAACACTGATTTAACGCAAGAACAAGTTAAAGATATAATTTCAAAAACAAACGTTTTTGAAGGTGTTATATCCGTTAAAATAAAAGATGGAATTTTATCTTACGATATATCCGAATGGGCAAGCGATTACGACGTTATGGTTCAAATACTCGGTTTGTTAGAAGATATGGGTATTGATGCCGAGCCGTTGTTTGACGGTTCGGAAGAAGTTTCCGATTCCGTCGTTTATCACGAAGAAAGCGAAGATGCAGATAGTCAAGAAGACGAAGAGCACGAGCATTGCCACGAAGAAGAGTGTTCGTGCCATTTGCACCATCACGACGATAATTGTTCTTGTGAAAACTTGAGTGATAAAAAAGAGAGAAAGTATAAAATTATAGAACTTACCATTGCCGTTATGATAATGATAGCGGGCATTATACTAAACTCTTTTGAAAAAACGGCGAAAGCATCCAATTACGTTTTAGTATTTGCTTATGCAATAGCAGGTTACAACGCCGTTATAGGTGGGTTTACAGGTATCATTAAGCGCAAGCCGTTTAATCAAAATACGCTTATGACGATAGCGTCAATAGCAGCAATATTGCTTGGTAAAACGCTTGAAGCAGTCGGTATAATGATTCTTTTCCAAATAGGCGAGTTATTTGAACACAGCGCAATCTCTCGTGCGGATAAAGTTATAAACGATTTAAAATCGTTTAAAGACGAGAAAGTTTCCGTTCTTGGCGACGGCGGAATTGAAAAACGCGTATCTGCTGATAAAGTTAAAGTCGGCGATATTATCGTGGTTAGAACGGGCGAAAAATGTTCGCTTGACGGCGTTATTTTAAGCGGGGGTTCATCGTTTAACACCGCTATAATAACCGGCGAAAGTAATTATAAAGATTTAGGCGTTAACGATACGGTGCTTGGTGGCTTTATTGCCGTTGACGGAAGCGTTAAAGTTAGGGTAACTAAGCCGTATTCCGAAAGCGCGGTTAACACTATTGCAAAAACTATTGAAGAGTGCGCTAAAAACAAATCCAAAGCAGAAAAATTCTTAGATAAATTTTCTAAGTGGTATACCCCTTTAATAGTGGTTGCAGCGATTATCGTAGCGTTTATTTGCCCGATATTTGCTGAAACTTACAGGTTGGGAATTTCTGTTTGGGGTAAACGCGCGGTAATGCTTTTATGCGTATCTTGTCCTTGCTCGATAGTCGTTTCTATCCCCCTCGCATATTTCATTGGCGTTGCAAATTCCGCAAAGCACGGCGTTATAGTAAAAAGCAGTTTAACACTCGAGCAATTATCAAATTGCGGTGTGGTTGCGTTTGATAAAACGGGAACGCTTACCGAAGGTGTTTTAAAGGTTTCAAAAGTAATATCAACGAAGAACTATCAAGGTAAGATTTTAGAACTTTTAAATATATGTGAAAAGTACTCTAATCACCCTATAGCCTTAGCAATAAGGAAAAAAGTAGGTGTTTCCACCTTGGAAGCAACCGATTATAAAGACTATGCAGGTAAGGGTGTTTCATGCGTTTACGACGGCAAGATTATGCTTGCTGGTAACGAGAGATTTTTAACTGAAAATCAAGTTAAAATAATCGAAACCGGCGATATTGGAACTAAGATATATTTGGCGGTTGACGGCGAGTGCGCAGGCGTTGTAATTCTTAACGACGTTATAAGAAAAAATGCTCGCGGTATGGTTAGAGAACTTAAAGATCTTGGCGTTTTACAAACGCTAATGCTCACCGGCGATAATAAAGACGAAGCGCTTGCCGTAAAAGAATATTTAGGTATTGATAAATCAAGGGCGGAACTTCTTCCCGAAGATAAAGTTCGCAGGCTTGAAAAGGCTATTAAGAGCACGAACGGAACCGTGGTGTATTTAGGCGACGGCGTTAACGATGCACCCGTATTAAAGCGAGCCGACGTTGGTATTGCTATGGGTAACGGGCTTGACGTTGCTATTGAGAGTGCAGACGCAGTTTTAACGAGTGGCGATTTATCAAAAATTCCATATCTTATTAAACTTGCAAAGCGCACTTCAAAAATTGCTAAGCAAAACTTATACGGTTCATTACTTATAAAACTTTTAATAATCGCGTTATCCGTAACGGGAGTTTTATCGAGTTTATGGTTTGCAATCGCAGGCGACGTTGGTCTTTTGATACTTGCCATATTAAACTCAATTAGAAATAAATTTAAACTTATATAATGAAAAAACGCACCCAAGCGGGTGCGTTTTGTTATTTGTTTTCAATATGTTGTTTAAGCGCTTTAGATAATTGGTCGGGGCAAGAAGTGCCGTTCCTGCATTTAATTCCTTCAAGAAGTGGAATAACTTCTTCAATTTTTCTTCCTTCAACGAGTTTGGAAATACCTTGCAAGTTGCCCATGCAACCACCGATAAACCTAACTCCCGTAACAACGCCGTTTTCAACGTTATACATGATTTGCCTGCTACAAGTTCCGTGTGTGTTATAAGTATGCATAATTCTCCTTTGTATTAGCGGGATATCAGTCAACCAAGTGGTCGTAGATTAAAGCGTAAACGTTACCTGCTTTTTCTTCCCATTTTTTGTAAATATTTTTAGCCGTTTGACGATTGGGAACGTTAAATTTAAGTTCAAGGAGCGGTTGCCCCATATCGTTTATCTTAAGATAAACGGTGTAAGTTGAATCTTTGTTCATATAGTAGTCGGCAGAGCAGTCTTGCTTTCTTCTATAATGCGCGCGGTTTTTCTTTACGAAATCGGCAATCGCTTCTCTTTGTGAAGATGGGATCTTAACGTAAAATTCCGCTAAGCAATATCTTCCTTCAGGGGTTATAGAGTAAAGCGGTTCGCCGTACTCTGAAACGTTATAAACAAACCCTTCGTCAATAAGTTTATTTAAGATAGGCTTGCTATCCATATAACTTATCCAATCGTTAGACGAGCAACACATATCAATTACCGTATTTTCGGATAATGGACATTCCATCTTATCAAAAACGAATAACAATATTAACTTTGTAACGAACGCTTCGCCTTTGACAAGCATATTCTTCCTCCGTAAATTTGTAATTTTTAGACGTGTATTTGTAATTATACATAAAACTAAATTAAAATGCAAGAGTTTTTGCAAAAATCTTGATACCGTTATTTTTTTATGCTATAATAAAAATAATAAAATTTTTGATTATTAGGTGAATTATGAGAACGAGAGAAGAATCGCTAAATAATTTTATAAAATTAGTTGACGAACTTATTGCATCGAGATATCTCTTTGCAAACTCAAAAGTTTTTGAAGTTATAACCGCTATCAACTCATCGAAACTTTTGAGCGATACTTTTAATTATTTCGTTGATAATTACGATTTTCAAACGGCGTTAGTCGACGCGTTTATTCAAACTGGCGAAGATAAGTATTTCGTTCTTCCCGAACGCAATACCGACGTTTTGGCGTTCGTATATTCTCTTTTAAGAGAAGTGAATTACAAAAATCTTCAACTTACCGACCTTCTTGACTTTTTTGACCCGCATAAAAATTACGATACGGCTTATTCTAACTTTGCAAATATAGTGCTCGTTCCTTTTAAATCGTACGCATACCAAATAGGAATGCAAATGATAAACAGCACTCAAACGAGAGAAGAAGCGGTTGCTATGAATAAACTCGTTGAAGAAGAACCCCTTAACGTTGACGATACTGAAAAACTCATTGAGCAAGCGGCTCAAAAAGTTGGCAGTTACGAAAATTCGCTTGCAACACTCGTAAGGCTTTTAGATCTTGAAAGGCTTTCGGTAAAGGATAGCAGAATTTCTCAAGCGGACGTTGCTGAACTTATGTATATTTTAGACCTTTTTGAAGCGAAAATTAGAGAAAAGGATAACGAAAAGATTAAACTTATCTATCTTGCTTATTTATACGCTGTAAGACCGTTTAAAAAACTTAAAAGCAATATTAAAAGAATAACGGAAATTTTGATGGAAGAGCAAGTTATATAATATGTACTACGTTGGTGTTGATATAGGCGGAACGACTATAAAAACGGGTATCGTTGACAAAAGCGGTAACATCGTTATTAAATCCGCAATAAAAACTGAACAAATTTCCCCCGAACTTCAGATGGAAAAGGTTGGGGAACAAATTAAAAAGTTGCTACAAAGTAGCAACTTAGTTTTTGATTCGATTTTAGGTATCGGCGTTGGCTGTCCCGGCGCTATTAACGGTAAAAAGGGGATAGTCGGCTATTCATCTAACTTAAAATGGACTAATTTTTATTTAAAAGATACGCTTGAGAAAGTTACGGGTAAAAAAGTTAGAGTAGCAAACGATGCCGATGCTGCTACGCTTGGCGAAGTTATATTCGGCGTTGCAAAAAACTATAACACGGTTATAATGCTCACTTTAGGTACGGGCGTTGGCGGTGGAATAGTTATAGATAAAAAACTTTACGAGGGTACGAACGGTATGGTTGCCGAACTTGGGCATATAACCTTGCGCTCAAACGGTGTACCTTGTGGTTGTGGAAGAAGGGGCTGTTTCGAGCAGTACGCTTCAGCAACGGCGCTCGTTAGAATAACCAAAGAATTTATGACTAAAAACCCCGAAAGTTCGATGTGGTCGCTCGTTGAAAACGACTTAGAAAAGGTTGACGGAAAAACGGCGTTCATTTGCGCAAAACAAGGCGATAAGACGGCTAAACGGGTTATCAACAAGTATATCTCATACTTATCCGAAGGTTGTTTAGACTACTGCAATATCTTCCGCCCAGACGCAATCGTATTCGGCGGTGGTATTAGTAAAGAAGGGGAATATTTAACCAAAAAAGTCGTTAAATATCTTGAAAAATTCAATTACGGTTACAAGAATACGCCAAAGACGGCTATACTTACTGCATCGCTTAAAAACGATGCGGGGATTATTGGTGCAGCGTCGCTCGTGGCAGAGGAGTTTTAATGCGCGCAGTAGTTCAAAGGGTTAAGCAAACCAATTTAAAAGTTGACGGAGAATTGATTTCCGAAATTCCGTTCGGGCTAATCGTTTATTTTGGCGTTAAAAGGGGCGATACTTACGAAAACGCCGATTATTTGGCTGGTAAGATAGCAAAACTTAGAATTTTTGAAGATGAAAACGGCAAAATGAACAAATCCGTTTTAGACGTTGGCGGAGAGATTTTAAGCGTTTCTCAGTTTACCTTATACGGTGACGTTTCTCATGGAAACAGGCCGAGTTTTATCGAAGCCGAAACGCCCGATAAAGCCGAGCCTATCTACGATTATTTTTGTGAAAAACTATCAACTTACGGCGTAGCCGTAAAAAAAGGTGTATTCGGTGCGGATATGAAAATAAATCAACTTTCAGACGGCCCCGTTACCATTATTTACGATATATGATATGAACGAAAAATTATTAAAAGACACGCTACTTAACTTAGGTGCTGATTTAGTTGGGTTTTCAAAACTTGACAAATCGCCGATTGTTAATCAAGAAAATTTAATTTACGCTATAACCGTTGCGGTTAAACTTCCTGACGCCGTACTTAAAACTATTGAAGAAAGGCCGACTATTGAGTATTTTCACGCTTATAGAACGGCAAACGCTTTGCTTGATCGAATAACTTTTTTAGGCGCAAGGCTCATAGAAAAGCAAGGTTTTAACGCTTTCCCGATACCTGCTTCTCAATCTACTGCGGACGATAAGAGTTCTTACCGCGGAGCATTTTCGCATAAGACGGGCGCAAGGCTTTCAGGGCTTGGTTTTATCGGCAAGAACGCTTTATTTATAAGCCGTGAATACGGCTCTAAAGTTCGTTTGGCAACGATACTTACCGATATGCAAGTTGAAAGCGAACTTCCCGTTATAGAAAACGGTTGTGGAGAGTGTAAACTTTGTTTAAACGCTTGCCCGGCGGGTGCAATAAGCGGAATACCTTATAAAAGCGGAATGGAGCGTGAAGATTTTTTCTCGGCGGAAAAGTGTTCTAACCACATGAAAACCTATAAAGATATAGGTAGGGGCGCTGTTTGTGGAATTTGTATAAAAGTTTGCCCACACAATAGGCTTAAATAGTTTGACAAAGAATAACTAATAAGTTATAGTATATAAGATTATGAAAGATTTAAAGATTTCGCTTGCCGGCGATTTGGGTAGTGGAAAGACTACTATCGGCGAGATTTTAACTGAAAAATACGGGCTTGAAAAGGTTTCAATCGGTAAAATTATGAGAAAAATGGCGGACGAGCACGGTATGTCCGTTGCCGATTTTAATCGATATATTGAAAATCACCCCGAATACGATAAACTCGTTGACGATAAACTTAAAAGTTACGAATCGTTAAGTGGAAAATATCTTTTTGATTCTCGTATGGCGTGGCATTTCGTTCCGTCGAGTTTTTCCGTGTATATGCAAGTGGATATCAAAACTTCCGCCGAGCGTATTATAAATGCGGGCAGGTCTGATGAAACCTATTCGGATATAGAAACTGCGGTAAAAGAAATCAAAAAGCGTCGCGAAAGTGAGATACTTAGGTACAATACGCTTTACGGCGTTGATATTATGGATATGACTAACTACGATTTAGTAGTTGATACTAACGGCAAAACCCCGACGGAAGTTGCCGAATACGTAATTAAAAATTTTGAAAATTGGCTAGAAGGAAGGATTTAGTATGCATTGGGCTGAAAAATTAGCATTAGACGTTATTGGTAGAAACCCTAACAAAGAAGAATACGTTTGCGCGGCGGGTATTAGTCCGTCGGGTTCCGTTCACATCGGTAACTTTAGAGACGTTGCTACGAGTTATTACGTAGTTAAGGCTCTTCGTAAAATGGGTAAAAAAGCAAGGCTTTTATTCTCTTGGGACGAATTTGATAGGCTTAGAAAAGTTCCTTCAAACGTAGCGCCCATTTGCCCCGATTTCGATAAATATTTAGGTATGCCTTACGCTCTTATTCCTGATCCGTACGGCACTCATTCTTCTTATGCCGAGCATAATGAAAAGGAGTTTGAAGTTTCTCTTGAAGAACTTGGAATAGACGTTGATTATCGTTATCAAGCAAAGAAATATATGAACGGTGATTATACCGAAGGTATAATTAACGCTATCAAGAAAAGAAAAGAAATTTACGACGTTTTAATGGAATATAAAACGCAAGATAGCGACGAAGGCGAACGTGAAAACTATTATCCTTTAAACGTATACTGCAGTACTTGTGGTAAAGATACCACTAAAGTTATTTCTTGTAGCGACGATGGTGAAGAACTTACCTTTACTTGTAAGTGTGGTGCAACTCATACCGTTAAAGTTAGAGAATACCACATGATTAAACTCGTTTGGAAAGTTGACTGGCCGATGCGTTGGGGTTATGAAGGCGTTGACTTTGAGCCGGGCGGAATCGACCACGCAGCCGCAAGCGGTAGTTTCGTCGTTGCAAGCGATATAGCAAGAAGAGTTTTAGGTGTTGAACCCCCGCTTTTCCAAGGTTACGGTTGGTTATCAATCGCAGGGCTTGGCGATATGCACTCTTCAACGGGTAACAATATTACCCCTGCAACCGTAATGAAGGTTTACGAACCCGATATGGTTAGATGGCTTTTTGCAAAGTACGAACCCAAGGCAGGTTTCTCGTTTAACTTTGACGATACGATTATTCGCCATTATTCCGAATTTGATAAGGGCTTAGAAGCGTATAAGAACGGCGAAGCCGACGAATATAACGAATGGGTTTACGACCTTGCTATGCTTGACGGTAATAAAACCCGTTCAAAAGTACCTTTCGGCGTGCTTTCTTCAGTTGCAACAATCGTTGATTTTAACCCCACGGCAGTTAAAGATATTTTAGCAAAAGTTGGCGTTGAGTTTACCGATAACGATACCGTTAGACTTGAGCGCGTTAAAAATTGGATAACCGTTCATCAACCGTCTAAACTTTACAAACTTTTAAAGGCAAAGAACGAAGAATGTTACGCTACTTTAAGCGATGAAGAAAAAGTTGCCGTTAAGAAACTTTACGAGTACGTAACCGAAAACGAAGTTATTAGCGAAAAGGACGTTCAACAATACTTATATTCGCTCATTAACGACGAAACTCTTACTAAAAAAGAGAATATGGCTCGTCAACAAAGATTCTTCAAGATATTCTATAATCTCTTGTTTGGCACGGATATGGGCCCAAGGCTTTATCTTTTCCTTGCCGCTATTGACAAGGCTGAATATTCATTCCTTTTAAACTTCTAATATAAAACTCCGCCAAGTGCGGAGTTTTTGTTTACTTTTGTTTATATAACTGTTTGTTTTTGTTTATTTACATTCCAAATAAATAGGTTTATAATTATATTATAATAAAAAATTCCAAAGGATGTTTTATGAAAAAAATCGTTATTTTAGGTTGTGAAAATAGCCACGCTAACACTTTTTTAAATTTCATGAAAGAAAACCCGAAGTATAGCGACGTAGCAGTCGTTGGCGTTTTCAGTGAAGATTTAGAAGCGGCAAAAAAACTTAACGAAAAGTACGGCGTTCCCGTAATGAATTCTTACGATGAACTCGTTGGTCAAGTTGACGGCGTTATCGTTACTGCTCGCCACGGCGGAAATCACTATAAGTATGCAAAGCCGTATATTGCAAGCGGTGTTCCTATGTTTATTGATAAACCCGTTACCGTTGATGGTGAAGAAGCGGTTGAGTTTATGAGAGAATGCAAGAAGGCAAAAGTTAGAATAACGGGTGGTTCTTGTTCGGTTTACGCTAAAATAGTTAAAAAACTTAAAAAAGATAACCTTAAAAACGTTAACGGTAAAACGATTGGTGGTTTAGTAAGAGCACCGCTTAATATGCACAACGTTTGGGGTGGCTTTTATTTCTATGCCGACCATTTAATTTCAATTATGGCTGAAATCTTCGGCAGATACCCAAAGAGTGCAAAGGCGTTCGTTAAAGATAATAAGATAACGGCTATCGTTCGTTACGAGGGTTATGACGTTACTACGCTTTTCTACGAAGGTAACGCTTGGACTTATCACGCGTTACGCGTTGCTGAAGAATCGCTCACTTTAAAAGAAGTTCCCGTCGTTTCGGACGATTTGTATTGCTTTAAGAAAGAGTTTGACGAATTCTATCGCATTTTAAATGGTGGTAGGCAAAAAGTTTCGTATAAAGATTTTATCGCAACGGTGTTTATTATGAACGCTATTAACGAGTCTATTTTAACTGGCGAAGAAGTATTAGTTAAGGAGTTTAAGATTTAATGGAAAAATACCGCTTATCCGCTTTTGCAGACGAATATTCCGATAGTTTTGAAGAACAATGCCTTGCCCTTAACGGCTTTGGCTATAAGAATATAGAAATTCGCGGGGTTGACGGCAAGAACGTTTCAACGCTTAGCGAAGAAGAAGTTTTAAAAGTTAAACAAACGCTTGATAAATATAATCTCGGCGTATCTTCAATCGGTTCGCCGATAGGCAAGATTAAACTTGACGGAGATATGGATGCTCATTTAGAAATGGCTGAACGCGTATTTAAAACCGCTAAAGTCGTTGGTGCTAAAAACGTTAGAATGTTCAGTTTCTATCTTCCCGATGGAAAGACGAGAGAAGAGTGCAAAAAAGACGTGTTTAGTGCGCTTGAAAAACTCGTTAACCTTGCTGAAAAATACGGCGTTACCCTTTGCCACGAAAACGAAGCGTTAATTTACGGGGAAAGCCCTGAAAGTTGTCTTGAAATATTAAAATATTTCAATGGTAAATTGAAATGCGTTTTCGATATGGGTAATTTCGTTTTAGACGGGTATAATCCGTATGACGCTTACTTAAAATTATACGACTATATCGAGTATTTCCATATTAAAGATTCCCTTTATGCAGGTGCTATCGTTCCGGCTGGCAAGGGCGAAGCGCAAATTAAGAAAATACTTGACGATTATAGAAGTAAAAACGAAAATTTCTTCATAACGCTTGAACCCCACCTTCAAACTTTCTCTGGGCTTAACGCGTTGGTTGGAAAGTCGTTTGACAATCCTTATAAATATGAAAATCAAAAAGTTGCGTTTACTGACGCAGTTGAAAAATTGAGAGAATTATTATGAAAACGTTTTTAAAAGATAAACTTACTGTTAACATTTATGAAAATAGAACTATAATGGGCGAAAATTCCGCAAAAGATATTAAAGATTGCATCGTTAAACTTTTATCTGAAAAGCCTGAAATCAATATGATTTTTGCGGCTGCACCTTCTCAAAATGACGTTTTGAAGTCGCTCGTTAACGATAAAGATATCGAATGGAATAGAATTAACGCATTCCATATGGACGAGTATATTGGTCTTTCAAAAGATGCACCCCAAGGCTTTGGTAATTTCTTAATGAGAAGCATTTTTTCACTCGTACCTTTCAAAAGCGTAAATCTTATTGACGCTGAAGCGGTTGACGCAGAAAAAGAAGCGGAAAGATATTCTAAACTTTTACTTGATAATCCTACCGATATCGTAGTATTAGGTATTGGCGAAAACGGTCATATCGCGTTTAACGACCCGGGCGTTGCAGACTTTAAGGATGCAAAAGTCGTTAAACCCGTTGAACTTGATGAAGTTTGCCGTCAACAACAAGTGAACGACGGTTGTTTTGAAAGTTTAGATAAAGTTCCCAAAACCGCTTTAACGCTCACCGTTCCCACGCTTACAAAAGCACCTTACTTATTCTGTATCGTGCCTGCAAAAACTAAGGCAAACGCAGTCAATAGGACGGTTAACGGGGAAATTAACGAAGAATGCCCCGCAACAATTTTAAGGCTTTGCGACAACGCGAAGTTGTATTTAGATAACGAAAGTTCAAAATTATTATGATTAAAATTAAAAGTGATAAAATTATCGTAAACGGCGGTTTGTTTGACGGTTTTCTTTATATTGATAACGGCGTTATAGTAGACGTTACGGATAAAGATTTACCTTCTCACGTTAGTTACGATTATACGGGTAGTTACGTAAGCCCAGGTTTTATTGAAACCCACACTCACGGCGGTGGTGGGTATCCTTTCTTGTCGGGTTCGGTTGAAAGTGTTTTAAAGGCTTGTGATTTCCACTTAAGCCACGGCGCAACCACGATAGTTCCAACCGTTTCAACCGATAGTTTTGACGCTATGAAAAATTCCGTAAAGGATATATCACTTGCAAAGCGTAGCGGTAAAAGTAAAGCCAAAATCTTAGGTGCTCACTTAGAAGGTCCGTACTTATCGGAAAAACAAAGCGGTGCGCAATCTGGCGGTAACATAAAGTCTCCTATCGAGAATGAGTATGAAGGCTTACTTGAAGAGTTTAAGGGAGATATTATTCGTTGGACTTACGCCCCCGAAAAAGATCAAGAAGGAAAATTTTGCAAATATCTTAAAAACTATGGTATAATAGTATCGGCAGGTCATACAGACGCTGTTTATAACGATATGAAAAGAGCCGTTGAAAACGGCTGTAACTTAATAACTCACTTATACAGTTGCACTTCAACTATCACGAGAAACAAAGGTTTTAGAAGTATAGGCGTAATTGAAAGCGCGTATTTATTAGACGAAATTTTTGTTGAAATTATTGCTGACGGAAAGCATCTTCCCCCCGAACTTATTAAAATGATAATTAAAATCAAGGGTGCGGATAGGGTGATATTAACTACTGACAGTTTAGAAATTGCTGGTTCAGGCGTTACCTCCGGCGTTATGAGTGGGGTTGAGTACGAAGTTGAAGACGGAGTATGTAAACTTAAAGATAGGTCAGGCTTTGCAGGTAGTATTGCTACTTGTGACGCGCTTATTAGAACACTCGTTAACGAATGCGGTTACGAAGTTCCGTTTGCTATAAAAATGCTTACTGAAACGCCTGCTAATTTATTTAATTTAAATTGTGGAGTACTTGCTAAGGGTAAAGATGCGGACATAGTAGTTCTTGATAAAGACTTGAAAGTTACTTCCGTGTTCGTTGATGGCAAAAAAATAAAGCCTTAATTAACTAAGGCTTTAGATTGGTTAAACATTTTTCTTTTGAAGGCGAGTAACCGAAAGTATTAATATATTGCTTGTAAAAACCAACGTAGGTTTCAAAACCGCATTGTGAGTAAACGTCAACGGGTTTTTTACCGCGCTGAATAAGTTTTTGAGCGTGTAAAAGTCTTTTAGCGTTGATGTACTTTTTAGGCGTAATTTTAAGTTGCGTTTGGAAAATCCTGTGAAGGTATTGTTCAGTTACGAAAAACTCGTCGCTGATTTCTTTAACCGATTGAATGGTGAAAAGGTTATCGCGTACGTACTCTAAAATTTTTGTTAGCATAGGAGATATTTCGGATGGGATATTGAGTATGCCGTCTGAAGAAAGGCTCAAAGCGTAGAATAATTCTTTTAAAAGCGATTGCAAAACGTCAATAAAATCGTTTTCGGGTAGATTTGAGCCGTAATAGTCCATTCTTCCAAATATTTCCGCAACGATACCACTTTGCGGGCAGTTTATAACTTCAATCTCGTTTGGAATTCGTTTGATAATATTTTTATCAACGATTGAATTGTCGAACGCTATGTTAATTCTTTCGTATTCTGCGTCCGAACTAATTTCAATATAATGGTATAAATTAGGGCGAATAAAAACAAGGTCGTTTTTCTTAAGGTTATACTTCCTATTTTCAATAACGTAAGACGCTTCGCCTTTTATGAAAAACAAAAGTTCGTAAATATTATGTGAATGGTTTTTAAAATCCGTGTTCTTTTTAGGATTTTGAATAGACACGTGGTTATAATTTATTTTATCGCTTTCTAAAATCATTTCATTACCTCGAATTTATTTTATCACACAAGTTTACTAATTACAATTAAAAATTAACGATTTTCGTTTAATTTTGGAAATATAATAAAAAAATTATGGAGAATATTATGAAAAAACTCAATGTTGCAATTATTGGTCAAGGTAGATCGGGTAGGGACATTCACGGTTCGTATTACCGCTCCGAAAGAAACGTGTACTTTAACGTTAAGTACGTAGTTGAAAAAGACGAACGCCGTCGCGTTCTCTCTGAAACTTGGTACGAAGGCGCAAAAGGTTTAAGTGATTACACTGAACTTTTCGATAAGAAAGATATCGATCTCGTTGTTAACGTATCTTACTCTGAAATGCACTACGATATCACTAAAGACCTTTTAGAACACGGCTTTAACGTTATGGTAGATAAGCCGTTCGCTAAAACTCGTTACGAATGCGAAAATCTTATCAGAATTGCAAAAGAAAAGGGTGTTGTACTTGCAGTATTCCACAACTCTCAACCTGCACCCGTTAATCTTCACGCAAGAAAACTTATTGACGACGGCGTTCTTGGCGATATTAAGCAAATTAGCCTTTCTTACAACGGTTTCTCTCGTCGTTGGGACTGGCAAACCTTACAAAAGAAGGTTGGTGGTAGCGCATACAACACTGGTCCGCACCCAATCGCTATGGCTTTAGGTTTCTTAGATTTCGATAAGAACACTCAAGTAGTATATTCTAAACTTGACCTTGCTTTAACGAGTGGTGACGCTGAAGACTACGTTAAGATTTTACTTACCGCTCCCAACAAACCGCTTATTGATATTGAAATCAACTCTACCGATGCATTCAATCCGTATAACCTTAAGATTCAAGGTTCTAAGGGTACGTTTATCAGCCCTAACCTTGGTAGTTACAAACTTAAGTATATCGTTGAAGGTGAAAACGCTCCGCAACCCGTTATTGAAGAATCTCTCCAAGATGCTGAAGGCAATCCGAAGTATTGCTCTGAAAAACTTATCACTCACGAAGAAGAAGGCGTTTACGACGGTACTGCGTTTGATATCGGTACTGCAAACGTATACGAAAGCGTATATAACACCATAACTAAGGGCGATAGATTATTCGTTACTCCTGAAGAAGCAGCGATGGTTATTAGCGTTATTGAAACTGCTCACGCTCAAAACCCCCTCGAAGTTAAATTCTAAAAACAAAAACTCCGCTATTGCGGAGTTTTTTCTTGCTCGTTTTTAAAAACCCAAGTCGTTTGCGCTCTGAAACTAAGAATAGATAAGCCTGCGTCAGTTATCACTTTGAATAATACTACGGGTAGCCCTATTACGTTTCCAAAAAAGTTTGTAAACAGGTAGGATAGGGTTAAAATTATAGTCCATAAAACGTAATATTTGATAATCGTAGATTTTCCACTGCCGTTAAACACGAACTTATAGTTGACGGCGTAATTAAACGTTGAAGAAAAAACTCTTGCCGTAACGGTTGAAAATAGAGTTCGTACTTGTGGTGTTAGGTGCTTAAATATAGCGTATTCACATATAGTAAACGTGCAAATTTCTATTATCACAGATAAAAAAACTGCTAAAGCGTAAGCGTTCACGTTTTTAAATAGTACCGACCAAACCTTAAAACTA
Source organism: Christensenellaceae bacterium (assembly GCA_045637965.1). GTDB lineage: Bacteria > Bacillota > Clostridia > Christensenellales > Borkfalkiaceae > HGM11412. The sequence continues at coordinate 307,217 of JAZUAK010000009.1, read as the reverse complement.
TCGGAAAACGTTTTAAAATGCGAACGCTTTTCAACGTCGCTTGGCTTTTCTTCGTAAATAGTTTCAATAGGCGTTTCAATTATTGAAACGCCGTTTTTATGCGAAACGATTATCGCATTCATTTCGTATTCAAACCTATTTCCGCCTATTTTTTGCATAAAAGGTAGTAGTTTGCTTGAAAATGCGCGAAGCCCAGTTTGTGTGTCGCTTAGTTTTATTCCGTAAAGAATATCAAATAACTTTCTCGTACTTAGATTGCCAAATCTTGAGCGTTTAGGCACTAATTCATTAGAAAAATCTCTTACACCAAGTATAAAAGAAAAGGGATTTTCGATTGATTTACTTGCAACGTTCAATACGTCTTTTGGTAAATGCTGTCCGTCGCAATCGGCGGTAACTATAACGAAATCACTATCGCAATTATCGCTTATATAATTAAAGGCAAATTTTAAGGCGTAACCTTTTCCGAGGTTTTCCGCATAGGAAAGCAGGGTTACGCCGTTAATTTTTGAAATTTTATCGTAAACGCCATCGTACTTTTCACTTGAGCCGTCGTTAACAACGATTATTTTAGTTGCACCGGCGTTTAAAAGGTTTTCTATATATGATACGAATGAAAGGGGTGGTTCGTACGATGGGATAACGATTATTATTGATTTTTCACTCATATCCCTATAATAATACTTTACATATAGGGATTGGCGAAAAGTTTAGTCGAAAACTTAGTTATTTTGAAGATTTTGGAATAGCAAAATTTAAAATTTTATGGCAAATTTCAAGGTTAAATTCTTTACCTAAGAAAGTTTCCCCGTCAACGCAAAAGTCAAATTCTTTGTCCGAATAAATTCTAATTTTCTTACCTTGGCGGTATTTAACTAATTTTTTAAACTTGGGGCTATCCAAATGTTCGCCTTTTTCGTATTTTTTAATAAGGCGGAGCAGAGTAAAAACGGAAACGGGTTTTACGATGCAAACTTCAATAAGCCCATCGTCAACTTTATATCTTGGCGCGCAGTTGTATTTTCCACCAACGTAACCGCCGTTAGCAAACGAACTTAAAAGCAAATATCCGTCGGTATTCACAAGTTCTCCGTCAACTTCAACGCACACTTTGTTTTTCATTGCGCTAAATAATGCGCCAATAACACCGCGAAGATAGGGGTTTTTAGATTTACCCCTAACGTCGTTCGCAATCTTGCAAGCGCGCGCTTCAAAACCAACGTTAATAGCGTTTAAAGAATATATATCGTCGTTAACCTTTATAAGGTCAATCTTAGAGTTTTCAGCGGTAAAAAGGCTTTCTAAATCTAAAAACCTATCCTTTCCGCCAACCGATTTAACAAAATCGTTTCCGCTACCGCATGGAAAACAAGTAACGCTGGCATTTTCGTTATTAACGATGCCGTTAACAACTTCGCCAAGCGTTCCGTCGCCACCGCACGAATAAAACCTTATATCTTCGTCTTTGTGGATCGAAATAAACTCTTTTGTATATTCGGTTGCGTCTTTTACGCTTGAAGTTACGTGAACGGTAATATCGTATTTATCCTTGAAAGATTTAAGTTCGTTAGATAACTTAATAAAAGAATTTTCAAATCCAGCAACGGGATTTATAATAAAAACGTGTTTCATTTATCACCAAAAAATGCAATAATTTTATCCTTAAATTACGAATTTACGTATTATTTTTAATTTTATCATATTTGCTCTTGAAAATCAATAAAGAATATATTAAAATATATTTAAGAAAGTTTAAAAAAATTTGAAAAAACGGTTGACAAATAAGAAATCCTTATATATAATAATGATAGTGATAATCATTATCACTTTATTATTGAAGGGGGTTTGGTTATGAGTAAGCAAAGAAGTGTCGTGCTAACAGCCGTTACTTCGAGTTGTGATCATCCTACTGCTGAAGTTATTTTAGCAAGGTGCAAAGAAGTTATGCCGTCGATTAATCTTGCAACGGTATACCGTAACCTTAACGCTTTGGTAAAGAGTGGGGAGGTTCAAAAGATTATGGCGGACGGCGGAGATAGGTTTGATAAAACTTTATACGCCCACGCACATTTTCAATGTAGAGTATGCAATTCGGTTGTAGACGTTGACGAGATTGATTTATCCTTCATAGATAACGGCAGGTTTAATAAGGAAAATAAGATTGAAGACGTTGACTTGACGCTTAAAGGCGTTTGTAAAAGTTGTTTAAAGTTGAACTAACGGCACAGCCGTAAAAATAAAATTAAAAATTTTAAGGAGAAATAAATATGGAACTTAAGGGTACGAAAACTGAAATGAATTTAAGGGAAGCGTTTGCAGGCGAAAGTCAAGCTCGCAACAAATATACTTATTTTGCAAGCGTTGCAAAGAAAGAAGGCTATGAACAAATTGCTGAATTATTTTTAAAGACTGCTGATAACGAAAAAGAACACGCAAAACTTTGGTTCAAGCATCTTGGCGAACTTGGCAATACTGCTGAAAACTTAGTTGCTGCTGCTGCAGGCGAAAACGGCGAATGGACTGAAATGTATAAGCGCATGGCTGAAGAAGCAGATGCTGAAGGTTTCAAGGCAATCGCAGCGCAATTCAGAATGGTAGCAAAAATTGAAAAATCACATGAAGAAAGATATCTTGCGCTTTTAGCAAACGTTAAAGATGAAAAAGCCTTTGCTAAAGACGAAGAAGTTGTTTGGGAATGCAGAAACTGTGGTCATCTTCACACTGGCAAGAATGCTCTTGAAGTTTGCCCCGTATGCGCACACCCGAAGGCATACTTTGAAGTAAGAAAAGAAAACTACTAAGAAATATCAAAGGTGCCTTTAGGCACCTTTTGTTTTTGTTATGATTAAAGATCCAAATTTATTGTTAAGTTTAATAAATACTGCTTTAAGAGATAAGTACTCGTCGTTTGAAGATTATTGTTTATCTGAAGACGTTGACGGAAACGATGTCATACAAATACTTTTTTCTATAGGTTACGTTTACAGCGAAGAATTAAATTCTTTTATCCAAAAATAGCCATTTGGCTTGAATAATACTACTAAAAGTGTTAAAATAGTTTTACCAAAGGTAAAAAGGTGAAAAGTGAAAGGTTTAATCGTTCGTAACGCATATTACGATTCAAGTCAACTTAATTATCAAGTAAACGGCATTAAAGACGCGCTCGTTTCGTTAGGCGTTTCGGTTGACGTTATCGTTAACGGATACGATTGCTATATAGATAACGATTGCGGTATCGTAAACGGTTTTTCAAAATACGATTTTTGCGTATATCTTGATAAGGATAAATATTTAGGAATTATGCTTGAAAAACTTGGAATTCCATTATTTAATCCTATATCGTCAATAGAAACTTGTGACGATAAGATGTTAACTTATCTTGCGTTATCGGGAAATAAGATATCCGTTCCTAAAACCGTTTCAGCGCCACTTTGTTTTACTTTGGGTAAAAGCGTAAGTGAAGATAGCGCGCAAAAAATAATTGATATTTTATCTTTACCGCTCGTTGCAAAAAAGAGTTTTTCATCGCTTGGAAAGGGCGTATATTTGATAAATACTAAGCGAGAGTTGATTGATTTTATCAATCAAAACCCGTTTGAACCTAAGATATATCAACAATTTATATCTTCAAGTTTCGGGCGTGACGTAAGAATTATTTGTATAGGCAAAAAGTTTTATTCCGCGATAGAACGCTATTCTGAAAGTGATTTCCGCTCGAACGCCGCTCTTGGTGGAAAGGCTAAAAAGATTGATCCGCCAAAAGCCTTTATAGAAGTTGCTGAAAAGGTTGCAAACGTTCTAAATCTTGATTACATGGGTATTGACCTTTTGTACGGTGAAAACGGAGAACCTATCGTTTGCGAAGTTAATTCTAACGCGTACTTTAACGCGATGGATGAAGTTGCTAAAGTAAACGTAGCCAAGCGCTACGCTGAATATATAGTTGAAAAATTAAAGGAGAAAAGACAATGATTTCAGATGATATTAAGTTTTTATCAAGGTATGATTACATTCCGGGCGTTAACAAGGCGATTGAGTTTTTAAATACTCACGACGTTTTGACCGTTGAAAACGGCAAATACGATTTAGGCGACGATTGCGTATGTAAAGTTATGGAATACGTAACGCACGAAGAACCTGAAGAAGTTTTACTTGAGGCGCACAGAGAATATCTTGACCTTCAAATCGTGGTTAGGGGAACTGAAACTTTTTTATTCCAAGCGATTGACCTTGGCGAACCCGCTACCGAATACGATAAGAAAAAGGACGTTGAATTTTACGTTGCGTCTTACTTAAACTCAATAGTTTTAAACGGAACTAATTTTGCTTTAGTATTCCCGAACGACCTTCATATTGGCAATATCGTTGCGGGCGAAGAATCAAACGTTAAAAAACTCGTTTTCAAACTTAAAATTAGTTAATGAATTTAGATGAAAATAAAAAAGCCAAACTAAGCAGTATTTTTAAAACGCTGTTTATATCGATAGTGTTAGTAACGTCGTACGTTATTTCGGTGATAACGTCGTCCTTTTCTCAAACTAATAAAAAATTTCTCGTTTTGCTTATATGTTTTGTAAGTGGGGTGGGATTGTTTTTGCTGATATATTCCGTTTTCTACTTAGTAACTTTTATCCGCATTGGAAATAGAGCGAAAAAAAAGAGTAAATCTGCAATATCTTGCGATGATAAAGCGAGTAAATATTTTGAAAACAACTTATACCGCTTTAAGTACGATAGCAACACCACTTTTTCAGCAAACGTGCAACGCTTGAAAACGGATGCGCTCTTGATTATTAAAGACGTTGCCGATATTTACGATAGTGGCAAAGATAAGTATTACTATTTGGGTTTTACAGCCTATGACGCAACGTCGATTTTATACGGCGCGCTTGATTTAATTGATAGTAAAATATCCCCGATTTTCAAGTTTTTGAGAGCGGAAGATAAGCCTTTAAATATGGTGGAAAATTTGCTTGAAAAGGCAATTGAAAGCGAAGAACTTGCTGAAAATGAAGTGTCTGAGCAAAAGCCCCAAAGCCTTATTAAAAAGATTGGTTTAGGGTTTGTTAAAGTAACGGCAAATTTGTTCCGTGGAAAGATTGAAAATGCGGTAACTGACGTTGTTAAGTACGTTGGGTTTAAAGCCTTTGAAGTTTACGAAAAGAATGGAAAATTAGATAAGGGGGAACTTTATAATGATTAATTTTCTCTCGATTATATCTGATGTTTTATTCGTCTTTTTGATAGTATCGTCAACGATATTCGGTTTGTCGTTTGCCGTTAAGTTTTATATGATTATAACGGTTAAAAAAGTCGTTAGAGAAAGCAGTAAAAACCTCGAAAATATCGTACGAAATGAAAAGATTTCAAATTGCGAGTTAGCGATAAAAAAACATATTAATAAATATGTTTTGCACTCAAAAATTTCAAAGAAAAACGGCTCTATCAGGCGTGCTAACAAGGTTAGAAAATTATTTAAGATTAAGCAAAAAGATTTGATTGATAACGGCGAAAGTTTAAAAGATATTTCTCTATCTCTAATCAAGTCGATTTCATCGGAATTTGAAGGTGCGGGCGGATACTTAAATTACTCAAAAAACGAACTTATTGAAATGCTCAAAAAGTTATGCGTTCGCTTAACCGCCATATTTAATTCTTCTGGAATTATTTGGCTTAAAACGGTTAAAATTTCTTCAATAGTTCACGTTATAAATTTAACGAAGAGTATTGAAAATTTAAAGGGTAAAACGGGGTTGATTTTAGCGTCGTATTTCCTTGATTTTTGTTTTTTCGTTTCAAGGTTTATAAGCCCGGTTGGAGCGAGCAAAAAACTTGCGAACAACCTTTTAGGCGACGGGCTTTCATCACTAATCGTTTCCGCCGTGTTTAACGTGGTTGGTAAAGAATGGGCGGTTTTGTGCTTTGAAAAAGAGCGCGCAAGGCTCGAGTTAAAACACGATAAAAAAATTGCTTAAAAATTTATATAAGTTATTTACTTTTTCGTGCGGGCGTGTTATAATCTTTTATGGTAAAATATTTTAGTTGTTTAGGTAGACATGGTAGGAAAGATTCATTCGGTTTTTTCAGGCGGAACGGTTGACGGTCCGGGTATAAGGTTCGTAGCGTTCATGCAAGGCTGTCCGCTTAGGTGTAAGTACTGCCATAATCCTGACAGTTGGCTTTTATCCGATGGGGAAGAAAGATCGGTTTGGGACTTAACTCAAGAGATTATTCGCTACAAAAGTTATTATGGAGAAAAGGGTGGGCTTACCGTTTCGGGTGGCGAGCCGTTGCTTCAAATAGATTTCGTAACGGAATTACTTAAATCGGTTAAGGGTTACGGAATAAACACTGCGGTAGATACTTCGGGTTTCACTTTTAATCCAAGTGATAGCGAGTGTGTTAAAAAGCACGAAGAACTTGATAAGTACGTTGACTTATATCTCTTAGACATCAAGCATATTGACAATGATAAGCATAAAGAGTTGACGGGTGTTCACAATCTTAACACTCTTGCTTACGCCAAGTGGTTATCCGAGCGTGGTAAAAGAATCTGGATTCGCCACGTTTTAGTTCCAGGGTATACTGACGACGATGAGAGTTTACAAAAACTTTCCGACTTTATAAAGTCGATAAAGGTTGAAAAAGTTGAAGTCTTGCCTTATCACACTATGGGTGAAGTTAAATATCAAAAATTAGGCATAGATTATGCGCTTAAAGGCATTAATCCGCCTACTAAAGAATCGGTTCAAAACGCGAAAAGGATTTTACAAAATGGTTAACGATTCAAATTGCAAAGAAAAAATCAAAGGTTTGCAAGTTATAGAAGTTAGTGGCGAATCTTGTGCTAACTGCTTAACTTTAATGCCGATGCTTTTCGAAGTCGTTGGTGCAAGGGATAATCTTTCCCTTTTGCATATAGAAGCCGACGATAATACGAAAGGATTTTTGGAAGAATACAAAATAGAAAGAGTTCCCACCGTTTTACTTTTAGACGATGGTAAAGAATTTGCAAGGGCAGTTGGCTTTCAACCGCAAGAAATTTTTGAACTCTGGATTGACGCAATGGTTGAAGAACACCTTGCAAAAAAACGATAATAGGTAACAAGGCGAATTCGCCACGATTATAAAATACTTTTTAAGGAGTAAAAATATGAAACAATACAAAGGTTGGGAAGGTTTTATTCCCGGTAAATGGAGCAACGATGAAATTAACGTTCGTGACTTCATTCAAAAGAACTACACTCCGTATGAAGGAGACGATGCTTTCCTTGCTCCCGCAACGGACGCAACGAAGAAACTTTGGGAAATGGTAATGGAACTTTCCAAGAAGGAAAGAGAAAACGGTGGTGTATTAGACGCTGATACTTCAGTTGTATCTACTTTAACTAGCCACGCTCCCGGTTACATTGACAAAGATCTTGAAAAAATCGTAGGTTTCCAAACGGATCATCCGCTTAAGCGTTCTTTACAACCTTTCGGTGGTATTAAGATGGCTGCTGAAGCGCTTTCAATGTACGGATATGAAATTGATCCTAGCGTAAAAGAAATTTTCACTAAATATAGAAAGACTCACAACGACGGTGTATTCGATGCGTATACTCCTGAAATGAGAGCAGCGCGTTCTTCTCACATTTTAACAGGTCTTCCCGATACTTACGGTCGTGGTAGAATTATCGGCGACTATCGTAGAGTAGCGCTTTACGGCGTTGATTACCTTATCCAAAAGAAAGAAGAAGATAAGGCTTTAATCTGTGGCGAAATGACTCCCGATAAGATTAGAGATAGAGAAGAAATTTCTGAACAAATCAAGGCTTTAAAAGGTCTTAAAGAAATGGCTAAGGGTTACGGTTTTGATATTAGCGAACCTGCAACCACCGCTCAAGAAGCAATTCAAGCGTTATACTTTGGTTACTTAGGCGCAGTTAAAGATCAAAACGGCGCTGCAATGAGTATCGGTAGAAACTCCACTTTCTTAGACGTTTATATCGAAAGAGATATTAAGAAGGGTATTCTTACTGAAGTTGAAGCGCAAGAACTTATGGATCACTTCGTAATGAAACTTCGTATGGTAAGATTTATGAGAATTCAATCTTACAACGAACTTTTCTCAGGCGATCCTACTTGGGTTACTGAAGTTATTGGTGGTCAAGGTGTTGACGGTAGAACTTTAGTTACCAAGAACTCTTTCCGTGTTCTTCACACTCTTATTAACTTAGGTCCTGCACCGGAACCCAACCTTACCGTTCTTTGGTCTAAGAACCTTCCGAAGAACTTCAAGAACTTCTGTGCTAAGATTTCTATCAAGACTTCTGCAGTTCAATACGAATCAGACGATTTAATGCGTCCTGAAATGGGTGACGACTATAGTATCGCTTGTTGCGTATCTTGCATGAAGACTGGTAAAGATATGCAATTCTTCGGCGCTCGTGCTAACCTTGCTAAGTGCTTACTTTACGCAATTAACGGTGGTAAAGACGAACTTATGAAGGATAAAGTTACTGGTAAGCCGTTACAAGTTGGTCCTAAGTATCAAGCAATCACTTCTGACGACGCTCTTGACTTTAACGAAGTTATGGATAAGTTTGACGATATGATGACTTGGCTTGCTGACGTTTACGTAAATGCATTAAACCTTATCCACTATATGCACGATAAGTATGCTTATGAAGCAATCGAAATGGCTCTTCACGATAGCCAAGTAAGAAGATTCTTCGCAACTGGTATCGCTGGTCTTTCTTGCGTAGCAGACTCACTTTCTGCAATTAAGCACGCTAAAGTATATCCCATCCGTAACGAAGACGGTATCGTTGTAGACTTCAAGATTGAAGGAGATTTCCCCAAGTACGGTAATAACGACGATAGAGTAGACGTTTTAGCAGTTGACCTTGTTAAGCGTTTCATGAACAAGATTAGAACTCACTATACTTATAGAGATTCAGTTCCCACTATGAGTATTCTTACCATCACTTCTAACGTTGTATATGGTAAGAAGACTGGTAACACTCCTGACGGTAGAAGAGCAGGTGAACCTTTAGCACCTGGTGCTAACCCCATGCACGGCAGAGATTCTCACGGCGCACTTGCATCGCTTGAATCAGTTGCTAAACTTCCGTACGAACACTCAAGAGACGGTATTTCTAATACCTTCTCAATCACTCCGGCATCGCTCGGTAAAGAAGATTAATATAATAATATATAAGGAGAAAAATTATGTCGCAACAAGTTGAAAATTTAGTTAATATGTTAGATGCTTACTGCGCAGACGGTGGTCACCACTTAAACGTAAACGTTTTCAATAGGGAAACGCTTCTCGATGCGCAAAAACACCCTGAAAAATATCCGCAACTCACCATTAGAGTATCGGGTTACGCCGTTAACTTCATCAAACTCACTAAAGAGCAACAAGATGACGTTATTTCGCGTACTATTCACGAATCCATGTAATTAGGGCATAAGGAACTCTCATTTCGAGAGTTCCTTATTTCCGTTATAAACGGCGCAATACTGCGTTTACTGTAAAGGCGTTGCGACCTTCACAACCAACAAGGTTAGTTCAGTCCGCAAACCTTTACGAGCCTTGTCTTGCTTGTTTCTAACGTCCCTAATATCAAATATTAAACTAATGGTTTAATTTAAGTCGTTATAAACGGCGCAATACTGCGTTTATTGTAAAGGCGTTGCTTGTTTCTAACGCCTTAATAATTAATAAAAAATACAACCATTATAAAATAATTCACAATGAAAATTTCTATTATAAGACACGCTGAACCCGATTACGAAAACAATACCTTAACTCAAAAGGGCTTCAAAGAAGCCGAGTTGTTAGGAGAGTTTTTAAAGGATGAAAAAATAGATTATATCTATTCTTCGCCACTTGAAAGGGCTCGCTATACTGCCGATGCAATCGTTAAATATAACAAAACTAAAACCTATAAGGTTTTAGAGTTTTTGCGTGAGTTTGAGCCCGATATGTGGGATAATGCTCCGTCGTTACTATCAAGCGATGAAAGGTTATACGATAAAAATCGTTGGCTTGACGTTGATTTTAACGGTTTAAATCAAGCAATTAGCGATAGGTATGAGTTCGTTAAAAAAGAACTCGCAAGTCTTATTGAAAAACACGGATATAAGAAAAACGGTCCGATTTATGACGTTGTTTCGGCAAATAAAGACCATATCGTTTTAACTTGCCACTTCGGGCTTCAAAGTTTTCTTTTATCTGAACTATTGAATATTCCGCTCGTGGCGATTATAAATCATACTTGCGCTGCTCCGTCTTCAGTAACTACTATCGTAACGGAAGAGCGAGAGAAGGGTAAGGCAATATTTAGAATGCTTGCTTACGGGCAAACTACACACCTTAAATTAAACGACGAGCCCGTATCGTTTATGGCTCGTTTTTGCGAAGTGTACGGCGATGGTGACCGTACTTTGATTTGATAATTATGAAAAAACTTGGTATTAATTTTGAAAACGTTCTCGCCGTAAAGGACGAGTTGAATATAAACGTATTGCAAACGCTTTATAAACTTAAAAGCGTGGGCATTACTTCGCTTGACGTTAAATACGAAAGATTGGTCGGCGAAAATTCTTACTTAAAAGAAATTTTAATTTCGGGCTTATCAATAGGCTCGGTATTTGCGTTTTGCCCTTTTGCAGAGCAAGATAACATTCAAAAGGCAATAGAAATAGTAGATTTTGCTATCGAATATAAGATTAAAGAGATAATGTTCCTTCCAGAATTTAAAATCGGAGGATATTCAAGTGAAGATTTAGTTATCGTTAAGCAAAATTTAAGGCGTGTGGTAAAGTACGCCGAACCTTTTGAAATATCTATTGGCATTGAAAACGTTGGTAGTAGCGATTATCCTTTTAACGGCGAGAATTCAACGCTTGACGTTTTAAAGTCGGTTAAAGGGCTTCATTTAATATTTGACGGGGGTAACTTTACCTTGTACGGCGTTGACCCGTTAAAAGCCGTTTATTCGCTTGCGCCTTACGTTCAAAGGTATCACTTAAAAGATAGGGCAATCGGTGAGCCGTTAAACGACTTTGTTGAAAAAACGTTAGACGGAAAATCGTCGTTCGTGCCACCCGTAGGCGAAGGTCAATCGGAATGCTTGAAGATTTACGAAAACATCAAACAATATTATCCGTCCGTTCCGCTCGTGTTAGAGTTTCCGTTCGCTGAGAAAAACTTGTTTGAAAAGATTGAAAAATCGATAATGTACGTTTGTACGGAGATGAGTTATGAGTAAGAATAAAAACGCGTCGTTTTTAGAGAACGCGCTTAGCGAATTTAACCCCGTAGTTTTAGATTACGGCAAGGATAAAGTCGTTGGTTTTCCCAACGAAAGTGGTAGTAGTGACTTAATAATCTTTATTAAGTCAGACGAGATGGTTATGACTTTCGGTTTTCAAAACGCTCACTTTGCCGGGGATGACGTTTCGTCTTGCGCGGAGCATACGAGAAAGTACTTAAACAGTGAATATTCTTCAGTTGAATTTTTCGTTGGCGATAAAGACGTATTTGGTGGTTCAAGATTATCAAGCACGGTAAAGTTTGATACTATTGAAAACATAGTTGAGTGTTACTCTTGCGGAATAGAACAAGCAAAAGAAGGTCTTTATAAATTCTTCAAAGAAAATAAAGACGTTAGCGTTAGAGCAATATCTTACGACAATAAGATAAACTCAGTTTCAAATATTGATTACGACGGCTCTAATTATATCGTTACGGTGGTGAGATAATGTTCGGTTTAGCGGTAAACGTTTTAGCAGTAGTCGTTTGTTCGCTTATTGGGTTGCTTTGCAAAAAGATTATAAATGAAAAAATTGAAACGGTAGTTATGCAAGCGCTTGGCGTTTGCGTAATGGTAATAGGTATAACTGACGCTATCAATCCAGTTTCAGGTACGGCTGGAATACTCGTTTTGCTTATAAGTTTTGCAGTTGGTTCAATTATAGGAACGCTTTTAAATTTAGAAGGCTTATTTGATAGAGCAGGTAACTCGTTATCAAAATTATGCTCAAAAGACACTGGTAAAATCGACGATAAATTTTCTGAAGGCTTCGTTCAAGCAACTATGATATTTTGCATAGGCGCTATGGGAATATACGGCAGTATTGAAGCGGGGCTTGGCGCTCACAAAACCTTGCTCGTGAAAGCGGTTTTAGACGGCACGGTTGCTCTTATTTTAACGGTAAAATACGGAATAGGCGTTATATTTTCAGCGTTGCCCGTATTGATATATCAAGGCGTGTTCGTGTTGCTTAGCGGGCTTATAGGTCCATATTTGACCACTCAACTTGCATTTAGGCAAGAACTTTCCGCAATAGGCGGTGTGTTCGTGTTGATGGTCGGCATAAACATCGTTGGGCTTAAAAGATTGCATATAGCAAATATGATCCCAGCAATACTCGGCGCATGTTATTTCTTGATATTTTAATTTTAGTTTTAAGCGGTAAAGTGGAAGAAAAACACTTTGCCGTTATTTTTTTGCTAAAATACGCTAAATTAAAGCAAAAAAATAGCAGTTTAACCTTGTAAAAGGCAAATAATTGTATTATAATAAATATGTATATTTATTTTTGGGGAAAGGAAAGTGAAAACTGATTTACCGTGTTATTTATTTCATCAAGGCACAAATTATAACGCCTACGATCTTTTAGGCGCTCATTTTGGCGTGCGCAACGGTAAAAACGGCGTGTATTTTAGAGTGTGGGCTCCAAACGCTGTTTCGGTTTCAGTAGTTGGTAGTTTCAACGATTGGGATAAAACTTTAAACCCAATGCAAAAAATCTCTTCTGGCGTTTACGAAACTTTTATAGTCGGCGTTAAGGAGTACGATTCGTATAAATACGCTATCACTTCAAAAAACGGCAAAACGCTTTTAAAGGCTGATCCTTACGCTTTTCATTCGGAAACGTCGCCTAAAACTGCTTCAAAAGTTTATAATTTAAACGGCTTTAAGTGGACGGATAGCGAGTATTTAAACTTGCAAAACTCTAAAAATCAATTAAAATCGCCAATTAACGTATACGAAGTAAACCTTGCGTCTTGGAAAAGAAAGGATAACGGCGATTATTATACTTATTTAGATCTTATAAAAGAACTCGTTCCTTACGTTAAAAAAATGGGGTATACTCACGTTGAGTTTATGCCCGTTTCCGAGTATCCGTTCGACGGGTCTTGGGGTTATCAAGTAACGGGTTATTATTCTATAACTTCAAGGTTTGGCACGCCTAAAGACTTTATGAAACTTGTAAACGCTTTTCACAAAGCAGGTATTGGCGTTATAGTCGATTGGGTTCCAGCGCATTTTCCGAAAGACGAGCACGGGCTTATTGAGTTTGACGGCTCACCCCTTTACGAATATCAAGGCAAAGATAGGCAAGAAAACGAAGTTTGGGGAACGAGATATTTTGACGTTGGTAGAGATGAAGTTCAAAGTTTTTTAATTTCCAACGCACTTTTCCTTTTTGAAAAATTCCACGTTGACGGGCTTAGGGTGGACGCGGTTGCCGCAATGCTTTATCTCGATTACGATAGAAAACCTGGCGAATGGCTACCAAATATCTACGGCGAGAATAAAAACTTAGAAGCGATAGCGTTCTTCCATAAACTCAATAAAGAAGTTTTTGCGAGATTTCCAAGGGCGCTTATGATTGCGGAAGAATCTACTGCAAATATAAAAATAACGGGACCCGTTCACGAAGGCGGGCTTGGTTTTAACTTTAAGTGGAATATGGGCTGGATGAACGATACTCTGTCGTATATGTCGACCGACCCGATTTATAGGAATTACGACCATAATAAACTTACTTTTTCGTTAACCTATGCGTTTAGTGAGAATTATATTTTACCGCTCTCGCACGACGAAGTCGTTCACGGCAAAAAATCTATTCTTGATAGAATGACGGGTTGCTACGAAGATAAGTTTGCAGGGAATAGGGCATTAATGGGTTATATGATGGCTCATCCAGGCAAAAAACTAACTTTTATGGGGCAAGAGTTCGGTCAATTTAAAGAGTGGGATTATAGTGAAGGCGTAGAATTTTTCTTAAAAGGCTATCCTATGCACTCAAAACTCAGTGTTTTCTATAAAGAACTCAACGAGTTTTACAAGAATACGCCTGCGCTCTATCAAGTTGACGATAGTTGGAATGGGTTTACTTGGATAGACGCTAATCTTAAAGATGAAAATATATATTCCTTTATCCGTCGTGACGAGTTTGGTAACGAAATAATTGCCGTTATCAACATGAGCGGAAAAGAGCAAAAATATTTCTTAAAAGTTCCCGTTGGGGAATATGAAATCTCTTTTAGTTCTAACGCTAAGCGTTATGGTGGCGACGGAAAACTTACGAGTGCTACTTTAAAATCAAAAAACACTAATAAAGGAACGGGTGTTTGGATAAAGATGCCTAAACTCTCGTTTATTTATATTAAAAAATCGTTATCGAATAAGGGGGACGGTTATGTTTTATAAGAAAAAATGTGTGGCGATGCTTCTTGCGGGTGGTCAAGGTAGTAGGTTATACGCCTTAACTAACAAAATAGCAAAACCTGCGGTATCTTTTGGTGGAAAGTATAGAATTATTGACTTTCCGCTTTCAAACTGCGTAAATTCCGGTATTGATACGGTTGGCGTTTTAACTCAATACCAACCGCTTATACTCAACGAGTATATTGGCAACGGTCAACCGTGGGACTTAGATAGAAACTTCGGTGGCGTTCACATTTTATCACCGTATCAAGCAAAAGAAGGCTCGGAATGGTTTAAAGGCACGGCAAACGCGATATATCAAAACTTATACTTTATTAAGCGTTACAACCCAGAGCACGTTTTAATTTTATCTGGCGACCATATTTATAAAATGGACTATTCTAAGATGCTTGACCACCATATAAGAACTAATGCGGACTGTACTATAGCCGCTTTTAAAGTTCCTTTGGAAGAAGCGTCGAGATTTGGTATACTTAACGTTAAACAAGACGGGGAGATTTATCAGTTTGAAGAAAAGCCCAAACAACCAAAATCCGACTTAGCGTCAATGGGTATTTATATCTTCAAGGCTGAAAAACTTTACAAATATTTAGAAGAAGACGAAAAACTTCAAGGTAGCCGAAACGACTTTGGTGGGGACGTGTTGCCGAGAATGTTATCACTTGGCGAAAAAATGATGTCTTACGAATTCTCGGGATATTGGAAAGACGTTGGAACGATTTCTTCCCTTTACGACGCTAATATGGACTTGCTTGGCGATACGCCGAATTTCCAAGTAGATGAAAAATCGTGGATAATTCGTTCGAGAAACCCGATTGAGCCACCGCATTATATAAGCGATACGGCAAGGGTTGTAAACAGCGCGATTATTTCTGGTTGTGAAATTTACGGCACGGTTGAAAATTCCGTTCTTTCGCACAACGTTGAAGTTGAAGAGAACGCCGTAGTAAAAAATAGTATAATTTTTAGCGGTGTTAAGATAAAAAGTGGGGCGTGCGTTGAAAATTCTATAATTGCTGAAGACGCAGTTATTGAAAAAGGCGCTAAAGTCGGCGGGGTTACCGACGATAAGAAGATTGCCGTTATAGGTGGCGGAATTACCGTATCTGAAGGCAAGACCGTTTTGGCTGGCGAAATGGTTGAAAAGGACGTTTAAGGGGGTAGAATATGAACGCATTAGGTTTAGTTTTTTCAAATATTCACGATAATAACGTTCCTGAACTCACTCAAGATAGAACTATGGGGTCTATTCCGTTTTTAGGAAGATACCGTTTAATTGACTTTGCGCTTTCAAATCTCGTTAATTCGGGGATAATGAAGGTAGGGCTTATAACGAAGAGTAACTATCAATCGCTTATGGACCACGTTGGTTCGGGTAAAGATTGGGATTTAGCGCGCCGTCGCGGTGGTCTTCATATTTTACCGCCGTTCGGTCTTAAAGAAAACGTGTTGTATAACACTCGTTTAGAAGCGCTTAGGGGTGCTAAAAACTTCCTTGCTCGTTCGGATGAAGAGTACGTAGTTATGACTGACTGCGATAACGTTTGCACCTTAAACTTTGATAAAATTTTGCAAGAACACGTTAAAAACAATGCGGACGTTACTTTGGTTTATATAAAGAGAGATTCGCTTGAAGTTAAGGATATGCAAAATAAAATGGTTGTTGACATCGACGAAAGTGGTAGGGTAAACGAAATATCCTTTTCGCCGAGAACTCAAGGTCAAATCAACCTTTACACTAACGTTTGCTTGTTAAAAAGAACTTTACTTCAAACGCTTATTGCCGATGCTTTCTCTCACGGATTTAGCCATTTTGGTAAGGACGTGTTGTCAAGAAACGTAAACGGTTTAAGAATTTTTGCTTACGAGCATAAGGGTTATTACGTTGCTCTTAACTCACTTCAAAGTTATTACTCGGAGTCGCTTAAGTTCTTAGATCGCTCCGTTCGTGATGAAATTTTTAGAAAGGTGGACGTTTATACTAAGGTTAAAGATAGTGCGCCCACTCGTTACGGCGCGTCGGCTGTGGTTAAAAATTCACTTATTGCAGACGGCTGTATTATTGAAGGTACGGTTGAAAACTCTATTATTTTCCGTGGCGTTAAAATTGGTAGAGGAACGGTAGTTAAAAATTCTATTTTAATGCAAGGAACGATTACGGGCGAAAACGTAACGCTCAACGCTATAGTTGCCGATAAAAACGTCGTTGTTAAAGATAGGCGTGTGTTATCGGGCTGTGAAACTCATCCGTTCTATATAAGCAAAAACATAATCGTTTAAGGAGAAAAAATGGCTAACACTACAAAAAAGGAAGTCGTTATTCAAAAGAAAAAGAGCGTTTTATACGTTGCTTCCGAAGCAAATCCTTTCGTTGGAACAGGCGGTTTGGCGGACGTTATTGGTTCGCTTCCCAAAGCGCTTGCTAAAAATAAAGAATTCGACGTGAGAGTGGTCGTTCCACTTTATAAAGATTTTTCTTCCGAATTAAGAGAAAAACTTCGTTACGTGGGTAATTTTAACGTTCCGCTTTCTTGGAGAAATCAATATTGCGGTTTGTTTGAATGCGATTACGAAGGGGTTAAATTCTATTTTTTAGATAACGAATATTATTTTAATCGCGACGGTCTTTACGGGCATTATGACGACGGAGAACGCTTTGCGTTCTTCTCTAAAGCGTCGCTTACTCTTATGAGATATCTCGATTATTATCCTGATATTTTGCACGCTCACGATTGGCAAAGCGCATTGTCGGTTATTTATCTTAAAACTATTTTCCGCTATGAATACGGATACGATAGAATTAAGACTATGTTTACCATTCACAATATCGAATATCAAGGAAAATTCGGTAAAGAAATTTTAGGCGACGTTTTCGGTATTTCGGACGAATTCTATCAGGATTTAGAGTACGATAATTGCATCAACCTTTTAAAAGGCGCGATGATGCTTTCGGATATTGTTTCAACAGTATCGCCAAGTTACGCTAACGAAATTAAGTACGATTATTTCTCTCACGGATTATCGCCGATAGTTGAAGCCGTATCGCATAAGACGATAGGTATTTTAAACGGCATTGATCAAAAGGTATATAGCCCAGAGTACGACGAAAGAACTTTTGCAAAGTATTCGGCAAAAGATTTATCTGGTAAAGCAGTTTGCAAGAAAGAACTTCAAAAAATGCTTGGGCTTCCCGAAAAGGAAAATATTCCCGTTATCGCTATGATCACAAGGCTCGTAGGGCATAAGGGCGTTGACCTTTTGAAAGGTATTATCGACGAACTTTTATGTGAAAAGGTTCAACTCGTAATACTTGGCAAGGGAGAAAAGCAATACGAAGAATTTTTCAAAAAGGTTCAAGAAGAATATTCAAGTAAGTGCAGGGCAGTTATTGCATACAATAAAGATTTATCGTCAAAAATCTATTCGGGGGCGGATATTTTCTTAATGCCGTCCAAGTCCGAGCCGTGCGGTCTTTCTCAAATGATAGCGGCGCGTTACGGCACTGTTCCCGTAGTAAGAAAGACGGGTGGTCTTGCCGATAGTATTACGCCCTATAACGAAGATAGAAAGAGCGGTAACGGTTTTAGGTTTGAAAACTATAACGCCCACGAAATGTTATTCGTTTTAAAAGACGCGGTATTTACCTATAACGATAAAGAAACTTGGTTAAAAATCGTAAATAAGGCTATGAAAACTGACTTTTCGTGGAAAAAATCCGCTAAACAATACGAAAAGGTTTATGAAGAGTTGTTATAACTTTTACAGCAAGGAGAAATATGAACAGAACGATGACTCAAAAAGATGCCGAAACTTTACTTCTTGGTAAACTTTCAAGATATTTCGGCGTTACTTTTCAAGAAGCAACCGAAGACCAAGTGTATAAAGCGGTCGTAATGTCGGTAAGAGATATATTACTTGAAAAGAGAAAAAATTATCACTACAAAATAAAAGAAGCAAAAGGCAAGAGAGTATATTATCTTTGCATGGAATTTTTGCTTGGTAGAACGCTTAAAAACAGCGTTTACAATTTAGGGCTTGAAGAGATTTTCGACAATATTTTATCGTCGAAAGGCTTTTCGCTTGAAAACCTTTACGAGCACGAACCCGATGCAGGTCTTGGCAACGGCGGTTTAGGTAGACTTGCCGCTTGTTTTATGGACGGGCTTGCTTCGTGCGATTATCCCGCAATGGGCTTTTCAATAAGATACGAATACGGCTTATTCAAGCAAAAAATCGTAGACGGTTGGCAAACGGAACTTCCTGATATTTGGCTTCCGGGTGGCGAAGTTTGGCTTACTCAACGCCTTGATAAGACTTTTAAAGTTAAGTTTGACGGAAAAGTTTTAGAAACTTGGACTGAAAATGGAATGAAAGCAAACTTGGTTGACTATAACGAAGTTGAAGCAGTTCCTTACGATATGATGATATCGGGTAAAGATAGTGAAGCCGTTTCTATTTTAAGGCTTTGGGCGGCAAGAGCAGTTGATAAATTCGATATGAACTCTTTCTCTCAAGGTAATTATATGGAGAGTTTAAAAGAGAATAACGAAGCGGAACTTATAAGTAAAGTTCTATACCCGTCGGACAATCATTACGAAGGTAAGTCTTTGAGACTTAAACAGCAATATTTCTTAGTTTCGGCAACGCTTCAAAACATTTTAAGCGACCATCTTCATAGGTTTGGCACGCTTACTAATCTTCACGAAAAGGCGGCTATCCATATCAACGATACTCACCCCGCGCTTTGCGTACCCGAACTTATGCGTCTTTTAATGGACGAGCACGGTTTTACTTGGGACGATGCTTGGTATATCGTTACCAATACCGTTGCTTACACTAACCATACGGTTATGCCTGAAGCGCTTGAAAAATGGAATGAAGATTTAATTGAAAGAAGGCTTCCAAGAATTCATTCTATTATTAAAGAAATCAACCAACGCTTTTGCGGTGATATGTGGAATTTATTCCCGGGCGATTGGAATAAGATCGAAAGAATGGCAATTCTTAGCCACGGTCAAGTGAGAATGGCAAATCTTTCGGTTGTAGGTTCGCATAAAGTTAACGGCGTATCGGGGCTTCATAGCGATATCATTAAAAAGAGCGTATTTAAAGATTTTTATAGCGTTACGCCCGAAAAGTTTACTAACGTAACTAACGGCATAGCGCATAGAAGATGGCTTTGCCAGTCAAATAAAGAACTTTCCGCGTTTATTACCGAACTTATTGGCGACGGATTCGTTAAGGATGCAAGTGAACTTGAAAAACTTAACGCGTTTACGAAAGACGAAGCCGTTTTAAAGCGTATAAACGAGATAAAATCAATCAAGAAAAAGCAGTTTAGCGATTACGTTTATAAAAAGCAAGGGTTAGTGGTTAACCCCGAAACTATGTTTGACGTTCAAGCCAAGCGCCTTCACGAATATAAGCGTCAACTTTTAAATGCGATGAACGTAATTTCTATTTATAACGACTTAAAAGAAAACCCCGACCTTCCAATGCTTCCAAAAACCTTTATTTTCGCAGCAAAAGCAGCGCCAGGTTACTATTTTGCAAAGCAAATTATCAAACTTATTTGCTATTTGGCTAAGGATATTGACAATAATCCCAATCCGAAGATTAGAGAAAAATTAAAAGTCGTATACCTTGAAGACTATAACGTAACTCTTGCGGAAAAACTTATGCCGTCGGCGGAAGTTTCCGAGCAAATTTCAACGGCAGGCAAGGAAGCAAGCGGTACTGGCAATATGAAGTTTATGATTAACGGCGCGTTAACGCTTGGCACTTTAGACGGCGCTAACGTTGAAATGAGCGAAGCCGTTGGTCTTGACAATATATTTATTTTCGGACTTAAGTCGCACGAAGTTGACGAACTTTGGCACACCGGTTATCACGCTACCGAGTTTTATAATAACAACGTAAAACTTCAAAAGGTTATATCCGCATTAAAGCGTGGTTATAACGGCGAAAGTTTCTCAATGATAGCGGATTATCTCTTAACTAACAATAGAGTTGCCGACCCATATATGTGTATGGCGGACTTTAACGATTATCAAACCGCACGCCATAACCTTGAAAAACTTTATGAAAATAAACTTTCTTGGGCGGAAAAATCACTTATCAATA
Source organism: Christensenellaceae bacterium (assembly GCA_045637965.1). GTDB lineage: Bacteria > Bacillota > Clostridia > Christensenellales > Borkfalkiaceae > HGM11412. The sequence goes on along the minus strand of JAZUAK010000009.1, from coordinate 286,581 downwards.
TTGCAGGCGCTGGCAGGTTTGCTGCCGATAGAGCAATAAGAGAGTATGCGGAAAACATTTGGAACTTAAAAGTAATTAAATAAAAATGGCGTTTAGTTTTAATCCGCTTGATAAAACTTTTAGCAGTTCGGGCGGAAGTGAAAAACACGGCAAACAAATTACCATTAGCGTAAACTCAAATGGTAAAGAATGTTTGCTAATACTTTATCACGATAAGAGTGGAAAAGAATTCGTTTATCCAATGGTTAGGGTAGGCGAATTGTTTTCGGTTACTCTTGAAAACTTGCAAGTTGGCTTATATTTTTACTATTTCAAGTGCGATGGTAAGTTTTACGGGCGTGACGAGTATCTTAACGCTAAGCGTTATTCTTTGATAAACGAACTTCAAAAATATCAACTAACGATATATAAAAGCGATTTTAAAACGCCCGATTGGATAAAGGGTGGGGTCATCTATCAAATTTTCCCAGATAGGTTTAATAAGTCTAAAACGGCGAGCGTTGAAAATAAAAGTAAAATGCGCGTTTGGGGAGAAACACCCGAATGGAAACCTAATGAGAAAGGTAAAATTTTAAACGATGATTTCTTTGGTGGTAACTTTAAAGGTATAGAAGAAAAACTTCCGTACCTTAAAGGGCTTGGCGTAACGGCGATATATTTAAACCCGATATCAGAATCTTACTCAAATCATCGCTACGATACTTCCAACTACTTAAAATTCGATAAACTGCTTGGAACGGACGAAGAGTTTAGATCCCTCGTTTCAACCGCTAAAAAAAGCGGTATAGAAATAATTTTTGACGGCGTTTATAATCACACGGGCGACGATAGCGTTTATTTTAACAAATACGGAACCTATAGTGAACTTGGTGCTTACCAATCGGAAAAATCAAAGTATTATAATTGGTATACCTTTCAAAAGTTCCCAAATCTTTACACTTCTTGGTGGGGAATAAACGTTTTACCAACGATAAACAAAAATTCAGTTGAGTTCGAAAACTTTATAACCGATGAAGTTTTAGATAGATATTTTTCTTTCGGCGTTTCAGGGGTTAGGTTAGACGTTGTTGACGAATTGCCTTCAAACTTCGTTAAAAAAATTAGAAAATCGGTTAAAAAATCAAACGAAAACGCCTTGATAATAGGCGAAGTGTGGGAAGACGCGTCTAACAAGATAGCGTACTCGCGAAGGTGCGAATATTTTTGGGGTGACGAACTCGATTCAGTTATGAATTACCCCTTAAAAAACGCTTTAATCAAATATTTGAATACGGGTGATAGCGACTTGCTTAGAAAAACGGTGTTAGAGCAAATCCACAATTATCCGCCTTGCGTTTTAAACGCGCTTATGAATATTTTAGGTACTCACGACACGCCGAGAATATTCTCCGTTTTATCAGGCGTCAAAATTCCCGACGATAGAGAGAGTTTATCAACCTTTAAACTTAGTAACGTTGAGCGTGAAAGGGCGAAAAATCGCTTAAAACAAGCCCTTTGCTTTATATTTACAATCTACGGCGTTCCAACCGTATATTACGGCGACGAATGGGCTTTTGAAGGTGGTAAAGACCCGTTTAATAGGGCTTGTATGGAGTTTGACGGCGAAGATAAAGAAATTATCTCTCTCATTAAAAAACTTTCTCTAATTCGTAAAGAAAACCCCGTGTTTAAAGACGGAAAAACTGAAATTAAATACTGTAAAGACGGTGTTTTTGCCTTTACAAGAAAAAGCGAAACGGAACTTATAACCGTAATACTTAACTCAGGTAATTATTCTTTTAGCGTTGACGGAAACGGGGCTTACGACCTTGTTAGCGGTAAGCGTGAAAAGGTTTACACTTTAAATAAAAACTCTTATCTCATTTTAAAATCGGAGTAATTATGAACATTAACGAAAAATTGATGCAGGAATTTAACTTAACTAAAGAACACACGGATAACGTCGTTAATTTGCTTGACGAAGGTAACACCGTTCCCTTTATCGCTCGTTATAGAAAGGAATTAACAGGGCATATTGACGACCAAGTTTTAAGGGCGCTTCTCGATAGACTCAACTATCTTAGAAATCTTGAAACGAGAAAGCAAGAAGTTGAAAAATCTATAACCGAGCAGGGTAAGTTTACTGAAGAGATTAAACTTGCGCTTGAAAACGCTGAAACTTTAACGGAAGTTGAAGATATTTATCGTCCGTATAAGAAAAAGAAAGAAACGAGAGCGACTAAAGCGATTGCAAAGGGCTTGTTACCGCTTGCCGAAACAATTTACGCTCAAGATAAAAACGGCTTACCGCTTGAAGAACTTGCAAAAGGCTATATTAACGCTGATTTAGGCGTTGAATCGGTTAAAGACGTGCTTTCGGGTGCTTCCGATATTATTGCCGAAATGATAAGCGACAACGCTGAGATAAGAAAGGCGCTTAGAAGAATGTTTATTCGTTTGGGCGTGGTAACTTCTCAGTTTGCAAAAGGCGTTGATGAAGACGGGGAGAAAGCAGGCGTATACGAAATGTATAAAGAGTTTTCCGAATCCGTTCAAGAACTCAAATCGCATAGAGTTTTAGCAATTAACCGTGGTGAAAAGGAAGGTATACTTAAGGTTAACTTATCAATTCCGGAAACTGTTGCTCACAACGTTATTAAAAGGAGTGTTTTAGCGGTTGATAGCCCGTACGTAAGTTTTATGGTTTCGGCTATTGAAGACGCGTACAAACGCCTTATAGAGCCGTCTATTGAGAGAGAAGTGAGAAGTATGCTCACGGAAAACGCTCAAGAAAAGGCAATTAAGACTTTTGAAAATAATTTACGCCCACTTTTAATGCAAGCACCGCTTAAAGGTAAAACCGTTATGGGCTTTGACCCTGGACTCAGAACGGGTTGTAAGATAGCAGTCGTTGACGATACGGGTAAGGTTTTAGGTAAAACCGTAGTTTACGCAACGCTTCCCGATGAAAACAAAAAGGCGCAATCAAAACAAATTCTTAAAAAGTTTATTTCAGCGTTTAAGGTTGACGTTATTGCAATAGGTAACGGAACGGCGTCAAAAGAGTCGGAAATTTTTATTGCCGACCTTATTAAAGAGTGTGAACGAAAGGTTTCGTACATAGTGGTTAGTGAAGCGGGTGCGTCGGTTTACTCGGCGTCCGAACTTGGTGCTGAAGAATTCCCCGATTTTGACGTTTCCGAGCGTTCGGCGGTATCAATCGCAAGAAGACTTCAAGATCCACTTGCCGAACTTATCAAAATCGATCCAAAATCAATCGGCGTTGGTCAATATCAACACGATATGCCTGAAGCAAGGCTTGACGAAGTTCTCGGTGGTACGGTTGAAGACTGCGTAAATACCGTTGGCGTAGACCTTAATACTGCGAGTGCATCGTTACTTTCTTACGTTGCAGGACTTAACAAATCTATCGCTAAAAACGTGGTGGAATTTAGAGAAGAAAACGGAAAATTTACTTCGAGAAAGCAACTTTTAAAGGTTAAAAAACTCGGCGAAAAGGCGTATACTCAATGCGCTGGTTTCCTAAGAATTGCAGGCGGTAAAAATATACTTGATAACACGGCAGTTCACCCCGAATCTTACGATGGCGCTGAAAAATTACTTGCACTTTTCGGTTATTCAAGCGTTGACGTAACGAACGGAAAAATTTCGGATTTATCGCAAAAAATAGAAAAGTACGGAATAGAAAAAGTAAGCAAAGAATGTGGGCTTGGCGTTGATACGGTAAAAGACGTTGCAAGTGAACTCGTAAAGCCCGGTAGAGACGTGCGCGACGATTTACCCGCGCCCGTACTTCGCTCGGATATTTTATCTCTTTCCGACCTTAAAGAAGGAATGGTAATCTCAGGCGTTGTTAGAAACGTTACCGACTTTGGCGCGTTCGTTGATATCGGCGTTCATCAAGACGGATTAGTTCATATTTCCGAACTTTCAGACGGTTTCGTTAAAAATCCGCAGTCGGTAGTAAAGGTTGGTCAGCCCGTTCAAGTTAGGGTTAAAGGCGTTGACCTTAAAAAGAATAGAATATCCCTTTCTATGAAAGGTTTGGGCAAGTAAATTAAGTAATTTTGCAAAATAATATGCAACTGTTAATTATTTTAAAACCAATTGACAAAGGGTTTTCTTATTGGTATAATAATCGAAGATAAAACTTAAATTTTAGGAGAATAATTTTATGTCTACTTTTGAAAAACTTAAAGATATGTTAGTTGAAAAACTTGGCGTTCAAGAAGATAAGGTTACCTTAGAAAGCGAGATCATTAAAGATTTAGGCGCTGACTCGTTAGACCTTGTTGAAATGCTTTTATCCTTAGAAGAAAATTTTGGCGTTACCGTATCTGACGAACAAACCGAATCAATCAAAACGGTTAAAGATATCGTTGATATCATCGATAACAAATAATTTAGTTTAAAATTATGCTACGCGACTTCGCGTAGCATTTTTTTTGTTAAAAATTAAATTAAATAGCGGTTAATTTTTAAATTAACCGTTGCCAAAATTAAATATGTGTGGTATACTTTTTATGATAAAATAGAGATAATATTTTTACGGAGTAAAAAATTTGAGTAACGGAGTTAAAGGAAAACAGAATAAAGACAAGTTTTTTACGGTTGAATTTTGGGGTGTTACGCTCGTAGTTTCTTCCTTTTTAGTTTTAGTTTGTCTTCTTTTCGGCAACAAAGTGTTGTTTGAAATCGGGGGAGAAGTTCAATCGTTCGTTCTCGGCTTGTTCGGGTATTTATCGTACCCCGTTTTACTCACGCTCATTTTCGTTGGGTTTACTATGCTATTTGGTAGAAAGCCCGAACGCAAGCGCTCACTTAAAAAGTTTAAACTCTTGTTTGCGTTTATCTTTTTCTTTATCAGCCTTTTAACGATTATCACGAATAAAGGTTCAGTTGAAACTTATTCCGAATATTTAGCGTATAACTTTATCGCTTCAAAGGGTGGGCTTTCAACTTCGGTTGCAGGCGGAGCGCTTGTTTCGCTCATAACTTTCCCTGCGGTTAAATACTTAACTAATTTAGGCGGTATAGTGCTTTGTATCGTATGTTTGTTTATCATTTTAGTTATCGCCGCCAAGAAAAAGAAAGTTCAACCCGAACAACAACCGCAAGTGGTTCAACAACCCGTTCAGCAACCAAGTGTTCAACAACCTTTCGTTCAACCACAATATCAACCGCAGTATCCACCGCAACAACCTTACGGCGCGTACGGCAATCAGAATCAATACGGCAATAATCAACAACAGCCTTACTCTCAACCTTACGGTGCTCAACCGCAAGGCGTTTCCGATTACGGAAGAAGAGAGCTTTACGGCAATCAACCGCAAAGTTATCCAAATTCGCCCGTATATCCTGATGCTGACAAGCACGATAGAAATATGGAAATATTATACGGCAATCGTGAAAACACCTATTCTCAAGCGTTTAGCGACGAGTTTTCTTCAGGTGGCTTGAGAGTTGACGAGCGCGATAGGGAAGATGCTCGCGCTAAACTTTTCGGTGGTGGCGTATCTTCGCCGATAAGAAAGGAAGAAGTCGTTAAAGATTATACTATTGACGATAGTTTTTCTTTCAATTTAAATCCGAGAGAAGACTCAAGACCTATCGAGCCGAAAGTTGTAGCCGAACCCGTGTTTGAAGAAAATTATTTTGAACCGGAAGACGCTTTGAATGACGAAGCGCCCACCGCGGTTGCAAGTGATTTCCTTAAAAACTTAACTACGACTGAACCTACGCCCATTCACGATGAACCTGTTGCGTCCAAAAACGACGTTACGGTTGAAGAGAGTGGGGAATACGCTAAACGGCTTATTGAAAATATGCCGTTAAATTATAAATATAAAAAACCGCCGGTATCACTTTTTAAAACGACTGATAATTCTCAAAACAATTACGAAGTGGAAGTGTTTAAGGCTGAAGTTAAAGCCAAAATATTAAGCACTTTAAAAACTTTCGGTATAGAAACGGATATTCCAAGGGTGTTCAAAGGCCCTGCGGTTACTCGTTTCGATATTGCCGTTCCGCCTGACGTTCCTATCAATAAGGTAACTAAACTTCAAGGCGACCTTAACTTAAGAATTGCTGCAAAGAGCGCTATTCGTATGATAGCGCCCGTTCCGAACACTTCTTACGTTGGTATTGAAGTTCCAAATAAGGAAGCGGATACCGTTAATATCAAAGATATTATCGTGTCCGACGGGTTTATTAATTCTAAGCCGTTCTCTCTTACTTTTGCGCTTGGTAAAGATATTATCGGTAATCCGGTATCGTTAGACCTTGCCGATATGCCCCACGCACTCGTTACCGGTACTACGGGTTCAGGTAAGAGCGTATGCTTAAACACTTTAATTTTAAGTTTAATTACTAAATACGGGCCTGACGAACTTAGGTTCGTTATCGTAGACCCTAAGCGAGTTGATTTAGAGCCTTTCAAGGAAATTCCGCACATGATGTTCGGCGATATTATTGAAGACGTTCCTATGACCAACTCAATGCTCACTTGGGCGGTTGAAGAAATGGAAAACCGCTATCGTGAACTTGCTAAGGCTCGTTCTAAGAATATTAAAGATTACAATACTCGCGCTCGTGCAAACGGCGAACGCATAATGCCGAGAATCGTTATCATAATGGACGAGTTTGCGGATATTATGTTGCAAGATAAAAAGGGTGTTGCAACCAAAGTTTGCCTTCTTGCTCAGAAGGCGAGAGCGGCGGGTATTCACTTAGTTCTTGCTGCGCAAAGGCCGTCGGTTGACGTTGTTGAAGGACCGATTAAGTCCAACTTGCCGTCAAGAATCGTATTTAGAGCATCTTCTATGCCCGACTCTCAAGTTTCTCTTGGTGAACCTGGCGCTGAAAAACTTCTCGGCAAGGGGGACTGCTTGTATAAAACGGGCGGTATGCTTGCCGTTGAGCGTGTTATGGGCGCGTACGTGTCTGATGATGAAATGTACGCCGTAATTGATTACGTTAGCGAAAATAACGAAAAGTATTTCGACCTTAACAACTGGTCGAAGATTAAAGCGAGAGTATCGTCATCATCTCAATCGGAAGAAAGTTACTCTGCCGAAGGTGGCGCAAGCGTTGGTTCTGGTGGCGGAGAAGACGGAGGCATTGACCCAATTTATATCAAGGCAATGCGCGTTGGTTATAGTTTTGGTGGACTTTCAATGTCCTTTTTGCAAAGAAAACTTGCGGTTGGATTCCCAAAGGCTGGTAAAATTATAGATTGGCTTACCGATAACGGCTATATCACGCCTAACGCTATTGGTGGTAAACGCCAAATGATAATGACTAAAGAAGATTTTGAAGAAAAATTTGGTGCTGAATAATGCTAAAAGATAAAAAAATCGGGCTAATCTCGCTCGGTTGTGATAAAAATAGAGTAGATTCCGAAAGGGCTCTTGCTCTCATTAACGCCAACGCTACGATAGTGAACGACTTAAGCGAAGCAAACGTCGTCGTTATCAACACCTGCGCTTTTTTAGAAAGCGCAAGGGCGGAAGCGATTGAAACTGTGTTCTCGGTAAACGCTTTAAGGGATAACGGCAATTTGGAAAAAATAGTCGTTACGGGTTGTTTGCCAGAAAAGTTTATCGGCGATATTTTCGACGAGTTTACCGAAGTTGACGCTTTCTTAGGTATCAACGATTACGACCTTTTAGTCCAAGCAATACTTGAAACATACAAGGGTAACAGGGTAAATTTTGTAGGTAAAAATAAAAAAGTTGAAATAAAAGAAAGAATTATGACAACACCTTGTCATTATTCATACCTTAAAATAGCAGACGGGTGCAACAATAAGTGTACGTACTGCTTAATTCCTAAGATAAGGGGTAAATACGTATCAACGCCTATTGAAACGCTTATTGAAGAAGTTAAAAACTTAGGCGAACTTAAAGAACTTATCTTAGTAGCGCAAGACGTTACGAGATACGGCGAAGATTTATACGGCGAGAAGAAACTCGTTCAACTTCTCAAAGAGATTTCAGCGCTTGATAACGTTGAAAAAATTAGGCTTTTATATTGTTATCCAGACGCTATAACCGACGAACTTATTTTAGAACTTAAAAATAACGACAAAATTTTAAAATATATAGATATTCCCCTTCAGCACTCGGAAAACTCAGTACTTAAAAGAATGAATAGACGAGGAACGAGAGAAGATTATTTATCATTGATAAATAAATTAAAAACTGAAATACCGTCTATTGCAATTCGTTCAACTTTTATCACGGGTTTCCCTGGTGAAACTGAAGAAGAATTTAACGGGCTTATAGATTTTATTAAAAAGGCTGAATTTTCAAGCGCAGGGTTCTTCGCTTACTCAAGAGAAGAGTTTACGCCCGCTTATAAACTTCCAAATCAAATTGACGAAGAGATTAAGCAAAAGCGACTTAAAAAGTTATACGCCGTTCAAAAAAAGGTGTCGGCTCGCATTTTAAAAGGCTTCGTTGGTAAAACGATAGAAGTCGTTTGTGACGGCGTTGATTACGAAAAGCAATCTTTTTACGGCAGGCATTACGGCTTTGCGCCTGATATTGACGGAAAAGTATATTTTACGTACGACGACGTTATTTCTCAAGGCGAAACTTACAGCGTTTTAATTGAACGCTCAGATGAATACGATTTACACGGGAGAGTAGCAAATGAATTTACCGAATAAACTTTCACTTTCAAGAATAATAATGGTTCCTATTGCGGTTGCGCTTTTTTACATGACGTTTATACCGTACAATTACGCGATTTGCGCGGGCGTTTTCGCATTAGCATCGCTCACCGACTTTTTGGACGGCTATATTGCAAGAAAATACAATTTAGTTACCGACCTTGGCAAGTTCTTGGACGCTATTGCCGATAAGGTTTTAGTTCTTGCAGTTTTAACTGTAATGCTTACTAATCCTTTCGTTTTCGCAGGCGTTGGTAAACTTAGCATAGGATTAAAGTTTGGCGCGTTAGTTGGTGGAGTTGGCGTAACTATTATCGTTGCAAGAGAACTCGTCGTTTGTTTCCTTAGAATGATTGCGGCAGGCAAGGGTAAAGTTCTCGCTGCTGAAAACGTTGGTAAGATTAAAACTTTCGCAACTGATTTTGCAATACTCTTCTTGCTCGTTGCGGTGCATTTCTCAATTTTATATATCGTTGGGTTAGTACTCTTTGTAATATCGGTGCTTTTAACGGTATATTCGGGCGTTTACTATCTCGTTAAAAATAGGGACGTTTTCTAATGAACCCTATAAGCACGTTTAAACTTTTTGGCGTAGAAAAGTCGGCTTTATCGGAATTTTTGAGTAAAACGAGCGTGAAATTTAGCCTTATTGACGGCGATTTTGACTTGCTCTTAAAAATCGATTACGGCACTTTAACCGAAAACGAACTTGATAAATTCCAAAAAGAATTCTTGTTAAAATTCGGCAAGTATATTTACGCTGAATCGGATATAACTTTAAGCGAGCAACTCGTTAAGATTTTAATGCTTAGGGGAGCGAAACTTTCGGTTGGCGAGAGTTTTACGGGCGGAGGTTTATCAAGTTTAATCACTTCCGTTTCGGGCGCAAGTAAGGTGTTTTACGAAGGTATCGTTGCGTATTCGCCCGATGCTAAACACGATAGGCTTGGCGTTAGTTACCAAACGTTAGATACTTTTAAACCCGTTAGTAGCCAAGTTGCTTCCGAAATGTGCAAAGGCTTGCTTGAACGCGGTTGTGATTTTGCAATTTCAACCACGGGTATTGCAGGGCCGAAGTCTGACGATTCTAATTTTCCGGTTGGGCTTTGCTTTATTGGTATAAGCAGTAAAACTAAAATAACGGTTTATAAACATATTTTTAAAGGCACTCGTGAAGAGATAACTAAAAGCGGAATAAACGTTGCGCTTTTCCATGCGATTATGGCTCTTCGTAGCGGTGTTTTCGACGTATAAATTTTAAATAAAGGTGGATAAGATTATGAATGAAAAACAAAAGGCATTAGAACAAGTTCTTGGTCAAATTGAAAAGCAGTACGGCAAGGGCGCTATTATGAAACTTGGCGCAGGTTCTGCTGATATCAATTTAGAAGTTATTCCAACGGGCTGTATGTCGCTTGACTTAGCGCTCGGCGTTGGTGGTGTTCCCCGTGGAAGAATAGTTGAAATTTACGGACCTGAGTCTTCTGGTAAAACTACCGTTGCTCTTCACGTTATTGCGGAAACTCAAAAGAAGGGTGGCATCGCTGCTTTTATCGATGCTGAACACGCGTTAGACCCGTCTTACGCGCAAAAACTTGGCGTAAACTTAGAAGATTTATACGTTTCTCAACCCGATACGGGCGAACAAGCGCTTGATATTACTGAAAGTTTAGTTAAGAGTGGTGCGGTTGATATTATCGTTATCGACTCTGTTGCGGCTCTTACCCCCAAGGCTGAAATTGAAGGAGAAATGGGCGATAGCCACGTAGGGCTTCAAGCAAGACTTATGTCGCAAGCGCTTAGAAAACTTACGGGTATTACCAATAAGAGTAAAACCTGCGTAATTTTTATCAACCAACTTCGTGAAAAGGTTGGCGTAATGTTCGGTAACCCCGAAACTACCCCGGGTGGTAAGGCTCTTAAGTTCTACGCTTCCGTTCGTATCGACGTTAGAAAGGCGGACGCGTTAAAAGACGGCGACGGCTTATATGGCAATAGAACTAAGGCTAAAATCGTTAAAAATAAACTTGCTCCGCCGTTCAAAACCGCTGAGTTTGATATTATTTACGGGCACGGTATTTCTCAAGAAGGTTGTTTAGTTGATTTAGGCGTAGAGTACGGCGTAATGGAAAAATCGGGCGCATGGTTTAGTTATAACGGCGAAAAGATTGCTCAAGGTAGAGAAAAAGCAAAAGATTACTTAACTCAAAACCCTGAAATCATGGCTGAAATCGAACAAAAAATTCGTCAAGCGTACAAAGAACAGTTTGAAGTTAAATAAAATTAAGGCAACGGCAAAATCGCCGTTGCCTTTTTAGTAATAAAAGATTGACTAAGCATATTTATAGTGTTATAATTACATAGTAATTACTAAGGAGAAAATATGTCTGACACCAATCATATTTTATTTACGCTTATATCGTTCATAACGATAGTTATAGGCTTAATATTAGCAAATAAATTAGTAACGAAACAAGAAACGAAAAAGTTGATTTTAAAAATTTCGGCAGTCGTTACCGTTATTATCCACTTTAGTAGTTTGTATACCGACTATTTTAGTGGGGTTGACCCCGATTTAGAAAGAAGTATGATTCTTCCGTTATATCCTTGCAACCTTGCTATGTGGACGCTTTTAGTTCTCGCGTTTATGAAAAACACTGAAACTAAAGTTTTCAAGTTTTTATGCGTGTTCACCTTCTATCTCGGTATTTTCGGTGGAATAATAGGTATCGTTATAAATGAAATTTATATTAGCGATCCAAATCTTGCCGATTGGGGTGTTTTAAAAGGTTTATTAAGCCACGCTACTATGCTTTACGGTTGCTTGTATATCGTAGTTGGCGGATATTTAAAACCGAGAGTTTCAAATATGTTCTTGGTATTCGTTGGTCTTATGGCAATGTTTGAATACGGAATTATTATGATATTTATTCATTCCGTGTTCGATATTAGCACGCCGAATATTATGTACATTTTGGAAAAACCTTTCGAAGCGTTAGGTTGGCTCAACGTTGCAACGATAGGTATAGGCGCGTTACTTTTAATATTTGCAGGTCTTGTTATTTACGAGTGGATAGCACTTAAAAAAGAAGATAGATGGTATACGAAAATTAAAGAGTATATAGCAATCAAAAAAGCGAAGTAAAAACTTCGCTTTTTTTATTTTTTACCATTTCTTTTCGCCAAAAATAGATAGCGTTGGAACGTCCTTTTCAAAAATTACATTTTGTGCGTATTTTTCGGCAATTTTAATATCTTCTTCCGTCTTTATGGTCCAAGCAACAACCTTGTATTTTTTACTTCTTTTATGGCAAATAGGAAGGTCTTGAACTCGTAAACCTAAGTAGTTGAACTTAATGTAAAACCTAAACGCAAAGCGGTGGATAAGTTTGTTGATAATCCACGGTGCAAGGTTACTTCTTTCACGCGTTACTAAAACGCCGATAACGAACTCGGGTGCAAGTTTTGAAACCCTATAAACTATTTGCGGGTTAAAACTTTGAACTGAGAATTTGCCTTTATAATTTTTAAGTTCGTTAACTACGAGTCGTTCTATAATACCGACTCTTTTTTGGTGTTTAACTTCGATAATTAAGGGAACCTTACCGTCTACCAAATCTAAAAACTCTTTAAAGGTTAAAATAGGGTATTCTTTTCCGCCAGGGCGAAGAGTTTTAACTTCTTCGTAGGATAAATCTCTAATGTCTTTGTCAACACCGCAAACCCTTTTCAAGTTATTGTCGTGATAAACGACCAAAACGTTATCTATAGTCATTTGAACGTCCATTTCAATTCCGTAACCTAAACGGATTGCTTCTTCAAAAGCGGGCGCGGTATTTTCAGGAAAATTCTCGTCGTATAAACCACGGTGAGCAACGGGAGTATTGTAAAGCCAACTATCATCGAATCTCTTAATTTTCATAACACATTTATTTTAACATATTTTATAAATTTTGCAAGCGCTACGCTTGAAAATTTTGTAACTTTATTGTATAATAAAGGCATAATGGCAAAGTAGCGTATAGTATTTTTTTACTATTGCTTATTTTAAAGGAATTTATGGCAGACATTCGCAAAGAAAACATAAGAAACTTTTGTATTATTGCTCATATCGACCACGGCAAGAGTACGCTTGCAGACCGCCTTATTGAAATGACGGGTCAAGTTGCCGAGCGTGATATGGAACAGCAAATTCTCGACTCTATGGATTTAGAGCGTGAAAGGGGCATAACTATTAAACTCACCCCCGTTAGAATGCTTTACAAGGCAAAAGACGGCAAAGAGTATATCTTTAACCTTATTGACACGCCGGGGCACGTTGACTTTACCTATGAAGTTTCTCGTTCGCTCAAAGCGTGCGAAGGCGCAATTTTAATAGTTGACGCATCTCAAGGGATTCAAGCGCAAACTCTTGCAAACGTATATTTAGCGCTTGATAGCAACCTAGAAATTATGCCCGTTATCAACAAAATCGACCTTCCGTCTGCCGACCCTGATTCGGTTGGTAAAGAAATTGAAGACGTTATTGGGCTTGACGGTTCAAACGCGCCGAGAATTTCCGCTAAAACGGGTATCAACATTGAAGAAGTTTTAGAAAGAATCGTAACGGAAATTCCCGCGCCCGTTTGCAGTGACGACGCGCCGTTAAAAGCTCTTATTTTCGATAGTTATTACGATAATTTTAAAGGCGTTATACTTTTCGTTAGAGTAGTTGACGGTGAAGTTAAACCGGGGACTAAGATTAAAACCTTTATGTCGGATAAGACGTTTGACGTTGTTGAAGTTGGAACGTTTAACCCCGACCTTCGCCCCAAAAATAGTTTAAGTTCGGGTGAAGTTGGATATATTGCGGCGTCAATCAAGTCAATATCAGATATTGAAGTTGGCGATACGGTATTTGACGTTAACAATCCCACCAAAGAACCCCTTCCTGGATATAAGAAGGCTCAACCCGTGGTGTTTAGTGGTGTTTATCCGCTTGACGGGTCTAAGTTTAACGACCTTAAAGAAGCGCTTTTAAAGTTAAAACTCAACGATGCATCCTTAACTTTCGAGCCAGACCATTCTACTGCGCTCGGTTTTGGTTTTAGATGCGGTTTCTTAGGGTTACTCCATATGGAAATTATTCAAGAAAGGCTTGAAAGAGAGTTTGGCTTGGATATTATTACGACCGCTCCGTCGGTATCGTATATCGTTCATAAGACGGACGGGGAAGTTTTAACGGTGGAAAACCCAACTAAACTTCCGCCGGTTGTTGAAATTGAGTATACTGAAGAGCCGATTATTACGGCAAGTATTTACACGCCCCCCGATTACGTTGGCGCAATCATGGAACTTTGCCAAGAAAAGCGTGGCGATATGAAGGATATGACTTATATCGACGATAAGAGAGTAAAACTTAGTTACGAACTTCCCCTTAACGAAATCGTATTCGACTTCTTTGACGGGTTAAAGTCAAGAACGCGTGGTTACGCATCGTTCGACTATGAAGTTTCGGGTTATAAGCGTTCGGACCTAGTTAAACTCGATATGCTTTTAAACGGTGAAATTTGCGATGCTCTTTCTATTATCGTTCATAAAGAAAAGGCTTATGCAAGGGGTAGGGCGATTGCCGAAAAATTAAAAGAAGCAATTCCCCGCCAAATGTTTGAAATTCCCGTTCAAGCGGCAGTTGGCGGTAAGGTTATCGCTCGTGAAACGGTTAAAGCGCTTAGAAAAGACGTATTAGCCAAGTGTTACGGTGGCGATATAACGAGAAAGAAAAAACTTCTTGAAAAGCAAAAAGAAGGTAAAAAGAAGATGCGTAAACTCGGTAGCGTAGAAATACCGTCCGAAGCGTTTATGTCCATTTTAAAGATAGATTCAAGTGATAAGTAATTATGGCAGGCATATATATTCACGTTCCGTTTTGTAAACAAAAATGTTCATATTGCGATTTTGCTTCCTACCCGAAAGAAATAGGTAAGGCGGAAGCGTATTTTGCGTGCCTTTATAAAGAACTTAAAGCAAGGAGTTTAGAGTTAAAAGATAAAACCTTTAACACGATATATTTTGGTGGTGGAACGCCGAGTTTTGTTGAGCCTAAGTATATCTACGGCGCAGTAAAACAAGTTTTAACTTGTTTTAACGTTGATAAAGATGCGGAAATTACTTTAGAAGTAAACCCGGGGACTATCGACGAACAAAAGTTAAAAGTATATAAAAACGCAGGGATAAATCGTTACAGTATAGGTTTACAAACGGCTAACGATAAAACGCTATATGCTATAAATAGAATTCACTCGGTTGGCGATTTCAAAATGGCGGTTGAACTTCTTAAAGACTATAACGTTTCCGTTGACGTTATGATAGGTCTTCCGGGCGAGTCGCTTGAAGACGTTAAAAATACTTTAGATTTATTGGCTTCTTATAGCCAAGTTAAACACGTTTCCGTTTACGCTTTAAAGGCGGAAGAAGGAACGCCTATGTTTACGAGATATTTAAACGGCGAATTGCCGTCTGACGACGAAGTTGCTGATATTTACGATTTCGTTGTTAAATATCTTGAAGATAAAGGGTATAACCGCTATGAAGTTTCCAACTTTGCAAAAGAAGGCTTCGAATCTCGCCACAATAGTAATTATTGGGCAAGGGGTGAGTATATAGGCGTTGGGGTTGGGGCGTCGAGTTTTATAAACGATAGGCGTTTTACTAACAGCGAAAGTATCGACGAGTACGTTCACGCCATATTAAACGGCAAGGTTGCCGAAGTCTTTTCCGAAGACGTTACGGGGGACGATGCTAAGGCTGAATACGCTATGCTTCATTTAAGAACGGCAAAAGGCGTTAATTATAGCGATTACAAAAAAGTTTTTGGCGTTGATTTTAGTAGTGATTTTAAAAATTCAATAAAAAACAATGCAAAATATTTGGATTTAACGAGTGAAGGTATAAAAATAAAGAAAGAGTATTTATACGTTCAAAATTCCATTTTAGTAGATTTTATTTCGGAGAAACAATGAAAGAGTTCGTTCACTTACATCTTCATACCGAATATTCACTCCTTGACGGAATGGCGACTATTAAAAAAGTCGTTAAGCGCGCCAAGGACCTTGGCATGCCCGCAATCGCGATAACTGACCACGGCAACATGTACGGCGCGGTTCAGTTTTTTGATGCGTGTAAATCGGTAGGAATAAAGCCTATATTTGGTACTGAATTTTACGTTTGTGACGACCATCTTCAAAAAGGTAAAATTAAAACGGACGACGTTGACGGTTATAAAGATAGAAGGCACTTAGTTTTAATTGCTAAGAACGAGCAGGGTTATAAAACGCTTTCTTTACTTAACGCTATCGCTTTCCGTGACGGATATTATTATAAACCGAGAATTGACCTTAAACTTTTAGAACAACATCACGAAGGGCTTATTTGTTTATCGGCGTGCCTTGGCGGTGATATTCCGCAAGCGATACTTAACCACGATAACGAAAAAGCCGAAAAACTCGTAGAGTTTTTCAAAAACGTTTTCGGCGAAGATTTCTATTTAGAACTTCAAAACCAAGGTTTAGAAGAACAAGCATACGTTAACCCCGCAATTCGCGCCTTAGCTAAGAAATTTGGCGTTAAAACGGTAGTTACCAACGACGTTCACTACATAAATAAGGAAGACGCCGTTACTCAAGACGTTTTAATGTGCGTTCAAACGGGCGTTAAGATTGACACGCCTAATAGAATGAAAATGCCTTGCGACGAGTTCTATTTAAAATCTTACGATGAACTTGCTCAAGTTTTCCCTAACGATTTAGACGCACTTGATACTACCGTTGAGATTGCAAACAAATGTAACTTTGAGTTTACTTACGGTCAGTATAAGTTCCCCCATTACGTTCCTGAAAACGGAATGACGCCTAATGAATATATAAGAATGCTTATAGACGAAGGCGTTAAGAAAAAATACGGCGAAGAAACCAAAGAAATTCGTGACCGTATTGAAATGGAACTCGGCGTTATTTCAAAGCAAGGCTTTATCGAATATTATCTCATCGTTTGGGATTATATTTATAATGCAAGAAAAATGGGTATATCGGTAGGTCCTGGCCGTGGTTCAGGCGCAGGCTCTATCGTTGCGTATCTTATTGATATTACTGATATCGACCCGCTAAAATACGGGCTTTACTTCGAGCGTTTCTTAAACTCGGAGCGTGTTTCCGCGCCCGACTTTGACGTTGACTTTGAAGATTCACGCCGTCAAGAAGTTATTGATTAC
This sequence comes from Christensenellaceae bacterium, assembly GCA_045637965.1. Taxonomy (GTDB): domain Bacteria; phylum Bacillota; class Clostridia; order Christensenellales; family Borkfalkiaceae; genus HGM11412. Next base: position 269,659 of record JAZUAK010000009.1, on the reverse strand, counting down.
GTTAGAAGAAAATACGGCGAAGATACCGTTGCTAAAATCGTTACCTTTGGTACGATGGCTGCAAAGAACGCTGTAAAGGACGTTGGTAGAGCGTTAAACGTTCCCTATAACGAAATGGACAGGATAACTAAGGCTATACCTAACAAAGTAGTTAAGGGTGGAAAGACGATTGAACTTAAACGACCGAACATTTTAGAAAAAGCCTTTGGCTTTTATCAACCTTCTAAAAAAGAACTTGAAGGCGGATTAACGACGGAAAGTTTCGTCGTTCCGGAACTCGTTGAAATGTATAACGAGAGTGCGGAAATTAAGCGCGTTATAGACGTTGCTATGAAACTTGAAGACGCGCCCCGTCAGTCAAGCACTCACGCTTGTGGCGTTATTATCGGTGCGGATATTTTAGATAGGCACATGCCGTTATCAAGAAACGGCGAAGATATAACCACTCAATACACGGGCGTTGAACTTGAGCATCTCGGATTTTTAAAGATGGACTTTTTAGGTCTTAGAAACTTATCCGATATCAAGATGGCTATTGAATACGTTAAGGAAAACCACGGCGTTGATATAGTTTTCGATAGAAACGGTTACGACGACCAAGGCGTTTACGAACTTATATCGTCAGGCAATACTACCGCAATATTCCAAATAGAATCAAGTGGCTTTAAAGATTTCTTATCAAGGCTTAAACCTACGTGCCTTGAAGATATCGTGGCGGCGGTGTCGTTATACCGTCCAGGCCCTATGGATTCTATCGGCAAGTTTATAAAATCTAAGCATAACCCCGAAACGATTAAGTATGCGCACCCACTTTTAGAGCCGATACTTAAGCAAACTTACGGCTGTATCGTATACCAAGAACAAGTTATGAGAATAGTTCAAGACTTGGCGGGCTATACTTTGGGTCAAGCGGATAACGTAAGGCGTATGATGGGTAAGAAAAAAGTTGCCGAAATGGAAAAGGAAGAAACGGTTTTCATTTACGGTAAACCCGAAAGCGTTGATAAGGACGGAAAGGTAAGTAGGGCGATTGACGGTTGCTTAAAGCGTGGCGTACCCGAAAGTGTTGCTAAGCAAATTTGGGCTGAGATGAAAGACTTTGCTAAATACGCTTTCAATAAATCTCACGCAGCGGCGTACTCACTCGTAACTTATCAAACGGCATATTTAAAGTGTTATTACGAGCCCGAATTTTTAACGGCAGTTCTTAATAACCGTATCACGAACATTGAAGAAATAACCAACTACGTATCGTACGCAAAAGAAGAAAGAGTTCCCGTACTTTCGCCAGATATTAATGAAAGTAAGACTTATTTCTCGGTAAAAGACGGAATTATAAGGTTTGGCTTGGCGGCGGTTAAGGGCGTTGGCGTTTCGGTTATCGACGAAATTATTAAAGAAAGAGAACAAAACGGCAAGTTCGTATCGTTTGAAGATTTTGCTATGCGCTGTATCCATCACGTTAATAAGCGCTTAGTAGAAAACCTTATTTATGCGGGCGCATTCGATTGTTTCGGAGTATATAGAAGTAGGCTTATCGGAGTTTATGAAGACGTTTTAGATAAGGCTCAAGCAATCACGAAAGAACGTGAAAGCGATCAAATGAGTTTCTTTGAACTTCTTGGCGAGCCTGAAAAGATAGAAGTTATTTATCCTAACGTTTCCGAGTACGAGCAAAAAGAAAAACTCGTTTACGAAAAGAACGTTTTAGGCGTTTACGTGTCGGGGCACCCGTTAGAGCAGTATAAAGACCATTTGAAGAAATATTCTTTCTCAACGGCGTTGCTTCTTTCAAAGGAAGAAAACGAAGACGGCGAAGTTATTTATACCGACGTTACCGACGGAACGATGGTAACTATGTGCGGAATACTCACGGGCATGAAGAAAGTTTCAACCAAGTCCGGTCAATTTATGAGCGTATTAACGGTTGAAGATTTATACGGACCGATAGAGTGCGTAATGTTCCCAAAAATTCACGAAAAGTATAGAAACAAGATTGAACAAGATAATATCGTTGAGATAAAGGGTAAAATTCAAATAAAAGACGGTAGAGAACCAAGTATTATGGTTGAACATATAGAACCAATACTTGAAAGTGCGCCTACTCAAGCAGATAATGTTCAAGGTGAACCCGTAAAAAAAGAGTGTTTAGGTTTAAAACTTGACGACGGAGTTTCCGCTGAAGAAATCCTTGCCGATCTTGAAGAAATTTTATCGGCATACCCCGGTGAAATTGAAGTTTTCGTAAAAGCGGGAAGCCAAAAATTCAAGTGCGATATGAAAGTTCGCAATTGCAAGGGGCTTATATCTGAATTAAGTTCGATAATAGACCCAAAAAATATTATATTTTTTGTAAAATAAGTAGATTATTTATTTAAACTGTGCTAAACTTATTTAGGCATAGATAGTTGGGAGAATATAGTTATGAAAAAATTAGCAATTTTAACAAGTGGTGGCGACGCTCCTGGTATGAACGCTTGTGTTAGAGCGTGTGTGAGATATGCTATCGCTAAAGATATTGACGTTTACGGTATTGAAAGGGGTTACGCAGGTTTAGTTGCAAACAAAATTAACTTTATGAGTACCCGTTCGGTATCTGATATCGTGCATAGGGGCGGTACGGTTTTAAAGACTGCAAGATGCCCCGAATTTAGAGAAGTTGAGTACCAAGAACAAGCGGCGGAAACGTTGCAAGCGTACGGTATTGATAGTTTAATAGTAATCGGTGGCGACGGTTCGTTCCGTGGTGCTAAAGATTTATCGGACAACTGCGGAATTAACGTGGTTGGTATCCCGGGTACTATTGATAACGACTTAGCGTATACAGACTTTACTATTGGTTTTGATACGGCGGTTAACACCGTGCTTAACGCTATAAACAACCTTAGAGATACCATGGGTTCTCACGAACGCGTTTCCATGCTTGAAGTTATGGGTAGAAAGTGTGGAGATATTGCTCTTTACGCATCTTTAGCGGGTGGTGCGGAATTTTGCTTAACGCCCGAAGTTCCTTTTAACCTTAAAGAAATAGCAAAAACTTTAGTTAAGAGTCGTAAGCGTGGCAAAACTTCCAATATGATAATTTTTGCCGAAGGCGCAGGCGATAGGGAGGCTATTTGTAAGGAACTCGAAGAACTTACCGGTTTATCGGTAAAAACGACCAATCTCGGCTACGTTCAACGCGGTGGCGCACCGACTATGGCGGATAGAATTTTGGCGGCTCGAATGGCGGTTAAAGCGGTTGACCTTATGATTGAAGGTAAAACGAATCGTGCAGTAGGCGTTAAAGACAATCAAATCTTTGATATGGATATAAGTGAAGCGTTGGCAGTTAAACCCACGTTTAATGAAGAACTTTACAACGTGATGAACATTTTAGCAAGATAAAACACGAAAAATTAAAATTTGATTTATAATCAAAAGGAGATAAAACAATGAAAAATTTAGTTGGCGCAGCAATGTTTGCGCAATCAGGTGGTCCTACTTCAGTTATCAACGCAAGTGCGGCAGGCGTATTTATCGAAGCGTTAAAGCAAGATAAAATTACTGCAGTTTACGGCGCTGCTCACGGTATTAGGGGTGTTTTAGAAGAGGATTTCTACGATATTTCTAAGGAAGATGAGAAAGAACTTTTACTTTTAAAGAACACTCCTTCTTCAGCGCTCGGTTCAGTTAGATATAAACTTAAAGACGCTAAGAAAGACGATACCGATTATAAGCGTATCGTAGAAGTGTTTAAAAAGTACAATATTCGTTACTTCTTCTACAACGGTGGTAACGACAGTATGGATACTTGTAACAAAATTTCCAAATACATTAAAAAATCTGGTTGGGATTGCAACGTAATCGGTGTTCCCAAGACGATTGACAACGACCTTTTCGGTACTGACCACTGTCCTGGCTTTGCTTCTGCGGCAAAATATATTGCAACTACCGTTATGGAAGTTTGCTTAGACGCTAAAGTTTACGATACTCCGATGATTTGCGTTATCGAAGCAATGGGAAGAAACGCAGGTTGGCTTACTGCATCTTCAGTTCTTGCAGGTCATAAGGGTTTAGGTCCTGATCTTGTTTACCTTCCTGAAGTAGCGTTCGATATCACTAAGTTCGTTGCTGACGTTAAGGGTGTTCTTGCAAGAAACAACAATAAGTGTATCGTAGTAGTATCTGAAGGAATTAAAGATAAAGACGGTAAACTCGTTTGCGAATCTGTTGGCGCTGTTGCGAGAGATAGTTTCGGTCACGCTCAACTTGGTGGCGTTGCTGCAACTCTTGCTAATATTTTAAAGGCTGAAACTGGTTATAAGACCAGAGCAGTTGAACTTTCACTTATGCAAAGATGCGCAGCTCACCTTGCTTCTAAGACAGACGTTGAAGAAACCTTTAGAGCAGGCCGTGAAGCAGTTAAGGCTGCAGTTCGCGGTACTACTGATAAAATGGTTGTTTATAAGCGCGTTGAAGACAAGAACGGTAACTACAAGTGCAAGTATTCAATGGTTAACCTTAAACTTGCTGCAAACACTGAAAAGACCGTTCCGCTTGAATGGATTATCAACGACGGCACTTACATTTCTAACGAATTCGTAGATTATGCGCTTCCGCTTATCCAAGGCGAAGCAAAAGCGCCCGTTGAAGATGGTCTTCCGAGATTTGCAAAACTTAAAAAAGTTCAAGCAGGTAAGAAGTAATTAAAACAAAAAACTCCGCAATTTGCGGAGTTTTTTTAGTTTATTCTATTTTAGTTAAAGTAGGTTTTGTAAATCATTTCAACTAATTTAAGGTGTTCTCCCTTAAATACGTCAGGCCAGTTTCTAACGTGCATGCCTATCGTTACGGAAATCTGATTTTTTCTATCAATAAGCGCGTAAGTTCCGGCAGCGCCGTCCCATCCAAATTCGCCTACGGGCAAGCCGTAATCGGTGGGAATTTTTCTAACTCTAACGCCTAAGCCGTAGCCGTAATCTCCACCTTGAATGCAAGCGTATGAGTTTTTAACGGAAAAGTCTTTAGTTACTTCGCTAGTGAGTAAATCAAGCGTTTTTTCGTTCGCAATTTCTTGACCGCCGAGTGAGAGTGCGTTAAATAGTTTAGATAAGTCTTCAACCGTGCTTTTAAGCCCACCGCCACCGCTTTCGTAAGTTTCGTGGTTTGCCCATCTTGCTTCAGGATAGGTGAATGGAACGACGTTTCCGTTTTCAGCGTAGTAGAGTGGTTCAAAGTGAGCGTTATCAAACTTAAAGGTTGAATTTTTCATACCGAGTGGCTCAAAAAGTACTCTTTGCGCGTAAGAAGAAAATTTTTCGCCCGTTGCAACTTCAATAACCGCACCGAGAACGTCGTGGCATAAACTATAACTAAATTTTTCGCCAGGTTGAAATTTAAGTGGCGATTTAATTATTGCTTTCGCAATATCTACGACGGTAGAGTTTGGCTTATCTTCAAACGCCTCGTTAATAAATTCCGTATCAAAATTATAATCAAGCCCAGCGGACATCGTTAAAAGGTGTTTAATCGTTATATCGTTTTCGGGTTTAACTTTTTTTCCGTCTTTAAGTAAAAACGCATCGCCAAAGCACGGCAAAAATTTTGAAACTTTATCGTTTAACAAAATAATTCCTTTTTCAATAAGAGAACAAGTAAGCAAAGCGGTAACGATTTTTGAACAGGAATAAACGTAGAGTTTTTCTTTACCCGTTGCCGTATTTTTAGCATTTTTAAAGTAACGGAAAACTTCTTTTCCGCCCTTTGTTACGAGTACGTCAAAATATGGAATTTGTTTTTCTTTGATAACTATGTTATCAATATAATTTTGAATAGTCATTTTAATAAACAAAAACGGAGTATTGAACTCCGTTTTTTAATTTTATACTGCGCCTTGAGCAATCATTGATTCAGCAACTTTCATAAAGCCTGCGATGTTTGCGCCTGCCATGTAGTTGCCGGGCATTCCGTACGCCTTAGAATATTCGTCGCACGCTTTGAAGATAGATACCATAATTCCGTGAAGTTTTTCATCGACTTCTTCAAAACTCCAAGAAAGTCTCATACTATTTTGAGTCATTTCAAGGCCCGAAGTTGCTACGCCACCAGCGTTTGCTGCTTTTGCAGGGCCGTAGAGCATCTTCTTATCAAAGTAAACGCTAATTGCTTCGGGGGTAGAAGGCATATTTGCACCTTCGGAAACGCAGAAGCAACCGTTGTTAGCAAGAGCAAGAGCGCCTTCGCCGTCGAGTTCGTTTTGAGTAGCGCAGGGAAGAGCGATATCGCACTTAACAGTCCAAACGCCTTTAGAACCTTCGTGGTATTCAGCGTTGGGTCTATATTTAAGGTATTCGCTAATTCTCTTTCTTTCAACTTCCTTAATTTGCTTAACTGCGTTAAGGTCGATACCGTCTTTATCGTAAATATATCCGTTTGAATCGGAAAGAGTAACTACTTTAGCGCCAAGTTCGGTAGCCTTTTCGCAAGCGTAGATAGCAACGTTACCAGAACCGGAAATTACTACTGTTTTACCATCGAAAGAAGTGCCGTTAGCCTTGAGCATTTCTTGAGTGTAGTAGCAAAGGCCGTAACCAGTTGCTTGCTTTCTTGCAAGTGAACCGCCGTAAGTTAAGCCTTTACCGGTTAAAACGCCTGTAAATTCGTTTCTAATTCTCTTATATTGACCGAAGAAATAACCAACTTCTCTTGCGCCAACGCCGATATCACCGGCAGGAACGTCTAAATCGGCACCAATATGGCGATAAAGTTCAGTCATAAAGCTTTGGCAGAACTTCATAATTTCAGCGTCAGACTTGCCTTTGGGATCAAAGTCCGAACCGCCTTTGCCACCACCCATTGGAAGAGTGGTAAGGCTGTTTTTAAAGGTTTGTTCAAAACCTAAGAATTTAATGATTGAAAGGTTAACCGACGGGTGAAGGCGGATGCCACCTTTGTAAGGACCAATAGCGCTGTTGAATTGAACTCTAAAACCGCGGTTTACTTGAACGTTGCCGTTATCGTCAATCCAAGGAACTCTAAAAATAATTTGCCTTTCGGGCTCAACAAGTCTTTCGATAACGCCAGATTTAACAAGGTCAGGTCTTTGTTCGATAACGGGTTGTAAAGTTACGAATACTTCGGTAACGGCTTGAATGAATTCCGGTTCGTTCGGGTTTCTTTTCTTAACCGTTTCGAGTACGCTTATAAGATATTCGTTGGTAAGTTTCATATAATTCTCCTTGATTTATCTATTAATTTTATTAAGTATATTACAATTTAATAATTTTTGCAATAATTTTCAATAAATTTTTGAAATTGATTTTAATAGTAGAACAAACTAAAAAAAATGTTTTTACTTTTTTTAAAAGTATGATACAATATTCGTATGGAAAAAAGAATTATAGCAATCGGCGGTGGCGATATGAAAGAAAAAACCACCATAAAAATAGACGAATATATTGCAAACCTTGCAAAAATTCACGCGGGCGATAAAAGGGCTTACGGATTATATATCGGCACGGCTTCTCACGATTTTATGCCTGCTTTTAACACTTTTAGAAAGACTTATACTTCCGTTTTCGATATAAAGGCGGATTGTTTACTATTAGAAAACGTTGAAACGAGTGACGAGCGCATCGATGAAAAAATTTCAAAAGCCGATTTTATTTACGTTGGCGGTGGCGATACGTTATATATGCTTAAAAAATGGAAAGAGCGTGGGCTTATTCAAAAACTTATTTCAGCATACGAGCGTGGCGTAATTTTAACGGGTAGGTCGGCAGGCGCAATTTGTTGGTTTGAAACTATGTATACTGACAGTGAGATTATGAACGGCGAGAGTGAAGAGTATAAATTTTACGACGGTTTAGGCGTTTTAAAAGGCGTTTGCTCCCCGCATTTTAATTTAAGAGAAGAAGATTTGCAAAAATCAATGATCGATAAAAACTTTGCAAGCGTTTACGCTGTTGAAGATAATAGCGCGATTGAGTTCGTTAACGGAAATTTCACTAAGAGTATTTCAAGTGGCGGTCAAAGTTATATACTTACTAATGAAAATGGAAAAATTTGCAAAAATCTTATATGATTTCACGCTGTTTTCACAAGATTGTTTTATCATATAAGTAATGTACTTATAAAGGTGGAGAATAATGAAAAGAATACTTATTGTTGACGATGAAGAAATGATAAGAGAAGTCGTTAAAGAATACGCTGAGTTTGAAGGGTATGAAACCTATGAAGCGTGCAACGGGGTTGACGCTGTTAATCTTGTTAAAGAGCAAGATTTCGACCTTATTATTATGGATATAATGATGCCGAAACTCGACGGGTTTTCCGCGGTTGAAGAACTTAGAAAGTATAAGGAAGTTCCCGTTATAATGTTATCGGCAAGAACTGAGGAATACGATAAACTTTTAGGCTTTGAACTTGGTGCGGATGATTACGTCGTTAAGCCCTTTTCTCCAAAAGAATTAATGGCAAGAGTTAACGCTGTGTTAAAGCGTAGAGACTCAACCGTTCCTGGTGTTATTGACGAAGTTAAATTCGGTGGCTTAGTTGTAGATTTTGCAGGTCGCAACGTTTACGTTGATGGAGAAAAGATTTCAATAACTCCAAAGGAATACGATCTACTTTATTATTTCGTAAAAAACGTAGGAATAGCCCTTTCTCGTGAAAGGCTTTTAAGAGAAGTTTGGGGTTACGATTATTATGGTGACGACCGAACGGTTGATACTCATATAAAAATGCTTCGTTCAAGCGTTAAAGAGTATCGCAAATATATTGTAACTTTAAGAGGAGTAGGTTATAAATTCGAGCCGTGAAATTAAGATTTAATTTTAATAAAATTCGTAATAGGATTTGGATATATTTCGTAATGCTTACCGTCATGTTAGTTTTCTTAATTTGGATATTGCAGACGGTATTTTTCGAGTACAATTATCAAAGAGTTCGCGGATCGATGATGAGTACTTATTCCAACCTTATCGTAAACGATATAAAAACTGAAAACGCTATTAAAACCGAGCATATAACTGAAGTTACCGATTCAGGCATTGATTTGTTGCATATTAGCGAAATTAACGGCGATTTACGTGTTCTTCACCCCAAAAGCGCGCAGTTAAGTACGTTTTATTATGATTTCTTAGCGTCGCTAATTACCAAACTTAACGTTGAAGATTTAAACTCTTTAAGTGGCGAAACCAAACTTGAGTCAGGCGAAACGATTTTTTATATAATGACTAAAGTGGATGTAGGCGTTGCGGACGAGTATATTTTACTATCAACGTCAATGTCGTCGGTAGTTGACGCGGTTGCGGTACTTAGAAGGCAACTTTTAAGCGTAGGTATCGTTGTAATTGTCGTATCAATATTTATTTCTTACTTAATTGCGGAAAGAATTTCACGCCCGATAGACAATATGAGCGCAATGGCTGACAAGTGGTCTAAGGGTAACGACGAGATTTTGTTCAAAGGTGGTTCATATTCGGAAATCGACGATCTTGCCAACGCTCTTAACAAGGCAAAAACAGAAGTTAATAAAACCAATAAACTTCAACGCGATTTAATGGCTAACGTTTCGCACGACCTTAAAACACCACTTACCATGATTAAGGCGTATGCCGAAATGATAAAAGATATATCGGGTAACAACAAAGAAAAACGCGAAAAGCATACTCAAGTTATTATTGAAGAAGCGGATAGACTTTCGCTACTCGTAAACGATATTTTAAACTTATCAAAACTTCAATCTCAAGCGTACGAACTTGAAAATAAAAAGGTAAACCTTTCAGTTCTCGTCGAAGCCGTGTTATATAGGTTCGACGCCGTCGTTTTAGAAAAGGGTTACACTATTAAGCGCAAGATAGATAAAGACGTATTCGTCTTTATTGATGAAAAAAAGATAGAAGAAGTTATTTATAACTTGGTAAGTAACGCTATTAATTATGCAGGTGAAGGAAAGACTGTAAAAGTATATCTTACTCGTGACGGAGAAAGGGTTAACCTTGAAATTATAGACGACGGCAAGGGTATGGATAAACAAAAAACTCAAAACATTTGGGATAGATACTTAAGATACTCGGAAACCCATCATAGAACGGTTAAAGGAACGGGGCTTGGTCTTTCTATCGTAAAGGCGATACTTGACGCTCATAATCTTGATTACGGCGTTATAAGTAAAGAAGGCGTTGGAAGTAACTTCTACGTTATATTCAACGCGTTGCCTGATAGTTTAGGGGGTGAAACCGATGAGTAAAGATTTATTAAGGCTTAAAAGCGCTAACTCTAAAACTGATTTATCGGTAAATAAATATTCTGCTAAAGAAAACGTCAAGCGTAAAGTTCATACTCGCGCTGATAATTCAACGATTAGCCTTATCGTTGACGAGATTTATGATTCCCAAAGTTCCGCGCTTGTTCGTGAAGAACAGGTTAAAAAACCTAAAATAATAGAGTGCATTTCCTTCGTTTTTGCTTACGTTATAGGATTAATCGTTCTTTTCGTTCTTACGGCAACTATTAACAATTTGTTTGCCGTGTTCGTGTTAGCAATAGTATCCGCGCTTTTCGTTCCGCTTGCCTTTTTATACTTTTTCTATAAAATTGACGCAAGGGGAAAATTAAAGTTTTCAACCATAGCGTATTGCGTTTGGCTTGGATTTTTACTATTTATATTGATTGACTTCACGTTTGATAAGTTGTTAACTTTTACTATGAGTTTTCAATTTTACGTAGTAACCGTAAGATGTATCGTTGAGTTGATTACTATAATTTCAATATCGGTTATTATTGCAAAAAGTAGGGCAAAATATTGCAGAACGTCTACGATTTTAATAGGTGTTTCAGTGTCTTCAGGCTTTGCATTGGCGGAAGCGCTTGGTAACAACTTAAACGCTATGCTTATTGGCGTTGAAGTTTATCAATTTGGTTCTACCGTAGGCGCAATAATAAACGTTCCTTCCTATATTGAAGTATCGGCTACTAATTTAATGGCGCAAGTATCTGTAACGTCATTTGTAAACACGTTATTAATTATTATGTTAGCGGTTATAACTACCGATATTATTACCGACGCAAATTGGTCGTTTGGTAAGAGAACGATAACGGCAATATTTACCTTCTTATTTTGTTGGATAACTTACGTTTTAACTAAAGTTAACACGCCGTTTAGCGCATTAGCAACGCTATACGACGTTATTTCGCTCGGAGTTACCTTATATTTATTTGGAAGAATGGTAAACTCTTGCATTCGCGAAGAAAAATACGAATAAAATTACGGCGTTCACCGCCGTAATTTTTATTATTTAGCAAAAAAACAATTGCAAAAAAAATAAAATAGTGATAATATTATATTGAAAATGGCCTCATGGTCAAGAGGTTAAGACGGTGCCCTCTCAAGGCACAATCAGGGGTTCAATTCCCCTTGGGGCTACCAAATAAAAAACGAATGGCTATTGCGGTTCGTTTTTTGTTTCAAAGGATTTTTGGGGAATTGAACGGGTTTATTTTCAAAGCAATTCGTTTTTTTCGGGCATATATTTGTGGTAACGCTTTGGCATAGAATTTCTCATTAATCGTTCGTTTGCGCGTTCTTTAATAAAAACGCTATCGTAATAAGTTTTAAATAGTTTTGCAAACTCGTCGTTTATAGTTAATTCGTTCACTTTTTGCCTAATGGTTTTAGTTTTTCCGTTGTAATGAGCGGATATAACGTCGTGATGCAAATCGTGAAGAATAAACGGCATATTTTTAAACCTTGCTACGAAATGGGGAAGTATTAGGGCGTTAACGTCGCTGTCTGGGAAATACTTTGCGTAATAAACGCCGTTTTCGGCTTTAGAAAAGCGTATAAAACCCTTAAATCTATGCGCTTCAAGTTGAACTTGGGATACGAGTTTATCAAAGTTAAAAACGTCTTTATCGGTAAATTTATCGCCGATATATTTGCCTTTATCAATCGTTTTTACTATATAGTTAAAAATTATCGTATGTTTAGCGCTATCGCCACTTCTAATAGCAATAAAAATCCTTTCAACTTCCGTTTTAGGAAGGATTTTATAGAGCTTATTGAAAACTCGGTCGGCTTTTTGCGGTTCGGTGGTAACGTTAACTATTTCTTCTAACAAATTAAACTGAACTTCTCCGTCCGATACCGCGGACGGAAATTTTTTAATAAGGTACGAATTAAACACGGCGGTTAGTATTCCGTCAATCGTTCCGTCAATTATATAAATCATAATTCCCCCGTTAAAACTGAAGCGGTAATTTGCGGTGTTGAAAAGAGTGATAGTTGCTCCGCGCTTTCTGAAACTAAGTTTAATTTTAGAGAGTTTTCAACGGTTAATTCTTTAGTCGAACCGAAAAATTTACCGCTAAAGGTTATAAAATGTATAGCCCGTTTTAGTGAAATTTTCATTTTTGTAAGGTCTTCAAGATTAAGCCTTCCGTACCGCCTTGCCGAAATGATTTTATACGCGCTTTTTATTCCTATACCGGGTATTCTAATTAGTTCTTCAAGGCACGCCGTATTGACGTCGACAGGGAAGAATTCGGGGTGCTTTATAGCCCAAGCGCACTTGGGGTCGTAATCTAACGAAAGGTTCTCGTTTTCAGCAATTAATTCATTAACTTTAAACCCGTAAAATCTAATGAGCCAATCGGCTTGATAAAGTCTATGTTCACGCAAAAGCCCCGCAGGTTGAGTGGGTAGTAGCGATGATGAAACCACGGGAACGTAAGATGAAAAATACACGCGTTTAAGGGAAAATTTGCCGTAAAGTGCTTGCGTTAAATTTAGAATTTGCCCGTCTTTTTCTGGGCTTGCGCCAACGATTAACTGAGTAGTTTGTCCAGCAGGTAAAAACTTGTTTTTAAATGATAATCTTTCAGCCTTTTCATCCCTTAAAATACCTATCGGATAAACTATATTTTTCTTCGTTTTTTGCGGTGCTAAAAGCCTTAAACTTTGTTCGCTTGGAAGTTCGATGTTAAAACTCATTCTATCAACTAATTCGCCCGCTCTCATAACGAGTTTTAAGTCCGCGCCGGGTATGCCTTTTAAATGAATATAACCGTGAAACCCGTAGAGTTTTCTAAGTTTTAAAACCGTTTCAAGTAGCAGTTCCATAGTGTAATCTGGGTTTTTATAAACTGCGGAAGATAAAAACAAACCTTCAATATAATTTCGCTTATAAAATTCCATCGTAAGTTCGCATATTTCGGTAGGGGTGGCGATTGCTCTCGGCGTATCGTTTGAACGGCGGTTTAAGCAATAGGCACAATCGTAAACGCAATAGTTAGTCATTAAAATTTTGAGTAGGGAAATACATCTTCCGTCCTTTGTGAACGAGTGGCAAATTCCCGCTTGGCAAGCGTTTCCAATACCGCCGTTATTTTTCCTATTACTTCCCGACGACGAGCACGAAACGTCAAACTTTGCCGCATCCGATAAAATTTTCAGTTTTTCAGCAGTAATCATACTTTTTCCTCAAATACGAACATTTGTTCATATTATATACTAATAAAATGTAAAAGTCAAACGTTTGTTCGTGTTTTATAAATAAAATTTATAGTTAGTTTAGATTTAAAAGATTGACAATTTTTGTTAATATGTTTAAAATAGTTAATAGTATATTATATTTTGGAGATTTTTATGGCTGAACTTATGGGTAACTTACGCCGTAGCGATTACTGCGGTGTTTTCAATCTTGAAAGTGCTGGTAAAGAAGTAACCGTTTGCGGTTGGGTTCAAAAAAGAAGAAATTTAGGTAGTTTAATTTTCATTGACTTAAGAGATAAGACGGGTATCGTGCAAGTAGTGTTCGATAGTTCCGTTAACGCTGATATTTTTGAAAAGGCAAACGCTTTACGTTCGGAATTCGTTATTATGGTTAAAGGTTCCGTTCGTGAAAGAGAAAATAAGACGGATAAGATTAAGACGGGTGCAGTAGAGATTTTAGCGTCTGAACTTAAAATATTATCCGAAGCGGATACGACGCCGTTTGAAATCGTTGACGATACTGACGTTAACGAGAATTTAAGGCTCAAGTACAGATATCTTGACCTTCGCCGTCCCTCCCTTCAAAACAACTTATTCGTTCGCCATAAAGTTTGCAAAGCAACGAGAGATTATCTTGATTCGCTTGACTTTACGGAAATTGAAACGCCGATGCTTGGTAAGTCTTCTCCCGAAGGCGCGAGAGAATATCTCGTTCCGTCGAGAATTCACCCAACTTGTTTCTACGCGTTACCGCAATCTCCGCAACTTTACAAGCAACTTTTAATGGTTTCAGGTTTTGATAGGTACTATCAAATCACCAAGTGTTTCCGTGACGAAGACTTGAGAGCAAACCGTCAACCCGAATTTACTCAAATCGATATTGAAATGAGTTTCGTTGAAAAGGTTGAAGACGTTTTATATCCTATCGAAGGGTTAGTTAAGAAGATTTTCAAAGACACTATCGGTCTTGATTTAGGCTCGGAACACTTCCGCCAAATGCCGTATCGCGAAGCGATGGAACGCTTTGGTTCGGACAAGCCCGATACTCGTTTTGGTTTAGAACTCGTTAACGTTTCGGATATTGCTAAAGATATTGACTTTAGAGTGTTTGCTGATGCGCTCGCTATCGATGGAATTATCAAGGGTAGCGTTAGGGCAATCAACGCTAAAGGTTTCGCATCTAAACTTTCAAGAAAGGATATTGACGGTTTAGTAGAATACGTTAAAACGCTCGGTGCAAAAGGTCTTGCTTGGCTTTCTTACCCTGAAGGTGGGGAAATTAAGGGTTCGTTCCTTAAGTTCTTAACTGAAGAAAACGTTAAAGCGCTTAGCGAAAGGCTTAACTTTCAAGAAGGCGACGTATTGTTCTTTGCTGCCGATAAAGATTACGTGGTATTTAACACCCTTGGCGGTTTAAGACTTTATCTTGGCGAAAAGTACGGCTTAATCGATAAAAACACTTACGATATTTTATGGGTAACTGAATTCCCGATGTTTGATTATAGTGAAGAAGAAGATCGTTTCGTAGCCGTTCACCATCCGTTCACTTCCCCTATGGATGAAGACTTTGAACTTTGTTCAACCGAACCTATGAAGGCGCGCGCAAAGGCTTACGATATAGTTATTAACGGCCAAGAAGCCGGCGGTGGTACGGTGAGAATTCACAGAAGAGAAGTTCAAGAAAAAATGTTCTCTATTTTAGGTTTCACGCCCGAAGATATTAAGGAAAGATTTGGTTTCTTCGTTGATGCATTCCGTTACGGCGCACCTCCGCACGGTGGTTTAGCGCTCGGTCTTGATAGAATCGTTATGCTCTTAACTAAGACGGATTCTATTAAAGAAGTTATAGCGTTCCCGAAAGTTCAAACTGCATCTTGCTTAATGACCGGCGCGCCCGACTTAGTTGAAGAAAAGCAACTTAGAGAACTTCACGTTCAATCTATTGAAAAAAAGTAATATGAAAATTGTATTCTTTGGCGACTCTATAACCGACGCTAATCGTTTAAGAGAGCAATCTAATGCAAATATTAGATACGGCTGTGGGTACGTTGCTTTTGCCGTTGCAAAATTAGTAGAAAAATATAATGATAAATACCAAGTCGTTAACCGCGGAATAGGTGGGGAATGCACTAAAGATTTGCTTGCCCGTTTTGATAAAGACGTGGTTAGTGAGCAACCTGATATTTTAACCGTTTTAGTTGGCGCAAACGATTTTTGGTTTGGGTTAGACGTTTTTCAAGAAAGGTACGAAACTATAGTTTCGGAGATAAAAACAAAACTTCCAAACGTTAAGGTTATCCTTATGCAACCTTTCGTTTTAAGCGGGGTTCTTTCTAATAGTAAAAACGGAATTTACCATTCGATTAGAGAGTATGCTAAAGTCGTTGATAAAATTGCTCAAAAGTATAACTATCCTTACGTTGAACTTCAAGCGGTATTAGATGAAAAAGCAAAGATTTACGGCGAAGAAACGATTTTATACGACGGTATTCATCCAAACGTTTTAGGCGCTAAAATCTTAGCGGACAGATGGTTTGAAGTTTTTGAAAATCAATTATAAAAAGGTGTTTTATGAAAATTGTATTTTTTGGCGATTCGATAACTGACGCAGGTCACAATCCAACTCATTATATGCCAAATTTTAGGTATGGTTACGGATACGTTTACTTACTTAAAGCGGCTCTTTCTAAGAAAAATGCTACTAAATATCAAGTAATTAACACGGGTATTAGCGGAAACAGGATAGTTGACTTGCTTGCGAGAATCAAACGTGACGTGTGGAATGAAAATCCTGACGTAATTAGTATTTTAGTTGGCGTAAACGACGTTTGGCATGAAATTCAAAACAACAACGGCGTTGAAATTGACAGGTTTGAAAAATATTATCGCGATATCATTGAAGAAAGCCAAAAAAGATTGCCAAACTGCAAACTTATTATGCTTGAGCCATTCGTTTTAAACGGCGATGCAACCGAGGGTAAATTCGAAGAATTTATTAAGGTTAAAGAGTACGCTAAAGTGGTTAGAAAACTTGCAAACGAATACGGAATTGCATTCGTAGAACTTCAAGACGAGTTTGACCGCCTTGCTGAAATTTGCGGAGCAAAAACTCTTCTTTGGGACGGCGTTCATCCTGACGTTTACGGCGCAACCGTAATCGCCGACAAGTGGATGGAAGTTTTCAATAAAGAAATAGACGATTAAAATAAAGCCTTCGGATTTTCCGAAGGTTTTTTATTGTATAAAATACCAAAAACCAGTCAATAATACGGTTGGAGGTAAGAAAAATGGAACTTATAAAAAGTAAAACTTACGAAAATTTAAAAAAAGCGTATATAGCCGAATGTTCTGCAAGAACTCGTTACGAATTCGTTGAATACGGTCAAAGAATGGCGGGATACGAAGGTTTAGCGCAAATTACCGATAGGATAGCGTATCAAGAATTTAACCATGCAAGAATGCTTTACACCCACATTGAAAGCGCAACTAAAGGCACTATCGATAACGAAGAAATAAAGGTTACTTTGCCTTTTAGGCAAAAGTGGGATATGGTTGAAAACTTAAAACTCACCGCTGAAGACGAAGAAGATGAAGCAAAATTTTATCAAAAAGCGGTAAAAACGGCTAGGGAAGAAGGTTTCCCCGAGATAGCAGGGCTATTTGAAATGATAAGAAAAGTAGAACTCAAGCACAAGAAAATTTTCCTTTATTTATATGAAAAAGTAAAAGATAAAAAGTTGTTTAACTGTGAAAAGGAAAGAGAATGGATTTGTTCTTCGTGCGGTCATTCGATAAAGGCTACGGTAGCGCCTGAAAAATGCCCGCTTTGTATGGCAAAGAGAGAAACTTTTTGCATAACGCTACCTAAAGAACTTGCCACTTGTTAAAGGTGAATTATGGACGATAAAAAGGTAAAAAATCTCGACTATAAAGAGTACCAAGAGTTTATAAAAGATCTTATTGGCGAAGACCCAATTGATATTTTAGAACCGCAAAAAAAAGATTGAAAATCATACCCATTTGGGTATGTTTTTTATTTGGAATTGTAACAAAGACTTTCATTTTATCACGATATATAGTGGAAAAATTGCAAAAATGTAAAAAAATATCGTATAAATGGTAGCAAAAACGAAAAAATTGTGTTATAATTTTATAAATTATAATTTTTTAAATTCAAGGTGTTTTATGCTTAAGAGAATTTGTGTTAAAGAAATTTATCAAAACCCCGAACTTTTCGGTGGTAAAGAAATAACCGTTGCTGGTTGGGCAAGAACCATTCGCGATAGTAAGGCGTTTGGCTTTATCGAACTTAACGACGGTAGTTTTTTCAAAAGCGTTCAAATAGTTTTTGAAAGGGCAAAAGTTGGCAATTACGACGATATTGCAAAACAAAACGTAGGAGCGTCTTTAATCGTTAAAGGTACGGTTATCTTAACGCCCGATGCTAAACAACCTTTTGAAATTAACGCTACTGAAATTGCGGTTGAAGGAACTTCTACTCCCGATTATCCGTTACAAAAGAAAAGGCACTCGGTTGAATACTTGAGAGAGATTGCTTATCTTCGCCCGAGAACCAATATGTTCAGCGCTGTGTTTAGAGTAAGAAGTGAAGCGGCGTTTGCAATTCACGAATATTTTAATCAAAACGGCTTCGTTTACGTTCACACCCCGATTATCACGGGTTCTGACTGTGAAGGTGCGGGTGCGATGTTCCAAGTAACCACGCTTGACCTTAATAACGTTCCCAAGAAAGAAGACGGTTCTGTTGATTACAAGCAAGATTTCTATGAAAAGCCTGCAAGTTTAACGGTGTCCGGTCAACTTTCCGCTGAAGCGTACGCTTTGGCGTTCGGTAAGGTTTACACCTTTGGTCCTACTTTTAGAGCAGAGCGTTCAAACACCGCTCGTCACGCTTCGGAATTTTGGATGATTGAACCCGAAATGGCGTTCTGTGATTTACAAGGTGATATGGACGTTGCTGAAGGTATGGTTAAGTACGTTATCAATCACGTTATGAAAACTTGCAAGGAAGAACTTGAATTTTTCAACAATTTCGTTGACAAGGGCTTACTTGAAAGACTTAACAACGTCGTTAACAACGATTTCGTAAGGCTTACTTACACTGAAGCGATTGAGATTTTAACCCCCGTTAAAGAAAGATTTGAATATCCTGTTTATTGGGGTTGCGACCTTCAGTCTGAACACGAAAGATATATCACTGAAGAAGTATTCAAAAAGCCCGTATTCTTAACCGATTACCCCAAGGAAATCAAGGCGTTCTATATGCGTCTTAACGACGATGGTAAGACCGTTGCCGCATCTGACCTTTTAGTTCCCGGCATTGGCGAACTCGTAGGTGGTTCTCAAAGAGAAGAGCGTGAAGACGTTTTAAGGGCGAGAATTAACGAACTTGGTCTTAAAGAAGCCGATTACGATTGGTACATCAATTTAAGAAAATTCGGCGGTACTAAGCACGCAGGTTTCGGTTTAGGTTTTGAAAGAATGGTTATGTATCTTACGGGTATTGCAAATATTCGTGACGCTATACCGTTCCCGAGAACAGTTTCAAATCTTGAATTCTAATTTAAGTCAACATAATCTAAACTTTGCATAGGAGTACTTATGAAAATATTGTTAGACGCGTTTGGTGGAGATAATTCGCCGAGCGAGATTATTAAAGGCGCAGTTAATTACGTTAACGAAGGTGGTCAAGCCGAAATTTGCTTAGTAGGTAAAGAAGACGTCGTTAAGCAAATCATCGAAGAAAATGGTTACAGCACTAAAAACTTAACCTTTATGAACGCTACTGAAGTTATTACTTGTGAAGAAGCGCCTACCGATGCTTTCAAGAAAAAGCCCGACTCTTCTATAACCGTTGGTATGAAGGCGTTAAAAACGGGCGAATACGGCGCGTTCGTTTCCGCAGGTTCTACGGGCGCGGTTTTAACTGCAGGCGTATTAGTTGCCGGCAGGCTCAAAGGCGTTAAAAGACCTGGGCTTGGAACGATTATGCCGTCTATTAGCGGTAAGCCCACTTTCTTTATGGACTGTGGAGCAAACGCTGAGTGTAAGCCTGAATATATAGTTCAATTCGCTATAATGGGCGATGCGTATATGAGAAAGATTTACGGCGTTGAAAACCCCAAAATCGGTCTTTTATGCAACGGAACGGAAGAAGAAAAGGGCAGTCCCTTAACTCATTCCGTTTTCAAGGCGTTAAAGCAAGTTGAAGGTATCAATTTTATTGGTAACGTCGAAGGTAGAGACATTCTCGCTGGCGATTGTGACGTTATCGTTACCGACGGGTTTAGTGGGAACGTTGCAATTAAATCTATCGAAGGTGCGGCTAAATGTATAATGGCGGAACTTAAGAAGAATATTTTAGCATCGTTTAAGGCGAAACTTGGTTTCTTACTTATGAAAAAAGCGTTTAAAAAGACGCTTAAGGTAATGGACTATAATAAACGTGGCGGTGCGTTGTTCTTGGGTGTAAACGGCGTTGTGTGTAAGGCGCACGGCTCGTCTAACGCCACTGCTATAACGGCAGCATTATTCCAAGCGGAAACGGCTGTTAAGCACGATATTAAAGCGGAAATTTCCGCAAGGCTTACCGATGAAAAGTTAAGTCTTATCAAGTACGAATAATATGATTTTCAATTTGGCTTCAGTTCAAAAAAAATTAGGATACGCGTTTAAAAACCCTGAAATTATAAGAGTTGCTTTTACGCACGCTTCTTTTTCCAACGAGAAAAAAGGGGAAAAGAACAACGAAAGGCTTGAATTTTTAGGCGACAGCGTTTTAGGTTTTATCGTTACCGATTATCTTTTCCGTACGAGCAAAGCCGACGAAGGTAGTATGACTGAAAGAAAGCAGTCTATAGTTTCTTTTAAACCGCTAAGTAACGCTTGCAAGCGTTTGAAACTTCACGAAGAATTAGTCGTTGGCGAAAACGTTTTGGTTACTGAAAAGTTGCAAGAAAACCTTATTGAAGCGGTTATCGGCGCGATATATCTTGACGGCGGAATTGAAGAAGCGAAAAAGTTTATTTATAATTTTATTATAAATAATACTCTTAAAACCGCTAAACAACCGATAGATTATAAGAGTAAACTTAACGAACTTTCTTCAAAGAAGAAATTTTCAGTAAGTTATGAAACCGTATCGAAAAAGGGAATGGATAACGACCCGACTTTCACGGTTAGTTTGTTTATCGATGGCAAAAAGGTTGCATCTTCAACCGCAAAAGGCAAAAAGCAAAACGCCGAGCAACTCGTTGCAAAAAAGGCGCTTTCACTCATAACGAAAAAATAAAAGAAAAATAGGTAAAAAATGCTCAATTTCGAAAGAATAGAACTGCTCGGCTTCAAGTCGTTTGCAGACAAGGTAAAAATCGACCTTTTAGACGGTATTACCGCCATAGTAGGTCCTAACGGTTGCGGTAAGAGTAACGTAGCCGATGCGATAAGATGGGTTCTTGGCGAACAATCGGCAAAAACTCTTCGTGGTACGTCGATGCAAGACGTAATCTTTAACGGCACGCAGTCAAGAAAATCGCTTTCTTACTGCGAAGTTTCGCTTTACTTTAATAACTCTGAAAATCTTTTTCCGAGTTTAGAGTATAACGAAGTCGTTATGACGAGAAAGTTATATCGTAGTGGCGAAAGTGAATATTATCTTAACCGTCAACCTTGCCGTATGAAAGACCTTATTGACGCGCTTCACGAATGTGGCGTAAGTAAAGAAGGTTATACCATTATCGGGCAAGGCAAAGTGTCTGAAATTTTATCGTCTAAACCTGAAGATAGAAGAGCAATTTTCGAAGAAGCGGTTGGTATTGCTAAAACTAAGCGTGATAGAAAGGAAACGATCTCCAAACTTTCAAGGACTAACGATAATATTACTCGTGTTTCCGATATTATTACCGAGCGTGAACGTCAACTTGAACCGCTTAGAAAGCAAGCGGAAAAAACGAGGGCAAACCGCGCTTTATCCGAACAACTTAAATTCCACGAAATTAACACCTATTTATATAAGTACGAAAACGCTAGTGAAACTAAGCGTAAAATTACCGATAGAATTAACGGCTTGACCGAAGAAATTGAAGCGAGAAAGAAAGAACTTAACGAAACTATCGCGCTTTATAACGAACACCAAGCCGAAATCAAAAATGCCGACGATTTTTTAAGAGCGCTCGGCAACGAAATTACCGACCGTTCCGTTGACCTTGAAAAGCAATCGGGCGAAGCAAAAGTCTTTGCTGAAAAGGTATCTTTCTTCCGTTCTGAAAACGAGCGTTTAGATAACGAAAATAACTTGGGCGAAGCAAAAATTAAAGAGAATGAAAACTTGCTTTCTATAAAGAAAGATTATTCCGTTAAATGCAATAAAGAAATTGACGCTTTAGCGGGAAAATCTGCGGAAATAAGCAAGAAAATAGCGTCTTTAACGGCTGAAATTAGCAAGGGCGAAGATCTTGCTGAATCCGTTCAAAATCAAGTTATAAAGAGCGTTGAATCGCTTGCGGATATCAATAAAAACTTGGGTGCGTTATCGTCTGAGCAATCGGTTATTTCTAACCAACAAAAATTAATCGTTGAAAAGGTTAATGCGCTCGTTGATAAATATACCGTTTTATCGGTTGAGAACGAGCAAAATAAAGCCGATTTAAAAGTTACTGAAGAGTTTATCGAAACGACTAAATCTTCGGTTAAAGATAGGGAAGAAAGCATTTCTTCCACAAACAAATACGTTGAAGCGGTTGACAATAAGATTTACGCCTTAAAGACTAAACTTACCGGCGAAGAAACGAGTTTAAGGTTATATCAAGGTCTTAAAAATTCTTTCGACGGATTCTCTCATTCCGTTAAAGTATTAATGAACGCGGCTAAAGAAAACGCGGAACTTTCAAAGAGAGTAAAAGGCGTTGTAGCGTCCATTATCTCAACCGATAAGGAATACGAAACGGCTATTGAAACTTCGATAGGCGGAGCACTTCAAAACGTCGTAGCGGACAATCCTAACGACGCTGAGTACATAATTAACCACTTAAAGCGCACCGACGGCGGTAGAGTAACTATTCTTCCCGTAACTTCGGTTAAGCCGAGATTTAACGGCGCTGAAATTTCTCTAGCGATGAAGGAAAAGGGTGCTTTAGGTTATGCAAACGAACTCGTTAAATACGACGCGTACTTTGAAAACGTAATTCTTCACCTTCTTGGCAACACCTTAATTTGCGATAATTTACAAAACGCAACTATTATTGCAAAGAAATATCATTTTGCGTTCAAAATCGTAACGCTTGACGGGGACGTATTAGCGCAATCCGGTTCAATGACGGGTGGTTCAAGAAGGAAAAGCGACGCTAACTTATTAGGCGTTGACCGTCAACTTGAAGAACTTCAACAAGCGATTGATAAAGATACTAAAGAAATCTCTCAATTAACCAATAACAAGAACAATCTTTTAGCGCAAGTAAACGCTGAAGTTGAACTTTTAAACAAGGAAAACTTTGCTCTTAACGAGGCAAAACAAAAGGCACTTTCACTTCGTGAAAAGATTACGGCAACCGAGAGAGTTTTAGTAGATACTCAAAAAGAAATTGAGAAGAATAAAGACGATATTGCCGTTATCAGCAACCGTCTTAGCGAAATTTCTATTGCTTATACTGACATTGAAGCAGGCAACGAAAAACTTAATAAAGAAAAGGAAACTGCTTCTAAATCTCAATCCGAGCATCGTGAACTTTTCCAAGAACTTAGAAAGCAACGCGACGAAGTGTTGAGAGAAAACACGGAAGTTCAATCAAGGCTTTCATATCTTCGTTCTGAAATTAGTTCAACGACCGTTGAAATGGATCGTTTAAGTAGTGAAATAGATACCGTTAGGGCGAATATTAAGCAAAACGAATCGACGAAAGAAAGCAACTTAACGATTATTGATAGCCTTACGAGAAAGGCTGAACAAGTTGCGCTTTCCGCTGAAGACAAACAAAAACTTGAAGATTTACGCCGTCAACAAGCGGAATTCGACCTTAAGAAAGAAAAACTTAACGATTTAATTGCGCAAGATAACCTAAAGCGTGAAGTTTTACAAGCGGATATTGATAAAAACACCGAAAAGAGAGCAAACGAAGAAGTTAACTTTACTAAAGTTGACACGGAACTTGACTTTATGAGTCAAAATCTTTTCACGGAATATCAACTTACTTACGAAACTTGCAAACCGCTTAGAGATGAAAATTACGAGATAGCAACTTCGCATCAAGAAATAACTTCGTTAAAGCGTAAAATCGCCGCTCTCGGCTCGATTAACCCCAACGCTATTGAAGAATACAACGAACTTAACGACGCGTACAACGAACTCGTTTCTCAGCGTGACGACCTTTATAAAGCGCAAGACGATTTACAAAAAATTATCGACGACTTAACTAAGGAAATGACCTTAACCTTCAACGAAGGTTTCAAGACGATTAGAAGCAACTTCACCAAGATATTCAAAGAACTCTTCGGTGGTGGTACTGCTGACCTTATCGTTGAAGAAAGTACGACGGGTGACCCGCTTGACGCAGGTATTGAAATCGTTGCAGAACCACCGGGAAAGAAACTTCAAAAAATATCGCTTTTATCAGGTGGCGAAATGTCGCTTACCGCAATTGCGATACTCTTTGCAATATTAAGGCTTCGCCCAATGCCGTTCTGCGTGCTTGACGAAATTGAAGCGGCGCTTGACGACGCTAACGTTGCAAGATTTGCAAAATATCTTAAAAACTTCGCTAAAGAAACTCAATTTATTTGTATTACGCACAAAAAAGTAACGATGGAAAATGCTGACGGCTTATTCGGTGTTACGATGCCTGAAAAGGGTGTTTCGAGTATCGTTTCCGTTAAACTTAAAGACGCTATCGATATGGAAGGAATTAAAAACTAATGGGCATATTTTCTAAACTTGCAAACTCTTTAAAGAAAACTAAAGATAAAATTGCCGATACTTTCTCAAGAGTTTTTTCTATTGATAGGATAGGCGAAGAGTTTTACGACGAACTTTTAGATGCGCTCGTTTCTTCCGATTTATCCGTTACTTTTGCAATGGATATAGTTGACGAACTTCGCGATACGATGATTGAAGGGAGCGTTAAAGATAAAGATTACGTAGTTCAAACTTTAAAAGATACTTTAATTGAAAAGTGTTCGGACGTTGACGAGTTTACCGTTGATTATCCAACCGTTATAATGATGGTTGGCGTAAACGGCGTTGGCAAAACTACCACGATTGGTAAACTTGCAAACTATTTTAAAGAGCAAGGTAAATCGGTTACCCTTTGCGCTGCCGATACTTTTCGTGCAGCTGCAAGCGATCAACTTACCGAGTGGGCAAACCGTAGCGACGTTAGAATTATCAAGCATTCTGAAGGTGCTGACCCGTCTGCAGTCGTTTTTGACGCGATTTCGTCGGCAAAAGCAAAAAATACCGACGTTTTAATCGTTGATACGGCAGGTAGGCTTCACGTTAAGGCTAACTTAATGGAAGAACTTAAGAAAATGAGTAGGGTTATCGAAAGAGAATATCCAACCGCTCAGTTTTTAAAACTTATAGTTTTAGATGCAACGACAGGGCAAAACGCAACTTCTCAAGTTGAAACGTTTGACGATGCTATCGGTCTTGATGGAATCGTTCTTACTAAACTTGACGGGACTGCTAAAGGCGGTTTCGTTCTTTCAATGCTTGCTGAAAAGGGCGTGCCCGTAGCGTACGTAGGGGTAGGCGAAAAGATAGGCGATATTGAAGAATTTAACCTAAACGAGTTCGTAGAAGAATTATTTTAATAAAATTATCGGGTGTCAAGTAAAAATGCTTGACACCTTTATTTTTTTGTTGTATAATTCCATTGTAATTATGGATATTTACGATTTTTCCGAACTTTTTTCTATATATAAAGGCTTGCTTACGGAAAAGCAGGCGGACGTATTCTCACTTTACGCTGAATGTGATTTATCTTTAGGGGAAATTTCCGAGATTAAAAGCGTATCGCGCCAAGGTGTGAGCGATACGATTAACAAGACTAAGGAAATTTTGCTTGGTTACGAAGAAAAGTTAGGATTATTAACCAAAAAGCGCCAACTTCAAAACATTCAAAAACGAGTTAGCGACGATATAAAAGAAGAAATCAATCTTATTATCGGGGATTAAAATGGCAAACGTTTTTAGCGGTTTGAGTGAAAAACTCAATCACGTTTTTACAAAACTTACCAAACGCGGAACGCTTAGTGAACTTGAAATTAAGCAAGCGATGCGTGAGATAAGAATAGCCCTTTTAGAAGCGGACGTTAACCTTTTCGTTGCAAAAGATTTTGTGAGTAAGGTTAGTGAAAAGGCTCTTGGGCAAGCGGTACTTAAAAGTTTAAGTCCTACTCAACAAGTTATCAAAATAGTTTCTGATGAACTTACTGAACTTATGGGTAGCACAAATAGTAAACTTTTGGTGTCAAGCGAACTTCCAACCGTTATAATGATGTGTGGTTTGCAAGGTGCGGGTAAAACTACGTTATCTGGTAAACTTGCTCTTCATCTTAAAAAATCGGGCAAAAAGCCGTTGCTTTGCGCTTGTGATATCTATCGTCCTGCAGCAATCAATCAGTTAAAAGTAGTTGGTTCTCAAGCGGGTGTTGAAGTTTATGAAGAAGGGGTTAAAAAGCCCGTAATTATCGCGCAAAACGCGGTTAAATACGCTAAGCAATACGGTTATGATACCGTTATCGTCGATACGGCGGGTAGACTTCATATTGACGAAGAGTTAATGCAAGAGTTAATTGAAATTTCTAAAGCGGTAAAACCGACTGAAATTTTGCTTACGATTGACTCAATGACAGGTCAAGACGCAGTAAACGTTGCAAAATCGTTTAACGAACAACTTGAAATTACAGGTTGCGTATTAACTAAACTTGACGGTGATACTCGTGGTGGCGCGTGCCTATCCGTTAAAGCGGTAACGGGTAAACCGATAAAGTTCTCAAGCGTTGGTGAAAAACTTCAAGATTTAGAACCTTTCTATCCCGATAGAATGGCAAAGCGTATCTTGGGTATGGGTGACGTGATGTCGCTTATCGAAAAGGCGCAAGAAGCGATAACTGAAGAAGACGCTAAGAAACTTGAAAAGAAAATGAAAGAAAATTCGTTTACTTTAGAAGATTTCTTAGAACAATTCGATATGGTTAAAAAAATGGGTGGCGTAGGCGATATTATGAATATGCTCCCGGGAATGAACAAACTTAAAGGCTTTAAGGCTGGCGATATTGACGAGCGAAAGATTGAAAAAAATAAAGCGATAATTTGTTCAATGACTAAAAAAGAGCGTCGCGATCCGTCAATTTTAAACTATTCGAGAAAAAATAGAATAGCAGCGGGTAGTGGAACGACAGTTCAAGAGATAAACCAACTCATTAAGCAGTTTGATCAAACCAAACAACTTATGAAGCAGTTTAAAAACGGGAAGAAAAGGCTTCCATTTATGTAAGTAAAAACGCAAGTATTTGCGTAAAAATAAAAAACAAATAAAATATTTATTTTAACGGAGGAAAATAATTATGGCAGTAAAAATGAGATTAACAAGACTTGGCGATAAGGGTAACGCTTTATACAGAATAGTCGTAGTTGATTCAAGAGTAGCAAGAGACGGTAAGTATATTGAAAAGATTGGTCACTACAATCCTAACACCGATCCTGCAGAAGTAGTAGTAGACGTTGAAAAGGCTAAAAAATGGATTGCAAACGGCGTTCAACCCACCGAAACGGTTAAGAACCTTCTTGTAAAAGCAGGCGTTATTGAAAAGTCTGAAAAACTCTCTCCTTCTAAGACCAACCCCAAGAAGAAAAAGAAGTAATTTAAGGAGTAAGTAATGCTCGAACTCGTTAAATATATAGTGGAAAGGTTTGCTGAAAAGAAAGACCAAATCGACTATATCGTAGCGGAAGACGGTAATTTAGTTAGTATCACCGTCGTTTTAGACGAAAGCGATATGGGTAAGGTTATCGGTCGCCAAGGCAAACTTGCAAAAGCGCTTAGAACGATCGTTCGTTCGGCAAGCGCTAAAGAAAACAAAAAATACAACGTTGAAATAAAGGCTAAGGGAGAAATTTAATAAAATTTCTCTCGTCTTTTTATGCGGGAAAATTCCGCATAAAAAGACTAATAGCAATTTATAACTATGGAAAAAATCATTTGTTTTACGGTTGTTAAACCGCAAGGGATAAAAGGTGAGTTAAAAGCAAAGATTCTTGCTGACGACTTTCAAAGCGTTAAATCCCTTAAAAAACTTTACGACGGTAACGGTAAAGAGTATACGGTTACTAAAATTCGCGATGCGTTCGGCGGTTTTGCATTTATAACGCTTTCGTCCGTAATCACGAGAAACGACGCGGAACTTTTCCGTGGCGTTGATTTTTACGTGGAAAAATCTCAAATTAGTAAGAGTGACGACGAGTTTTTTATAGCCGATATTATTGGGCTTAAAGTTGTGGTAGACGGTATTGAAGTTGGCGTTATTTCAGACGTTATTACTGCAAACGTAGATATGTTTGAAGTAACTGAAAACGGCAAAAAATGGTATTTCCCACACTTGAAGTCGCTTGGTATCAAGTTTGATTTTGAAAATGGCCAAACGTTTATTGAAAAGGATAAACTTGACGGGGTAAGATTTGATGAGAATTGATATTTTAACGCTTTTTCCTGAAATGTTTGCGCCCTTGTACGAGAGTATTATAGGTAGAGCGCAAAAGGCAGGGAAAGTTGAAATAAATATTCACGATATTAGGGATTTTTCTCAAAATAAGCATAAAAAATGCGACGATTATCCCTTTGGCGGTGGCGCAGGTATGGTAATGATGCCACAGCCTGTTTACGATGCGATAAATTCTATCGACCCCGAGCATAAAGCGGTTAGAATTTACACTTCGCCCCGCGGAAAAACCTTAAAGCAATCACTCGTAAAAAGCCTTGCTAAATTAGATAATATTTTAATTTTATGCGGTCATTACGAAGGGCTTGACGAGAGAATTATAGAACTTTGCATCGATGAAGAAATCTCCATAGGAGATTTCGTTTTGACGGGTGGAGAACTTCCCGCTATGGTAATGGTAGATAGCGTTTGCCGTTACGTTTCGGGTGTTATCGCTGAAGAATCTTTGGCTGAAGAAAGTTTTTCGGACGGACTTTTAGAATACCCGCAATATACTCGTCCCCAAGAATTTCAAGGCAAAAAAGTTCCCGAAGTTTTAGTTTCAGGCAATCACGCCGAAGTTGATAAATGGCGTAAAGAAAAGTCGATAGAACTCACTAAAAAATATCGCCCTGATTTACTCAATAAATAATATGCATTTACAATGGTTTCCCGGTCATATGACCAAAGCGCTTAGAATGATGGAAGAAGAAGTGAAACTTTGCGACGGTATCGTTATGGTACTTGACGCAAGGTGTCCTTTTGCTTGCCTTAATAAAAAACTTAACGGTGTTTTTGGTAATAAACCAGTAGTTTACGCACTCAATAAAAGCGATTTAGTTGACGGAAAAGACTTAAAAAACGCAACTGAACAATTCGTTAAAGACGGGAAGACGGTCGTGTCGGTAGTGGGTACTGATGAAAAGAGTGGCGCAAAACTCTATTTAGCAATAGTAACTGCGCTTAAAGAAGTTAAAGATAGATATAAAAACAAGGGTGTAAATAAACCTTTAAGGGTAATGGTAGCAGGAATCCCTAATACAGGTAAGTCAACGCTTATAAACCTTTTGTGCGGTAACAAGCGCGCAAAAACTGGAGATAAAGCAGGCGTAACCAAAGATAAACAATGGGTAAAAATTAAAGATTTAGAACTTTTAGATACCCCTGGAACAACGCCACCGTCCTTTGAAAATCAAACTTACGCTGAGTATTTAGCGTTTATCGGTTCAATTAACGACGATATCGTTGATTTTGTTGAACTTTCCGTTGATTTAATCAAATATTTAAAGGAAAACTACGCTGGTGTTTTAACAAGCGTTTACAAAGTAAACGAAGATAGTGAACCTTACGAGATTTTCACTCAAATAGCGAGCCGTCGCGGTGCGCTTAAAAAAGGTGGGGAAATTGATGAGGAGCGAGCGTCAAACTTAATAATTTCCGATTTAAGAAAGGGAAAGTTAGGGAAGATTTATTTTAAATAAAATGAAAATTTACGTTCCAAAATTAGATTATGAAAACAAGCACTTATCAAAAGGTGCTAAATATATTGCAGGGGTAGACGAAGTGGGCAGAGGTCCG
This sequence comes from Christensenellaceae bacterium, assembly GCA_045637965.1. GTDB lineage: Bacteria > Bacillota > Clostridia > Christensenellales > Borkfalkiaceae > HGM11412. Next base: position 239,892 of record JAZUAK010000009.1, on the reverse strand, counting down.
CTCGCAGGCCCCGTAGTTTGCGCTTCGGTAATAATGAATTTAGAAGATATTATCGAAGGAATTGACGATAGCAAAAAAGTATCCGCAAAGAAAAGAGAAGCGCTTTACGATATCATAAAAGAAAAGGCTATCGCGTATTCTATATGCGAAATTTCGCCTGAAGAAATTGACGAAATCAATATTTTAAACGCAACTAAAAAATGTATGAAAACGGCAGTTGAAAGTTTGGCGGTTACGCCTGACTTAGTTTTGATTGACGCCGTTAATCTCGACTTAAAAGTTCCAACCGAATCTATAATTAAAGGCGACCTTAATAGTTATACTATAGGCGCAGCGTCAATTCTTGCTAAAGTTTACCGTGATAGGCTTATGGAAGAATACGCTAAAGAATTCCCTGAGTACGGCTTTGAAAGAAACGCCGGTTACGGAACGAAAGAGCATATTGATAAAATTAAGGAGATAGGGCCTTGCAAGATTCACCGAAAAACCTTTATAAAAAACTTTTGGGGTTAAAAGGCGAAAAAATAGCCGAAAAAGCCTTAAAAAATCAAGGGTATAAGGTAATTCAAACGAACTACTTTACGCCGTTTGGCGAGGCGGATATCGTTTTAAGTAAAGACGATGCGATAGTTTTTGCGGAAGTTAAAACACGCTCGTCAAAAAAGTTTGGCACGCCTTCGCAAGCGGTAGACCATAAAAAACAAAAAAAATATAGAGATATTGCAACTTATTACGCTAAAGTAAACGATTTAGACGGCGTTCAAATTTCGTTTATCGTAGTTGAAGTGTTGGGTGACGAAGTCAATATCATAACGGATGCGTTCTAATGAAAATTACCGTTTCAGCGCCTTCTGGTTTAGAAGGTGTGGTTAAAAGAGAACTTTATAAATATACGGGACTTGAAAGCCAAGCGATAAACGGAAGGCTCACGATTGAAGGCGATATTGAAACCGTTGCAAGCCTTAACCTTAATATGCGAACGGCAAGTAGGGTGTATATAACTATCGGTTCGTTTAAGGCGGAAACCTTTGACGAATTGTTTGATAAACTCTCTGAATTAGATTTTGAAAACTATCTTGCAAAAGTTTCAAAAATAGCGGTTTATTCTAATATTTTTGAAAGCAAGTTAAATTCTATTCAAGCAGTTTCTTCAGTAACGAAAAAGGCTATTTGCAAAAGGCTTGAAAGCGTTTATAAGACTAAACTTTTAGAAAGTGGTTTCGAGCACAAGATTGAAATTTCTATTCGCCATAACTTTGTTACTGTTAACCTTAATACTTCGGGTGAACCGCTTCACAAAAGGGGTTATAGAACTTCGGTTGGCGACGCGCCTATTAAGGAAAACGTCGCTTCGTGCTTGCTTGATTTATCCGTATGGAACAAGTCGAAAATTTTAGTCGATACCTTTTGCGGTAGCGGAACGATTTTAATTGAAGCGGGGCTTATCGTTAAAAATATTCCCGCTGGGCTTAATCGCGATTTTGATTTTTTGCACTTTGAAAAGTTTGAAACGAGTTTTTACGGTAAAATGGTTGAAGACGCTAAACAAAACGTTGTTAAACCTAATAAAGTAACGCTATACGGTTACGATATTGAAGAAAGTCAAATTAAACTTGCAAGGGCGCACGCAAGAAAAGCGGGCGTAGCGGACGTTATTAGTTTTGAAACTAAAGATATGCGCGAGTTTACTTCTAATGAAGGTTACGGGGTAATCGTAACTAATCCGCCGTACGGAGAAAGAATTTCCGATAGAAACAGCGTTGTGAAGTTATACCGCGATTTTGGTAAGGTTTACAAAAATCTTGATAATTGGTCGGCGTTCACTATAACGCCCGTAACTGATTTTGAGCGTTTATTTGGTAAAAAAGCCGATAAAAAGCGAAAAATTTACAACGGAAAGTTGGAATGCGTTTATTATTCTATGCTTGGAGCAAAACCGCCGAAAAAAATTTAAAAAACGGGTTAAAATTGCTTGCAATAATATAAAAACTATGCTAAAATATGAAAAGACTTCGGGTGGTCCTCTTAAAGTTGTAATGAACACCGCGTAATTATGGAGGTAAAAGTCATGAATATAATTGAACAAATCAATAACGAAAACGTTAAAAAAGAAACCCCTTCCTTCAACGTTGGTGATACTGTTAGGGTATCGGTTAAAGTCGTAGAAGGAACAAGAGAAAGAATTCAAGCGTACGAAGGCGTTGTTATCGCTAAGCGCGGTGGTTCTATCAGTGAAACCTTCACCGTAAGAAGAATTAGTTTCGGTGTAGGCGTTGAAAGAACGTTCCCCCTTCATTCGCCAAAGATTACCGATATCAAGGTTGTTAAGAAAGGTGCCGTTAGACGTGCTAAACTTTACTATCTTAGAAATCTTACCGGTAAAGCAGCAAAAGTTAAAGAAGTTCTTCGCTAATCAAAAGCGCGTCATAGTCGACGCGCTTTTTTCGTATAATTAAAGGTAGTTATGATATATAATTCAATTTTAGAACTTATTGGAAATACACCGCTTATAAGGCTTTATAGATTAGAAAAAACTCTCGGCTTAAAATCGAGAATTTATGCTAAAGTAGAAAGTTTTAATCCTGCTGGAAGTATTAAAGATAGGGTAGCAAAACACGTAATAGAAACGGCTGAACAATCGGGCGAATTAAAACCTAACGCAACCGTAATTGAGCCTACGAGTGGTAACACGGGTATAGGTTTAGCGCTCGTTTGCTTGTTAAAAGGTTACAAAGTTATTTTAACTATGCCTGAAAATATGAGTGTTGAGCGTCAAAAACTTTTAAGGGCTTACGGTGCTGAAATAGTTTTAACTGATAAAGCACTTGGAATGAAAGGGGCGATTGATAAGGCTAACGAACTTTCAAAAAGCATTGATAATTCCTTTATTGCAGGTCAATTTGAAAATCCGTCTAACCCCGAAGCGCACTATAAAACTACTGCCGTTGAAATTTTCGACGCGTTAGACGGTAAAGTTGATTATTTAGTAGCAGGCGTTGGCACGGGTGGAACTTTAACGGGTATTGGTAAATACTTAAAAGAGAAGATTGACGGCGTTAAAGTCGTTGCCGTTGAACCAAGTTCAAGCGCGGTGTTATCGGGCGAAAAAGCGGGTGTTCACGGGCTTCAAGGTATGGGTGCAGGGTTTATCCCCAAAACGCTTGATACAAGTGTTTACGATAGCGTTATAAAGGTTACGGAAAACGACGCGTATTATTACGCTAACTTGCTTGCTAAAACCGAAGGGATACTCACGGGTATTTCTTCCGGCGCAAGTCTATTTGCAACTATTCAAACGGCAAAAGCCGTGGAGGATAAAAACTTCGTCGTTGTTTTGCCGGATGGAGGAGAGAAATATCTTTCAACCGAATTGTATAAGTAAGTTTTATAGGGGTAAAAGTTATGAAACTTTGCACGACTACTGGTGATTTTTCGTTGCACGCGAAAAACGATTTCGAAAAGGTTTTAGAAATATCGCTTGCTGGGTTTAAGTACTTGGATTTTAGTATGTACGAAAATGAGGCGAGCCAGTATATGCGCGACGATTGGCGTGAAACTATAAAAAAATTGAAAGATTACGCGGATAGTTTAGGAGTAAAATTCGTTCAAGCTCATTCTCCAGCGTTTGAAACGTTGGAAACGTTAGACCCTAACGAAAATTGGCAGGAAAAGTTTCAGCAAACGTTGCGTTCAATTGAGATTTGCAAAGAGTTAGATATTCCATTTGCGGTAATTCACGCTGGGGTTAAGCGTAATTCTTCTAAAGAAGAAACGATAGAACTTAACAAAAAATTTTACGATTTATTGTTGCCAACGATGGAGAAAACGGGCGTTACCGTACTCGTTGAAAACGTTGGGATAAGCGACAATAACGGCAGATATTATTTAAATTCAGGCAAACGCCTTGCTGAATTTATCGATTATTACGGGCATCCGCTTTTGCAAGCGTGTTACGACTTTGGGCATGGTAACGTTTTTAAAAACGCTTATGAAGACGTAACGCACTTAGGTAAAAGGTTAAAAGCAATTCACTATAACGATAACGACGGTGTTAGAGATATGCACACCATACCGTTTTTATCAACTTTAGATAACGACTCTTCGGTAAAAGCGTTAATTGACGCTAATTACAGCGGTTATTTTACTTTCGAGTGTAGTGGAATAGTTAAGTATAACGTTAAAAAGTTTGACGATAGTAAAGGAATAGATAACCTTTCTATAGACGTGGTTAGGGCGTACGAAAGGGCTTTATATCAAACTGGTAAATATTTATTATCTGCGTACGGCGTATTTGAAGAATAAAAAAATCTCACCGAGTTTTCGGTGAGATTTTGTTTTACTTAAAAAGTAAATTGTCTTTAAAAGTTTTCGTTCTTGAAAATGGTATAAGGAATAAAAGTGCAACGAGCATATCGGGAACGATATACGCTAAGTTATAGCAAAGTGAGTAAACGAGCGCGTTGCTTGACGGGAAGTTTTCCGCAACGATTCCGTTTTTAAAGTAAATCATGCCCGAGATTAAGTGCATGGTAAATCTTAATGCGAAAAATAAGATCGTTCCAAGGGTTAAGTTTAAAGTTTTATTTTTGATTATCTTTTTGAAAACGCCTGCAAAACATACGACTGAGAAAGCAAAAATATAATCGAGAAAGAAAGTAAACGGCGTTAATATCCACGGCGAAGTGATAAATTGCAAAAGGCTGTTTGTAAAGCCTGCGATAAGTCCGTAATAAATACCGTAATAGTATGCAACGAGAATAACGGGAACTAAACTAAAAAAGGTTACGCTTCCGCCAAACGGCAATTCTATCTTTAAAAAAGATAGGGTGGTCGTTAAAGCGACTGAAAGTGCAATAACCGATATCTTTTTAGTATCGAACGCCGAGTTTTTTTTGCCGATAACGAATAAGAGTGCGAATAATACTAAGATTACCGCTACTGAAATCATTACGGCGATTTCCGTTGTGTCAAGAGCCAATAAGTTATACATAAAAAATCCTCCTTTTTAGACAAGGGGAGTATACGCCCGAAAAATAAAAAACGCGCCGAAAAAAATCGTGCGCAACAAAAAATAATCCATCTTCCATTCCTGAATTACCAGGTCAGGTTCAAAGGGTATAATCTCAGCCGTAGCACCCCTGTGTTCTATTGTAAGACGAGTTTAACACTTTAAAAATCGTTTGTCAATATTTTTTTAGCAATATCTTGAAAAAAATAGAAGAAAATGGTATACTCAAAAAGGAGATAATTATGAAGAACGATTTTTTTGCATATTTGAATAGAATGAAGTATATAAAACGCTGGTCGCTTATGCGTTCGCTTGATAGTGAAAACGTTTTAGAACACACCGCGCAAGTATCCGTTATTGCTCACGCTCTTGCCGAGATTAAAAACAAGCGTTTCGGCGGTAACGTTGACGTTTTGAAGGTTGTTTTATACTCGCAGTATCACGAAACGAGTGAAGTTATAACTGGCGATTTGCCAACCCCTATTAAATATTTTAATAAGGAAATCAACCACGCGTATAAGGATATTGAAAAGGGTGCTTGCGAAAAACTTTTAAGTAATCTTGACGATGATTTGAAAGACGTTTACGCCGAGTACGTTGTTCCTAACGAAGATAGTGAAGAATTTAAGATTATGAAGTGCGCAGATAAAATTTCAGCGTATATTAAATGCGTGGAAGAGATAAAGTCTGGCAACGCTGAGTTTAAAAAGGCGAAAGATAGCATTTTAAAGGAAATAAACAAGTCTGATAGGGAAGAAGTAAAATATTTTATGAAAAATATCGCTCCCGTATATCTTTGTTCTTTGGATGAGTTGGAATAATATGAAAAAACTAATTTTACTTATTTTATCGGCAATTTTATCTGTTTTTGCGTTTGGTTGCGAAACGCCTGAAGATACGGAAAATGATAACGAACCGATTTATAGTGCCGAATACGAGTTTAATGAAACTCACCATTGGAAAACACTCGTTAGTGGCGAAGGAGATTCTGTTTTAGATTATTCCGAGCATTTTAACTACAGAGGAAAATGCGATAAGTGTGAGTATTATTATGACGTTAGCGATTATTTTGAGTTTATTAAAGTTGGCCACGTAACGCCAGGTCAAAACACTTACACTTGGGCTTATAAAATCAATCGTTTTTACGGCGAAGAGGACGATGCTCCCGTTCATATTAAAATCCCAACGACTTATAACGGCGAAGAAGTGATTTCTATAGCAAGTTATCTTTTTAGTACTAAAGGAGATCCTGAAGGGTACTATAACTTTAGTGAAGACGGGGTTCTTACTTCCCCCAAAAACGGAAACTCGTTAAACGTTCCTATTGAGTCAATCGTTATTCCTGAAGGGATAAAGTTTATAGGTAGAAACGCGTTTTCTAACACAAGAATTAAAACGCTTACGATTCCTGACAGCGTTGTTGGTGGGTACGGTGAAAAGACGGGTAATCTTCCAACGCCTGAGAAGGGAAATTACAACGTTGAAAACTATTATTGGCCACTTACTGATATTTGTAGTGGATGCACTCAACTTGAAAAGGTTGTTTTAGGTGATGGAATAACGCATTTGGGCGGTTATTCTTTCTCCCTTTGCTCAAACCTTAAAGAAATTGACTTTGGCAATAATTTGCAAGCGATTGCAATGAGAGCGTTTTACGAATGCACTGGTCTAAAATCGGTTAAATTACCAAAATCACTCGTTTATTTGCCGGAAGGGGAAGTCGTAGCGTCTGCGGTTGGGGATAAAAAGGTGTCCATAACTCACTATTTTAAATATGCAAGTGAGATTTTCCTTGAAATCACTGAAGAAGAGTTGGAAGCACGTACGGTTCCCGTTTACCAGCGTGATTATATGGGTAACGTAATTCCCGATGGCATTAATCGTAACCCAGGCTATTGCGCGGGTTGGAGTAATATGGCTAAACTTTATTTCGTCGGCGAGTGGCATTACGATGAAAACGGCAAGCCAAAACCTAATTATTAAAAATTAATTCCGATTTGCTCGGAATTTTTTTTTATTGACACGATGTTTATTCCATGTTAAAATAATTACTATGGTGAAATTTATGAGAAAAATTTTAATTTTATTAGTATCAGTATTAATGCTTTTCCAAGTAGTTGGATGTGGTGGAGACGATAATGGTCCCGTATATTCTTCGGAATATCTTCAAAATGAAACACACCATTGGAAAACTTTAATTAGTGGTGAAGGTGAGCGCTATATTGAATACGGCGCCCACGTTAACGAAAAGGGTAGATGTTCGGTTTGCTCGTATTATTACGACGTTAGCGAATATTTAGAATTTGCTAAGTATTACGAAGGCGGGCATCTCAAAGGTTATCAATTAATTAGATTCCACGGCGAAGATGCTAACGCGCCCGTTCACATTAAAATTCCTTCAAGTTATAAAGGTGAAGGTGATAGCGAAGCGTTGCCCGTAGTTAAAATTTATAATTGGGCTTTCTGCGTTAGCGGAAATTCTGAAACCTATTGGAATTATAACGAAGATACTGAAACTTACGGCTTACCGCTTAATGGTAACGCGTTAAACACTCGTATTGAATCGGTTGTTATTCCCGATACTATTCATACGATTGGCGGCAGTGCATTCTCGGGTTCGGGTCTTAAAGAAGTTGTTGTTCCCGATAGTGTTACTTCAAACTTGCAAAACGTTTTCGGTGGATGCCTTCAACTTGAAAAAGCAGTAATTGGTAACGGCGTAACTAATATGGGCGGTTATACGTTCTCTTCTTGCTCTAATTTGAAAGACGTTAAGCTTGGTAACAGGGTTAGTGCTTTTGGTAGTAGAGTATTCTACGAGTGTAAGAGTTTAAAGAGAATTGCTCTTCCTAAGTCGTTAGTATATTTACCTGAATCTGATATTCATTCTGATGCTGTTGATAAACTCGTTGCTCTTAATAAACACTTTAGTTACGCTACCGATATTTTCCTTGAAATTACGGAAGAAGAGTTAGAAGCGCTTACAGTTCCGCTTTACAATCGTGATACCGCTACTGGTGATAGAATTCCCGATGGTATTTCAAGGAACCCTGGTTTCTGCGAAGGCTGGTCGGCAATGGCTAATCTTCATTTCGTTGGCGAATGGCATTACGACGCTGACGGGTATCCTGTTTTAAACTAAAACTATCTAACAAAATAAATCCCGAATTTTCGGGATTTTATTCTGAATAAAATTTAATTAAATTAGAGAGAAAAATGAAAAAACTTTTAGCAATTTTATTATCGGTACTATCTTTTGCGTTGCTTACCGCTTGCAGTGGTGGAGGTTCGGACGAAACGCAAGATACAACCCCTAAATATTCAAAAACCTATTCTTATAACGAAACTCATCATTGGCGCGCGCAAACTAACGGCGACGGCATGACTGAGTATGAACTTCACAGCGATAGGCAAGGTAGATGCAAATGCGGTGGTAAGTATTACGACCCAACTGATTATCTTGATTTTGAATATTACGATATTAATTACGACGGCGAGCCTGAAGGCTATATGATCGTTGGTTATAAAGACGAAGAGTATGGTTATAATGAGATTTATCTTCATTATGAAATTCCAACTCACTATCAAGGGGAAGACGATGACGAACCGTTGCCCATTTTAGCAATTAGTTACGGTGCGTTTGGCGTTGGCGTTATTAACGGCACGACTTATAATTCTGAAAGTGTTCCTATCGAGTCGATTAAACTTAACGATAATCTTATAGAGATTAGAGATTGGGCGTTCAAAGGTTCTGGAATTGAAGAACTTATTATCCCTGATAGCGTTACTAACGAATATTACAAGAGTTGGGGATCGAATATCAATAGTAGAATTTACAATATTTGCGGTGGTTGTTACAAACTTAAAAAAGTTGTAATTGGCAACGGCTTAAAAGCGTTGGGCTCTTATAATTTTAGTAATTCTATGACTGAAATAACTTTAGGTTCATCGCTTGAACTTATTCAACCAAGAGCGTTCTATGAAATTTACAATTTAGAGTATATCGTTATACCTGAAAGCGTAAATCATATTCCAGAAGGCTCTGCAACTGGTGGTAGTTACGCTCAAGTCCCCATAATTTCAATGTTCCCTATAACTGCGAAAACCGTTATTTTTATGGAAATAACTAAGGCTGAACACGACGCTATGATTATTCCACTTCGTCAGCGTGATAGTGAAGGTAAAGTCTTAAATCCATCAACTCAAGGTTTTGTTGACGGTTGGTCGGGCAACTGCAAAGTATATTTTAAAGGCGAGTGGCACTACGATTCAAACGGAAAACCTGTTCTTAACTAATACTAATCCCGCATTTGCGGGATTTTTTATTTGGTTATTGACTAATTAACGATTTTATGTTAAAATTAACGAGTAATTTTTTATAGGAGTAATTTATGAAACGATTTTTACCCCTTTTATTTTCAATAATTTTAATCGTTACTTTATTCTCAGGTTGCGCTGGTGGTGGAGATTTAGGCCCTGAAGAACCAAGATATGCAAGCGTATATTCTTACGATGAGTTTGGGCATTGGTACGACCAACTTAACGGAGATGGTAGAAAAGGCTATCAAGAACACGCTAACTACTTAGGTAGATGCAAGTGTGGTGGTAAATACTATTTATCTGACGACGTTATTTACACTTTGCGTTACGATGCCGATGAAGAAGGTAATCCTATACTTAACGAAGAAACCGGCGAACCTAATTTCTATTACGCAGTTTCTGAGTATTTAGGTGAATACGATTCGGATACTCATATTGAAATTCCCGTAATGCATTCTCAACCGTTGCCTATATTTGATGAAGATGCAGAAGATTATGACGAAATTTACGCTGAAACGATATTAGAATATGCCGAAGAGATTGAATATCCCGTTTTAGTTATTGATAACTACGTGTTTAAGCCGTCAGGCAACAAAATTTCTATCGATTCGATAAAACTTAACGAAGGGCTTAAGACGATAGGTAGCGGTGCGTTCGCTAATTCTAGTATTCAAGAAATAGTTATTCCACACTCGGTTCAAGGCGATCTATATAATATTTGTGGTGGTTGTGTTTCTCTTAAAAGGGCAGTTATTGGTGACGGTATAACGAGATTAAGGGGCTATTGTTTCTCTTCGTGCACAAATCTTACGGAAGTTGTTTTTGGTAAAAACATTAAAAGTATGGGAACTAGAAACTTCTATTGTTGTAGCAATCTTGGAGATATCGTTATCCCCAAGTCGTTAGTATCAATTCCCGAAGCAAGTATTTATAGTAACGCTGCAAAAAAATACGTGTCTATTTTCAATCAATTCCAAGGCGCAGCGATGGGTTCGCCTTCCGCGCTTTTCTTAGAAATTACGGAAGAAGAGTATAACGATTTAGTTATTCCGCAAATGCCAAGGGAAACTGCAACCGGTTTCCCGTATGATGAAAACGGCAATCCTATTGATATTAGCGTTACGCCTAATAGTTTCAAACAAACCACCTACGGTTACGTTGAAGGTTGGAATAACGGCTCGAAGATTTATTTTAAAGGTCAATGGAAATACGTTAACGGTAAACCCGTGGCGTTATAAAATTATCCCGCTTTTAAGCGGGATTTTTTATTTTAATATTGACAAAGGTTACGCGTAATGATAAAATTGCAACGTGGAGATTAATATGAAAAAATCATTTATTTTTTTACTTTTATTAACTTTCGTTTCCACCTTTTTCATAGGTTGTGGTGGCGGAACGATTGGTGGCGATGGCGAAGTTACGCCCGAATATGCAAGCGTTTATTCTTACGACGAGTCTGGGCATTGGTACGCTCAAACTAACGGCTCTGGTAGAAAAGGTTACGAATCGCACGATAATAACTTAGGTAGATGCAAATGCGGTAAATATTTTGAAACGGACGATTTGCTTTATAAACTTTGCTATCTCGTTGACGAGAACGAAGAAGTTATATTTGACGATGAAACTGGTAAGCCCACCTTTTACTATTCAGTAGCAGAGTATTTAGGTTATGGCGAAGCGGATTTACATATTGAAATCCCCGCTTATCATTACCAACCTATAAATTACGATGAAGATTCCGACGATTACGACGAGATTATCGGTGAATACGCTGAAGATAAAGAATATCCCGTTTGGAATATTGAAGATTACGTTTTTTCGCCTAAACAGAATTCTATTCTTACCATTGAATCAATTAAACTTAACGAAGGTTTAAGGTGGATTGGTGGCGGAGCGTTCTCAAGCACTCATATAGTAGAGTTGATTGTCCCAAATTCCGTTGAAGGCGAACTTTATAACGTTTGCGGTGGTTGCATTTTACTTGAAACGGTTGTAATTGGCGATGGCGTTACCGCTTTGGACGGGTATTGTTTTTCAGATTGCACTATGCTTAAAAACGTAACGATAGGTAAAAGTGTTCGTCATATCCGCCGTAGAGTGTTCTACTGTTGCAAGAGTTTAAGGGGTTTCGTTATCCCAGCATCAGTAGTTTCAATTCCCGAGTATGAAATTTATTCTAATGCAGTTAAAAAGTACGTTAAACTCGTTAATATTTTCGAAGGTGGCTACGCTCCCGATTTATTTTTTGAAATTACCGAAGAAGAGTATAATGCGTTGATATTAGAACCGCTTCCGAGAAATCAATTTACTGGGCTTACGATAAATCCCGAAACTGGCGAAGATATTCCGTATAATCAATTTGTGGAAACGACTTACGGCATTGCCGACGGTTGGTGTGGCGTTGCAAAACTATATTTTAAAGGCGAATGGCATTACGACGAAAATGGTAGACCCGTTGCTAATTAACTATTAATTCCCGCGTATTGCGGGAATTTTTATATTGACAATATAAACGTTGTATGTTAAAATTAACCTTGAGGTTTTTATGAAGAAATTATTAACTATTTTATTGATATTAACAACGTTTTTATTTGCGTTTTCGCTTACCGCTTGTGGTGGTGGCGAAGATGATGACGTTGTGGTTATACCGCCCGAGTATGCAACGGATTATTCGTATAATGAATCGCACCATTGGAAAAGGCAATTAAACGGCGTTGGTAGTACTGAATACGCCGAGCATGAAAACGTTAGTGGCAAGTGTTATTGCGGTTACTATTTTAAATGTCCTGATTTAGTGTTTGATAAAAAGACTATTACTGAACTTGGCAATAAAATTACCGGTTACGTTTTAGTTGGTTATAACGGCTTAGATGAAAACGCTTACGAACACGTTGAAATCCCTTCGTACTATAAACCTGAAGGTGAAACCGAACTCGTTGAAGTTATTGCGATTGCGTCGCACGTTTTCTCTCCTGTGAAAAATGAGGGATATAAGTCGATTAAATCGGTTAAAATTGGTTCTGGCATTAAATATATAGGTAACGGAGCGTTTGCTGACACGGATATTACTGAAGCGATAATTCCAGACACCGTTATCGGTGGTATTGACGAAAACTACGATAGGGGAGAATCTCTCGGTGGTATTTTCGGCGTATTTGAAAACTGCTCAAAACTAAAAAGCGTTTCTATTGGTAACAATATTATAACTATTGGGGAAAAGACTTTTGCTAACTGCGTTGCGCTTGAAAAAGTGTCGTTTGGCAGTATGGTTAAAGAAATTAGGCAAACTTCGTTTGATAACTGCCCGTCGTTAAAAGAGTTGGTATTAAATTCTTCAATTAGTTCAATTCCCGAAAGTAGCGTATATTCAACCGCAAACCAAAAATACGAACCCCTTTATCAAGTGTTTGCAGGCGTTGAAAAGATTTATTTTGAAATGCCAAAAAGCCAATACAACAGCATGTTAATCGAATTGAACGAAAGAGATTCACGCGGTTATATTAAAACTAAGAACGGAACTTACGTTAGTCCTGAAAATTACGTTTTAACCGGTTACGGCATAGTTCGTGGTTGGTGTGGTAACGCCGTGCTTTATTTTGAAGCGGAATGGTCTTACGACGAAAACGGCAACCCTTACGCTTTAATTTAATAATTGTAATAAAACCCGATTAAATTCGGGTTTTTTTATTGAAAAAATGTAAACTTAATTTGAAATTTGATATTGACTTTTGATAATACTTATATTAAAATATAAGAGTATATAAGTAAAGTGGGCATTGTTGGTCGTTTCCAACGTGTTTTCTGAAGATATATAAATTAATTTAAGGAGGGTAACCGTATGTTACAAAACGCAACCTTCCTGTTACTTGCATTATCCCCGATTGTTACGGCAATTATCGGCGGAGTAGTTGGCTTAGCGCTTGGAACCGTAGTTTTCTACGTACTTTCAAATATTTCCCGCAAAAACAAACTCAATTCTACAGAGAGATTGGTTGCCGAAATGAAGGCGAACGCGGAAAACGAATGTAGAGCAATTAAAAAAGACGCGATAGTTGAGGTTAAGGAACAGGAATTAAGACTCAGAAACGAATTTGAAAAAGAAACCAGAGAAAAGAGAGCAGAACTTCTCAAAATGGAGCAACGCCTTAATCAAAAGGACGAAATTCTTAACAAGAAAGACGTAACCTTATTAAAGCGCACCGAAGAAGTTGAAGCATTGTCGAAAACTTTAGAGAAAAAGCAAGCGGAAGCGGACGAGCTTATCGTTAAACTTGAAACTCAGCACGAAGTTTTCGTTCAAGAACTTGAAAGAGTTGCTCAAATGACTCAAGAAGAAGCGAAATCCATTATTATGGAAGACGTTAAGGAAGAAGCAAGAAGAGAAGTTGCGGGCTACGTTCGCAACGCTGAACAACAAGCAAAGGACGAGGCTGATAAAAAAGCTAAAGAAATTATTTCTCTTGCAATTCAACGTTGTGCGGTAGACCAAAGTAACGAACTCACCGTTACTTCAATCTCAATACCTAACGACGATATGAAAGCAAGGCTTATCGGCCGTGAAGGTAGAAACATTACTGCTCTTGAAAACGCTACTGGTATTAGGCTTATTATCGACGATACGCCCGAAGTAGTAGTTGCATCGGGTTTTGATCCCGTTCGCCGTGAAGTTGCAAGGCGTTCGCTTGAAAAACTTATTGCTGACGGAAGAATTCAACCCACTCGTATTGAAGAAACGGTTGAAAAGGTTAAAAAAGAACTTGACGTTATTATTAAAGAAGCGGGCGAAGGCGCTACTTTTGAAACGGGCGTATATAACGTTCATCCCGAACTCGTTAAAATTCTTGGTAAACTCAAGTTTAGAACGAGTTACGGTCAAAACGTATTAAAGCACTCTTTAGAAGTTGCAAGGCTTGCAGGCTTAATGGCTCAAGAACTCGGCGTTGATATTAACGTTGCAAAGCGTGGCGGTTTACTTCACGATATCGGTAAAGCGGTTGACTTTGAAAATGAAGGCACTCACATTGCGCTCGGCGTTGAACTTGCTAAAAAATTTAAAGAAAATAGATTCGTTATCAACTGTATCGAATCTCACCACGGGGACGTTGAGCCCAAGTGCATTGAAGCGGTATTAGTTCAAGCTGCGGATGCAATTTCGGGCGTTAGACCTGGCGCAAGAAAAGAAATTGAATCGAGTTACGTTAAGAGACTTGAACAACTTGAAGAACTCGCAACCGACTTTAAGGGCGTTGAAAAGGCTTACGCTATCCAAGCGGGTAGAGAAGTAAGAGTTATCGTTAAACCCGAACAGATTGACGACAGTCAAGCGTTATTCCTTGCAAAAGATATTGCTAAGAAGATTGAAGAAACCTTAGAATATCCCGGTCAAATCAAGGTTAACGTTATTAGAGAGTCAAGAAGCGTTGAATACGCTAAATAATATAAAGGCACCTTTATAAAGGTGTCTTTCTAATGCTAAACAAGGATTTTATACTAAAAAGGAGCAAAACTATGGCAGATTTTGATTTTAGAAAAAAACTTAAAGACTTTCATCCGAAAAACATTAGAAAAGACGTTCCCGTTCAAGATGGCGAAATTTCTCTTCCTAATTTAGTGTCGCTTATTAAAACTGACAACGTGGTTATCAATAACGCACTTAAAGATTTAAAGAAATTCTTAAAATCTTCAATGGATATCATGGCTGAAATTGACGATAACGCTCACGGCTTTAAAGTCGTTACTGAAATTTCTAACGTTTTATCTAAAGATAAAAAAGTTTACACTATTAGCGTTTCTGACGACGTGATTAAGGTTGTTGGTGAAAGCGATAGAACTGTTGCTCAAGGTATTTACTATCTTGAATTCTTAATGTTTGAAAAGAAAGCGCCTATCCTTAAAAAAGGCGATATTACCGTTGAATTACCGTTCTCGCCAAGAATGGTTCACTCGGCTTATGGTTACGATGATTTCCCTGATGAATATCTTCAAAATATCGCTCGTTACGGGTATGATACTATTTTATTGTTCACTAAGGGTGTTAACAAATCGCCTGCTGGTGATCTTAGTTTTAAAGACGCTGTTGATAGGGCATCTCAATTCGGTTTAGACGTTTACGTTTACGCAGCGTTTGGTAACTTTATCGATATCTACGCTGAAAATGCTGAAGCGGAATTTGATAAAACTTACGGCGCAGTATTTAAAGAATGCCCCGAACTTAAAGGTATCACGCTCGTTGGCGAATCGGTTGAATTTAAGAGCCGTGACCCAAGAGTTGCTCCTCATTCAATTCATCAAAAACCTGCCGACAATCTTGGCGACGGTGTGCCGACGGCTGGTTGGTTCCCGTGCAACGACTATCCTTTATGGATAGATATGGTTAAAAAATCGGTTAGAAAATACAATCCTAACGCCGATATCGTGTTCTGGTCGTATAACTGGGGTTGGGCTCCTGAAAAGGAAAGGGTTGAACTTATCAACAATATGCCGAAAGACGTATCTTTAAACGTTACCTTTGAAATGTTTGAACACTACGATATGATGGGTTCAGACCAAATGGTTACCGACTATTCAATTGCAAGGGCAGAACCCGGCAAATATTTCTTAAGCGAAGCAAAAGCGGCTAAAAAGAACGGAATTAGGCTTTACGCTATGAGTAACACCGCAGGTAGAACTTGGGACTTTGGTACTATTCCTTATATGCCTTTCCCGATGCAATGGCTCAAGCGTTTTAATGAAATCAACAAGGCTAAAAACGAATACGGTCTTTGCGGCTTAATGGAAGGTCACCACTACGGCGCGTACCCGAGTTTTATCTCTCGTTTAGCGCAACTTTCGTTCATGTTTGAAGATAAGCCGGAAGAAAACTTAAAGAGAGTGTTCAACGCTTATTTTGAAAACTCAAGCGAAGCGCTCTACGATGCTTTTGAAGATATTAGCAAGGCGATTACGTATCTTCCCCCGTCGGTTGAAGAGCAGTACGGTCCGTGCAGAAATGGTACGGCGTACCCCCTTTGCTTAGCAACGTCTAAAAAACCGCCAAGGCTTCCCAACGTTGTTTCGGGTGATAACTTCTGGCCGGGATTCTACGGTCAGTTTGAAGAAAGCCTTGGCGTATTCGACTTAGGTATTCCGTATGGTCTTAGACATAAGCAAGAAATTAACATGCTTAAAGAAATGTTAAGGCTTTTAAAGTCGGGCATTAAAAAACTTAAGGCAATACCCAATAAGAATAAAGAACTTTCAACCGTTTTAAATATGTGCGAATACCTTGCGTGCTGTGTAACGACGGTTATTAACGTTAAGTATTTCTACGAACAAAGGGTAGCGTTAAAACTTTGCAGTAGTCCTAAGAAAATGCTTGAAATTTGCGCTAAAATTAGAAAAATTGCTGAAAGCGAAATTGCAAACGCTGAAAAGAGTATCAAATTTGTTAAACGCGATAGTTCTTTAGGTTTTGAAGCATCTCAAGGCTACGTTGGTGGCGAAGAAAGAATTCTTTGGAAGATTAAGCAAGTTAACTATATGTTAAGAACTGAACTTGGTTTCTACGAAAGAGAAGCAAAAAATCACTTATAAACTAATAAAAAAAGAGCCGTTTTCGGCTCTTTTTAATTTTCCTAATTTTGCAAAAATGTTTGACACATTAAACTCCTTATGTTAAAATTAAAACACCAACGGCAACTCGTTTGTTTGCCAGCTATAGCGATAGCGTATAGACAAGCAAGAATGTAAGGTGGAAGGCTTTACCATAGAGTAAAGAGAGCATAGACTTGCTACTAATAACCGTCCTTTATGGGCGGTTATTTTTAGTTGACAATTTTTATTAAATTGCATATAATTCACTTGTTGGGAATTTCCGACCGAAATAATTAAATAAATTATTTCAAGTGTGGTAATAGTATTTACTATTGCCACTCATTTTTTTATTATTAAGTATTTTTGACATATCCCACTTGTTAATGGGGAATATAAATTTGCTAGGGTAAATACTAACGGAGGTTAATTGAATGAAACAACTGAATACTCCTTCTAAAGTTATTGACTGCGTTGTTATAGTTTTAGAATTAATTTCTTTAGTCGCTTTATTTCCGTTCAAAGTTTTAAAAGCGATTATAAACGCATTAGAAACAGCGTCCAAATAACTAACCTTAATAATAGCCGATAGCCGTCGGTTATTATTTTTTTTAATTTTAGTTGACAATTTTTAAGTTATTGAATATAATACTTATGAAGAGTTGCTTTGGACTTGTTTATACAAGTTATAGCGGAAAGCGCGGGATTGCAACTCTTTTTTATTTCTTATTATTTTTATCATTACGTTTTAAAATTTTATTATAATTTGCTATAATATATACCTTTCCCTTTACGCTGGGAGCCACGCATTTATAATTTTTAAGTTTTTTGTTGACTTTTTTTAAAATATTGAATATAATGACAATAAGCGTGAGTTCTGCGGAACAAAATAATGGTGAGATTATTTCAATATCCGTGTGTCGCCCTTTAAGAAGTAACGATTTCGTTACTTCTTTTTATATTTCCAAGAATATATCCAACTACTAAAATTTGATTTTTAACTCCATAAATCTATCCTTAAGTAGTTGACAATTTTTTTAAAATTGCATATAATAATATCGATGAACAAAAGCATTACGCTTTACGTGCGGACATTACATTGATAATGTACCTATCGAGTTCATCGTTGGAAATATAAGATTTGCTTTGGCCTTGTAATACAAGGTATGGTCGAAAGGACCGAACTGCAAATCTTTTTTATTTCTTATTATTTTTATCATTACGTTTTAAAATTTTATTATAATTTGCTATAATATATACCTTTCCCTTTACGCTGGGAGCCACGTATTTTTATTTTTTAATTTTTGTTGACTTTTTTTATAAAATTGCATATAATAATACTAACGAAAGTAAATATTATTTCTTTTTCCCACAAGGTATATTGTTACTTGTGGGAATTCTTTTTATTATAATCTTTTTTTGCAAAAGATTTAAGAAACGCAGACTGCTTTTTAGGTAAATGATTTTTACCAAATGCAAATACGTGTTTCTTATCTTTCACGCCAATCTTATTACCATTAATATTTTTAGTGTAATAGTAATTTGCACACCACTTGGAACGTCAAACTCATTAAACTTAGTTAGCCATAATTTTCTCCTTTTTAAAAAATTAAATCTTCATCGTCTTAGGTTGATAAACACTTGACTTTTTTTATAAAATTGCATATAATAATATCGATGAACAAAAGCATTACGCTTTACGTGCGGACATTACATTGATAATGTACCTATCGAGTTCATCTTTTTTTATTTTTTTTAATTTATGTTGACAATTTTTTAAAAATTTGCATATAATAATAATGTTCAATGGAACAAATTTTCCTTGATAGTCGTATTAAAATACGTCGGCTTGCTTAAAATTGAGAAGTAGTTAGGTATCCGAAAGGTCTGAATCCGAACTACTTCTTTTTTTATGGAAATTTAATATGTTGCAATCACATTGTACAATTACACCCCTTTATACTTTAAACTGTAATTTACGGTTGACATATAAAATCTCCCATGTTATAATTTATTAGTGCCCTAGAGTTCCCTTTTTAGGGAAAGCAATAACAGAGTGTATTGACAGAGAAGACCGTTTGGCACACTTTAACGTAGACTTCTCATTTAACCGTCCTTAAATGGCGGTTATTTTTTGTTGACAATTTTTTGAAAATTCCATATAATAATAGTGCAAACCATCTACGGATGGTCGCATATTTAGGAACAGCCTACGAACCATTTACGAATGGTGCTGTTCCTTTTTTTCTGTCGTTTTTTATAGTTTTTTACCATAATGTTGACTTGAAACTACTTTTACATTTGCAAGTTCTTTCCGTTTTTGCTGATAAACACTTGACATTTTTAATTCTCCAGTTTAATATAATATTGTAGTCGATTTAAAAGTTCCAGGGGAACAGGGTTGAGATTTATCTATGAACCCACGAAAAATGCATTACAATCGACCGTTTTTCTAACCGTCCTTAAATGGCGGTTATTTTTTGTTGACAATTTTTATAAAATTACATATAATAATCATAGAATTCAGTTCAGCCCAAAAGGCAATTCATTGTGGTAACACATCTCGGAACTGAGTTCTTTTTTTATGGAAATTTAATATGTTGCAATCACATTGTACAATTACAATTTTAAACACGATTAAAACACTTGCCATATTGAAATAAATTATGCTAAAATGTAAATAGGGTAATTTGAAGTTTTTTGTAAAAAACATAAAATTTACCTAAAAAAATTTTACCATTTTTTCTATTTTTGCGTTCAATAATATTTATTTATAAATATTTTACTATATTTTAAGGAGAAAACTATGGATTTATTTGACGTCCTTTCTTTGATTGGTGGTATATCACTTTTCTTGTTTGGTATGAACATTATGGGCTCGGCACTTGAAAGGCGCGCAGGAGCAGGGCTTCGTGGATTGCTTGGCAAACTCACGACTAATCGTTTTGCAGGCTTTTTAACAGGACTTGGCGTAACCGCAATTATTCAATCTTCTGCGGCAACGACGGTTATGGTCGTTGGTTTCGTTAACTCTGGGCTTATGACGTTGCATCAATCAATCGGTGTAATAATGGGCGCTAACGTTGGAACTACCGTTACGGCGTGGTTATTATCTTTAACGGGTATTCAAGGTGAAAGCATATTTATTCAAATGCTTAACCCTAAAAACTTCTCGGCGATACTTGCGCTTGTTGGTGCGATTTTATACGTTTTCTTAAAGAACGATAAGAGAAAGAGCGAAGGTTTAATACTTTTAGGTTTTGCCACCTTAATTTTCGGTTTAAACGCAATGACCGTTTCAGTTGCACCGTTAAAAGACGAAGCGTGGTTCCAAAATTTATTCATTTTATTTAAAAACCCGTTACTTGGCGTGTTATTTGGTGCGTTGGTAACTGCGGCTATTCAATCTTCTTCAGCGTCGGTTGGTATGCTTCAAGCGTTATCTGCAACGGGTGCGGTTACGATTGGTTCGGCTATTCCTATCATAATGGGTCAAAACATTGGTACTTGTCTTACGGCAATGTTATCTTCGGTTGGCGCTAATAAAAACGCAAGAAGAGCGTCTTTAATTCACTTATTCTTTAACCTTATTGGAACGGCGTTCTGGTTGCTAATATTCATAATAGTTAGATACATTTTTAACCCGATTTTATTGAGTTCATCGGCAAATCAATTCAATATTGCGGTAATTCACAGTTTGTTTAACGTTGCTTGTACGGTTATAATGTTACCGATGGGTAAACTTTTAGAAAAAATAGCGATAAAAGTTATTCCCGATGCGAAAAAGCCCGAAGAAATTGCACTTTTGGACGAAAGACTTTTGCAAACACCTGCAGTTGCGCTTTCTGCAAGTAGAAAAGTTGCGATTGAAATGGCTACCGTTTCTGTAAACTCTATCTATAAAGCGTTAGACGTTGTTAAAAACTATTCCGATAAACTTTGCGCTGAAATCCGTGAAGATGAAGATAAAACGGACTATTACGAAGATATTTTAGGTACGTACTTATTAAAACTTAGCAGTGCGTCGACGAGCGGTGCAGACTCCAAGGAAGCCGCTAAACTTTTAAATATTATAGGGGACTGCGAACGTATTGCCGACCATAGTATAAACTTAGTTGAATCGGCTGAAGAACTTCACGAAAAAGGTATAGAGTTTAGCGATACCGCAAAAACCGATTTTGAGAACATTTCAAACGCAATTACCGAAGCGCTTCAATTATCGCTTAAAGCGTTCGTTGAAAATGACGTTGTTTCAGCGTTCAATATCGATCCGCTCGAAGAAGTCGTTGATATTATGAAAGAAAAATACAGAAAAGGTCATATTGAAAGAATGCAACAAGGAATATGTTCTATTGAAGCAGGTTTCGTTTGGTCAGACCTTCTTACTAACTTAGAAAGAATTTCCGACCACTGTTCAAATATTGCAGGTGCAATACTTGATAATGAAAATATGAACTATCACCAATACGTAAAAGACGAAGAGTCGGGCGAAGAATTTAAAACTAAGTTTGAATTATACTGCAAAAAATATAACGTTAGTGAGGCTTAATTATGAAAGACGTTAAAACTATTGCGCTCATTGCTCACGATAGCAAAAAACAAGAAATTGTTGAATGGGCTTTAAAAAACGTTGCAATTTTAAAAAATTATCAACTTTGTGGAACGGGAACTACTTCAAAAAGAATTTCTGAAGCAACCGGTCTTAAAGTAAAAGGTTATTTGTCTGGTCCTTTAGGTGGCGACCAACAAATTGGTGCTAAAGTTGCTGAAGGGGAGATTGACTTAGTCGTTTTCTTATGCGACCCGTTGTCCGCTCAACCGCACGACCCAGACGTAAAGGCGTTGCTTAGAATAACCAACGTATATAACGTGCCAATAGCAACTAACGTTGCAACGGCGGATTTCGTAATATCTTCTCCATCGTTTATGAAATAATTATTATAAAGTAAAATTATTATTATTTTGATTAAATTTTGTTGACTTAAAATTCATAATAATGTATAATAATTTTCGCTTAGGGGAGTGGCTCAACGGTAGAGCAGCGGTCTCCAAAACCGCTGGTTGCGTGTTCGAATCGCGTCTCCCCTGCCAAACAAGAGTGGTGTACCAATAGGTGCGCCACTTTTTGTTTGCTAAGTGATTTGAACACGCAGTGTTCGGTGCTTTTGCGTCAGCAAAACCATTTGCCGAAGACAACCTTGACGGACATACTTGAATGGCAATATCGCGTCTCCCCATTATATGAGTCGTGAGGTGTGAGAGTAAGTGGCGCAGTGTTCGGTGCTTTTGCGTCAGCAAAACCATTTGCCGAAGACAACCTTGACGGGCATACTTAGTAAAACAGTTTAGGTTTTAAAAAACTCTTATTTTATTGACAGTTTATCGTTGTGGTGCTATAATTTTATTAATAAAATTAATAAGGTGTTTATGAAGAAAGTAACGATTTATACCGACGGCGCTTGTTCTGGTAATCCTGGAATTGGTGGTTGGGCATCTATTTTAATATATAACGGCGTTGAAAAGATTTTAAGCGGTGGGGATAATGAAACCACTAACAATAAAATGGAACTTATTTCAATCATTAAGGGTTTAGAAGCGTTAAAAGAAGCCTGCGAAGTTACCGTTTATTCCGATTCGCAATACGCTGTTTCCCCTTTTATTGAAGGGCGTATCGTTAGTTGGATATTATCGGGATGGCGCTTAGCGGACAAAAAGCCGGTAAAAAACTTAGAGCTTTGGAAAAGGCTTGTGGAACTTACTAACGTTCATAAGGTAGAATTCGTTAAGGTTAAAGGCCATGCGGACAATGAAAACAACAACCGCTGTGATAAAATAGCCCGTGGCGAGATTAAAAAATTACAAGCAAGTATTATTTAATAGTGATTAAATAACGGCGTTTTTACATATAACTATATGTATGGAACGTCGTTTAATTATAAAATCAATTTTGCTTTCCGTTGCGTTATGTCTATTATCGGGAATTACGATTTTAGTTTCCGTTTTATACGTTCGCACGTTTTCCGATGGCTTTATATATGAAAACAAGCCCTTTTTAATATCAACGGTTACGATAGTAGTATCAATTATAACGACTATTGCATTGGCGTACACAACGTCAGACAAAAAAACAATTTACAAAATTTCACTCGTAGTATTGTCGCTTATAACGTTATCGTTACTGATAATGTACTTTTTAAAAATTTCGGGCATTGGCGATAAAATTGACAGTGTTGAAGATTTGAGAAATTACGTTGCTTCGTTCGGTTATTTAGCCGTTATTATTTTCGTTTCAGTCAACGTTTTCCAAGTGTTGTTATTGCCTATACCCGGCGTTATTTCGATAGGGACGGGCGTTGCGTTGTTTGGCCCGTTTAGGACTTCAATATACTCGTTACTTGGTGTTTTAATAGGCTCGTTTGCCGCATTCTTCATAGGTAGGGTACTTGGTTATAAGGTCGTAGCGTGGATAGTGGGTCAAGAAAACTTAGATAAATGGCTCAAAAAGGTTAAAAATAAAGATAAAATTATATTAACTTTTATGTTTTTATTCCCATTTTTCCCTGACGATATGCTTTGTTTTATTGCGGGGCTGTCGTCGATGAGCGTTGGGTATTTTATCGTAATGATAATTTTTTGTAGAACGATATCCGTGTTCGTTTCGTCGTATTCGTTAAACGGAAGTATAATTCCTTTCAATACGTGGTGGGGAATACTTTTATGGGCGTTAGTTATAGCCGTAACCGTACTCGTTACTATAATCATTTATAAACGTGGCGATAAAATTCAAAGTTATTTTAGAAAAAGATTAAAACTTAGGAGAAAAAAGTTTGAGAGTAATACTGCACGCAGACCTTAATAATTTTTATGCAAGCGTTGAAATGAAACTCAATCCATCGCTCATTGGTAAAAACGTAGGCGTGTGCGGTAACCTGGAAAACAGGCACGGCATAATACTTGCAAAATCGGAAGGGGCGAAAAAACTCGGAGTAAAAACGGGTATGACTATAAACGACGCTAAACGGCTATGCCCGGATATCGTTTTGGTTGAAGCAAAGCATTCTCACTATACCGCTTACTCAAAACTCGTTAAAAATATATATAGAGATTATACTGATAGAATAGAGTCTTTTGGTATCGACGAATGTTGGCTTGACGTAACTGAATCAATAAAAATGTTCGGTAGTGGCGAAAAAATTGCCGATATCATTCGTGAAAGAGTTAAAAGCGAGATAGGTTTAACCGTTTCGGTTGGCGTAAGTTTTAACAAAGTGTTTGCAAAACTTGGTTCGGACCTTAAAAAGCCTGACGGAACTACCGTTATTTCAGTGGAAAATTTTAAGGATAAGATTTGGGGGCTTCCCGTTGAAGATTTATTATTTGTCGGCAAGTCTACGGCAAGCAAGCTCAAGAAGATTAACGTTAAAACGATAGGCGATTTAGCAAATATTGACGTTAACTATTTAGATAAGCATTTTGGAAAGTGGGGCAGAACGTTAAGCGATTATGCAAATGGAAAAGACGATGCTCCAGTGCTTAAAGATAACGAAAGTAGCGAAATTAAGTCGGTTGGCAATTCAATAACGACGTATCGAGATTTAACGACGGAAGAGGACTTGAAAATTATGTTCACCGTATTATCCGAAACCGTTTCTTCCCGTTTGATTTCTTACGGGCTTGGCTTAGCAACAACGCTTTCAATTTTCGTTAGAGATGCCTTCTTAAATTCTTCAACAAGGCAAGGTAAACTTGAATCTCCGTCGGTATTGCCTGAAGATTTTAAAGATTTGGCTATCAAACTTTTTAAGAAAAACTACGATTTTAGCGTGGGAATAAGAACGATAGGTTTATCCGTTTCGGGCTTTGATTCGTCTGCTACGCAAATTTCACTTGACGGGGAGTTTTACGAGAAAAAACTAAAACTTAACGATACGATAAGTGGGATTAAAGATAAATACGGCAACACGAGTTTAGTTAAAGGTATAATTTTAAAAGACAAAAAACTAGTTAGGAACGAAGGTGAAGGTACAAGTTTAGATCGTTTCGACTTGTAAAACCACTTTAAACGCTTGATATAATTTTTCGTATATGATATAATCATATAAGTTTTAATATCGGAGTAATTATGATTGACGGAAAAAAACTAATTGAAAAACTCTTAGTATACGCAGACGCATTTTTAGGAATGAATGCGCTTGACGAAGTGTACTTTAGAAACGTATTATTGAATTTATTCGGTTTATCTTCAAAATCAAAAGAAAAACTCACCGAAAAGGTTAAGGAAGAAATTCGCGCTTACGAAGTTCCCGATGCTTTGATTGAAGAGATAATGGTGTTCGCTACTGAAAACGGGCTTGCAAGTAATGAAATTGAAGCCGATTTATTGGCGAACTACGTTTTTGGTATTTTAACGCCAAGACCTTCGGAAATTAATAATACCTTTATGTATTTAAAGGAAAAACTTGGCTCTCAAGCGGCTTGTGATTATCTTTATAATTTGAGTATAAAGAATTATTATATAAGAAAAACGGCGATAGATAAAAACGTTAAGTGGGATGCGGATAAACTTCCCGTTCCGCTTGAAATTACTATAAATCTTAGTAAGCCCGAAAAGAATAATAAAGATATTGCAAAACTTTTAACCGCACCTAAGACTGATAAGTATCCCGAATGCATGCTTTGCAAGGAAAACGAAGGGTTTTACGGCACGCTTACCCATCCCGCGCGTTCTAATTTAAGAACGATATCGTTAACGCTTGGCGGGGAAGAGTGGGCAATGCAATACTCTCCGTATTTGTATTTTGACGAGCATTGTATTTTGTTTAGCAAAACTCATACGCCAATGTGCGTTAACGGCAAAACTATTGAAAGGCTTTTTGATTTTATTGAACTTTTCCCGTCGTATTTCTTAGGTTCTAATTCCGATTTACCAATCGTTGGCGGTTCAATATTAAATCACGAGCATTATCAGGGTGGTAAACACCTTATGCCACTTCAAAAATCAAAGGCGAAAAAGACTTTATCGTGCAAAGATTATCCTGACACGACCGTTGAAATCGTTGACTTTTACAACTCCGTTGTAAGAATTAGCGGTTTTAATAGAAATACCGTTCAAGAACTTGCTACGAACGTTATTGAAGCGTGGAAACGTTATTCCGACGAATCGGTTGGCATTATCGCGGAAGAAGAAGGAATTAGGCATAACACCGTAACGCCTATTGCAAGGTTTATTTCGGATAGCAGATATTGTATTGAGTTGATTTTAAGAAATAATCGCACGAGTGAAGAGTATCCCGACGGAATTTATCACGCTCACCCCGAATACCATAATATTAAAAAGGAAGGTATTGGTCTTATTGAAGCGATGGGGTTATATATTCTTCCTGCAAGGCTTAAACGCCAACTTGCTGAGATTGAAGAAATTATCGCAAGAAAAGTTCCTTACGATAAAGAAGCGATTGCAAACCCCGAACACGATTTACACGTTCATAAGGGTATGAT
Organism: Christensenellaceae bacterium; assembly: GCA_045637965.1. GTDB lineage: Bacteria > Bacillota > Clostridia > Christensenellales > Borkfalkiaceae > HGM11412. Next base: position 213,497 of record JAZUAK010000009.1, on the reverse strand, counting down.
AGAGTATTTAATGGGTAAATATCCAAGGCTTAAAGACGTAAAGAAAGCGAACGCTATTATTACTGAATACGTAAACGGCGTTTGCAGTGAAATCTTATATAATACTTCGGTATTTAAAAAAGATGCGAAAGGGGCGCTTGCATTCCTTGAATTTTTATCAACTTGTGGTATTAAGTAAAAAGCGGACAAACTAGCGTGTTTCATAGGGATTTTTTAGAGCATTATAAAAGACTAACGAAAATCTTCGTTAGTCTTTTCCATTTTGCTTTGCAAAACGCACGACTTTGCTTGCAAAGTATAGTGTGCTACACTTTTGAAAATCTTCCCATAAAGATTAACAACTCGTTTTCAAAAGCATCTTTATGCTTGACTGCAAAGATGATGTTCGGAATCATTATCACAGCTATAAACACCAAAGCGAACACGTTAAACCATTCCATAACATCTCCTCATCAAATTCTTGTTTATCGATGACTTTATTATAACAAAAAATTAACTTTAATTCAATCTGTCTTACATGGGCAAAAAAACTCGACTTAAAAAAGTCGAGTTTCATAAATTATTCAATTTAAATCCCTAAGGGTGACGCCCTAATTAAACCGCATTTTTTATTTCTGTAAATTATTTAATTTCAACTAATTTATCGTAAACAATAGTGTGTTTACTATCTATTGCTTTAGCATAATGCCAATGCCCAGCGTAAAAATGTTTAAAATCAACGTTTTTATCAATAAATGAGCAAAGGTCTAAAAGTTCTTTAGTTGGCTCGCCTTCGCCTTTTTCGTATTTGTGCATTAAAATATAATCAACTTTATAATTATACTTTTTTAAATTTTCATAAGCCCTTAAAATTTCTTCTTCAGTTGGCGCTTCTTCTATTTGCCATAGGCCTTGTTCTTTCCATTTTTTAGAACTTTTGCACCCGCCAAAAACGAAAAACGTTTTGCCGTCAATTTCGTAAACGCAACCTCTTTCTAAATGAATAATATTATCAGTTATTCTATGTATAACGCCACCGCACCAATTTTCTTCAGGGAAAGAGTATAAATATTTAAAGTTTTCGTGGTTTCCGTCAATTATCGCTATTTTGTTTTTTGAAGATAACAAAAACTCGTCAAACTCTTTATTTTCTTTGGTGTCGGCAAACTTAAGCCCAACGTCACCAAGAATTATTAAAAGATTATTATCATTATTATTTTGTATATATTTTTTTAAGTCGCCTACTTTTTCTCCGCCGTGTTGGTCGGAAAGTAAATATATCATAATCACCCGTTAATAATTTTAACTTTTTATAATAATAGTATAAATCTATTTTGATAGAAAGTCAATTAAATGATTTCTGCTAAAAAACAATAAAAAGATAGCAAAAACGGCTCTTCGCTTAGGGATTTTTTATCCATAACAAAAGTATAGCACACTATACTTCACTAAAAGTGAAACGTAGTGTGCTTTTCTTGTCCACAAAAATTGGTTTTTATAAATAAAAACGTAAAAAAATTAGAGAAAACTATTGATTATTTATAATAATTATTATATAATTATTAGGTAATACATAATGGAGGTATTTATGAATAATATTGAAATACTCAAATCTCGAAAGGCTGAAATGAGTCAAAAAACGGCTGACGTTAAGAAAGATATCGCTACGATTATCGACGAAGGCAGTTTTGTTGAACTTAACACTTTCAGTTTTGCAAAAAACGAGTTCTACGGTAGTGAAGTTGACGGGCTTGGTATTGTAACCGGCTTTGCAACGATTGACGGTTTCCCCGTTTACGTAGTTGCTCAAAACTATAAGGTATTGGATGGTGGTCTTTCTAAGGCTGGTTGTGATAAGGCGTGCGAATGTCTTTCTAAAGCATACGATTCTAAAGTTCCTGTCGTTTATCTTTTGAACAGCAAGGGCGTTCAAGTTGGTGAAGGCGTTGCAGTTTTAGAAGGTATTGCCGAGTTACTTAGATACTCTAACGAACTTAAAGGTTTAGCACCGCAAATTGCAATCGCAACGGGTGACGTTTTAGGTTCTTCGGCAATTTTAGCAGACAACGCTGATTTTACTTTCGTCGTTGGTAACGCGTGCGTATCTTACGCAAGCCCTGCGGTTATATCAGCATCTAAAGAAGGTGAAACTAAAGATACCGTTGCTAAGGCTAAAAACGGTTTAAAGACCGTTGGTATTAGCGGTTTAGAAGACGCTAAGGCTAAAATCGTTGAAATCTTATCTACTTTACATAAAGATTCCGCTTTCCAAGTTGATAACGGGGATGACTTTAATAGAACGGCACCTGCTTTAAATGCAAGCGTTGACGTTGACGGGCTTATTTCCGCTACGTTTGACAACGGCTCGTTTATCAAAATGAACGAAGGTTACGTTGACGACGTTACCGTTGGCGTTGGCAGAGTTGGTGGTATCGCTACTGCTGGTATTATTATGGGTGGTGGAGAAAACGGCGTTGATATTTCTTTGGACGTTGTTTTAAAGATTAAGAACTTTACTAATTTTGCTTATGCAAACGAACTTCCCGTAGTGTTCTACGTTAACTCTAACGGCTTAAAACTTGACGCTTGCTCTTGCAATACCGCAGTTATGACCGAACTTATGAATATGCTTGATACACTCTCTGCGTTAAAGCGTGTAACCGTTGTATACGGCAAGGCGATTGGTATTGGTTATACGGCGTTCGTTTCTAAAGCGTTCGGCTCTGATTACGTTTATGCGTTTGCTGGTTCTAAGATTTCTCTCTTAGACGGTTTCGCAGGCGTTAGCGCAACGTTTGGCACGATTGATCCTGAAAAGGTTAGTGAACTTGAAGGTAAGTATGCTGATGCGCAAGATGCGTTTAATAGTGCAAAACTTGGTTGTGTTGATAACGTTATTGAACCAGAATTTACTCGTCAATACGTAATTTCCGCACTTCAAATGATACTTAACTAAGGGGTGTAACTTATGGATAAACCTATTGTAAACGGCTTGTTCGTTTTCGTAATCGGTATCTTAGTAGTATTCTTAGGTATGATCATAATAGTAACTGCTGTTAGTATTTGCGGTAAACTTATGAATAAGGCTACTGACAAGGCAAAAGAAAAGCCTGTTAAAGAAAAAGTGGTTGAAACTAAACCCGCCGTTACCGAACAAAACGAAGAAATACCCACTCACGTTAAAGCAGCGATAGTAGCGGCAATATCCGCTTACTATTTTAACCAAAAGTCAAACTGTGACTTTGTTGTAAGAAAGATTAGAAGATTTTAAGGAGATTTAAATATGCGTAAATTTATCGTAACTATTGAAGGAAAACAATACGAAGTAGGTGTTGAAGAAATTGGTGCAGGCTCTTCGCCCGCTCCGGTAGTAACCGAAGTTAAAGCAGCAGCACCCGTAGCAGCACCCGTAGCAGCACCCGCTGCACCCAAGGCTTCCGCACCCGTAAACGGAACTAAGATGGAAGCGCCGATGCCTGGTATGATCAAGGCTTATAAAGTGGCTGAAGGCGCAACCGTTAAAGAAGGTGACGTTATTTTAGTTCTTGAAGCAATGAAAATGGATAACGATATTACTGCGGTATGTGACGGCGTTGTATCGTTCAAAGCAGCAGTTGGCTCTAACGTTAACACGGGCGACGTAATGGCTGTTATTGGTTAATAGGAGAATTTTATGCTCGATTTATTCTCGTTGTGCGCGGGATTAGGGCAGGAAATAGGCGAAGCGGTAACAAACCTTTGGCATAGCACGGGTATATACTCGTTATTCGGTGGCGATGCTAACTGGCAAAATATCGTAATGATACTTATTTCTTTCGTGCTCGTATATCTTGCGATAGTTAAAAAATTCGAACCATTATTACTTCTTCCGATAGCGTTTGGTATGTTTATCGTAAACATTCCTGGCGCATATAGGATTTTATTCGGTGATAAGGGTTACATAATTACGGATAGCGTAACTAACGTTGAAGTCGCTAGGGGCAATTTAAACGAATTGATTAAAATACTCAGCCTTCAAGAAGGAACTAAGTATGACGATATCGTTAAGTTGCTTGAAACTACGTCTATTACAATCAGTTCAAACAACGTTACCTACGCAGCAAACACTTTAGTTATCTCAACTGAACAAGTTATTGATAACTACGGCTTATTCTACTACGTATATAAGGGTATTGACTGGGTTATCTTCCCCCCGATTATCTTCTTAGGTATCGGTGCGATGACTGACTTTGGTCCGCTTATTGCAAACCCCAAGAGTATGCTTATCGGCGCTGCCGCTCAACTTGGTATTTTTATAACCTATTTTGGCGCAAGGCTTTTAGGTTTTACGGGTATGGAATCAGGCGCAATCGGCATTATCGGCGGTGCAGACGGTCCTACGGCAATTTACGTTACTAAGAAACTTGCTGACCACCTTCTTCCCGCAATAGCAATCGCAGCGTACTCGTATATGGCTCTTATTCCTCTTATTCAAAAGCCGATTATGAGGCTTTTCACTACGGAAAAAGAAAGAAAAATCAAAATGAAACAATTAAGGCGTGTTTCTAAGGTGGAAAAAATCGTATTCCCCTTACTCGTAACCTTAGTAGTTGGTTTAATTCTTCCGGATGCAATTCCGCTTTTAGGTATGTTAATGTTCGGTAACCTTATGAAAGAGTCGGGCGTTACTGAAAGACTCGTAACGACTGCGTCTAACGGACTCATGAATACCATTACTATTTTCTTAGGATTAATGGTAGGTTCTAAAGCAGTTGGTTCGGTATTCTTATCACTTGATACGATTATGATTATCGGTCTTGGTTTATTTGCATTTATGCTCGGTACGATTGGCGGTTTATTAGTTGCAAAACTTATGTGCAAACTTTCCGGTGGAAAAATCAACCCCCTTATTGGTTCGGCAGGTGTTTCGGCTGTTCCGATGGCGGCAAGAATTTCGCAAGACGTTGGTCGTGAAGCAGACCCGAACAACCACTTACTTATGCACGCAATGGGTCCGAACGTTGCAGGTGTTATAGGTTCAGCAATCGCTGCAGGCGTATTACTTGCAATGTGCGGTTAATATAGGAGAAAATTATGGCTAAAAAAGTATTAATTACAGAAACGATATTACGTGACGCGCATCAGTCTCAGGCTGCAACGCGTATGCGTTTAGATGAAATGATTCCGATGCTCGAACAACTTGACGATATCGGATACTACTCACTTGAAGGTTGGGGTGGCGCAACTTTCGATAGTTGCTTGCGCTTCTTAAACGAAGACCCGTGGGAAAGACTTCGCACACTTCGTAAACATATTAAGAAAACGCCTATCCAAATGCTTCTTCGTGGTCAAAACCTTTTAGGTTACAAACACTATGCTGACGACGTTGTTGACAAATTCGTTCAAGCGTCCATTAAAAATGGTATCGGCGTTATTAGAGTGTTTGATGCGCTTAACGACGAAAGAAACTTAGAATGCGCGATGAACGCAATCAATAAGTACAAAGGCGATTACGGTGCTGTTTGTGAAGCAACTATTTGTTACACGACTAGCCCCGTTCACACTAACGAATATTTCATTCAAAAGGCAAAAACGCTTGAAGATATGGGTGCTGACAATATCTGCTTAAAAGATATGTCTAACATTATTCTTCCTTATACTACTTACGATCTTATCAAGGGTATGAAAGAAGTGTTAAAGCCCACCACTAAAATTCACCTTCACACTCACAATACTACGGGTACTGGTGAAATGGTATACCTTAAGGCTATTGAAGCGGGTTGTGATATCGTTGACTGTGCGCTTTCCGCTATGGGTAACGGTACGAGCCAACCTGCAACTGAACCTTTCGTTGCAACTTTAAAAGGTACTGAATACGATACCGGTATTGATATTGAAAAACTCGTTCCTATTAACGAACATTTCAAGAAAGTATCGCAAAGACTTGAAAAAGACGGCATTTTGAACCCGAAAGTTAGGGGAATTGACGTAAATACTCTTATTTACCAAGTTCCGGGTGGTATGCTTTCTAACCTTATGAGTCAACTTCAACAAGCAGGTAAACTTGATAAACTTACTGAATGTTTAGCAGAAGTTCCCAACGTTAGAAAAGACTCTGGCTATCCGCCGCTTGTAACTCCGTCTTCTCAAATCGTTGGTACTCAAGCAGTTCTTAATATTTTACAAAACGAACGTTACAAAATGGTAACTAAAGAATTTAAGGCGCTTATGAAAGGCGAATATGGTAAGGTTATTGGTGAACCCGATCCTGAAATCTTAAAGAAAGTTATCGGCGACGAAAAGAGAATTACTTATCGTCCTGCTGACGATATTGCACCTGAATACGAAAAGTTTAAAGAAGAAATGAAGGAATACTACACTCAAGAAGAAGACGTTTTATCTTACGCACTCTTCAATCAAGTAGCAATCAATTTCTTCAAATATAGACTTGCAAGAGATAAAAAGGTTGACGCTGACGCTGTTAAATCTGAAGTTTATCCCGTTTAATAATGAATATATTACTATGTAATGACGATGGAATTTTTAGCGAGGGTATATTAGCCCTCGCTACTATTCTTAAAGAAGAACATCACATAACCGTTTTTGCTCCGACGGGAAACCGCTCGGGCTTTTCGCGTTCTATGTCTTTTCACAAAGATATTGAAATTAAAAAGGTTGATGCTATTAGCGGTGTTGACTGTTATTCCGTTTCGGGAACGCCGTCGGATTGTGTTAAATTCGCTCTTACCGCATACGATAAAAAGTTTGATTTAGTAGTGTCGGGTATAAACGGTGGGCCTAATTTAGGTAGTGATATTTATTATAGTGGAACGGTTAACGCTTGCTTTGAAGCGAGCGTTGAAAATATTCCGTCAATAGCATTTTCAAACGTTGCGCTATGCGAATATAAGTTCGATGAAACAAGTAGAATAATTTCTAAAATTTTCGATAAACTCGTAAAATTTGCAAGTTTTAATTATGTTTTAAACGTCAATATTCCAAACCTTTTAGAAAGCGAAATTAAAGGTGTTAAGTTTTGCAACGCTGGCATATGCAAGTATACTGACGGTTATATTTCGACGGGAGAAAACGTTTATAGGTTAATTGGCGAACCGATTAAACCTACAGAAAAAGATTTTGGAACTGACGTTTACTATTCGTCTCTCGGCTACGTTACGGTTTCTCCGTTAACGCCGTCGGTTACAAACGTTGAAGTTCTTGAAAAGTTTAAGGATATAAAGTTTTAATGAAAGTTATAGTTATTGGCGGTGGTGCATCGGGTATGATTTGCGCCATTATGCAAAAAATGAAGGGTTTTGACGTTATTTTGATAGAAAAGAACGAAAAACTTGGCAAAAAACTTTATATAACGGGCAAGGGAAGATGTAACCTTACTAACGATTGTGAAAGGGAAGAGTTTTTACTAAACGTCGTTTCTAATCCCAAGTTTATGCTTAGTTCCATAAACGCTTTTCCCCCTTGTGATACGATGGCTTTTTTTGAAGAACTTGGGCTTAAATTGAAAACCGAAAGGGGCAATAGAGTATTCCCTTTAAGCGATAAATCAAGTGACGTTATCAAGGCTTTACAAGTCCGACTTGAAAAGTTAGGCGTTGAAATTAAGTTTAATGAAACGGCGCTTTCATTAAAGGTTGAAGATAATAGAATTTTAGGTATAATTACCGATAAAAACGAATATTTTGCTGATAAAGTTATCGTTGCTACAGGTGGAATTACCTATCCTTCAACGGGTTCTACGGGCGATGGTTTTACCTTTGCTAAGTCGGTTGGGCACACGGTTACCGAACTGTATCCGTCCCTTTGTGGAATAAATTTAAAGGGTGAAGACTATAAACTTTTGCAAGGTTTAACGCTTAAAAACGTAAACCTCTCAGCTATGCAAGACGGTAAAGTTTTTTATAGTGAACAAGGCGAGATGCTGTTTACTCATTACGGCGTTTCGGGTCCGCTCGTATTAACTTGTTCAGCGCTTATTGCAAGGCGAAACAAAAATGGCATTAAACTTTCAATAGATTTAAAGCCTGCGTTATCGGATAAACAATTAGACGAAAGAATTTTAAGAGATTTTTCGCTAAATAAAAATAAAGAGTTTAAAAACTCGCTAGACGCATTATTGCCAAAGGCAATTATTCCGCTCGTTGTTGAACGCTCAAATATATTGCCTTATAAAAAAATTTCCGTTATAACGGCAAAAGAACGCGAATCACTCGTTAAAACTATTAAAAATCTTGAGTTTGATTTTGCAAGTCTTCGTGGAGTAAACGAAGCGGTAATAACTTCGGGTGGTGTTTCGGTTAAAGAAATTAACCCAAAAACTATGGAAAGTAAAATTATTAAAGGCTTGTATTTTATAGGAGAAGTGTTGGACGTTGACGCCTTTACGGGTGGTTTTAACCTTCAAATCGCTTTTTCAACCGGATATTCGGCAGGAATACAAGAATAGGAGTAAAAATATGATTAATATTGCTTTAGACGGCCCCGCAGGTAGCGGTAAATCAACGATAGCGAAAGCGTTATCTAAAAAACTCAATATTTTATATTTAGATACGGGTGCTATGTATAGAGCGCTTGGGCTATTTACTTATAGAATGGGCGTTGATGAAAAAAACGCTGAAGACGTAGCTAAAATTCTTCCGCTCGTTGACGTTAGAGTAAAATACGAAAACGGAGCGCAAAGAACCTATCTTGGCGATGAAGACGTATCAGAGAAAATTCGTGAAAATCACGTATCAATGCTTGCATCTGCGGTATCTGCTCATCAATGCGTTAGAGAAAAACTCGTGGACCTACAACGAGATATTGCAAAAGGTACTGATTGCGTGCTTGACGGCAGAGATATAGGAACGCACGTTTTACCAAACGCTAATTATAAATTCTACGTTACCGCGTCTTTAGACGTTAGAACGGATAGAAGATATAATGAACTACTTGCGAAAGGTCAATCGGTTGATAGAGAAGCGTTAAAAGAAGAAATTGCAACGAGAGATTATAATGATTCTCATAGAAAATTTGCACCACTTCGCCAAGCGGAAGACGCCGTTTATTTAGATACTTCGGATATGACTCAAGACGAAGTAGTTGAATTCGTTGTTTCAAGGATTAAGTGATTTATGTTATATTGGATTCTAAGACCGTTATTGAAAATTTTTTATAAAACGTTTTATAGAGTAAAGGTTTTTGGTAAAGAAAACCTTGTTAAAAAGGGTAAAAGCATAGTAGTATGCAACCACCTTTGCAAGATGGACGTTTTAGTCGTTGGCGCGCTTTATCCCAACAAAACTATTTTCCTTAGTAAAATAGAATGGTACAAAAATAAGTTCTTCGGTGGATTACTTAAAAAACTTGGCAGTATTCCTTTGGATAGGGATAAACCGAGCATCTCAAGCATCAAAGACGGGTTGCAAGTTCTTAAAGACAATAAAAGGCTTGGAATATTCCCTGAAGGTAGAAGAAACTTTGAAACTAACGAACTTCAAGAGATTAAGCAAGGAACTGCAATGTTTGCCGTAAAAGGTCAGGCGGAAATTACGCCCGTTATCATTTACGACAGGCTTCACATGTTTAAAAAGTGCTACGTTATCGTAGGAAAGCCTATTTCTTTCGCTGAGTTCTACGGTGAACGTTTTACGCCGGAAGTATCTCAAAAATGCACCGAGATTTTAACTCAAAGAATGCACGAACTTCAATCGGAATTATTTGCAAAAGTCGAAGAAATTAAAGCAAAGAAGAATAAAAAGAAATGAAAGTTGTTTTAGCAGAGAACAGCGGGTTTTGTAAAGGTGTTCAAAGGGCTATTGATACGGTTTTATCGTTAAAGGAAAAACCCGTTTACGTTTACGGCGATATTATCCATAACGAAAACGTTTTAAAAAGTTTAACTGAAAACGGCGTTGTAACGTTATATTCGTACGACTCGCTAAATCGTGGCGACACTTTGATTATTAGGTCGCACGGCGTAGGGGTAGACGTTTTAAATGATTTGGATAAGCGTGGTATCAAAGTTCTAAATTTAACTTGCCCGTTCGTAATGAAAACTCAAAAAATCGTTGAAGAATACCACGCTAAAGGTTATCAAATAGTTATATTTGGTAAGCCTGACCACCCGGAAGTTATCGGTCTTAACGGTTGGTGCGAAGGAACGGCTTTGGTTTTTGATGGGAAAACTAACGTTGATATTTCAAAAATATCCGCTGAAAAAATTTGCGTTGTGGCGCAAACGACCGTATCTCAAGAAAAATTTGACGAATTTTTGAAAAATTTCGATAATTCCCACTCAAAAACAGTTGAGATTTTTAAAACAATTTGTTATACTACATTAGAGCGTCAAAAGGAAGCGGAAAATTTGTCCAAAAATCTTGACGCTATGATAGTTATCGGTGGTAAAAACAGCAGTAACACTCAAAAACTTTACGATATCTGCAAAAAGAACTGCGATAACACTTATTTCGTTTCGTCGCCCAAAGGGCTCGATTATAAAATATTAAATCGCTATAAAAGCGTTGGAATCGTCAGTGGAGCGTCAACTCCTAAAGACGAATCTATGGAGGTTTACTTAAAAATGTCAGAAAAGAATATCAACACAATGGATGAAGCAATCGAATTACTTGATGAAAAGAAGGCTCTTAAGCGCGGCCAAAAAATCAGCGTAGTTATATCACAAGTTAATGACGATGGCTTAAAAGTTTACTTAGACGGAAAAACTGACATCACTTTACCAAAAGAAGAACTTGCTTGCGAAGTTTACGATAAAGCAGTTTACGAAGCAAAGAGTGAAATCGAAGTTGTAGTTATGAAAACTAAACCGCTCGTTTTATCTGAAAAGCAAATTCTCGTATTAAAACAAGAAGAAGAACTCGCTAAAGAACTTAACGAAGGTAAAATCATTAACGTTAAGATTGATGCGTTCAATAAGGGCGGTTTAACCGGTAAATTCGAAGCGTTTGACGTATTCGTTCCCGCAAAAGAAATTAAAATTGGTTTCGTTAGTGATCTTGAAAAATACGTTGGTAAAACCTTAAGAATTAAGCCCCTTAAAGTTGAATTCACTAACAGAAAGAAAGAAATCGTTGGTTCTCAAAAGGTTATCTTAGAAGCTGAAAAGGCTGAAAGAGATGCTGAAAGACTTGCAAAAGAAGAAGCGTTCTTCTCTTCAATTCAAGAAAATGACGTTGTTACCGGTACCGTTGCAAGATTTGCTAACTTCGGCGCATTCGTAGTAGTTAACGGTTTTGATTGTCTTGCTCACGTTTCCGACCTTTCTTGGACTGGAGTTAAATCTCCTGCTGACGTTTTTGAACTTGGCAAAGAATACGACTTCGTTGTATTAAAAGTTGACAAAGAAAACAAGAAGGTTTCAATCGGTTACAAGCAATTACAACCCAAGCCTTGGGATAGCGTTTCTGAAAAGTACGCTGTTGGCGACGTTATTAACGGTAAGGTTGTAAGAATCGTATCTTTCGGTGCTTTCGTTGAAATTGAAAAGGGTGTTGACGGTTTAGTTCACGTTTCTCAAATTTCTCACGAATTCCTTGAAAACCCCGCTGCTAAACTTAAAGTTGGTGAAGAAGTTACTGCTAAGATTTTAGCAATCGACGTTGAAAAGGAAAAAATCACTCTTTCTATCAAGGCTTTATTAGATGCTCCCGTTAAGGAAGAAAAGGTAGAAGATAAGCCCAAGAAAGAAAAGAAAGTTAAGAAAGAAGAAGACGATGAAATTCACGGTTGGACTGAAAGTGCTGACGCTGGCGTTTCTATCGCTGAACTTCTTAACAAATAATTATAAAATTAATGCCTACCGATTTTGGTAGGCATTTTTTTGTTTTTTTGTAAAATATTAACCCTTGCAATTAAGTTGTAAATATAGTATAATAGTAAAAATACATAATATTTAGGGGAAATTATGGATATTCAAGAATTATGCAATGATTTTAGGTTCGAAGGCGAATTTTTACGTTACGAAGTTATAACGGTGGGTAATATTAACTCAACCTATAAAGTAATAATGCAAAGTGGAGAAGAAATAATCTCTTATCTTTTGCAAAAAATTAATAAAAACGTGTTTGCTCATCCTGAAAAAATAATGCAAAATATCACGAGTATTAACACTTATATTGATAAACGCCATAAGTGTGACGATTTGTTCGTGCTTCACTTTATTGATTGTGTAAACGGCAATCCGTACGTTATTGATAAGCAAGGTAATTTCTGGCGTGCGTGCAAGTTTTTTGAATGCGCAGTATTTAACACGACTGATAATATGAAGGTGATTGAAGAGGCGGGTCGAGCATTCGGTCAATTTCAATACTTTTTAAATGGTTACGATGCTAAAAGGCTTCACGTAACCATTCCCGATTTTCATAACACAAAAAAGAGAATATTATCTCTTGAAAAGACAATAAAATATGCTTCGGGCGATAGGAAGGATAACGCTAAAGAAGAAATAGAGTATATTCTTGCGCATAAGGATACGGCTGTTGAACTTTGCAATTTGTTAGACGAAGGCAGGCTTCCGCTTCGCGTTACGCATAATGATACCAAGTGTAACAACGTTTTATTTGATAAAGATAATTTCAACGCGCTTGCTGTTATCGATCTTGATACCGTTATGCCCGGGCTTTGCGCTTACGATTTTGGTGATGGCGCAAGGTCTATTTGTTCAACTACTGAAGAAGATGAAACGAATTTAGATTTAGTTAAATTTGACCTTGATAAGTTTGAAAGTTTCTCTAAAGGATACTTCAAGTATTTGAAAGAAATTTTAAACGAAGACGAGAAAAATACGCTTGCCTTAAGTGTATTCGTTATGACTATTGAACTTGCTTCAAGGTTCTTGCAAGACTATCTTAATGGCGACGTTTATTTTAAAGTTACGATGAAAGAACATAACTTGATAAGAACTCGCTGTCAAATAGCGCTTTGCAAAGACGTTTTGTTGAAACTTGATAAAATGGATGAGATTGTAAAAAAATACTTATAATATGTCGGTTTTAGAAAAATTATATAGCGGAACTTCGCTAAAACAACTTAATATTGACGAACTAAACGTTTTGTGTGAAGAAATAAGGCAAGAAATTATTTCAGTAACGTACGAAAACGGCGGGCATTTGTCATCAAATCTTGGTAGTGTAGAGTTAACTGTGGCTTTACACTACGTTTTTGAGGTGCCAACTGATAAACTCATTTTTGACGTTGGGCATCAAGCGTATACGCACAAAATTTTAAGTGGACGATTAAACGAGTTTAAAAATATAAGAAAAAGCGGTGGTATTAGTGGGTTTCCCGATCCTAATGAAAGCAATTACGATGCTTTTTTGGTTGGTCATGCAGGTACGAGTATATCCGCGGGGCTTGGTTATTGCCGTTCAAGAGATTTATTAAGTCAGGATTATTACGTTATTGACGTCGTGGGCGACGCTTCGCTTTTTAACGGCTTAAATCTTGAAGCGATAACTTCAAGTAAGGACAAGCCTGGTAAATTTTTAATCGTTTTTAACGATAACGGAATGTCCATTAGTAAAAACAATAACGGTCTTTATAAAATGGTTTCAAAAATAACCTTAAGAAAGGGATATCGTAGGCTTAACGCATTTTTATATAAGACAGTTGGTAAAACCTTTATTGGTAAAATTTTAAAGTCTTTTAAGCGTTCGCTTAAAAGAAGTTTATCAAGCAAGTCCTTTACGGATAGTCTTGGGCTTAAATACGTTGGCAAGTTTGATGGGCACGATTTAAAAACTCTAATAAAAACCCTTACTGAAATTAAAGAGATTGGCGAGCCGACGATTCTTCATTTACAAACGATAAAAGGCAAGGGATACGAAGAAGCGGAAAACGATTCTTCAAGGTTTCACGGAGTATCGTCAAAACTTGGGGTTTCAAACAATTATTTTTCAAGTGGAATTTCCGATATTTTGTCAAATCAAATTGAAAAAACACCCAATATCGTTGCAATAACTGCAGGAATGAAAGACGGCGTTGGTTTAACTGAGTTTGCAAAAAAACACCCAAAATCTTTCGTTGACGTTGGTATTCAAGAAGAATACGCCGTTACTCTTGCTGGTGGCATGGCAATAAGTGGGACTAAACCCATAGTGTTTATTTATTCAACCTTTTTGCAAAGAAGTTACGACCAAATCGTTCACGACGTATGCATGCAAAACCTTCCCGTTATTTTTATGATTGATAGGGCTGGGCTCGTTGGAGCGGACGGCAAAACTCATCAAGGCGTGTTTGATTTATCGTATTTATCGCACGTTCCTAATCTTACGGTGCTTTCGCCTAAAAACTTAAAAGAGCTCGAAAGTATGATTGAGTTTGCAATAAACAAAAATTCGCCAGTAGCAATTAGGTATCCTAACGGTAAAATTAACGATTTATTCGTTGAAAACAATGATATAAATTTTGATAAGTTTGAAGTAATTAAGGGTGATTTATCCTGTAACAACGTGATTTTAGCGGTTGGACCAAGGGCGTTAGAGGTTTCTTTAAATGCGGTAAAGTCCACGGATAAGAGCGTTATGGTGGTTAATGCAAGAACTATAAAACCGCTTGATACTGAGTTTTTAAAGGTTATTAAAGATAAAAATATAATAACCGTTGAAGAGAACTCTAAAATTGGTGGTTTTGGAAGTTCGGTACTTGGGTACTATTCGGATAACTCGTTTAACGCAAATGTTAGCGTTATTGGAGTGGGAGATGAGTTTGTTCACGTTGGTACGGTAGAAGAACAATTAGTTTCTAACGGAATTACCCCTGAAAACGTAATCGAATTATTAAAATAAGGAGAAATTTATGGATTTTAACGTAAACGCGCCTATATTGTACGTTTTCGTTGCAGTTATAGTTTTAGTCGTTCTTGGTCAGTCGATTTTCTTTTTATATAAAGCGTTAAAAAGAGCGAAACAACTTGGGATTGCTAAAACAGTTATTAAAAAGACGATAACGTCGTCCGCAACGTTTACTATTGCGCCTGCTATATCAATCCTCGTTGGCGTTATAACTTTATCGGTTTCGCTTGGTATTCCGCTTCCTTGGTTAAGATTATCGGTAGTTGGCTCGTTATCTTATGAAAACGTTGCTGCTGTAACTACTTTAAAGGCGTTTGGATTAAGTTCGGGCGATGCTGTTACGAGTGCGTCGGTTTTCGTTACCGTTGCGTTCGTTATGACTATCGGCATAATGCTCGGTTTAATTTTAGTTCCGCTTTTAACGAAGAAAATTCAAAGCGGTATGATTAAACTTGAAAATAAAGACAAGCGTTGGATGGAAATTTTCAATAACGCTATGTTTTTAGGTATGATATCGGCGTTTTTAGGTTTCGTGTTCTGTGACGTTACTAATATTTTTAGATCAACTGAGTGGCTTGAACTTAAAGGCGTTACGAGAACCGCTTGTTTAATTCCCGTGTGCGTAATGTTTACGTCGGCTATCGTTATGGTAGTTCTTGGTTTACTTTCTAAAAAGACTAAAAAGCGTTGGATTACCGATTACGCTTTACCGATTAGTTTAGTTATTGGTATGGCATCGGCTATACCGTTTACGATTTGGTTGGGTTGAGGGGTAAAATTATGAAAAAAGAATTATCTTATCTTGATGGTGTTCATAGGAGCGGTAAAATTTGGGGCTTTACCTTATTTGGTTTAATTTTTTGTTTCCCGTTTTTACTTTGCATATTATTTGGAACTTTCCCTGATTGGAAGGCGCTTGGCGTAGGTTTACTAGGCGTTGCACCTATGTATTGGGCAGTTGCTATAGTTGAAGTTATAACTTACGTTCCTATGCTTGGTGCGGGCGGTTCGTATTTATCGTTCGTTACGGGTAATATTTCAAACTTAAAACTTCCTTGCGCGCTTAACGCTATGGAAATTGCTGACGTAAAGCCTACGAGTGAAGAAGGGGAAATTATTTCCACTATCTCAATTGCAGTTTCAAGCATCGTTACAACGATTATAATTATCGTTGGGATATGCTTAATCGTTCCACTTGCACCACTTTTACAATCTCCAGCGTTAAAGTCGGCGTTTGACCAACTTCTTCCTGCGTTATTTGGTGGTTTAGGTATCGTATTCGTTTCAAAGAACGTAAAACTTGCAATTCCGCCTATTATTTTAATGCTCGTTTTATTTATTGCAGTTCCAGCGCTCGATGCTGGTATGGTTGGTATTATGGTTCCTGTTGGCGTAATATTTACCTTAATAGTCGCAAGAATTATGTATAAAAAAGGACTTATTTAATGTTTATTTACGTATTGCTTTCAATTTTAGCGTTAATCGTTTTGTTTTTCGCTATAATTATCATTCGCACGCTTAATTTTAAGCCGTATAGTTTGCCTGAAAAAGACGATAGCGTAGTTGAGTTTGACGAAAACGTCGCAATAGAAAATTTGCGTGAGTTAATAAGGTGTAAAACTGTTTCAAGCGCGGATAAATCTATTGAAGACCCGATAGAGTTTGAAAAACTTATAGCGTTACTACCAAAACTTTACTCTAATATTTATCCGAAATTAGAAGTTAAAACTTTTAAAAATCGCGGTATTTTATTAAAATGGCGTGGTAAAAGTAGCGAAAAGCCGTCTATAATGATGGCACATTACGACGTTGTTCCCGTTGACGAAAGCGGTTGGTTAGTTCCGCCGTTTGAAGCAGTTGTTAAAGACGGTGTAATGTGGGGGCGTGGAACGTGTGATACTAAAATCACCTTAAACGGCGCAATGACCGCTGCTGACAACCTTGCAAAGCAAGGTTTCGTTCCCGAAAATGATATTTATTTTGCTTTTTCTGGCGAAGAAGAAATTAACGGAAAGTTTGCCGGCGAAGTTGTTGATTATTTTTACGATAATAAAATCGTTCCCGAACTCGTTCTTGACGAAGGCGGTGCGGTTGTTGAAAACGTATTCCCAGGGGTTAAAAAGCCCTGTGGTTTAATAGGTATTGCTGAAAAGGGCATGATTGACCTTAAATACCAAACAAAATCAAACGGTGGGCACGCTTCAGCGCCTAAACCGCACACGCCCGTTGGCGTTTTGGCAAAAGCGTGTGTTAGAGTTGAAAATAATCCGTTTAAAATGCACGTTTCTTCGCCTGTTAAGCAAATGTTTGATACGCTTGGTAGGCATTCCACCTTTTTGTATAAACTAATCTTCTCAAACTTATGGTGTTTTGGTTGGATTATTGATTTACTCGGTAAAAAATCGGGTGGCGATATTAACGCTATGGTTAGAACTACCGTTGCCTTTACTCAAATGAAAGGCAGTTTAGCGCCAAACGTTATTCCGCCCGAATGTTCAATTGTTTCAAATATGCGCCTTAACCCATCCGATACGGTTGAAAGTGCCGTTAAAGAAATTGAAAAGAAAGTTAAGAATAAAGACGTTTCGCTTTCAATAATTAACTCTATTAATCCAAGCCGAGTTTCTAAAATTGATTGCGAAGGTTATAATAAAGTTGCTAAAGCAATCGTTTCAACTTTTGACGGGGCTATCGTTTCGCCGTACCTTATGGTTCAATGCTCGGATAGTAGGTCTTACGGTAAGATTTCAGATAGGGTATATCGTTTTTCTTCTACCGATTTTACTAAGGAAGAGCGCGCTTGTATTCACGGCCACAACGAACGCATTAGGCTTGATGCGATTAAGCGTTCAGTTGAATTTTATATTAGACTTTTGAAAAACTGTTAAAAATAACACGGCAAAAATACGTTTGCCGTGTTTTTAATTGTTTTATTTATTGTAATTAAATAAAATTTGTGTTAAAATATCGTTATGAATTACGTTGAACTTACCGTTTATACAACACACGAAGGTGAAGAGTTAATTTCTTCTAAACTTTGGGAATATACGTCTTACGGCGTTGCCGTTTGTGACGAACACGACGTTTTAGAACTTATTGAAAAGCGTCGTAACACCTGGGATTATCTTGAAGACGGGGTTACCGCAAGCGTAGGCTCGGGTGTAACGCTTGTTAAGGCGTACTTTGATATAAGTGATGCTGACGATAAAATTTCCGCTGTAACGCGCGATTTTTTCGCTATGCGCGATAATTCTCAAGGTTTTATAAATTTTGGAACGCTCGAAACGGCAAAACGCGTGGTTGACGGCGATGATTGGATTGAAATATGGCGTAAACATTATAAACCTATGAAGATAGGCGGTGTTGTCGTTTGCCCCGAGTGGATAACCTACGATAAAAAGCCTGACGAAAAAATCGTTAAAATTGATAGCAATATGGCTTTTGGTACTGGCGAACATGAAACGACTTCAATGTGCTTGGAGTTTTTATCTGATTATATTAAAGAAGATTATTCGGTTATTGACGTTGGTACGGGTTCTGGTATCTTAGGTATATCCGCCGTTATAATGGGTGCAAATCGCGCAGTAATGACTGATATTGACGTTGTGGCGGTTGAAACTGCAAAGCACAACGCCAAACTCAACGGCGTTGAAAACTCCTGTTTAATTACTCTTGACGACCTTTTAAGTGGTCAAGATGCCGTTGGCGATATAGTGGTTGCTAATATTACCGCCGATATATTATGTCTTTTAGCGCCTTCAATGAAAAAGCACGTTAAGAAGGGTACGTTATTAATACTAAGTGGTATTTTAAAAGAAAAGGCGGAATTAGTTATTACGACGTATCAAGACCTTGGCTATAAAGTCGTTAATTTGAAAAATAAGGGCGAGTGGGTTGCGCTCGTAATGGAAACGTTATGAAAGCGGTAGTTTTTACACTCGGTTGTAAGGTTAACGCTTGCGAAAGCGCTTCTATTATGACGGGGCTTAAAAATCTTGGCTACGACGTTAGTGAAGAGTTAGTACCTGCCGACGTTTACGTTATAAATACGTGCGCCGTAACCAAAGAAGCGGAAAAAAAATCGCGCCAAGCGGTTGCAAGAGTTAAAAAACAAAACCCAAACGCTAAAATAATCGTTACGGGTTGCGCTTCCGAACGTGATTCTAAGAGTTTCTTAGGTAAAGACGGGGTTGAAGTTGTTACGGGTACTGCTTGTAAGGAAAAAATAATAGAACTTCTTGATAAAAGTGGCGAGTTCGTTTTTCCTGAAGAAACTTGTTATCATGAACTTCCGCTTGCCGAAACGACTAAAACGAGGGCGTACGTAAAAATTCAAGACGGTTGCAACAACTTTTGTTCTTACTGCATTATTCCGTATCTTAGGGGTAGGAGCCGTTCGAGAAACCCTGAGTCAATCGTTAATGAAATTAACGCTCTAAAGCCGTTAGAAACCGTTTTAACGGCAATAAATTTATCGGCGTATAATTACGAAGGGCAAAATATCGCCTCGCTTATAAAATCTCTATCTAACGTTGAAACGAGAATTAGGCTTGGTAGTTTGGAAGAAAACGTCGTTACTGAAGAATTTTTAACTGCGCTTAAAAACTTAAAAGACTTTGCTCCGCATTTTCACTTATCTCTTCAATCGGGCTGTAATAAAACTTTAAAGGCAATGAATAGAAAGTATACCGCTGAAGAATTTAAGTGTGGGGTAGAACTTATTAGAAAGTATTTTCCAAACGCTGGTATTACGACTGACGTTATCGTTGGCTTTCCAACCGAAACCGATGATGACTTTTTAGAAAGTTTATCCTTCGTAGAAAAGATAGAGTTTTCAGACGTTCACGCCTTTACTTTTTCCCCACGTGAAGGTACTGTTGCAAGTAAATTAAAAGACTTAGACGGTAGTGTTAAAAAAGAGCGTTTAAATAAAATGCTAAAATTAAAAAAAGATTTAAAATCACGCTTTTTATCGAAAAATATGAAAACTATTCAAGATGTGATTATAGAAGAGTTTAACGATGGTTATTCGGTTGGATATACCGCGAATTATTTAAAAACTTTTATCAAAGGGGAATACCCGCTTGGTAAATATAAAGTAAAAATTATAGGCGAAATTCAAGGTGAAGCACTCGCCGAAATAAAGGAGAATTAATATGAACGATTGCTTATTTTGTAAATTTGTTTCTAAGGAAATTAAAACGGATATTTTGTATGAAGATGATAATATGATCGTTATTAGAGATATTGCACCGCAAGCAAAAAACCATTATCTTGCAATTTCAAAATCTCACTTTAAACTTTTTGAAGATATGACTGAACGCGATGCTGAAATCGTAAAAAATATATTTAAAACTATTCCTACTTTAAAATCGTTATTAGGGCTTGAAAACGGTTATAGAATAGTGATTAATCAAGGCGACGATGCTGGTCAAACCGTTCCGCATCTTCACGTTCATATACTTTGCGGTCAAAAAATGGAATGGCATCCCGCATAAATTTTAATTTTACGTGATAATTTAATTGACAAAACTATAAATATTACATATAATAATTGTGTTCTTTAAGAAACTAACTGCAATAGGCAAAGGGGGGTTGAAGATATGTCAACGATTAGAGTTGGTGAAAACGAAACGCTTGATAGCGCTCTTAGAAGATTTAAGAGAAAGTGTTCGCGTGACGGTATCATTGGTGATTTACGCCGTAAAGAATTTTACGAAAGACCTTCCGTAAGAAGAAAGAAGAAGGCTGAAGCAGCAAGAAAGAGAAACATTAAAGGCTAAAAAATATCGTTTTTTACATCCGCAAAATCTTTTTGCGGATATTTTTTTTGATAGGAGTAATATGGATAGTGCTAAAACTTTAAAAGATTACGCAAAAGAAGCAAAAAAACGATTAAAAAGTAGTTTTTGGCAGGAATACAAGTCAAAGGTTAAAACTGAAAGTACTAAAGCGGAAGAAATAGGTGCGAATAAATCTAAAGTGGTTGAATATTATCAATCGAAAGCGGCGGTTACTATTCGCGGAGTAAACGTTGAAGATGAAAAGTTTTATCAAGACGTAAAAAGTATCTTAATTAAGTATGGCGACGTTAGTGATGCTCTTGGTAGGCTTACTGATAAAGATAAATTTAATTCATTATCCTACGATGCGAAACAGCGTTATATGTTAGAACTTTCTGAAAAATACAGAAAAGCAAAAGAAAGGTATTATAAAGAATTAGAGTTTGAAAAAACGGTATAAAAAGTTAAATATAATATAAAAATGGTATGCGTTTTGCATACCATTTTTTACTGTTGCTAAAAAATTGTGTTTTTAAAAGTTATCGTTTCTCTGGATCGCCATCATTTTTATTTTTAGGTGTGGTTAACTTATTTAAAGCGTAAGTGATTGCAATTATAATACCTATAACGATAAAGATTGCAAGAACACCTTGCCACATAATTGTAAGTGCTTTAGAAACGTTTTCTTTTGCGTTTTCAACGAAAACGCTGAGTAAATTTAACATAGTTTACCTCCTTATAAAAGACTTAAAATAAGTCCGCCAACGATTGCAGATGCAATTTGACCTGATACGTTTGCGCCAATAGCGTGCATTAAAAGGTGGTTTTGCTTGTCTTCTTTAAGCCCCATAGTTTGTACGGTACGTGCTGCCATAGGGAATGCGGAAATACCAGCAGCGCCGAGCATGGGGTTGATTTTATTCTTGCTAAATACGTTAAGAAGTTTACAGAATAAAACGCCGGCAACGGTATCGAACACGAAAGCAAAAATACCAAGTCCCATAATAAGAAGTGTTTGCCATTGAATAAACGCTTTAGCTTGCATTGAACAAGCAATGGTGATTCCGAGTAAAAGTGTTATGAGATTTGCTAAATTGTTTTGAGCTGTGTCATTCATTGTGCCTAAAACACCGCACTCACGGATAAGGTTACCAAACATTAAGAATCCTACGAGAGCAAGAGATTTAGGCGCGATTAAGCCAGCAACCATGGTAACTATTATAGGGAATAAAATTTTTGTAAGTTTAGTTACTGATTGCGGACTGTATGGCATCCTAATCATACGTTCCTTTTTAGTAGTCATAAGTTTAACAACGGGCGGTTGAATGATAGGAACGAGTGCCATATATGAGTATGCTACTACCATAATTGGGCCCATAAATTGACTCTTTAAAGTGTTCGCTACGAGGATTGAGGTAGGGCCGTCTGCCGCGCCGATAATACCGATAGAGGCAGCGTCTTCGATTGGGAAGAAAAGCGATGCAAGTAAAATTGTTAAGAAAATACCGAATTGTGCAGCGCCACCAATTAAGAATAGTTTGGGGTTTGATAAAAGTGGGCCAAAGTCAATCATCGCGCCGATACCTATAAATAACAAGATAGGCATTGCTTCACTAACTTCAATATACTCTTTAAATAGCCACTCAATAATACCAGCCGTTTCACCGTCGTTTAAAACGTTTGTTAAAGGGATATTAACGAGTATTGCACCAAATCCCATTGGAAGTAATAGAGCAGGTTCAATTTTAAATTTGATTGCTATAAATATAAGCAATCCGCCAATAATCCACATTGCAACGTGAGAAAGCTCAATTGCTTGAATGGATTGCAAAAGAAAATCCATAATTCCTCCTAATAAAATTTAATAACTATGTTATTATATCAAACGTTTAGTAAAAAATCAATGTTTTAAGCGTAATTTAATTTAAATTGTTCTACTAATTGTTTGTCCAAAATAAAATATATCGTGCTTGATTTTTTACCTGAAAAATTAGTTAAACAAATAATGCTTGAAGAAAATGGAATGTTGTTTGAAGTTAGAATAAGGAGCGGTTGTCCAACTATTGCTAAATTTAGCAAAAATACTGTAAAATACGACAAGTTTGTGTTTAATACCGCTGAGATTGAAAGCATAATTTTAAAACTATGCAAAGGTTCTATTCATACGTTTGAGGAACAAATTAAGCGTGGTTTTATAACTTCCGATTTAGGCGAAAGAGTTGGGCTTTGTGGCGAAATAGTTAAAGAAAACGGCAAGGTAATTGCTATAAAAAATGCAACTTCGCTATGCGTTCGAGTTCCAAATGCTATATTTGGTGTTTCAAATGAGTTTTACGATAACTATTATAAAAATAAAGGCGGTAGCGTGTTAGTGTTATCAAAAACGGGCGTTGGAAAAACTACGTTTATTCGAGATTTATCCTTAAATATCTCGAGTGATATTAGTAATAACTTAGTTATTGTTGACGAGCGAAATGAAATAGCCTTAAAATCGAACTTAAAAAACATTTTTAATGGTAAGCAGGTAGACGTTTTAACTTATAGCGATAAAGATTACGGGTTTAATCAGGCCGTTAGAGCACTTAATCCTAACTATATTGTTACTGACGAGTTGATGGGCGAAAACGACCTTTTATCCGTAATAAACGCCATTTATAGCGGTGTTTACGTAATTGCAACCGCGCACGCAGATTCGCCGATAAATTTTTTTAATAGGTTTAACTATGATTTATATAAAGAAAACAAAATTTTTGATTATTTCGTGGTTATATCAAATGAAAACGGCGAGCGAAAATTCGATTATTACGATAAAAACTTAAATAAACTATGTTTGCATTAAAAATTTTGGTTGGAATATCTTGCATATTGGCGTGCGTTAAACTATCAAGTTTAAAAGCAAAAAATATTAAGGAAGAACTTTATTATTATGCGTCGGCGTGTATTTCGTGTGATTCGCTCGTTAGCGGTTTATCTTACTCAAAACGGACTGTAAAAGAACTTTTAAACGTTGATTATCCATCTGAAACTTTCGTGATTACGGTTAGGTGTTATTTAGAAGATAAAGAGTTGATTTTTCCTGATTTTATATCCATAGAAGAAAAAATAACTTTAAATAATTACTTTGGCTTGCTTGGAAAAAGCAGTTCTGATGCTCAAAAAACGGCGATTTTATCATATAAAGACGTATTTTTAAAAATTCAAGACGAAAAAAAGAAGAAATATGATAAATGTTATAGCGCTATAACGAAAGTCGGGTTTTCATTGGGTATTATGTTGTTTATATTGGTGATTTAATGTACGGGATAGACGTTATTTTTAAAATTGCGGCGATAGGTATAATAATAACCGTTATTTGCCAAATATTAAAAAAATCGGATAGAGATGATATTGCAACTTTAGTAAGTTTAGCGGGGTTAATTATCGTTTTAACCTTGGTTATTTCAATGATAAGCGACTTGTTTATCAGTATTAAAGATATTTTCGGCCTATATTAATGGAAATCGTTAAAATTGCACTCGTTGGGGTTGTTGGCGCGTTGATTTTTATATATCTTAAATCAAATTCGTCGGAATTGTCGGGATTAACCGCTATTGCAACGGGAATTTTGATACTTTTATTAACCGTTGATTACGTTGTTCAAGCGGTTGCTTTTTTTAAAACTATGACTGAATCTACGGGAATTGATGGTGGAGTTTTTAAAATTATTATAAAAATCGTTGCAATATCCTATCTTGCTGACTTTTCTTCTTCGCTTTGTTCTGATTTAGGAGTATCAAGTTTAGGGGAGAAGGTTAACTTTGCAAGTAGGTTAATAATTTTCGTTCTTTCATTTCCTGTTATTTTAAATTTATTTAATATCATTTCGGCTCTTATCGTATGAAGAAAATAATCTTATTAATAATCGCGGTACTTTTATTTAGTCAAAGCGCGTTAATAGTTAGTGCGGACGATAGGATTAGCGGTGATTTGGACGACGCTATTGATAGCGTTATAAACGGAATAACCGATGAAGATTTAAACGATTTGGTTAACGAATTAAACGAAATTTTTAACGATGAAAAAACGTTAAAAGATAGGCTTATATCTTTTATAACGGGCGAAAACGACGTTGAGTTTTTAAGTGTTATAACGGTTATAAAAAAGGTGTTTTCAAGTTCGTTTAAAGAAGTAATTTCTATTCTATCTTGTGTTGTTTTAATTGCTATTTTGTATTCGGTTATTAATATAATAAATTATAAAAAATACGATAATAACGAGAATAATGCAATTTATTTCATTTGTTATACTTTAGTTGCGACGACGTATATTCAACTAATTTCAAAGGTCATGGTCGTTGGTACGGGCTTGATTGAAAGCGTAAGTAAAACGGTTGAAATAGCCTTTCCTTTTATGGTTGCTCTTAGTGAGTTTTCAGGTGGTTTTGGAACGGCGCTGTTTAAGCCTTTAAGTTCTATTGCAACCGTTTTATCGAGCGAACTTTTCTCAAGCGTTTTTATTCCTATAATTTCAGTTTGTTTTATATGTGTTATCGTTGGTAATTTAACTGATACTATAAAACTTGCTAACTTAAATAAAACGCTATTATCTCTTATAAAATGGATACTTGGGATAGTAACTATCGTATTTACGCTTACTGTTACGGCAAAAAGCGTGATAAACGGTCAGTATAACGGACTATCTTTTAAAATTTTAAAGTATACGACGGGTTCTATGATACCAATAGTTGGCAATTTTATAAGCGGTGGGTTGGACGTTTTAACGTCATCAGCAATTCTCGTTAAAAATTCGCTTGGCTTAATAGTTGTAATTTTAATAATTTTCACCGTGTTAAAAGCAGGGTTAACGGTACTCGTCGTATCGTTTTTGCTTAAATTTGCAATATCGATTTGCGAGCCTATCTTAGACGGCAAGTTTGTTAAATTAACGGGTGGCTTGTGTGAGATTTTTAACGTTTTTAGCGCAATAATTTTCTTTTCAGGATTCGTTTACGTTTTGGTGTGTTTTTCAATAATAAATTCAACGGCATTAATTATCTAAAATGAATAAATATTTCATATCAACGCTATCGGTTATATTTTTACTTTCAATTCTTGATATTTTAGTATCTAAAACGAAGAACGGCAAGGCGGTTAGAGCGGTAATATCTCTTATAGCCACGTTTATTTTAATTACGCCGATATTATCTATTTTTAAAGTCAATAGCGGAGAAAATTTACTATTAAGCGATGAACTTTATTTAAATTATTTGGAAAATTTAGAAGATGAAACGGTGCGTAGAAAACTCAAAATTGCTTTAAATATAGGTGATTTTGAATATTTAGATTTGTTTGTTGAGTTTGAAAATGACGGGAGAAATAAAAACCTAAAAAAAGTTACGATAATTTTACCAAAAGGCGTAATATTAGGTAGCGACGAGCATATAAATATGATAGAAAAAGCAAAAACGTTACTCGAAAAGGAAATAGACGTTTTAAAGGTTAAAATAGAGATTGAAACCGATTGAAGAGATGAAATCTAACAACAAAAATCAAAAAAAGATAAAAAAAGAACACGTTATAGTTGTTATATTATGTGTGGTTGTGGTAGCAATATTTTTATCGAGTTCGTCGTTATTTTCAGGTTTTAAAACTTCAAAAAAATCAACTGAAAGTTACGAGTCGATTATAGAAGCTCGGCTTGAAAATTTACTTAAAGAAGTTGACGGTGTAGGTAAAGTTAAAGTATTAGTAACTACCGACGGAAGTTCTTATGAAGAAGTGTTAAAAGACGTCGGGATAAAGAGTGAAAACGGCGTAAATTTTACGGAAGAATCGGTTGTTTTAGTTGGTGGTAAGCCATACGTTATTAAAACTAATAATCCAAAAATTATAGGGATAGCGGTTGCTTGCCAAGGCGCAGACAATCTAAGCGTTAAAGTTTTAATAACTGAAATAATTACTACGACGCTGTCAGTTGACGCTGATTGCATTCGTATAATAAAAATGAAATAAAAAAGGAGATTAACTATGTCAAAAAAGAAAAAAATCGTAATTTTAAGTTCAATGATTGCCTTGCTCGCCGTTACAGCCGTGTTCAATTTCGTGTTATCGGGAACGGATAGAATAAGCGACGTTGCGGACGCGAGTTACTTTTCAGAGTACAAAGCAGAACGCTCGTCATCAAGAAATGAACAGATTTTACAACTTGATAAGATTATTGCTGAAGCGGAATCGGATTCAGACGTTAGAGAAACTGCGCTCACTCAAAAACTTCAACTTACCGCGCTTACCGAACAAGAACTTAGAATGGAATCACTTATAAAAGCGTACGGGTATGAAGAAGTGGTGGTAACGATGAGTTTAAATTCGCCTAACGTTAACGTTGTTGTTAGAGATGCTGAGTTTGATCAAACGGATGCCGTTAAAATTTATTCAATTTTAACTCAAGATAACCAAATTGACGCTGAAAATATAAATATTATTCCATATCTTTGATTAAAACGCTATGTAATTTCAAAAAAATGTGCTATACTAATAACAAAGTTATTATTTAGCGAGGTTTTTATGAAAGTTAAAAAGCCCCTTTATAACCAAGAAAGAACGGGTAAGGTTACTTATAACGACGGCATAGTTAAAGGTATAGTCGTGCTTGCGGTATCCGAAGTTCAAGGCGTTTCGCTTAACAATGGTAAAAAAGATAAGTTGGACAATATTGACGTTGATTTCAATGGAGATGACGTTATCGTTGACGTAACCGTTGATATTACGTTTGGCTATAACGTGCCTGACGCTGCGTATGACGTTCAAGATAGCGTTAAACGTAACGTTGAAGCAATGTCTAAATACAAAGTTAAATCAGTAAACGTTCACGTAGACGACGTTTGCTTTCAAGACGCAAGTAATCAATAATTAAAAACTGCCACAACTATAGTTGCGGCGGTTTGTTTTATGCTGAGGGAAATATGAGAAATAAAGCAAGAGAAGCAGTTTATAAACTTTTGTTTAGCAATCAATTTAACGATAAGTTTGACGATAGTTTTAAACTTACTATATATAGTGAAGAAAATTTATCTGAAAACGCTATTGAATTTGCGGACGCGTTGCTTGATAGTTTTTCAAAAAATGAAGAAGAAATTAACAAGATTATATCCGATTTAGCAAAGGGTTACAATTTTGAACGTATTTATTCTACTGATAAATGTGCCCTTCAAATCGCTATAACTGAAATGACTTATTTAAAAGATATACCGTTAATCGTTTCGATTAGCGAAGCGATGGAACTCGTTAGAAAGTATTCTACAAAAGAGAGCCCGAATTTCGTAAACGGCATACTTGCAGAATATAAAAAGCAATTGGAGGGTTGATATGGTTTTACTTGATGGAAAGGCGTATTCGCAAGAACTTCGCGTTACGATAAAAGAAAAATCCGAACTTTTTTATAATAAATTTGGTAGAAAAATAGGGCTTGCCGTAGTTATTATAGGGGAAGACCCTGCTTCAAAGATATACGTTAACAATAAAATTAAGGCGACTGAAGAATGCTTTATGCAATCTTTTTCCGTTCGTCTTCCCGAATCGGTTTCTCAAGAAGAAGCGGAATTAGAAGTTAAAAAACTTGCTAATAACCCTGAAGTTGACGGCATTATCGTTCAACTTCCACTTCCCAAAAAGTTTGATGCGTCTAAAATTTTAGCGCATATCCCTGCGGAAAAGGACGTTGACGGGTTGTGTTCTTTAAACCTTGGTAAACTTTTCAAGGGAGAAAAAACGTTGCCGTCTTGCACGCCTTATGGTATCATTAAACTTTTGAAGAGATACGGCGTTGAATTTGAAGGTAAAACTGCGGTAGTTATCGGTAGAAGCAATATGGTTGGTAAACCGATTGCCGCTCTTTTACTTCACGAGAACTGCACGGTTACCGTGTGTCACTCTAAAACTCCAAATATTAAAGAAGTTGCAAAAACTGCGGATATTTTAGTCGTTGCTATCGGTAAGAGTAGATTTGTTACCGGCGATATGGTAAAAGACGGCGCTGTGGTAGTTGACGTTGGTATGAATAGGGAAGAAGGCAAGTTGTACGGCGACGTTGACTTTGATTCGGTTGCTAAAAAGTCTTCGTATATAACCCCCGTTCCAGGTGGCGTTGGACCGATGACGGTTACTATGCTTATGTATAACACGGCAGTTGCAGGCTTTAGGAGTCAGGGCGAAGATGAACTTCAATAAAAGATATCAAGACTATAAAGAGATATTTGAAGCGGAACTTAAAAATAGGATAGACGGCATAAATTCTTCTAATCAAACGCTTAAGGAAGCAATGGAATATAGCCTTACCGTAGGTGGTAAGCGTATTCGCCCCGTTATTATGCTTGCCGTAGCGGAAATTTTATGCGTTGATTTTAATAAGGTTTTACCGTTTGCGGTTGCGCTTGAATGTATTCATACTTACTCTTTAATTCACGATGATTTACCCGCTATGGATAACGACGATTTGCGCCGTGGTAAACCCACTAACCATAAAGTTTACGGCGAAGCAATGGCGATTCTAGCGGGCGATGCACTTTTAAATTACGCTTACGAAATAGTTTTACGCTCGATTAATGATAACGGCTCGTTATCTGCAGGTAGGCTTTTAGCCTTATATGCAGGCGCGTACGGTATGATTGGCGGACAAGCGCTTGATATTTTATCTGAAAATAAAGAGTGTGATGAAGAAACTTTATTTAAAATTCACGATAATAAAACTGGCAAGTTATTGCTTGCGTCAACGCTTATTCCAAGTTGCTTAAAAAATAACGAAAGTTTTAACGAGTTATCCGTATATGGTAAGAATTTAGGCTTGTTATTTCAGGTTACAGACGACATTTTAGACGTTACTTCGTCAGTTGAAAAACTTGGAAAGAGTATAAACAAGGATATGAACGACAATAAACTTACCTTCGTTTCACTTTACGGGCTTAACGGCGCGCGTGAACGCGCTAAAAAATACTACGATTTAGCCAAAGAGTCAATAAGCGGTTTAACTGAAAACGAGTTTTTAATCGGTCTTTTAGATTTTATTATCGGTAGAGATTATTGATATGAGACTTGACGCATTACTCAGTAAAGAAGGTGTTTTTTCTTCAAGAACTAAAGCGACGCAAGCGATAGTAGAAGGCAAAGTTTTGTATAACGGAGAACCTGCCAAGCCGTCGCTTGACGTTCAAGATTTAAGTTTGATTACCGTTCTTGATAAAAAAGACGCGTTCGTTTCAAACGGCGGTTATAAACTTCAAAAGGCGTTTGATGATTTTAAATATTCGCCAAAAGGCTTAGTATTTGCCGATATAGGCGCGTCAAACGGAGGGTTTACCGATTGTTTACTCAAAAACGGTGCTACGAAAGTTTTCGCGGTGGACGTTGGCGAAACTCAACTTGACGAATCTTTAATCAATAATGATAAAGTCGTGGTGGTTGACAATACTAACGCGAGGTTTTTAAACGAAAGTATTTTGGGTGAGCGGGTAGACGGCGTTTCCGTTGACGTAAGTTTTATATCGGTAACTTATATTCTAAGCGGTATAAAAAACGTTTTAAAAGAAAACGGCGTTGCTTTTATTCTCATAAAACCGCAGTTTGAGTGTGGGAAAGAATACTTGGGTAACAGCGGAATAGTAAAGAGTGCATCGGCTAGGCATTCCGCTATAAAAAAAGTTTACGATGCGTGCAAAAACGCTGGGTTTTTCGCGGTTGATATAACGGTAGCGCCAGTGCGAGAAAAAAAGAACGTTGAATACGTTTTAATGCTTAAAAACGGCGATAATTCCGCCAATTTAAGTGTTGACGAGATTATAAATAAAATTAGGTGATATTATGAAAGTTGGTATATTTATTAATACGACTAAAAGTGAAGCGAATACTACTGCAAGCGCATTTGGTAAAGCGCTTTTTGAAAACAATATCGATTACAAAATCGTTAACTTAAAAGAAGACTGTAAAGACGTTGACGTTATTACCGTTTTCGGTGGCGACGGCACTATTCTTCGCGTGGTTGAATACGCGTTTGAATACGATATTCCCATTTTAGCGGTAAATATTGGAACGGTAGGCTTTTTAAGTTGCGTTGAATCAAACGAACTTGAAAAAGCGGTTGAACTTATAAAAAACGGCAAAGAGTTTGATAAGCGTTCGGTTATGAAAGTAGTCGTTGGCGATAACAAGTATTACGCTCTTAACGAAGCGCTCGTTCAAAGGTCCACGCAAGACGTTTCTTCCAGTGAAGTTGCAAAACTTTCTCTTACTATTGGTTCGTGCTTCGTTGATAAATATTTTGCAGACGGTATTATTTTAAGCACGCCCACGGGTTCAACTGCTTATTCGCTTTCTTGCGGTGGCTCGATAATGACCCCTGAGTTAAACGCGTTTATTGCAACCCCCGTTTGCTCACATTCTTTACACAGCCGTCCTATAGTTTATTCGGATAGTTCGGTTGCGAAGGTTAAAATGCTTGAAAATTCTTCTAAATGCGCCTTATACGTTGACGGTAAATTCGTAAAGAATTTAAAAAAGACGGAAACCGTTGAAGTTTCAAGAAGTAGAAAAACTATTAAATTTTATAAAACACAAGACAATTTCTTTGAAAAACTTTTGATTAAATTAAACAAGTGGAGTGAGACTAAGTAATGTCAATTTACAAAAGACGCGAAAGAATTAAGCAAATTATTGAAGAATCTGAAATTAACACGCAAGGCGAACTTGCAAGAATTTTATCGCTTGAAGGTTTTTCGGTTACTCAAGCAACCGTTTCAAGAGATATTAAAGAACTTGGCCTTGTAAAAGAAAAGGGTAAAATCTTAAACTATAGATACGCTTTGCCTGACGGGGTTAAGAGAGTTTCTGAGGAAAGGGTAATTCCTTTACTTAAAACTTTCGTTACTTCGGTTACAGCCGCTAAGAACCTTATCGTTGTTAAAACTCTTGAAGGCCACGGTTCAGCGTGCGGTATGGCTATAGATAAACTTGCTTTAAACGGCGTTTTAGGTTCGGTTGCAGGCGACGATACGTTGCTTATCGTTGCAGATAGCGATGAAAACGCTGAAATTGTTAAACAAACGATAAAAGGCACTTTAGGTATATGATAAAAAGTATTCGCATACAAAATATCGCCCTTATCGAACTTGCTGAAATTGATTTTTTTAGCGGGTTAAACGTCCTTTCCGGTGAAACGGGCGCTGGTAAAACGGTGATTATAAACGCGATAAATTTCTCTCTCGGGGCAAAAGCGGATAAAACGCTTATAAGACACGGAGAGAGTTTTTGTCAAACGGAAATTTGTTTTTGCGAATTAACGAGTAGTGCAAAGGCTGTTTTAACCGATTTCGGTATTGATTTTGACGATGAAGTCGTTATCAAGCGAAAACTTACCATTGAAGGTAGGTCTGATATTAGGGTAAATGGAACGCAAGTAACTTTAACTATGTTAAAGGCGTTGACCTTGTCGCTTTGTGATATATACGGTCAAAGTGAGCATTATTCTTTACTTAATAGTAACAATCAACTTGCAGTTCTTGATTCGTATATAGGAAGGCCTATCGTTGAATTAAAGGAAAAAACTCTTCCGTATATAGAAACCATCAAAAAATCAAGAAAAATTTTAGATGAAAATGGTGGGGACGAGCGCAGTAGAGCAGTTCGTTTAGACGTTTTGTCCTATCAAATATCTGAAATTGAAAAAGCCGATCTTTACGACGGCGAAGAAGACGAGTTGCTTGAAAAGATTAAATTATTTAAAAACGCTCAAAAGATTGGCGAGAGTTTATCTATCGTCAATAGTGCGGTGGTTGAAGACGGGGGCGTTGCGGATATTATATCAACGGCGCTTTCTAAACTTTCTCAAATTAGCGATTTTAACTCTTCTTATCAAGAACTTTACGATAGGTTGTATTCGTTAAAAGCGGAAGTGGACGATATATCTTATACTGCTGAAAGTTTGCTTTCTGATATTGATTTTGACGAAGCGGAAAAGGTTAGAATTGAAGAGAGATTAGATCTTATTAAATCGCTTAAAAGAAAGTATGGGAATACCTATGCTGAGATTATGGAATTTTATCAAAAATCTCAGGAAGAATACGAAAATTTGCAAAATTTTGAAACGCTTTCTAAAGAGTGTGAAGATGCAATTTTATCGTCAACTAAAGCCCTTGAAATTATATATGAAAGTATGCACGATTTAAGGCAATCGAGCGCGTTAGAGTTTTCTGAAAAAGTTGAGGGTGAACTTTCAACGCTTGGAATGAAAAGTGCAAAATTTGAGGTTTCGGTTGAATATTCTAATAAGGGCTTATCTTCAAACGGAAATAGTGAAGTTGAGTTTTTATTTAGCGCAAATAAAGGTGAACCGCTTAAAAATATGAGTAAGATTATAAGCGGTGGCGAAATGAGTAGATTTATGCTTGCCCTTAAAATAGTTGCAACCGATAACGGCGGAACTTACGTATTTGACGAAATTGACGCGGGAATATCTGGCGAAGTTGCAAAAATAGTTGCGCAAAAGTTTGTTAAACTTTCTAAAAAGGTTCAAATTATAACTATTTCTCACTTACCGCAAATAGTTTCTTACGCGGACAATAACTACCTTATTAAAAAGACTGAAAACGGTGATAAAACGAACACGTCAGTTTGCTTGCTTGATAGCGAAGGTAAGATTAACGAAATTATTCGTTTAACGGGCGGTGGCGACGAGAACGTTGCAAGGCTTAACGCTATATCTTCAATAAACGTTGCAAACGATTATAAAACTTCAGTTAAATAAAAAAATCCACGGAATTTCCGTGGATTTTTTGTTTTGTTATTAATACATTCCGCCCATGTTTGCAGGAGGCATCGGGGGTTCTTTAGAAGGAATATCGGTTACGATACTTTCAGTAGTTAAGAGCGTTGATGCGATTGAAGCAGCGTTTTGAAGAGCCGAACGAGTAACTTTAGTCGGGTCGATAATGCCTTTTTCAACCATATCGCAGTATTCGTTATTGTAAGCGTCGAAACCAAAATACTTGTTTTCGTTTCTTAAAATGTCGTTTAAGATAACCGAGCCGTCAAGACCTGCGTTTTTAGCAATTTGTCTAACGGGTTCTTCGATAGCGCGAAGGATAATGTCAGCCCCCGTCTTTTCATCGCCGGTAAGAGTTGCTGATAATTTCTTGATTTCAGGAATAGCAGTTAAAAGAGCAGTGCCACCACCAGGAACGATACCTTCTTCAACGGCTGCCTTAGTAGCGGCAAGCGCGTCTTCTATTCTGAGTTTCTTTTCTTTCATTTCAACTTCAGTTGCAGCGCCAACGTTAATAACGGCTACGCCACCTGCAAGTTTTGCTAAGCGCTCTTGTAATTTTTCTCTATCGTAATCGGAAGTAGTTGCATCCATTTGAGTTTTGATTGCCATAACTCTTGCTTTGATTGCTTCGGGATTGCCGTTGCCACCGATAATAGTAGTATTGTCTTTATCAACTTTGATTTGAGTTGCTCTACCAAGCATATCGAGAGTAACTTGCTTAAATTCGATGCCAAGGTCGGTAGAAATTACTTGACCGCCGGTTAAGATAGCAATATCTTCAAGCATAGCCTTTCTTCTATCGCCGAATCCCGGAGCCTTAACTGCTACGCAGTTAAATACGCCTTTTAACTTGTTAACTACGAGTGCGGCGAGAGCGTCGCCTTCAACGTCTTCAGCAATGATTAAAAGTTTAGCGCCTTGTTGAGCAATTGGTTCGATAATGGGAAGGATTTCTTGAATAGCGGAAATCTTTTTGTCAGTGATTAAGATAAGGGGATTATCGTAAACTGCTTCCATCTTATCGGTATTAGTAACCATGTAAGCCGAAGCGTAACCACGGTCGAATTGCATACCGTCAACGGTGGTAAGGTCAGTCTTCATAGTTTTGCTTTCTTGGATAGTGATGACACCGTCGTTACCAACTTTTTCCATAGCGTCGGAAATAAGTGAACCGATTTCTTCGTCGCCTGCAGAAATTGATGCTACTTGAGCGATAGATTTTTTATCGGTAACGGGTTTTGAAACGGATTTAATTTCATTAACGGCAACGTCAACAGCCTTTTTAATACCTTTTTTAAGGACAATAGGGTTAGCGCCTGCCGCTAAGTTTTTAAGGCCTTCTCTAATGATTGCTTGAGCAAGAACTACTGCAGTGGTAGTACCGTCGCCTGCAACGTCGTTAGTCTTAGTGGAAACTTCTTTAACGAGTTGTGCGCCCATATTTTCAAACGCGTCTTCAAGTTCGATTTCTTTAGCGATGGTAACACCGTCGTTAGTGATAAGGGGAGCGCCGAATTTTCTATCTAAAACGACGTTTCTACCCTTAGGTCCAAGTGTAATTTTAACGGTATCAGCAAGAGTGTTAACGCCTGCTTCTAAGGCTTTTCTCGCGTCTTCGCCGTATTTTATTTGTTTTGCCATAATTATTCTCCTTATTATTCAACTATTGCTAAAATATCGCTTTGCTTAATAATGGTAAATTCTTTACCATCAACTTTGAATTGACTGCCTGCGTATTTTGCATATAACACCACGTCGCCAACCTTAACTTGCATCGTAACTTCCTTTCCGTCAATAATTCCGCCGGGGCCAACTGCAACGACGGTAGCCGTTTGTTGAGTCTCTTGCGATGCGGAAGGAAGAATAAAACCGGTTTTTGTGGTTTCTTCCTTGTTGTTTTCGGTAACAACTACCTTATCAAACAATGGTTTAATATTCATAATTTAACTCCTTAAATATAAAATCAATCATTTTAGCACTCTCAAAGGGGGACTGCTAACTATATTATAGTCATATAAAAATTTTTGTCAATAGAATAGTGTCAAAAAAATGAAAAAATTTTGTTGAAAAGTTAGTAAAATTAAAACAAAAATGTATTGCAATTATAATTATATTATGTTAGAATTATATATATAAAATGGAGACGACTATGAATAAATGGGATAAACGTTTTGCCGACATGGCAGATTTTATAGGCGAGTGGTCAAGTTGCTATCAAGACGGTAGGCACGTTGGTGCGGTTATCGTTAAAGATAATAGAATTTTGGCTACTGGTTATAACGGTGCTCCTTCGGGTGTTGTTAGTTGTAAAGATAAGGGCGAGTGTTTAAGAAAAAAACTCAATATTCCTTCGGGTACGCGCCAAGAAACTTGCTATGCCGTTCACGCTGAGCAAAACGCTATTTGTCAAGCGGCAAAAATGGGCATTTCGGTTGAAGGCGCAACTATTTACGTTACTCATCAACCTTGTACCATTTGTACTAAAATGATTATAAATTCTGGAATTAAAAAGGTTGTTTACAAAAACGGATACCCAGATGAATTTTCAGTTACTTTATTAAAAGAAGCGGGCGTTGAACTCGTTAAGTATGAAGAGTAAGGAGTGTTTATGGAAAATAAAAATCCTATCGTTACTATTGAATTAAACGACGGTGGCGTTATTAAAGCGGAACTTTATCCTGAAATTGCGCCAAATACGGTTAATAATTTTATTTCTCTTATTAAAAGAGGTTATTATAACGGAATTTGCTTTCATAGAGTAATTCCCGGGTTTATGATTCAAGGCGGTTGCCCGAACGGAACGGGTACTGGTGGCCCTGGTTATTCTATCAAGGGAGAATTTACTGCAAACGGCTTTAAAAACGATTTAAAGCACGTTCGTGGCGTTTTATCTATGGCAAGAACGATGGCTCCCAATTCCGCAGGTTCTCAGTTCTTTATCATGCACGAAGATAGTCCGCATTTAGACGGGCAGTACGCGTCCTTTGGTAAAGTTGTTGAAGGTATTGAAGTCGTTGATAAGATTGCTGAAACTAAAACGGATTGGCACGATAGACCTTATGACGATCAAATTATGAAGTCGGTTACCGTTGATACGTTTGGCGTTGAGTATGCTGAGCCTACTAAAGCATAAGTATATATAAGGAAGGAAAGATAAATGATTTTAGCAAGTAACGAAATTATTTTAAATGAATGGGATTACGCTGTTTCTAATACTTTTAAAAAGAAAACTACTCATAATTTAACTGTAACTAACAAAAGAGTCGTATCTTCAATATCAAACAAAAAGGGCGTATTTAGGCGTGAAGTGGCTATCGATACCATTCATAACGTAACGTTGCGCCACCAAAAACCTTCAAAGTTTGGTCCAATTATGAGAATATTGATTTCTTTGCTTTTAATTGCGGGTGGAGCGTTTGCTTCGTATAAATTCGATTGGATTTATGAAATCCCCACGTTAATTGGCGCAGGTTTATTTTTACTTGGTTTATTCTTTAGCGGTGTGTTTGCGTTAAATCAAGGTTATTTCTATATAGAATTAACGACCAACCAGGTTGGCGAAAACGCAGTAATGAGCGTTGGCTATGAAAAATTAAGGCAAAAGTTAGCAGTAAAGAAGATTAAGATTTCAGTTGACAATAAGTCCGCTCGTGACATCATTGAAAGACTTGGCTCTTACGTTTATGCAAATAGAAAATAATAAAATAAAAAATCTACGGAAGATATCCGTAGATTTTTTTATAGTTGTTTTCTAAAATCCTCTGAATAAAATGGTATAAAGAGAGATTTTGACTTATCGAGTATTCTTGATGTAAATCTTTCGTTGTATCTTTCAACGAGTTCTTTATCGGTAAGGTTAGTAGTGATTATTAAATGTTTGCCCTTTTCAATTCTATTAGATACGAGAGATAAAAGATACTCAATTGTAACGTTTTTGTATAACGTTTCAGTGCCTAAGTCGTCAATAATTAAAAGGTCGGCATCACTTAAAACTTCAAAAATTAAATTTCTATCAACTTGAGAAGTGTGCATTTTTGTAAATATTGCATTAAGTTCTGTTGAAGTTAGAAAAAGCGCGATATAATCGCGTTTTTTTACTTGGGTTAAAACGCATTTTGCAAGTTCGGTTTTGCCTGTTCCAACGTTTCCAGAGAACACTAAGTTAGGAATTTTCGTACTCGGAAAATTGTCGGCGTAGTTTTTAATAACTTTAAATTGCTTAGCAAGTTTTGGGTTTTGAATAAGGTTTGAAAATTCCGATTGCGTAGGTTCTGTAACGCCAAGACTTTCTAAAGCAAATTGAGTTAAATATTTATAATAACACTTGCAACGCTTGCCGTTTACAACGCCCGTATCTTTACATATATTGCAGTTATACTTAATCGGCGCAAGGTTTAAGTTCTTCTTTAACTCTTCAAGGCGTTTATTAAGTATTTCAACCTGAATTGAAAGATTTTTAATATCTTCTACGCTTTCGTTGTATTCCGCCTTCGCAAGCATAAATTTGGCTTTACCAAGATCGTTTGTCAACGAAACGAATTCTTCGTTAGAGTTGAGAATGTCGTCGTTATAACGCTTAACGGCGTACTTTTTAGCCTTAAGGTCAAAATACTTATTATTAACTTGTTCAACGAGTATCTTTGATTTAATC
This sequence comes from Christensenellaceae bacterium, assembly GCA_045637965.1. Lineage (GTDB taxonomy): Bacteria > Bacillota > Clostridia > Christensenellales > Borkfalkiaceae > HGM11412. Next base: position 175,509 of record JAZUAK010000009.1, on the reverse strand, counting down.
ATTTTTTATACCTTAAAGTCTTCAAAGCGCTTTAAAAGTTCGTCAAGGTCGCCTTGAGAATAGTCTCTTTCATTTTCAAAATGAACGGTTTTAGCGGTGTTTTGTTGGGGTGAAACGCTTCGTTCAATATCTTTAACTGTAAATACGTTTTGGCTCTTCCAGTTAGATAAAATGCTGTTCATGTAAGCGATAGTGTTTGCCGTGTGAGAAGAGCGCTTTGCGGCTTCTAAAATCATATCGTCTGTAAAGTTCCAAAGTCGCCAATTTTCAAGGTTTTCTCTATCCCAAGCGTTAGGTTTTCTCGTAGCGCCTGCAAAAGATAAAAATTTCTCGATAAATTCATCGTTTTTATTGTGTCTTTCGATATATAAAGTAATACTTTGAACGGTTATTAAACCAAGTTTATAGAGTTTGTTAACCGTATCGTTCATAAGTTCAAAGGTGCGCTTGTTTTTTCTAAAGCAATAGTCGGAAATAAAAAGAAGGGTGTTGCCGTCGAATCCCATGGATTTCCAAGGTGAAACGTAAGTTGATAAAACGTTGTCTAAAACTTCTATGTAAAGCCCAAGTTTTTTAGAAATTTCACCGCAAAGTTCGTATAACTCTTTCTTGGTTGCGAAGTACGTTTTTGCCGTTTCTATATCGAAAATCTTGTTAGAATATAGTTCTTCGATCGTTTTATCTAACTTTTTAACCGTTTTTAACTTTAAAGTCTTGATAATTTCCAAGATAAAAGAGTGTTCATAGCCGAGATTTTCAGTCCAATGTTTATGTAATTGCATATCTTCAATTTCGGGCATTTTAGTCGTTTTTAAAGCCTTTAAAACTTCCGAAAGTTCGCCGGAAGATACGAAATATCCGTCAAGTTCTTTGTTTATGAGTTCAACGGTTGTAATTCCGCGGGAAATAAACTCTTTAGCAACGGTAATAACGTATTTATAGCCGATGTTATCGCCTTTAAGCCCTGCGCAATACTTAATTATAAGTATTAAAGCATCGGGTTTGAGGGAGGTGTTTTCCATTAAAGTAAAATATTCGTTAAATTCCGTAACTGAAATCATTCTTCCTGTTATTATCGTTTGAATGGTTTTTGAGAATTCTTCGTACTTTTCAGGATTAAATCTTCTATACTTGTTGGTTGATTCGTTTAAAGGGTAGTAGTGAACGGTAAAGGGCGTTTCGGAAATTATAGAAAGAACCCCGTATTCATCCCAATATTTAAAACAATCAATAATTTCGTCCTGTTCAATCTTTAAAATCTCTGAAAAGGCGTTTAAATCAAGTGCAAAATCTGAATTTTGGCACAAATAAAGACCGTAAAGATATACTTTTACGGCTTGGTCAGGCGCTTCAGGGAGAAAGGTTTGAATAAATTGATTATCAATTAAAGTTTTACCTGATTTTGAGTTTTCTTTTGAAAAGGAACAAAACGACATAATCCACCAAAATATTATAGTGTTATAATATTATATTAAATTTTAAAAATAATCAAGCGAAATTAAAAACAATTTTTTCTATCACAATATTTAGTATTGACGGGTGAGTTAGATAACTAAAATCGAAGATTTAAAAACGTTAAACTTGCAATTTAAATTAAATTGAAAAAAATGCAAAATATACGATAATATCGAATATTATTAGTATTTTTATATTTTGATTTACTTACGCTTTCGGAGTTGTTTTGAGCAAATCGCGTGTGCGCGAGATTGCGCTCATAATTATATAAATATAAAATATTTTTTAAAATATTATAAAAAGGCTACCAAATTTTTTAATTTTAGTGTATAATAAAAAAAGTTGAAAAATAAAAGGGTTTACTATGGCTAACGAAATTTTAACTCCAATAACTTTATGGGAAGGCTTTGACGATACTTTACCTTTGAAACAAACGGTTCTTAAAAGTAAAACTTTAGGAAACGCAGTTTTTAATTACGTTTATTTTTCGGGTAGAAGCGTAGGTAAGAGTCGTGTAAGAATTTACGGGGTTTATGCAAAGCAAAAGAACGTTGATGCGGATACTATTATCATCTTACCTAACGTATCGGAAGGTGCTGATATTGATTTAGTTTGCCATTTTTCAAACCTTGGATTTAACGTTTTATCGGTAGATTTGTGCGGTAAAAAAGACGGGGTTTCCGATTATACCGTTTACCCCGAAGAAATTTCTTATGCAAATTATGAACTTCGCGGTAATACTATGGAAATGGTTGAAAACACCGCACGAGAAACTTGTTGGTATGAATGGTGTGCCGTTGCAAGATACGCTGTATCATTTGTAAGAGCCGATAATCCTGATAGTAAAATAGGCGTTTTAGGTATAAAGCACGGCGCTAACGTTGCTTGGCAACTTACCGCAACTGACGATAGGGTTGACGCATCCGCTTTTGCTTTCGGCGCAGGTTGGCTTGCATATAAAGGTCTTAATAAGTTTGACCAAGAAGAAATTGAACTTGACGATGAGCGCTGTAGATTTATTGCCGGTGTTGACGCGCATTCCTACGCACAACTCGTAAAAGTTCCCGTTTTATACGTTGGTGCAACCAATAGTTCTGAATTTGATGCCGAAAGGGCGGTTGATACGCTTCAAAGAGTTAATAATCAAGGTAAATGCTGGCATAACTTTGTTAACTCATCAGTAGATACGCTTGACGAATATTGTTTAAACGATATTAAGTATTTCTTCTCAAAATTCTTATCGTCAAAGCGAATTAAGTTTCCGTCAACGCCTAAGTTAACGCTTGAATGTGATGGGGAAGATATGTTTTATACGGTGGAATTTTCAAGTTTTTGCCCCGTAAAAAGCGTTTACGTTTACGCGTGCAGTAACGATGCCGACCCATCGAATAGAGTGTGGTTTATGCCTACGGCTTGCTCAAAAGAAGAAGGTAAATGTACCTTCGTTAGAAGGCTTCACGGCTTCGTTGATTTTGAAATTGCTTATGCAGTCGTTAAATATCAAAATGGAATGGCGGTAAGTTCTAAGTTTGCTTTTGAAAATTTAGAAGTTAACTCAAATTCAAAAATGCCGAACGTAATTTTTAGTTCTTCAAGGTTAATGACGACGTTTTTAGTCGATGATTTTAAGGGGCAAAAGTTAAGCAACGTTTTCACAACGAATAAACTTCGCACCTACGTTACGGGTCCACTTGGAATACTTGGTATTTCAACTAAAAACACCGTACTTTCTTACGCAATTAAGACTTTTTCGGGTAGTTTAAGCGATAGTTCGTTTATAAAATTTGATGCTTACACGCCAATATCGGACCAAGTAACGATAAAACTTAACACGAAATCAAACTTAACTTACGAGCACGTATTGACGTTACAAGGTCAGGAAAAATGGCAAAATTTAACCATTGAATTTTCGGATTTTAAGACTGAAATAGGTATGTCGATAAGAAATTTTGACGATATTAACTCAATTTCCGTTTCATCGCTTGGTAACGTTGCGATAAATAACTTTTTAATTTTGTGATTATGAAGATTTCTGTTGGAGATAATATTTTAACGAAAAAACCGCACCCGTGTGGCTGTTCTGAATGGACTGTTTTAAGGGTTGGTGCGGATATAAAAATTAAATGCGCTCAATGTGGCAGAATAGTTATGCTTTCGGCTACTGAGTTTGAAAAAAGATTGAAAAAAATCGTTGAGGAATAGTATGCAGAGCGTTTTGTTAAATGACAAAACTGAACGAACTAATTACTTGTTTTTTGCAATAATTTTTATTGTTGCTTTCGTAATTACCTTCGTTTTTAATAATTTATTCGTACTTGTAAAAGTTTCAGGAACTTCCATGAATAACACCCTTAGTTCAGGGGACGTTTTATTCGTTAATAAAGTTTGTGAAATTGAGCGTGGCGACGTTGTGGTTGTTAATCATCCAAGTAGGGGAATGGTTATTAAACGCGTTATTGCTATGGGTGGCGATGAAATTAGGTGCGAAGGATTAAGTAGCGGAGATGGTAAAGTTTATATAAAATATGCCGGTACTGATGAATTCGTTATGCTTGACGAACCTTATCTTTCGGTTACGACACCCGATATCTATCCGCAAAAAATTGAAGATGGGCATATTTTCATTTTAGGTGATAATCGTTCTAATAGTACGGATAGCACTTCGTACGGCGCGGTTAAGGAAGGGTACGTCGTTGGTGTGGTAAGGCAAAAGGTTATAGATAATAAAGATAAAATTACTAAAGCGTTCGCATGGACGTTTAAGTTCGTTGAATTTTTTGGCGGTGAACTATGAGAGAACTCTATTCAACTAAGTATATCGAAAAATACAAAAACGTTAAAAAACGCATGGAAATAAGGTACGTTTTAGTGCTTATTATCTCTATTTTAGCAATCGCTGGCGATTTGGTTTACTATGCACTTGAGCCTTATGAAACTAATTTAAGAGTTCCGCTTATGCTTTTATTGTTTGCGGTTACAATATTTATAATATCGTACTCATTCGTGTTCTTTTCACTGACGTATAGAAGGGTTAGAGATTACTTTAGTTTCTTAATCTTTTTAGTTTGTGGTAAGCGAACGGTAGAAAAGGTAACGGTTTTAGGTGTTTATGGTGACGTTGTTGATAAAAGTGGCGTTGACTCAACGAGGATAGAAGTTTTAGAATGGTCAGACCTTGCTAACGATTACGTTGAGCGAGTTATTTACGTTGATACCGAATTGGAAGTTACTGATATTGCAGAAGGGGATATAATAACGGTTGCAACGAATGGAAGTTATTTGCTTGCATATAGTAAGGAGAATTAATGAAAAGAAGCGAAATCGAACTTAAATACAAATGGAATACCGACGAGATTTTAACTTCGAAAGAAGAGTTTATCAAAAGAGTTAAAAAACTCGATAAATCAATAGATTTTTCCGCATATAAAGGCAATCTTAATACGTCTAAGGTAATCAAAGAATGTTTTGATAAGATGTACGACTTAATTTCCGAGTTGGAAGTTTTATCCGTTTACGCTATGTTAAAGCGTGATGAAGACGGAACTAATTCCTTAGGTAACGAACTTTCGTGTATGATTGAAGACGTTTCGGTTAAATTTTCAACCGAAGTATCGTTCATTGAGCCGGAACTATCTAAACTTGGAAAGGCTGAACTTGAAAAACTTGCAGTAGATCCGTCTTTTAAAGATTACGACCTTGATATCAAGAGAGTTATAGATTTTTTACCGCACGTATTATCCGAAGAAACTGAAAAGGTTTTATCAATGGGTGGTAAAGTTTACGGCGGTTATGACGATGCGTTTTCAATGCTCGATAACGTTGACCTTGATTTTCCAACTATTAAGGTGGATAACGAAAAGGTTAAGGTTACTCATGCAACTTACTCGCTTTTACTTCAAAGCCCTGACGTAAACGTAAGGCGCAAAGCGTTTAAATCGTACTACAAAGCGTACGAAAAGGTTTTGAACACGATTACCGCTCTTTACAAAGGTAACGTTGATAAGGACGTGTTCTTGTCAAGGGTAAGAAAATTCCCGTCGTCGCTTGCAAAGGCGTTATACGCAGAAGAGGTTGACGTTAAAGTGTATAAAAACCTTATTTCTTCCGTTCACAAAGCGTTACCCATTCTTCATAGGTACGTTGATGATAGAAAGAAGATTTTAAATCAAAATATTCACATGTACGATATGTACGTTCCGCTAACTCAAAACGCTGATTTAAAACTTGATTATGAAGAAGCGTTTGATTTGGTTTTAGAAGGTTTAAAACCGCTTGGCGAAGATTATATAAACTTATTAAAGCGTGCTAAAAACGAGCGTTGGATTGACGTTTATGAAAACGACGGTAAGAGAAGTGGAGCATATAGCGTTAGCGTTTATAACGTTCCGCACCCGTACGTCTTGCTTAATCATAATAAGACGACGCACAGCGTTATTACTATTGCGCACGAACTTGGTCACTCTATTCACTCGTATTTTTCAAATGCTACTCAACCCGTATCGAAAGCAGATTATAAGATATTCGTAGCGGAAGTAGCGTCTACCGTTAACGAGATTCTTTTAATAAAATATCTCATTAACAATGCTACTGACGATAACACGAAGAAATATTTCCTTTCTTACTATCTTGATACTATTAGAACGACGTTGTTCAGACAAACTATGTTTTCTGAATTTGAAGAAAAGGCGCACGATATTGCCGAAAAGGGCGAGCCGTTCACTAAAGAAGTTTTAAATTCGATTTATCTTAAACTCAACAAGAAATATTACGGCAAAAGCGTTGTTTCCGATAAGGAAATTTCGTTTGAATGGGCGAGAATTCCACATTTTTACAGGGCGTTTTACGTTTATAAATACGCAACTGGCATAATTAGCGCTATTGCGATAGCGGAAAGAATATTAAACGGTGGAGAGAAGGAAGTCAAAGAGTATTTTAATTTCTTATCTTCGGGCTGTTCAGATAAGCCTACTGAACTTTTAAAACTTACAGGTGTCGACTTGTTAGACGGGGACGCTATGGAAATGGCGTTTAAGTCTTTTGAAGACGCTCTCACTCAATTTGAAAAACTTTTATAAGGATAAAATTATGGCAAAAGAAACTATTAACGTACTTCCATATTCACTCGAAGCAGAACAAAGCGTTTTGGGTTCTATCTTGATTGATACGGAATTACAATTTGAAATTGCAAGCAAATTAAAAGTCGAAGATTTTTACGTTGACGCGCACAAAATTATATTCAACGCAATGTTTGAAATTTTTATGGCATCTAAGCCCGTTGATATGGTAACGGTTATCGACCATTTAAGTAAGGCAACGCCTACTAAGCACGAAAAAAAGAATACTGATAACGAAGAACTTATCAATAACGCCGATAAAAAGACCTTGCTTGAAAAGGCAGGCGGTATTGATTATTTAACTGAGATATTAAAGAGTACTCCGTCCGCTGCAAACTACGATTTCTATCTTGATATCGTTAAGCGTGATAGCGTTTTAAGAAAACTTATTAGGTGTTCTGAAGCTATATCTAAAGACGCAAAGGTGAGTGATAACGGCGGAAAATCGGTAGCGTATGCTGAAAAACTCATCTACGATATATCTGAACAACTTGACACTTCGTCTCTCACTAACGTAAACGAAAACGTTAAAGGGGTTTTAGACGTTTATGAAAAAATTCAAAGTGATAAGAATTATCTTCAAGGTTTACACACCGGTTTTACCGCGCTTGACGATTTGACTAACGGTTTACATAAAGGTAACTTGATTATTTTAGCCGCGCGTCCGTCAGTTGGTAAAACGACTCTTGCAATGAATATCGTTGAAAACGTTGCTATTCGCCATAACGCCGTTTGTGCCGTTTTCGCGCTTGAAATGACTAAGGATGAACTTACCGAGCGTATGCTTTGTTCGATTGGTGGCGTTAGTGGTCAAAAGGCTAAAAAGGGTAAACTTGATAGTGACGAATGGCAAAAACTTTGGAACGCTCAAAAAATTCTTAATTCAGCCAAGATTTTCATTGACGATACTTCTATGACTACCGTTCCGGATATTTTAAGTAAGTGTAGGCGATTAAAGAGTATGCAAGGTGGCAAACTTGATTTAATAGTAGTTGACCATATGCAACTTATGAACGCCGTTAAATCTAGTGAATCACGTCAATCTGAAATCACGGAAATTTCTCGTGGGCTTAAAATGATTGCAAAAGAACTTGAGGTTCCCGTAATTGCTCTTTCACAACTTAACCGTGCATCTGAAACAGGTAAACGTAGACCGCAATTATCCGACCTTAGAGAATCGGGCGCAATCGAACAAGACGCGGATATCGTTATGTTTATTCACAGACCCGATCGTGCACCGAGCGACGATGGTGACGTTCAACCTCAAAATCGTGCAGAATCCGAAATTATTCTTGCTAAGAACCGTTCGGGTGCTTGCGAATCGTTTAAACTCTTATTTAAGGGCGAGCAAACTAAGTTCGTTAATATCGTTTATAACGCGCCGGAACCGCCAGCGTACGTTGCAAAACCCAAAACTGAATCTCAATCGATTGATTATGACGACGGCTACGATGCAAATATCCCCGTAGGTGAACCGCCTGCAGAAAATTTTGACGAGAATATATTTTAATGAATACGAAAATTTTAAAAATTAACGATAGTTCCTTGAAATTATCGAAAAAATTAATACTTGACGAAGAACTCGTTGCAATACCTACCGAAACGGTTTACGGCTTGGGTGGTTTGGCGACTAGTGATTTGGCTGTTGATAAAATTTTTAAAGCGAAGGGTAGACCTAACGATAATCCTTTAATCGTTCACGTACATAAAGATTACGATTTATCTAAGCTCGTTTACGTTGATTATCCTTACGTTAAAAATTTAATAGATGCGTATATGCCGGGGCCTTTAACTTTAGTTATGCGTCATAAAGGTTTCGTTTCAAAGCAAGTAACTTGCGGTCTTGATACGCTTGCCGTAAGAATTCCCGATCACGAAGGTTGTCAACAATTTTTAAAATACCTTGATCTGCCTATAGCAGCGCCGTCGGCAAACGTTTCTAAGCATACGAGCCCTGTAACTGCAGAACACGTTTACGACGATTTAAACGGTAAAATTGAGATTATTTTAGATGGTGGCAAATGTTCGGGTGGTATAGAATCAACCGTTTTAGACGTTACTAAGCCCGTTCCCGTTATTTTAAGAAGTGGTTTAGTTACCGCTGAAATGATTAAAAGGGTTGTTGGTGCTTGCGAATACGTTCAAAACGCGGGTGACGACGTTGTTCGTTCCCCCGGAATGAAATACGTTCATTATACGCCGAAGTGCAAGACGGCTTTATTTGAAAGAAATGAGTTACCACTTGCGCAAGCGCTTTACGATAACCTTCTTTCAAACGGAAAAGTTCCCGTATTTTTATGTGACGATAAAGTTTCGCATAAACTTTGCGGAAATAAACTTTTACTTGGTATATCTGGTGAAGAGATTGCTTCTAACTTATACGATAAATTGCTTGAAGGCGAGAAATGTGCCGACGTTTTAATTGCAATCAAGATTGATTCCGGCAGTGAAATTGACGTTGGCGTTATGAATAGGCTTACAAAGGCTTGCAAGCCTTACGATAAAAACGATAATTACTTATAAGGAGTTAAGATATGAAAGTTGCGTTTGGTTGTGATCACGGCGGTTTTCCCGCAAAAGAAGAAGTGATTAAATACTTACTTGAAAACGGCCACGAAGTTATTGATGCGGGCACTTTTAGTGAAGAGTCGTGCGATTATCCCGAATACGCGATTAAAGTTTGCGAGTCGGTTTTAGACGGCAGTGCGGATAAAGGGGTATTAATTTGTGGAACTGGAATAGGAATGAGTATTGCGGCAAATAAGGTAAAAGGTATTCGTTGCGCTCACGTAACTGACCTTTTTTCCGCTGAAATGACGAGAAGACATAACGATACCAACGTCATTGCTCTCGGAGCAAGAATAACGAGCGTTGAACTTATTATTAAATGTATAGACACCTTCTTAAATACTGAGTTCGATGGTGGAAGGCATGAAATTAGAGTTAAAAAACTCATGGAAATAGAAAAATAAAAATTTTACCGACTTGTTTTACCAGATGACTTAAGGAGATTTATGTTAAAAGTAAAAAAAGCAGTAATACCAGTTGCAGGCTTTGGTACGAGATTTTTGCCGTATACTAAAGCAGTACCTAAGGCAATGTTGCCAATTCTTAATAGGCCTGCAATTCAAGTTATAACCGAAGAAGTTATAAAGAGTGGGATTGAAGAGATTTTATTCGTTGTTGGATATAAAAACGAAGTGATTAAGGCGCATTTTGGTCCGTCTGAAATTTTAGATAAAGAACTTTTGGCTAAGAATAAGACGGATTTTTATAACGCCGTTAAATATCCCGAAACTATGGCTAAGATTTACTTTGCCGAGCAGGCTGAACTTAACGGTTCGGCAAAAGCGATTGAAGTTGCTAAGGAATTTGCAAACGGCGAACCATTTGCTATTTTATTTGGTGACGACGTTATGTTTAACGAAGTTCGCCCTGTAATCGGTCAACTTATTGACGTTTATAATGAAACTGGTAAAACGGTTATCGGTTGCAAAAACGTTGATAGAAAAGACGTTCCTAAGTATGCTTCCGTTGAGTATTCTTATCAAAACGGAAACGTTTACGACGTTACTAAGATAACCGAAAAGCCAAAACTTGAAGACGTTAAGAGTACCTTATCTCCGCTTGGAAGATACGTCGTTAACGCTGATATTTTTGAAGAAATTGGAAATTTAACGCCGTCGCATAACGGCGAATATCAATTTACCGACGCGCTTGACGCTTTGGCTCGAAAGGGAAAGGTTAAAGCATTAGATTTTGACGGAACTCGATACGATATGGGTTCAAGGCTCGGTTATTTAAAAGCAAATATTGAATATGGTCTTCGCGATGAAGAACTAAAAGAAGAACTTCGCGCATACTTAAAAACGTTAATTTAAAGGATTTTATGGCAAATTATACTCAAGGTTATTTCATGGTTTTAAAAACTGCTGAAAACCTACAAACAAAATATAACGTTTCTTATCTTGGAACGGAACTTATTTTATATGCGATTTTAAAAACGCCTAAATGTGACGCTTGTGCATATTTGAACAAGTTTGGCGTAACGCACGTAAATTATTTTCCCGCGCTTAAAAGAATTTTAAACGAAAGAAACGTGAGTGGTTATACCGCAAAGGCGCTTGGCGCAAGAAAAACAGCGGTAGAGATTGCTCGTTCGCTAAAATTGTCGTACGTTTCTACCGAACATCTTCTTTTGGCGGTTTTATCTATTGAAGATTGTAGGGCAATGAGTATTTTAAGAAGTTTGGGCGTTGATTTCCATTCTCTTTACGCATACATAGTTGATAGAATTAAAGTAAAGGTTAAAAATTCCGTTCAATCCGAAAAGCCCGTATCAAAAAGCGGTAATGATGAAAATGCGGTTAGTGAAGCGGTTGAAAGTGCCGTTAATCCAAGCGCAAGCGATAATTATTCGAGCGCTACGTTTGAAGTTAATGAAAAATCTATAAAAGAAGAAAAATCGCCACTTGATAGTTTTGGTTACTATTTAACCGAAAGGGCAAATTTAGGCGAAATAGACCCCGTTATCGGTAGAGATGAAGAGATTTCAAGGGTTATTCAAACTTTATCTCGTAAAACTAAAAATAGCCCCTTACTATTAGGGGAAGCGGGCGTTGGTAAAACTTCAGTAGTTGAAGGGCTTGCGCTCAAAATTGTTAGCGGAGAAGCGCCTGAGTTTTTAAGAAATAAAAAGATTTTCTCGCTTGATTTAGCAGGTTTAATATCAGGAACGAAATATCGTGGTGAGTTTGAAGAAAGGCTTAAAACCGCCGTTGATTACGCCGTTTCCGATGGTAATATCATTCTTTTTATTGATGAAATTCACAATATCGTAGGCGCAGGAAGCACGAGTGACGGTAAGTTTGATACCGCCGAGTTTTTAAAGCCTATGCTTGCTCGTGGCGAACTTTCAGTAATCGGTGCAACAACCAACGAAGAGTATGCTAAATATATAGAAAAGGATGGGGCGTTAGAACGCCGTTTCCAACCGATTGAAATAAAAGAGCCGTCAGTTGACGTTGCTATTGAAATATTAAGGGGAATAAAGCCCGTTTACGAGTCGCACCACAAAATTATTATTAAAGATGAAGCAATCGTATCGGCGGTTAAACTTTCCGATCGTTACGTGACCGGGAGATTTTTGCCCGATAAAGCAATAGATTTAATTGACGAAGCGGCGTCAAAAAAGCACGTTGAAATAACTTCAACCCCGTCTATTATAATTACTTTAGAAAATGAAATTAATAAGTGTATTGCTGAACGTGACTACTTAATTTCACGCGAAGAGTATGACAAAGCGCAAGTTTACGAGCGTAAAATCAGCGATTTAGTCGCGCAAATTAGAGTTCAAAAAGAAAAAGATTACGTAAAACGTAGTGAACTTGATCCTTGCGTTACAGAAGAAGATATTAAAAATTTAATTAGTGTTTGGACGAAAATTCCCGTGGGCGATTTAACGAGTGAAGATACGAGTAAACTTATGTCGCTTGAGGATGAACTTATGAAGCGCGTTGTTGGTCAAACTAAGGCGATAGAAATCGTTTCAAGAGCGGTTAGGCGTTCACGCGCTAACGTTAACGATCCTAACAAACCGATAGGAACTTTTCTTTTCGTTGGTCCTACGGGCGTTGGCAAAACGGAACTTGCAAAAGCTCTTTCCGAATGTGTGTTTGGGGACAAAAATTCACTCATTCGCTTTGATATGAGTGAGTATCAAGATAAAACCGCTATTAACAAGTTAATAGGTTCAGCGCCGGGTTACGTTGGTTACGAGCAAGAAGGTCTTCTTTCTGAAAAAGTAAGAAAAAACCCGTATTCCGTAGTTTTATTTGATGAAATAGAGAAAGCGTCCCCCGAAATTTACGACGTTTTGCTTCAAATTATGGGTGAAGGTAGGCTTTCAGATAACAAGGGTAGGCTTATCAACTTTAAAAACACTATTATAATTTTAACTTCTAACGTTGGTTATTCTCATAAACAAGTAAATTCGTTTGGTTTTGGTGGTTCAAATAGTGAAATTGCTATAACTGACGATTTAAAACGCCATTTTAAAGCGGAATTTTTAAATAGGCTTGACGATATAATCGAATTTAATAGTTTAACTAAGTCTGATTGTTACGACGTTGCCGATATTTTAGCAAACGAGCTTATTTACAGGGTTAATTCTCAAGGATATAAACTTTTTATTGATAATTCGGCTATGGATATAATAGTAAACGAGAGTTACAGCGAAGAATACGGCGCAAGAAACATTAAAAGAGCAATATCTCGCTACGTTGAGGATTTGCTTTCCGATGCAATTATTTCAGGAGAGATAGTTCGCGGAGATATCGTAAACGTTGTTGGAAAAGACGGAATAGTTACTTACGAAAAGGGATAATATGGAAATAGGAATTTCAACGGCATCATTATTTAAAAGGCAGTTTAACGAAGATGCCGTTTCAACGCTTAATAATATAGACGCGCGCGTTTGCGAAGTGTTTTTAGGTACGTATTCGGAATACACTGAAGATTTTGCAAATCTTTTAAAGGAAAGAAAGGGCGATTTAAAGGTTCATTCTATTCACACTTTAAACACGCACTTTGAACCGCAACTTTTTTCTCAAAGCGAGAGAGCGCTTAAAGACGCTTACGATATTTTTGAAAACTGCTTAAAAGTTGCAAATATTTTAGGTGCGAAGTTTTACACTCTTCACGGCATAGCAAGATTTAAGAAAAACATCTTGTATAACGAATATGAAAAAATCGCTAAAATGATGGGAAACGTCAAAGATTTTGCTAAATCACGTGGTATTGAGTTGTGTCTTGAAAACGTTGAGTGGGCATACTATAATCACGTTGGTTTTTATAAAGAGATTTCAAAATATTTAAGCGGTTTAAAAACTTGCCTTGACGTTAAGCAGGCAAGAATTTCAGGCGATAGTTACAAAGATTATATAAATGAAATGGGGGATAGCATTAAAACCGTTCATTTGTCTGACGTTGATGAAAATGGTAAAATTCGTTTGCCAGGCAAGGGTACGTTTGATTTTGAAGATTTGTTTAAGAGGTTAAACGGCGTTGGTTTTGACGGGGAAATGCTAATCGAAGTTTATTCGGGCGATTATGGTGAAATTTCCGAATTTAACGAAAGTTTAAATTATTTAAGAGAATTAAAATATAAAATTTTTTAATATAAGGAGCAATTATGTTTGATAAAACACAGCAAAAATTAAGATTCGACTATAATAACATGATGGACAAGTTCGTTGGTTCAAAAGAAGGCATTACGGACTTAGATATTAAAAAAAATGCAGATTTTGCTAAAAATGCTTATAATTCGTTTGAAAGCATTCGTGGTACGGGTATGACCGGTTGGGCAGACCTCGTTAATTACGATAAGGCGGAAATTGACGATATAGTAGCGTGTGCAAACGAGATTAAAAAGAACTCTAAATATTTCGTCGTTTTAGGTATCGGCGGTTCGGCGCTCGGCCCGATAGCAGTTTTCCAAGCACTTTGCCACCTTCACTATAACGATTTACCCGATGAAAAAAGGGGTGGACCTAAGTTCTACGTTGAAGATAACGTTGACCCTGAGAGAATGGAAGCGCTTTTAGACGTTATTGACGTTGAACAAACAACGTTTAACGTTATCACTAAGAGTGGTTCAACAAGTGAAACGATGACTCAATATCTCATTATCAACGATATATTAACTAAAAAACTCGGCGATAAAGCAAGAGAGCATATTATTACCACCACTTCAAGTTCAAAAGGTAACCTTATTAAGATTGCTAAGAAGGAAGGCTACAAAACTTACTTTATTCCCGATAGTGTAGGTGGAAGATTCTCTGAACTTTCTCCCGTTGGTTTGCTTCCTGCAGCGGTTTTAGGCGTTGATATTTATGAGTTCTTAGACGGCGCTAAGTACATGGATGAACTTTGCTCTTCGTCTGATTTAGATAAGAATCCCGCTCTAATGAGTGCGTTACTTTCTTATATTGCACTTAATCGCGGTAAAAATATTTCGGTTATGATGCCGTATGCTGACGGACTTAAGTATATTGCCGATTGGTACTGCCAACTTTGGGCTGAAAGTATTGGTAAAGAAGTTGATAAAAAGGGTAATTTAGTATTCGCGGGTCAAACGCCGGTTAAGGCTTTAGGTGTTACCGATCAACACAGCCAAGTTCAATTATATACCGAAGGTCCTTTTGATAAAGTTACCACTTTCTTAGCTGTTGACGAATATAGAAAAACCGTTAAAATTCCCGATGGTTGCGAAGAAATTCCCGACGTTAACTTCCTTTGTGGGCATACTATGAACGAACTTATTCAAGCGGAAAGAGTTGCAACTGAATACGCTTTAACCGTTAAAAATAGGCTCAATAGAACCATATATCTTCCCACTTTAAACGCCTTTACTTTAGGTCAACTTCTTTTCTTCTTTGAACTTGAAACGGCGTACATGGGTGAAATGCTTGGAATTGACACGTATAATCAACCCGGCGTTGAAAACGGTAAAAATGCAACTTACGCACTTCTTGGTAGAAATGGTTACGATGCTAAGCGTGAAGAACTTAACAACGCGCCCAAGAAAGATGATAAATATATAATTTAACGTTATAAAAAGCAAAAAAACTCTCGCAAGCGCGAGAGTTTTTTTAATCGTCCGTTCTACCAACTAAATAGTCTATTGATACGTCAAAATAATCTGCTAATAACCAAAGTGACGTTATGCACGGCTCTTTTTTCTTTAAAAGCCACGCACTTATCGTGTTTTGTTTCACACCAATTTTGTTTGCAAGTGAAACTTGGTTTAGACTTTCTTCCTTCATTAAACTTTTTATCCGTTCTGATATAATTATTTTCATTTTGTCCCCCCTATATTATTGACATTTTAGCGCCTTGGTAGTATAATTTGTAAAAATAGCGCCTTGGTGCTATTTAAAATTTTACGCTTACACATAAGGAGAAAATATTATGAAAAAGTTTAATTTAATATTTATTAGTATTGTTTTTGTTGCATTCGTAATTACGTCAATTTTAGCGTCGTTTAACGCTTATTACATGGAAATCTTCAGTTCGTTAAATTTCTACGTAGTTTTAATGGTTGCATTCTGCTTTGCTAAAACTAAAGTTTTAAATACGGTTGGTTACTGCATCGGTGGACTTATTGGCGTTTTATCTCTTAACTATATAATCGTATTAGCACAAGGTGACGTATTCTTACTTTTATTACCTTGCTTTGCATCTATTGCATTGATTATTCCTTCTATCATTTATTTTGTTGGCGCGTCTTTAACTGTTCTTGGTTTTATTAAGAATTGCGGAACTCAACAAACTCAAGATTCTAAGATTGAACTTTTAAGATTATACGGCGAAATGAACAAAGATGGTTTAATTGCTGAAGATGAATTTGCTAACGTTAAGAAAGCAGTTATCGTTGGTGCAGTTAAAGAGAATAAAGAAAAACTTGCTCAACTTAAAGAACTTAAGAAGTTATATGACGAACAAGTTATTACTAAAGAAGAATTTGTTAATTTTAACAAATAATTATTAAATAGAGCGTAAAATTTTAGGTCAAACATTAGTTTGACCTTTTTTTGTGTTTAAATATAGATTTTTATCATACAAATAGGTATGAGAAAAAAGAAAAAATGTAAAAAAGGATTAAAAATAGTATTTATATTGCTTTTTTTAACGGTATTTATATCACTTTATTCCTTTTCAAATAGAATGCTTATTGAAATTGGCGAAGCGTCGTTTAAAGGCGTGTTATCAAGCGCGTCTTATTACGCAATCGAAAAGACTTTGGATGATAATTTTAATTATGAAGAACTATTTACCGTTCATAAGGGTAAAGACGATAAAATTTTAATGATAACGAGTGATTCTTATAAATTTAACACGTTAACGACTTCGCTTGCTGAAAGCGTTGGCGAGTATATGGCCGATTACGTAAATAAAGGGGTAGACGTTCCGTTAGGTGTGTTTTCAGGTATAAGGCTCATTCAAGGTTTTGGAAAACCCGTAAAAATGAAACTTATCGCAATTCATTCGGTTAAGTGCGACGTTATCTCTAAATTTGAAAGTGCAGGGATAAACCAAACAAGGCACACCCTTTATCTAAGCGTTACGCCTGACGTTTCGGTTGTAACTCGCGTTTCAACTAAAAATTTATACGATAATATAACGGTTATGCTGTACGATAACGTAATTATAGGCGAGGTGCCTGAAGTTTATCTTGCCGGAACGGTTTTTTCGGCTCAAAAATGGGTTTAAACGATTGACAAAGTGCAGTTTTGAATATATAATTTATTTATATATTTAAAGACTGTGATAAAGACAGACGTTTTTGTTGGCGGAAAGAGAGTTCGGGTCGTGGCTGAAAACCCGTTGCGCTTTGATAAAACGTTATTCACTTTTGAGTCGCAAGCTGAACTAATAGTAAGCCGAGCCGTTCGTTACGTTATAACGATTGAGTTACGCGAAGATTTTTTGCGTATAAATTAAGGTGGTACCACGCAAAAAGCGTCCTTATCTAAGGGCGCTTTTTATAATGTTAAGGAGAGATTATGAACGAACAATTAGATTTAATTTTATCTAATGCAAAAGCGGATATTTCATCGGCAACGTCAGTTAAAGAACTTAACGACGTTAAAGTTAAATATCAAGGTAAAAACGGCGAAGTAACCAAACTTATGCAAGGAATGAGAGATATTCCTAAGGAAGATAGACCTGCGTTTGGTAAACTCGTTAACGATTTAAGAACGGCAATCGATGCGTGCTATGACGAGCGTGAAGCCGAACTTAAGGAATTAGAACTTCAAAAGACTTTCTTAGACGAAGCAATTGATATAACTTTGCCGTCTAAAAAGCGTGAAACGGGTACTCTTCACCCCTTAACGCTCGTTAAGAACGAACTTATCGATGCGTTCACTAGTATGGGTTTTGAAGTGTTTGAAGGCCCTGAAATTGAAGAAGACTATTATAACTTCCAAATGCTTAATATCCCTGAAGATCACCCTGCAAGAGACATGCAAGACACTTTCTATATTAACGATAATATCTTGCTTAGAACTCAAACGTCGGCAGGTCAAGTTAGGGTTATGCTTGATAAAAAGCCCCCGATTAAGATTTTAAGCCCTGGTAAAGTATACCGTTCGGACGACGATGCCTCTCACTCGCCGATGTTCCATCAAATGGAAGGTCTTGTCGTAGACAAGAATATCACGCTTTGCGACCTTAAGGGAACGTTAGACGAGTTTTGTAAGATTATGTTTGGTAAGGACGCTAAAACGAGATTACGCCCGTCGTATTTCCCGTTTACCGAACCAAGCGTTGAAGTTGACGTTTCGTGTTCTGAATGCCACGGCAAAGGCTGTAAACTTTGCAAAGGCACGGGTTGGATAGAAATACTCGGCGCAGGTATCGTAAATAAAAAGGTTTTAGAAGGTTGCGGAATTGATAGTGAAGTTTATTCCGGTTACGCTTTCGGTATGGGTATTGAGCGTATTGCAATTCTTAAATATAAAATTCCCGATATTAGATTGTTCTTTGAAAACGATTTAAGGTTCTTAAAACAATTCAAGTAAGATAGGTGATAATATGAAACTTCCATTATATTGGCTTAACGATTACGTAGATATTTCGGATATCTCCGTTGAAGAACTTAAAAATAAATTATTCTCTTGCGGTTTTGAAGTAGAAGAAGTTATTGAAAACGGCAAGGATATTTCAGGTGTTGTTGTAGGCGAAGTGTTAACTTGTGAAGCAATTCCCGAAACTCACTTACACCTTTGTACCGTTGATTGCGGTAAACACGGCGTATTCCAAATTTGCTGTGGGGCGGACAACGTTAAGGTTGGCATAAAAGCCCCCGTTGCGTTAGTTGGCGCAACCGTTTACGCTACCGCTAAAGATCACGTTACTATTGAAGGTGTTATGACTATTAAGGCTGGCAAACTTCGCGGTTACGATTCGTTCGGTATGCTTTGCGCCGGTGGGGAAATCGGTGTTACTGAAGAAATGTATAAAGGCGCATCGTACGACGGGCTTTTAATTCTTGATAATTCCCTCACTAACGGCGACGATATTAAACCCATCGTTGGTCTTGACGAAGTTATTTTCGATATCGGCGTTACTGCAAATAGACCCGATTGCCACAGTATTTTAGGTCTTGCAAGAGAAGTTGCCGCCGTTCTTAATAAACCACTTAAAATGCCTAAAATCACTTATTCTACCGCTGATTTTAAGACGGAAGATAAGTTGGCGGTTGAAGTTAAAGATAGTGAACTTTGCCCAAGATACGTTGCTACTTACGTAGAAGACGTTAAACTTATGGAATCGCCCAAGTGGATGCAAAAAAGGCTTAACAGCGTTGGTATTAGAGCAATCAGCAATATCGTTGACGTAACGAATTTCGTTTTAACTGAAATCGGTCAACCTATGCACAGTTTTGACTATTCTTATTTAGAAGGTCAAAAACTCGTTATCCGCCGTGCTGAAAACGGCGAAAAGATTACTACGCTTGACGATAAAGAATACGAACTTAACGATCAAAACTTAGTTATTTGCGATGAAAATAATCCGCAATGTATTGCAGGTATTATGGGCGGTAAGTCAAGTTGCATTGAAGATACTACTAAGGCAATCGTTTTTGAATCGGCTATGTTTAAGCGCGATAGCATTCGTAGAACGTCAAGAGCGCTTGGCAAGCGTTCTGATTCTTCTTCTCGTTTTGAAAAGGGAACTGACGCATATATTGCTGAACTTGGTATGAAGCGCGCATTATCGCTTATTGACGAACTTAAAATTGGTAAAATCGCAAGTTCTTATATTGACGTTAATTCCGTATCGACTGAACCTAAGAAAATCGTTACTAAAGTTTCAAAAATCAACAAAGTATTAGGCATTGAAGTTCCTGCTATCGTTATTGAAGATATTTTAAATAGGCTTAACTTTGGCGTTACCATTAGTGGCGACGATTTAGTAGCGGTTATTCCACCTTATCGTGATGACGTTGAAGATTATCCCGACCTTGCAGAAGAAGTTATAAGAATGTATGGTTACGACCATATTGAAAATACTCTTTTAAAAGATGCATCAATCACCGTTGGTGGTCTTAACAAAGAGCAAAAAGACCTTAATAAAGCGAAAAACTACCTTGTTTCTCAAGGTTTTTCAGAAGCGGTTACTTACTCGTTCGTTTCTGAAAAGGAATACGAAACGTTTAATCTTGATAAAGATAGTGACGAATACAAGTTTATTAAGATTTTAAATCCGCTTGGCGAAGATTTATCGGTTATGAGAACGGCAGTCGTTCCGTCGCTTGTTAGAGTAATTGTTAATAACATTAACAAAAAGAATTTATCGGGCAGACTCTTTGAGTTTGCTAAAACGTATAATCCTAAATCGTTACCGCTTAGCGAACTTCCCGTTGAAAATGAAGTTTTAGCGCTTGGTATGTTTGGCGATGAAGATTTCTTTACGATTAAAGGCGTTGTTGAAGGTCTTTTAGAAGTTTTAGGTGCAACCTTTAAAGTTGACTTTAAAAAGTGTGAAAGGTCGTTTATGCACCCGACTAGAAGCGCTGAAATGGTTATTGGCAATAGGTCAATCGGTTATATTGGCGAACTTAACCCAAAAGTTACTGAAAAACTCGGCGTTGATAAAAGACTTTACGTTGGCGAAATTAAGTACGGCGTTATTTCTAAAATGCTTAATAAGAAACTTTTATTTAAACCTTTCCCGAAATTCCCGTCAGTTGAACGCGACCTTGCTCTCGTTATGGGTAAATCCGTAACTAACGGCGATACGCTTAGGCTTATTAAGAAATACGCTGATAAAACTCTCGTATCTATCGAACTTTTTGATATTTACGAAGGCAATCAACTTGAACAAGGTAAAAAGAGTATGGCGTATCATTTAACGTTTAGTAATCTTGAACGCTCTCTCACTTTAGAAGAAGTTGACGCTTCAGTAAGCAAAATATTAGCAGGACTTAATGCGTCTAATATAGTTTTAAGATAAGGCTTGCCCGTCAGTTTTGGCGGGCAAATTTTATAAAACCACTTTAAATTATCTTAATTTTAGAGTAAAATATAATTATGTGTGAAATTTTAGCACCGGCAGGCTCAAAAGAAAACTTAATATCTGCAATAAATGCAGGCGCTAACGCCGTATATTTGGGGCTTACTGACTTTTCCGCGCGTAAAACAGCGGAAAATTTTACGCTTGAAGACTTAAAATATGCCGTTGCATACGCTAAAACGTTCGGCGTTAAGGTTTACGTTACCGTTAACACTTTAATTAAAGATAGTGAAATTGACGCGCTCATGAGCGATATAAACGTTGCTTACTCTTACGGAGTTGACGCATTTATTTTGCAAGACGTATTTTTAGGCGAATATATTAAAAAGGTAATTCCTAATATTTGCTTGCACCTTTCAACCCAAGCAGGCGTTTGCAACGAATACGGAGCAAAACTTGCTAAAAATTTAGGTTTTTCACGCGTTATACTTGCAAGAGAAACTAAAATTAAAGATATTGAAGCAATTTCTAAAATAATTGAAACGGAAGTGTTTATTCAAGGTGCGCTTTGCACTTCGTTATCTGGGCATTGTTACTTTTCGTCGTTCGTTGGCGGGAATAGCGGTAATCGTGGTTTGTGTAAACAGCCTTGTAGAAAGAAGTATTCTATTGAATATAATGGTAAAACCGTTAAAAATGGCTATTTAATATCACTTTCGGACCTTTCAGTTGGGGAAGATATTAAAATTTTAAAAGATTTAGGCGTTTCATCCTTTAAAATTGAAGGTCGCCTTAGAAGTAAAGAGTACGTTTATTCGGCAGTTAAATATTACCGCCAAATTTTAGAAGGGCAAGATACAAGTGATATACTAAAAGCCCTAAAAGTTTCGTTCAATCGTGGAAATTACACGAAGGGGCTTGCTTTTGGGCAAAAAAACGATTTTATTTCCGATAAAGTTCAAAATAATATAGGTTTTTGCGTTGGTAAAATCAAAAAAGTTACTAAAGATGAGATAATTTTTGATAGAAATTTTGATTTATTGGCAGGCGATTCGTTTAAAATTATAAGAAACGGCTATGAAGTTGGCAATGCAACCACAGTTTTATATAACGAAAAAATCGCCGTTAAGTATAGTGGCGACGCTAAAGTTGGCGATAGTGTTCATTTAACAAAAAAATCAGACCTTTATTCGTTAATTTGCAAAGAACCACTTAAAAAAGAAATTACCGTGAGTGTTAACCTTAAATTAAACGATAAATTAAAGTTTAGTTGTAATGGTGTTTCGGTTGAAACTGAAAGTGTGGTTGAAACGGCTAAGAGTTCGCCAATTTCTAAAGAAGACGTTATTTTATCGCTTAATAAAACGGATAATTATCCATTTAAAGTGAGCGTTAACTTTGAGAATTTTAACGATAATTGTTTCGTTGTTAAAAGTGTTTTAAATAAACTTAGAGTAAAGTTGTATGAAGAGTTATTTTATGGAAAAATCTTTAAAAACGCTTATAATATCGAGAAATATGCGAGAAATAACGAGTTGCATTCTTCTATAAGATATACTAATGCGGTTATAGTTTCGGAGATTAATGACGATTGCTTTAATTATGAAAACGTAATTTATTTTCCGTCTAATTATTCAAAAGTTTTCGTACCTAAAATAGATAAAAAGATATGGCTATACGTTCCGCCGTTTGCAAGCGGTGAAGATTTAAAAATCATAGATAAAATCGCGCCTAAGTTTTACGGAGTTTACGGCGACGGTGTGTGGGCTTATCAATACGCAAAAGATAATGGTCATAACTTATTTGCAGGCGTAGGGTTTAACGTATTTAATAGCGTTGACGTTAAATTCTTAACTGATAACGGCGTGTTAAATCTTTGTGCATCTAAAGAACTGACAATTAAAGAAATTAATTCTTTAAATTATCCGTTATTCGTTCTTAACGGCGGTGCTATTGAAGTTATGGATTTAATATATTGCCCATTCTCTAAAAATTGCAATAATTGCGAAATTAACGGCGATTTTACGCTTGTTGATGAAGGGGATAGGCGTTTCCCCGTTAAAAAATATATTCTTTCTGAGTGTAGGTTTAAAGTTTATAACAATGCGTGTTTAAAACAAGTTTTCGGGTGCTACGATTTAGTTGATATGTCGATCGAATTACCAAATATCACAACTAATGGTAATTATATAAAAGGTATTAAATGATAGAAAGAAAAGTTATTTCAACTTTAGAATTTGATAAGATTTGTGAAAAGGTTAGTGCTTTTGCCGTTTTGGATACGTCTAAAGAGATTATTCAAAACGAAGAAATTCTAACTGACTTTTCTAATGCTAAATTTTTACTTGAGAAAACTAACGAAGCGTACAACTTGTATATTAAAGGTGTTAAAGGCGTTATTTATTTTGATAAGATTGAAGAAGAATTATCGCTTGCAAAAAAACTATCAACTTTAACCCCGTCAATGCTTTTAAAGGTTGCAAGGCTATTAAAATCGTCAAGAATAACTCACAGCGAAGTGATTGAGTTTTCGGAAGATTTGTCTATACTTTACGATATAGCAAGTCGCATATTTTTCGATAATTACTTAGAAAATGAGATTTTTTCTAAAATCGTTAGCGATGAAGACGTTTCTGATAGAGCATCCGAAAAACTTTATTCAATCCGTCAAACGATAAAACGCATAAATGAAAAAATTAGAGAGCGCCTTCAGGGATATATGCGCTCGGGTGCTAATAAATACTTGCAAGATAACGTCGTTTCAATGCGAAACGGAAGATACGTTGTTCCCGTAAAATCAGAGTGCGTTGGTTCGCTTAAAGGCTTTATTCACGATAGGTCGGCAAGCGGAAACACTTTTTTCGTTGAACCGCAAGAAATTTTAGACCTTAATAACGATCTTCGCCGTGAAATTTTAGCTGAACAAGTGGAAGTTGAACGTATTTTATACGAACTCACCGAAAAAGTAAGTTCTATTGCAAATAATTTAGAAGAAAATATTGGTTATTTAACGGATATTGATATCGCTTTTGCAAAGGCGGAGTATTCCTATAAAATCAAAGCAGTTTACCCAAAACTTAATGCAAACGGCGTAATTAATATTAAAAATGGTCGCCATCCGCTAATTTCAGCGGAGAAAGTAGTCCCGATTTCTATAAATTTTGGTAAAGAATATAAATACGTTTTAATTTCAGGCCCAAACACGGGTGGTAAAACGGTAACTTTAAAACTCGTTGGTTTATTCGTTCTTATGAGTTTATGTGGAATTTTCATTCCTGCAAGCGAGAGTAGTGAAATTTCCGTGTTTGATAAAGTATTTTGTAATATTGGCGACGAACAAAGCATTGAAAATAGTTTATCTACCTTTTCTTCGCATATTAAAAACGTTAAGTATATAATTGATAATGCAAACGATAAATCTCTCGTTTTAATCGACGAAATTGGCGCTGGAACTGACCCTGAAGAAGGTTCTTGTTTAGCGCAATCGTTCCTTGAAAAACTTATAAGTTTAAATTCGTTTGGCGTTATAACCACGCATTACTCGTCGCTTAAAGAATACGCTTACGTTAGCGATGATATAGTTAACGCTTCAATGGATTTTGATAGTGATACTTTCTCGCCGTTATATAAAATTAATATGGGGACGCCGGGCAATTCTAACGCCATTGCAATTTCTGAGCGTTTAGGTGTGGATAAAGCCTTAATTTTAAGGGCAAAATCACTTCTTTCAACTGAAAAAGTTCAACTTGATAAAGTTTTAATTGAAGCCGAAAAATCAAGAATTGAAACTGAAAACGTTAAAAGAGAAATTTTAGTTCTTAAGCAAAAAGAAACTGAAATTTACGAAAACTTACAAAAAGATAGGGAAAAATTCGATAAGGAACGTGAAAACTTCCTTCTTAAAGCAAAAACTGAAGCAAGAAAACTCGTTAACGATAGGTTAGAAACGGCTGAAGAATTGCTTGAAGAGATGAAGGAAATATTCAAAAAACAAGAGTATACCGATGCCGACCTTGTTAAAATGTCCACTTTAAAAAATAAGATTGAAAACGAGAAGTATAATCTTAGTAAAAACGAATCAAAAACTGTTCCATACGTAAAAGCGGACGCTAAAAAGTTAAAGGTTGGCGATAAAGTTTTTGTTAACTCTATTTCTGATACTTGTGAAATTTTAGAGATTAACGAGCGTAAAAATACCGCTTGGGTTGTAGCCGGCTCGCTTAGAATTAACGTAAAATTCAGCGATTTATACGTTGTTCCAACCAAAAATGATGGTAAAGTTAAACCAACCGTTTCGATAAAAAGAGAATCCGTTATAAACTTAAAGCCCGAGATAAACGTTATTGGTAAAAATTTAGACGACGCGCTTTTAGAAGTTGAAAAATTTATAGACGGCGCAATGCTTTCTAACTTTGAAGAAGTTAAAATTATTCACGGCAAAGGTTTAAATATACTTAGCCGTGGCATTCAAAAAATGTTAAAAGAGCATAGAGGCGTTAAAAGTTATCGCTTTGGCGCGTATGGTGAAGGCGAAACGGGTGTTACTATAGTTAAACTTAAATAGTTGTGTTTTTTTATTAGTTATGCTAAAATTCTATCGGTGATTATATGAACAATAATAAATATTACGAATTTAATATTCAACCTAAAAATGAAAAGAGTGAAAAGTTTTTAATGAATTTTTTCAAAGCGTTTAAAATCGTTAGTTTTGCTATAACTATCGTGTTTTCGTTTATTGGGTTCTTTTTCTCTAATTTTGGTTGGGTTGTTGCTGGGTTTTTCTTGCTTTTTGGCTTAATCTTTTTGAGATTTCAGCATAAATTCTATAATTATTACGATTTAGTTTTCGTTGACGGCGAAATTACAGTCGTTAAGGTTAGAAATAACGTAAGTAGACGCGTTCTTAGAAGGTTTTCCGCTAAGAAAATTACTAAAATCGGCTTTGCCGGTGGCGAAACTTACTCTCTTTATATCAAAGATAAATCCGTTAAAAAAATAATCGTTACGAAAGACGTAACCGATCGTGACGTTTGCGTTTTTTGTGGTGACCTTGATAGGTTTATGGTTATAATGCCGTTTGACGATAAGTTTTTATCTTGTATTATGAGATATACGGGCTCGTTAAAGTTTGAAAAGAATTTTTTAGTTAGTGTGAACGAATTATGATATACCTTGATAACGCTGCAACAACAAAACCGAATATTTCCGCTTTAGAAAACGCTCAAAAATATTTAACATACGAGTTTTTTAATCCGTCTGCCAAATATCGTGGGGGAATAGACGCGTCAAACGTTATAAAGCAAGCCAAACAAACCTTTTCAAAGATTTTCGGTTCGAATTTTGAAGTTGTTTTTACTTCTTGTGGTACGGAATCGGATAATACGGCTATATACTCTTATTCTAAGCGTGGTAATATCGTAACGTCGCTTGGGGAACATTCGGCTGTTTTTGCCCCTTTAGACGCCCTTAAAAAGCAAGGTTACGATTCGCGTTTTGCTAAAATTAATTCGGATGGAAGCGTAAACGAAGAAAGTTTACTTTCTCTCGTCGATTCAAACACAACGCTCGTTTCGATAGTTCACGTGAATAACGAAACGGGTGCGATCAACGATATAAACTCAATAGCGAAAAAATGCAAAGAAATAAACCCAAGGCTCGTTTTCCATAGCGACGGGGTTCAAGCGTTTGGTAAAATTCAAACTAAACTTTCACCGTATATTGATTTGTATTCTATTTCCGCTCATAAGATTGGTGGATTGAAGGGTGTTGGCGCGTTAATTAAAAATAAAAACTTAAAAACTTTGAAGCCTTTAATCGTTGGCGGTGGTCAAGAAAACGGAGTTAGAAGTGGAACGGAAAACGTTTTTGGAATTAGTGTTTTAGAAAGCGTTAGTATCGATAAAACCGCAAATTTTGAAAAATATTATAATCACGTTACCATTCTTAAAAAAGAGTTTTTATCGCTCGTTGATACTAATTTATTTAAAATTATAAGTAGCGAAAACTCGTCGCCGTACGTAATTTCTTTATCGGCGGTAGGCTTAAAAGGCGAAGTTTTACAACATATGCTTGAAAAGGATGGCGTTATCGTTGGCACGGGCTCTGCTTGTTCTTCAAAGAATCCGTTTAGTAGGGTTTTAAAAGAAGCGGGGTACGATTCAAAAACTTTAGACGGCGTTGTTAGGGTAAGTTTTAATAGTGATACGAGTATTGAAGACGTGCGCTATGCCGTTGCAAAACTTAATGAAAATGCGTTAAATTTAAAAAAGGCGATGTATAATTTATGAACAAAGTAATTATTATCCGTTGGGGAGAAATACACCTTAAAGGTAAAAACCGCGGTTTGTTTGAAAGAATGCTTGAAAACAACTTAAAACACGCGATTAAAGATTTTGAATGTTCCTTTAAAAAGGTTTCGGGTAGATATCTTATTAAAGATTTCGACGCGTTCTATACTGACGAAATTATTTCTAAACTTTCTAAGGTTAGTGGCGTTCATTCAGTTTCCGTTTGCGATCTCGTTAAATCAAATATCGAAGATATTATCGACGCGTCCGTTAAAGCGTGTGAAGGAAAGGTTGGCACGTTCAAAGTTGATACTAAGCGTGCGGACAAGAGTTTTCCTATGCTTTCCGTTGATATATCAAGAAAAGTTGGCGGAGAAATACTTAGAAGTAATAAAAATTTAAAAGTTGACGTTATTAAACCTGATTTTATGCTTAATATTGACATAAGGGAATCGGGTGAAACTTTCATTTTTACCGATACTATTTATATGATGGGCGGAATGCCAAGCGGGTCTGCAGGCAAAGGCTTACTTATGATTTCAGGTGGTATTGATAGCCCCGTTGCAGGTTATATGATAGCAAAGCGTGGAATGAAACTTAACGCCGTTCATTTCCATTCTTATCCTTATACTAGCGAGCAAGCAAAAGAAAAAGTTGTTGAACTTGCTAAAATGGTAGGGGAATATACGGGTGGCTTAACCCTTCATATCGTATCCTTTACTGAAATTCAAGAGGCAATTCATAAGCATTGCAAAGAAGAATATATGATAACTTTAATGCGTAGGTTTATGATGAAAATTTCCGAAAAAATCGCAAGAAACGTTGGCGCTCAAGCAATTATAACAGGCGAAAGTTTAGGTCAAGTTGCATCACAAACGATTGAAAGTATAACGTCGTCAAATAGCGTTGCCACAATGCCTGTTTTAAGACCGCTTATAGCGTTTGATAAAATTGACATAATCAAAATTTCGGAAAAGATAGGCACGTATGAAACGTCAATTCTTCCTTACGAAGATTGTTGCACGGTATTTTTACCAAAGCATCCGTTAATTAAGCCTAACCTTAAAAAAGTAGAACTTGAAGAAAGTAATCTTGAAATTGAAGTGCTTATCGAAAACGCTTTAAATAGCGTTGAAACTATTGAATTATAATAAAAAAGCAACCGTAAAATTGTGGTTGCTTTTTTTATTGGTATAACCAATCGTCGTTTAAAATAAATTTTGGAGTATTTTTTTTGTAGTTGATTTTATTGAAGTTGTAAACTTCTTTATCTGAGTTTTTATAGGCGATTATCTTATAAGCGTAGATTCCGTCGTTAGATAAATAGTCGGTATACTCGGATATTGGCGTTCCTTTATAAAGAAGAATAGATTTATCGTTTATAGTTTTAAAAATTTCAATAAAATCAGCGTTATTTACGGCAAAATTAAGTTTTACGGCGTTTGATTTTAAGTTGATTTTCGGGTTTTTTATTAAAGGTTTTGCGACCGCTGAGCAACTCATTTTAGGCTTTGTTTCTTTTAAATAATAAAAACTTTCGCCACCGTCTTTTAAAACTTCGATTTTTTCGTTTAATAGATAATCAATATCAATTTCAGCGCGCTCAATGGTGCTTGGAATGGATATTGAAGAAGGTGTTTTAAATTTATAAATTCTTTCATAAATATCTCTAGTTATCGCCGTTGGTTGATTTGAGCCCGTGATTGAGTTATCCATCAAGGAATTGTCTTCCTTTCCTATCCAAACGCCAACAATTTTATCGCTTGTGTAACTAACTGAAAGCGCGTCAAAGTTTCCGTTTTCATTGCCGTTTGTGCCCGTTTTGGCGTACACGTCGTAGGGTAAAGCCCTTAATTTCTTAGAATTTCCGTTTAAAACGGCATCTCTTAGTATATCTGAAACTATAAATGCCGTTTCAGGCGAAAAAACTTCAATTGATTTTGGTTTATGATAATATGCGTTAACGTTGCCTAAAACTATTTTTTTAATAAAAGTTGATTTTATAAACTTTCCTTCATTATTAAAAGGCGAATAGTTATCGCAAAGTTCTTTGAGCGTTAAACCGCTTGATAGCGAACCTAAAGCGCACGATAAACTCTCGTTTTCAATATCAAGCCCCATTTTTTTAGTGTAATTATTCGCTTTTTCAATTCCGTAGCCGTTTAATAGTTTTACTGCAGGAACGTTTAAACTTTTTGATAGCGCGGTTTTAACGGTTACGTTCCCGTAATATTTATCGCCGTAATTTTTAGGTGAATAGCCGTTATAATTTATCGGCTCGTCAAATATAACGGAACTTTCTTTTATATAGTTATCATTTATCATTGGAGCGTAAACAAGCCATGGTTTTACACATGACGCAGGGTTTCGTTTTAAGTTTGAATTATTTCCATAAAACGCGATAACACCGCTATTTATTGAATTTATTATAATTTTTGAAACGGAGTAATTATCGGTTTCTTGTTCGTAAATATCCCTTTGCAAATCTTTATCAAGATAGGTGTAAATTTTGATATTTTTATTGTTATACGGGTTGAAAATAGATAAATTTTCATACTCGTTAATCACGGCGCTCAAGTAGTCATCGTAAGGCGATTCACTGTTTTTAACGACCACGACGGTTTGGTTTTTTAGCGAATCGTATTGTTCGTTAGAGATAAATCCGCAGTTAACCATTAGTTTTAACACTAAATTTTTTCTTTCTATCGAATTTTGATAATTTTCAATAGGCGAGTATTTACTTGGTGCTTTTATAACGCCTGCAAGCATAGCGCTTTCGTTGAGCGTTAATTTTGATGCCGGTTTATTAAAATATCGCATTGAAGCGTTTTCAATGCCGTAAGCACCTTGCCCAAAGTAAATAGTATTTAAATAACTTTCTAAAATTTCGTCTTTTGAGTATCTGTTTTCAAGTTCTATTGCAATTTTTATTTCGTTAAGTTTTCTTTTTAGTGTTTTTTCACTTGATAAATGGGTGTTTTTTACTAGTTGTTGAGTGATGGTCGACGCCCCTTCTTTAAATGATAAACTTTTTAAATTTTGCACGCTTGCACCGATAATTCGCCTAAAATCTATGCCGTTATGCGAGTAAAATCTTTTATCTTCAACGGCAATAAATGCGTTTATGGTGTAGTCGTTAAGGTCGGATAATTTTACGTGTTTAGCGCCGTTTTTCATTGATTTTTCGGCAATTTTGTCATTATTATCAGAATAAAATTCTAAAACGAATTCGTTTCCACTAAATTTTGAAAGGTCTAATTTTGCGTCTTTCGTAATTAAAAAATAAAATATTGTGGCAACGATTATAAAGATTAATAAAATCGAAATAAAAAACCCGATAAACTTAAAAATTTTTCTCATTTGATAATATTTTTTGTTTTTTTTAATTATTTATGTGAAAATGCATTAAAAGTTTTAGCCTTTTAAATAAAATAACTTGAAATTTAAGGTGGTTTTATGTATAATAATATTTATGAAATATTATAAGGTCGTAACCTACGGTTGCCAGATGAACGAGCACGAGTCTGAAAAACTGTGTGGTATACTTGAAAAACTAAATTATTGTAAAACTGACGATGACGTTCTTGCTGACGTTGTCGTATTTAACACTTGCACCATTAGAGAAAACGCCGAAAGAAGAGCGTACGGCAATATTGGAGCGCTTAAAAAATTAAAGCGGAATAATAAAGATAAAATTATCGCCGTTGGCGGTTGTTTAGCGCAACAAAAGGGTAAAGCACAAGATTTAAAAGATAAATTTCCATTCATCGATATAATTTTCGGCACGCATAATCTTACGGAATTTGAATCTATGCTTAAAAAGCGCATAGATACGGGCAAAAAACTCGTTGAAATTTCAAGTGACGATTATCAAATGCCTTGCGACGTGCCCGTTAAGCGTTCAACCTATCCAAACGCATACGTAAACGTTATGTTTGGTTGCAATAATTTTTGCACTTATTGTATCGTTCCTTACGTTCGTGGTCGTGAAAGAAGTAGAAAACCTGAAGAGATTGTAAACGAAGTTAAACAGCTCGTTGGAGAAGGGTATAAAGAAATAACGCTACTTGGTCAAAACGTTGACTCTTATGGCAAAGATTTACAGCCTAAAGTTGATTTTTCAGACCTTTTAGATATGGTTGCAAGTATTGAAGGTAAGTTTAGGTTACGCTTTATGTCCAATCACCCCAAAGACGTAAATTTAAAACTTACACAAACCATATTAAAGCACGATAAAATATGTAATTCTATTCATTTCCCCGTTCAGTCGGGTTCTACTAAGATTTTAGGGCTTATGAATAGAAGATACACACGCGAAGATTATCTTAAAAAGATAAAAATGCTTAGAAAAATCGTTAAAAATATAGCGATAACTACCGATATTATGGTTGGTTTCCCTTGCGAAACGGATAAAGATTTTAAAGATAGTTTAACGCTTATGAAAAAGGTTAAGTACGACGGGGCGTTTACCTTTGTTTACTCTAAGCGTAGTGGAACTAAGGCGTATTCTATGGACGGGCATATTTCAGAAGATGTTAAGAAAGAACGCATCGTAAAACTCGTTGCCCTTCAAAACGAAGTTAATAAAAAACTCGCTAAAAAATACGTTGGAAAAACGGTTGAAGTTTTAGTAGACGAGTTTAATACCGAATGCGGTTATTATATGGGTAGAGATGAGCGTGGTAAAGCAATTCATTTCTCATCGGAAAAAGATATAGTGGGCGAGTTCGTTAACGTTAAAATCACGAAAGCCAACGGCATTTCTATTTATGGAGAGATAGTATAATGGGTAGATCACCAATGATGAGCCAATATCTTGAAACTAAAGCGCAGTACGACGATTGCGTATTATTTTACCGTTTAGGTGATTTCTACGAAATGTTTTACGAAGACGCTATTAAAGTTTCAAAGATGCTCGATTTAACTTTGACTGGTCGTGACGCTGGGGACGGAGAAAGAGCGCCAATGTGCGGTGTTCCTTATCACGCTGCGGAAACGTATATTGCAAAATTAGTTGCGCTTGGCGAAAAAGTTGCAATTTGCGAACAGGTTGAACAACCGCAAAAGGGTAAAATCGTTAAAAGAGAAATTACTAAAATCGTTTCAGCAGGTACGATAACTGAAAATAGTTTGCTTAATGATAAAGAAAACAACTTTATTTCTTCCGTTGCGGTTGAAGACGGAAACTATTCTGTTGCCTGGTCGGATATAACTACGGGGGACTTTTTCGTTCAATCTATAGAAAAGTCTATTGGAGTTGACGCTGTTTTAGATTGCTTGGTTAGAGTGAATCCCGCTCAAATAATATGCTCTCAATCAACTTATCTTTGGCTTAAAGACCACCCCTTAATAGTCCACGGCGTTCTTCCTAAGCCGGAAATTTACAAAGAATGGGCGTTTTCGCCAATGCATGCAGAATCGACTTTAAAAGAACATTTTAACGTTCTTAAATTGACTGCTTTCGGCATAGAAAACACTACGTCTGCAATATCGGCGTGTGGTTCTCTTATTGAATACTTAAAAGAAACGCAAAAACACTCGCTTATCAATATTTCAAGGTTAAAAATCGTTGAACAAAGCGAATTTATGGTGCTTGACGCAACTGCGGTTAAGAACCTTGAACTCGTTAAATCTCAACGCGACGGAAAGCGTTACGGCACTCTTTTAAGCGTTCTTGATAAAACTAATACTTCAATGGGCTCACGAAATCTTTATAACTGGATTTTAAACCCACTTCAAGACGAAGATAAGATTAACTATCGTTTAGATGCCGTTGAAGAGATTTTTAACGATAATTTAATGAGAAATGCGCTCGTTCAAGCCCTTTCAGAAATACGCGATACTGAAAGATTATCGGGTAAGGTTTCAAACGGAAATATTCATCCGAAAGACGCGTACAATTTATCAAAGTCGCTATCCGTTTTACCGTCAATTAAGGCTATACTTAACGGCGTTAAATCAAAAGCGCTTAACGACGTTGATAGAACTATCGTTGATTTCAACCAAATTACCGGCCTTATTTCGCACGCTTTAAAGGATGATATATCCGTGAGTGCGTTAAAAGACGGTGGCTTTATTAAAGACGGTTTCGATAGGGAACTTGACCGATTAAGAGATATTAGCAAGAATTCAAAGGGATTGTTAGAACAACTTGAAGAGCGTGAAAAAACCGCAACTGGAATAAAGACGCTTAGAGTTGGTTATAATAGGGTATTCGGCTATTATATCGAAGTTTCAAACTCGTTTAAAGATAAAGTTCCTTATTCTTACGTTCGCAAGCAAACGCTCGTTAACGGCGAAAGGTTTATTACCGAAGAACTTAAAAACTTAGAAGAAGAAATTTTAACGAGTAAAGAAAAGGCTCTCAGCATTGAACTTGCTATCTTTGACAAAATCAAATGCGTTCTTGCTGAAAATATCGTTGAAATTCAGCGAGCGTCAAAAGCGGTTGCGTTCTTAGATACGGTAACTGCGCTTTCTTGCGTCGCTAAAGAATTTAACTATAAGCGCCCCGTAATTTCAAAGAGTGGAAGTCCGCTCGTTATAATTGACGGTCGCCACCCGGTAGTTGAAAGTTTATCGTCAACTCAATTTATTCCTAACGACACGAGCCTTCATTCGTCAGGCGACAGAATGATGATTATAACGGGACCTAATATGGCAGGTAAGTCTACTTATATGCGCCAAGTTGCGCTTATAACGATTATGGCTCATATCGGTTCGTTTACGCCTTGCAAGAGTTGTTCTATTCCGATAACTGACAAAATATTTACGAGAGTAGGCGCAAGTGATAATCTCGTATTTGACCAATCAACCTTTATGGTGGAAATGAACGAAGTTGCTACAATTTTGAACAAAGCAACGGAAAACAGCCTTATAATTCTTGACGAAATAGGTAGGGGTACGTCAACTTACGACGGGCTTTCTATCGCTTGGTCAGTCGTTGAATACGTAACGAATAAAATCAAAGCAAACACTTTGTTTGCAACGCACTACCACGAACTTTCCGAACTTGAAGGTAAACTTGAAGGTGTTAAAAACTATAAAGTTACCGTTAAAGAACAAGACGGAACGATAGTTTTCTTAAGAAAAATTCAAGAAGGTAGCGCAAACAAGAGTTTTGGTATCGAAGTTGCGTCGCTTGCCGGTGTTCCTAAGAGCGTTACGAGTCGCGCAAAGGTTATTTTAAAAAATCTTGAGAATAACGATCTTAATAAATCGAGCGTATCAATGCCAAACGAAGATTATATTGAGCGTAAAGAAAGTGCCGTTGAGAGCATGCTTAAATCAACCGATTTAAACACTCTTTCGCCACTTGAAGCAATTAATTTACTTTACAAAATGAAAAACGAACTTGAGGATTAATATGTCAAAAATCAATTTGCTTGACAAAAAGGTTTATACTCAGATTGCGGCGGGCGAAGTCGTTGAAAGACCGTCGTCCGTTATTAAGGAACTCGTTGAAAACTCAATCGACGCGGGCGCAACTGAGATTAAAATTAATATTTTCGGCGGTGGAAAGGACGTTATTGAAGTTTCGGATAACGGCACGGGTATTTTAAAAGACGACCTTTTAAAGACCATTCTTCCGCACGCTACGTCAAAAATTAAAGATTTAGACGATTTGTATTCAATTAAAACGTTAGGTTTTAGAGGGGAGGCTCTCGCATCAATTGCTTCCGTTTCAAAACTTAGAATAACGACGAAAACGGAAGATAGCGAAGTTGGTTACACTATGGAAGTAAACGGCGGTGAAGACCCCGTTATTTACGATGCGCCAGCCAATAAAGGAACGTTCGTAACAGTTACGAACTTATTTTTTAACACGCCTGCAAGACAAAAGTTTTTAAATACTGAACGCTCGGAAGAAAACGACGTTACCGATACCGTAACGAGATTAGTTTTAGCAAACCCAAACGTTTCCTTTAAATATCTAATTAACGATAAATTGCAGTTTCAATCGTTTGGCGACGGAATTGAAGATGCCGTTACCGCAGTTTACGGCAGTTCTTTTATTTCAGAATGTATAAACATTTCAAACTATCTTCACGGCGTTAAAATTGCAGGTTACGTTGGTAAAATTAACAATACGAAAGCAAACAGAAGTTATCAAACCGTTATTTTAAACGGAAGATGCATTCAAAACCAAACCATACAATCGGCTATTATGAACGCGTACTCTGGATATTTAATGAAAAGAAGATATCCTATGGCGGTTTTATATATAACCGTTCCTACCGAAATAGTTGACGTTAACGTTACGCCTAACAAGTCGGACGTTAGATTTATTGATAATTCCGTAATTTACGGCTCGATTTATTCTACAATTTCTAAAGTTTTAGACGGAACTGATTCGGCGCTTGATATCATTTTACCGAGCCACGATAGAATTACGAAGTCGCCTGAGCAAGTTAGAAAAGAAATGCTCGAAAAAAAGGAAGACGACGGCTCAAATATACGAATAGTAACGTCAAAAGACACTATCAAACCTAATACTGCCGATTATAAAAGAGATAAATTTGATTACGATTTATTTGGTAGTTTTAGTTTAGTTGCCGAAGATAATAAAAAGTTTAAAGAAAACTCTCAATCTTCAAGGAAACCTGAAACGGTTGATATTTTCGCCGAAAATAAGCGTTATATTGAAGAACTTGAAAGAAAGAAAACTTCAAATTTACAACCATATAAGGAAGAGAAGTTAAAATTTATTGGTCAAGCGCTCAACGCCTTTTTAATTTTTGAAAGGGGTAGTGATTTATATTTAGTTGACCAACACGCCGCACACGAAAGAATTTTATATAATAAATTGTTAAACAAGCGTTTTAGCGAAGAAAAAACTAATCAACCTTTACTTATTCCGTACGAATTAAGGGTAAATTCAGTTGAAAGAGAATACGTTATTGAAAAAATGCCGTATTTAAAAGAATTAGGGTTTGATTTGGTTCAATCAATCGACGGAAACTTTAACGTTTATGAAATTCCTATGGAACTTACGGATATTGAACTCGATAGGTTCTTTGAAGACGTTTTATACGATTATTCCTTGCGCCGTGAAACTATTCCTGAAATTATCAATGAAAAACTTATGCAAAAAGCGTGTAAGTCAGCGGTAAAAGCGGGAATGAAACTTAGCGATAGCGAAGTTGAATCGCTTATGAAACTACTTAACGACGATATAACCTTAAAATGTCCGCACGGTAGACCTATTGCGGTTAGAATAACGAGAACTGAAATTGACAAGTGGTTTAAAAGGATAGTATGAAACCTGAAATTATAATAATTTGTGGCCCAACGGCGTCAGGTAAATCCGCATTAGCAATTAACCTTGCCAAATTGCTTGATACCGAGATAATTTCAGCGGACTCGTTAGCAATTTATAAGCGTTTAGATATAGGTACTGCAAAGCCGACTAAAGAAGAACTCTCAATGGTAAAACACCATTTAGTTGACGTTTGCGAGCCAACCGATAACTTTTCAGTATCGGAGTACGAAGCACTCGCTTTACCGATCGTAACAGACTTAATTTCGCGTGGAAAAATCCCCATAATTTGCGGTGGTACGGGCTTTTATATAAATTCTATACTCTATAAATTAGGATATGGTGGAAGTGAAGGCAATTTAGAAATTAGAGAAAAATATCTTGAAATTGCCAAAACTCAAGGCGCTCACGTAGTTTACGATGAACTTAGAAAAATTGACCCGAAATCTTGCGAAACCATTCACGAAAACGACGTTGTTAGGGTTGTACGCGCGCTCGAGATTTATTATTCAACCGGCAAGAAAAAGTCGGAGCAAAACGACCTTTTAGAGCCAAGATTTAGTTATATTGCGTTTACGCCGAACGTTGATAGGGAAACTTTGTATAATAGAATTAACCTTCGCGTTGATAAAATGCTTGAACTTGGCTTGATTGATGAAGTTAAGGGTTTAATAGAAAGTGGAATTGATAAAACTTGTCAATGTATGCAAGGTATTGGCTATAAAGAAACTTACGACGCCATCGTTAATAACGATTATTCGGGGCTTGCCGATCTTATAAAGATAAATTCCCGCCATTATGCTAAAAGGCAGGTTACTTTCTTTAAAAAGTTGCCAAACGTAGTTAAAATTGACGCAAACGATAAAAAAACTGTTGAAAACTTAGTAAAACAAATTTTAGGAGATTAAAAATGTATAGAAAAAGTTCTAAAGACGTTGTAAACGAACTTGGCAGTGACGTTAAAAACGGGCTTTCCACTAAAGACGTTGAACTTTTGCAAGAAAAACACGGCAAAAATCAACTTGAAGAAGGCAAGAAGGAAACGTTGCTCGTTAAATTTTTTAAAGAATTTGCTGACGTATTAATCGTTATCTTATTAGTTGCAGCCGTAGTATCATTAATCGTTGATATTCACGAGTGGGTTGACGCGGTAGTGATTTTCGTCGTGGTTATGTTAAACGCCGTGCTTGGCGTTATTCAAGAAGCGAGAGCGGAAAAATCACTGGAAGCGCTTAAAAAGATGTCTTCGCCCGAATGTAAGGTTATAAGAAACGGCGTTACGGATAAAATTCCGTCGTCTGAACTCGTTGTTGGCGATATAATTTTAATTGAAGCGGGCGATTTTATCCCTGCGGACGCGCGCTTGATAGATGCAGTTAATCTTCAAGTTGACGAATCGGCGCTCACTGGTGAATCAGTTCCAGTTAATAAGATAACGGAAGTAATCGAAGGCTCGGCAACTGCGCTTGGCGATAGAAAAAATATGGTGTTTTCTTCTACGTTCGTTACGAATGGTAGGGGTAAGGCTGTAGTTACAGATATCGGTATGAAAACCGAGATTGGTAAAATTGCAGGCATGCTCGGTTCTCAAAAGAGTGAACCAACGCCACTTCAAAATAAACTTACTCAAGTTGGTAAAGTTATAGGTATTATTTCAATATTTATTTGCCTTGGCGTGTTTGCGCTCGACTTCTTCTTATTAAACGGAATGGAAACTGCGCATTTAGTTGAAAGTTTTAAACTTGCAGTAGCGCTTGCGGTTGCGGCAATCCCAGAAGGTTTAGCAACGGTAGTTACTATCGTTTTAGCAATAGGCGTTTCTAAAATGGTTAAGGAAAACGCTATCGTTAAAAAACTTCCTGCAGTTGAAACTCTCGGGTCAACGAGTATAGTTTGTTCTGACAAAACGGGTACTTTAACCCAAAATAAAATGACCGTTTTAGAAGTTTATAATAATAAACTTAAACTTTTATCCGATTTATCGTGTGAAGACGAAAAACTTATCAACTATTTCTCGATTTGTTGCGATGCTAAAATTGAAGTTATAAACGGCGTTGAAAAACGAATTGGCGACCCGACTGAAACTGCGCTCGTTGAACTTAATAACAAGTGCGGTAGCCCTGTTTCTTGGTCTGAAAGAGTGGGTGAAATCCCATTTGATTCGGATAGAAAGTTAATGACGGTCGTAATTAAAGAAAACGGCAAATACGTTAGCATCACCAAAGGTGCGCCCGACGTTTTATTAAAAAGGCTTTCTGATAATTCTTGCGTTAATGACGTTACAACCGCAATAAACGATATGTCAAGTAGAGCGCTTAGAGTCTTAGCGCTTGGCGTAAAAGTATTCGATACGATGCCAACGGTTGACGAAAATCTTGAAAAGGATCTTAATTTCGTTGGTTTAGTTGGTATGATTGACCCGCCGAGACCTGAAGTTATGGATGCGATTAAGGTTGCTAAACGCGCAGGCGTTAGAACTATTATGATAACGGGCGATAATATCGTTACGGCAACGGCTATCGCTAAACAACTTGGGATAATTGACGATGGTCAACGCGCATTATCAAGCGATGAACTTGATAATATGAGCGATGAAGAATTACGCGACAGAATCGAAGAATTCTCAGTATACGCACGCGTTGCGCCAAAAGATAAGGTTAGAATAGTTGAAGCGTGGCAATCAAAGGGAAAAGTAGTTGCTATGACGGGTGACGGCGTTAACGATTCCCCCGCGCTTAAAAAAGCCGATATCGGCTGTGCAATGGGTATCACTGGTACGGACGTTTCGAAAGAAGCCGCAGATATGATACTTACCGATGATAATTTTACAACTATCATTAAATCGGTAAAACAAGGTAGGGGAATATACGCTAATATTAGAAAGTGCGTTAAATACCTTCTTTCAAGCAACATTGGCGAAGTTTTAGTAATACTACTTGCCGAAGTTATAGCGGCGTTCGGTTTGGTTAAGGGAATGGCAATTCCCCTTGCAAGTATCCATTTATTATGGATAAACTTGGTAACCGACTCACTTCCGGCGTTTGGCTTAGGTATGGAAAAGCCTGAAGATAACGTTATGCTTGAAAAACCAAGACCGAAAAACGAAAACTTCTTTGCACAAAAACTCGGGCTTCACATAGCCCTTGAAGGCGTTATGGTTGGTTTACTCACGTTAGGTTCGTATTTGTTAGGCGTTATTTTATACAACCACGCCGTTGGTTCGACTATGGCGTTCGTAACCTTAGCGTTTACTCAACTTTTCCATTCGTTTAACGTAAAGAGAGACGTTTCACTCGTTAGTAAATCAACTTTTGATAATAAATTCTTAAACTTTGCATTTATCGTTGGTGCAGTTATGCAACTTTCAGTAATTTATATCCCAGGTCTTAACACCGTATTTAATTCGGTTGCACTTAATATTACGCAATTAGGTATTGCTCTTTGGTTAGCATTTAGCGTCGTTATTATAATGGAAATTTATAAACTCGCAGTTAAAATATTTAAGAAATAAAAAATAAAATCCGACGGAAATTCCGTCGGATTTTAAATTAAAACTTTCTCGTTAAGCCCGTAACTACGCCTAAAATTTGAACTTCGCCTAAAACGATATCTTCCATAAAATCGTTTTCAGGGTGAAGGATTATCTTATCGCCACGCTTGTAAAAGCGTTTAACGGTTGCGCTATCGTCAATAAGAGCAACGACTATATCTCCGTTAGTTGCTGATTCTTGCCTTTTAACGATAATCTTGTCCCCGTCAAAGATGCCTGCCTTTATCATTGATTCGCCTTTTACTTTAAGCATAAATTGTTCTTCAGCCGTTTTAAATTCTAAGGGAAGAGGAATATAATCTTCAAAGTTTTCAACGGCAAAAATAGGCGTTCCTGCAGTTACCGTACCAATGAGTGGAACGTTATAAGAGTTGCTTTTTTTTCCGCTAACGGTAATAGCGCGCTTCTTATCGTCACGCTTTTCAATTAAACCGCGTTCTTTTAATTTTTCAAGATAATAATGCGCCGTTGCGGTAGATTTTATAGATAAATCGTTGCAAATATCCCTAACCGTTGGCGGATAGCCGTTATTTTCTGAAAAAGTGTTAACGTAATCGTATAAAGCGTTTAATTTCTCTTCAATTTTACCCATAAAATTCTCCTTTGGATTAATTATAGCATAATAAATATAAAAATGCAAACAAATGTTTGTAATAAATATTGTTAAAATTTCTTGATAATTATTAAAATAAGTTGTAAAATATAGATATGGAATGTGTACTTTATGATAGAGAATGTATAAATTGTGGCGAATGCGATATGTGTGACCTTGATCCTACTAAATACTGCGATAATTGCGGTAAATGTATTGAAACGGGTAGCGAATATCGCGCGATTAAGATAACCGAAATTAAAACTGAAGAATAAAAGCGTAGGGTCTCCTACGCTTTTTTAAATTCTAAAAACTTATTAGATAGTGATTTTTTAACGCAAATATTTGCTAAAACGCAATCATCTTGGTAGGTTAAGTTAAAACTTTCAAGTTGCTTAGATAGTTTCGTAAACTTTGATAAATCTTTATAATCTATCTTTAGAGTAGTTTTAAGGTAATATTTTTCCAAAACTTTAATAATTTTATCGTTTAACTCGTTTAGGTTTTTACCTTCTTTTGCAGAAATCAAAGTGTATTTATTAGGAATATCGCTAAAATTATCCAAATCGTCGCATTTATTTAAAACGAGTATCGTTTCCGCTTTAGAGTTTAACCCGTCAAGCGTAGAAGTGGTTACTTCAAGTTGCTTTTCATAGTCCGACTTTGCGTCGCAAACGATAAGAATAAGGTCTGATTCCACGGCGCTTTCGAGTGTTGATTTAAACGCTTCTATAAGGTTGTGAGGAATGTTTCTAATAAAACCTACGGTATCGGTTATTAAAACGTTTACACCGTCGATTTGCGTCTTTCTAATAGTTGGGTCAAGCGTTGCGAACAACTTATTTTTAACGAGAACGTCAGCCCCCGTAAGTTTATTAAGTAGAGTTGATTTTCCAACGTTAGTATATCCAACTAAGGAAATTACGAATTCATCGTTTTTTTCGCGCCTATACGATTGAACTTTTCTTCTCGTTTCTAAATCGCTAAGTTCTTGTTTTAGTTTATCAATTCTTCCGCGAATATGCCGTCTATCAGATTCAAGTTTCGTTTCGCCTGGGCCACGCGTGCCAATTCCGCCACCTAAACGGGAAAGCGCTTGGCCTTTTCCTTTAAGCCTTGGGTAAAGATATTCAAGTTGAGCAAGTTCCACTTGTATTTTACCTTCATGAGTGGTTGCAGATAAGGCGAAAATATCCAAAATAAGGGTAGTTCTATCAATTACCTTAACACCAAGCGCATCGGATAGGTTAAGCGTTTGAGAAGGGGAAAGAGCGCCGTCAAAAACGACGGTATCTGCTTCAAGCGAAGCAACTTGCTCGCAAATTTCTTCAACTTTACCTTTACCAATAAAGGTAGCAGGGTTAATTTCACGAATTTTAACGGCGTTGTAGCCAACCGGCTCGCCGTTTGCGCTCGTTATTAAACTATTAATTTCATCTACTAAAAAGTCAATCTCAAAATCTTCGTTTAATAGTGGCTCTATAACGAAAACCCGTTCTTTATCAAATATTTCTTCCATTAATCTTCCCTTAGTTTTACTGATTTTATCGCTTTTCGCCTAATATCTTCGCTCGTTGCGGCGTAATGCTTTTTAGTGGTGTTAACGTCGCTATGGCCTAAAAAATCGGCTACTAAGTATATATCGTTCGTTTCTCTATATAAGTTTGTGCCAAAAGTACTTCTTAATTTATGTGGAGTAATTTTTTTAAGTGGGGTAATGATTTTAGCGTATTTTTTCACTAATTCTTGAATTGTTCTAACGCTAATTCGCTTATTTTGAAGGCTTAAAAACAAGGCGTTTTCATTCTCGGGTAAATCTTTTAACGTACTTCTTTTAGCAAGCCATTGTTTAAGAGCAGATTCAACTTCTTCATTAAAATATAAAATAGTACGGCTTCCACCTTTTCTCGTTACGGCAAAACTCATATCTTCAAAATTAATATCGTCAACGTTAAGCCCAACGAGTTCGCTATTTCTTATTCCCGTACCTAAAAATAGGGTTAAAATAGCAACGTCACGAATTTTAGTGCTTTGGTGGTAGGCCTGTTGATGCTTAGAAAACTTATCTCCGCTATCAGCAAGGTTGAGTAGTTTAACAACTTCGTTAATTTCAAGCCTAATAATCTCTTTATCGTGCAGTTTAGGTAGAGAAATTTTAGAAGCCGTGTTAGTTTTCATTTTGCCTTTATTGAAAAAATACTTATAAAAGGTGCGTACGGTGGCAAGTTTTCTCGATTTTGCTCTTTCGTTGCAAGTTTCTTGCTTTCCGTTGATTTCATAAAGAGAAAGATACGCTAAAAAATTCTCAAAAACCGATAATTCAAGGCTTTCAAGGTCGGATAGGGTAAGTTCTTCAATAAGTTTCGCTTTATAAACCTTTTTTACGAGATAATCAAAGAAAATTCTCATATCATAAACGTAATTTAGGCGAGTGAGTGGGGAAGTATATTCAGTTATTCCAAGCACGAATTCTTGAGTTATTGGTGGTAAATCTTCAAGCATTGCCTCAATTCGCGTTAAACAGTTAATTTCACGCTGTTTATAATAATTATCAGTAGGTTTCATGTTATCTCCGATAGGTTAGTTTATCATTTATATTTTACCATACTTTTCGCAAAATACAATGTTTTTACGCAAAGATTACCGCCGTATAATTTAAAAAAATAAAAAAAAGAGAGCAGGCAATTTACCTGCAAATTTATTAAAATATTAAAATTTTATTGTGAAAATCAATAACAATCGTAGTTTAGTGTATAACTGATACACATATATAACTATGCGTAAAACTCAACTTTTACGCAAAGATAGAATAACATAAACAAAAAGTATTGTCAATAGTTTTTTAAAAAATTGTTTTATTTTTTTTTAAATATAAAATATTGATATGTTTTTAATTTATTTATATCATTTTTTTATATTTTGTCCTATGTCCATTGTCACTATTCGTAGCAAAGTGACAATGGACAATTTATTTTCTCATATTTTTTATACCATCAAGTA
Source organism: Christensenellaceae bacterium (assembly GCA_045637965.1). Lineage (GTDB taxonomy): Bacteria > Bacillota > Clostridia > Christensenellales > Borkfalkiaceae > HGM11412. Next base: position 132,230 of record JAZUAK010000009.1, on the reverse strand, counting down.
GTAACCATAATAAAAATATAATAGGAGCAAGGATAATAACAACTCTAATAATAATACGAAATAATATTGTAATCATAAATATATTATAATATAGTTTTTAGTTTTTGTAAAGAAAAAAACGCTGCAACACGTCGCAAGCGTTTTTCAATTCCAAAACACGAAAAACCCGACTAAACGGACTTTATAATTTTTTTTAATATATCGATAACCCATATAATTATAGTAACCCTAATTAAACAAATAAGCAAACAAAAATAGAACGGCATATGGATAAATCGAGTATCATAAAATAACAAATCAAATAATAATTTACCAATATCCGACAATAACGGGATACTAGGAATAGAAATGGTTAAAGGAGCGGTTGTAAAACCCCAAGTAACAACACCGCGAATATCATAAAGAGTAGCACCATTAAACATAACATCAGTAAAAGTTAAATAGTCTAAATTAAACATAACATTTAAAGAGTTTAACCATTGACTAAACATATTACCCAAATAAACGAGTGTGTCTAATTCCATAAACTACCCCCTAAATAAATGAATACCGATAAACAAGAAAGATAACGCAAGCACTATACCAAGCATATCACGAACGCTAAATGCTCCAAATAATTGAATATCTAATAAAGTATTAGCACCATTAACAATAGCAAGCATAGGTTCTTCAATATCTTTAGTGACGGCTAAACCATCTTGAAAACCATCTTCATAGCCTAAACCATAACCATCGCCATAACCATCGCCATAACCAACATCATAACCATACATCGCACCATCGAAGTAACCTAAAAAATAATAATCATTTTGTAAAGTAGAATTATCAACTATTCGGGGTGTATAATAATTGATAGACCCATACATATTAGAAGAATACAGATTATTATATGTCACATACATATTACCATAAACATAATTAGTTGTATAACCCGACTCAGTATAAGTTACATTCTCAAATCGTAAAACATTTACAACACTATTATTAGCACCATTATGTAGATAGTTTACAATTAAATTAACATCTTCAAAGTTATGTATATATTGTGCATTAATACTAAACTTAACACTATCAATTAACACATTTTCATTTCTATAACTTGAACTAATACTGGGCTTAGTGTTAAATGCAACATTTATTGAATGTTCGGTCTCAAAATAATAGACATTACTAGTAGATGTAGTCGGTTTAATTTTAACACTATTTAACCCTAAAATATTGCCATATGTAGAGTCAATGTAAGAAGACGTATATATCATATTAAAATAACCGAGACTAACGCCGTCAGTCTCTTGGATATAATTTAAATTAACATTATTACTACTCCAATGAACTGAATAATTGCTATAATGAGTAAGTAAACCAATATCGGTTGAATAATCGCCGATATCAGTAAGTTTAGGTATGCTATCAACATCAGGAGCCCAAACAGGTGTTTCGGGAATTGTATCGTCATAAGCAGTCAATGAGATAGTAGTATCTGCATTGACTGAACATACACTACAAGATATAGGTACTAAGATACAAGCAATAACAATACTCATAATCGCAAATATTTTTTTTAACACTTCTTATCCCCCTTTAAAATACTTTTAAATATGCGTGTATCGTAATTGCTTTTATTCTTATAAATAAGAACATAATTACGGACACTGCCGTAAGTTTCTTTAAACTTACGTAACAACTCTTCATTCTTAACACGATACTGCGCCTTAACTTCTTGTTTAGACAAAAACGGACATTTAAGCCTACGAAACGGCTCAACCCTATCAATACAAGATTGAGCCTTATCATATATAGTTATCTTTTGAATAACAATTTTACCAATAACACAAACTTTACGGCATTTAATGTAAAAATCGCTTTGCTCTCTAATCTTATCCCATACACGATTAAGATTTTGAACATTTACATGTATATTTGCATTGCCAAGTTGTCTAGACAAAGCAAAAAAATTAGGCAAGTTTGGAAACATCTTATTTAGTTCGCCGTTATACTGGGCCGGGAAATAAACTTGACTATCACTAACCCATATATCAACATCTTCGGGATATGGATAATCGTAAGGAATAACCTTATCTATGTTTAGATTTTTATAGTTATTCAACACATCAAGTTTGTTCAAATCAAGCGGAATATGAACGTTACCGCGTTTAAACTTCACACGACACTTATAATCCATATTTGATATATAAGGCTCATTTCTACGATAAATAATGTTAGCCATAAGCATATCTTTACCACGTCCGCGCAACCCATCAACACAAACATTTCCAACAGCGAAAAACTTTTTATCTAATTTTTTTAAGTTCATTTCTTAATCTCCTTTTTATCTTTAATATAGTTACGCTTAATTTCTAATATACGCTTATTACGTTCTAAACGCAAAGAAAAGTATTTACTAAGATATTCACAAATTACAACACTATTTATAATAATATATATAATAAATGGGATCCCAAAACACATAGAAATCATAAAAGAATACAATATAGCCATAATTACCTACCAACAATTAAACAAATTACTTTCCAAACAACAATAAATGGTACAGCAAGTGCAAATAACACGCAAGCACTAGCAACGAGAGTAACAAACATCTCTTGCCAACCAGTTAAAACTGCACTATCATAGATAGCACTAACTATTAAATCATATACTTTGATACACACAACTCTCCTTTACAAATCTTTATAAATAAAAAACAATGTTAAACAATAACTAATTATAATTAATATAGGCAACGCAAACATATAAAACACACCCCGAATTATACAAAATAATCAACTAAAAAATACATTAATTCCCTTAACAAACTTTGAACTAATAAATAATTATCATCAGCAAGTTTAATACCATAATCATCTAAAAAATCATATACAATATAATGAACACAAGGGTCAAACTTATTTAAATTAATTGTATAATAAAGCCTACTTCTACTATTATATAAATAAATCATAAATCACCTATAATCATAAAAAACCGCCCTAATATTAAGGGCGATTTTAATAACTATTAACCCCTTAAATGTAAGAAGTTAGATATCACGCCAACAAGCAAGAAGAAAATACTAATTGCAAGCGCAATAATTGCCAAGATACCTAACACAGTAAAACCAGTAGTGTCATTATAGAATACACCAAGCACACTAGTCATAGCGGTTTGTATCCACTCAAAAACTGATGTAAAAATCTCAGTCATATGTGCAACCATTAATCATTGTCACCCCCTTTTAATTTTTTTCTAATAACGTAATAATCGATACCAAAACCAATTTGACGACGTTCGCCGTTAGGCAAAATCAACTCACAAGCATAGTAGATTACACCATTTTTATTAGTTTTTTTAACAAGTTCTATTGAACAAACACCAAGATGTGTAAGTTTATTTTTAATCATATTAACCCCCTAAGAAATCATCTTGAATAATATTATTTTTTTCGTTATCTTTGATAGCGTTATCAAAGATAACTTCGTCACAATCGTCCATAACCGACAACGTAAGTTTTGTTCGTTCTTGGCTAAATATAGCCATTGCTAAGTCGTTATACGACTTATAATGTATACAAAAATCACGACCATAATCGCGAACAAGTTCACGCAACGGAACTTGCGCGATTATTTTATTAATTATATCAAGAGTATTATCCTTGCAACTTTCAGTATATTGAAAGTTATCGAAATACTCTTGGTTAAAAACGTGCCGTTTCGACTTTTCATATTTAACCTTGTCAGTTTCGTTCTCGTGAGTGAGATAATCAAAACTACCTTTTAATTGATAATCGGTTTCTATAACACGTATTTGAGTGGTGTTAAACAACTTACATAAACGAGTAGCACGTCTACGAGTATAAAAGCACAAAACAATATGTGTATGAACTTTCTTCAATTCGCCAGTATCAGCATTATGGTCTTTGTCGTGACAACAAAGACCATAAGCCATAGGCGAAAGACAATCACAAAGATTAACAAGTTCGTTTTCGGGGAGATAAGAAACAATATCAAACCAAGTACCACGCATATTGTCAAATAATACTTTTTGTTTATCCGATAACTCTATAAAATGAAAATCTTCCATAAAACCCCCAAAAGAAAGCAAAATAAAAAACCACTATCTACTGCGTAAAAGTATCTTTTTACGCATAGTTTTTTGAACAATATTGTTCAAAGAAACTACCACCGCGCACTCTTTAAAAAGAGTGGCATAAAAGAATAAATATTCTTCTATTAAAACGCGGTTTTCGTAAAATTAAAACCTTTTACGCATAGATAGGGGTTTAAAATCACCGATATTATCGAAAATTTTGATTTTTAGTAATTTATCTTTAAAATAAACGACTTTTCTTTCAATGATTTTCTTATTGATTTTTCATTAGAAATTAAACTTGATACTAAACTATGGAATTTTTGCTTATGGTTAAAATGAACCGTATGGCAAAGCTCGTGCAAAATTACGTAATCAATTAATTCTTCGCTAAGCATCACAAGGCGTAAATTAAGTGAAACGTCGTTATTTTTATAACAAGTTCCCCAGCGTGATTTATAATTTTTGATAATTACTTTATTATATTTAAAGTTGTGTTTAGACGCTAAAAACTCCAATCTTTCGGGCAAATATTTATTAGCCGTCCGTTTAATCGTTTTGTAAAAATTATCGGTGTAATCGACGATTTTTCCAAAATACAGCCCCTTTTCTTTATTGATAATCGAACTATTTTTAGATATAATTTCACTTTTACTTAAAGCGTGTTTATTTATCCAATCTTTCTTTTTTAAAATATATTCGTTGATTTTTTCGTCGCTTAAAAAATACGGCGCTTTAACTAAAACCTTGCCGAAAGAATCAATTGAAATAGATATTGTTCTGCGTTTAGATTTAACGATTTCTATCATATTTATATGATAACATATTAAAATAAAAAAGACAATTTAAAAAAAATAAATTGACATAAATTAAATGAAATGTTATAATAAAAGCGTAAGATTTATCAAATCGAATTTTTTTCAAAATCACTTATTTTATCGGGGAAAATATGGAAAATACTGAAAAATTTCGCGGTCAAACTAACGGTGTGATTTTATTCATTTTGTTAGGTGGCGACCGTCATACTGACGAACTTAAAGAAATTATTGACGAAAAGTTCTCTCAAGTAAAGATAGGAACTTTATACTCTATTATTTCTCGAATGAAAACTCAAGGGCACATTAACGAATATAGAGCAAGTTCATTAGACGGCTCAAGGCGTAAATATTATAAAATTACCGATCTTGGTAAAAGCGTTTACGAAAAGGAATTTAGCGAATTATTTATTGATTGTGAGCCGATAGTTTCATTAGAGCAAAAACTTCCTGAAGCAAAGCCCACGGCTGTTAAAGAAGAGCCTAAATACGAAGAAGAAGACGACGTTTACGCTAAATACGTTAAGAAGGCCGAATTATTGCAAGAAGACGATTTTAATATTGAATTTCCGCCTTCAATTGAAGAAAGTAAAGAAGAAAAGCCTAAATCAAGCGTAACTGTTGATAACTCCCCCATTTTTGACCCGACCGAAAATAGCGTTTCCTTTGAAAAAGAAGTTGATTACGATAGCGTTGTTTCTTCAAATTTTGAATATAAAAGCGTTTTAAGTCAATTATTCCCCAAAGAAAAGCCTAATTTTGACGATTTTAGCGATTATAGGTTCGTTAAGGCCTTTGATATTAAGCCTGAACCTGAAACGAACTTACCCGTTCAAGCGCAAAAAGATAATACTAACACGTTATTTGAAATTTCTGAAAAGGAAAATATCAAAATAAGAACGTCGGTTGACACGAATAGATACCAAGGCGCTAAAATTTTAGCGAATAAACTTAGATTCCATTCAGCGTTTTTAACTTCTATCTTTGCAATTTTAGAGTTTTTATTGTTATCTTTTATTTTTTCGGGTTCAGTTGAGTTTAATTCTAAAGCGTTCGTTACGATTGTAATTATATTTGGATTGTTTACCGCTATAAATATGCTAATTTACGCGCTTAGACACTCACATTCGGTTAAGGACTTACCTAAACTGATAAACTCTCTTGAAATTGCCATTGTTTTAGCGATAGGAATTATTATAATATCTATTTGCGTTGCATCAATCGGCGGCTTAGACCTTTATAACTTTAATCAAATTTACTATTCGATAATTATTCCTGCAGTTATGGCGTGCAATATTCCGTTATACGTTGCGATAATGCACTTCTTATCAAAAACAGACCTTTATCAATCTATATAATAAAAAACGAGTTTTTGGGTAAAATAAAATATCCACCGAATTTTCGGTGGATATTTTTTTGTTTTAGAAACCAAGTTCGATAAGGCCGTGCTTTTCAAGATAATCAGTGTAAGATTCAACACCGTTTTCTTTAATAGCAATACCCTTTTCCCAACGGCAACCAAAGGTTGAACCAGAAATGAAGGTGTCAACTTGGAAAGTCATGTTCTTTTGAAGCGTATATTCAGAAGAAGTTTCCATCCAAGGTGCTTCTACTTCGATCATACCAGTACCATGGCAAGGTCCGTAAACGTAGTTCTTTTCATAACCAGCGTCTTTAAACATTTGTAAGAATTGCTTGGGAACTCTATCAGCAGGAATACCAGCCTTTAATTGTTCGGTAGTCCAGTTGTGCATCTTTAAGCAGAATTCAACGAGTTCTTTCTTTTCGCCTTCAGCCTTACCCATGAATACGGGAAGACCGATTGCAGGAGAATAACCGTCAATCTTAGCGGAAAGGTTAAGTTGAACGATATCGTCTTTACCGATTACCTTGTAAGTAGAACGGCTGATTGCGTGACGAGTTGAAGATTCACTGAATACGTACATGGGAAGACCTTCGTATTCTGCGCCAAGTTCATAAATAACTTTTTGAGCAACACCAACCATTTGAAGTTCGGTAACGCCTGGCTTTAACGCCTTAATTACTTCGTCAGTAGCAACTTCAACGATTTCAAAGCCTTTTCTGATACAAGCAAGTTCGTTTTCAGACTTGATTGAACGAAGAGCAACCATAATATCGCTACAAATAGAAATTTCAGCCTTGGGGAAAGTAGTCTTTAAACCGTCCATGATAGGAAGGGTGCATTCAACGTAACTACCAAGACCAATCTTGATGTTTTCACCAGTAACGCCAATGTAATTGAACGCATCTTGGAAGGTATCGGGAACAAGTTCCGGATAAGCAGGGTCAGCAGATTCACGGAATTCTTTTAATACCATAACCTTGTCAATCTTACCAAAGTCTTTAGCAAATACTGCAGATTCAGGACCTACTAAGAGCGCTGCCTTACCGTTTGCACCGATTAATACGCCGGCACGTTCAAATAAAGGCCAGAAGCCAGAGAAATATCTTGCATTTGCATAGTCGCTTTCAGTTGAAACAACGAGCATAGCGTCAAGACCTTTTTGAGCAACGAGTTTCGCTGCTTTTGCAATTCTTTCTTGATATTCGTAATCAGGGATACAAATTCTTTGCATAAAAAATCTCCTAAAAATTATTATTTGATATTTAATATCAATTTTATTATAATACTTATTTTTGTAAATGTATTTGCAAAAGTGTAAAAGTTTTTTTGCACTTTCGTAAATAAATTTATTGACGATAAAAAAAGGTTGATGTATAATATCAGTATGGAATTTAAGATTAAACCGCTTTCGGACGAATTTAAGATTACGGGCGTAGCAAACGTTCACTTTTTTGAGTTTGATAAGAATTTTACAACTGAAATTGATAAACACCCCTTTCACGAACTCGTTTTCGTATCTAAAGGCTCGTTAGAAGTTAGATCTGAAGATTATACGGGTGTTTTAGAAAAAAACAACCTAATTATTCACCGCCCTGACGAGTATCATTCACTTATTTCAGAAACTAATAATTCGGCAACGGTAATAATCATAGGTTTTACTTGCGAGGGTCTACCCGACTTTTTCTCATCAAAAGTTATAACTTTAAGCGACGGCAACGTTAAAAAACTTGCCGAAGCGGTTAAGGAAGGTAGAAACGTTTTCGCTCCACCGCATAACGTTCCCGTTTACGATATGAAAAAGAACAAGCACCAAATTTACGGCTCGGAACAAATGCTTAAAATTGCGCTTGAGCATTTCTTTTTGAGTATTATAAGGGAACATTATATCTCGGCTAAACAGGAAAATTTGCCCGTTAAATTCAACGTTACTGAAATTATAGCCTATCTTGACGATAAGTATAGAGAAAAGATTACGCTCGGCGAACTCGCCTTTATTTTTGGAACTAATAGAACCACTCTTTGCAAAGAGTTTAAAAAGGCTACGGGTACCACAGTTTTAGATTACGTTGGCGACAAAATTATTAACGACGCTAAACGCAAAATCGCTGAAACTAACGTTACTTTTACCGAAATTTCCGTTGAATTAAACTTTGAAAGCATCCACTACTTTACTAAGTTTTTCAAAAAGAAAACTGGCTATACCCCTAAAGAATTTAGAAAAATGAATAAACAAAATAAACAATAAAAGCGTTGCCGTTGGCAACGCTTTTAAAATAAATAAGTAGTTAAATCGAATGCTAATACCGATAAAACCGATAGAATTGCAACCACCACGAGCGAGCGTTTTGATACCGCGCCAATAAAGGCGACGCAAGTACCGATAATTCCCGAATAAACGTTTCCCGTAACGAAGAATACGGATGGGAAAGTCATTGCCGTTAAAACGGAATACGGGATATAATAAAGCAAACTTCTAATAAATCTTGACTTGATTTTTTTGTGGAAAAAAGCCATTGGAATAACTCTAATTAAATAAGTTACGCCAGCCATTGCTAAAACCATTAAAACCATATATAAATTTTTACTCATTATCTACACTCTCCTTTATTGGAAATAAGAGCGCGCCGATAATTGATGCAATTACAGCACAAATTATATACGATATACCTTGAGAAATAAAACTAAAAGTGGGAATAAAGTAAATTAAGCAAGATAATCCCGCGCTAATTAAAATCACGGGTAAAATCTTGTTATTTTCAAGCGTTCCTGGAATAATTATTGCAATAAACATAGCAAAAAGCGCAATGCTTAAAGCGTTTACTAAAATTTCAGGCAAAACGTTACCCATTAAAGCGCCTGAAATAGTACCTATAGCCCAACCAAAGTACGGAAGACAAATAAGCCCCCAAATATAACGCTTAGTAACGGCTTCTTTATTGTGAACGGCAACGGCAAAAATCTCGTCAGTAACGCCAAAGGCGCATAAAACTCTATCTATAAACCTAAACTTTCCGTCAAGTTTTTGCGATAACGTTAAACTCATTAAAAAATAACGAGCGTTTATAACGACCTGAGTTAAAACGACTTCTAATAGCGTTCCAAAAACCGCTATGACGGTTATACCCGCAAGTTGCCCTGCAGACGTTAAGTTGGTCATTGAAGTTAAAAGTGCAATTAACGCCGGTATTCCCTTATCCACTGCCGTCACGCCGAACGCGAACGAAACGGATAAATACCCAAGCGCTATGGGAATTCCATCTTTTAACCCTTTTTTAAACGTCATAACGATACATTCCTTAAAAATTCTTCTCGTCTATTTTATCATAATAAAATGTTTTTCACAAACAAAAAACGCGTATCACTACGCGTTTTTATTAAAATTTAGTCTAAAATGAAGAATATTTCGCCAGTAGCGGTTAACGGCAACCTAACGTCTTCAGTAGGCATCGGGCCACACGAGTTAGTTCCTAAGCCTGAAATCTGATAATCAACTGACAAGTAAGTCGCATCAGAGCTTGGAAGTTCGTCGTAATGCTTAGCGCTGGACAACGTTTCTATCGAATATGGTATCGCAGAGAACGATTGCATACCTTCAACCCTAATTTTTGCCGTTTCACTTGAAATTTCGGCAAAATCACTAAGATAATGAGCGCCTGTTTCTTGCGGTTTATAATAATTATAATATTGTTTTTCAACCCTTGAAACGTATTCGTTCTTCAACGCGTAACTATACATATCGGGATAAGTTTCGCCGTTTCCGTAGCCTAAATATCTAACTTGATTAAACGATTTATCAAGTTTGAGTTTAAGACCAACTCTTGGATAATAGTGAAAATACCCAGTTTCACTTGAATATATGCATTTTTGCATAGCGTAATCAAGCGCAACGTTAACGCCGTTTTCATAGAAAGTGTAAGTAATTTTTCCTTTTAAGAAAGGTACGTACGCGCCTTTAGAAAGGCTTATATCAAACGACACGGCGTTATCCATTATATCGTAACCTAACACGTTAGAAATAGGCGTTTTTAAACCGTATTCAACCCAAAGATGCCCCATGTTTCTGTCGTTATCGACAGGCGCTCTAAAGGTATTGAAGTCAATTTCACCAAACTGTTCGCTTTCCGAACTAAATTTAACGATTTTACCGCAAGTTTTATCAATAGTATATTCGTTTTTACCCGCGTTTACTTTAATATAACGCGTTCCGTTATCCATTAAAACTTTCGCTTTTATCTTTTTGGTAGGCTTAAATTCGGATACGTAGAATTGCTCGTATGCGCAAGCGGTAATATCGCCGTTTTTAATAAATTCTACGTAAACGGTAGTGTCTTTTGAGCAAGGAACTGATATGGAACTTCTCGGCTCAATTAAAACTGAAACTTCATGAACGCTTGATTTTTCAACAATTTTTATAGTGCCAACGGCATTTTCAAAGTAATATTTATTGAAAATTTCAATTTCGTCGCCGTTTCTTGAAAAACTTAAAGGTTGATATACCTTTTTCATTTCTAAGGTGCCGGCTTTTATACTTCTATCAGTGTTTATTATTCCATCCATACAGAAGTTGCCGTCATGGATAATTTCGCCAAAATCGCCACCGTAACGCTCGGATTTTCCGCCGTACGTTACACCGTGGTTGCAAAATTCCCAAACGTAACCGCCCGTCATACTATCGTGGCGTTCAATAACGTTCCAAAAATCTTTTAAACCACCCGGGCCGTTGCCCATTGCGTGAGCGTATTCACAAAAGATTAATGGACGTTTTTCTTTGCCCGTAAAATAATATTGCTCCGCCCAATATTGACCAGGATACATAACGCTATCAAAATCAACTGGGGCGTTGTTATAAAATTCGTTATCGTGAAATTCAGTCCAAACCTTCCAAGAATAGCATCTTACAGACTCGTAGTGAACTGGACGATTATCGTTACTATGTAAAAATTCCGAGCCTAAATCAAAGCCTTTACCCCAACCACTTTCGTTACCCATCGACCAAATGCATACGCAAGCGTTGTTTTTATTGTTATGATAATTAAATTTTTGTCTTTCTAAAACTGCTTCAGCAAAATAATTTGGAATTATGCTAAACGCTTCATCTTGATTGATACCGCTATTAGTTCTATAAAAGTTGCCTCCATGCGCCTCAACGTCACTTTCACTCATAACGTAAAAACCCAATAAATCGCAAAGTTCGTAAAACTCAGGGCAAGACGGATAGTGAGAAGTTCTTATCGCGTTTACGTTTAAACTCTTTAATAAAACTAAATCGTCGTAAATTTCTTCAATAGAAATCGTTGCACCTTTATCCGCCGTGAAGTCGTGGCGATTTACTCCCCTAAACTTTATCGGTTTGCCGTTAAAAAGGAATACTTTATTTCCAATTTTTACGGTTTTAATACCAACGCGCTTGTAAATAATTTCGCCGTTAGATATAATTTCAAGTTCGTATAAGTTTGGGTTTTCAGCACTCCAAAACTTAGCGTTTTTAACGATAAATTCGGCAGTTTTACCGATTTTTACATTTTTAGTTTCGCCAAGTAACGATACCGAAAAATCAACGAGAGAATCGTTTCTCACCGTTACTATACCATCGGTGCCATTTATATCCGTTTCAATCTTAAAATCGGTGATATGTTTCGCTGGACGGCGAAGAAGATAAACATCTCTAAAAATACCCGTGAAACGCCATTTATCTTGATCTTCAAGATAACTTCCTGCGCACCATTTAGCAACTAAAACGTCAACTTGGTTTTCTCCTTCCGTTACGAAATTAGTAATATCAAATTCGCTAAGTTTATGCGAAATATCAGTAAATCCAACGAATTTTGAGTTGATATACAAATAATAGCAACTATCAACGCCTTCCGTTACAAAATAAAGTTTCTCACCGTTTAAGTTGTTAAAATTAAACGTTCTTCTATAGTGAAAAACGGGGTTTTTGCTAGGAATATTAGGAACGTCAAGCGGGAATGGATATTTTTGGTTTGTATATTGAAAATTATCAAATCCGTAGTATTGTAAACACGACGGAACGACTACTTCTTTATCAAAACTATCAATTAAGAAATTTTCAGCATCTTCAAAGCACTCGTGTTCTTTAACGAGCCATTTTCCGTTTAAACTGTAAAATCTATCACTTTGAGTTCTATCGTAACTTTTCTTTTGTGTGTTAGAAAAAGGAACGTAGTAACATCTTGGTTGCTCTAAATTTATAGATTTCGTGTCTTTATGATAGCTAATCATTGACTTTCTCCTTATTTTTTTATAATTAGACTAGTAGCAAGGTCGCCTAAATGCTCGTTATAACCAATAAAATCTGCTGAAAATTTTTCGTTATTATAAACTATCCTTGTAACCGATGCGTTCCCAGGGTACGGCATATCGTTTGCTTCTTTACCCGTAAGCCCTAAAACCTTGCATAAAAACGATTTTATGCTCGTTCCGTGAGAAAATACCGCTATTGTTTTTCCGCTTGATTCTTCAGCGATTTTAACTATTTCAGCATAAACTCTTTCTTGAACTTCGGTAAACGTTTCCCCGCCAACGCAGTAAGAATTGCAAATATCGTTGCCCCAATACCACCAATCATCGTGATATTTTTCATTTATTTGCTCATAAGAAACCCAGTCCCACTCGCCAGCGGCAATCTCTCTAAGATTTTCACGCTTGATAATTGATAAGCCCAATTCTTTTGATAACGGCTCAGCCGTTTGGCACGCTCTATCTAAATCACTTGAATATATCTTTGATATATTTTTATCTTTAAGAAAATCGCCGACGCATTTTGCTTGTTTTCTACCCTTATCGGTTAAATCAACGTTTTGTTGACCTAAAAACACGTCAATTTCGTTCGATTTTGAATAACCGTGCCTAACTAAATAAATTTCCGTCATAATTCACCTATAGTTCCTCGACGAGTTCGTCGTAAATTTTTGTCAAAAATTTATCGCTTAAATCAAGTTCGTTAAGATGTGTGTATCGGTTTCTCATTGAACTCGCTTTTTGCATGCAAAGTATAAAAGTTTCTCTATCAATATTTAAACTTTTCGGATTTAAGTTTACTTCGAACTTTTTTATGTAATTTAAAAAAGTTGAATAGTCTTTGTTAAGTATTTTTAACATTGCTATAGTTCCAAGCGCAACTTGAATGCCGTGAAGATTTTTATTTTTTGCGTAATAATCAAGCGCGTGACTAAACAAGTGTTCAGAACCACTAACTGGTCTTGAACTTCCAGCAAAATTCATTGCTAATCCAGATAAAACCAATGAATTTGCCAATACTCCAACGAATTCTGGGCAAAGTTTATCGTATTGAGTCTTTAAAAGCCCGTCTAACGACGCCTTTGAAATCATATATGCGTAGCCGTTTATCGTATCATGCCCACGATTAGCCGCTAAATCCCAATCCATAAGCGCTGTGTAATTAGAAATAGTGTCACCAATGCCCGCTTTTAATAATTCGATAGGGCTCTTTAAAATTAAACCTGTATCAAGAAGTAACATATCGGGCATTTTTGCAAGTAAACTTTTAGGCTTATCGTCGTTACGCTTTAAAACAGCGACAGGCGATGCAATACCGTCGTTAGCCATAGTCGTTGGAATTGATAAAAATGGTATTTTAGAAACGTACGCTGCGTATTTACAAACGTCTAATACTTTACCACCACCAAGCCCAATAATACAGTTGATATCAGTAGCAATAATGCGTTCCGCTAAATTCATTGCGTAAGAAATAGTATTATTTTCAACTAATTCTTCCTTTAATACGCCTATTGTTTCAATTTGGTCTTTAACTATTTGACCGTACAAATTATTTACAATCGTATCAGAAACGTATAATATTTTTCCGCTTATGCCGTTATTTTTGAGGGTTTCACAAACTTTGTTGATTGCATTATTTTCAATTATTAAAACGTTATTATGTTTCATACGGTTATTATATAATAATAATTTTCAAATGTAAAGAGAAAAAAATAAGGCTGAAAATAATTCAGCCTTAATTTTAATTATTTAGTTCCGAACAATCTGTCGCCTGCGTCGCCAAGACCAGGTAAAATGTAACCGTGCTCGTTTAAGCATCTATCGAGCGTTGAAACGTAAATATCAACGTCAGGATGCGCTTCGGCAACCTTGGAAACGCCTTCCGGCGCGCCGATAATAGCCATAAACTTGATGTTTTTGCAACCGCGGTTTTTAAGTTCGGTAATAGCATCACAAGCGCTACCACCGGTTGCAAGCATCGGGTCAACAACAAGCACTAAACAATCTTCAATGCCCGCAGGTAATTTGCAGTAGTAAGAATGCGGTTGTAAAGTTTCTTCATCACGATACATACCGATATGGCCAACTCTAGCCGACGGGAATAATACGTGAATGCCGTTAACCATACCAAGCCCTGCTCTTAAAATGGGAACAATTACGACGGAATTGTCTTTAACGATTTGTTGAGTACAAGTTTCAAGCGGTGTTTTAACTTGCTTTTCAACGGTGGGAACACCGTCTTTTAGGCACTCGTAAGTCATAAGCGTGGTTATTTCTTCAACGAGTTCCCTAAACTCTTTCATACTCGTCTTTTCGTCACGAAGTATCGCGATTTTATGTTTAATAAGAATGTGGTCGAAAATGACTACGTTATCGTATTTTTTCAAAGCCGTTCTCCTTTTATTCGGATTTTTCTTCTTTTCCTTTACCAAGTTTACCGTTTTCAACTTTAGTTAAGATGAAGTTAGTTAAAATACCTAAGATAAGTGCGGTTGCAATAGGCGTAATAGTAATAACCTTAGCAAAACCACCAACGATAGTTGCAATGAAAGGAGTGCCATCAGTGGCAAATGCAATAGCGAGAGACTCGGCAATTTGACCAGAGTAAGGAATTTGAATTGATAAACCACCGATACCGGCAATTAAGATTGCAGATACAACGAAAAGGTTCTTATTTTCAGAAAGATCAACTTCCTTGAACATCTTAAGACCGGATACCGCAATAAAGCCGTATAAGGTAAGGCAAACGCCACCCATTACGCAAGACGGAATAGACATAAGTAATACCATTATCGGAGAAATGAACGATAATACGATACACATAATAGCCGTCGTTGTAATGGTAATAACAGATGCGTTCTTAGTGATTGCGACGCAACCAACCGATTCACCGTAAGTAGTGTTCGGGCAAATGCCGAATAAAGTACCTGCGATAGAACCAACACCGTCACCAAGTAAAGTTCTCTTTAAACCGGGTTCTTCAATAAGGTCTTTTTCAATAATAGTAGAAAGGTTTCTGTGGTCAGCAATGTGTTCAGCAAAAACAACGAGCGCAACGGGTAAGAATGCAATAATGACTTCAGCAACACCACCCCAAGTGATTACGCTTGCCTTATCGTTCGCGCCTAAAATTTCAGGACTTAATTTGCCGGTAACAAGTTCCTTAATACCTTCAACAATTGAGAACTTGGGAACGCTAATAAACGCCGAAATACCTGTAAAATTACCTTCGCTATCAACGAAATTATTAACGATACGCGACCAGTCAACGATTTTTAAATAATCAGCGTCTGCTAAAGTGCCGATAAGAGTGAATAAAGATGCAACAACGTAACCAGCAACGATACCTAAAATGAAAGGAATAAGTTTAGGCATTGTATATTTCTTTTGAGTTGAACAAATGATAACGGTTGCAAAAGTAACTAAACCGCAAATAAGCGCAACAAGGTTGTAAGAACCGTGAACGACACTTGCGTTTGCTTTAACGATATCGCCCATAGCAGCGCCTGCGAGAGATAAACCGATAAGAGCAACGGTAGGTCCAATGATAACGGGGGGCATAAGTTTTTTAACCCAACCGGTACCAACGAAGTGGATAATTAACGCGATAACTACGTAAACTAAACCAGCAACGATAGAACCTAAAACGATACCGCAATAACCGTAAGCAACCGCAACGCCGAGAGAGTTCAAGAATGCGAATGAACTACCAAGGAATACGGGGCTCTTAAACTTAGTGAATGCTTGGTAAACAAGAGTACCGATACCTGCGCCGATAATTGCAGCGGGAATCTGAGTGGGTACACCAATAATGGTGGGTACAGCAATCGTTGCAGCAAGAATTGCAAGCAATTGTTGAAGTGCGAAGATTAACATTTTGTTAAACTTCGGTCTGTCATGGATGTCATAAATAAGATTTTTTGCCATTATAATATCCTTCTTTAGTTTATTTGGCTATAAGCCATTGTAAATATAGTAGCACTACATACGTGGATTGTCAATATATTGTATAAAATTTGTGAAAATTGTGAAAATTGTCCAAGATATGGATAATTCGTCGTAATTTAAATAAAATATAAGTTGTTATTTAGCATTGACATTTATTTTTATGTTTGATACAATATTCATACTTTATATAAGGAGAAGATATATGAGAAAACGCTCGTACTTTTTAACGCAAGATAAGACTATAATTTCACAAAAAGTAAAAGAAGCGTTTTCATCCGTTTTACCTATCACT
This sequence comes from Christensenellaceae bacterium, assembly GCA_045637965.1. Taxonomy (GTDB): domain Bacteria; phylum Bacillota; class Clostridia; order Christensenellales; family Borkfalkiaceae; genus HGM11412. Next base: position 115,462 of record JAZUAK010000009.1, on the reverse strand, counting down.
ATTATCGTTCTTTTACTATGTTTTACCATAGTTCCGATAGAAAGCGGAATGTTTTTATCCTTTATCGTGGGCGCGCTACTCGTTATTTTAGGAATGGGGTTATTTACGCTCGGTGCTGATACCGCTATGACGCCTATTGGCGAATACGTTGGCACTTCAGTTATTAGAACTAAAAAAATATGGATAATTCTTCCCGTTTGTTTTATAGTCGGCGTGTTAATAACCGTTTCTGAACCTGACCTTCAAGTTTTAGCGTCGCAACTTTCTAAAACGATTAATGCGTGGACGTTGATTTTAAGTGTCGGCGTAGGCGTAGGCGTATTTTTAGTTATAGCGTTTTTAAGAATAGTTTTAAGAGTTCGCTTATCCTATTTATTAATATTCTCTTATATCGTAGTATTCGTTTTATCGTTCTTCGTTCCCGAAACTTTTATTCCGCTCGCGTTTGACTCAGGTGGGGTTACAACCGGGCCAATGAGCGTTCCCTTCATTATTGCAATCGGTACGGGCGTTGCTTCAATGCGAAGTGATAAGTCAGCGGAAACTGACGGCTTCGGTCTTACTGCACTATGCTCAATCGGCCCTATTATTGCAGTTATGATACTTGGTATTATTTTTAAACCCGAAAGTATCAACGCGTCAACCGAAGCAATAGTTAACGTTGAAAATTCTCGTGATTTAATTTACGTTTTTGCTACCGCTATTCCCCACTATTTAAAAGAAGTTGCTATTGCGCTTTTACCAATCGTTGCATTCTTCTTTATATTTCAAACTTTTGGCACTAAACTCAGTAAACAAAACGTTCAAAGAATTTTAATCGGCGTTTTATACACCTACGTTGGTCTACTTTTATTCTTAACGGGAGTTAACGTTGGTTTCTTGCCCGTTGGTAGTTACGTTGGTTTCGTTATTGGTTCTCTATCATATAATTGGATAATGATTCCGATTGGTATGTTAGTTGGTTATTACGTCGTTGCAGCAGAACCCGCAGTTCACGTTCTCACTAAACAGGTTTACGAATTAACGTCTGGCGCAATTCCTAAAAAAGCGCTTAGGTTTAGTTTAATGATTGGTGTTGCGGTATCGGTTGGTCTTGCGATGCTTAGAATTATATTCGACCTACCTATAATGTATTTCTTAATACCTGGGTATCTAATTGCGTTAGTCTTAACTTTTATAGTTCCCGATATGTTCACGGCTATTGCGTTTGACTCTGGTGGCGTAGCGTCGGGAGCAATGACAGCAAGTTTTTTAATGCCATTAACCCTTGGTATTTGCTCAGCCGTTGGTGGAAACGTTGCAACTCAAGGTTTCGGCGTTGTTGCAATGGTTGCTATGACACCGCTTATAACGATTCAATTGCTTGGTTTAATCTATAAGATTAAAATGGCTAAGCTTAGTAGAACTAACGCACCCGAAAGCGTCGTTGAAGAAATTATTGAATAAGGAGGAGAAGAATATGGTAGGTTTAAAATATTTAATCGCTATAACTAAAAGAGAATATTCGGAAGACTATCTTGAATTCTTCCACCGTCACGGCGTAAAGGGCGTTATAAGCACCCTTTGTAACGGCACTGCAAGTGAGTCAACTTTAAGTTTACTTGGGCTTGAAAAGACGGAAAAAGTTATGTTTGAAACTATGATACCTGAAGAAAATATCGGCGGTATTTTAAAAGGATTATTAGTTGAAATGGATATTTCGTCGGCAGGAAACGGAATTGCCGTGCTTATTCCTATTGATAGCATTGGCGGAGCATCTTCAGTTAAGTATTTTATTGGAGATAGCACTATTGAGAAAAAGGAGAAAGAAAATATGAGTTCAACTGAAAGCAAAACGGTAATGATAATAACTATTGTTAATAAAGGCAACGTCGATTTGGTTATGGATGCTGCTCGTGGCGCAGGTGCTGGCGGTGGTACGGTTGTTCGCGCTAAAGGTACGGGCGCTGAAATTGCTAAGTTCTTCGGCGTTTCAATTAGCGAAGAAAAGGAAATGGTTTATATCGTTGCTCGCCGTGATACTCGTGATGCTATTATGAAAGCGATTATGGAAAAGGCAGGCACTCATACCGACGCTCACGGCGTACTCTTCTCTTTACCTATAGATAGCGTAGTTGGTTTAAAGGCGTTTGAAAACGTTGAATAAAGTTTAAAACGAGTTTCACTTTGATTGGAACTCGTTTTTTTATAACCTTTTTAAATTAAAATGCGTATTATAGCGGTGTATGTTAAATAAGGAGATATTCTATGTTTAATTCGAATAGTTATAACGAAGTAACAAGTTCAGTTATGAGTTTTGACACGCTTCAAAAAGCCCGTCAAGACCTTATTGGCGAAATTGAAGCCGTTATTCAATACGATGCGCACTTACGCTCAACTAACGATAAAGTTGCCCGTCAAACTTGGGAACACGTAAAAAACGAAGAATTAGTTCATATTGGCGAATTACTTGCCCTACTTAACTATTTAGACCCCGAACAAAAAGAATACGTTCAAAAAGGTCTTACTGAATTTTACGAGCAAAACAAATAAATATAAAAAGGTATGCAATGTGCATCCTTTTTGCTTGAATTAAATATTTCACATAATTAGGACTTTAATTAAGCGGACGAGGGATACTGCCACACCCTACTATGTAGGGACACCCTGGCAGACCTTAGTCCGTCAATGATTGCCCGTCATATGACGGCCGAACCTAAGGTTCGCAAGACCTCGCCTCATAGCAACAAAAAGCGCACCGAAAATGGTGCGCTTTTTGTTGGCGGAGGACGAGGGATTCGAACCCCCGTGGGCTTTCACCCAAACGGTTTTCAAGACCGCCTCGTTATGACCGCTTCGATAGTCCTCCACGAATTTATGAGTGGAGACTACTTTAAACTTGTTTTAAAATAGTCCTCCGAGTGAATATTCATAATTTACTTGCTTATTATATAAAATATTTTTAAATTTTGCAAGCGTTTTTAAGCAAAATTAAAAATCTAAGTAAAAAAATAAGGCGTCAACTTATAATATCCACCTTATTTTCACTGTAAACTATCGTTTCGCCGTTTAAAATCTCGTTAAAACATTCACTTTCAAGTTTCCCTGCTACCATGCACTCTTTCATAGAGTCTACGTCAAACGGGTACGACGGCTTAGTTTGCTTAACGCCAAACGCATCGTTTAACTCGCGAATTTCAACGTTATACGATAAAAACAATTCGGCAAGTTTTTTACGAGTATTATCCATACTATTTTGCCTTGCTTTTAAAAGTTCGCTTCTATTTTTAACGAATAACTCTTTAACTTCGCCTTTTATTTGGCAAAGTCTATCACGCTTTTCCTTTAACTGATTGTTAAACTTATTATTAAGGGTTGAAATCTCCCCTAAAACACCCCTAAACTCGTCTAAATATTCTTCTTTGGAACTTTTATCGAGCGAATCGATTTTTTCCTTTAAAGCGCCAAGTTTATGCCTTAAAATCGTGTACTCTTCACTTGAATTAAAGGTTTTTATTTGCTCGGCAATATAATCGTTAATTTGGTCGTATTCATTGGATAAAGTTTTATATTCATCGCCTAAAATACCAGCCATTTCACTTTTAAGTTCATATTGAGTTTCGTTTAAGATTTTAACGAACTCTTTAGTGTGTTTTTGGTCAACTGAAAGTTTAAGTTCGTTATACCCTGACGTTTCATTCATTGAAATTAATCCTACCTTTTTAAACGCATTAACCGTAGCAGTAGTTTTTTTACACTCTTTTGCTCCAATTAAAATCGCCGAACATATCATTAATATAAATACGAAGAAAATCGTTTTAAAAAATTTATTACGCATATTATCCCCCTAAAAATTAGTATGTAAAGGAAAATATGCGTAAAAATTATAAGTTTTTCAAATATTCAATTTCTTCTTGAGAAAGTTTTCTAACTGCGCCACGGTCAAGCCCGCCCATACCTAAATCGCCAATTTTTATGCGCTTTAAGAATTTAACTTCCTTGCCTGCGGTTAAAAACATCTTTCTAATTTCTCTATTTCTACCTTCTGTAACCGTTACGTGATACTTGGTAAAAGCCTTAGTTGTATCAACGATTTTGATAGAACACTTCTTAGTTTTAACCCCGTCAATCACAACGCCCTTAGAAAGCCTTGCAATTTCGCTATCTTCAAGCGTTCCTTCAATTTTAACGAGATACGTCTTAGGAATTTCGCTTGACGGGTGGATAAGCCTATTACAAAAATCACCGTCGTTAGTCAAAATAAGCATACCTTCACTATCATAGTCAAGTCTGCCAACGGGGAAAACTCTATCAACGCCCGGCGGAAGTAAATCCATAACGGTTTTTCTACCCTTATCGTCACTTACCGTGCAAACGTAACCCTTAGGCTTGTTCATAACGTAGTATGAAAACTTTTTAACTCTATTGATTTTTTTGCCGTTAACGGTAACGCTATCGCTAAACTCATCAATCTCTTGACCTAAAGAACAAACTTTACCATTAACGGTAACTAAGCCGTCACTAATAAGTTTATCGCAGTTTCTTCTACTTGCAACGCCACATTCTGCTAAAAATTTGTTAATTCTCATATTATCTCCAACATTAGATTAAATTACTATATAATGTTATATAAATTTTGAGAAAAAATCAACTTATTTTTAATAAATATTTCAAAAACACACTCTTTTGAAGGGTTTAAAGCAAAATTTTCAAAGTTTTTACCGTCAAACTTAAATAAAACGTCTTGTTTTTCGCTATCATTAAGCGGATAACTAAAATCGTTTTCAAACCCAAGCTGGAACGGATTACCGCTTTTATCATAAAAAATTTCGTTTTTATAATATTCTTTGTCAATTAGTTTAACCATATCGTAACCACTAAACGAATTATCTAAAAGCTCTTTCGTTCTCTCCCACATTTGCGGGCTATTTATAACGACTGAAACAATCTCTAACCCGTTCCTTTCAGCAGAAGTAACTAAACAACGCCCTGCTTTTTTAGTATAGCCAGTTTTAATGCCCGTGCATCCGTCGTAAGAAAACAACAACTTATTTTTATTAACGAGCAATCTATCATAGGCATATCCATCGTTTGAAATATTCGTCTTTTTAGTGGAAACAATCTCTTTAAATATAGGATTTTTTATCGCTTTAACTGATATTTTCGCTAAATCGTGAGCAGTAGTATAATGATTTTCATCGGGTAAGCCGTGCGGATTTGTAAAATTTGAATTAGTTGCGCCTGCGCTTTTTGCCGTTTGATTCATAAGTTTAATAAATTTTGATCTATCTATTAAGCATGACGCTAAACATTCGGCGCAATCGTTTCCACTTCTTAGCATTAGCCCGTATAACAATTCTTTTACCGTTAACTTTTCGCCTTCTCTTAAATAAATACTCGAACCTTCTACTCCGACGCAGGATTTAGGAACGATTATTTCTCTATCAACGTCAAAATTTTCAATCACGGTTAAAGCAGTTAAAATTTTAGTAGTTGAAGCCATTGGAAGTTTATCGTTTGAGTTACTCGAATATAAAATTCTACCCGAATTAACTTCTATAACGCACTCGCCTTTAGACTGAGTGTAAGCATTGACGTTAAGTGAGTTAAATGATAATAGAAAAATACTAATAATTAGCGGTGTTATCGTAAAATATGCAATTTTTATAATTTTATTTTTTAAGCGTTTCATTTATAATTTCCGTAGTCTTTTCAAATAATTTTTCCATAGCCGAATCATCCATTTTAACAAATGATACGCTATTATTTTTACACACTAAAAAACCGCTCGGGTTCATATTTACAACCGTTCCATTTCCGCAAGCAAACGGGTGCGATTTACTTTGTGAGAACACTTTTATATCACCGTACTCTCCACCCCCGCCAAGGTAACCAACGGTTAACTTTGAAATTGGAATAATATAATAATCTAAAACTTTAATAGGAGTTCCTATAATAGAATTGGTATTTAAGCCATTACTGAACTCTTTAAGCGTGTTTAGTAAATTGTCGTTTAAGTTTGATTTTCTTTCTTTTAGCATTGTTAAATTCCTTTAAAATATATAAAATTAGTAAACTTATTAGGTTAAACGTTACTTTTACTTTAAAATTAATTGCTTTTAAGGTTAAATTTTCATTATACACGATTAAATCGGCGTTGATTTTAGAGTAACCACCATTTTTATCGTTAATCTTTGCAAAGTTTTGTATTGAAATAATTATCAAGTTAGCAAGCATTAAAAACGATGCGCTATCAACACCTAAATACACTGAAAAATAAAATGAGTTTATAGTTATCGCTTTTAATAATTTTGGTCCACTCTCAATTCCTTTTATACTTTTGAGTTCAAATATTAGCGCTTTTTTATTGCTTATATGAATAAACGTTCCACCCGCTTTTCTTATACTCGTATAGCCGTTTATTAGTTTTATAAAACCAAATAAGTATATTGCGAAGTAGGCTTTTCTCACGCTGTTATCATAGTAAAAATATACCGAAAAAATAAGCGGTGCAATTAATATTAAAGTTATTAAAAACACCGCTATCACCATAATTATATAATTTGTAATAAAAATAAAAAAATGCGTTTATAACGCATTTTTTAAAGATTATTTTATTGTATCAAACTCTTCGTCTTTTAAATACTCCGGTAAATCTTCACTATCAATATCAGGAAGATCAAAGTCATCGTCAACCGTAACTTCCACCTCAACGCTATTAGGCTTAACAACTCCACTCAAAAGGTCAATTTCTTCCTGACCTTCAACGTACTCATCCTTTTCAAAAAGATATGCACTATCGTTAGTTGGACTTCTAAGTTTAACGATTTTTTCCATGAGTTCATTATAATCGGGTAAATCTTCAAGTGAAGAAATTTGAAATCTTTTTAAGAACTCGTCCGTCGTGCCAAATAACACTGGTTTACCAACCGTATCCTTTCTACCAACGATTTCAATTACGCCGAGTTTTAAAAGATTTTGAAGAGCAAACTCACTATTTGAACCCCTCAATTCTTCAAGGTCAATTCTCGTTACGGGTTGCTTATACGCAATAATTGCGGCAACTTCAAGCATTGATTTTGACAGTTCTCTCTCTTTAATCGGGTTTAAGACGCTCGAAACTTCTTCAGCATATTTAGAGTTTGAGCAAAATTGAAGTTTTTTATTAAAGATTAAGAGTTTAATACCGCTCTCGTCGTTATACTTTTCTTGTAACGACTTACAAGCATCAAGAACTTGCTTATCAGAAACGCCAAGTTTTTCAGAAATATCTTTAATTTGAACGGCATCGCCCGAAACGAATAGCACGGACTCAATTATATTCTTCAAGTTCTCCAATTTCTTCCCCTCCGTTTTCATTATAATAAAGAGTTATATCACCAAACGTATCGTCTTGAACGTACGTTAAATATTGGTGCTTTAATAGTTCTAATAACGCCTGAAAAGTCGTTATCATTTCAGTTTTAGTTGCGTAACGCGTAAACAAGTCGTAAAAACTCATTTCCTTGCGGTCTTGAAGTTGCGTTCTTATAAAATAAATCTTATCAGCAACGGTAAATACTTCTTTAGGAATTTCTTTTTCCTTGTTTTCAATAGTATCTTTAACGTCAACGCGCTTTAAAAGGTTTGCAAACGCCGAAATCAAGCCTTCAAGGTTAAAATCCGTGTAAACAACCTTAACGTTGTGCGCATCATCATCTGGCTTTTTATAGAACTTATTAACGTCTTCAAGCGCTTTGAGTTTTTCAGCCGATTCTTTATATAACCTATATTCTTCAATGCGTTGAATAAGTAAATTACCTTCTTCTTCCGCTTCAATTTGCGCTTCTTCGTTAGGAATTATTGCTTTCGATTTAATTTCAATAATAGTTGCGGCAATCGAAAGATATTCGCTCTCAGTTTCCATATCAATAGTATGAGTGTTAACGTACTCTAAGAATTGATTGGTTACTTCCGATACGAATATATCCTTAACGTCAATCTCCGCTTGCTTGATAAGGTATAACAATAAATCAAGCGGACCTTCAAAATCAAGGCTTGATAATTTAGTTATATAGTCTACTTTAGACTCAAAATTATTTGTTGCCATATACAATATTTTACAACATTTTTATTGAAATTGCAAGGTTTTAATATTAAAACGCCCGCATATTTTGCGAGCGCTTTATTACCAATTATTAGCAATTTCTTTAATCGTGTCGAAATAGTTCATTTTATCAACGCTTTGAGCGCTTAAAAGCCCAACTTTACCAACTTCAACACCATCTTTATAAATTGTTACAAACCCTAACTTATCCCCCTTTTTAACGGGTGCTTTATAGGAATTTAATTGATATTCAAAATCAACGTTTACTTTTTCATTCTTCTTAGTAAATACGAAAAAGTCCTTTTCGGGATATACTTCTACTAAAGAGTTTTTACCACCGCTTATTTGAGCCTTAACTTCTAACGGCAAGTTTTTATCTAAAACCGCTTTGTTTTCATATCCGTTGAACCCCGTATTTAATAGGCTTGAAACTTCATTAAATCTAGTTTTACTATCGCTTGCACCTATTACGGACGAAATAAGCCTCATATTTCCGCGTTTTGCAGTTGCCGTAAGGCAAAACCCTGCTTCGTTGGTAAAACCCGTTTTACCGCCGTCACAACCGCTATAATGCTTGATAAGTTTGTTTGTGTTAGATATTTCGGTAGCGTTTTTAGAATGCTCTATCTTATCCATCCAAATTTTAGAAAACTCAAAGTAGCCTTCGTGTTTTATAAGGTCGGCAAATATTAAAACGATATCTTTAGCGGAAGAATATTGCATAGGCTTAGGAAGCCCCGTGCAGTTTGAAAACTGAGTATTATTAAGCCCTAATTCTTTAACTTTTTCGTTCATTTTGTTAACGCATTCTTCTTCAGAGCCGTATAATCGTTCAGCCAAAGCAACGCTTGCATCGTTTGCTGACGCCACGGTTACACTTTTGATAAGGTCCGACACCTTATAATTTCTTCCAGCCTCCAAAAATACTTGGCTACCACCCATACCTGACGCATTTTCAGAAATGCACACTTCTTCATCTAAACTTAAATTTCCTAAAGAAAGATTTTCATAAACCAAGTTTAAAAGCATAATTTTAGTCATACTTGCAATAGGAAGCCTTTCGTTTTCATTATATGCGTAAATTTCAGTTCCACTATTAAAATCGTAAAGGTATTCAGCCTTTACTTTTTTTGTTTCAGCGCTTACGTTAAAACCTTTAAAATGCAAAACGCAAACGGCGACAAAAATAAAAACGACTATAAATTTTATTGATTTTTTCATAGTGTTATTTTAAGTAGAAATTTAACTTTTATACTCAAAAATAAAAATTAAACGGCCTAAATATAGCCACTATGAAAATAAACTCTATAATTAACCCAAATATTGCAATTATTGAACATAGTAAAAGGTGTTTTAAAATGCAATTTATATTGTTCGTACTCGTTTTAGTATAATACAGGCAAATAAATAACGTTATCGCAAGAGCCGTAAACAAAGCGTTAACAAGCACCAAAAACAAAAAGAAAAATATTCCGTTTATAAGAAGTTCTCCAATAAACAACTTAAATGCAAGCCCTAACACGTAACCCCTATAAAATAGTATTAAAAAGGTTAAGTAAAAGGTGTATTTATTAAGGGAAGATAAGCCTATTATCAAAAATAAAACTAAGCATAAAATTAACCGCTTAAATAGATATGAAACGCCAAAAGTTTCGCGTGAAAATATCCTATCAAAATAACTAAGCAAAAAATCCCTATAAAAACATAGAAAACTTTCACTTAATGATAATATAGCGCCTAATATCACCCCAAAAATGAAAATAATAGCACAAATTAACGCAATATTCCGCTTGTTTTTTAAGTGTTTTATTATCAAATTAATATAATCAGCCATAAAAAAACTCCATATAAATTATATGGAGCAATTTTTATAATTATGAAGTTAACCTTTTACTACCGCAACGAACTTTTTAGCAAGTTCCGTAATTTTATCGTAGTCGTCATTATCAATCAAGTCTTTTTTAACTATATTTGAACCAACGCCAAAACCACAAACGCCTGCTTTCAAATATTCCGCCATGTTATTTTCGTCAACACCGCCAACCGCTAAGAATTTCACGTGTGAAAGCGGTGCTTTTATTGCTTTTAAATAGGAAACACCAAAATTAGCCATTGGGAAAAGTTTAATGAAATCAGCACCCGCTCTAATTGCCGTTTGAATTTCACTAGGCGTTATTGCACCCGGCATTGAAACCATATTAAGACTCTTAGTTGCTGAAATTACCTTATCGTAGGTATCTGGCGAAATTATAAAAGTTCCACCCGCCTTTTTAGTAAGTTTAACTTGCTTTTCAGTTAAAACCGTGCCTGCACCAATATACATTCTACCTTTAAAATGCTCGGCAAGCGCTTTAATGCTTTGTGCAGTTTCTTCGTCTGAAACGCTACCATTTGCGGAATAAGTAACTTCTAAAAGCCTAATCCCACCGTTATACATGGCTTCGGCAAGCGGAATAAGTTTTTCCTTTTGAACACCGCGAACGATTACTATTAATTTTTCAGTTTCTATACTTTTTATAACTTCATTCATCATTTCCAAAGTTCCCTTTCAATATTAGGCGTTAATTGAGCAAGCATACCACCGTCAACTACAAGTTCCGCGCCCGTAGTATTTCTCGATTCGTTACTTCCAAAATACCAAGCGGCATTCGCAACGTCTTCAAACTCGGCAATATCCCTTATCGGCGTGTAGTTAGGAAGGCAGTATTTAATATTGTTAAGGTTATTTTGCCACCTTTCAGTCTTAATCATTCCTGGTAATACGCAGTTTGACCTTACACCGTACTTACCCCAATCAACAGCCATAGATTTACTCATTGCAAGAATTGCGCTTTTTGAAGAACAGTACGCAAGCCTATTTTCAGTAACTCTAATTGCAGAGTTAGAAGTAATAAACACTATTGAGCCACCGCCCTTTTCCTTCATTTGCAAACACGCTTGGCGAGCCATCATAAAATTCCAACCGATATTAGTATTATAAACGTCCATAAAATCTTTAATATCAACGTCTAAACTAACTTGACCGATACCTAAATTAGCAGCGTTTAATACGAGCGTATCTAACAAATAACCATTCGCTCTAATATCGTTAAAAATTTCCTTAACGTTTTCTTCATTAAAAATTTCGGTTTTATATCCCTTAGCAAAAACACCGTATTTATCGGCAATTTTCTTTGCTGCAACGACTGAATTCTCTAAAGACCTACTACCAATAAAAACGTCGTAACCTTCTTTAGCAAAACGCTCGGCAATAGCAAAACCCGTGCCGTTAGTCGCACCCGTTACAAATACTGATTTTTTCATAATTCTCCTTACCAATCGGCGATAGAGCCGTCTTCAAAGTATTGGCGTGGCGTAGTCCACTTGCCATCGTAAATTTTATCTTTTAACGCTTCTTCATCAAGTTCAACGCCAAGGCCTGGTTTAGTTGGAACGTCAATATAACCGTCTTTAATAACGAACGGTTCTTTAATATATCCAACGCCAAGGTCCGACTTGTCGGGATTACCGGGGTGTTCTTGAACTAAGAAGTTTGGAATGCAAGTATCAAGTTGCAAGCAACTTGCAAGCGATATAGGACCAAGCGGATTATGCGGTGCAACTGAACCGTAATACATTTCTATCATTGCGGCAAGTTTTCTGCCTTCGTATATGCCACCTACGTGGCAAATATCAGGTTGAATAATAGAAACCGCTTGCTTTTCAATAAGTTCACGGTATTGCCATTTACCGAAAAGCCTTTCGCCTGCAGCGATGGGCACTGTTGTTGAATTAGCAATATTAACCATAGTATCAACGTTTTCAGGTAAGCACGGCTCTTCAATAAACATCGGCGTATAAGGTTTTAAAAGTTCAATAAGCCTTTTTGCCATAGCAGGCGAAACTCTTCCGTGAAAATCTATCGCCAAATCTATTTTATTGCCAATTCTTTCCCTAACCTTTGCAAATCTTTCAACGTGCTTTAAGGTGTTTTCAGGGGTATCAACTTGTTTAATTGGTGGAATAATTGAATATTTAAGAGCGGTATAACCGTCTTTCAAGCGTTCATCGGCAATTTTAAGCATTTCTTCTATAGGAAATTCCCCTGCAACGCCTGCTCTTTTAATATGAGTGTACATTCTAATTTTATCACGGCACTTACCACCGAGCATTTCGTATACAGGGCAATTATAATATTTGCCTTTAATATCCCACATCGCTTGTTCAATACCGCTAATCGCCGAAAGCATTAACGGGCCACCGCGATAAAAACCACCACGATAAAGTGCTTGAACGTGATGTTCAATTTGCATCGGGTCTTTACCGATTAAATATTCTTCAAACTCTTTGATAACCGCCTCAACGGCGTTACAATGCCCTTCTAAAACGGGTTCGCCAAGCCCAACGATATCTTTGTCGGTGTACATTTTTAAAAACATCCATCTTGGCTTAACCTTTATAACTTCAAGTTTGGTTATTTTCATATTAAAACTCCTTTTCTTCGTAGAATTCAAACGTGATTTTATTATCGAAATCAAATAAGTTTACGTCTATTTCATCAAATAAACCATAGTGTATAGGTATTGCCGTTGCATTTAAACGCTTAGCAAACCTTTTTCCGTCACTAAAATTCATATTGTTACCACGGCCGTTAACGGGAATAAAGCAATAATCAACCTTATCTTTTATGCTATCAAACACCTTGTCGCTATAAAGCGTGTCCCCTGCAACGTAGTAGGTTTTGCCGTTATAGGTAAAGATAACCCCGATTGCAAAGTTGTCGCTATGTTCAGCGTAAACCGCCTTAAAGGTAACGCCGTTTTCAGTCCATTCAGTACCACAATTAAACGATACGTAGTTGTTATTAACGTTTTTAAAATTCTCTCTAACGATTTTCCAAGCGTTAAACGATGCAAGAACGGTCGTCGACCCTTCGGTTAGGTAATATTTTAAAGTTTCGGGGTCGGTATGGTCTAAATGAGAGTGCGTAAGTATTATAAGATTTGGTTTTATTTTTAAAAACTTTTCATTAACTTCAACTCGCCTATAATTATGCGGTTCTATTTTTTGAACGCTGTTAGATAAATAAGGGTCAACAATAACGACAAACCCGTCTAAATCAAATAAAACACCACCTTGACCAAGCCAAGTAATTTTCATAATTTATTTCCTTTAATAAGTTTAATTTGAGATTTATATACTTTAGTTTTATTTGGCAAAATACAACTAAACCCGGCAAAATTTCTATCGAACGGACTATTTGGTGAATTCGCCATTGAAGTTTGCGGTTCTAAGCAAATATAACCGCTTGCATCACCGTTATAAATTAAACGATAGTTTAAATTTTTACTATTATTATAAACAACGCTATAACTTGAATTTTTATCAAAAATTACGATTTTATCGTCGTTTTTACACTTATAATGACGGCTTATCGGCTGAGATAACGGATTAAAACTACCACTTGTTAAACTACTTGAAACACTATCAAAATCTAAAAGTTTACCCGTTGGTAAATAGTTACTCATATCACGTTCTATCTCTAACTCTGCACCTACTTTTACGAGCGGATTAGCGTTATCAATAAAGTTAACGTTAAACGTTGTGTGATAACCAAACGCTATTGGCATTTTAAAGTTAGATAAGTTTTTAAATGTAGTTTTTATCTTAACACCACGCTTAGTTAAAGCATATAAAACGGTTACTTTAAATTCATTAGGAAAATCAAGATATTTATTTTCACTCGTTGCCGTATAAGATAATAAAACTCTACTCTTATTTACTTTATCAATATTAAACTCCGTTTGATGAAGAGTTCCGTGCAAATGGCAATTAGTTGACGGCTCGTTGATAGGAAAAACGTATTCCCTACCGTCAAAAGTAAACTTACCGCCACTTATTCTATTAACGGGAAAAAGAAGTGGCGAGCCGTAAAGATAAGGATTGTCAAGCGGAATAGAATAATCAGGCTCTCTTAAAATTTTAGCGCCTAATCTTAAATTTCTAAGCGATATTAAATTTGCGCCGAGCGTCGCGTTAATTTTCGCTTCAAAATCGCCGTTTTTAATGGTTACGATATTATACGTCATATTTTGATTTATCTTCAAAAAAGTCTTCGTCAGCAAGTTTTGAGTACTTTTTGATAATTTCTATTTCCTTAGGATTATAAGGTCTATGATTTAAGCGGAACAAATCGTGGAACCATTTAGTAAAATCCCACTTTAAATCGGGATTTTTCTCGTAATTTTCCCAAGTGCTATTCCACGGCTCGTAATATTGCGCCTTGCCACCAACGAGCCCCCAGTTATAACATCCTACTTTTTCAAGATAGTAAAGTGGGAAAAGTTCTTCAACGTTGTTATTTAAGCATCTCGCGAGCCACTCACTATTTATAAGCGGTCTGCCAAACTTTTTAAGGGTTCTAATCGTTTGAATATTTGATTGATAAGAGCCGTAGTTATGGAATGATATGATATCCGAATTTAACACGCCGTAACGCTCAACTTCGCACACGTCGTCAAAATTGCCACCGTAATAAGAAGCGGTTTCGCAAGTTAAAGGTTGTATTGGGTCAATTTCACGGCAAATTTCAAAGATTTTCTTAAGATTTGGAAGAGTAACTTCACGCCTATTACTATTGCCAACTTCGTTATAAACGTTCCAAATAATAATTCTTTCGTCGTTTTTATACTTTTCAACGAACTCTCTAACCATAGCAAAAAATCTCGGTGCAGTTTCAGGCTCGTCAAGATAATGATGCCCCATTGCGTTAAAAATACCATGTTGGCTCATTTTTCTTCCGCCATGATACCCCCAATCGCAAGGTTGCTCGCCAAGTTTATCAACTTCAAAACCCTTCGGGCGCATACAATCGTTTGCAAGAACTAACATTACGGAAATACCATACTTGTTTGCTAAAGTTAAGAACTTTTCAAACCTTTCCATGTATCCGTCATGCTCTTTATCCCATACTAAAAATTCAATAATAACTCTTATAGAGTTATAACCTATGCTTTGAATTAATTTAAATTCTTCTTCCATAGTTTCAAAAACTTTATCGGAATTATATTCTTGCCACATTTCAATTCTATTAACGCAGTTAGCAGGAAGATAGTTACAACCTCTTATCCAAGGACGAGAATTATACCATTCCCACGCTCTTTCTTTAGACCATTGTTTGCCCATAGCAGTTCTCCTTAAAACTTTTATAGTTTTATTTTACAATAAACGGCGTTGACTTTCAACCAATAATGTAATATAATATATCCAAAAAGTTAGGTTAAGATATGAAAAATCAAATTGGGCATTTATTTTATCAAACTGAAAATTTCGGGAAAAGTTACGATTTTAGAACGGGCTATCACAACGGATTTATTATCGGGGCGCACATTCACGAGTATAGTGAAATAATCTACGTTACAAACGGCGACGCGGAAGTTATTATAAACGGAAAACCTTTATATTTAAAAGGCGGCGATTTAATTTTTATACCGCCAAACTATATCCATCAGTACAAAATGGAAAATGCTAAAGTATACTGCGCGGTCTTTTCAAACGACTATATTCCCCTATTTTTTAATACTCTTGGCGAAAAACGACTAATTTGTAAGCCTATAAACTGCTCTAATCATCACGATTTTTTACTTAATTTGTTTAAACTTAACAACTCTTCAAAAATCTTAACTTCCGGATATCTTAATATCTTGTGCGATATAGTTTTAAAAAACTCAGAATTATCAACGAGCGTTATTTCGGACGGGGTCTTATACCAAAAGGTTATTAGTTACGTTCTTCGCCATTACACCGAAGATTTATCACTAAAAATCGTTGCTAAAAAGTTTGGTTATAATGAAAAATATTTATCTTCAACCCTACACAACTTAACTGGAATTAATTTTAGAAAATTAATTTCTTTATATAGAGTTTTAAAAGCAAAAGAACTACTTTTAAACAATAAAAACGACGTTTCAACCGTTGCGCTTAGTTGCGGTTTTTCAGCGATAAACACGTTTAATAGAACGTTTAAAGAATTTACGGGATTAACACCATCAGAATTTAAAAAACAAACTAAATAAAGTAAAAACGGCGTTAAATACGCCGTTTTTTATATCATATTTTGAATTGCTATACCGTAACCACGCGAACTATCATTCAAAAAAACGTGAGTTACAGCACCTACTAATTTGCCGTTTTGAAGTATTGGCGAACCACTCATTCCTTGAAGTATTCCGCCCGTTATTTTCAAAAGTTCCTTGTCGGTAATTTTAATAACGAAATTTTTATTAGTTCCCGTTATATAATCAGCGCGAACTATGTCAATCGAATAATATTTAGGAGAATTGCCGTCAACCGTTGAGTATATTTCGGCAGTTCCCGGCTTTGCTTTGCCAAGTTGAACTTCAATTTGATTTTTCGAGTTAAATTTATCAACTTTACCATACAAACCAACACACGAGTTTCTTTCAATACTACCTATTGATTTTGCGTTTAAAATCATACCTTTGAGTTCGCCTGCTTTGCCCTTTTCAGCCTTTTTAACACCAACTACGGTAGAATTATAAACCTCTCCACCAATTACGTTATAAGTCGTTCCATTGCCGTCAGTTACGGCGTGGCCAAGCGATGCAAAAGAGCCGTCGCCATTAAAATAGGTAACCGTTCCAAGACCACTTAAATCATCACGCAGATAAACGCCTAATCTATACTTTCCCGTTAAATCTTGAGCAGGTGTAATATCAACGAGTTTTGTTTTTCCGTTACGCAATAGTTTTGTAACTATTTCGCCACTTTCGTAAGAATCCATAAACGTAGCGACGTCAGTCGGCGAATTTACGGCTTTTTCGTTAAAAGCAAGCAAGACGTCGCCTTCAATTATTCCTGCCCGTTTACAAGGTGATATAATGCCACTATCGGTAATAACGTCGTTAACGCCAACCACTAAAACGCCTTCAGTATTAATATTAAAACCAAAAACGTTGCCACCAAGATAATATTTTATTTCTTCCGCACTAACGTTAAATATTGAAAAGAAGGAAAAGCATATTATAACTACTAACGCAAGCGTTAGTTTTTTAAATTTTGCAATATTCATATAAGTAAAGTATTTGTAACAAAATAAAAATAATACCTGCAAAAACAGGTATTATTACGAATTTTTAATTGATCTAATCATTTTAATTCCTTCGGTAATTAATAATGAAATACTCTTTAAGACTTCATTGAAAGGAACGACTTTACCATCTTTAAACCACTTGTAAAGAAATTCAATAGAACCCCCAACTAAAAAATTTACCATATACGGGATTTTCTCGTCGGCAGTTCCCCTATTTTTAAGGTATAATTTATAAAATCTATCGGTAAGCGAATCAACGATACTTTGAACGAAATGGTTTGATTGCTTTGAGAATATAACGTACTCAGCAAAAGCGGAATTGTTTAAAATTAATATTGATATTTCTTTTAAACAAGGATACGGGTCTTTTTGAAATTCAAGGTAATCGTACTTACTAAGAATTTGGTCGAACATATCAATTATGTCTTCTAAAATATCGTTCAAAACGTCGGCAATCGTATCGTAATGGGTATAAAAACTATTACGGCTTATAACCGCCATTTTAGTAAGTTCAGTTACCGCAATCTCTTCAGGGCGTTTCTTTTTCAATAAGATAATTACTGCCCTTTTTATAAGCGTGCGAGTTCTTAAACTGCGCTTATCAATCTTTCTATCTTTATCCATAGTTATATTTTAGTACACACGTTAAAAATTGTCAAGGCTATTGTGCAAAATGATAATGAATGCACAAAAAAATACTACGGGAAAACCCGTAGTATTTTTATATTGTTAGTTTTTATTTAGGCAGCAGTGCCAACCCAAACAAGCTTACCTTCAACAACAGACCACATGCCGTTACCAGCTTCGCCAGTGAACGATGCAAATGCTTCGTTGTTTGCAGTATAAGCAGCCTTCATTTCGTCAACGGTGTTGTACTTAGATACACCTGCGAATACGTAGGTACCACTCTTGTAAGTTGCATTTTCAAGCGTATTTTCATGAGAAGCAATATCAAGAAGTTTCCAAGTATAAGACCAAGGTGTATTCCAAAGGTTAGCAAACTTAGTAAGAGCAACTTCACAAGTTGAGCAAGTGCCTTCAGTAAGAGAGAACACTTCACCACAAGTCGTACATACATAACCAACGATAGCTGCAGTTGAAGTCTTATCAGCAACGATAGTTGCAAAGCCTTCCTTCATGCCAGTCATCATCGGGATATCACCCTTAACTTGGTTAGCAGCGTAGCCATAGTAAGTTTCAACCGTAGTATAAGGTTGAAGCGTACCACTGTTCTTCTTAACCCAAGCATCACCATCTCTCTTCCAAAGTTCACCGTAACCTACACCATAACCCCATGAATATACAACAGGAGTTGCACCAAGAGTGATTACGTTGTTAATATAATCAGTAGATGCAGTAGTCGGAGTTAAGAAACGAGTATTCGGGAATAACGCTGCACCATCAGTATATTGATTGTGATTAAATTCAATAGCTTTACCAGCAACGTCTGCACCGTATTCAGCGCCAGCTAAGGTTGCACCAGGAGCAACGGTATTGCCAATAGTATCAATAACAACGTTAGAAATATTAGCGTAAGCAACGTATGCAATAATACCATTAGTTAAACTGTTAGTAGCGAATGAAACGTAAACGTTGTTAACTACAAGTTGAGCATTCGGCCAATAGTTGTGAGTATTGGTGTATTTACCAAGAACTGCACCCTTACCATAAGTGTTTTGATCGCCTGCAGTATATAAGAAGTTGGTAATTGCAACGTTTTCAACCTTAACGTTAGACACAGGTCTAGTGCCACCGCCGTGAACGAAGTTACCAAATAAACCATAAGTTAAACCAGTTGCATTTGCAATAGTATAACCACAACCATCGAATTGACCAGCAAAGCCGAATTCACTATTTTGGTTTTTAACTTTATCAGTATATCCGCTGTAAGCAAACGTTACACCAGTCATATCAATGTTAGCAGCAAGCTTGTAGAAGCCGTAGTTGTGAGTAGTAGACTTAGTATAATCGAAGTCAAGCGCTGCTTTAAGTTCGTTAGCGTCGTCAATGATAGAAGTCCAGAACGTTACGTTAGTGAATTGGTAAACTTTCTTGTTAGTACCAATTTCAACGTTGAGTACGGGAGATGCTGCAAATTCTTTAGTATTGATATACGGGAAACCAGCAACTTCGTCATTCTTATTAGACTTAACTCTAATCTTACCATCAACGATACCACCGTTTTCAGTAGTAAGAACGAACGGTTTTTCTTCGCCGTAAGTTACGGTTGCGTTAACGATACCGCTGTTATCAATTACAGTAGATAAGATTCCACCAACGTTCGCATCAAAGTCAACTGCAGTATCAATAACTTGAACTTGTCTTTCAGCAACAGCTAAAACGTCAGCATAGTGAACTTGACCATCAGCTACGAACGAAATAACAAGCGTTGTTTCGCCATATAAATCAGCAACGAGTTTGCCGTTTTCATACTTATATAAGTTCTTATCATCAGTTACGATAATATCAGAAATTGTATATTCGCCACAAACGATTTCAAGGTCAAGACCATCTTCGCCGATAACAGCACTAATTGCTTCGCCTTCGTAAACTACACCACCGATAGTGATAGTAGAAGCAGCAACGTACGGGTCAAGAACTTCAAGAGTGAACGCTTTAGTGTAATCAACACCTTCGTAAGTGAAGTTAGCAGTAACGGTAATATTCTTAAGATACTTAACGCCAGTAAGTTCATTACCAACGATAGTAGCATTAGCAGAATTTGAAGTCCAAGTTACGTTTTCAACCTTAACACCTGCGATCATTACGTCAAGAGTTAATTTTTCACCTTCTAAAACTTCCGTTTCAGTTAAGAAATCTTCTGCACCATTATTGAAATAGAACGGATCAAGAACGTCAACAGTGTAAGTTCTACTATAAGCCTTACCATTGAACGTAAAGTTTGCAGTAATGGTTGCACCAGTACCAATCTTTAAACCCTTAACAACGCAACCGTCAACTGCGATAAGATCGCTATTTTCAGTAAGAACGAGATTGTCTACTGAACCACCGTAAAGTTTAACGTCAAATACTTGAGAATCGTAGCAGTTAATTTCTAATTCTTCGCTATCATTAATAGTAGCGTAGAAATTTTCATTATGGAAGTCAGTTAACGAATGCCAAATGGGAACGTTACCAGTTACTACCCAGTTATCATTATATTGATAGAAGGTATTATAGGTATCAACGCCTGCATAAGTTGAATCTGCAAGGTCAGCATAACTATCGTAACGTTGGAAGTTTTGAACAATTCTCGTTTTACCAGTCTTCTTAACGATATCAAATTCTACAAGACGAGCGCCTTCAGTAGATTGAACGGTGTGAACAACGTCTTTACCGTGAACTGTGTCAAAAATCTTATACGGATATAAAAGTTGAGTTTCGTTTTCACCGTAGTAGATTGCACCACCAGCAGTATCATCGTCTAACACGCCTGTGTTACCTGCAGTACCGAAGTAAATCGGTGCTTGAGAGATAACGTAGTTATTAGAGTAGTTAGCAGGATAGTTAAGAGTTGCACCAACGTTGTGACCAACAGAACCATAACCCCAAGCATTTAAGTCTCTACCAGTAATAATTTCGATTTCTTCAACGAATTTATAATCATCGTGCATCGGGAAATCAATTACGCAGTTCTTAATAGAAGCGCTTGCTTCTAAAGTTGCGAAAGGTCCACGAGTAGTCGGGTTATCTTTAGAGATGTTAATATAACAGTTTTCAACAGTACCACGTAAAGACCAAGTTAACGGAGCAACTAAGCCGTAAGCTTGAGTTGTAGTACCGGTACCTTTAAGGTTAACGAACGCTACGTTCTTAACAACTGCAGTTGAAGTAAGAATATGGAATAAACCATAAGCTTGGAAGCTTACCGATTTCTTAGCTCCAGGAGTGCCAGTTGCGTGATCATAACTTTCGTATAAAGTCTTGTAAGTAGTGGGAAGTTCAGTAACAGCGTTGTAAATAACGTAACCATTACCATCGAACACACCGTCAAACGAAATGTCTTTAGCCTTAGATACAACCATATTACCACTTTCGTCATAGTAAGTGTAATTAGGTGCATTGTAGCCGTGAATACGGTTATCAATAACAACGCCAGTCATATCAATATCGTTTAAGAGAACGTGATAGCCAGTTTCAACGATAGGATCGTCAATACGTTGTAAAGCGTGTTTAAGTTCTTCCGGTTCAGAAATGAAATACATTGCCGCATTAACGGGGATTTCATATACTTCAGTAGCAGTACCTAAAACGATTGTAGTATCAACGGTTGAATCGTGGTTAACTTGAACACCTAAAATCTTACCATCAGCGGTAATTTCAAGTGAGTTACCATCTTGATAAGCGTCAACAAGCGCAACTTCTTCACCCCAAGCATAAGAACTTAAAGTCTTATCTTCATAACCACTACCCGATTTAACTTTGAATAAACCTTTCTTAGCAGAGAAAAATTCAGCAGTTTCTTCAATTGCTTTTACAGGACGATCGAAGTTAACAACGTAGTTATCGCTATAAGTTGTTCCACCGTAAACGTAAGAGTATTCAACGATTACGGAACCCATCTTCTTAGCAGTTATAGTTAAAGTATTAGCGTCCCAATCATAATAATCGTCACCAGAAATGGCAGATGCAACACTACTAATGCTTACGTTTTCAGCAGAAAGAGCAACGGGAGCTGCGTCGTTTATAACAACTGTAGGATTAATTTTATGAATATTTGCATATTCAGTTTGGAAAGATGCAGGAGTATTAATAACAGCCGTACTAAGAACGTCACCATCATTATAGAAAGCAACGTTATCTCTAACTGTAATTGTGAACTTAGCACCTAAAGTATCAGTTTGAGTTAAAGTATCAACACCTTCTTTAGAAGTGAAATCTCTCCAATTAGTGTTAATTGTTAATTCAGTAGAACCAGTTTTAAGACCAGTAATAACACCGTCTTTAGAAACTGAAATGATAGAATCGTCTTCTACTTCGTATTCAAACGTAGCGTCATCATATACTGATTTATTGAACGAAACGTAAGGTAAAATATTATACGTTTTGTTATAACCAATAGTAGTGCTATTAGAAAGGTTTGAATTAAGTTCAAGAGAAGGACGATAGTTACCGTAAGATACGGTTACAGCACAACTTGCCGTAGCAGTACCAAACGATGCGGTTACGATTGTAGAACCTTCGCCAACGGCAACGATGTTACCATTTTTGAATTCTGCAACCGCAGGGTTTTCAGACGTATAATTTACGTCACCTTTAATATTTTTAGTTACTACACCTGCACCCTTAGTTTCACCTAAAATAAGTGAAAGAGAAGAGCTCATAGAGATTGAAGGTTCAAGCGGTTGAACTGTTGAAGTGCTCGGTTTTCCGTCACTTGAGCCAGCAGAATCGCCACCCTTATCCCCACCACAACCTACCGTTGCAAGAGCAACGGTAAGCGCAAGCGCGAGAACCAAGATTTTATTTAATAATTTTTTCATAAATTCCTCTAAAATCAATAGTTTATTCTCTAACAAAATTATAATTTGCTAGCAAGGACGTGGAAGGATGTTTCAGAACCTGCTTTACATTCAAGATGAGGATAAAGGTCTGAGTAGTAAAGCATGAATTCTTTGTACTTAGCGTAATCTGCAGCAGTGATGCTTTCTCTATAGAAAGCCATAATCATCATAACCGGAGTTACAAGTTCAATATGGATGTGATCTCTTACTTGTAAGTATAAACCGTAGTTGATGGTTTCATACTTAGCAATTTCGTCAATTGCAGAGTAAATAGTGTTAGTCCAAGATTGAAGGATAGCTAAAGGCCAGTATTTTGCTTGACCCATTTGGCTACCGCCGGCACCAGTACGAATGTTGAATGCGTCTTTCATGTATTGCTTGTATACTCTCATTGCAGTATAAGCAGCAAACATCGTATCAGAAGCATCAAGGTACATAGCGTCGAAGAACTTCTTAGTTAATTCACCTGCAGGACGAGTTGAATCCCACATAAGATTAGATTGAACGTAAGAGTTAAGGGTTTGCCAGTCTTGAGCAATATCACCCGAGTCGCAAGATTCAGCGAAGATGAACTTAGTACCGATTGATGCAAGCATTTGATAATAATCGTTGCCGTGTAATGCAATGGTATCCATGAAGTAAGCCCAACCATATTGATAAGACGGATAGTCCCAAATATAGAAGTCTTGACAAATCATCTTCCATTCATCCATACAGTGACGAGCTTTATCGTTTGAATTATCATACCAGTTGTTTTCGTTAGATCTGTAACCACCAGCGAAGTAGATAGATACGTTCCAACGTTCTTTAGTTTGAGACCAATCGATATTACCTTGTGCATCTTTAACGTATTCGTAACCTAAGCAGTCGTCTGCTTCGTCCCAGTGGCTTACACCATTTTCATCTTGCCATACGGGAGCGTTGGTAAGGTTGTGGTATACGAAGTAACCCATAGTGAAACCTAAGTGACGTCTATCGTATTCAGCGTTTTCAGGTTTAGCCATCCAGGGAAGAACGTATTGTTCCATAACGTCGTTTAAAAGTTTGTTAACGGCGCCACAGTAAGATTCGTCGTTTTCATTAAAGTCTGTTTTACAAGCAGTACAAGTACAGGGTTCACCAGCGTCTTCCATAGAGAATTGCATAGTGTTT
The DNA here is from genome assembly GCA_045637965.1 of Christensenellaceae bacterium. Classification (GTDB taxonomy): domain Bacteria; phylum Bacillota; class Clostridia; order Christensenellales; family Borkfalkiaceae; genus HGM11412. The sequence continues at coordinate 91,650 of JAZUAK010000009.1, read as the reverse complement.
TTGTGAGGATATTTGCTTACAGGTTGAGCAGCACAAGATTGTATTACGCATTCTGCAAGACGTTTAACGAGAGCTTGGTAAGCGTTTTCATTGCCGTGAGCGGTATAACATACTGATACACCTTGCCATAAATCACCGAAAGTACCTTTACCATAGCCTTGGCCTGATACTTCGTGTTCTTTTTGGTCGCCGTATTCATACCAGTCACCAATACCGTTACCGTCTTTGTCAACAGCCTTGAGTTCGTCAGAAATACCGTTACCCCAAGCACCCCAACTATCGGGAATACCGTCGCCGTTTTCGTCAACGTCAACAATGCCGTCGCCGTCAACGTCTGCAACGTATGCTACAGCTTCAGGGTTACCAAGTCTACCAACTGCGTACGGGTCGTATTGGATAGCACCAGTATCAGTATAAAGAGTAGAAGACGGGATATATTCGTCATAGTAGTATTTTTCAATGTTTACGTGACGAGTATCGTTAATGTTGGTAATGTTGTTTTTGTAACCAATGTAGTATTCTTCTACGTTGTGAATTAAACCACCAGAACCACCAGGTCCGCCCCACTTATCACCGTGTAAAACGTTCATCATGTCGATACCGTGACCACCAGTAAGACGTGCTCTGTAACCACGGTTCTTGATATCGCCTGCTTCTAAGCCGTTAACTAAGTCGTACGGGAAAGAGTTACCAACGATATCGTAGGTAGGAATGTTTCTTACACGACGGTCGATATCAGGGATATCTTTAACGTTGAATACTTTTGCCTTTTCATCAATAACGTTAGTATCAATAGTGATAGTATCTCTATAGAAATATTCGAAATTGAAGTGAATTTCCATGAAAGTGTAAACGCAGTTTACGATAGCGGTATCAGTATTACCTAAGAAATAAGTGATGTTTTTCTTAGTAATAATGCGAACACCTTCAGTTTTAAGGTTTTCAAGGTCGATTTCAGCGTCCGAAAGGTGAATTTCAGGATCGTAACCTTCATCGCCCGGGTTTTTGTTCATTGACTTGAACCAAGCGTTGTTACCGAAAGAAATGTATAATCCATCAGTAGAAATAGCGTCATAATCAGCAACGCTAGGTAAAGAAATACCAGTTGCATCAAAGAAGAGTAATTCAAATTCTTCTTTAGCAACTTTCATATCAGTAGATAAAACGCTCGGGAAAATGAGTTGGAATTCAGAAACACCGCCTTGAACAAGCCAAGCGTTTGCGCTATCTTCAGCAGTTAAATCGTGAGTTCCTTGGTAAGCACCGCTGGGGACGAACTCAGGAAGAGCATCGTCACCAGAATCGGAAGAACCAGTATTACACGCAACCATAGAGAAAGAGAGCGTTAATATAAGAGTTAAAATTACAAAAATTCTAGATAATCTTTTAATCATTGTCTATTCCTCCTTTGATTACTTTTGAACGTTAAGCTTGTAGCTTACGATCGTAGAGTTATTTGCTTCGTCAAGAGCAAGGATATATACGGTGTACATACCACTTCTCGTAATGATACAACTATCAGTAATTACAGTGTGGTCTTCACCATTAGGTACAACTTCCATCGGTTCAGAAGAGTAAACAGTGAAGAAGTCGCTATCACGAACGATAACAACACCTACTCTAACGTTAGTTTCGATAGTGATATCGTCGGTTACAGTGTATTCAATTGAGAATACCTTACCTAAAGTTACGTTATGGATAGTATCTTTAGTGAAACCGTAGTTAAGAGTGATGGTCGGCGGAGTAACGTCAATTGCCGAAATACTGTAGTTATACGAAGTTAACTTACCTGCCTTATCGGAAACTGAATAAGTTACCTTCCAAGTTGCGTATTCATCAAGTTTAATAGTGTAATTCTTAGTAGGATCTTGAGTACCGTCTAATTTAACGCCTTCTAAACTCATTACAGCAGCGCCGTTCTTCATAACTTTAGTAACGGTGTTGTTAGAACCGTCGTTATTAACGTGGCAGTACGGAGTTAATACGTCGATAACGTTAGGAGCGTAAATAGTAACAACGGTGTTAAGTTCGTAATTACCTGCAGATGAAGTGAACTTAATCATAGGAGCTGAAGTATCGTTCATCTTAGCAGTGTTAAACTTGTGGTTACCAATGTTAGAAACGCCAAGTTTTACGTTGTAACTAGTAATATCACCAAGAGTGAAACTCATGTAGAATAAATCGTTAGTAGGATAGAATTCAAGTTCATATCTCTTATCGTTAATAGAAATTAACTTGTTATCGCTATTAAACTTAAATTCGAACGGGCTACCAGACTTAAGCGCAACGTTAGAAGCAATAGCTTTTTTTCCGTTGAATGAAAGTTTAGTGTCGTCGCCTTCCATAAACATTTTAACGGTGATGAAGTTAGTGGGATCGTATGCATCAGTAAGAGTTAAAGTGAAGCTACCAAAATCGTTAGCGCCAAGATAAGTCTTGAAGTTTAATACGATATTACCAACGTCGTTAAAACTTAACGGATTAATATAAGTTGCAGTTACATCGCCCTTATTAACGGTGGGCTTCATAACAAGTTCAGCGTTTTCGTTAACGAATTCAGCGTTATCACTAACAAAGTACTTATTTTGTTCAATATTTGCATAAATACCTTGCTTCTTAGCATCGGCAAGATGTAACTGAGTACCAGAAGAGATAGCAGCGTCAGTTCTAACGTCAACAATTTGAGCAGCGTTAGTAATATAATCTGCAACACCTTGACTTGAGTACTTAAACATAACGGTCTTAGCAGTAGCAATATAATTACCTTGAGCATCAGCACCCATTACGAAAGTATTGTTTGTGATTTCAGTCCAAGTTTCACCGTTATCGTAACTATAAGATACCTTAGTTGAGTTTTCAGTTATGCTTGAGCCAAACTTATAAGCTGTAAAGTCAGGCTTAGAATAAGTCATACCAAGGATATAGTAGTTTTGAAGAAGCGGAGCGCCAGCAAATGCAACGACGTTTTCAGAAATACATTCTGCATTGTAGGTATAAGTGTAAGCGTTAGCGTTATCACTAAATTCATAAGTTACGGTGTAATCACCAGGAAGTAACGGCTTGAATTCAATCATAGCATCAGCATAATCGCCATAACCATATTCGCCTGCGAACATTACTTCGCCATCAAATACTACTGATACTTTTACCTTTAAGTCGTTTTTAATATTGATAGTATCTAAATATTTAAGAACAGGCGAAGATGCAGAAACGCCGGCAACTAAATCTAACTTATCAAATACGTACTTAATTGCATCGTTATAAACAACGTCACCATTAACGCCTAAGTCAGCTGCAACGACAGGGATAATATTTAAGGTGTTGTAACCAACGTTACCATAAATATCAGCGGTCTTGTATTCAATAGTATAAATAACGTTTTCAGCGATAGTGAATGAACCGTCGTCATTAACGTCAACTAAAACTTTAGCGCCTTCAGTCTTATCAGAATAGTTCTTGTAAACTTTGTAAGTTACAGGAGAACATTCGTTAGCATCTTGAGCGTATGCAGCAGGAACGAAATATTTAGTATTCTTTTTATCGGGATCGAATGCAGCATAAATACCACTTTCGTCAGAAACCTTAGCATCAATTTTAATAGTAGGTGCTGTGGTATCAACGATAGTGTCGTTAGTATAGTAAGCTTGAAGTTCTTCACCTGCTAAATTACCAAGAGCGAACACGTCAACGTATGCTTCACTACCACTGAAGTCTCTTGCAGAAATAGAAAGTTTTACTTCGCCAGTAGAGAAACCGTTGAATAAGGTTGCGCCATTATCGAAAATATCAGGGTTGTCAAGGTCGATAATAACGTCTTGAGTGAAAGTATCGAATTGACCGTTTTCAAAGTTGAAACGACGAACGCAAGTTTGCTTAACTACCTTAGTGGTAGGATTGTATAAGAAACTATAGTCGTAGAATAAGTGTTCACCGTTACCCCAAGTTCTCGTTTGGTTGATAAACGCAGCATTACGAACACCGTCAACGTAGAAAATTCTTACTGAACCTTCTTTTTCAACAGCGTTAGCAACGTTGGTATCAGCAGTACCAATAAGCGGAGTAGTACCAGTTTCAACACCGAAAGAGTGACCGATAGAACCAACTTGGTTAGTAGATACAACCTTAATGTAGTTATTTGGATCGTTAACGTCAGTAAATTGGAAGTCAAAATACTTATTAATTAAACTTGCAGTTGCTCTGTTGGGAGACCTATCAACTGCAACAAGGTTAACGGTTGCAAGTGTAACGAAACCTTCTTCGTCAGCATTTTCATTAGCGTTAATGATATTATTGAAGGTAACGAAAGTACCAGACGCTAAAGTAGCTCTAACACCCTTATCTACTTTGTAAACTTCTGTAGTTGTGGGAGTTTCGGTATAAATTTCACTTGCCTTATAAAGAGTACCCTTATCACACTTTTCATAAGCCTTGTAAGTAGTTCTTTCATATAATTCAACAGAATCATTATCGTTAGTGAAGTTATTATGAACGTTAAAAGTATCATAATAAACAGTTGGAACACTGTTTTCATACGATTTATATGAAATTTTGTAATTACCTAATTGATTAAGAGCAACGGGTTCAGCAAGCGATACAACTACACCATCAGGATAAGTGAGTAAGTACGCAGATGCTTTAACTGTGCTACTAACATCAATAGTTTTGGGGAATTTAACACCTTCAACCGTTGAGTCATCAGTTACGCTGACAGTTGTGTTAAGCTTGTAACTTGCAGAAATTTCCGTAAAATCTCTGTATAAAGTATCAGCTTGAGCGGTGTTGATGTTGGACACGCCAAAACCAATACCAACTGCCATTGCAGCCGATAAGCATAAAACGGCTAATTTCTTTCCGAAAGATGCTTTCATAAAATTTCTCCTTTTATTATTTTCTACATAAATTTATATATAATAACTTTACTTTAGCACGAATGCTAACGCAATTAAAGTATAAATACAGCCATAAAAGCGACTCGCATTCAAATTAAAATAAAATTTCGTTTTCAAATTTGAATAAAAGTTTAATATAGCAAAAAACTTATTCCGCCCTACCGCAAATTTATCAAAATCTGCGGTAGAACTGAATATTTAATTAAGTGTTATTTATAATAAGCAAATAGATAACTATTATTCCTTAATACCACCGATTGAGATGTTACCCATAATCTTATTACGAAGGAAAACGAATACTATTAAGATGGGGACTACGATAATCATTGCAGCAGCAATTCTTGACGGGTCATCTGTTAAGTAAGCGTTAGCATTAGTGTTCGTAATAAGGTAAAGTCTATAAGAAATCATCCAATGGTTAGGCATATATACTAACGGAGTTGAATAGTTATTCCAACGGCCAATGAAGAATATTAATGTAACCGTTGTTATCATTTTGGAGGCAAGGGGCATGATAATTTGAACCATGGTACGAAGTTGTGACGCTCCGTCTACTTCCGCTGCTTCAGCGTAAGTACCCGATACGCCTGAATAGAAGGCGTAGAAAACTAAGAAGTACATATTCGCAAACGTAAAGTTAACTATAAAGTCACCCCACATCGTGTCGAATAAGTAAAGTCTACATAAAAGTTTAATACGTGCAGGTTCAGTACCAACTAACGGCATAACCATAACGAATAAGGTTATAACGTATAAAAGCGTACTAAACTTGTACGGATATTTTGCAGCAAGATAACCAACAACACAGGGAACTACCGCGATGATAAGAGAACCAACAACCGAATAGAAAAGAGTGTTGAATACCATTATAAACATCGAGTTTTTAATGTAGTCGGTAGGCATCTTAACGTCCAAATTCCAACCAGCATAGTATTGAGACATCGCTTTACCAGGCATTACGTTTAATACCTTGGTATAGTTATGGAACATATGTGGCCAGTAGTTTGAATAGTATGCTACGTTATTGATATAACCCATTTCCTTAGTAGTCCATAAAGGATTACTATAATTAGGAAGTTGCATGTACTCTCTTGCTTCCCATTGCATAGGGGGCTTGAAAGAGTTTATGAGCGCCCAGATAAGCATAAACGAGAAAATAAGTGTAAAAAGAGAAAGAACAGTAAACATTATTAAAACTGTAAAGTTAAAGTTTCTGTTTCTACTTTTATACGATTTTCTAACTGAAACTTGTTTTTCCATACTTACCTCCTTAATCAACGCTCGGACCAAGCTTGGTCATAACTTTCTTAAGAGTCATAGAAATAGGTAATACTACTGCCATGATACAGAAACCAACTGCGGAAATTTCCGAAAGAAGAAGACCACGTCTTGTATCTTCAACGTCAGGACCTGCACCGATAATAGCACCTTTCTTAGTCCAAACGAAGATTTCGTAACCAAGTGTAGATACGTTTTCGGGCGCACCGTCACCGTAGAAGGTATGTAAGCCGAATTGGTTTGTGAATATACCCGCAAGACCTGTAACCGTAAAGGTTGTGAACGTAGGCCAAATCATCGGTAAAGTAATATACCAGAACTCTTGAATCGCATTAACACCGTCAAGTTGAGCAGATTCTACTACTGAATCGTTAATACCACTCATCGCACCTGTGTACATAAGAATATGTCCACCAAGAGAAAAGAATATAGAATAGCCCATAAGATACGGGAACGGATCTTCCATAAGTAAGGGTCCTAAACCACCAGTTTGTTGAGTTTTACCAGTCATACTGTTAATCATATCAGGAACTACTGAGTTCATTAAAATTCTGAACACGAGCGTCAATACGACTGACGAAACCATTGCAGGAAGATAAAGGAATACCTTGAAAAGTCCGCTAAGTACGAACTTCTTGTAAACGTAATAACTGAAGAATACGGACATAATACCTGACGTACAGAAACTTATAGCGTAAATCTTCAACGCGTTAGTTACGGGCTTCCACTGCCTTAACTTTAAGAAGGTAAACACACCGATGAAGTTGTCAAAACTCCAATATTGAACGTAAGTACCTACTTTTTCATCAAGATAGGTTACCTTAAACGCCATCAAAATAGAGTCAATGTTAACGTAAACGTAGAAAATAAGGAATTGAATAAACGGTAATGCTACCATTATTGAATAGAAAATCAATCTCTTAGTTTTTCTGGTTAACATTCTCGGCGGTTTTACTTCAGGAGCAACGGGTTGTTGCTCGTTGTTTAAAATCATTTCATCCATAAATCACCTAAAAATTAATCGTGTAATACAAATACGACACACAGAACACTTATACGTACGCGTATCATATATAATAAATAACATACGCAATCCTAACGGGCGGAATGCCCGTTAGGTGCATATTATAAATTATTGAGCCTTAGTATAAGTAATGTTGTTGTAAGACTTTAAGGCTTCGTCAACGTCGTTATATGCGTTACCATATAAGTTTTGCCAAGTACCCTTATCGTACATTTGTTTTTCAAACGCAGCAACAGCACCACCAGTGTTCTTACCGTTTTTGTCAGGCTTCCAAATTAAGTCGTATGCTTGAGTAGTACCACCTACACCGAAGATACCAGAAGCGTAAATTCTGTTATAGTAACCAGTTTGGTTTCTGAAGTTAATAGGACCATCTAAGTCACCAAGACCTAATACAACTCTTGAGTAAGTGTTAGAAGCGAGTTTACGATATTGAGCAAAGTGATATTGGTTGAAGTAATTTTCTTGTAAACCAATTTCAGCAAAGAAAGATGCATATTTGGGGTTAGCAACAACTGAGTCGTAATCAGCAAGTGCTAATTGAACGAAGTGAGTTGCCCAGAACTTGTATGCAAGAACAAATTCCGTATTCACAAATTGAAGCCAAAGTTTGCAGTATGCAAGTTTATCAGGATCAGATTCAACTTGCTTATTGATTGAAGTGTAACCAAGGAGACCACCAGTAAAGGTATTAATATCGCCTTCGCCTTCTTCAACGGGTTCGTGAATTTGAGTGGGTAATGAAATAATTTCAGTTCTTCTGTTAGTAGCGTTATCGTCAGCCATGTAAAGCTTATTGTAAGCGTTAACGTCTTCTCTGTTTACTTCCATTGACCAGTAAGTACCTTCAATAAAGAATGCGCAAGCTTCTTGTTCGTCTTTATCAGAGTAACCACCATATAAGAAGTTAAGTTGTGCACCGGTGTGAGAAATATCGTTTCTTTCCATATAACCAAAGAAACCTTCAGTCTTGATAATTTCAAGCGCTGCTTCAGCGTAGAATTTATCTTCCATCCAAGAAGAATAGTAACCGCATTCAGGCGTAACAACTACTTCTTTAACGATGGGTTTCTTAATGTAATCAATACCCGGATATAAAGGATCGTTAGTGTAACCAGTAACGACTCTAATCTTTTCACCTTGAGAGTTAAATCTTTGAACAACGTTTTCGAAGTTTTCACCAGCTAAAGAACCGTATAAACCTTCAAGGAAATAGTTTGCATAAGAGTATGCGTATTGACCAGATAAACCGAAAGGTGCATATTTATCGTGTTGACATTCTGCAGCGAATTGAGAAGATCTAATGTAATCGCAAAGAGCGAGCATTTCAACAACTGATGAAGGAAGACCGTCATCAATCGTACCGTATTGACCGTCAGGTCCTACGCAAATAAGGTCTTCGTCTTCAAGATAAAGTTCGTCTCTCGGGCAAGTATAACCGTTTTGGCCGTTATCTTGTGCTTTACTGGGGAAACCGTATTTACCAGTACCATCACCGTCGTAATCACTGAACCAAAGAGTAATACCAAACTTTTCGCTCTTGAACTTCTTAAGAGAAGATCTAGTAGCGTTATTAGCATATTCTTCGTAATCTTCAGCATCGTTAAGTTTAGAACCTGCGATGAAAAGATTTTCTCTTTCCCACATTTCAGTATCGATCGTCACAGAGCTTAAGGTAAGACCACCCGGGGTACCATAGTAACGTTCACCACTGAAATCAGAGTAAGCACGCTTATAGTCGCCAGGAATCTTGTCAGCAATAGTCTTATCTTCACCAGGGATATTTTCTTCAACCATAATATCGGTTATGTCTACGAGGTAATCCTTAGTTTGTAAGATGTTACCAACACGGTGGTCGAATGAAATAATATCACCACCAGACGTGGGAATTTGAGATGCGTTGGTAGGAATATCTTGTTGTAAAAGATGAACTTCTGAACCAGTATATTTACCAATTGCTTGATTACCCCATTCTTCACTTTCGTTGAAGTAATCCATAAGTTTTTCTAAGTAAGAGCTACCAGCACCACCGCCCCAACCAGCGGGGATACCAATTTTTACCTTACCGCCTTCGGAAGAGCCGCCATCGTCTCCACCTCCGCCACAAGCTACGGCGAAAAGTGAAATTGAGATACAAAGTATCAAGGATAAAAGTTTCTTCATTTTCTACCTCCTGAGTAGTTATAATTTTTATGCGGAGTGCTTAATTCCGCACTAATTGACCAATGAAACGAGAAAACCGCATAAATCCCCCAAAGGAATATGCGACAGATTGCGTGACACGCGATTCAAGATATATTCGCGCACACTATTATAGTATACATGACAATTTAGCGTTTGTATTTACACAATCGTAAATACTTTTTGCACAATCGTAAATAATTAACAAATAATCAAAAAGGGCATAACTTACGCATTTTGTCATAATACGACAATTACATTCTAACAGTTAACTGCAATTTTGTCAACGGTTTTTATAAATAAAATCGTGTGAAATTTTTCGGTATTACGGCAATTTTTCACCGATTAAAAAATTTTGAACGTCAAAAAAGCCAACCATTGCGAAAAAACGCAAAAAAAGTTGGCTTTTTGACTATTTTTTTGTTGTTTTGGCTTATTTTGAGTGAGTTTTGAAAATTAGCGCAAACAAATAGCCAAAAACGATTGCCGACGTTACGCCTGCCGACGCGCTTGAAAGACCCCCCGTGATTGCACCGAATAGTCCGCTTTCAGCACCCTTAATACCACCTTCAGCAAGCAAATAACCAAATCCGCTTATCGGAACGGTTGCACCTGCACCGCCAAAATTTACGATACGTTCGTACAAACCGAACGATTGAAGAATTAAACCGCTTAGCATAAAATAGACTAAAATTTTACCAGCGGTTAGCTTAGTTTTATTTATGAGCAGTTGAGCAAGCGTACAAATACCACCGCCTACTACGAAGGCTTTCAAGAAACCGAGAAGTATTTCTATCATATCGACTCCACGCAAACGGCGTGCGTTATCCCCGGGATACTTTCGCCTTGACCTGCCGAAACGGTTGAAAGTAACGCGCCCGTTGCTAAAAATAAAATTTTGTTGAGTTTTTTTGCTTTCAAGAGTGGGTACACGTAACTTGCAAAAGTAACCGCCCCGCAACCTGCCCCACTACCGCCTTGATACTCGTTTTCAAGACCGGTAAAAATTATATCGCCACAATCAGCGTGTTTACTTTCTATATCGTAGCCGTCGTCTTTTAATAGTTTGCACAATATTTTACTACCCAAAGCACCCAAGTCGCCAGTCAATATCAAATCGTAATCGTTTGGCGAGGTGTTAGTACCCTTAAAATGCCTTACGAGTGTTGAAGCGCATGAAGGAGCCATTGCCGCGCCCATATTATTAACGTCGGTAACGCCAAAATCAACCACTTTACCTATAGTAGCCGACGTGATTTTAGGAAATTCTTGAACATCATCACTTAAAACGAACGAACCTGCGCCAGTAACCGTCCATTGAGATTGCGGTGGACGAGTTGAGCCAAGTTCTAACGGATAACGATACTGTCTTTCCGCGCTTGAAAAATGACTAACTGCACCAACGACTGCGTTTTTAATAAAACCACCGCTAATTGCCATGCTTGAGATTATCAAACTTTCAACGATCGTCGCGCAAGCGTTATACAGACCTAAAAAAGGCATCTCGTAATCTCTTGCCGTAAAACTTGCCGATATTATTTGATTGAGAAGGTCGCCACCGACGAACAAATCTAAATCCGTTTCTTTTAAATTTGCCCTTTCTATCGCTCTTTTTACGGCGGTTGAAAGCATTTTACACTCCGCTTTTTCGTAAGTGTTTTCACCGTACCTATCGTCTTTTAAAGTTAAATCAAAATATTTACCAAGCGGTCCGTCGGCTTCCTTTTTACCAACGACTGAGTAAGTTGAGATAATAGACGGCGGATTTTTAAAAAATATCGTTTTATATTCGTTATTCATGCCGTCACCATTCCTATAAAATAATAAATAAGTCCAACGGCAACGCTTCCAATAACGCCAAAAACGATTATCGGTCCTGCAATAACGAACATCTTTGCTGCTAAGCCGTAAATGAAACCTTCACTTTTAAATTCCATAGCCGGCGAAACTACTGAGTTTGCAAAACCCGTGATTGGAACGATAGAGCCTCCACCTGCATACCTGCCAATCTTATCGTAAACGCCAAGCCCAGTTAAAAACGAGCCTAAAAATATCATAACGATACTCGTTGCGCCTGCCAACTGGTCGCCGTATAGCCCGATAACGTAGATAAAGAAATATCTCACTGCTTGACCTATAAAGCAAATAATTCCGCCAACCCAAAACGCGCTAAATAAGGTTTTTAACTCGTTAGTTTTAGGGCAAATGGAAGAAACGTAATCTAAATATTTTTTATTGGTGTTTTCCGCGTTTTTCCCAGTCATTTTCCACTCCTTTTTTAAAAATCTCGTTCGGGGTAACCGAGCGATCGTTTTCAGATATAAATTCAATGCCTTTCATAAAATTATTATTGACTGAAAATTTTAAAATAATACAAAAAAAATCCACGCTCGGTGGATAATTTTATTTTTCGGCAACTTCTTTTAATCTTTTAATTATCTTACTCTCAAGCCGTGATACTTGAACTTGAGATACGCCGAGTATTTTTGAAACTTCGCCTTGAGTTTTATCTCGAAAATACCTTAATTTAATAACCTTTCTTTCACGCTCGGAAAGTTTAGATAAAAGTTGCTTAACGTAGATTGTCTCAACAATATCGTCTTCGCCTATATTCGACGGGATTTTATCTATTAAACTTTGCGTTTTATCTTCCCCGTCGTCAACCGATTCGTATAATGATACCGTCATCTTAGAAGAGTCTAACGCAAGCACCACGTCTTCACACGGAATATCGAGCGCTTTACTTATAATTTCAACGGTTGGCTCATAGCCGTGTTTTAACTGAAATTCTTCGTTAAAACGGGAAATTTTATACGCTTGACATTTGATTATTCGCGATACTTTTATCTCTCCGTCGTCACGCAAAAATCGTTTAATTTCACCTATAATCATAGGAACTGCATAAGTTGAAAATCGCACGCCGAAACTCTCGTTAAAATTATAAACTGCCTTTAGTAAACCTATGCAACCAAGTTGATACAAGTCGTCGTAATCCGCACCTTTATTTTTAAAACGATAGACTATACTTTTTACGAGTAAAGAGTTTGAAGTGATTAGTATTTCTTTGCTTTTTTCATCGCCGTTTTGCGCTTGTCTTACGTGCCGTAAAGTGTCTTGTACGGATAACATTTAACGCTCCTTATTGGGCGTTTTCACAATTGATTTTTTTGCACATTCTTACTTTAGTTCCCGAATTTTTAGCTGAGATTACGGTAACCTCGTCCATAAAAGTTTTCATTATGGTAAACCCCATACCCGACCTTTCGCTTTCAATTTTGGTTGAGTAAAACGGTTCTAACGCCTTTTGCAAATCGTCAATGCCAACGCCGTCGTCTGAAATTTCTATATGTACGTCTTGTCCGTCAATTTCGGCTGAAATTTCTATATCTCCAACGCTATCGGGATATCCGTGAACGATTGAGTTTGTTACCGCTTCGGAAACAGCCGTTTTAATATCTGTTATTTCAGAAATCGTTGGGTTAAGCGGTAGTATAAACGATGCAATTACGTTTCTTGCAAACGCTTCGTTACTCGATAATGACGAAAAGTAAAATTTAACTTTGTTTTTCATATCTTCTCCTTATATAGCAGGCATGATTTTATATAACCCTGAAATTTGCAAAATCTTCTCAACGCTTTGGGTTGGGTTTTGAATAAAAACACCGATGTTACACGCCTTGAATTTTTTGTATCTTCCTATAAACATACCTATCCCCGTACTATCCATAAAACTTAGTTCCGACAGGTTAAACACTACTTTTTTAATGCCGTTTAAATCTCTAATAAGCCCGTCTATAACTTCTCTCGTTTTTGACGCGCTACATTCGTCAAGTTCACCAACTAAATATATATTTAAGGTAGTTTTATCAAGATTGTATTTTATTTTCATATAACACCTCTCGGCATTTAATTTAACATAATTTAGCATACGAAATATTGCGATAAAATGAAGAATTTTGTCTTTTTTTGAAAACTAAAAAGACGCCTTTAAGAAAAGACGCCTTTTAATATGAAATTTAATTTTTAAATATCTCCACCAACGTAAACGTAATCGGGGTTTACTATATCAGTTGCAAACGTAAAGGTTTTATCAGTTTTTACTTTAAGCAAGATATTGCCGTGTAAATCGTTTCTATAAACCTTTGACTCAATCGCTTGTAATCTCTTGAGCGTAACGTCGTGCGGATGACTATATGAATTGTTATAACCGCATTGAATAACGGCGTACTCAGGTTTTACAATATCTAACAACGCTTGAGTGGTTGAAGTTCTTGAGCCGTGGTGGCTTACCTTTAAAATATCCACGTCTAAATCAAGGTTTGAAACGTTTTTATAATACTCAACGAACTCGTCTTCAGCATCGCCCTCGCTACCGCCTTCGGCATCGCCCGTAAAGAGTATATCAACCCCACAATAACTAAACTTGATAATCGGCGAATAATCGTTTGCATTTCCGTAGTTAATGAACGAGTAGTTTTCAACCCTTGGCGTTAAAAAATCAAAGTAGTATTCGTAAATATTTTCTTGGTATGAAATCTTACCTGCAAAGTCGCTGTTGTGAGTGAAAAATTCCCAGCCAGCGCTCTTAGTTTCTCCGTTATCAGTATAAGTTTCATTATTAACCGCGTAAAGAAAATCAGCGTAATTTACAGTGTTTTTCTGCTCGTCCTTACCACCTTTATTAAAATCGGCGGAAAATTCGTAGCGATCGCCAGGATAATATACGTGCGGACGATAAACGTAGCGAACTTCGTATTTATTAAGCACTTTATCCATACCGCCAATATGATCGGAATCGGCGTGAGTTGCTATAACGTAATCAAAATAATCAACGTCGGTCTTATTATCAATATAGGACTCTAATTTATCAAACTCTTTATCTTCGCCTGCGTCAATTAACACGTTCTTTCCATCGGGAAGTTCAATAATAATCGCATCGCCTTGACCAACGTCAACGAAATGAACTTTCAAATCTTCAAGCACGGTAACGTAAGCCGTATCGCCTTCCACTCTAATATCGTTACGAGAATCTTCATCGTTAAGACCAAGCAAAGATTTAACGTATTCGTAAAACGGTGGATAGAAATAGCAAGTTAAAACGAACGCTATAACTAAAATGAGCGCGATTACGCTTAACGTAGACTTAAATTTTGATTTTTTATTGTAATTTTTCTTTTTTGCCATAAATTACACCGATGCTTTTTTTGTTTTTTTGTTTAAAACGAAGAAATATAGCGACAAATAACCAATTAACACTACCGCAACGATTAACCCTGCTAAGAATATATTCGCGTTAGGAACAAACGATTCCGTTCCGTCGCTACCAATAATTTTTTGAGCATTTTTCAAAACTGCCGAACCAATAAACGGACCTATAACACCAGGAATTAAAACTTGACCGATAATTCTCAATCCTTGGAACGAACCCGACTTATTTTCGGGGGTTAAATCTCTGATATTTGCGCCAAAAACACTCATTCCGGTTAAATATCCACTCATCATAAATAACGAACCGATAAACACGAGCGCAACGTTTTTAAAGGTGAAAAGTAAGATATAGCCAACGATTAACGAAGCAATCGGGAAGATTATTGACTTAACGAAACCAAACTTATCGTAAACCTTGCCGTAAAGCGCAGTAACGACGGATGCAACTATGATTGCGGGCGCCATAATCAAAACGTAATTTTTCATACCGAGCGAAACTTCGTAATATAAAATTAGGTACGGCATAAATATTTGAATCGAAATATTGAATATCGCAAACGCTATGAGCGTTAAATAAAAGTTCTTGTTTTTCTTTATTACCGACGGGGTAAAACCGTGAAGTAAATTCTTAAAGTAATTGCCGTTTTCAACCTTGTCTATAACGGGTTCTTTAATAATAAAAATACCGATAATACCGATGATTATAACGGCAATACCAATAATTAAAAAGATAAGCGTCCAACTATACGGCGAATCTAAATTAAAGCCCATAAAACCACCGAAAACAACGAGTATTGCAACGAGTGGCATCATTGAGTTTAAACCTTCAACTCTACCGCGGTTTGAAGAATCTGAACTATCGGTTAGCCAAGCGTTAAAGCACGCATCGTTTGCGGTTGAACCAAAAAAGGTCATAACCCCGTCCATAATTATTACGAGCGTAACGGCAAAACTCATTGCTGAAACGGCGGGGAATATTCTTGAAATCACGTCAACCCTAATAAGTGAGAACAAGCAAATGGTTATACCCCAAATAATATAACCTATCGAAATAAACGATTTTCTTGATCCAACTTTGTCTGAAAGCGCACCCATAAAAATAGTGGTGAGAGCGGCAACGACTGCTGAAACCGCAACCATGGTAGAAATATCGCTTGCGCTGGCGTTGAACATTTTGTAAATATACACGTTAAAGTACATATTTTCAACAACCCACGCAACTTGACCTGTTAAACTGAAAATTATAAGCGCAGTATAAAACTTCGTTTTATCATTAAATTTTAGCATTGTAAACCCCTGTGTTTATCGTTATTTTTATTTTAACATAATTCGACGCAATTTTCAATTGGTAACGCAGTAAAATTTTATTGAATATTATGTTAAAAAGAGTTGACAAGTTTTATTATGAGTGCTAAAATTAAGAAAAATATTGATAGAGGCGCAGTTTGTCATAAGTACTCACGCAAATCCGTTCAAGCGGTGTGATGAAAGGGGCGATTGCCGAAGTTAAGCGAATGCTTGAAACGTCGCTTTGCTGGTTTGATGGATAATATCTGTTAAACTGTCGTTTTTACGGAGTGCTATCAATGAAATTACGTTTATTTTAGCGTTATTTCAGGGCAGCCGTATCGTAGCTGCCCTTTATCTATGTATATGGTAAAAGTTTTTAGGAGTTTATTATGAAAAAGAACACTATTTTTGAAGGTATTGCAACTGCACTCGTAACCCCAATGCACGCTGACGGTAGTATTGACTACGAAAATTTCGGCAAACTCGTTGATTGGCAAATTGAATCCGGCATCAACGCTTTAGTCGTTTGTGGAACAACCGGCGAAGCGTCTACCCTTACTGACGACGAACACCGTGACGCTATTAAGTTCGTAGTAGATAGAACTAACGGCAGAGTTCCCGTAATCGCTGGTACTGGTTCTAACGACTTAGCATACGCTATCGACCTTACTAAACACGCTTGCGAAGTTGGTGCGGACGCTGTTTTAGTTGTAACCCCGTACTACAACAAGGCAACTCAAAAAGGCCTTATTCAAATGTACACTGCTATTGCAGATGCGAGCGAAAAGCCCGTTATTTTATATAACGTTCCTTCAAGAACAGGCGTTAATATTGAACCTTCCACTTACGCCGTACTTGCTGACCACCCCAATATCGTTGCTATCAAGGAAGCAGGCGGAAACATTTCTAAAATTTTAGAAACTTTTGCTCTCGTTGGCGATAAACTCGATATGTATTCTGGTAACGACGATCAAATCGTTCCCATTATGTCGCTTGGCGGTAAAGGTTGCATTTCAGTTCTTTCTAACGTTATCCCCAAAGAAACCGTTGAAATGGCTAAAAAATGGCTTGAAGGCGACGTTAAAGGTAGTGCTGAAATTCAAATTAAATATCACGACCTTATCTCCGCTTTATTTAGCGAAGTTAACCCCATTCCCGTTAAGGCTGCAGTTCATCACTTAGGTTTTGGCGAAAACGTTTTAAGAATGCCCCTTACTTCAATGGATGAAAAGAAAGAGCAAGTTTTAGTTGAAATTATGCGTAGAGAAGGAATTTTAGCATGAAAGTAGTTATTAGCGGTGCAAACGGCTTTATGGGGCGTGAAGTAAACGCTCTTTGTGAAAAAGGTTTTAAAAACGCTACTTGCGTTGGCAAAATTGACGTAGTAGGCGAAGGCGTTGTTCCAACCCTTGCTGATTTTAACGGCGAAGCGGACGTTGTGGTTGATTTTTCGTTCCACACGGCAACTAAAAAACTTTTAGAAGACGCTATTGCAAAAAATATCCCCTGCATTATCGCAACGACCGGTCATACCGACGAAGAAAAGCAAGATATCATAAACGCTTCAAAGAAAATCCCCGTATTTTTTGCGGCAAACTACTCTTTAGGCGTTGCCGTTACTTCAAAACTCGTTAAAGAAGCCGTTTCTTTTATGGACGGCGCGGATATTGAAATTATTGAAACGCACCACAATCGTAAGGTTGACGCGCCTAGCGGAACTGCTCTTGCGCTTGCAAATTCCGTTTTAGAGGTTCGCCCCGAACTTAAAGTTTCTACGGGAAGAAGCGGATACTCAAAACGCGAAGCAAACGAACTTGGTATTCAATCAATAAGAATGGGTAACGTCGTTGGTATTCACGAAGTTATGATTAACACGGGAAGCGAAACTATAACAATTAAGCACGAAGCGCACGCTCGTTCACTCTTTGCAAACGGCGCGCTCACAGCGGCGGAATTTATTATCGGTAAACCCGCAGGGCTTTACGATATGAAATCACTTTTAAATTAAGGTTTTTATGTTACACGACAATTTATCCGTAAACTCCCTTAACCATCTTGAGTTTGCGGGGCTTGACACAACTACGCTTGCAAGTAAATACGGCACTCCCTTAATGCTTTTAGACGTTAATAATGTGCGTGAAAAAATGCAAGTATATAAAAACGGACTTGAGCGTTATTTTGGAAACGGCTCATTCCCTTGTTACGCTTCAAAAGCGCTTTCTATTAAAGAAATTTATAGAATTGCAAAACAAGAAGGAATCGGTATTGACGTTGTTTCTTCAGGCGAAATTTTTACCGCAAAATCCGTAGATTTTCCGCTTGAAAAGTCTTTTTTCCACGGCAACAATAAAACCGATTTCGATATAGAATTTGCAATTGATAACGGCGTTGGTTATTTCGTTGCGGATAACACTGAAGAAATTAACGCAATTTCAAAAATTGCAAGCATTAAAGGCGTAACACAAAAGATTTTAATTAGAATTACGCCTGGTATCGACCCACACACTAACGCTAAGATTACGACTGGTCAGGTTGATAGCAAGTTTGGAACGCCTATCGAAACGGGACAAGCGTTTGAAATGGTTGAAACGGCGTTAAAAACACAAAACGTAGAACTTTACGGATTCCATTGCCACGTTGGTAGCCAATGCTTTGAAAGTTCGGCTTTCATTGACGCAGTTAGCATTATGCTCACCTTCATTCGCGACGTAAAAGTTATGTTCGGCTTTACAACTAAGATATTAAATCTTGGCGGTGGTTACGGCGTTAGATACGTTGAAACCGACCCATACCTTGATATTTTAAGTAATTTAGAGCAAGTTGGCAAAGCGTTTAACGAAACTATAGAAAAATTAAACCTTACTAAACCACAAGTTATTATGGAACCCGGTAGAAGCATCGTTGCCGATTCCGGATTAACACTTTACACTTGCGGTAGTTTTAAAACGATTGAAGGTTATAAAAATTACGTTTCAATCGACGGCGGTATGACGGACAACCCTCGCTACGCTTTATACGGCTCTAACTATACCATTTATAATGCAAGCAAAGTAAATGCAGACAGAAAAGTTACCGCAACTATTGCAGGCCGTTGCTGTGAAAGTGGCGATATTATTCAAGAAAACGTTGAATTGCCTAAACCTGAAAGGAACGATATTATTGCAGTTGCAGTTACTGGGGCTTACAACTATTCTATGGCGTCAAACTATAATAGAATAACTCGCCCACCAATCGTTGCAATAGAAAATAAAGTGGACAAAATTATCGTAAAACGCGAAAGTTTTGAAGACTTGATTAAAAACGAAATATAAATAAACGCTCCGCTAATCAGCGGAGCGTTTATTATTTATAATAAATTTTTAATAATTTCTTCGTGAGAATATTTTGATAAATACGATGGCGCAACGTCAAAAACAGTTTTGCAACCGAACGATTTTTCTTTGCTAAGTCTAGCAACCGCCCTTGCGTAAGCAACGAGTACGGAAGCGGTAAACTCAGGGTTGCTATCAAGTTTTAACGAATACTCAATAACGTGTTTATTTTCCCCGTTAACGCCCGTTTTACCCGAGCAAATAACGAAACCGCCGTGCGGAATACCACTATGGTTTTTAAGAAGTTCTTTGTGAGAGATAAAGTGAACGGTGGTATCGTAATCGGCAAAGTAATTAGGCATAGTTTTAATCTCGTTTTCGATAGCAACGCTATCCGCCCCGTCTTCTAAAACAACGAAACACTCTCTTAAATGCTTTTCACGAGTGGAAAGATTGGGGTTTTCGCCACTTCTTACCCTTTCAAGCGCATTTTCAACGGGAATAGTATATTGCTTAGCGTCTTTAACGCCTTTAATACGCCTTATAGCGTCCGAATGGCCTTGACTTACACCCTTTCCCCAAAAAGTATAGAAATTGCTGTCAGAGAGCACGCTTTGAGCGTATAAACGATTAAGCGAGAACATACCCGGGTCCCAACCTGCTGAAATTAACGAAACGGTTGAGTTTTCTTTGCAAACTTTATCAACGCTTGCGAAATGTTCGGGGATTTTAGCGTGAGTATCAAAACTATCAACGCAGTTGAAAGATTTTGAAAGTTCGGGTGTTTGTTTAGGCAAATCGGTTGCACTGCCACCACAAATAACTAACACGTCAATTTTATCTTTAAAATCAAGAACGTCAGTTGCGCTATATACGGGTGAATTAAGAAGAGTTTTAACACTCGAAGGTTCACGCCTTGTGAAAATGCCAACGAGTTGCATATCGTCGTTTTGCTTAATAGCGCATTCAACGCCCCTACCTAAATTACCGTAACCGTAAATTCCAACCTTAACCATAGTAATTCTCCTTTGTTTTATTTTATCATAGAAAAAAATAAAATAGCAACAAAATTGCGATACTTAACAAAAAAAATGCGACGCGCCTGCGTCGCATTTTTATTAAATTTTCGTTTTTATAAAGTTAGCGGCAAGTTCCATATCTTTAACGGGGTCGTCGCCAGCTTCTCTTTCAATGGTTAAGAAACCGTCAAAACCGATTTCTTTTAAAGCCTTGATATAGTTATCCCAATCAACGTCGCCTTCACCAATGGGAAGTTCGATAAAGCCTTCGCAAGCGTTGAGCGCATCAACACCACCAAGTGCAAACGCGTGGTAAACGTCAGTCGGGTCTTGGTTCTTATCAAGCATTCTACCGTCCTTTAAGTGAGTGTGAACGATGTAATCTTTTAAAATATAAACCGCTTCAACAGCGTCTTGACCAGTAACCATAGTAAAGTTAGCAGGGTCAAGATTAACGCCTACGCCACCCTTAGTATCTTCAATGAAAGCAAGTAAAGTTTTTGCTTTTTCAGGACCAGTTTCGATAGCGAGAGTAACGCCTTTACTCTTAGCGTATAAACCGCATTCAGTAAGAGCGTCAAGCATAACTTTATATCTCGGGTTTGACTTATCTTCGGGAATAACGCCAATGTGAGTAGTAACTACGTTAGTGCCGAATTCAACCGCTAAATCAACGATTTTCTTAGTCTTTTCAATTCTATCAGCGTTATCTTCAGCCCTTTCGAAACCGAAACCACCCATATCACCGCAAAGCGCACTAACAACCAAGTTGTTATCTTTTAAAAGTTTCTTATATTCAGCCTTCTTTTCATCTGAAAGTTCAGGACTAAAATCACCGGTAGTAGCGTAAATTTGAACGCCTGCAAGACCGAGCATTGCAGCCTTTTTGATACCTTCTTCGTGAGTGCTTTTAAAACAGTCGGTAATAATACCTATTTTCATACTTTCATACTCCTTTTACCGATATCGTAAATTTGCATAATAAGTTTATGCGTATTAAGTGCTTCTCTACCCGAAATATCAAGTTTTTCAGTGCCTGCTAAAGCCCTGTAAAATTGGCTAATTTGCCTTTCGTGTTGGAAACCCCAATAATCTTTACCGCCCTCGTATTCAACAACGTTATCTTGATGCGCTTCTTCAACGGTACCGTCGTTATAAGTGATATACGCATCGTCATAACCAAAGATAACCGAACCGTTTTCACAGTATAAGCGAATTTCAATAGGTTCGTCTTTACCATAGTTGTTCATGCAATAGAACGCATATCTAACGCCGTTTTTATAAGTGATTAAACCTTCGGCAGTATCTTCAACTACAACTGCTTGGTGGCCACGATTAGCCATTGAACAAGAAACGCTCTCAACTTCACTATTAACGATCCAATGAACGAGGTCAATTGAGTGAATTGCTTGGTCGATAACAACGCCACCGCCTTCTTTATCCCAAGTACCCTTCCAATCACTACCAGAATAGTAGTCGTCGGAACGATTCCAAGTGAGAACTGAACGAGCGGAAATAATTTTACCAAGTTTACCACTTTCAACAGCATTTTTAACGAGTTTTGCCGAATTATTGTAACGACATTGAGAAATAACGCCGAATTGAACGCCGAGTTTTTCACCAACTAATACTGCGTTTTCAGCAGTTTCATAGTTGATATCCATCGGCTTTTCAGTAAGGACTGCAACGCCTTTTTCCATAGCGTAAACGGCAACTTTGCAGTGAATATAGTGAGGTAAGCAAAGATGAACTGCATCTAAATCTTCTTTTTCAAACATTTCTTCGTATGAAGTATACGCCTTGCAACCGTATTTATTAGCAACTTCATCGGCTCTATCTTTTTTAATATCACAGCAAGCAACGAGTTCAACGTTTTTAAGCATTTCGATTGATACGAGATGCATTACCGATACTCTACCGCAACCGATAACCGCTACTTTGAACTTTTTTAAAGAGTTTTCCATTCCCCTGCATTCTCCTTAGCATTGATGAGTGCTTCTCTAATTTTAATAACTTCTAAGGTTTGGTTAACGTCAAACGAAACTTCGCCGGTTTCGAAGAAACGTAAAATATCGCCAAGTAAATGAACGAAGAAACTCCAATCAATAGGAACCATTTTTGAAATACCATCCATATCGGGAGCGATAAGGAAATAATCGTTATATAAGGTTAAGTTGATTTTTACGAGTTTGCCGTTTTCATAAACGATATCAGCCCATTCTTGGTCGAAATACTTTTCGTATCTAACCTTTGCAGCGCCACAACCCATAAATCTAACGGCAATTTCAATGCAGTGAATAATATATTCGTCAAAATTACCACCACCCATAACGGTTATAACGTTGGGGTTCGGATTGCATTTTGCAAGTTCGGGAGCAAAACGAAGAGCAGAACTACTAAAGAATTTAACTCCATACTTTTCAGCAAGTTCAAAAATCTTCTTTGCAGTAGCGTAGTCGGGAGCAAAAGTCTTATCAACGTAAGTAAGTTTGCCTTCAGCATACTTGAACGCTTCTTCGCAGTATCTTAAGTGAGTTTCAGGTCTTGCAGGAGCAAGGATCATTAAAAAATCACTCTTTTCGCAAACTTCTTTAATGGTTGCGCATCTGGTAACGTCATTATCCTTGCACCAATCGTCGTTAGTTTTTCCGCCTGCTAAATCTTCTTCAGCCCAAGCGTACTTAACAACGAAATCAGTGCCGTGCTTTTCATTGTATTCTTTAATCCAAGTAACGTATTTATTTGCGTGGAAATTATCTAAGAAACAATCAATAAAACCAATCGTTCTCATTAGAATTGAACCTCCGACTTTTTATCACTTGATTCATATAAAGCGTCAAGAAGTTTCATGCTTTCTAAGATGTTAACGATATTGTTTTTATCTTTAACGCCAGTCTCGATAGACTTAATGAACGCTTCGTCTTCACACTTATACATATTGGGAATATCGTATTCAGGGCAAATGGTTTCTAAGGTTTGACCATCGTAGAACTTAAACTTATCGCCGTAAGCAAGACGAGCGCCACCCTTATCGCCCATAAAGTCAATATACATTTCAGGAACGTCAATGTTTTGAGCCCAAGCGCCGTTGAAAGAAATGCTTGCCTTATCAGTACGAACGTAACCGGTAATAAGGTCGTCAACGTCGTTAGTACCTTCAAGGTTCTTAGTGTCTTCAGCCCACATACCTTTATAGTTGTAAGCCTTCATATCTTTAGCCATTTCACAATAAGCGTCACAAGTAACGTTTTTAATCTTAGCGCCACCTAAAATATATAAGATAAGGTCGAAGAAGTGAATACCCCAGTCGATAAGTACGCCACCGCCCGATTTTGCTTTAGTAGTGAAATCACCGCCAAGGCCGGGGATAGAACGGAATGAACGGAATGAGCAGTAAACGTGGTAAACGTTACCAAACTTGCCTGCTTCAACCCATTCTCTAAGCATTTCAACGGACTTGTTGTATCTGTTGCAAACGCCGATGTTTAAAATTTTGCCTTGCTTTTCCGCTTCGTTAGCCATTTCAACTGATAACGGATAGTTAACGGTAATAGGTTTTTCACAAAGAACGTGCTTGCCAGCCTTTAACGCGTCCATAGTAATAGTATAGTGAGCAAAGTTGGGGGTTAAAACGAAAACAGCGTCAACTTCCTTATCGTTAAGAGCAACGGTATAATCAGTGATAACTTGTTCTACTTTAGGAAATTTTTCCTTAGCGGCAACGGCCTTAGATTCAATAAGGTCACAAGCGTATTTAATTCTAACGTTATCAAGTTCCGAAAGTGCGGGTAAATGAGCGTGGTTTGCAATTCTACCACAGCCAATAATTGCAACAGTAGTCATAAAAATTTCTCCTTTTTTAAATCAAAATTGATTTTATGTTTTTATTATATAACTTTTTAAGTTATTTGTAAATATCCATTTTCTATATAAAACATATCATTTTTTTGTATTTTTAGCATTTTTTCAGTTTTAAGTATTAAAATACTTGTTTTGTTTGTTGACTTTTAGCAAAATAGCATATAAAATTAAACTATGCAAAAAACACGCTTTAATTTTAACCGTTCGTTTATGGAAACTCCAAACGTTTACGGCAACTTAAGTTTACTTCAAATAGGAAGAAGGTACTGCGCCGAAAAAGAAGTTATATCCGCGCACACCCACCAAGATTTTTTCGAGTTAACGATCGTTAACGGCGGAAACGGCGTCGTTATTTCCAACGGCGAAAGTTACCCTATCGAGTCGGGCGAATGCCACCTTTCTATCCCTTGCGATATTCACGAAATTCGCGCAGGCGAAAATTCAAAACTTGAGTACGACTACTTTTCGTTTACTATATCAGACGGTGAACTTAGAACGGAACTAACGAAAATTTCAAGAAAACTCTTTAGCGCAAGTAGTCGCGTGTTTATCGACCCGAAGATTAACTCTCTTATCGGTAACGCAATTTCAGAGTTTTCTTCAGAAAAACCTTACACGGATAAAATTTTAGAAAATATATTTAATCAGGTTGCCGTTTATTTAATTCGTGATTTTAACGATATAGAACATAAAGCCCCAAAATTTTCCGAAAACGAGATACTATGCTATCAAGTAATGAATTATATCGACACGCACGTTTACTCCCTAACGAATTTAGAGTCGATAGCACCAAAATTTAACTACAATTATAGTTATCTTTCAAACCTTTTTAAAAAGACCACGGGCAAAAAATTATCCGATTATTTCCAATCGAGAAAACTTGACACCGCAAAAGTTTTAATACTTGAAAAAAAGTATAAAATATCGGAAATATCAACCATGCTCAACTACTCTTCGCCATTTTCTTTTTCAAAAGCGTTTAAGCAAAAATTCGGCGTTTCGCCAAAGAACATTAAATAAACAAAAACCGCCTATTAGGGCGGTTTTTGTTTGCTAAAACTTATAATAATTCTTTAAAATCAAAAATATAATCGTCGCACGATTCTTTCATTTGGATAACGAAATCTTCACTCGATTTATCGTATACGCCACAAACTTTCATTCCTGCAGATTTAGCCGTTTTGCAAGCGTTAATATTATCGTCTAAAAATACGATTTCGCTCACTTTTTTACCAATTTTCTCAGCTGCCCTTTGGTAAATTTTAGGGTCTGCTTTAGTGGTATTAAAATCTTCACAAGACCACACGAAATCAAACAAATCAAACACGCCTAAACGCTTTAAACACGCATCAAGCATAATATGTGGCGAAGCGGTTAAAACGTTTAAACTTGCTCCCCTATTTTTAAGTTCTGTAAGGGTTGAAATAACGTTGTTTTTCGCTGGGATATTATTAGCGTACTCGTTTATAGCAACGGCGTGAACTCTATTAATTATTTCTTCGGTAGAAAGTTTAAGACCTATCGATTGAAAATACTCCGCGCTACCCTTATATCCAAGTGGTGTAATAATTTTTACGATATCGTCGCCGTAACTAACGCCGTTATCGTCCAAAAGTTTAAGCATTGCCTTAGCAAAAGTTGGCATTGAATCAACGAGCGTTCCGTCAAAATCGAAAAGGTAGGTATTTATCATATTTCAAGCACCATTCCGTCGTAAGATACGATAACGCCTAAATCTTTAGACTCTTCTTCTATAACGTCTTGCAAAGGATTAACGTTGTGCGAGAAGTGATTAATAACCCTTTTAGTGTTAGAGTCAATCGTACCGTTTTCTTCAAGGCGTTTAAGCACCCTTTTAACGTTGGGATAACCCATGTGACCACCATCGTCACTTATCGGCAAGGAAGCGTAACAACAATCGAGCGTTAAGCCGTTTAAATATACTTTATTATTTACGAAATAATCAAATACTTCGTCGTAAAAATAACCAGTATCGTGCCCGTAAAGGAAAGACTTATCCCCCTTATTTATAAGATAAATATTAGCGTCAATCGCGCCGTAGCCGTGCTTTGCTTTGAGTGGCGTTACCCTATATTCGCCAAATTCAACCGTTTTATAAGGCTCAGCAATAACGACGTTCATTATATCCTTGGTATGGTTACCAAGTTTTTCAATCTTTGCCATACCGTTTGCAGGAATCATAACGTTGAGTTTTTCAACCGCCATATTTTTGCCGTAACCAGCACCGCGCATTTCAAGTTCTTTATGGTAAAAATGGTCGCCGTGAGTATGGGTAAAAATAACCGTTTCAATCATATCTCCGCGGATATTATTTTTTAAAAAGTGATAATAGGTGTCGGCAGGCATATCGATTAAAAGTTTTCCGTCAATCAACGCTTGTGTACGCGTGCGGAAATACTTTTCGCCCATATATCTCACGTTTTCACAATATTTGCAGTTGCAAAACGAACCGGGGAAACCTTCCGCTGCTGCAGTACCTAAAAATTGAATTTTCATAATTGCTCCTTATAAAATAAATCTTCAAACTTTTTAGCGGATAAATATAAGTTTTTAACGCCATCATTTACCGTATCTAAAGTAAAATCCTTTAAATAAGCGTCCGCCTCTAACGTAAAATAACCGCCGTAATTTATATCTTTTAATGCTTTTATAATCGAAACGTAATCAATTTTCATTGAGAAAGGAAGTTGATGGTTATCGTGAAGTAAATCGGTATCGTGAATATGAAGGGCTTGAAGTTTACTACCGAGCGCTTTAATCATTTTAACGGCGGAAGTGTTGAGTGATTTTATTTCAGCGTGACCGATATCTAGGCAAGCAACCAAATAATCGTCGCTTACCGCGTTTAAGTGACTTACAAAACTTTGCTCATCGGAACATGCCGCGCTTATAATTTCCCAAGTGGTAGTATTATAATTGTACATATTTTCCGTTGCAATTTTAACGCCGTGTTCCTTTGCAAACGGCAAAAGTTCGTGGTAAAACTCGGCGTTTTTTTCGGGCGTTGAATCGTTATCAGGGTGAATAACGCAAATTTCCCCACCCGCAATAGCCGTGCACTCTATCGCCCTTTTTAAAAAAGACCTTTTGATTTTATCCGTAACAGGAAAAGGCGCGTGCGATTGATTGCATTTAATTCCGTTATCTTCGCCGATTTTTCTAAGTTTTTTTGCAAACTCAACGTAATTATCCTTATGCAACTGATAATCAATTAAGGTTTTGGATTCCTTGTCTAATAACCCTAATTTAAACATTGAAAAATCCCAAGCGTTAAATCCCGCTTTTGCAAGCATTTCAACCGCCTTTTCTTCCCCAACTATTCTTGATAATGAATGGATTTCAGTTGAAAGTTTCATTTTAAATTCTCTTTACTAAACTTTTCAATCTCGTCAACAACCATCTTAAAGTCCTCAAGTCCATGTGGATGGTGACCGCATTCGGGTTTAATATAAACTTTAATTCTACCACCGTTTTCTTTGTAATATTTTTCTAAAATTGCACCGTTTTCCTCGTAAGGAACGATAGTATCTTTTCCGCCTGCAACCATAACTACAGGGATATTATTTTTAAGTAAAATATCCATTTTATCAATGGGGTTCTCTCTATAAGAGAGAAGTTCACTCTTAGTGATTTGCATAACCCTAAAATATTCTTCAAAAAGATTGCTTTTAGCTATACCTAAATCACAGGGGCAAGATAATAAATTCATAACGGGCGCGTCGATATATAAAACGTCGATATATTCTGGGAACATAGCCGCAGTTTTGCAAGCGTAAAGACCACCGCAACTCATACCGATAGGAATACATTTTTTAGAAAGACCAAATTCTTTTGAAACAAATTCCATAAACTTACCCTTTCTTATAAGGTCGCTATCGGGCGCCCAACGGGTAATATTTGCATTATAGCAAAGATGATAGCCACGATCTAAAAACTCGTTCTGAGTGTCAGGGAAAGCGGTAAAATACTCCGTTTTATAAACCCACTTACCGTTCGGCTTTACGTTTGGCTTTACGATTACTGCCCTTGAGCCGTCAAAATCAAATTGATACGCCTCATAATTAAAATACTCAAATTTTTCTAACTTCATAATTTACCTACCTAATTTTCTCATTTTTAATAACGAATTTATAAATTTCATAATTACGCTTGATACGATAACGCCTAATGCAAGCGCCGCAGCAAGTTGAAGGGTTGAAAACGCCTTATTTGAAAACAACTGCAAATCACCGCCAACCATAAATCTCATTGAGTAATATAGCGATGCGCCTGGAACGAGCGGAATAAGCGACGGAGTTAAGAAAACCGTTGTTGGGGCTTTTAATACCCTTGCCATAATTTCCGCGTATAACGATACGGATACCGAAACGATAAAATAACTTAGCGTTTCGTTTTGAGTTGCGGTATAAAGTAAAAGATATAATCCCCAAGCGATACCACCGCCAACGCCAACCGCAAGAAGGTTTTTATCCTTTATATTGTAAATCATACCAAACCCGATTGAGCCGATAATTGCAGTTACCACTTCAACGATATTTTCATTGATAAAGTTATTATTCACACCGTTATCAACTAAGGAGTAACCACTCATAATAAAGGTAAACACCAAATAACCAAGCGCAATGGCAAGAGCGGTTAAAAGCGCTTCAATAAAACGAAGAACACCCGCCATACTATCCCCTGTGAAAAGGTCACGAAGGGCATTAGTTAAACCGACGCCCGAGATTAAAAGCATAATGTTACCAATGATAATCTCGTCAACTGAAGAAACGAATTTTACCGCAAGCAAAAAATACGAAAGCGCAGTTATACCAAACGAAGATAAAAACTTACTAAATATCTTATTTTTTACGAATTTATCGGAAAAAAGTTCAAAACCACGAACGGCAGAACCTATAAAAAATGAAAAAATCGCCTGAACTGAGTTTCCGCCGAAAAACAGCGTGAAAGCCATCGCTATAACGGAATAAAAAATAAACTCAAACCAAAGCGGATAGGCTTTTGAATTAGATATAGATAAAAGTTCATTTTTAATCTCATCGTAACAAATTTCGCTTGAAGAACAAATTTTTCTGGATAACGCATTTAGCTTTGAAAGTTTATTAAAATCCGTCCCCGAAGTTAAAATTCTTCTAGTTTGAGTAAATGAAACGTTATTATTATCGTGAACGGTTAGCACCATGCTCGTAGTTATTATAAAAACGTCTACCCTTGATGCGCCGAACGCCGTGCAAATTCTATTTAAACTATCTTCTACGCGATGAACTTCCGCGCCGGAAAGCAACATTTGTTCACCTATATCAAGAGCCAAATCAAGAAGTTTTTTCATAAATTTCTCCGCAATTAAACGTTTTCGCTAAAATTATCGATAAACTCTTGAAGATAATTAAAGAACATTGAAGCGTTATAGCCATCGCCTACAGCGTGATTATAGTCGATTGTAACGGGCATTTTATATCTGCCGTTATCTTCTACGTATTTACCCCAACTAACCACTGGGAAAAATCTCGGTTCGGTTTCAATATGCATAGTAAACGCCTTGTAATTAACCCAAGGAATGCAAGTTATATCAAACACGTTTTCAGGCGCGTTAGGAACAAATCCCGAAACTCCACTATACTTTTCACGATCGCTTTGGCAAGTTTTATAAAACACGTCGAATTTAGGCGAAAATTCGCTAACGAATTTATTAAACTTTTTCGTTTCATTATTAAAATCGGTATAAGACGGCGAAACGCTATCCCACAAAACGAGTTTTCCGTCCTTTTTGCCGTACTTATACTCGTCGTGTGAGTTTACGATTTTTGAAACCGACCAAATCATGCAAGGATAAAACTTATAGCCGTTGTTTTTTGCAAACTCAACGAGATTAGTAACGTCAAGTTCAACGGTTAAGTTAATGCTTATTTTAAGTTCTGTAGTATAAAGTTTATAAAGGTCTTTTCTTTCCCAATTTTCAATATCAATAACTTTGTAATTCATATTACACCTTTCTTTTAAAATTACCAAATACTTCGTTCACCTTTTCAAAACTAGCAAAAATTTTAGGATAAGACTTTAATATTCTCATCATGTCGCCAAGTTGACGCTTGTTGATTATGCAAACGAGCATATATTTATCAGTATCGGAATACATTCCGTGAACCTTTAACTCGGTTACACCGTGTTTAAGTTTAGTTAAGAGTTCCTTTGAAAGTTCTTCGGGGTTATCGGTTACGATTTCAAACTTATAGCCGTTTTTAATACCTGCAAGCCCCCTATCAACTAAAACGTTTGCAATAAATAAGTTAAGTAAGGTACAAATTACGGGAGTTACTTTCATATCGTAAACGAAAAAGGCAATAGCAACGACGCTAGCGTCCATAATAAAGGAAACGTACGCGATATTCATATCAGGTTTTGCTTTTTTCAAAAGCGCGGAAATACCGTAAGTGCCACCACTTGCACCAAATTGTTTAAGCATCATCGCAAAACCAAAGCCTGAAATTACGCCCGTTGCAATGCACGCGAAAATAATATTGAAATCTTCGCCGTTATTTGCAAGTGAATAAGCATTAAACCCTATCCAGTTATATACGTACGGCATAAACGACTGCGTAAACATATAAACGACTAATATTAAACCTAATTTTCTGTTAACGAAAATTGAAAGCAAGATAAATATCGGCAAGTTAAACGCAAGCATAAGCACAGACCAACTAACTTTATCATTTAAAAAATGATAAGTCATAGTTGCAAGACCGCCTACTCCTCCCGGCGCAAAGCCGTTGCTGTTTTGGAAAAAGTGATAAGCAGTTCCAACTATCACGCCTGCAATTATTGCAATAAAAACATCAAATATTAAATTTTTCACGGTATTATTTTTCATAATTTGATAAATACTCCGTTAATTTATCGGGGAAATTAACCGTCATTCCGTCAACGCCGGCATCGTAAACGACTTTCATAATATCTTCGTTGTATATGCCCCACGCTCTTACGTTAAACCCTAAATCGTGCCACTTTTCAACGTTTTCTTTTGTTATTAAGTATCCTTCAGGGCAAATTTCATAAAATCCGTCTTTTAAAAGGTTTTCTATAACGCAGTTATCAACGGTTTTAGTTAAATATCCTAACTTTACGTTTGGTGCAAAAGTTTTAAAAATTTTTAAATATTCGTAATTAAAAGAAGTTACAACAACTTTATCTTGAACGCCGTGCTTAACTATCATATCAGCAACGGCTTTTTCAATTCCACCAACCTTTAATTCAATAGCAAAAGTTATATCAAAATGCTTAAAATGAACTAAAAAATCTTCAAAAGTTACTATTTTATCTTTTAAATCGCCGTTTTTAACCCAAAGAGTTTGAAGTTCACTAAGCGTGTAATCTTTAATAGAACCGCTTACGCCTGTAACTCTTTCGAGAGTATCATCGTGAAACAAAACCAAAACCCCGTCTTTCGTTACTTGAACGTCAGTTTCAATTCCGTTTGAGCCCATATAAACGCCAGTGTAAAAAGATAATAACGTATTTTCAGGGCAATATTTGGGTGCACCCCTATGCGCGTAATTAATAAAATTTTTCATATTTATCTCTCTAATATTATTCTTCAAATAATTCGTAGGTTTCAAGTAGATATTTTGCTGTTTTGTACGCTATTTTTTCAAATTCTTGCTGTAAAAATATAGGTGGTGTAGCAAGGCGCACGTCTTTTTTAAACTCACGGCGTTTATATGGCCAACTATTATTTCTAATAAGCGAAGAAGAACATTCTAAGGTAAAATAACCACTATAATTGATATCTTTTAGAGCAGTTAAAACTTCGTCGTGATTAAGAGTTCCTAAAAATGGAAGAATATGCTCGTCGCAAGTGCCGTGATTATCATTATAATGGATAGCGTGAAGTTTATCGCCAAGAGCGACTATATCGTCGTACTGCGAGCCTTCGCAATTTGCGTGCCCCGTATCCCAACAAGCTCCAACGTTTTTATGACCTATTAAATCAATAAACTAGCGAAGTTCCGTTCCTGAATTTGCATAATAAATATCGTAAGTATTTTTAGCGGTGGAATTTTCAACTAATAAATTGACGTTACACCTTTTATGCGTTGGAAATGAAAGTTTAATAAATTGAGCGTTTGCCTTTTGTCATTCGCTTTTAGAAATTCCACGCTTTAAACCTACGTGATAAGCGGTGTTTTTTATGCCGAGTTCTCCGCAAATTTCTATGGAACGAATAGTTCCCTTTAAAAAATCATCGTAACCCTCACTTTTCTCAATAGGAATATCTTTACTACAAGCAGGACAATGCGCCTGAACGAATTTAACGCCTAATTTTTCTGCAATATTTTTAAGTTTATCAACTTCATTAAGCCAGTTTTCGTCGTTAAAAACCTCGTTTAACCTTTTAAGGTTATTAAGGCTTAAATCAATATATTTAAAACCAGCTTTATAAAGTTCGTAAATACAGTCAATTTCACTATTAAAATATCTAGAAAAACCTGCCGTCGTCGTTGCAATCTTCATAAAATCCTTATTTAACCTTTTTTAAGGTTACAAAACTAAAACCGTAAGGCTGAATATATTTTATATTCAATTTATCGCCGTTTATGGAGCAATCTAAATTATACGTATCTACAATCTCGTAGTTAGCGTCAAGAATTGCGGTTGAATCAAAAACGTCATCAATACTAATGTTTGCAAAAGCGACGGAAAGGTTTTCATTGTCATCTTTTTTGCAAAGGACGTATAAATTGGGGTTTTTAGCCACGAATATCGGAAGTTTTTTACCCGAAAGCCAACCTATAGCGCGGTTTAACTGTTCTTGACGGTAATAATTGCATAAATAATTAGCACTATAATCCCCGTCAAAATTCATATAGTCACAAGCAAGAACGAAGAATTTAAGCCCGACTTTATTTTCATAGCGATATGATGAAGGCGTGTTATCAGGCAAGAAATAACTTTCAATAACTGCGCTGTCATTAACGGTTATTTTTTGGGTGTGCGGATGTTCAACTGATAAAATTTCCGCGTCAAACTCATTAAAATACTCGCAAGAAAAGGCTTTTTTATTCGAAGATAATAGCCCAACGTCAATTCCGCGACCTTGCAAGATATTAGCGGCGCGAACGTCAATTATAGCGCCGTTAGTAAGGTCGGTTTCGTCAACGTACTTGGCGTTTTCGCCAAATAGTAGTATTGGATAGTCGCTTTTTTCGTAACAAGTGGGAAT
Source organism: Christensenellaceae bacterium (assembly GCA_045637965.1). Taxonomy (GTDB): domain Bacteria; phylum Bacillota; class Clostridia; order Christensenellales; family Borkfalkiaceae; genus HGM11412. Next base: position 58,351 of record JAZUAK010000009.1, on the reverse strand, counting down.
TGAATTAGATGATAAAATAGTTGCGCCTATACTATACGGTCTAATCGAGTCAAAATACCTAAAACCACCTTTGATAACCTCGTTTGGCATTGAATAATTTCTAACCTTGCTATTAGGGCTAAAAACTCTAACGCCAACGGGCGTTTTACCGTCAAAATTTTCTTGAATTTTCAAACGCCTTTGTTCGTTTTTGATAAAACGCTCAACGTACGCGGTTTCATAATCGGGTTTTTTAAAATAATCAAATATATATGATAACACACCGTCGCCACTACCGTCCGCAAGAAGTATTGACTCAAAAATTTCAAGCGGTTTTGACGGAACGTTATGCCTAACTCTAGGATAAGTATCGCCTTCGGCGAAAAGTTCCACGCCCGAACCTTTCCCGTAAGAAAACTCAAGCCTCGACGCCTCAACCACGGGGATAACGTTTTGCCCCCAATACGGCGCGCCCGCAATTCTCGCAAAAGGCTCCGTATCGCCCGCAAAGGCCTTTGAAATCTCAAGTAAAGTAGTTCCGCAAGTATTCCACCCTTCAAATGGAAAACTAGCGCCAAGCCTAACTTTTGGGTTAACCTCATCAATCGCACTTCTCAACTTTTTTGCAAAGCCGATTAAAGTTTCCGCTATCATATCGTAATAAGCGTCGCGATACTTGTTCTTTTCTCCAGTAGTTATTAATTTTTCAATATCTTCAAAGGGAACCTCTTCCCCAATGAGTTCGTAAAAACGCTTTAAGTGATTTTCACAGAAACAGCCAAGATAGTACGACATTCTTCCGTTCATTCTAAAATCGTCGTCAAGCATAATAAGGTCAGGATTAAGCGACGCTAAAAATTTGATTGATTCGGCGTAATCACGAACGAATTTTTCATCACTTGGGCAAAAAGTAAATGGAGCAACCCTACCGTCAGCCCCTTTAATTCTAACGTAAGAATTAGGGTCTACCGTTTCTTCCCCCATTAACGTGCCACCGTGACCAAACGCGTCAATCCAAACGCCAACTTCAAGACCGTTCTCTTGGAAAAACGAGATAATATCTTTAACAAAATCAGGCCTCGTGTGCAAAGTAGTAGTTTTTAAATATGTATAACCAATGCAACAAAGAAAAACTCTATCCGCCTTGCATCTTTTAAGCATATCAAGATAAATATGCTTATTTTCCATAGTTATTGAGCGAAAACTTATGGGTATTGATCTTTTATACATAAATTTCTCCTATAGAACGAAATATTTTTACCTATTAATTAAATTCTTTAAAAATTACGTTCTTATAATGAACCCTTGCTTCGGCTGACAAGTCGCCGTGAGAACGGAACGGCACTACTATAAAATCAATTTTACGGCTATCTTTCATAGCGTTAACAAAGCGTTCAGAGTGCTTTGTTATGTTAACTGCCTTATCGTTACCACAGTGAAAAATCGTATAGTTAATATCCGGCATTTTATCAACCAAATGAATAGGCGAAGCGCTTTCCATCGCCGATTGAATATCGCCATCGTACTCTCCAAACGCACTATATAAAGTACGCGGAAGGTCGTTTCGCTCAGTAAAATGATAAGGAAGATCACAAACGGGGCAATTAGCAACGCAAGCGCAAGGCGTTATTTTAGCATACGCGCAGTAAACGAGCGCTGAAAGCCCACCCATTGACGAACCCGCTGAAACGATTTTAACGTTATTTTTAAGGGAGTATTTATCGCATAAAACGGAAATTATCTCATCGGTATACGAAACGGAACTTCTATTCATCCACGACCAAGGATTATAGTAAGGAATAAGGTAAATAATCCCCTTTTCAGCGTATTCAATAGCATCACCAAAATCGTCGCTAAACATAGCAACGCCGTTTAATCCGTAAAAATTAAGAACAATACCCTTTATCTCGCCTTTGATAAGGTGGTCGTTTGAATACGTGAAGTTTCGCAAGGTTTCATAAGTCATTATTTTTTCCATAATGAACTCCTTATAATTTGAGATTTATTTTTCTTTTTTAAAAAACACGAACGATGCAATTAAACTTACTAAACTAGTCCAAATAAATAAAACCGCTAAAGTTCCTATCATATTTGCAACGAACGGCTTTCCAGCTTCTTTATGCCACTCGAAAGTTATTCCTTCACTTGTTACGAAGTGAAAGAAAAAGTATGCGAACGCTAAAACGAATACGCTGATAAGCGCAGTAATTAACGAAAATTTTTGTAACGTTTTTTTATTCATAATTTTATTCCTCAGTAAGTTTTTCAATAAGCACAAGCGTCTCAACGTGTTTGGTTTGACAAAACATGTCGTACGGCTGAACTTTCGTTATCTTGTAGTTAGGCTTATATTCTTGCGACTTTTTAAGTTCGTTACCCTCGTATTGCAAACTACCAACAAGCATTCCTAAATCTCTTGCAAGCGTTTGCGGGGAACACGATATGTAAACGATTTTATCGGGTTTTGCGCTTAAAATTGCTTCAATAACCTTTCTATCGCAACCCTTTCTCGGCGGGTCTAATACGACGGAAATTTTATCGCCGTTATCTCTTAACTTTTCAATAAGTTTTGGAAGTTCTTCTTCACACGGCGCGCAAATATTTTGAACTTTACCGCTAAGCCCGTTAGACTTAACGAGTTTATCGGCGCTTTCTACCGCTTCCTTTACGATTTCTATACCGTAAACTTTTTTAGCGTTTTGAGAAAGCAACGCAGTCATAAGCCCTGCACCGCTATATGCGTCAATAACGACGGTATCACCGTCGGCGTTTAAAGTTTTTATAGCGTCGTGATAAAGTTTTTTCTTAATAAAGTTATTAACTTGCATAAACGATTGCGGAACGATTTCGTATCTTATACCAAACTCTTCGGTATAGTAACTTGGTTCGCCGTAAACACAAGTAAATTTTTCGCCTAAAATTACGTTCGTATCTTCAAGGTTCTCATTAATAAAAAGTGAGAACTTTTTGAATTTAAACGATAATTTTTCAACAAGAAGTTGATAGTTTGGTAGTGTTTTCGCATTAACAACCACCGTTATCATAAGCGATAAGTCAACTTGGCGAACGACTATATGGCGTATAACACCTTCACCCGTTTGTTCGTTGTAACAAGATATTCCCGTTTCGTTTATAAACTCTTTGAAAACTTGAATAACGTCAGTAGACCACGGCTTTTGAATGGGACAACTATCAGTTTCAATAACCCTATGCGAATTTAGCGCAAAAAAGCCTATCTTATTAACGCCGTTATCACACCTAACGGGAAGTTGAAGTTTATTGCGGTATTCGTACTCGGTATCACATTTTACGCAAGGTAAAACTTCAGTTTCAAGCCCTGCTATCTTTCTTAAACAATCAAAAACAGTATCCGTTTTAATTTTTAATTGGTCTTTATACCTTAAATGTTGAAGTTGGCAACCACCACATTTTCCATAAACACAACAACGAGGCCTTACCCTCTGCTCCGCAGGGGTTAAGACCTCAATCAATTTGCAAAACGCAATATTTTTAGTTGTTTTAAGTACTTTAAACTTTACCTTTTCGCCAAGTAAGGCAAAAGGCACGAAGCAGACGTAGTTGTCAATACGGATAACACCTTCCATATTAGAACCAACCGCGGACACGTTGCCGATAAATTCGTCGTTCTTTCGCATAATTTTATAACCCTAATCTTTTAACTATCATAAAAGACGTCTTTTGAAATCTAATCATTATTATATCGTAAACGATATAGAAAAGTATTCCTACCACTACGATTATAATTGGTATATATTTTGTTAAGAAAGGATTTTCAACGATAAACATCGTGAATACGTAATACATTAAAAAGCACACGCCTATAAACCACAAACATTTTATCGGATATAAAAACCATAATTTATTGCCTTTTTCAAGTTGAATATGATTAATTATTGGGTGCAACCCGAAAAAAGAAAAATAAAGTATCGCTATATAAAAACGGCTCGTTGCAAACAAAAATACTAAAAGCCCCGTTGCAAAGTAGGTTAAGAATGCCCCTTTGTAACTCTTTTTTGTTAGCGGTAGCATTATCATAAGCGACGATATAAAGAGCGCGCTTAAATCAAACGATTGAAAATACGCGCCTATCGTTAAAAAAATAACCCCAAGCGCCGTTGATAACGCTGATACGGCTATAAGTTTACCGTTTTTCATAACTATCTACAACTACAACAACAGTTGAGTAAAAGGTTACAAATAATCATATCGCAACACCATTGCATACAACTATCCCCGCCAAGTTGTTGGTTAGGACCGCCTTGTTGATAATAGCCTTGTTGATAACCTTGATTACCAGACTTATTCCAATCGCTATTAATATTAGCGCCTTCGTTAACGCGGTTATTGAGTTTATTAAGGGCGTTTTTATACTTAGGCTCGTCCGGAGATAACGAAAGTGCGATTTCAAGTTGCTTTTTACTTTCGTTTATCCAATTTTTCTTAAAGAAAATTACCGATTGATAGTAGTGCCATTCAGCAGTTCTTCCATCAAAATCGTCAAGAAGTTGTTGCGCTGCGCTTAAATTACCGCTTCTAATAGCCGCTTCAACGCTTTGGAAGGCTTCGGCCGTCGTGCCGTTTTGAGAATGCTCGAAACGATAATTGATAATGGCGTTATAAGCAACTTCAATTTCGGTTAAACGCTTTGCAGCGTTATTGCCAACGTCACTATCTTCGGAAAATCTTTCTTCTTCGTATTTCTTTTTAAGTTCAAGGTATTTCTCTTTAATAACTTCGTTGCTATCTTCAGCCGAAACCCCTAAACAATCATAGTATTTTTCAATCATTTTTTATTCCTTTACAAATTATTTTATTAGTCATAGCGGGAATACCGCGAGTTAAAATATTAACCACTAAATCGGTATTGTACTTCATTTCAATATTTTTAAAATTCTCGGCAATTTGGGAAAAAATACCGCTAAAAACAAAGAAAATATCGCTTTTTCGTTCACTTATAAGCGCTATGTAATCTTTGCATTTATATGCGTTATATAAAACGTTAAAACTGCCTTTTTTAATATCTTTATCGTAATCGTCAAGGGCGTCGATAAGATATATCCACTTTCCAAGCGCGTAGAAAAGTTGCTTAGTTGAATCGGTTGCTTTTTCTTTAAAAACTTCAGTCGAAATTTTTTCCAAAATCGTGGCGAACGGATCACACACAACGTCTATACTATCACTATTATTTTGTTCTAATTTTCTAAGTTCAGTATACCCGTCTTCAATAATTTTATCTACGGTTGGATAGAGTTTTTTTGCTTTTTTATAACCTTTTTTAATAAGTGAACTTTTAAACCCACCCTTTTTCTCGTCAACTATATCGTCTTTAACTTTATAGTAAGCAAGCAAAACGTTTACCGCGCCAAGCATCAACGAAATTTCATCAGGCTCGGCAACGGGGCGACGCTTAATATGGTGAGCAATACAGCGCTCCTTATTAATCTTAACGTCAACACCTAAAATATTATGCGAAATCGCGCTCATAAAAGCCATATCGAACGTAAGCGTTATTCTTGGAACTTGCCCACACACTTTGCCGATACTTTTACAAATACCACAGTATAGCGATTTGTAAAGCGTTTCGTCTTTTAAATATAAATAGGGATTGTCAGGTTTCAAATATCCAAACATTATTACCTTTCCGGACTATAAAGCCCCACTTTTCTATAAACTTTAGAGAGAGTTTTTCTCGCAATCTTATAAGCACTTTCAGCGCCTTTAACCATAATGGAATCAAGGTACGCCTTATCTTTAAGCAAAGCGTTTCTCTTTTCGCTTATCGGCTTTAAACCTTCTGCAACTGCTTCGCCAACTTTAATCTTAAAGTCGCCGTAACCCTTACCTTCGAACTCTTTAACCGCATCTTCAATAGAAACACCGCTAAATACCGAGTAAATAGTTAAAAGATTTGAAATACCAGCCTTGTTTTCAGGGTCGAAATAAATCTTGGTGTCACTATCGGTAACCGCCCTTTTGAACTTGCGAATAACTGTATCGGTATCGTCGTACATAGAAACGAATGCGTTAACGTTTTCGTCACTCTTACTCATCTTCTTAGTCGGATCGGCAAGCGACATAATTCTTGCGCCGTATTTTGGAATAATGGGTTCGGGAACTACGAACGTATCACTATAACGGCTATTAAATCTTATCGCTAAATCGCGAGTAAGTTCAATATGTTGCTTTTGGTCAGCACCAATGGGAACTACAGCCGTGTTATAAAGTAAAATATCCGACGCCATAAGTACGGGATAATCCATAAGCCCGATATTAACGTTATCGGCGTGAGAACGCGATTTATCCTTATATTGAGTCATACGGTTAAGTTCCCCGGGATAAGTCATAGTATTGAGAACCCACGTAAGTTCAGCGTGCTGAGGAACATGAGATTGAACGAACATTATGCACTTATCAGGGTCAACGCCACAAGCAACGTATAACGCTAAAAGTTCTTGCGTTGCTTTTCTTAAATTTGCAGGGTCTTGACGAACGGTAAGACAATGCAAATCTGCTATCGAGTAAATACAGTTATACTCGTCTTGAAGTTTCACGAAATTACTAATCGCGCCAACGTAATTACCAATGGTAGGAATACCGCTCGGTTGAACGGCGCTAAATAACGTTTTTTTATCTGACATAATTTCACCTAAGTAAACGAAATAATTAACTTGTTTACACAAAGTATAACATATACTTTGTTAAAAATCAAACCGAAACGCTACCCTTTTATAATTTCTAACGCATCTTTTGTTAAAATTTCGTTGTTTTTCTTGTAAAAAGGCTGAACGCTACCACTTTCAATAGAAAACGGCACTTCAATAGCGGTAAATTCGCAAAGTTTTTTAATTGCTTTATCAACTGAAATTTCGTTAATACCCGTTATTGTTTTTAATAAATTTCTTGCAAATAAATAGGGGGAATTTAAGGCGAGAAGTAGCGAAATTTTATCGTCTTCATAATCGGAATAAAAGTAGTCGTAAGAAACGAGCCCGTTTGCTGAAACGGGGTCTAAAAGATAATCCGTTTCTTCAAAAAACGCGCCGATAATCTCGTCAACTTCACCGTCTAAACTCGCGTTTAAATACACGCCCTTTAAAGTTTTATCGCAAGGCTTATCCACACCTAAAATAAGCGTTTCTATCGGCAATTTTATTCGCTTTGCAAACTCTAATGAAAGTATGATTAAACCGTTAGACACGTCGCTTACAACGTTGATTTTTTCGCCAAAACCAACCTTTTTGCTATCGCACAAATCAACGTAAGCCGACACGATAGTAAAAGCAAGAGAACTAACCTTTTCTTCTATTGAATTGCCGAATGCATAGTCTAAAAAAGTAAGAGTGTTGCCGTCAAATAATTCCAAAACTGAAATCTCATCGTCAACCCCGTAAACGTTTGCGGGATATTCGGCAAAATCAACGGATTCAAAGAAAGTTTCCGATATAGTTTTGTTAAAAACGAATTGATAAATACTTGCTATTCGGTCTTGAAAGGATAAATCGGTTAAACTTTTTAAAAATTCTAAACTTAAACATTTAAAATCGGCAGGTAACTTATACCCGCCGATTTTTTCGTTTAAAGTTTTCTCTATATTAGCGCCCATCTTAGTCGATAAGTTCCGCAACGTAAGAAGGTAAATCTTCACGCGCCGCACTAATTGAAATTACAAACTTAAGATCAGGATATTCTTCTTGAAGTTGTTTAATGCTTGCAAACAACTTTTCGCCACCTTCCATATCGTTACCGATAATTCTCTTTAAGCCGTCAATGAAAACGTATTCAATATCGCTGTTACCAGCAAGTAAACCGTTAATAAAGCCGTTAAACGCAACCGAACCGCAAATATCATGGTCTTCAGTATAAACGCATCTTACGTTGAAATTAACGTTTACAGTGCTAATACGCTTATCAGTTATAAATACGACGTTACCCTTTGCGGTACTGCCTGCTTTATTAACTTCATCAAGCATAATCTTAGTTTTTCCAAAGCCTTTAGGTCCGTATACAATTTTAATCATAATTAAATCCTCCGATTTATTTGTAATTTTATTATATATGATAAAATTCGCTTTTTCAATAGCAAACTGCGAAATTTCTTAAAAATTTTTAAAAAAACACCGCTTAATTAAAAACGGTGTTAATCTTAATTATTTTAATTTTTCTAAGAAAGCTTTAATTCTTGCAAAGCCTTCTTTAATATCTTCCATAGAAACCGCGTAAGAAACTCTAACGAAATTATCCGCGTGGAATGGAAGCCCCGGAATTACCGCAACCCCATACTCAGTAAGAATAGACGCAAACGACATACTGCCGTCAATAACCTTCCCATCGATCTCTTTTCCAATAAATTTAGAAATATCAATAAAAAGATAGAACGCGCCCTGCGGTTTGATATAGGGAACTTGCATTTCGTCTAACAAAGAGCACATACACTTTCTTCTATCGTCAAACTCTCTTCTCATACTCTCTATTATTTCTTCCCCACCGGTTAAAGCGGTTACTGAAGCGTATTGAGCAAAAGAACAAGCGTTGCTCGTAGTGTGACCTTGAACGCGGTTTATAGCCGCCGCTAAAGCCTTAGGCGCGGCAAGATAACCAATTCTCCAACCAGTCATAGCGTAAGTTTTAGATACGCCGTTGATAACGATAGTGTTTTCTTTCATATACGGCGAAAGTGAAGCAATTGAAACGTGTTTTTCACCGTCGTAAATAAGTTTTTCGTAAATCTCGTCGGAAATAACCGCTATATTATATTTTTCAACGACTTTGGCAATAGCCTTTAATTCTTCTTCACTATAAATAGCGCCCGTCGGGTTAGACGGCGAGTTTAAAATTAAGGCTACCGTTTTTTCAGTAATAATGCTTTCGAGTTCGTTAGCCGTTATTTTATAACCGTTTTCACGCTTAGTATTAAATATTACGGGCTTAGCACCGCAAATTTTAACCTGTTCTTCATAGGTAAACCAGAACGGAGCGGGAATAATAACTTCGTCGCCTTCGTCTACCAAACAATAAATGGCGTGGAATAACGAAGATTTTGCACCGTCAGACACGACTATTTGAGACGCTTCGTACTCTAAGCCGTTATCTCTTTTAAATTTTTCTACGATAGCATTTTTAAGTTCGGGTATTCCTGCAACCGGCGTGTATTTGGTATGCCCTTTATTAAGTGCGTCTATTGCGCTATTAATTATATAATCAGGCGTATTAAAATTAGGCTCGCCCGCAGTAAATCCTATAATTGATTTTCCTTCACTTTTAAGTTGTTTTACCTTTGCAGTTATTTCAAGCGATATCGACGATGGTATTAACTGCGATTTCTTAGATAATTTCATACTTTTTGTCCGTTTTCCTTTCAGTTGTATTATAACTTTTTATTTATATTTTATATAATATTCTATTTATATGAAAAAAGCAACTAATTTTAATAAATTAAAAAAAGTATTTTGTGCGCGTACAATGAACACTTGTTTGTTTGTCATATATGGAAAATGATTAAAACCACAATAAAAAACGACCATTTTGGTCGTTTTTTATTATTTTATTCATCTTCAACGTTAGCAAGTTTTGCTTCTCTATCGGCAATCTGCAACGCTTCAATCATTTCGTCAATATCGCCCGATAAAAAGTTTTCTAAACTATAAAGAGTAAAACCTATTCTATGGTCGGTTATTCTGCCTTGCGGAAAGTTATAGGTTCTAATTCTTTCAGAACGGTCGCCGGTGCCTATTTGACTTTTTCTATTTTCGTCGTATTCCTTAGTGTATTGACTGTTATAAAAATCGTATAAACGCGATTTCATAACCTTCATAGCCTTTTCTCTATTTTTAATTTGAGAGCGTTCATCTTGGCAAGTTACAACGATACCCGTTGGCAAATGCGTCATACGAATACAACTTTCAGTTTTGTTAACGTGCTGACCGCCCGCGCCCGACGAACGATAAGTATCAATTTTAAGGTCTTTTTCGTCAATTTTAACTTCAACGTCTTCAACTTCAGGTAACACTGCTACCGTTGCCGTTGACGTTTGAATTCTACCTTGAGATTCCGTTTCCGGAACTCGTTGAACTCTATGAACGCCACTTTCAAACTTAAGTTTACCATAAACGCCGTTTCCGTTTACCGAGAACGTTACTTCCTTTACGCCACCAAGTTCGGTAAAGTTTCCGTCAATTTCTTCCGACCTATAACGGTGTTTATCGGCAAAGTTAACGTACATACGATAGAGTTCGTAAGCAAAGAGTGCCGCTTCTTCACCACCTGCTGCCGCTCTAATTTCAACGATACAAGACTTATCGTCGTTTTTATCCTTAGGAATAAGCAAAAGTTTGAGTTCGTTGTTAACTTCCGCTTGGCGTTTAATGAGTTCCTTTATCTCTTGAGATAAAAGTTCTTTCATTTCCGCATCTTTTTCCATAGATATAAACGCTTCAGCGTCTTCGCGTTCTTTTTCTATTTTTTGAAGTTCTTTAATCTTTTCAACAGTTTCGGTTATATCGGAAAGTTCTTTCGTGTACTTTTTATAATTTGCCATATCGGATATAACGGACGGGTCGGATATAAGTTCGTTTAACTTTTCATACCTATCAAGCACCGATTGAAGTTTAGTCGTCATTTTTCATACCTACCCTTATAATTCTATCAATTCCGTTAATATCTTTAATTACGGTAACTTCGCCATATTTTTGAACGCTATCGAATAAATCTTTAATATCTTGCGCTTGCGAAATACCGCACTCTAAAAAGATTACGCCGTTTTTCGTTAAATAGTTATAACAAACGGATGCAAAGTGCCTATAAAAATCAAGCCCGTCTTCCCCACCAAAAAGCGCTAAACTTGGCTCGGATTTAACTTCCACTTGCAAGTTTTCCATATCTATTTTATTAATATACGGCGGATTTGAAAGGATAAAATCGAATTTTTCGCTAATATTTTCAAACTTGTCGCCTTGAATAAAATCAATATCAGCGCCAAGATTTTTTGCATTTTCTTTCGCAACGGAAAGCGCATTTTCGCTAATATCAACGGCGGTTACTTTTGCACTTGTTTTTAAATTAATGGTTATACCGATTGCGCCTGAGCCCGTGCACATATCGAGCACTTTGCTATTTGAGTTAACCTCTTTTAACGCACGTTCTACAAGTTCTTCCGTTTCAGGCCTTGGAATTAATACGTTTTTATCAACCTTAAAAGTATAACCGTAAAAATCAGCGTCGCCAAAAATATACGCTAAAGGGGTGTTCTCAACCCTTAACTTAGCATATTTTATCGCTTGTTCGCTTTGCTTTCTCGTAACGTTATCCTTGCAAGATTTTAACGCGCTACGCTTAACGCCCGTAACTCTACAAACAATCCATTCAGCGTCAGCAATATCTTCAATCCCACCCTTAACGAGTATCTTTTCAACTTTTGAAAGTAAAGTTTGAACCGTACCGAACACGTCGAAAGACTTTTCGGGCATAGACGGGTCGCTATCCATAAGTAAAACTTCGTTAAACGAAGTTATCGCAACTTCAATCATATCGTCGCTTGGTTCACGAGTGGTTATTCTTTGAAGTAATAAGCCCGGCGCTTTAAAAATTATTAAGAATTTGCTTTGAGATTTTGATAAAAGTTTTAAAATTTCGTAAGAAACACCTGCAATAAGCGGAAGCGTTAAAAGTTTAACGCCAAAACGGAAAAGTTTACCTATAATACCTGAAAATTCAACGCCAAAATAAGATAATATTGAATTTACAACGGCAAACAATAAAATGCTTATCGTCATAACTAAAAACATAAAAGTAGTTCCGCATCTATCGTGAACGCGCGAACATTTTTTAACGTTATCAACGGTTAACTCGTCCCCTTTTTCATAGCAAGAAATGGTTTTATGCTCAGCGCCGTGGTACATATAGGTTCGTTTTATGTCTTTTAATAACGAAGTTAAACATATATACGCGATAAATAACGCTATTCTAATTCCGCCTTCAATCAAGCAATATAAAAAACTATTGGGTTTTAAGTTAACGAATAAATCGGCTATAACTTGGGGAAGATAGAAAAATAGAAAGAGCGAGAGAATAAGCCCTAAAGCAACGCCTAAAAACGACGCTAAGTCCATAGCGTTAATTTTGAGTTTTTTAGAAAGCCAATCGTCAAACTTAGAAGTTTCTTCTTCGCCAAATACCGATGCCGAACGCATTAATTGTTTAGTTCCGCCAACGAGCGATTGAAAGAATGAAACAACGCCTCTAATAATAGGAATTTTAACGATTTTACCGCGTTTTTTAAGCCTTTTTGACTCAAGCAAAATATCGCCGTTTTCAGTTCTAACGGCGAGTGCTTCACAAGTTTTTCCTCTCATCATAACGCCTTCTATAACCGCTTGACCGCCTATAGAAGTTCTTTTATTACATCCCATAATCTTTACCTAAGGCTATGAAAAACATAGATTTTGTTTTGAATAACCATATATAATAAAAGCCCTAAGAAAATTCTTAGAGCCGATTCTATACCAATATATTTAGGTATAATTTTGGTAGATAAATTAAATACCGTATCTTTTCTTAAACTTATCTACACGTCCGCCGGTATCAACGAGTTTTTGCTTACCGGTAAAGAACGGGTGGCATTTAGAACAAATATCAACCTTAATTACGTCAACGTTCTTAGTAGAACCAGTCACAAAAGTAGTACCGCACGCGCATTGAACGGTTACAGTTTTATAATTGGGATGAATATTTTCTTTCATATTATCACCTCTCGAATTTTATTACTTCGTTATTATATATTAATTTTTAATTTAAGTCAACTTATTTGACGGCAATATTTTGCTATTTTTGTAAAAAATTTTTTACTTTTCCAAGTTAAGAATAATTACTTGCAAAAATAAACGATTGTTGTTATAATGTTTTCAAGGTTTATTATGAATAATTGGCAAATAATAGAGCCGAAACGTTTCGGCGGTACTACTACAACTGAAAATCTCGTTAGCGTTGACGACGTTAAAATTAAAACTACCAAGTGTTTTATCAGCCTTGACGATATAAATGATTTTAAAGGCGAAACAAAGCGCGAATACCCTTTCACACCTTGCAAAATTGCGGTTGGGCAAATAGTTGAATGCTTAAAAGAAAGCAACTATATTAGCAAGGGTTCAAAAGTATTCCTTGCTCCGTTTTTTGATAATAACAAATCTGGTTATTTAAGGGACTTTATCACTCTTCCCGAATCTAAAGTTTTCGTTTTACCTGAAACGGTCTCGGAAAACGACGCGTTGTTTTTAGGCCACGTCTCCCTTGCTATCACTATTATTGATAAACTCAATATTGATAGGGGTAACCACGTTGCAATCATCGGCGGTTCGTTTTTAGCAAACGTTATTGCGCAACTTTTAATGTACTACCAATCAGTTCCCATTTTGATTGATTCTAACGTAAAAAATCTTGAAACTGCTCATAAAACCAACGTTTATTACACGCTTAATGGCGACGATAATTTGGAAAATGAAGTTTTAGCGATTACGGGCGGTAGAAAATGCAGTAAAGTTATCTACGTTAGCGACTCTTATGAAGACGCGGATATTATTGATAAAGTAACTGCTGAGTATGCTGACGTTGGCTTTACGGGTATTCCCTCAACTTCAACTAAACTTTCATGTAACTTTGCTTTTGATAAGCAACTTAATTTAGTTTTCGTAAAAGACGGAAACTCAAATATAAGCACGGCTATCAACTTGCTCGCTCAAAAGGCGATATCGCTTTCTCACTTTAAACTTCCTACTTATAAGTTTGAATACGCGCCTAAGCATTTTGAAAACTCTTTGCAAAAAATCGAAGAAAAGCAAGACGCTGAATTTATAATCGATATGCTTTAATAAAAATTACGGATAGGCTTTCCTATCCGTTTTTTATTGCGTTTGAAATTAAATGGTAAATATCCCCCGCCCCTAAAACTAATAAGTTTTTCTCTTTGGAATTATCAATAAACTTTAAAAGGTTATCAAAATTATCAATATATAAACCACTAACGCCGTCCGCAAGACGCTCGGCGCTACCTAAATAGTCGTATTCTTCTCGTGACGGATACTCTTTATATATTACCACCTTTTCGCCTTTTAAGGCTAATTTAAACTCTTCAAAGAGATTTTTAGTCCTTGAATAAGTGTGCGGTTGAAAAATCACAAAATAGTCGCTGTTAAAAACGCTTTTTGCCGTTCGTAAGGTTGCCGTTATTTCCGTTGGATGATGAGCGTAATCACAAGTTATAGTTTTTCCATTATAACTTCCAACCAATTCAAATCTACGCTTTGCACCCGTAAAAGAACATAAAGCGTTAATAATACAACCGTAATCAATATTAAATATTTTTCTCGCAACGGATATTGCCGAAAGGGCGTTATAAATATTGTGATACCCTAAAACTCCAAGATAAATCCTATTGGACGTTCCACCCTTTTCTATTACTTTAAAACTGTAATACCCTTTTTCTTCTATTATTTCAACGGCTTTATAATCGCTTTCATCGTTAATTGAAAAGGTTACCGCATTTTTAAGTTTTAATAAACTAAGCCTATTATCGTCAGCGTTTATAAATGGAATTTTGCCCTTGTTTAAAAAAGAATTAAACGCTTTTTCTAAATTATCCAAGTTTCCGTAAGTATCCAAATGGTCGCAATCAATATTTAAACAAATAGGATAATCAACGGAAAGTAAATCAATATTTCTATCAAACTCGCATACTTCTGCTAAGGCAATTTTAGAATCGTTATAGTCGTTTACTTTATATTCCCCACCGATAAAAGAATTATTTAAAACGCCAGCCGTTTGCAATATTTCGCTTAGCATAAACGAAGCGGTAGTTTTGCCGTGGCTTCCCGATATTCCTATTGAAATAGCGTGAATTTTTAATATAAGGCTAAGTAGTTCGGAACGCTTTAAAATACTTTTCTTTAAATACCTTGCGCGAACGAGTTCCGGATTTTCTTCGCTTATAGCGGAAGTATAAATTACGACGTCTGCACAATCAACGGCATTATGGTTATGGCCTTGATAAAATTTTAAGCCAAGTGATATAAGATCCCTAACCGTTTGACTCTCAATCTTATCACTACCGCTAACTGAAAAGTTTTTACAAAGAAGATATTTGCATAAAACGCTCATACCCGCACCGCCAACACCAATAAAGTGAACGGTTAAATTTTTTAGTTTTTTATTCATAATTTATGGTATGCATAAATTTTTATAAATTTTACAAAAACGCCAAAAAATAACGCATTTTTGACAAAAACCCCTTAAAAATTGTTAAAAATGTTAAAAATTTTCAAAAAAGGTATTGAAATTATACAAAAACGAGTGTATAATTTAATTAAGTTTATACATTACTGTAAACGAATATATATAAGGTGGTAGGAAAATTGAAAATCTCAGACGTAAGAGTACGCTTAGTACAAAAGGAAGACAGCAAGTTAAAAGCTGTTGCATCAATGACCATTGATGATTGTTTCGTAATTCACGACATCAAGATTATTGAAGGTCAAGAAGGCTATTTTATTGCAATGCCTAGCAGAAAGGCGAGTGACGGCGAATATAAAGATATCGCTCACCCGATTAACACCGATACTCGCAAACAGATTATTGATATAATCTTAAACGCTTTCAACGAAGAAGTTGCAAAAGCAGAATAAAAATAACGACGGCTATCGCCGTTTTTATTTTGCGAAAAATTAATAAAAAAACGCTACCAAGTTAGGTAGCGTTTTTAGTTTTACTTTTTACCGAATAATCTTTTAACGAACGGCGGAATTTCTTTTTGCGGTTCGGGTTTTTCAGTTTCAGCAGGAACAGATTCAACCGTTACTTCCTTAGGTGTTTCTTCTACTGAAATAGACGGGGCTTGAACTATCGGTTCAACCGCTTGGGGTTCAATACCAAAGCGCCTTGTGTTAAAACGGTCGGGAGAGCCTGTAAAGCCAGTAGCAATAATGGTAATAACCACTTCGTCTCTAAGTTCAGGTAAAATATTAGCACCGAAAATAAGGTTAGCTGAATAATCGATTACGCCGTGAATAAGGTTAGCCGCTTCGCTAACGTCACCAATAGAAAGGCTACCATCGCCACCGCTAATGTTTAAAATAATACCGCGTGCGCCTTCAATAGTCGTTTCAAGCATTGGCGAAGAAACCGCTTGCCTAACCGCTTCAACGATTCTATTTTCACCTTTTGCTCTACCAATACCCATGTGAGCAAGGCCTTGACCTTTAATGATGGTTCTAACGTCAGCAAAATCAAGATTAATAAGCGCGGGAACGGTAATAAGATCTGAAATACCGCAAATCGCTTGTTTTAAATTATCGTCAGCACGCTTTAACGCTTCTTCCATCGGAGTATTCTTCGGAAGAGAATCTAAAAGTTTGTCGTTAGGAATAACGATTAAAGTATCAACGAATTTAGCAAGGTTTGCTATACCCTTTTTAGCATTTTCTTCACGCTTTTTACCTTCAAAAGCAAACGGCTTAGTAACTACCGCTACGGTAACACAACCCTTTTCCTTTGCAATTTTTGCAATAACGGGCGCTGCACCAGTACCGGTACCACCACCCATACCGGCAGTAATAAATAAAAGGTTTACGCCTTCAACGAGTTTTTCAAGTTCTTCTCTTGATTCTTCCGCTGCTTTTTCGCCGATTTCAGGATAAGAGCCAGCGCCTAAACCTTCGGTTAATTCTCTACCGATTTGGATTCTATTTTTAGGCTCTACTTTAGAGTGCATAAGCGCTTGAACGTCAGTATTAACGGAAACGAATTCCGCACTTTGAATACCTGCGTCAATCATACGATTAACGGCGTTGTTACCACCACCGCCTACGCCTATAACTTTAATTTTGCAAACGTGGTTAATCATTGTTTCGTCAAACATAGTAACTCCTTTTATACAAAGAATAATTTATTTTTCGTTAAGTCAAGCGCCGTATCTATAAGAGCAAGGCGCGAAGTAAAGTTTGGTTTATTATAATGGGGAACTTTTGGCGCAACTACGTTCGGAAATACCCCAAGCCTCGTTGATATATACTCAACCGCACCCCTAACCGAGCAAATTCCTTCGCCAGTAAAGGCAACGTCGATATCACTTGGAACTTTTAAAGTGCAAGAAGATACCGCCTTGTCGCAATTTTCCGAAATCTCGTCAAGAACCGATTTTGCTATGCTGTTAGATTCGTTCCTTGAAAAAGTAAACTCTCCGTAACTTGGATGAGAAATTAAATATTTAGCACCGTCTAAATCTTTAAGCCCTAAATTGAGTTTTGATTTTAAAACTTCAGCAACCCCGTATTCACAATTAAGCCCGTCCGACAAATACGCCGAAATCATTCCACCGCCTAATGCAAACGCCTTAGAATGCAACAGCCCGTCCCCACAAACGATTGATAACGAAGAAGACGAGTAGCCAATATTAATTAAAAGTTTGCAAGAATCACGATCGGAAATATTAAATAAATACCTTGAATCAGCATAGTCTTGCAAAATAAACCTAACGTCGTTTACGCCGAGTTTTGATAAAATTGAAGTTATAACTTCAACGAAGTGATTTATTGCAAATCCGTAAAAAATTCTCGCCGAAAGCGAAGTTGCTTTTTTGCCAACGGGCTCGTGAGTTTTATAATTATCTACCACGAAGTAACTTGCCGAACGGTTAACGAGTTTATACTCTGCATCGTAATCGTTATACGCCGTTTCGTATAAATATCTAATATCCGCATCGTTGATTTTTTTAACCTTACCAAAGGTAATTTTATAGTTCTTTGATAAAACTTTTGAAAACTCACCTGGAACCCCAACGAATAAAGTTGAAATCTTCGATACGTCACTTTTATTGATAAGGTCGGTATAAAGGGTAACTATCTTCTTTTCAAGTTCCTTAATATCGTAGAACTCTCCGTCGAAATACGAATAATATTTAACCGATTCTATCGCTCGAAAATAAAATGCGCCGTTAACACTTCTTTCCGATACGGAAAGAGTAAGGTCGCTCGAACCAATATTAAGTGTTGCAACGCAATCGTTAAACATAAAATCTCCGTTAGTATATAATATTTACTTATATTTTAATATAAATAAACCGCCTTGTCAAGAAGAAAGCGGTTTTATTGTTGTGGCAGAGCCTTATTCTTATTGTCTTATAGAAATTTTTCCATCGTCGCCTAAAACGGTTACGTATTCGTTAACGCCCTTATTTTCAAGCGCAAGGTAAAAATCGTAAGTTGCATTTAATTTAAGCACGGTTTCTTCGTCCGCTTTAAGAACCTTAAATGAACAACCTTCTTTCATTTTTAAAGTAATGACCTTTGCATCGCGACCTTCGGATTTCAACGAGTACGAAGCGGACTCTATCGAACCTTGAACGGCGCTGAGCATTGGAACGGAATCTCTCATCATCTTTAACAAACTTTCATCGTAAACTTGCAAAGATTTTCCAACTTTTATATCGCTCGAATAATCGGAATAATCAAGTTTAATAAGTAAATTATTTCCACCTAAATTATTGGCAACGGACTGTTTTTTGGCAAGGACGTTAAAATTTAAGTCCATAGCATAATAATCGTCGCCGTTTTTAAGAACTAAACTCTCCACCCTTTCCTTAACCGTTACTGAAATCTTATTCGGAAATTCTTTTTCTACCGAAACAACTTCAATATAACCTGAAAGTGATGAAAGTTTACTTTCGATTCTATCTTTATTAACGAAAATTAAGTTCTTGCTTTCATATTCCGCTAAAAAATCAGAACATTTCTTTTCAATATTTTCGCCCGTGCCTTCAACTACGGTAACGTTTAAATCAATATCAGTTACTTTAAACGCCGATGCAAAACAAAAAACTGCTACCGTAACGAACAGTAAACAGGTTATTAAAACGAGCAGTTTCTTGTACTTCATAACTTTATCCTTTAGTGACGTCCGCTCCCAATAATCGCAACTTTTTATCTATACCAAAATAACCACGCTCAATAACGTCAAGCCCAACGATTTCACTAACACCGTCAGCCCCAAGCGCCGAAATGATAAGACCTGCGCCACTTCTTAAATCAGTTGCGTTAAGCACCGCGCCTTTTAGCCTATTATTCCCAATAACCGTAGCCCTTAATCCGTCAACCGTGATATCCGCATTCATTTTTCTAAGTTCGTTAACGATAGAAAAACGATTTTTGAACACACCTTCTTCTATAACCGTTTTGCCGTTTAACGAGCAAGCGTAAGCAAGAAGTGGCGACTGAAGGTCGGTAGGGAATGCGGGATACGGCGCAGTTTTAATAAAACCAAGCCCGTTACCCACTCCGCAACACTTTAGATATATTTTATCACTTTCAAAGGTGATTTTGCAAGTGTTATTATATATTTTTTTTACTAAAGCAATATTATGTAAAAAATTAGCGCCTGAAATCTCAATTTCTCCACCCGTGTTTAGCGTTGCAAGCAAAAAAGTTCCCACTTCAATTCTATCGGTTATCGGCTTATAGTACGATATTCTTTTCGTAAGTTTCTTAACTCCACTTATAACTATCTTACTCGTGCCCGCTCCACTTATCTTTGCGCCAAGCCTATTTAAAAAGGATGCAAGGCAAACGATTTCAGGCTCGCGAGCGGCGTTAATTATAACCGTTTCCCCCTCCGCAAGGCAACCAGCCATTATTAAATTTTCAGTTACGCCAACGCTTGGAAATGGCAATACGATTTTCGCTCCCTCAAGTTTATCCGCCCGAAGATATAAATACTCTTTGCCTGAAATTTCCGCTCCGAGTTTTTTAAGGCTATCAAGGTGCATTCCAATCGGCCGTTCTCCAAAATTACAACCGCCTGGGGTTACTGCCGAAACCTTTCTAAATCTCGCAAGTAACGGCCCGAGCAAAAACACCGAAGCGCGTATTTTTTTAGAAAGTTCACACGGGAGTTCAGGAATATATAAAGACGAGCAATCAACGAAAAGCGTATCCCCTTCGTATCTATACTTACCACCTAAACACTTAATTATATCAAGCATAACGGATATATCGCCAATATTAGGGCAATTTAAAAACCCCACTTCAAAGTCAAGAAGTACGCAAGACGCTATTAGCGGTAGCATGGCGTTTTTCGCGCTTTTAACTTCAACTTTTCCGTAGAGTTTATTTTTGCCGTTAATAATAAGTTTGTTCATAGTTCACCTTTTAAACTCAACCCGTTAGAGTTATATAACATACTATGTTTAAAAAGTGGCGAATGTTAAATCATATTTTATCCGTATCTTTTGAAATATTATATAGTACCCCGAACGCCGTCATAAACACTATAAGCGCAGTATTTCCAGAACTAATAAACGGTAACGGCAACCCCGTTGGCGGTATGCTACCACTAACTACGAGCGCGTTTATAAGCGTTTGCAAAATAAATACCGTCGTTATACCAAAAGCAACCATATACCCGAAAAAAGTTTTGCATTTTATTGAAGTTCGATAGCCCCTATAAGCGAGAAAAAACATTATTAGAAATAAAATTAAAACGCCAAAAAAGCCAACTTCTTCGCCGATAACGGAAAGTATAAAATCACTTTCGGCAAAAGGTAAAAACCTAAACTTTTGCCGTGAATTAAATAAGCCGACGCCAAAAAAACCACCGCTACCCAAAGCGTATAGCGATTGAAGAAGTTGATACCCTTCCCCTTTTGGCGATGCCCAAGGGTTTAAAAACGCCATTAACCGTTTTAGTCTATACGGCTCCGATATTATAAGAATTGGCAATAAAAGTACGGCAGGAATTACGATTATTAACAAATAACGCTTTTTCATTCCAGACGCAAAAAGCATTGATATAAGTAACGACCCAACGCAAACGGTTATACTCATATTCGGTTCTAACATTATGAGTAAACAAATAATTAGCCCGACTATTAAAACGGGTAAAACCCCTTTAAAACACTTAGTTCTTCTTAGATTTTTAGCGAAATACCCAGCGGTAAAAATAACGAATGAAAACTTAGCTATTTCAGACGGCTGAATAGTTATTGAACCAACGCCTATCCAACGCTTAGCGCCGTAATTCTCAACGCCTAACGGCGTAAAAACTAAAACCAACAACACTACCGAAAAACCAAGAAGAATATATTTGATTTTATCAAGTTTTTTATAATCAAAAAACGAAACGAAAATCATTGAAACGAGTCCGAGCAAAAAACCTACGAGTTGCTTTTTGAAAAAATAAAACTTATCGCCGTAAGTAACTTCCGCTTGATAGAACGACGCTGAGTATATCATTACCAACCCAAAAACTGAGATTATTATTACGCAAAGCGGTATAAACAAGTCACCCTTTGAATTTTTAGAAGAGATTAACTGTTTCAATGAACTTTTCACCCCTTTCTTCAAAATTTTTGAACTCGTCAAAACTCGAAGTTGCGGGAGATAACACTACCGAATCGCCACTCGACGCTAACTGATAAGCAGTTTTTACCGCATTTTCAAAACCTTTAACTTGCGTGAAATTATCAAGCCCTACCTTTAACGCATAAGAAAGCATTAAGGGTGCGCTTTCCCCTGTAATTACCGTCTTTTTAACAAGATTTGAATTCTTAATCGTTGTCATAAGTAAGGTATAATCAAGCCCCTTATCCGCACCGCCTAAAATTAAAATCGTTGGCGTTTTCAAGTTTTCAACCGCTTTGATTGCGCTTGCTTCGTTCGTAGATTTACTATCGTTTATAAAAGTTACGCCGTTTACTTCCCTAACCACTTCAAATCGGTGCTTCACCCCTTTAAAATCGCATAGTGTTTTTCTAATAGTTTCGTTATCAACGCCTAAAATTTTAAGCGTGCAAATAGTTGCTAACGCGTTTTCAATATTGTGAGTTTCGGTGAGTGAAAGTTCAGACACGCCGAATAATTCTTCATTTTTATAATATATTTGCCCGCCTAATAAGTACGCGCCGTCAATAACTTCCGATTTTGAAAAGTAAACCACGTTTGCGCGAGTTAAGGTTGAAAACTCCCTAACCGTTTCATCGTCAAAATTCAAAACTGCAAACTCACTTTCTCGCAAGGGAATAACGGCTTTGCTTTTAACGAGAGCGTAATTTTCAAAGGTATAATGCCGTTCTAAATGGTCGGGCGTTACGTTTAAAACTACGGATATATGCGGACAAAATAGATAAGTCGTTTCAAGTTGGTAACTTGACACTTCTAACACGCAAATATCTTTATCGTTAATCTCACTTGCCTTGCTAATTAGTGGAACACCGATATTCCCAAGCAATAAAGAGTTTAACCCTGCTTCAACCAAGCCTTTATGTATCATATTGCAAACGGTCGTTTTGCCGTTAGTTCCGGTAACGGCAACGATTGGCGTTATCGTGTTTAAATAGCCAAGTTCCAACTCACCAATTATCCGTTTTTTACGCGACCTAAAAAGTTTGCAAATCTCACTATCGATCGGAACGCCGGGACTTATAACTAAAATATCGCAATAATTAACGGCTTTATCGTAATCTTCAACTGAAATTGCACCTAAACTTTCAAGTTTTTCTTTATTAGATAAAACTATTTCACTTTTACGCTTATCGTAAATATACACCTTTGCATTTTTACCAAGTAAAAAGCAAGCGGACGCAAATCCGCTTTTTTGTAACCCAGCAACTAAAAACGAACTATTTTTATAATACATAACTCACCTATAAATAAACCGAAACGGCAAATGCCGAAATAATTAAAGTTATAAAAGTATAAACGTACGAAATTTTACTTTCACTATAACCTTTTTGTTGAAAATGATGATGAAGTGGCGCCATTAAAAACAGCCTTTTACCCGTTCTTTTAAATTTTGCAACTTGAATAATAACCGAAATGGTGCTTAGCATATAAAACACACCTAAAATAGGAAGGTAGAAGGTATTCCCCGATAAAATCGCTATCGTTGAAAGCGCACCGCCTATCGAGAGCGAACCCGTATCCCCCATAAAAACTGACGCTTTGTTAGTATTAAATAGCAAATACCCAAGTAACGCGCCCGAAAAAGCAAAACAATAAAGAGCAAGGCTATCGTACTCACTCGTATTGATATACGAAGAAAATTTTCCTACTTGAAGTAGTATTATAACGCCAAGCGCAGTAAAAACTATCGTGCTAACCGACGCGCAAAGTCCGTCCAGCCCGTCCGTTAAGTTAACCGAGTTTACGGTTGCAACGAAAACTAACGCGTTTATAGGTATAACGAACACCCCAAACGGTATTTTGAAACTTGAAAAGGGCAAATATTGAAAGTTTAACCCCGTATCGAAAGCAAAATACGATGCAATTAACGATATTGCAGTTTGAAAAGTAAATTTTTGAATAGGCGTTAAACCTTCGTTTCGCTTTAATTTTATTTTAATAAAATCGTCTAAAAACCCTATAATACCAAAGCCCAAGGTTACGGATAGCGTTAGATTTGTAAGCCGTGAATTTTGCTCGTTAAAGATAAAAAATGCAACGGCTGAACCTAAAATAAAGAGCGTTCCACCCATAGTTGGCGTTCCGCTTTTACCTTTGTGTTCGCTCACAAATTTTAATATTGGTTGACCGATTTTAAGTTTTCTTAGTAGCGGAATGATTAAAAAACCTAAAATTACGGTAAAAATCGCAGAAAAAACGAACGCGAGTAAATGCGACTTCAAACGAGTTCTCCACTAAATTTTATTTTTGCAATGCAGTCTTTTATCACTTCTTTATCAGAAAATTTAAACTTTATACCCATGATTTCTTGATATTCTTCCGCTCCTTTACCTGCAACCACCAAAACGTCGCCACTTTTTAGGCGAGAAAGAGCGTAACCGATAGCCATTTCTCTATTTTGAATAGTTATGTAAGATAGACTTGATTTTCTACACCCACACTCAATATCCGAAATTATTTGAAAAGAATCTTCATAGCGCGGATTATCGGAAGTTATTATCGTAAAATCTGCAAATTTGCCAGCAATTTCGCCCATTAACGGGCGTTTGCCACTATCTCGATTGCCACCACAACCAAATAGCAAAAATAAGCGGTTTTTAGTTGTTTCTCTAATTGATTTTAATAAATTTTCAAGCCCGTCAGGCGTATGAGCAAAGTCAATATATATATCAGCGCCGTTAAAGTTTTCAACGAATTCCATTCTACCGGGAACACTTTTAACCTTGCTAATCCCCCTTTTAATGCACTCGGAAGAAACACCCATCGCACTCGTTAATGAAGATGCGCCAAGGCAGTTATAAACGTTAAACTTACCTATTGACGGATAGTTAATTTTAACGATATCGTCGTATAAATTCATAACGAAATTTACGCCGTTTTTACTATTTTCTATATTTACGGCAAAAACGTCGGCAGGGTTTTCAATGCCGTAAGTTAAAGTTTTCACTTTGAAGTTGTTTATAAGTTTAAGCCCAGTATTATCATCGCTATTAACTACCGCAAAATTGCAAAAATGGCTGTTAAATACGCTCATTTTAACTTTTTCATACTCGTTAAAATCTTTAAAATAATCAAGGTGGTCTTGAGTGCAATTAGTAAAAAGCAAACTATCAAACTTAACGCTTCCGCACCTATTTTGCTCTATCGCGTGGGCGGAAAGTTCCATAACGGCGTAATCAACGCCCGCGTTCGACATATCCATTAGCGTTTTGAAAAAACTAATAGAGTCAGGCGTGGTAAGTTCAGGCTCAATATACGCTTTTTTATAAAACACGCCAAGCGTACCTATAACGCCAACCACGAACCCCGCTTCTTCTAAAATACTTTTAATAATAAAAGTTGAAGTCGTTTTTCCGTTCGTTCCAACAACGCCTATAAGTTTTACCCTATCCCCAATCGGCTTATAAAACCTTTCGGCAATTAAAGACATAGTTTTTCTAACGTCTTTTACGATAATTTGCGTAACGTTAGCGTCGTTTTCACTCTCACTTATTATTGCAACAGCACCACGCCTAATTGCATCGTTTACAAACTTGTTTCCGTCTAAATTGTTTCCATTTACGGCAAAAAACAAACTATTTTTATATACTCTACGGCTATCGTTTTCAATATCTTTTATATCCGAGTCTTTAAAGTTTAATATTTTAGCCGTTTCTATTCCGCTAATTAGTTGTGATAATCTCATTTTTCGTAATTCCTTTAGCGTTTATAATTGATTCAAATATTTTTTTGCATAGTGGCGCGGCAACGGTTGAACCGTAAGTTCCACCAACAGGCTCGTCAACTATAACTAAACATAGATATTTAGGTTTATCTGCAGGGAAAAACCCTATAAAACTCATAACGTACTTGCCTTGATTGATAACGCCGTCTTTATATTTTTGGGCAGTTCCCGTCTTTCCCCCTACCCGATACCCTTCAATATAGGCTTGCTTACCCGAGCCGTTTGACACTACTTTTTCAAGATATGAGCGTATTGTTTCTGAAGTTTTTTCGTCTATTATCGTAGCCGTCTTTTTTGGTTCGGTTACGCTTGATAACGCACCGCCGTTTGAATAAATTTCCTTAACTAAATACGGCGAATATAAATTGCCACCGTTAATGCACGCCGAAGTTGCCATCAGTAGTTGAAGTGGCGTGCAAGCGATTGCTTGACCGAACGAAATTCTCGCTAAATCCGCCGATTTTACCGCTTGTTTTGGTATAATCATACCTTGCGCTTCGCCTGGTAAATCTATACCTGTAACTCGCCCGTAACCAAACAAATTCACGTAATCGTAATATTTTTCTTTGCCAAGCGATAGCGCAATATCAACGAAAATCGGATTGCAACTATTATTGAGCGCATCGGATAAAGTTTCGTTAGCGTGCTTGCCGTTATCGTGGGTTGACCAGCATTTAATTTTAGAGCCGTCAATATAGCGATATCTTGACGAGTTGAATATATGCCCTTCCGAATAAGCGTTAGAATTTCCGTTATAGTATTCGTTTAAGTTTGCGCTAGCCGTTAAAATTTTAAAAGTTGAACCAGGTTCGTAACTATTTGAAATGAGCGTTATTCTTCCAAGTTCGTTAAGCGTATCCAAGTCGCCAAGAGGAACTTCGTTTAAGTTAAGCGACGGCTTCATGCTCATTCCTAAAACTTCGCCGTTTTGTGGGTCTAATATGATTGCCGATGCGGAATTCGGCGTATATTTACTCATCGCTTCGTCGGTAACGCTTTCTAAAATCTCTTGAATTTCGTAATCAATCGTTAGCCGTAAATTAAGCCCGTCGGTTGCGGGTCGATAGTAAGGAGTTTTACCGCTAATATCAACGCCCGTTAGGTCGGCTTGGTATAAAATATCGCCGTTTACCCCCGAAAGATAGTCGTTATAGTAGTATTCAAGCCCCGAAATGCCGTTTCCGTCAGCGGAAGTATAGCCTAATACTTGCGCTAAAAGTTCATCGTAAGGATAATATCTCGTTACGTCTTCGGCAAAATAAACGCCGGATAAAGAATACTTTGAAAGTTTTTCAACGAATTCTTTTCCGACGTGCTTCACAATTTTTATTTCACTAACTTTTGTTGTTTGTATTTTTTCGGCAAGCGCCGATTTATCAAGCGAAAATATTTCCGATAAAGCGGTTGTAACGGCGTTTAAGTCGGTTACCGCTCTCGGCCGAACGAAAACGGTGTAGGTTTCCTTAGTAGTTGCAAGCGTAACGCCGTTTCTATCGGTTATTTCCCCGCGCTTAGCAAGAATTGGAACGTTTCTAGTCCATTGGTCAAGCGCTTTAATTTGCAGTTCTTCGCCCCAAATTATTTGAACGTAAAATAATCTTAGAACTACGAACAAAAAAATAAAGGTTATCGCGCATATAAACGCAAATAACCTCTTTCGTACCGTTGTTATTGAATATAAGTTTTTAATAGTCTTAACCTTCTACCATACCTAAATCTTTTGCCTTTTCAATTATCGTTTCGTCGTTTGAAACTTCGTAAAGTTCTTCTCTTAAGGCATCGTACTCTTCTTGAAGCGCTTGAACTTCTGAAAGTTTTCCATCAATTACGCCG
Source organism: Christensenellaceae bacterium (assembly GCA_045637965.1). Lineage (GTDB taxonomy): Bacteria > Bacillota > Clostridia > Christensenellales > Borkfalkiaceae > HGM11412. The sequence continues at coordinate 31,360 of JAZUAK010000009.1, read as the reverse complement.
TTCATATTGTTAAGAAGCGAAGTGTTGAAAATAACGAGCGCCGATAAAAGCGCAACTATGAGCGCTAAAACGACTACTGCAAGTTTTGCAGTTGCTCTAACCTTAGTTTGACTACCATAAGTTGACTCAGCGCGATAATCTTGATAAATTTCCGCCCTATTCATTCTTTCGAACTGCATCGTTGTTGAAGAAGGCGTAGCGTCGTAATTAACGCCGGAAACGAAACCGCTAATGGTTTGATTGCGTTCTTTTACAGCATCAGTCCTATTATAAGTGTCGTAATGCATAATTCTATCGAAATTATCCGAAATTCTCGAATTGAACGCTTTTTCTTCACTGCTAACTTCCGCTTGAGCGGGCGCTTCGATAGTTGATTGCATTTCGAATTCATCTACGAACGTGTTCTTTTCAATTACGTTTGACTGTCTGTAATTAAACATATTGTTCTCCTTTATTTATTATAACTAAAAGACTTAAAGTTTCTCAATAATTCTAAGTTTTGCGCACTTACTACGGCTGTTAGCCGTCGTTTCTTCTTCACTTGCCGTTATCGGCTTTTTATTTACTTCTCTTATAATTTCCTTTTTACCGCAAACACAAGGATATCTCTTATCGCAATCGCAACCCGAAGATAATTCTTTAAATACGGTTTTTGCTATTCTATCTTCTAAACTGTGGAACGTTATTACTGCAAGCCTTCCGCCAGCGTTCAATTTTTCAACGATATCTTTTAAAAGAGTGTCAAGCCCACTAAGTTCTCCGTTAACTTCAATTCTTATCGCTTGGAAAACTTTTTTTGCGGGATGCCCGTCCCTTTTAAACTTATAAGGTATTGATTTATCGCATATATCAACGAGTTCGCCCGTCGTTCTAATAGGTCCGTCTTTTCGCCTTATAACTATGTTTTTAGCAATATTTGCCGCGAATTTTTCTTCGCCGTAACACGATAAGATAAATCTTAACTTTGATTCATCATAAGTATTAACAACGTCGTAAGCGGAAAAGTTTGAAGACTTGTCCATTCTCATATCTAACAAAGCGTCTTTGCTCATATATGAAAATCCACGTTCTCTATTATCTAACTGGTAAGAACTAACGCCTAAGTCCAAAATAGCACCGTCGATTTTTTCAATACCGAGTGATTTGGCAACTTCGTTAAAGTTTTTAAAGTTTGATTTTACCGCCTTAAAATTTTTAAAACCTTTAAGCCTTTCGGTTGCGGATGCAATCGCTTCGTCGTCAAGATCGGTTGAAAATAAGAAGCCGTCGCCGTCGAGTTTTTTTAAGATGGCTTCGGAATGGCCACCACCACCGAGCGTTCCATCAAAGTAAGTTCCGCCCTTTTTAATCGCTAACCCGTCGATGCTTTCGTTAAGCATTACCGAATAATGAGAAAACTTCATTACTTAAGCCTGTCCTTTAAAAGCGAAATTCTCTCTTGGTAAGTCTTTTCCTTTTTAAGCCTTTCGCGTTCTTCTTTACTATAGATATCTATATGGTTAACCATACCGATAGTAACTACTTCTTTATCAATGCCAGCGTATTCTCTAAGTTTTTCGGGAAGAACTACTCTGCCTTGACCGTCTTCATCGCCAGGATAGAAAGAAGCCATAAATTCGGCGAAAGATTCTTGCGCTTCCGCGTCAAACGCGTTAAGCCCAGAAAAACTACCAACGAGTTCGTCAACCTTGCTTGCAGGATAAACGCTAATGCACTTTGACGCACCCTTCATAAATACGTAATCTGAACCGAGTTCCGATTTAAGCTTGCTCGGTATTCTTATTCTATTTTTAGCGTCAACTTGGTGGTCGTACTCGCCGAAAAGCATAAACCTTCCCCCTTTTTTTGATTTTACAGCATTATCATAACACACTTTTTGGTAACTTGCAACCACTTTCGGTAACTTTTTGTAATTTTTTTTAAATTTTTTTAATATTTTTGACCACTAACGACATTTTCGATTAGAATCTCACTATAAACTTTATAGTTTAACTCTTTACTCTCCCCTACGAAAGTTATTTCGCCTTGTTTTTGAAAATTAAAAAGTTTTAACTTTTTAAGAGTTGCAAATAACGAATCTTTAACGGTTGAAAACCCGTTTACAACAGGCACGGAAACGACACTTTCTAAACGCTGTTTTATAAAGTGATAATGGGTGCAACCAAGAATAATCTTATTAGTGGTCAAAGGTAGTCGAGAAATAATTGGTTTTAAATCTATTTTGTTTAAATCGAATATATTCTCTTCTATTTTTTTCGCTAAATCTTCAAGCGGAATAACCTTACCTTCAAAATTTTTCTTAACAAAATCACTTTCGGCAGTTTTAACCGTGCAAAGTAAACAATCGTTGATATCCTTACTTTTAGGCGGTATCGTTTTAACGACGGGGACTTTGGCGTAATCTTTAATATAACCATATAAATTAGTTGATAAAGTGTTGCACGCTATAACTATCGCCTTTACTTTAAATTCTTTTAAAATATCAACCGCCCTTTTTGAAAGGAACTTTAAGTCTTCAATACTTTTATTGCCGTAAGGCGCGTTTAAATTGTCGCCGAAATAAACGAAACTTTCAGTTGGTAAAAAACTTTCAAGTTCTTTTAAAACGGATAATCCACCAAGACCACTATCGAACACCCCAATAGGTAAATTTGCGCTTAAATTTTTCATAACTATCTACGATATCTTATTAAATAAGTGAAAATATTAGACTTTGATGAAAAAAATAATTAAAAAAATTAAAAGTCGAGCAAAAATATGCTAAAAAAAGTTGCAATACTAAAAAAATTGTGTTAAAATATCCATAGTTTAATTGAAGTACCACGATAAAGGAGATAGACATGCCTAATATTAAATCGGCTAAAAAGCGCGTTCTCGTTAACCAGAAAAAAGCACTCATCAACAAAAGCGATAAATCTGAAGTAAGAACTTATATTAAGAACTTCAACGCTATGCTTGATGCTGGTAATCTTGAAGATGCTCAATCTGCATTGCCTGCAACTATGGCTGCAATTGATAAGGCAGTAACTAAAGGTGTTTACGCTAAGAATACTGCTGCTAACAAGAAATCAGGCCTTATGAAGAGACTTAACGCTTTAAAAGCATCTAAGTAATTAAAGAAGTTAAAAAATAAGAGTTACCTCATCGGTAACTCTTTTATCATACTTAAAAGTAAAATTTTGCAAAATTTCACTTTTAGTGAGTAAGAAAATGTATTTACTCTTAAATTAATTAAAGATATAATAGTTTTAACGGATATATCTCCGTTTATAATATTTAAGGAGTTTATTATGAAAAATCCAGATATCAAGAAGTTTAAAAACTATAAATTCGGTATGTTTATTCACTGGGGTTTATACTCGATTGCGGGCAATTCCGAATGGGGTATTATGTACGACGATAAAAGTATGGAAGAATACAAACATCTTACGTACGACAATTTTACTGCTGAAAACTGCAATACTGACGAATGGGCTGAACTTGCTAAGACGATAGGCTGTCGTTACATGGTGTTCAATGCAAGGCACCACGACGGTTTCTCCCTTTACGATAGCAAATGCAGTTGGGGTGATTACACTTCCGTAAATTCTCCCGCTAAACGTGACTTTATTCAAGAATACGTTGATTCTTGCAGAAAATACGACCTTGGCGTTGGTATCTACTACTCTCCTATCGACTGGCGTTTCCCTGGTTTCTACAACCCCAAAATGTTCAAAGAAAACGCTCAAGAAATGGTAAAACAATGCCGTGACCAAGTTGATGAATTAACAACCAACTATGGCCCTATTGATATTTTATGGTACGACGGTGGCGAAGACTTCGTAGTTGCATTCGGTATTGACTTCGGTAAGCGTAGAGTTCCTGAAGATTTCAGAACCAACCCGAAATTTAAAGATTTCTGGCATGAAGACGAACTTGATGAAATAGCACGTAAAAACCAACCTGGTATCGTTATTTCTCCCCGTATCGGTTCAAGAAAGAACGGCGACTTTAAGGTTTACGAATGCAGAATCAATAACTACGACGTAGAAAACGTTTGGGAAACTTGCGATAGAGTTGCTAACTCTTGGGGCTGGACTCCTGACGTTCAACCCAAATCGCTTAGAGAACTCGTTCAACTTTTCGTAAGAGTTATAACCGGTGGTGGTAACCTTTTACTTAATATTGGACCTGATGGTAGCGGTAGGCTTGAACCCGCTCAAAAGAAGCGTCTTTTAGAACTTGGCGAATACGTTAACAAGTACGCTGAATCAATTTTCGATACCGAAGCAGGCCCGATTGTAAACGGAAACTACGGTGGTACTACTCACAATAAACATTCAGTATATCTTCACATCACCGATTGGAGATGTGATGAAGCAACCTTCCCCACTCTCAACGCTAAAGTTAAGTCAGTTGAATGCTTATCTTCAAACGACGGATTTAAGTGGGCTGAAAAAGACGGCGTTCTTCACATGACCGTTAGCGACAAAGCGAAACTCGACCTTGACACTATCTTTAAAATCACTTTTGAAGATGAAGTTGATAAGATTTTCGAAGGTTTTGACGCTAACTCGTTTAAAATCGACGCTCCTGAATTACAATTTAGCACTTTAATTTTAGGCGAAGAAAACAACTAATACAAAAAACAAGGCGTTTTAAAACGCCTTGTTTTTTTATTTTATAAAATTCCAGTTAGGAATATCTCTAAACCGATAGCAATTAGAATTATACCGCCGAATAAACTTGCTTTGCCTGAAAGTTTAGTTCCAAACTTTTTGCCTATATAAACGCCTGCAAAACAAGTAACGAAAGTAACGAACGCAATTATTGAAACGCAAACGAGAGCGTTTACTATATCGTAACTTGCAATAGTAAAACCAACGGATAACGCATCGATTGAAGTAGCAATTCCTTGGATTATAAGGCTAATAAAAGTTACGCCACCGCATTTGCAAACTTCACCACTATTACACTTAACCCCGTCTATTATCATTTTAATCCCAATAAACGCGAGTAGACCAAGAGCAATAAACGGTATGGCTTTTTCAAAAGCGTTAAAATAAACTAATATCGTATGTACGCAAATCCAACCTATTAGTGGCATAACGCCTTGAAACGCGGCGAAAACGCCCGCAATAGTAAAGGCTTTGCGTTTTTTCATATACGGTTCGTTTAGTCCATTTGCAAGCGATACCGAAAACGCATCGACCGCCAAGCCTAAACCTAACCCTATACTTAATAAGAAAAATCCAAAATCCATAATCATTATAAATGTTTAATAATCATAGCGGAAAGTTGTTCTTTAGAAGTTAAACCAACCGTTTTTTCAACGACTTGTCCGTCCTTAAAGATAAAGAGAGCGGGAATACTGTTAATTCCGTAAGAAACGGCAATCTTTTCGCATTCGTCAACGTTAACTTTTGCAACTACGATTTTATCGCCAAGTTCGTTTGCAAGTTCAGAAAGAATTGGCGCTTGCATTCTGCAAGGGCTACACCACACAGCGTAAAAGTCAACTAAAACGGGTTTTTTACTCTTTAAAACAACTTCGTTAAAATCTAAATCGTTAACGGTAATAATTTTTTCACTCATATTAAATTCTCCTTGAATATATTGTTTGCAAATATATTTTCGTTATGCTTTAAAATATTCAACGACGCTATCAAGTTTAACTAAAGTTTCACTGCCGTCGCTCATATTTTTAATTTTGCATTCCCCACTAACAATTTCGTTATCGCCAAGCGCTATAACGCATTCTGCGCCGATTTTATCAGCGTACTTGAACTGAGATTTAAAACTTCTTCCAATATGGTCAATTTCCGCGCTTACGCCGTTTAACCTAAGGTTATACGCAAGTTCAAAAGCCTTTGCATTTGCCTTATCGCCCATTGATGCGATAAACACTTTAATAGTTTCCTTGTTAGGAATTTTAATGCCGTCTGCTTCCATAAGCATTAAAACTCTTTCAAGCCCCATACCAAAGCCGATACCGGGAACGGAACTTCCGCCGATTTGTTCAACTAAGTTATCGTATCTTCCACCACCGCAAACGGTACCTTGAGAACCAAGTGAAGTGGTAACGAATTCAAATACCGTTTTAGTATAGTAGTCAAGACCGCGAACGATTCTCGGATTAACGGTATAAGAAAGCCCTACTAAGTCTAAGCGACTCTTAAGCCCGTCGAAATGCTCTTGGCATTCATCACAAAGATAATCTGTAATTTTAGGTGCGTTTTCATTGATTTTTTTGCAGGCTTCTTCCTTGCAGTCGATAATTCTTAAAGGATTCTTTTCGTATCTATCGCGACAAGTTGGACACATGCTTTCAAGTTTATCCTTATAAAACTCTTTGAGCGCACTGTTATAAGCCTTTCTGCATTCTTTACAGCCCATACTATTGATATTGAGCGCAACTTTAAGCCCAAGTTTAGTAAGAACGGTATATGCAGTTAAGATAACTTCCGCATCAATATCCGGACCTTTAGAGCCGTAAAACTCAACGCCGAATTGGTGATGCTCACGAAGTCTACCCGCTTGTGGGCGTTCGTAACGGAATACCGGCGTTATATAGTACATTTTAAGTGGCATAGCCATACTTATAAGTCCGTTTTCAATGAAAGCACGAGCAACGCCTGCAGTTCCTTCAGGCTTTAACGTTATGCTTCTTTTACCCTTATCTTCAAAAGTGTACATTTCTTTATTAACGATATCAGTCGTATCACCTACACCACGAAGAAAGAGTTCGGTATGTTCAAATGTTGGCGTTCTTATTTCTTTAACGCCGAAAAGTTTAGAAACTTCACGAACGGTATCTTCAACGTAGTGCCATTTATAACTGTCTTCAGGTAAAACGTCTTTAGTTCCTTTAGGTATATTAACCATAACTTCTCCTTATAAAACGTATTTTTTAAGATTGCGGTTGTTTTCTTCAGTTGCAAAATGTTCTTTAACGTAATTTTTATCAACTACAACCGTGGTAAGCGGTATATTTGCACCAGCGTTATACGAAATATCTTCTAAAAGATTTTCCATAACGGTATGAAGTCTTCTTGCACCGATATCTTCGCTACTTGCATTCATTTCTTGAGCGATAAAGGCAATTTCTTCAATCGCTTCCGACGTAAACTTAAGGTCGATATTATCAACTAAAAGAAGAGTTTTATACTGCAAAGTAATAGCGTTTTGTGGCATCGTTAAAATATTTACGAAATCTTCTTTAGTTAAACTTTTTAAGTCAACGCTAATTGGGAATCTTCCTTGAAGTTCGGGAATTAAATCTTGAACTTTAGAGATATGGAACGCACCCGCTGCAATAAATAAAATATAATCGGTTTTTACGGGGCCGTACTTAGTCATAACGGTTGAACCTTCAACTATCGGCAAAATATCACGTTGAACGCCTTCTCTTGAAACGTCAACACCGCCTTGCTTTGACTTTGCGGCAATTTTATCAATTTCGTCAATGAAGATAATGCCTTCTTGTTCAGCACGCCTTACCGCTTCGGAATTAACCGCGTCTAAATCGATAAGTTTATCACTTTCTTCGCCGATGATATAATTTATCGCTTCTTTAACGGTAATCTTTCTCTTTTTAGTGCGCTTAGGCATAAGGTCGCCAAAAATTGAGCCTAAATTGATTTCCGCACCACCGCCCGCTAAAATTTCCATATTCTTAGGCGCGTCTTGAACGGTCATTTCAATATGAAGGTCGTTAAATCTTCCTTCGCGCAAATCGTTTAAAAGTTCTTGGCGGAAAAGTTCATCGGGTTTTTCGCCCTTTTCATTCTTTTTAAGGTCGTATAAAATATCAACCACTTTTCTTTCGGCAGTGGCGGTTGCTTTAGAAGATACGATTTTCATTTGTTCTTCTTTAACTAAGCGAACGCTACATTCAACTAAATCTCTAATCATAGACTCAACGTCACGACCAACGTAGCCAACTTCCGTATATTTAGTTGCTTCAACTTTGATAAACGGCGCGCCAACGAGTTTTGCAAGCCTTCTTGCAATTTCCGTTTTACCAACGCCGGTAGGCCCTTTCATTATTATATTTTTGGGCGTAATTTCGTCTTTAAGTTCAGGCGAAAGTTTACTTCTTCTATAACGATTGCGAAGGGCAATAGCAACTGCTTTTTTTGCTTCGGCTTGCCCAATAACGTATTTATCGAGTTCTTGAACGATTTCTCTCGGTGTTAAATTCATAATATTAAACTCCCCCGTTAGATTTTTTCCACGATAATATTGTCGTTAGTAAACACGCAAATTTGGCTTGCGATTTTAAGTGCCTTTTCTGCGATAACTTCAGCGGAATAATCCGTTTCTTCGATTAAGGCCTTGCCTGCGGCTAAAGCGTAATTACCACCGCTACCAATAGCGCAAACGCCACCGTCCGGTTCAATAATTTCTCCGCCACCCGAAACGACGTATAAACTATCTTTATCAGCGCATATCATCATCGCTTCAAGTTTGCGAACTACTTTATCTTCTCTCCATAGTTCTGCAAGCGAAACTACGCTACGAAGAAGATTGCCCGAATATTTATTGAGCATTTCTTCAAACCTTTCGGTTAAGGTAAACGCGTCGGATACGGAACCAGCAAAACCTACGATTACTTTATCGTTATAAATTCTTCTTACTTTAACTGCGTTATTTTTAAAAACTACCGATTCGCCGAACGTTACTTGTCCGTCCCCCGCGATTGCGGTTACGCCGTTTTTCTTTACGGCGCAAATGGTAGTTCCACGAAATTCAATACTCATCTCTTCTTTACCTCGTAATTACAATTTTTATCCGAACAAACGGTCTTACCGTCCTTTTCAATAAGGTGCTTACCGCAAACTTCGCAAAGTTCACCCGTTGGAATATCCCAACTTATAAAGTTGCATTGTGGATAACCCGAACAGCCGTAATAAACCTTACCCTTTTTGCTAACCATTTTTTGAGCGGGCTTATGGCATACGGGGCAAACGCCTACGTATTCACCTAAACTCTTCGTATTGGTACACTTAGTACATTTAAGGTACTTACCAAACTTACCACTCTTATTAAGCATAAGCGCGCCACACTTAGAACACTTTTCAGTGGACACTTCGTCCCCTTCTTGCATCTTAGTATTGCATTCGGTATTAGGGCAAGATAAATATTTACCGTAGCGACCGTCTTTTAATATCATTTTTTCGCCACAATTTGGGCAAACGTTTTCCGATACCTTATCATCGGGGTTTTTAGTCTTTTTACAATTAGCGCAGTATAAAAACTCGCCGAACCTACCCTGCTTTTTAACCATCATACTACCGCAATAATCACAAGGAATATCGGTAGGCTCACTATTATCGCTCGAAGCAACTTTAAGTTCGGTTATAAAAGGCGTGTAGAAATCCGCAACGACTTGATGCCAATCTTCGTTTCCGTCTGCTATATTATCGAGTTTATCTTCCATTTTAGCGGTGAAACCTATATCCATAACGTCGCTAAAATATTTATTTAATAAATCGGTAGCGTCAAAAGCAATTTGAGTGGGGATAAGATATTTACCCTTTCTTGAAATGTATTTACGCTTTGTAAGCATTCCTATAATAGTTGCGTAGGTAGACGGCCTACCAATTCCGTTTTCTTCAATCGCTTTAACGAGCGAAGAGTCGGTATACCTCGTCGGAGGCTTAGTAAACTTTTGCTCACTGCCAAGTTTAATTAAGGTAAGCGCTTCGCCGTCGTGAAGGTCTGGAAGAATTTTATTTTCAGCCACGTCTTCACTCTTTGCTTCGGTATCATATTCGTAAACTGCGGTGTAACCGTTAAACTTAACACTCTTACCGCTCGCTTTAAATCCGTATTCGCCCGAAACTGCGCTAACTTGCATCATATTATATTCAGCGTTAGTCATTTGCGATGCTAAATATCTTTCGTATATAAGTTTATAAAGGTTATAGTGGTTTTTATCAAGTACGCCTTGAACTTTTTCAGGCGTAATAGTTATATCTATCGGGCGAATTGCTTCGTGCGCGTCTTGAGAATTCTTTTTAGCCGAATAGATATTGGGCTTTGAAGGAACGTATTCCTTACCGAAATTTTTCTCAATATATTCTAAACATTCCCTTTGCGCATCGTTAGAAACTCTCGTTGAGTCCGTTCTTATATAGGTTACGAGCGCTAAATGACCACGGTCGGTTTCTAAGCCTTCGTAAAGGTGCTGAGCAAGCTGCATAACTTGTGGAGCGGAAAGTCCGAGTTTGTGAGATGCGTCTTGTTGCATGGTCGAAGTGGTAAACGGCGGAAGTGGGCGTGATTTTTGAACGCCTTTCTTAACCGACTTAACGATAAAAGGACTCGTTGAGCATACAGAATTTACTAAGTCGGATTCTTCCTTGTTAGACGGACGGAATTTCTTTCCGTTTTTCTCCGATAAAAGCATTTTAAACTTCATTGAACCATTCTCGGGCTTTAATTGAGCAGTTACCGTCCAATATTCCTTAGGCTCAAAAGTTTGAATTTTGCGTTCAAGTTCAACCGCAAGTTTAACCGCAACTGACTGAACTCTACCAGCGGACTCGCCGTCTTTAACTCTCGTTCTAACGAGTGGGGAAAGTTTATAACCCACTATTCTATCAAGAATTCTTCTCGCTTGTTGAGAATTAACCAAGTTATAGTCTATTCTACACGGTGATTCGATTGCGCTTTTAACCGCCTTCTCGCTTATTTCGTTAAACTTAATACGGTGGGTTTTGCCTTTAATACCTAAAACTTCGTATAAGTGCCAAGCGATTGCTTCGCCTTCACGGTCAGGGTCCGTTGCGAGATAAACAAGGTCTGCTTTTGAAGAAACTTCTTTGAGTTCTTTAACGAGTTTTTCTTGTTTCGGCTCGATAACGTAAGTAGGTTCAAAGTTATTTTCAACGTCAACGGCAAAACGCTTTTCGGGAAGACCCCTAACGTGACCGCCACTGCCCATAACTTTAAATTTTCCACCTAAAAATCTTTCGATCGTCTTTGCTTTTTTGGGTGATTCTACGATAATGAGTTGCATAAATCTCCTAAACTAGTAAAATTTTTGTGTTACTTTACGGCTAAGTATTCGCCCGAGCCGTTTTTTATTATCAATCGCTTTATTTCAAGCGACGTTAGCGTTGGTATAAGTTCGTATACTTTAAGCCCCGTTTCTAAAATTAAATCGTCAACTTTTATTTTACCCGATTTTATCGCGGTTAAAACAATCGTTTCAGTATTAGAAAGGGGAATTTCCTTTTTATCTTCATATTCGTACCCTAAAACTTCAGTTATATCTAAAACTTCAGTTACTAAATACGCTCCGTCTTTTATTATTTGGTTGCAAAGTTCTCCGCTTGAAACACCTAACCCGTAAGGAAATGCAAAAACTTCCTTTCCGTAATCAAGAGCGTAGTTTACCGTATAACGCGTTCCGCTTTTTAAACTACCGCTAACGATTAGCGCGCCTTGGGATAACCCTGCTATTATTCTATTCCTAAACGGATAATAATACGGCATCGCAACGACTTTCGGCGGATACTCGCTTATAATTAAACCTTTTTCTTTTACTTTGCTTAAATAATCACGCGTAAATTCTCTAAAAAGATTATCCGCTCCGCAAGCCGAAACGCAAATTATATTACCGCTATCAAGCGCGCCTTTAATTGCCGATAAATCTCCGCCACCCGCTACGCCCGTTACGATAACAACTCCGTTATCCGCAAGAGTTTTAGAAAAATCTTCCGTGGTTTTTAAAACGGACGGCAAAGTCTTTCTCGAACCTACTATTGAAAACTTCTTATCCGCTTTTAAAAGTTCGATATTTCCTTGACAGTATAAACAAAGTGGTCTATCTGGAATAGAATATAATTCTATTGGATATTCACTCGAACGTTCGGGAATAACCGAAACGCCCTTTTTGTTATACTCTTTTATAAGTTTATCAAAAGTTTTGTCGTTAAATAGCAACTTGAAACTTTCTTCTGTTTCGCCTATAACGGTTGATAAATAACTATAAGTTTTATCAGCAAAATCGTTATAGGATAAGTTTTCTCCTACTTCGTCAACTGCCAAACGCTTATATTTATAATCTATATCCAAACACCCGTCAAGTATGACAATCGACTTATAGTATTCCGTCATAAATTTAAATTACTCCTGTACCCTACCGCTTCTAATACGTGGGACGGCTTTATCGTTTCCGATAGTTCTATATCCGCTATCGTTCTTGCAACTTTTATAATTCTACTTCTCGCTCTTGCCGAAAGGTTTAGCGATGCGAATGCTGACTTAATAATATCTTCACACTCTTTTGAAAGTTCACAGTATTTTTTTATGTGCTTTTCGCCCATTTCAGCATTTACTTTTATGTTGTCGTTTTTAAAGCGTTCGCGCTGAATTGACCTTGCTATGTTTACGCGCCTTTTTACTTCAGCGCTCGTTTCTTCTTTCTTATCGCTCACCAAATCGCCGTACTCAACTCCGTCAACTGCAATTTGAAGGTCGATTCTATCCATAAGGGGTCCCGAAATTTTAGCGCGATACCTTTGAATTTGAGAAAGGGTGCATTTGCACTCTCCCGTTTTACTTCCGTAATTTCCGCAAGGACAGGGGTTCATACTTGCAACCATCATAAAACTTGCAGGGTATTCAACCGATGCCTTTACTCTTGAAACGGTTATAACTCTATCTTCAAGCGGTTGGCGTAAACTTTCCAAAAGCGAACGAGTATATTCGGGAAGTTCATCCATATAAAGAACGCCGTTATGCGCTAAACTTATAATGCCCGGCGTTGCGTTTTGCCCACCGCCTATCATAGATACTGAAGACGCGCTGTGGTGTGGCGTCATAAACGGACGGATTTTAACTATGCCCTCTTCACTTTTTAATACGCCTGCAACGCTGTGAATTTTAGTTGTTTCAAGCGCTTCTTGAAAACTCATTTCGGGCATAATGGTTGGGATGCACTTTGCAAGCATAGTTTTGCCTGCGCCCGGTGGGCCAACGAATAATACGTTATGCCCGCCTGCAACCGCAACTTCGATTGCTCTTTTAGAAAATGCTTGACCTTTAACTAAACTTAAATCAATATCGTACTTTCTCTCGCCAGAAGAAATTGTATATTCTATCGGCGTTAACGGTGAAACGGTTACTTTACCCGATAAAAAATCCACCGTTTGTTTAAGCGAAGATAATGCGTAAACTTCAATCCCGTCAATATAACGCGCTTCTTTTTCGTTACCAATGGGAATGATAAACTTTTTATAACCGCTTTCCTTTGCAGAAATCAAAAGTGGCAACACGCCGTTAACTTCCCTTAAACTACCGTCAAGCGACAATTCGCCAATTAGCACGAATTCACCTAAATCACAAGTGATATCGGTAGACGATGCTTTGATTATACCAACCGCAATAGGAAGGTCTAAATACGCGCCTTGTTTTTTAATATCTGCAGGAGCAAGGTTTACGGTTATTTTATTGGTTGGAAATTTTGCACCGCTGTTTTTTATAGCCGAGCGAACTCTTTCCTTTGATTCTTTAACCGCAGTATCGGGAAGGCCAACGATTTCAAAAGACGGCATTCCGTTAATAACGTCAAGTTCAACGTCAACTAAAAAACCTTGCAAACCATTTAATGCGTAACTTTTAACTTTAGCAAGCATAGCGTCCCCCATGATACAATGTGATATTTATTGTATACTAAACGCAAAAATTTGTAAACTATTTTTTTTAAATTTCTTATCTATATATTATATATAAGGATAAGCGCGAAAAGACGGTTTTTCACTAAATATATTATATAAATATATTTATATATTGATATTTTAAAAATAAAATGTTAAAATATTTTTATGAAAAAATTTAACAACTCGTGGGACGTATTACTTGCTCCCTTATTTTCCGACGAAAAATACCAAAATATTAGAAATTTCTTAAAGCAAGAATATTCCGAGCGCACTATATATCCTGATATGAACGATATATTTAACTGCTTTACCCTTACCGATTATAACGACGTTAAAGCCGTTATATTAGGGCAAGACCCATACCACGGTTACGGGCAAGCGCACGGGCTTTGCTTTTCGGTTAAAAAGGGCGTAAAAAAACCACCGTCGCTCAAGAATATATTTGCTGAATTAAAATCGGATTTAGATATTACTGAAAGCGTTCACGGCGACCTTACTAATTGGGCGCAAAACGGCGTGCTACTATTAAACACCGTTTTAACCGTTCGCGAAGGTAACCCAAACTCTCATAAGGACTGCGGTTGGCAATGGTTTACCGACGAAGTTATTAAGATTTTAAATAAACGGGAAAAGCCTATCGTTTTTATTCTTTGGGGCGGAAACGCAAGGTCAAAGAAAAAGTTTATTGATACCAAAAAGCATTTCGTTATTGAAAGCGCGCACCCTTCTCCCCTATCTTCTTGGCAAGGGTTCTTTGGCTCAAAGCCCTTTTCTAAAACTAACGAACTTTTAAAAAACGCAAATATATCCCCGATAGATTGGAATTTAGAATAAACAAAAAAAGTTACCGAATGCTCGGTAACTTTTTTATTTACTTTATCATCGCTTTGTACTTTTCACAGAAATCAGCACCGATTTCGTTAAGCCAGAAGCGTGGATTTTCAAAGAGTTCTTTACTCATAACTTCCATATATTCTTTAACCTTATACATAGTAAGAGTTGCATTTCCACAACTTCCGTAATAAATCTTACCTAAATCAGTTAAAAAGTTTTGAATTTTAAGACCGTTATGACCAAACCAAACGGGACCACCTTGACCACCGAAAAGTTGAATTTCAGCAATTGCTTGCTCTCTTACGTTTTCAGGCAACATATCAACGATATCGTTGGCGTTCTTTTGTTCGCAATAGTGCTTAAAGGTGTTATAAGTCATATTGACGCCGATAAACACTACTTTTGCGCCAAGTTCGTTCATTCTTTCCCAAGGCGAGTTATGGCCGAATGCGTATATGCCGAACGAACCATATCTCGGCTTACCAGTAGAATGCGCTTCAGTTATATATTTTGCATCTTTACCGAACGCGCAAACGGAGTGCGTTTCTTGATTACTTCTTAAAACGCCTTCACTCTTTCTAAAAGTTTCAGTTATTAAGCCTACGTCCGACGGGGTGTTGTTTACGTCCCAATCGTTATACGCGTTTTCCCAATTTCTTTGGCGGAGCGCCGGCATAACTAACGTTCCGTCACACACGACTTCTTTAAGCGCTTCAATAACCGTTTCAGCGCCACCTTCAACTTGACCAAAACTCTTAAGTGAAGAGTGAACTAATAAAACGTCAGTACTTTCTATTCCAAGGTCTTTAAAAGACTTAACGATATCACTTTTTGTAACCATTATAAAACTCCTATTTCAATAAGCATTTCAGACACGCCGAGCGAAACTACGCCAACGAGCGTTGCAACTATTGCAATATAGTGAAGGAAAGATAATTTTTCCTTAAGGAAAATTCTACTCCAAACTACCGATACTACGCAGTAAGCGGAAATCATAGGAATACCTGCAACGAAATCCGAACCCATTACCGCCATATAGAAAATTTGACCAACAGTTTCGCAAATACCACCGTAAATTAAGAATTTGCTAAACGGAATTTTACGGGCTTTAACGCTACCGTCTTCTAAAACTTCTTCAGTTCTTATTGAGAACATATTTTGCTTTTTAACGAGTTTAATCCACGCAAAAGCAAATATAGCAAAACATAATGAAACGAGTTCAAAAGCGGTGTTAGCAGCGTAATCGCGATCAGCAAAGAAGGTGGGAATAATTGAGTTTTCTTCAAATAAAAGTTCATCGCCTACCGTTGCAATACCATCAATAAACAAGTAAATGATTGGAATTAAAATTGCTATAAAACTCTTGGTGTATTTGAAGTTTTTACCTTGAGTTCTAACGAGTTTAACCTCTTCGCTTTCACGATATTCAACGATACCAAGCCAAATAATACCGAAAGTTATTAAAACTACAGCGCAAATATCAATAACCGATAAGGTTGACGGTTCGCTAAACACGCCGAATGCTCCTAACAATACGATTAAAACGAGCGCAAGTGAACCAGAAGCGTTACAAATTGGGCTTGAAATTGAAAGTTCTATGTATCTAAGACCAACGTAGCCGATAACCATTGCAAGTAAGTATAGAAAAGCAACGGGAAGATACTTTATAAAGTCCATAGGAACGATATCTGTGAAAATTAAACTCTTAACGAAATCGGGAGCGTCAACTAAAACGTCGCCGAAAATTAACGAGCAAACTATTGAAACGAGCGCGTGAGCACCCATAATTACGCCAACCCAGAAGATTACTCTCCAGTGGCTGTGATGGTCTTTTTGATTGGTTCCCATTTTAGAGAACAAGTCAGAACCGCTCCAACATAAAAGAGCGATTAGCGCAAAAAAGAAAAAATTCATATATTTAATATCCTTGTTTAAAATTATAGGTTAACGATTTTATCGTTAACGAGTTCTTGCAAAGACCTTAGTATTCCAATCTTTGCGTGCGGGTAAGTTAAACCACCCTGGAAATAAACCGCATAAGGTTCTCTAATAGGTCCGTCAGCCGAAAGTTCTATTGAAGAGCCTTGAACGAACGCGCCTGCCGCCATAATTACCTTGCTATCATACCCCGGCATATCGGACGGAATTGGCGTAACGTAACTATCAACGGGGGCTGAGTATTGAATACCCCTACAGAAAGCGCACATTGCTCGTTCGCTTTTAAGTTTAACCGCTTGAATAATATCAAACCTATCTTCACTGCCGTTAGGAACGACTTCAAAGCCTAATCTTTCATAGAGATTTGCTGCAAAGATTGCGCCTTTAAGCGCTGCTGCCGTAACGGTGGGGGCTAAAAATAAGCCTTGATATATTCTTGGAAGAACGCCGAGCGTTGCTCCAACTTCGTGGCCAAGACCCGGAGCGGTTAAACGATAACCACACCTATCGATTAAGTCTTTCCTACCAACGATATAACCGCCGATTGGGGCAAGACCGCCACCCGGGTTCTTAATAAGAGAGCCAACCGTCATATCAGCGCCAACTTGGCTAGGTTCAATCGTTTGAGTAAACTCACCGTAACAGTTATCTACCATAACGATAACGTCGGGCTTGATATCTTTAACGAACTTGATAAGTTCGCCTATTTGTTCAACTGAGAAGGTAGGCCTTGTTTGATAACCTTTAGAACGCTGAATAGCAACCATTTTAGTTTTTGTATTGATTGCCTTTTTGATGTTTTCATAGTCAATTCCGCCATCTGAAAGTAAATCTACTTGGCGGTAACTAACGCCGTATTCTTTTAACGAGCATTTGCTTTCTCTAATGCCGATAACTTCTTCTAAGGTATCGTAAGGTTTACCTGCGGGAGCTAAGAGTTCGTCCCCTGGAAGTAAGTTTGCCGAGAGCGCTATCGTTAACGCGTGAGTACCGCAAGTTATTTGCGGACGAACGAGCGCGCTTTCCGTGCAAAATACGTCAGCGTAAACCCTTTCGAGTTTATCTCTACCGATATCGTCGTATCCGTAACCAGTGGAGGACTGCATGCACGCAGTATCTACCCTGTTTTTTTGGAAAGCGTAAAGGACTTTCGCTTGATTGTATTCAGCAATCTCGTCAATTTTATCAAATCTATCTCTTAACGATTTTTCAACTTCACCACCATACGACACGATTGCTTTTTGTATGCCTAAATTTTCATAAAGTTGATAGTCCATATTACACCTCCTTTGTGTTTTAAAAAACCTAACTATCTCTCGGTAGTTAAAAGCACACTACCGTCTTTTATTTCAACGATAAAACTTGAACCTTTTGCTTGATTTGATAAGGTTAAAGTTGTTCCACGGGTGGAAACCACGCCTTTTAAATCGTATTTTAATCCGTCACTTCCGATAAAAGTAACTTCATTAGTATAAGGAACTAAAGATACTCTTCCATTTTCTTTGCAAGTAAAAACTCTGTGATTATCGGTGTAATCTATAAGTTCCACTATTTGATTTTGGGTTAAAATTCTACCCCTAATTCCATTTTGCTTGCATTTATTTAATAAAAAAATATTAAATAGTTCGTGGTCAATTTGCCCACCTATACAAAAATATATATCAATTTCGCTTGCTTTTAACGAAATTGCTTTATCTATAGCAAGTTCTAAATCGGATAAATCTTTATCTACGTTATACGTTTCAGCCCCGTCGGGAACGAACCCCAAACTATCAAAGTCACCAAGAATGAAATTGGGCTTAAACCCTAAATTGCGAGCGTAAAGATAGCCCTTGTCCGCGCATATTAATAAAGTGTGCTCTTCGATTTGAACGTTTTCGAATGGACCGCCTGAAAAAATTGCTACTTTCATAAAGTTTCTCTCTCAATAAAGTTTCTTCTAAGTTGACCGCAAGCGCCTTCAATATCCGCGCCGAATAAACGCCTTACCGTTGCTGATAAACCGCCTTTTACGAGTTTATCGGCAAATTTATAAGCAGACTTATCGTCAGTTGCTTTTAAGCCGTTTTCTTTAACTTCATTAAGCCTAATAATATTTACGTGGCAAGGCCTACCTTTAAGTAGCCTTATAAGTTCGTTTAAGCACTCGTCGGTATCGTTAACGCCTTTCACGAGAGAATATTCAAAGATAAAACGCCTACCTGTCTTTTCAAAATAATGGTCGCACGCAGATAAAATCTCGTCAACGGAATAAGCCTTTGCTATCGGCATAAGTTTTGCTCTTTCACTCGTAAAGGGATTGTGAAGTGATACGGTAAGATTGAGCGGTAAGCCTTCGCTTGCAAACTTAATCATTTCTGGAACTAAACCGCAAGTTGAAAGGCTAATATTTCGCATACTGATATTTATGCCGTTTTTGTCGTTTAAAAGTTTTAAAAATTCCACGACGTTATCGTAGTTATCAAACGGCTCGCCACTACCCATTAAAACGATATTGGTAACCGCCCTTTTATCGAGCGTTCCGCCGTTAATTTTGTTTACTGCGCATACGGTTGCAAGCATTTCGCCCGAAGTTAAGTTTCTAACGAGTCCACCTATACCCGACGCGCAAAATTTACAACCCATTCTGCAACCTACTTGAGTTGATAAACACTGAGTATTGCCGTAAGCGTTTTTCATAAATACGCCTTCAACGACGTTTCCGTCGTGAAGAGCGAACAAATATTTTTCGGTCCCGTCTTTAGAAACTAATTTTTTAATAATTTTAACGGGCTCGTCTACGAATTCGTCAAGTAATTTTTGGCGTAGCGTTGAAGATAAATCCGTCATTTCCGAGATTTTTCTACCGCTATGAAGGGAACGGAAGATTTGACCTACGCGAAAAGGCTTCTCATTAAGAGAAGTTACTAATTCTTTTAAGTTTTCGTAAGTTAAATCTTGAAGTATTTTCATAATCTTTTGAGTTTACAAAGGTAAAAACCTGCGCCTTGAGAAATTTTAGGTAAAAACTGCAAACCGTAATTGGTTTTTAAGTGCGGTAAATCGCAAACCGTATTCTCTACGGCAAAATTTTTATTAGTTTTTAAAAAGTTTTCAATAACTAAATCGTTTTCTTCTTTTAACACCGAGCAAGTAGAATAAACGAGTTCCCCACCAACTTTAACGTAGTTAGACACGTTTTTTAAAATTTTAAGTTGAAGGGACGCTAAACTTGAAATCGAACTACTCGTTCTATTAAGTTTAATATCGGGGTTATCTTTCATAACGCCTGTACCCGAACAGGGCGCGTCGCATAGCACTGCGTCAAAACTTTCGCTAAAATCAGGGTTAAAAACCGTTGCGTCTAAAAGTAACGCCGTAATATTATCTTTACCCATACGCTTTGCGTATGATTTAATAAGTTCTACCCTATGCTCGTGAATATCGCAAGCGGTAACGCTATCAAATTTAGAAGAAAGTTTAACCGCTTTTCCACCCGGCGCTGAACAGCAATCAAGAAGAGTTTCCCCACCCGATAAAACCGAACAAATCGCCCTTGAACCTACCGACTGAAAAGTAAATAATCCGTCGTAAAAATCTTCGTTTAAAGTGAACTTTTCAACTTCAAAAGTGTCTAAAAACGGCGTTTTTGTAAAGGCGTGATTATTTTCGGTTAAATATTTTTCTCCGTCAACGCCGTCGTTAAAACGGATAAAAGTTCTCTCTTTATCGTAAGATAAAAATTCTTTTGCCGTTTCTAACCCGTAACTTGATATAAGTTTTTGAACGATAAACTCGGGGCAAGAATACCTAATTCCTAAAGATTTTACACTATCGTCGGTTGGAAGAGAACATCCTTCTCTTACAAACTTTCTTAAAACCGCGTTTAAAAACCCTGAAACGCCGGTTTTCCCTAATTTTTTGCAAAGTTCAACCAAAGTGTCCGTTACCAAATGCGGTGGAGTTTCGAGATATTTGATTGAATATAAACCTATTTTCAAAAGCACTTTTACAGCCGTTTTCGGCGGTTTAGCGCAAAAGGATGAAATTATATAATCGAGCGTTACGTCTTTATCTAAAACGCCGTAACAAATCTTAGTTACTCTCGCTTTGTTCAAAGGTTCAACTTGAGTTGAAGATAACGCTTGTTTTATGAAAGTTCCCTTTTGGTAAACTTTGGTTAAAACGCTATACGAGTCGTAATAAGTTACTAACATAATTTATAACCAACGGGAATTTTGCGACCGAGCAAGAAATCTTTTGCGCTCATTCGCTTTCCGCCCTCTAACTGAATTTCAGTAAATACGATTGAACCTTTACCCGTTGCAACTTTAATTCCGTCACTAATAGATAATACTTCGCCCGCCACCCCGCTATCGTCGCTTACGGTCGCTTTAAACACCTTTAAAGTTTTGCCTTCGTAACGAGTAAAAGCAATAGGCCACGGGTTAAGACCGCGAATAAGGTTTTTAATTTCTAACGCCGACTTATTAAAATCAATAAGTCCGTCTTCCTTTCTAAGCATTTTTACGTGCGTTGCTTGTAGGTGGTCTTGCGGAACGGGTACGATTTCTCCATTTTCAATCTTATCAAGCGCAGTAACGATAGTTTTTGCGCCTAAAACGGAAAGCCTATCGAAAAGTTCGCCAGCAGTTTCTTCGGGGTCAATAGCGAGTTTTTCTTGAAGCAAAATATCGCCCGAGTCAACTTCTAAACCCGTTTGCATTACCGTAACACCCGTTTCGTTATCGCCGTTTATTATCGAATACTGAATAGGCGCTGAACCGCGATATTTGGGAAGTAGAGACGCGTGCACGTTGATAACGCCGTGTTTACAAATATCTAGTATTTCTTGTGAAAGTATTTGCCCGAACGCACAAGTAACCATAATATCGGCGTTTAACGCCTTTAAGTCGTTAACACCTTCAACGCGTATTTTTTCGTACGATAAAACTTTAAGCCCAAGTTCCATAGCGCAAGTTTTAACTGCGCAAGGCGTGATTATCGCCTTTCTTCCTACGGGCCTATCAGGTTGAGTTACAACCGCTAATATTTCGTGTTTTGAATCGTTTATCGCCTTAAGCACTCCAACGGCAAAATCAGGCGTTCCTAAAAAAATTATCTTCATTTATTGATTACTCGGTTTTAAATTTTGCGCTTTATCTATATACAAAACGCCGTCTAAGTGGTCGTATTCGTGGCAAATTGCCTTTGCCATAAAACCTTCGGCTTTGAGTTTATACCATTCGCCGTTTCTATCTTGATATTTCACGGTAACCTTGTAAGGTCTCGTTACGTCGCCTTGCATTCCGGGAACTGATAAACAGCCTTCAACACTCGTTTGCTCTCCGCTTTTAGAGATAATTTCGGGGTTGATAAACTCAATAACGCCGTCACGAACGCTTTCACCGTCTATTACCAAAAAGATACGCCTTAAAACGCCTACTTGAACGGCTGCAAGCCCTGCTCCGTCAGCCTTAACTAAAGTATCGTACATATCGTCTAAAAGTTGATGAGTTCTTTCGCCAAAGTCAGTTACTTCAAACGATTTTTTTCTTAAAACTTCATCGCCTTTTTCTACAATTTTTCTTACTGCCATTATTACTCCTTAACTTACGCTCGACGGGTTAACTTCAAGATAGCATAAAACCTTTCTTCCCGTTAAGTCGCTTGCAATATTATAAAACTCGTCTTCAATCTCAGCGTAATTACCTTTTATTCTCGCTAAAATTTGATAACGGTATTTGTTCTTTATTTTTTTTACGGGGCTCTTCATCTTGTCAAAGTAAATAAACGACGATTGGTATTTGCCGTAAACTTCCCTTGCTCTTTCAAAAGCCTTTTTTAAAGTTGAAATTGCCGTTTCTTCATCTTCGCTTTCCACCATTAGCCTTAAAATATGCGAAAACGGTGGGAAGTGCGACGCTTTTCTTACCGCACATTCACGATTGAAAAAACTTTCGTAATCGTAATTAACGCTACTTTGAAGCACGGGGTTTTTAGGCGAATAAGTTTGTAAAACCACTTTACCTTTATCGCCTGCTCTACCACTTCGTCCTGCTACTTGGGTTACGAGTTGGAAAGTTCTTTCCCCCGAACGATAGTCGGAAAAATATAAACTCATATCCGCATCAAGTATACCAACTAAAGTTACCGACGGAAAGTCGTGCCCCTTAGCAACCATTTGCGTTCCTACTAAGATATCCGCTTTCTTTTCGCCAAATTCTTTTAGAATTTTAAAATGACCTTCTTTATTTTGAGTGGTATCGTTATCCATTCTTAAAATTTTAGCGTCGGGAAATAACTCTTGAAGTTCGGAAACGACTTTTTGAGTTCCCGTTCCACTATAATTTATACTAACCGAGCCACACTCGGGGCATGCGGTCAACATGTGATAATGAGAATTACAAAAATGACATTTCAAAACGTCTTCCGCCCTGTGATAATGAAGCGCAACGTCACAATTTAAACATTTGGCAACGTAACCACATTCACGGCATATTACCTTTTGAGAATAACCACGCCTATTTAAAAAGATTATCGCTTGATTGCCTTTTTCAAGCGTGTTTTTAAGTTCCGCCTTGAGCGCAACGGAAAAAGGCGAAATATTGCCGTGCCTTACTTCTTCACGCATATCGGCAATTATTATTTCGGGCATTGGCCTGCCGTTAACCCTTTCTTTCATTTCAGCAAGGTTGTACTCGCCGAGTTTTGCCTTTAAATAACTATCAACTTTGGGCGTTGCACTACCTAAAACGAGTTTTGCATTAGAAATTTTTGCCCTTTCAAGCGCAATTTCTTCAGTTATATATCTTGGATTAGTTTCACTCTCGTAACTTTGATCGTGCTCTTCGTCGATAATGATAAGCCCTAAGTTTTCAAGCGGTGCAAATATAGCGCTTCTCGCACCTACCGCGATAACCGCTTCGCCACTTCTTAATCTCCACCACTCGTCAAACCTTTCGCCTGCCGATAAACCACTATGAAGAATCGCGCACTTATCGCCAAAACGCGACCTTAAGCGTGAAAAAGTTTGTGGGGTTAGCGATATTTCGGGAACGAGCATTACTGCCGTTTTCTGAGAGTCTATTACGCTCTCTATAAGTTGAAGGTAAACTTCAGTTTTTCCGCTACCCGTAACGCCCTTTATAAGGGTTGGCTTGGTTGAACTAAGCGCTGAATTTACCGCCTTTTCTTGTTCATAAGTGAGTTTTACCCTTTCTCCGCCACCCGATAGGTCTTTATAAGGCGTTCTAATAATTCTTTCTTCGCTTACTATTAAAAAGCCCTTATTTTTAAGCGAAGTAACTGCGCTTGCTGAGAAAGTTTCGTTTAAGATTGATTGCTTAGTCTTGCCCTTTTCGTTTAAAAACTCTAAAACTGCGCGTTGCTTGTCCGCCCCCTTTTTGAGAGAAGAAAGCATATCCGAAAGGGAAAGTTCTTCACTTAAGGAAACGTAGTTTGCCGTTTTACTCCTAACCTTACCCTTTCTCATTTCGCTAGGTAAAAAGAGCCTTAAAACGCTCGCCATAGACGAATGGTATTTATTTTTTATAAATTCCGCTAAGCGTAAATTTTCTTCGGTTAATGCGGGAACTTCGTCAACCACTCTAATAATCGGCTTTAATTTATCTTCAGGATAATCGGAAAATTCGGAAACGGCTATAACGAAACCTTCCGTCTTAAACTTTCCAAACGGCACGATAACACGGCTACCGCGAGTTGCACCCGAGTAACCTATCTTATAATCAAAGATTTTATCAAGTTCCGAAGTGGCAATATCCACTATAACCTTTGCTATCATACCTATCCTATAACAAAAAAATAATCGGCAATTTATAAAAACTGCCGATTTAAAGCATTATTAACCGTTAACGGTAGTGATTTTACCGTTAGATATTTCAATTGCCGCTGCAGTTAACGGCTTCTTGTCGTCTAAAACTGCGGTTGAGCCTTGAGTTTTAGCAATATCAATAAGTTGCCTTGCGCGTTTTGCTGCAACTACGCATAAAACGTATTTTGAGCCGTTGTACTTTTCGCCTAAATTTTCAATTAAGGTATCAATTGCAGGTTCGTTAATCATTATGTATTCTCCTTTGACAAGTAAATATTATCTAAATTCCTTTCAACTTGCCGTTACTCTATGTTTTGAATTTGTTCGCGAATTTTTTCTATTTCACATTTGAGTTTCAACGCATTGTCAGTAACCGTTATGTCGTTCGCCTTACTGCAAACGGTGTTAGACTCACGATTGAACTCTTGAACTAAAAAGTCAAGTTTCTTACCAACTTCGCCGTTTTGCTCGCAAATGCTTCTAAACTGCGAAATATGAGAGTAAAGCCTTGTAATCTCTTCGTCAATATTCGATTTATCAGCAAAAATAGCAACTTCTTGCAATATCCTATTTTCATCAAAATCGTTGCCTTCTAAAACGGTTTTAACTCTTTCAAGTATCTTATCGTGATATTCTTTTTGAACGAGTGGGGCGCGTTCTTTAATAACGCCAACCGTTTCTTCAATAACCGCCACCCTTGAAAGCATATCCGCTTTTAACTTTTCGCCTTCGTATAAGCGCATATTATCTAAATTTTCACACGCTTTTACTAACGTTTCAGTTAAAATGGGCGTAATTTCTTCTAAATCAACGCTTTCTTGCTTACTTCTCAACACGTCTTGCGTGCGCATAAGCGAAGATACGGTAAAATCGTTCTTTAAAGACGGGAACGCCTTCTTTATAGACTTAGCAACGCTAACGTAAGACGACGCTAAGTTATAATCAACTTCTACCGAAGCGCATTCGTCCGCTTGCTTATAGTAGTTTACGAATAAATCTACCTTACCCCTTGATAAGTGCTTTTGTACCGTAGAACGCATAACTTCTTGAAGCGCCGTGAAAGAACGGGGGCATTTGAAAGATAAGTCTAAAAATCTATTGTTAACACTTTTAATTTCAACGGTAAGCGTAATTCCGTTTTTATTGTATTCCGCTTTGCCGTAACCTGTCATACTTTTCATAATAATATGATTATATCATATTTTTTTTGAAATGTAAACAATTTAACACTACTTTATCATTTCTAAAAACTCGTTTTCATCGATAATTTTAATACCGAGCGCCTTTGCTTTATCAAGTTTAGAACCCGCTTCTTCGCCCGCTAAAACTATGGTGGTAAGTTTTGATACCGAACTTAAAACTTCTCCGCCGTTTTGCTCAACGAGTTTACCTGCTTCCGAACGCTTTAAGGTGGGAAGAGTTCCAGTTAAAACGAATTTTTGACCTTTGAGTTTATCGCTTGCTAAAGTTTCTTGCTTTTCAAACTCAACGCCAAGCGATAAAAGTTTTTCTATCTCGTTAAGATTTTCTTCGTTTGAAAAATATTCAGATACCGCGTTTGCAGTAACGCTACCAATATCTCTAACTGCGGAAAGTTCTAAGTACGACGCCGACTTAATTCCGTTTAAATCGTTAAACGCCTTTACCAAATCTTTAGCAGTTTTTTTGCCAACCCCGTCAATACCCAACGCGTAAATAAAAGACGGTAAATTTGACTTTTTAGAATTTTCGATAGCCGTTAAAATATTTTGAGATTTTTTATCCTTAAACCCTTCGAGTGAAAGAAGTTTGTCAACCGTTAGCGAATATAAGTCGCTAAACTTTTTAACGCCGAAAGTATCGTATAAAACGCCTGCGGTCATTTCGGAAAATCCATCGATATTCATAGCGTCTTTCGATGCAAAATGAGTGAGCGCGCCAACTACTCTCGGTTTGCAATTTTCGTTTACGCAAAAGATATTCGCACCGTCTTCAACGAGCGGTTGGTTGCAGTACGGGCAAACGCTCGGTTTCTCAACCGAAACAGCCGTTTCGGGAACGAAAGTCGAGCCTAAAATTTCGGGTATAACGTCGTTACTTCTTCTAATTAACACCCTACTGCCTATTTTTACGTTCTTTCTCTCAATATCGCCGTAATTGTTAAGCGTTGCTTTTCTAACCGTTGCACCGCCAAGGTCAACGGGCTCAACGATGCCAAGCGGAGTGAGTTTTCCCGTTCTTCCAACTTGCCAAATTACGTCTTTAACGACGGTGGTTACTTCTTCCGCTTCAAACTTATACGCAAGCGCCCAGCGTGGAAATTTTTCGGTAAAGCCAAGCGTTTCACGAAGCGCTACGTCGTTAACTTTTATAACTGCGCCGTCGGTTAAATAATCGATAACCTTGCGCTTTTCTTCAATCGTTTTAAGGGCGTTTTGAATATCTTCAACCGACTTTGCAACCGTTAAAAAATCATACACCTTAAAACCGTTTTTCTTTAAAAATTCAAAGTGCTCAGTCTGAGTTTTAAACTCGCCGTCACTTATATAATTTACGTTGTAAAATAAAATTTCGGGCTTTCTTTTTTCAGTTTCTTTTGGGTCTAAGTTCCTTATCGCGCCCGCCACCGCGTTGCGCGCGTTCTTGAGCGGTTCAGTAGCCGTTTCGTTATACTTTTTAAGGGTTGACAACTTAATTACCGCTTCCCCTTGAACTTCTAAAACACCTTTATACTCTATCGTTAAAGGGAACGTTTTTATGGTTAAAACTTGGGCTGTAACGTCTTCTCCAACAACGCCGTTACCACGGGTCGTTGCGCGAACGAACTCGCCACCCGAGTAAGTTAAACAAATGGTTAATCCGTCATACTTAAACTCTACGGTATAATCGGGGGATTTCCCAGTGAGTTTTTCAACTCTATTCGTAAACGCTACGAGTTCTTCACTCGTTACCCCTTTATCTAAACTATAAAGTTTTTGGATGTGCTCGTGCTTTTTAAATTCAGAAATAGGCTCGCCACCAACTCTTTTGGTGGGCGAATTAGGTAAAACTATACCCGTTTCCTTTTCAATTCTTACGAGTTCATCGTAAAGTCTATCGTACTCCCCGTCGGAAACGGTGGGATTATCTAAAACGTAATACTCGTGAGCATACTTGTTCAGTTGTTCAACTAAAAACTTCATTCTTTCCATATTAATCAACAATCTCAATAGGCGCGTATTCGGACGCAAGCGACTTAATACCCACGCCTAAAAAGGCAACGTCAATAACCTTTCCGCCGTCCTTAACGGCAATTATCGTGCCTTTACCAAATTTTTTATGTAACACTTTCATACCAGAAGCGTACTTTGACGTACTCGTTTGAACTTTGGGTTTTTGCAAACTTGCATTCGACTTGTAACCCGAAGAAAAACTCTTGGTCGTACCAAAACTTCTAACTGCGGGCGCATCGTCCGAATAATATCCGTACTCACTTGCGCTATCACGCTTGTAGCCGTAAGTTTTAGGTTCTTGCTGGCGATAATTCGAGCCGTAACCACTTGATTTTTCTCTAAGTAAAGGAATAATTTCCTTTACAAACCTACTTTCAAGCGTAATTTGGCGATTTCCGTATAAATACCTGCTCTTTGCTCGGCAAATAAATAAATCGCGCTTTGCTCTCGTTATAGCAACGTACATAAGCCTACGCTCTTCTTCAAGTTCTTCATCGCTATCGCACGCCCTTGAAATTGGGAACACCGATTCTTCAAGCCCTACGGTAAATACCGTATCAAACTCTAAACCCTTAACGGCGTGAATGGTTGCGACGGTAACGAAATTACCTTCGTCAAGTTCGTCGGTATCGGAACTCAAAGTTATCGAACCTAAATAGTCGGTTAGGCTCGCGTCTTTATTAAGTTTAACAAACTCTTCCGCAGAGTTGATAAGTTCTGAAACGTTTAACTTTTTGCTTTCGTTTTCTTCACTATCTTCTTCAAACTGAGATAAGAAATTAGTCTTTTCAATAACGAGTTTAATAAACTCGGGAACGGTATAATTTTGAACTTCAAGCATCAACGAATAAAGCAAGTTCTTAAAGTCTAAAATTCTCGTTATTGCCGACGCGTTAAGCGGTAAATTATTAGCATCGCAAATACTTTCAAATACCGAACAATCGTTTTCGCCAGCGTATTCAACGACGGCATCTATCGATTTATCGCCTATCCCCCTTCTTGGAAGATTGATAATTCTTAAAATCGCTTCGTTATCAAGCGGGTTTGCAACGGCTCTTAAGTACGCCGTCAAATCTTTGATTTCTTTTCTGTCAAAGAACTTAAAGCCTCCGAACACTTTATAAGGGATATTGTATTTTAAAAACTCTTGTTCAAACGAACGAGATAATGCGTTCACACGCATTAAAACGGCAAAGTCGGACGCTTTCTTTCCTGAGTTTATGAGTGATTTTATCTTGGTTGCAACGTATTCCGCTTCACTCGTTTCGTCAAACGCTTGATAATATTCGGGCTTTTCGCCACTCTCGTTCTCCGTCCAAAGCACTTTTTCTTTTCTTGACGAGTTGTTGCGAATTATAAGGTTCGCAAGATTTAAAATTGATTTGGTGGAACGATAGTTTTGCTCAAGTTTATATACTTTTGCACCGACAAAATCTTCTTCAAACCCTAAAATATTAGAAATTTTTGCACCGCGCCAGCCGTAAATAGACTGATCGTCGTCACCAACCACGAAGATATTGCCGTGATACGACGATAACAACTTTGCAATCTTATATTGAACGACGTTAGTATCTTGAAACTCGTCAATATGAACGTATAAAAACTTTTCGGAATAATAGTTTAAAACTTCGGGATTTTCTTCAAACAAGTGCAAAGTTTTTATAAGCAAATCGTCAAAATCAAGCGCGTTGGACTTTTTAAGTTCGGCTTGATATTTAGTGAAAATTTCAGTGATAATACCTATATTTGCCGAGCGAATATGCTCGTCTTTATATTCTTTTGGCGAAAGGTCGGCGTTCTTTGCGTTAGATATCGCTATTTTGGCAAGTTTCAAAAACTTGTCGGGTTCTAAATTCATATCCGTTATTATGCGCTTTAAAACCCTATCTTTATCGTCTTCAGAATAAATCGAGAAGTTCTTTTCAAAGCCTAAATACGCTATTGAACTTCTAAGAATTTTAACGCACATTGAGTGAATGGTAGAAACCCACATTCCACCTAAATCACCAACCATATTTTCTAAACGACCCTTCATTTCGTCCGCCGCCTTGTTGGTAAAGGTTATCGCTAAAATGCGTGAGGGGTTGACTTTTAATTCGTTGATAAGATAAGCAATTCGGCTCGTTAAAACGCGAGTTTTACCACTGCCTGCACCGGCTATAACTAAAACCGCGCCTTCAGTATCTTTTACGGGAAGAATTTGAGCGCTATTAAGTTTTTGTAAGTAAGAATTAAGCATAAATTTATTGTAACACAATAAAATATTTTTTTCAAGGAATTTACGAAAAAATAAAACCCCGAATTTATTCGGGGTTAGTTTTATGAGTGTTTTTTCTTTAAATATAACTTTATAACTGCGTAAACGATATAAATTAAAACTACCAAACAGCATACCGCTAATAACAGCCAGAACACGAAATTCCAACTCGTTGCATCGGCAACCGCACCGAGCGCGTAAGAACTTATCGCACTACCGAGATAGCAAAAGCCGTTTATTAACCCCGCAATCATTCCAGAGTTTACTTTCCCTTTCATAAAGAGCGGGAATATACTCGTTACAACGCTGTTGCAAGACGAAATTAAAAGATAAACTACCGCAAAGCAAACTATCGTGATTACAAATTGATTTAAATTAAGCCCTGCAATTACCGCGCCTATAAGCCCTGCGGAAATAAAGAACATAAGCGAAACGTGGAAAACAAAATCGGGGGCGAATTTATGAAATTTTACCGCAAAAACGTTTCCAAAAACTGCAACGCACGGAAGGGCTAAGGTTAGGATAATGGAAATTGAGTCGTTAAGTGAATAAGTATCTTTTAAAATATTAGGAACCCATGTAACAAGCCCGTCTTTAACGAGATTGATAGCAACCGCTATTATGAAAAAGCAAATTACGCTTAGATATATGTGCTTTTTTTGATAACTCGTTACTGAAATTTTTTCAAGTACGAGTTCTTCTTTTGCTTCTTTGGGGATATTGTTAACTACCATTGGTAAAGTAAAGAACCATATAAGCGCAACTATTGGCATAACTATTCCTGCAAAGTAAAAAGCAAGTTTAAACACGCCAAACGAAACGAAAATTGCAGATAAGCCGTAGATAACGAAAGTTCCAAAAGCAACGGTAGTTCCTATAACTATGCTTGCCTTTGCCATAAACTTTTTAGTTAAAGTTTCGGATAATATTCTTATAACCGCCGTCCATAAAAACGATAAGAATATTCCATTTACAAACCAAATGATAGTTACGAGCGTAAAATTAACAGTAAAGCCGACTATTAAATTGCAAATACCCGAGCCTATTAACCCAATAGCTATTACGAGCCTTGAATTGTATTTTTTACAAAGTAAGCCGTTTACTATTTGAAGCACGCCGTAAGATATAAACAACAAGGTGCTAACCAGCCCCGCTTGTGCTCTCGAAACGTTATAAAACTCGATAATTTGATTTATGTTAGCCGAATAACTCATTTTCCCTAAATAGGAAGTTGAGTAGGCAAGCCAACACAGAAATATTAGTAAATACGAGTATTTTTTAGTTTTTGTCGATTTTTCAAGTTCCATTATAATTCCACCATTAGAAAAACAAATGAATTATACACTTTAACTTCATAATAGTAAAGCGTTTTTAATATAAAATTAAAAAAACAAATAAAAAATGATAATTTTAAAAAAATAATAAAAAATAGTTGCAAAAAACAAAAATTAGTGTTATATTTATTAGGCACTTTGAAAAAAGTTCGATGGGAGTTTAGCTCAGCTGGGAGAGCATCTGCCTTACAAGCAGAGGGTCATAGGTTCGAGCCCTATAACTCCCACCACAAAGGCAATTTCGGGAACGGGTTGACTATATGGCGTCGGTTTCTTTTCGAAAATTGCGGGAGTAGCTCAGTTGGTAGAGCACTGCCTTGCCAAGGCAGTTGTCGCGGGTT
>JAZUAK010000008.1:0-25914 GCA_045637965.1 Christensenellaceae bacterium | reverse complement strand
GCAAATGCTCGCACGCCTCGTCTAACACCCAAACTAACGTCTTAATTTAAGCCGTTATAAGCGGCGCACAAGTTCGTTAACTGCCGTTAACTCGTGACCGCAATGACCAACAAGGTCTATTGCGCCCAACGAGATTATCGTTCTTCCAATTGGGATTTGAATGAATAGTTTTTGTTTCCCTATACGAATATAATTTAGTTTAACCTGTTTTTCTATTATAATAAACTTATCGTCATATTAAGAATTAGGAGTTGAAAGATATGAATCAATGGCAAGGAAAGAAATGGTATTGCTATGGAACTTCAATGACGGATAATATTTCGTTAACAAAAAAAGGTTTGAATTGTGGAACGTTTTCCAAGTATTTAGCTCAATTTGCGGGTTTGGAGGAACATAATTTTGGAAAAAGTGGGAGTGGTATTATACCAAAGCTTCATAATGGTGACAATATCAAGACAAGATGTATGCGTCTTACCGATGGAAAAGCTGAAGCTGACTTAATTACTGTTGAGATTATTCCTAACGATATGGTAGGAGAACTTGGCGAGACAACGGATTTATCTGATGATACTTTTTGTGGAAATCTTAATCAAATAATACAATATCTTCTTACGAATACACGTGCGTATGTTGTTATTTTAATTGCATCAAGAGCTAGGTATAAACACGATGACAATTCTATAAAATATTTACCCACGAGCGAATATTGTAAACAAAGGTTAGAGTGGGAAGATGCAGTTGCTACTATTTGCAAAATGCATGGTGTTTCGTGTTGGAATGGTGCAAGTGAAGCAAATTTGGGATATTATCAAATTGCCAAAGATAACACGCTTGTTCAAGACCAAATACATTTAACTGATAAAGGTGGCGAAATTCTTGCAAAATATTTTTGGGGGAAGTTAAAGAATATCTTTCCAAAGAAGGATTGATAGAAGTTATATAACTATAAAATTCCCGATTTGTTGTGTTGCGCTTTGTGGAAAAATCCACTTAAACAAATAAAAAACCTACGCATCGAGCGTAGGTTTTTGTTTTATATCAAGTTAAAGTGTTTTGCAAGTTTAGTAAGAGCTGGAATTGAACGCTTGATAAGGTCAGGGCTAACGCAAGTTGCTAAGCGAACGAAACCTTTTATCCCAAACGAGTCGGACGGAACTACTAATACGCCGTAAGTCTTAGCAACGTCCGAAAATTCTTCCGCACTCTCTATCGGCGATTTCATAAACACGTAGAACGCGCCTTTGGGGTTTACACACTCAAAACCTAAGCGTTGAAGGTTAGATACGAGTACGTCACGATTATCCTTATAAACGGACGAATCGCTAATCTTATCAACACACCTTTCAACTACCTTTTGAAATAACGCGGGGGCGCAAACGTAACCTAAACTTCTTCCTGCGCCAGCAATCGCAAGATAAAGTTTTTGAGCGTTTTCAGCATTTGGCGAAACGGATACGTAACCAATTCTTTCCCCAGGGATAGATAACGCTTTACTATATGAATAACATACCACCGTATTTTTATAATAATTAGGAATAAACGGACAAACTGCACCATCGAATAAAATTTCTCTATAAGGTTCGTCGGCAATAAGATATATAGCGTGCCCGTATTCGCGTTCTTTACCTTCTAAAAAGCAAGCAAGGCGTTTAATCGTATCTTCGCCGTAAACCGTTCCAGACGGGTTGTTAGGGCTGTTTATAATAATTGCTTGAACGTCGCTTGAAATAGTATTTTCAAGGCTTGAAAAGTCAATTTCAAACTTATCGTCACAACCAGCGTAAACTAAACTTGCCCCCGCATTCTCGGCAAAAACCTTGTATTCAGGGAAGAAAGGCGCAAAAGTTAAAACTTTATCCGTTGGAGCGGAAATTAACGCTCTTAAAGTTATTGCAAGCCCTGCAGCGGCACCGCAAGTCATATAAGTAAGGTTTGGGTCAAGCCTAAAGCCGTAGCGATTATAATTATAGTCGCTTATAGCCTTTCTAACTTCCATAGTGCCTTGCGCCGAAGTGTAGCCGTGAATAGACGGAGTTTTAACTTCTTCAATAATAACGTCCGTAACTTCGTCAGGACACGGAACGCTAGGGTTGCCGAGCGTGTAGTCAAAAACGTTTTCTTTGCCGATTTTTTCAGCGAGTTGTTTGCCGTATTCAAAAAGTTCTCTTATTTTTGAGCGAGTAGAACCAAGCGCATACATTTTTTCATTTATCATAGCAATAAGATTATATCACACGCATTGAAAATGCACAATAAATTATTATAAAAATAATATAAAATACCTTGACAATTAAAAAAAATAAGCGTATATTTTTAGTATAGATTTTATTTAAGGAGCGCAAGAGTGTGAAAAAGAACGTGTTTAACTTTTATTATGCATATTACTTTTTCAAGCCAGATTTTTAATATCGGTTATTTTTGCGTACTTTAAAGTTATTTTAGTATTTTTAAGTAGCCGTTCGTTGACGTTCGGCTACTTTTTTTATAGGTTATATTATGATTATCATCGTTAAACAACAGCATGAAGAAAAGCAACTTAATAATCTTATCAAATGGATTAAAGGCCAAGGATTAGAAGTGGATATTAGTAACGGCCATCACTCAACCGTATTAGGTTTAGTTGGCGATACGAGTAAAATTGATATTGATCTCGTTCGTTCGCTTGATATCGTTGAAAACGTTAAGCGTATTCAAGAGCCGTTCAAGTGCGCCAATAGAAAATTTCACCCTGAAGATACTATCGTTGATATAGGTGGGCATAAGTTTGGTGGAGATAATTTCCAAATTATTGCAGGGCCTTGTTCAATTGAAACGGAAAAACAAATAGTCGAAGTTGCTTGGGCTGTAAAAAAAGCAGGTGCAACAGTGCTTCGCGGTGGCGCGTTTAAGCCTAGAACTTCGCCGTACGCCTTTCAAGGTTTAAGGGAAGCGGGGCTTGATCTTTTGCTTAAAGCAAAAGAAGAAACGGGCATGCCAATCGTTACCGAAATTATGAGCGCATCTCATATAGACCTTTTTAAAGACGTTGATATTATCCAAATCGGCGCGCGCGATATGCAAAACTTTGAACTTTTAAAAGAAGTTGGTAAGACTAAAAAACCCGTGTTATTAAAGCGTGGGCTTGCAAATACCATTCAAGAATGGCTTATGAGTGCCGAATATATTATGAGTGAAGGCGGTAAAGATATCATTCTTTGCGAACGCGGTATAAGAACTTTCGAGCCGTATACGAGAAACACTCTTGACCTTTCCGCTATTCCACTTTTAAAAGAACTTACTCACTTGCCGGTAGTCGTTGACCCGTCGCACGCTTCAGGTCTTTCAAGGCTTGTTAAACCTTTATCTTTAGCAAGCGTCGGCGCAGGCGCGCACGGTCTTATGATAGAAGTTCACAACGATCCTAAAAACGCACTTTGCGATGGGGCGCAATCAATCATTCCCGAGCAATTTGAAGATATCGTAAAGAGCATAGATATTATGCTTCCTATAGTTAACAAAAAGAGAGATTTATGAAAATAGGTATTATTGGCTTAGGCCTTATGGGCGGAAGCCTTGGCAAAACGTTAAAAAGGCTTGGTGGTTATGAGGTTTACGGCTACGATATTTCCGAAACTACTATGCTTAAAGCCGATATGCTTGGAGCGATAAACGGCGTTTTAGACGAGAATACGGCGAAAGATATAGATATGCTTATCGTATCGTTATACCCAAGTTGCTTTTTATCGTCAATTGAAAGATTCTTACCCGTTTTGAAAGACGGCGCTATCGTTACCGATTTTTGCGGAATTAAACGCCAAACGGTAGCCGAAATGAAAGTTTTAGCCAAAAAATATCCAAACTTAATATTCATTGGCGGTCATCCTATGGCTGGTAGAGAATTTTCGGGCATAGATAGGTCTGTCGCTACTTTATTTGACAAAGCGTCTATGATATTAACTAACGTGAACGCCGATATATTCGTTTTAGAAGAAGTTAAAAACTTCTACTTATCTCTTGGATTTGCAGAAGTAGTGATCACTTCCCCCGAATATCACGATAGGGCAATCGCGTTTACTTCTCAACTTTGCCATATAGTATCAAACGCCTTTATTAAAAACGAGATAGCGAGCGAACACTTTGGTTATTCCGCAGGTAGTTATAAAGATTTAACTCGCGTTGCAAGGCTTAATCCTGAAATGTGGGCGGAACTTATGGCTATGAATAAGGATAATTTAACTAAGGAACTCGACGAGTTGATTGGTAACCTTGAAAAGTATAGTAAAGCCTTAAAACAAAGCGATAAGGCGGAATTAAAGAAACTTTTAGCCGAAGGCAACGAAAGAAAATTAATGATAGATTCGAGAAAGAAATGAAAGTTATAAAAGTAAAAGCATCAAAAAATTACGATATTATAGTAAGCGGTGGTTTTGAAGATTTTGCAAGGACCGTGCTTGAAAAAATTAAGGGTGAAAAGGTAGCCGTTATAACGGATACTAACGTTTCCCCTTTATATTTAGAAGTGGTAGAAAAATTGCTAATCGGTAAAACCGTTTATAAATTCGTAATCAAAGCGGGCGAAGATAGTAAAAACGCCGAAACCTATATAAAACTCGTTAACGATTTAGCAAAAGTAGGGTTATCGAGAAAGTCAACGATAATTGGTCTTGGCGGTGGAGTGGTGGGCGATTTATCCGCATTCGTAGCGTCAACCTATATGCGCGGAGTTTCCTATATTGCATTTCCAACTTCTCTTCTTGCTATGGTAGATAGTTCGGTTGGCGGAAAAACGGGTATTGATTTAGATGCAGGCAAAAACTTGCTTGGAACTTTCTTTCAACCCGATGCCGTGTATATAAATACTGAATGTTTAAAAACTTTGCCTAAACGCGAGATAGTAAGCGGACTTGGCGAGATAATGAAATATGCGTTTATCGACGAGAGAATTAAAACGAGCGATTTTGATAGCATTAACTATGAAGATTTAATCGTTAAGTCGTTAGAGATTAAGCGTGATATCGTTGAGAGTGACGAAAAAGAAAGCGGAGATAGAATGCTTCTCAATTTCGGCCATACGATAGGCCACGCTATTGAAAAACTTTATAATTACAAACTTTCGCACGGCGAATGCGTTATAAAAGGCATGGCTTACGCCGTTGAAATTTCAAACAAACTCGGATATATTTCGGATAGAGATACGGCTACTTGCTTGAACTTTATTAAAAGCGTTAGTGTTAGCCTTGATAAAGAGTTTAGTAAAGAAGAAATTTTATCCGTAGTTAGATCGGATAAAAAGGCTGACGGAAATTATATTAATTTCGTATTAACTAAAGGCTTTGCAAATAGTTTTATAGAGAAAATTGATTTGGCAAAACTTGCGGAGTGTTTATAAAATGGAAAATTTTAAGTTACAGCCGAGTTCGTTATTCGGCGAGATACAAGCACCCCCGTCAAAATCGTTCGCTCATAGAACGCTAATTTGCGCGTACCTATCTGGTCGTGAAGTTTCGGTTAAGAATATCGGCTGTTCAGACGACGTTATCGTTACTTTAAACGCCCTTGAAACGCTTGGCGCAAAGATTACGAAAATTGGGAACGGCGTAATCGTTAAAAAGGGGCAAATATCAAGCAATAAGTTGATTATTGATTGTAACGAGAGTGGTTCATCGCTTAGATTTTTACTTCCCGTAGTATCCGCGCTTGGTGTGAACGTGGAGTTTACGGGGAAAGGAAAACTTTTAGAAAGGCCGATAAAAGAACTCGTTGACACTTTGAATTTACACGGAGCAAATATCGACGGATACACCGTTAACGGAAAACTTAAAAGCGGTGTTTTTGAAATTGACGGCGGTATAAGTTCGCAGTATATTACGGGATTACTTTTAGCCCTTTCCACTCTCGACGGGGAAAGTGAAATAATAATAAACGGAAAACTCGTTTCCGAGCCGTACGTTAATATAACTTTATCCGTTCTTAACGATTTTGGCGTTCAATTCAAAAAAACCGAGCGCGGTTTTATAATTAAAGGCGGTTACGATACTAAAAAGTTAGAGTATGCAATTGAAGGGGACTGGTCAAGCGCTGCATTCCCACTTGTTGGTGGTGCAATCAGCGGTAGCGTTACCGTTAGCGGGCTTAACCTTAATTCCGTTCAAGGCGATAGAGAAATCGTTAAGGTGTTAAAACAATTTAATGCAAAAGTAACTTGTAGCGGTAATTCGGTTACGGTAGAAAAGTCAAACCTTATCGGTGCAACTTTGGATATGGAAGATATTCCTGATTTATGCCAAATCGTATCCGTTCTCGGAGCGTACGCTCAAGGTAAAACTGAATTGTACGGCGTTAGTCGCTTAAAGATTAAAGAGAGCGATAGAACTAAAGCGATAATTGATATGCTTAACGGCTGCAGTGTCAACGCCGAGTACGACGGGGATAAAATTTCTATATTCGGTAGGTTGCCAACGAGCGCAACGCTCAGCGGTGGAAAGGACCATAGAACGGTAATGTCAAGCGCGATTTTATTAACCACTTGCGGTGGGGAAATTTTGGGCGCTAATTATTACGCTAAGTCTTATCCTGAATTTGTGAAAGATTATAAAAAGATAGGGGGAAAACTCGATGTCGAAATTAACGGGTAGAAAACTTAATATTGAAATACTCGGCGAGTCCCATTCTCCCGAAGTGAAAATGACGGTCAAAAGCTTTCCAAACTTTACTTTTGATAGAGAAGAACTTTTAAAATTCTTATCAAGGCGCAAGGCTTCAAATCAAGCCTTTTCAACGCCGAGAATTGAAGACGATTTGCCTATTTTTGAAGGCGTTATAAATAACCAAATTAACGGCGACTTTTCAGTAACGATAAAAAACACCAGCGTAAAAAGTAAAGACTATAACGAATTATACGCAAAACCAAGACCTTCGCACGCCGATTACGCTTGGCACTTAAAAGACGGTGCGCTTGATTTTTCTGGTGGTGGAAGATTTTCCGCAAGGATTACTGCCGTTTACGCCGTACTCGGTGGTATTTGCAAGCAATATTTAGAAAGCAAGGGCGTTAAAATTGCGTGCTATCTTCAATCGG
This sequence comes from Christensenellaceae bacterium, assembly GCA_045637965.1. Lineage (GTDB taxonomy): Bacteria > Bacillota > Clostridia > Christensenellales > Borkfalkiaceae > HGM11412. The sequence continues at coordinate 18,857 of JAZUAK010000008.1, read as the reverse complement.
TTGGAAAGGTAAGCGGTCGCTCATATATTAGCGGAGAACCGACTTATAGCGAAGTTTTAGAGCAAACTAAGGAATTTCCTTCGTTATCAAATCAAGCGGAAATGTTAAAAGAAATTGAAGAGGCTCGTTCAAACGGAGATAGCGTTGGCGGTATTGCGGAAGTCATCGTTTACGGATTAAAAGCAGGCGTTGGCGACAACTTGTTTGAAGGTTTAGAAGGAAAACTTTCAAGTTTAATTTTCTCTATTCCTGCAGTTAAAGGCGTTGAGTTTGGCTTAGGTTTTGATATGGCTCGTTCGTACGGCTCTATCGTTAACGACGAACTTTATTACGATAACGGCGAAGTAAAACTTAAAACGAATAACAACGGCGGTATAAACGGCGGAATATCAAACGGCTTTAACCTTACGATGCGCGTTGCGTTTAAGCCAACTCCGTCAATATCGAAAGAACAAAACACGATCGACCTTGAAAGCAACGAAAACGTTAAAATTCAAATTAAAGGTAGGCACGACGCGTGCGTTGCAGTAAGGGGTGTTCCTTGCATAGAAAGCGCGATAGCGATTGCGCTCGTAGATGAAATTTTAGAGTAATATTATGAAAGATTTAATTGAAATTAGAAATCAAATAGACAAAATTGACGATCAAATTATTGAACTTTATAAAGAAAGAATGGCTCTTTCTAAAGAAGTGGGAATTATAAAATCTCAAACTGAAAAAGTCGTTCACGACGGCAAAAGGGAAAAAGAAATCGTATATAGGCTTTCTCAGAAATGCCCCGAAGAAATAAGGCTTTACGTTAAAGAACTTTACGATGCAATTTTCTATTCAAGCAAAGCATACCAAAGCAAGTTCACTGAAAACACTTCGCCCGTTAAAGCGGAGATTGATAAAATCATTGAAAATCCGCTCGTAGACTTTCCCGTTGACGGTACGGTTGCTTGTCAAGGCGTTTACGGTGCTAATAGCGGTAGGGCTACTGAAAAGATTTTTCCGATATCTGATATTACCTATTTCAAAACTTTTGAAGGCGTTTTCAACGCCGTGGAAAAAGGTCTTTGCGAATACGGTGTTCTTCCTATTGAAAATAGTACCGCAGGTTCGGTTTTAGAAGTTTACGACCTTATGAGAAAATACGATTTCCATATCGTAAAGAGCGTTCGCATTCAAATCGACCATTGTTTAGCGGCTAAAAACGGGGTTGAGATTAAGGATATTAAAACCGTAATTTCTCATCCGCAAGCACTTTCTCAATGCAACGAATACCTTAAAAAATTAGGAGTTAAAGTGGAAAGCGCTGAAAACACCGCAGTTGCCGCTAAAACGGTTTCGGAAGGAAACGACTCGTCCGTTGCCGTTTTATGCTCAAAAGAATGCGCGGTTGCTTACGGGCTTAAAATCTTAGAACCGAGAGTTCAAGATAGTGAAAAGAATTTCACTCGTTTCATTTGCATAACTAAAGATTTAAGAATTTACAAGGGTGCGGATAAGATTAGTATTATGACGAGTTTGGCGCACACCCCCGGTTCTCTTAATAAAATCGTATCGCGTTTCTACGCGTTCGGTTTAAACCTTACCAAAATTGAATCTCGACCCATTGAAGGTAGCGATTTCGAGTTTATGTTCTACTTTGATTTTGAAGGGGATATTTTAGACGCTCAAGTTAGAAATTTAATTGCCGAACTTGATAACGGCTCGGATAAGTTCGTACTACTTGGAACGTATAAAGAAAACGTATGAAATATTGTTTGTTAGGTGAAAAACTTTCCCATAGTTACTCAAAGGAAATTCATAATTACTGCGGTTTAGATTATTCTTTAAAAGAAGTGTCGCCGTGTATGATAGGCGATTTTGCTTTCGCAAACGAGTTTAGCGGTTACAACGTTACCATTCCGTACAAAAAAGTTATAATGAATTATCTTGACGGAGTGAGTGACGATGCTAAATCGATAGGCGCAGTAAATACCGTCGTAGTGCGTGGCGGAAAGCGTTACGGCTATAATACCGACGTTTTAGGGTTTATCTACACTTTAGAGAGAAAGAGTATTTCTTTGCAAGGCAAAACCGTTATGGTACTTGGCACGGGCGGAGCGTCCAACGCTGTACGTTACGCATGCAAGAAATTAAATGCGAAAGAGATAATCGTTGTTGGTAGAACTTCCGCCGTTAACTATGAAAATTGTTACGAAAATCAAGGCGTTGAAATTTTGTTTAACGCAACCCCCGTAGGAATGAACCCAAACGTTGACGAAAGCCCCGTTGATTTATCTAAATTTAAAAACTTGCAAGCGGTTGTTGATCTTATTTACAATCCGCAAAAAACCAAACTTTTAATGCAAGCGGAAAGTTTAGGTTTAACTTATTCTAACGGACTTCCAATGCTCGTTGAACAAGCGCTTTGCGCAGAAGACAAATGGCTTTCAAAAACTCACGATAAATCGTTAACCGAAAGCATAATCAATAAAATATGCTATGAAAAACTCAATATTTGCTTGAGTGGAATGCCGTCATCAGGCAAGTCAACGCTTGGCAAAATGCTTGCTAAAAAGTTAAACAGAGAGTTTATCGACCTTGATGAAGAAATTGCAAAACGGCATGGCAAAACCCCATCTCAAATTATAAAAGAAGACGGGGAGTTGGCGTTTAGAGATATCGAAACTAAAGTATTAAAAAGCGTATTGCTAAAGTCGGGCGTAGTAATTTCGCTTGGCGGTGGCGCGATTATTCGCGAAGTAAATAGGAATGCTATCAAATATAATTCCGTTAGCATATATATAAAAAGAGATTTATTTTTGCTTAAAACTGAAGGTAGGCCGTTATCTATTGCAAAAGGCGTGGAAACGCTGTATAATGAAAGAAAGAGTTTTTACGAAACGGCTGATATAACCGTTGAAAACAACGGCGATATAAACGATACTTTAAAGGAGATTTTGTTGGGTTATGAAACTTCTTGTAATCAATGGGCCAAACCTTAATATGCTTGGCATTCGCGAGCCTGAATTGTATGGAAAACAAGGCTATAAGGCGCTTGTTTCCTTTATAAAGGGTTGCGCGAAAGAAAGTGGCGTAAGTGTAAAAGTTAAGCAATCAAACTTAGAAGGAAAACTCGTAACAATCATTCAAAAAGCGAGAAAGAAGTACGACGGAATCGTTATAAACGCCGGGGCGTACACTCACACGAGCGTTGCTATACTTGACGCGTTAAAGGCGGTAGGACTACTCACCGTTGAAGTTCATTTAACCGATATTAATTCGCGTGAAGAATTTAGGAGGCTCAGTTACGTATCCATGGTTGCAGAAAAGCAGATTGTCGGCAAAGGTTTTGCAGGTTATCGCGAAGCCATTGAATATTTCGTTCAACGCGGTTAGGCTTAATCAAATAAAAAAGCAAGGTGCAAATTTTTGCACCTTGCTTTCGTTTTAATCTGATAGTCCGAGTAAATAATCTGCGCTTTCTTCTAAAATAACGCATAATTTGTAAAGAGTTTCAACACTTGGAAGGTTAAGACCGTTTTTCCAGTTTGAAATATTACTTTCGGATATATTAAGTTTTTCAGCAATATCTTTTTGAGAAAATTTGCTTGCGTTTATAACTTCCGCTATTCTTTCAGAAAATTTCATATAACCACCTAAAATTCAGTTTAACAAAATTTTATATATTTTGCTTGACATTTCAGTATGACTGAATTATAATATTTACATATTCAGTTTGAGTGAATTTTGGTGTCCTATGAAAGATAAGTTTAATAGCAATTTAATATATGAATATTTAGTTGTAAATAACATATCAAAATCAAAATTTTGTAATGATTGTAAGATATCGCTATCAACACTAAATAGAATGTTAAATGGTAAAAATTTTAGCGTAATGTCGCTTGTGAAAATATCTATAAAAATGAAGCGAAAACTATTTGATTTTTTTATCTAAGAAAACAAGGTGCAAATAAATTGCACCTTATTTTTATTTATAAAAATATTTTCGCTTTTGAAGGTTTACTTTCGTTGTAAATAACCGTTACGGTTGAGTTGATATCGGGAACGGGATCACCTGCGTTAATCCACTTTCTTTTAAAGTATGCTATATCGTTTACAACGAATTTTACTTTTATAATATAGGGGAAGATTGCGCCGTCAAATGTTCCTTTCCTAAATGCTTTTGTATTTATTTTTAACCACCATTGTCGTTTCACCGAAATTACGGTGCCAGTTGTTTCAACGATCATAAACATTTACTCCTTTAAACCTTTTTCGATAAGTTCAGTCAAATAATCGTTTATGCTATAAGCATAGTTATCGTTTTCTTTAATTTTATTCACTTTAAGTCTAATTTTTTTATACGTTTCAGGTGTTAACCTTAATAGAAACGTCTTTTTTTGTACCGTTGGAGTATTTGTTTTATTCATAATTTGATAGCTCCTTAAAATAAAAAGTTAGTAGTTGGCGCGTGCAGTAATTTCACGCTAAATTCTTATAAACGCATAATTTTGCGATAAGTTGCTTTTGCAATCTAATGCAAAAGAATATTGAAATATATATTAATTATCGTGAAATTTACGGAATGGTAACACATCAATCTTGTGTTATAAGACATATCATAATATTATAGAATTTACGGCGTAGAGACTCTTCAATCATGCATTAAAACAATACCCCATATTAATCTTCTATTAAAACAATATGCTATATTAGTCTTCTATTAAAATGATATATCATAATTAATTTTTAATAAAGCAATATACTATATTAATCTTCTATTAAAATGATATATCATAATTAATTTTCAATAAAACAATATACTATATTAGTCTTCTATTAAAATGATATATCATAGTATCATAATATTATGATATCATAATGAAGTAAAAACGTCAAGAGTATACTAAGAAAAAAATAAGGAGTAGAGTCAAATCAAACAAAAAAGCAAGACTAATCACAGCCTTGCATTTTTTGGTCGGAGTGACAGGTGATTCCCCTGCTAGGGGAAATGTCGCAAGGCGACAAAAGGGTTGCGCCCTGCAAAGGGTAGAACCTGCGGCCTCAACGTCCCGAACCCGCTCACAATTCACTCAAAATACCAGTCGACACCTGAGAGGTATCGACTTGGTTAAAAAGTGATTGATCGCTTATCCCAAAATTCTTTTTTTTAAAAACAATTTTGAGAACCCTTATCTAAAATTAGCGCGCGACTTGTCAAGACGTTTAAACGTAGTTTAAATCTACTCAAGCAAAAAAGCAGATAGTCAAACGACTATCTGCTTTTTTGGTCGGAGTGACAGGATTTGAACCTGCGGCCTCAACGTCCCGAACGTCGCGCGCTACCAGCTGCGCTACACCCCGATACGCTCACTATTGTAGCATATATATTTTAAAAACGCTACTTTTTTAGCGCTAAAATCTTAAATTATTTTTTTTGATTGGCGATTTTTCATTTTGAGCCAGTTGAAAAAACCGTATAAATCGGTTACTAAAAACGTTGCAAAGCACGAAACTATAGGTACGCACGAAAGATTAGTTATGCTTTCAATCGTCCATAAAATCACTAAAACAACGTCGTTCATAGCGTAGGCAAGCGCGAAGAAAGGGGAGCGCTTATAGGTAAGATACACGGCGATAAAACTAGTTGTGATAGAGATTGTACTAACGGTTAGGTTAGTGGTGTTAAGAATTTTTAATATAAAGAAAAATGAAATAGTAACGATAACGGTAAATAACGATAATAAATAAATATCGTTTTTAGTTATATCGGCAATTTTAACTTCCGCTTTCTTGTATCTATTTTTAAGCCAACTAACAAGCGATAAAGCGCTCATAGGAAGCGTCATTCCAACGTAAGTGATAACTTCGCCGTAGTAACCGCATAAAAAACTAACGAACCCGTAAAAACTTGCGAAGAATATGCAAAGCCCCATACCTAAAGGGTTGCCTTTAGCACATAAAATAATAGAAGTAACACCGGTAAGGCAAGAAACGAGTGTTAAATAATCTTTATTTTTGAAAGCAAAAAACACTATCACGTTAGCCGTAATAGAAATTATCCACAATAGTTTTTCAAAGAGTGAAAAATACTCGTCAACTTTTTTCAATGCGTTCATTTTGCCCCACAAAACGTAAAATTTACTTAACCATTTGATTCTAATGGTATTTAAACTTAAAGTCAAGCGAATTGTTATTGACAAAACAAAGTTTTGTGTTAAAATATAACTAGCAAAAAGGAGTTTTATTATGAGCAATGCTATGAGAAAATTAAGTTACGGATTATTCGTCGTAACGGCAAAAAACGATAAAAAACAAAACGGTTGCATAACAAATACCGCTATGCAAGTTACCACTTCGCCAAACGCTATTACGCTTGCCGTAAATAAGCAAAATTACACTTGCGGTATGATTCTTGAAAGTGGCGAGTTTAACGTTTCTATTATTTCAGAAAAGGCAAAATTCGACCTATTCACTCACTTTGGCTTCCAAAGTGGGCGTGACGTTGATAAGTTTGAAGGTTTTACCGATTGCAAACTTGCAAGTAACGGCATTTACTATATCACTAAGGGCGTTAACGCCGTAATAACTGCAAAAGTAAAACAAACGGTTGACCTTGGCACGCATATCTTGTTTATCGCCGACGTTACCGATGAGTTTGACTTAACTGACGACGCTTCCGCTACTTACGCATATTATTTCAAGCATATCAAACCAGCGCCTGCAAACAAGCCCACTAAAACGGTATGGCGTTGCAATATTTGCGGTTACGAAGAAGAAGTGGAAGAACTCCCTGACGATTTCACTTGCCCCCTTTGCAACCACCCGAAATCTGACTTTACTAAAATAACCGTTTAATCTATGCTTGACGATTCCTTTAGAAAACGCTTTAAAAGTGTTCCACTTGCCATATCTTCAAGCGGGAATTGGGGTGCTGACCCGCATAACCATAGCGAATTTGAAATTTTATATTTTGAAAAAGGCAATCAAACGGTTAAAATAGGCAATAAAACCTATCAAACGAGTGCTGGCGATATAATTTGCGTCAACCCTATGGAAGTTCATTCTTTTACCGTTGAAATGGGTTCGGATAGCCTTTCCAAGTGTGTTTGCTTTGATTGTTCGCTTATATTAGGCGGAGAATTGTCTGAAAAATTAGCAAGTGAAGTTTCAACCGTCGTAAATTATATAAGCAATTCAAGCCCGCATAACAGTTACCTTGCGGAACTTTTCCTAAAAATCTACGATGGTGCAAAGAATTGCGAAGATTTAGACGGAGAGATTTTCGCTATGGAAATCAAGGCGTTCATAACCTTGTTTTTCGCCTATATTTTTAAAAATAATTTGTTAGACGGAAAGTTGTGTAAGCGCCAAAACGCCGATTTTTGTTCGCTCGTTATCGAGTTTGTTAAAAAGCACTACAAAGAGCGCATAACTTCTAAAGAAGTTGCGAGCGCGCTATCGTTTAACCAAAGTTATTTTTGCCGTAATTTCAAAAAGAATTTTGGTGTAAACTTTACGGAATATTTATGTGTGCATAGGCTTTCGATTGCGAGAACGCTTTTAGAACAAAAGCGTAGCGTAACGCTCGTTGCTTACGACGTGGGTTTTCAAAACCCCACTCAGTTTTCAAAATGTTTTAAGCAAAAGTTTGGTGTGTTGCCGTCAAAATATAGAGCAAAAAGTCAATAGGAAATAGTTTTTAGGTCAATGATACTATTTACATTGACCTTTTTTTATTGTAAAATATAATTAACCGAACTAAAAAGGAGAAAATATATGGCAAAAAATGCTGTTATAGTTTTTGGCGAAAGAAAACTTCCAATTCAAAAAAAGGCGATTGAACTTTTATCCGAGTATATCTTAGAATACTCGTTCGATTATCCTGCTTGTTTTCCCTGTGAAACTTTTAATAGAAAAGAAGAATTTTACACCATTTATATTGGAACTAAACAAAACAATTCCTATATCAATGAAAACTCGAAAGCAGTTTTAACTAAACCTGAAGAATATTATATTAAAGCGGGTGCTGACGAAGTTATTATCGAAGGTTACGACGATGCCGGCGTTTTATACGGCGTAGTTGATTATTACAATAAATACTTAATCGAGCAAGATTACCTTATCGGTAACACGCTTATGCGTGGTAACGACGTTATGGGTGATTTTGAACTTCAATCCGCTCCTGCAATAAAGAATCGTGGTCTTTGGACTTGGGGGCACGTAATCTATGATTATAAGGGCTATATTGACAATATGATGAAACTCAAAATGAACACCCTTATTATGTGGAACGAGTTCGTGCCTTTAAACGCTAAAGAAGTGTTTGAATACGCTCATTCTTGCGGTGTTAAGGTGGTTTGGGGTTATTCTTGGCTTTATAATTTTAATAAGCCTATGGATTTATCCGCAATTTACGATAAAGTTGACGGCATTATCGAAGAGTTTGAACGCGATTACTTAGATATTTCTGCTGACGGCATTTATTTCCAAACCTTTACCGAATACGACAGCGAAAAGGCTAACGGCGTTGATATTGCAAAAACTGCAACCGAGTTCGTAAACACCGTTGCAGGTAAGTTATATGCAAAATACCCGAGTTTAGAAATTCAGTTTGGTCTTCACGCAATTTCGTGCAAGCACAGGCTTGACGTTATTCAAAACGTAGACCCGAGAGTTCAAATCGTTTGGGAAGACTGTGGCGCATTCCCGTTCAACTATTCGCCGTTAGCAGTTTCCAATTTTGACGAAACTTGCGAGTTTGCTAAAAAGATTTCTAAACTTCGTGGCGAAAACGAAAACTTTGGCGTTGTATTCAAAGGTACGGTTAACCTTAATTGGACGGAATTTAAGCACCACGACGGACCTTTCAATATCGGCGTAAGCAGTAAGTTTACCAAGAAAAATAGAATTGATAGAAAGCGTCGCGGTTGGCGTTGGGCTCAAACTTTATGGGTAACTAACGGCGATAAGGTTCAACAAATGATTCAACTTCTTCATAAACAAACGGGCGGTAATATGTGGATGACTGATCTCGTTGAAGACGGTATGTTTGAAGAAATCATCTATCTTCCCGTCGCTCTTTTCGGCGAACTTATGTGGGACCCCTACGTTGACTTTAAGAAGTTATACAATTTGGTTACTCTTCGTCGCAACGTAGAAACCATTTAATCCCTTATAAACTTCGCAATACTGCGTTTATATCGCTAAAGCACTCATAACAACCAAAGGTTTCATAACTAAAAAAGCACGCCGTAGCGTGCTTTTTCTTATTCTCCAATAACCATAATTTGAACGGTTCTTTTTCTTCCGCGAGTCTTGTCCCAATCGATAAAGTAAATGAAACCAAATTCGCCAAGGTCAATAACGCCGTCGTCAATAACCGCAGTTATGCTTCTACCAATGATAGAAGAAATAAGGTGCGCTTCAGTGTTGTGGCAACCTCTTGCATCTTCGCCGTGTTCTTCAGCAAACTTGAGCGCCTTAGGACCTGGGTGAAGGTAAATACCTTCTCTTGTGTAACTCGGGCAAATTTTTTCCATTGAGTCAACTAAGTCTTGTTGTAAAGTTTCTCTTCCGGTCATCGACATATCGAACGCGCATTCTTGAGTGATAACCGAGCAAGTAGTGTGGTGTGAGTAAACAACGACGATACCGTTTTGAATGCCTGAATTTTTAACGGTTTCTTTAACTTGTGCCGTAACGTTGTGAAAAGTTACTTCCTTGTGGTCTGATTCAACTTGAATTTTATTTTTGAAAATCATATCAATTCTCCTTATTTTTTAAGATCGTCCGCTGCTTGACGGGTTGCTTTAATCATTTCTTCCATAACTGCAAACGGGTCTTTTGCGTTTACGATACCAGACGCAGCGCCTGCGCCTTCAGAGCCTGCCATAATAAAGTCGTAAACTTGCTTGCCGTTCGTAATGCCTGCCGCTTGTTCAACGTAAATATCACTATCGATTGCCTTGATTGCGTCAATAGTGTCTTTAACGAAACTCATATCGGATACTTTACCGTCGCCACCGCCGATAAGTTCGCTCGGTTCGGGGTTAATGATATCGGGTTTTAAATGAGCAAGCGCTTGCGCTTCAGCAGTAGTATCCGCACAAGCAAATACTATAAAGTCAAGTTCTCTTGCACGCTTAATAGTGTCCTTAATTTGCGGTAAACTCATAGGTTTTTCGCAGTGGTTAACAACAACGCCGTGAGCACCTGCAGCTTTTAAACTTTCAGGTAACACGCACGCCATTCCACGGCCGGGGTAAATAGTATCCATATACGGTGCGATAATAATTAAATTCTTGGTGTTTTCAGCAACTCTTCTAATATCGCAGTACGGGGTAGTGAACAATACGTCAATATCGTATTTTTCAGCAAGTTCGTCCGCACGCTTTGCAAGAGCCAAAACGTCATCACCGTAAATGTAATTTTTAGTGCCTATTTCAAAAAACGGGGTTCTAATTTTTCTCATGGTATCTCTCCTTAAATTGCTTAAATTAATAATAAAACTATAATGAAAAATTGTCAACCCTTTGCCGAACATTAATAAATTTGAGCGTTTTGCTTGACAAATTGAGCGTTTTATTGTAAACTATAACCGTAAAGTAATATGGAGTGTGTTATGAAAAAAACTTTAGCAGACGAAAACGTTATACTTAAGGAATTGCAACTCAACGGTTCAATAACTTTAAAGGGTGCGATGGAAAAACTTTCCGTATCTGAAGCGACGGCTCGAAGGCTCTTTTCTCGCATGGAAGAAAAGGGGATAGGGATACGTTCGCATGGGAAGATTACGCTACCTGATAGTTCGTACAATTTTTATCGTTACGACGTGTCGAAAGAGCTTTACGTTAAAGAAAAAAAAGCGATAGCAAATTTTGCTGTATCGCTCGTTAAAAACGGTGACGTATTGTTCTTAGACTCGGGAACAACCGTGTGCCTATTTAGTATGGCTTTAGCCGATGCTTTAAGACAAAATATCTTAAAAGATATTAAAGTTTTCACAAATTCCTATACGATAATCAACGTTTTAAACGAACTTGCGGTGGTTAATCTTATAGGTGGAACTTACCGCCCCAACCGAAAAGATTTTTGCGGTTATATGACGGAAAAGAGTATAAAGGACTGTCATTTTGACAAGTGCTTTTTAGGGACTGACGGCTATACTTTAGAGTTTGGTTTTACAACGACTGAGTTTGAAAGCGCCAAGATATGCACCACGGCTATTTCGTCGGCAGATAGTACCATTATTCTTACTGACTTTCATAAGTTTGGCTCAAGTGCAATGGTCAGTTTTTCAAACGGCTTAGACGTTACCGCCGTTATTACCGACGATAAGTTAAGCGATGGCATGAAAAAGGAACTTCAAGGGCGTGGAATTAACGTTAAAATTGTAAACGTTGATTGAAACGCTCAAAAAATCACTTTAAACTATTGACAACGCCGTTTTAATTTGATAAAATCGATTAAATAAGTATTATTTAAGGAGTAATTATGTTTGGATTTAACTTAACCGATTACGATAAAAAAGTTTACCAAGAAGAATTGAACGAGTTTTTACCCAAGAACATCGTTGACAGCCACACCCACGTTTACACAGTTAAATCGTTAAAGAAGACAGATGGTCCCGTTTATTGGCCTAGTCGCGTTGCGGAAGATTGTTCTGCAGAAGATTTAATTCAAACCTATAAAGATTTATTCCCAAATCAAAACGTAGTGCCCGTTATGTTTGGTACGCCGGGTGGACTTTTAGATATTTCAAACGCATATTGTAGTGAAAAGGCTAAAGAATATAACTATCCCGCCTTATTCTTAAACCATTACGATATGAGTGCAGAGTTCGTGGAGGAAGAAGTTTTAAAAGGTGGATTCCAAGGTTTAAAGCCTTACTGCTGTAACTGCAAAGCGGGCGTTATTGGTGCTGACGCAGGTATTTTTGAATTCCTTCCGCACGAACACTTAAAGGTTGCTGATAAATATGGTTGGAAGGTTGTTTTACATATTTCTAAAGACGATAGACTTAAAAATCCCGATAATATTCGCGATTTAATGGAAATTGAACAAAAATATCCCAACGTTAAACTTATCGTTGCTCACATTGGTAGAGCGTATGCTCCCGAAGATATCGGCAACGCTTTCGATACCTTAAAGCATTCTAAAAATATGATGTTTGACTTCTGTGCTAACACTTTATCTCTTGCAACTGAAAAGTGCATTGAAGCGGTTGGTACTAAGCGTGTAATATTCGGTACTGATATGCCTATTGCAAAAATGCGTATGTATCGTATTACTGAAGACGGTTACTATATCAACGTTGTTCCCCGTGGTGCTTACGGCGATATTACTGGCGCTGCGCACATGAGAGAAAGTGACGAACCGAATATCACTAACTTTACTTACGAAATTATTCGTGGATTTAAACAATGCGCTGAAAATTTAACTCTTACTAAGAAAGACGTTGAAGATATTATGTGCAACAACGCCGCAAATCTTTACGGCATAAAATTCTAATCAAGGAACAATTAGATGAAATATTATTTAGGAATTGACTTAGGGACCACGGGTACTAAGTCAATATTATTCGACGATAACGGCGACGTTATTGGAAAAGGATATAAAGGTTATCCGTTAATAACCCCGAGTGAAAATTTTTTCGAGCAAGACGCTGAAGAATGGTACGATGCGGTAGTTGAATCGGTAAAAGAAGCAACGAAAGATTTTAGCGGTGAAATTACTGCGATGTCCTTTTCCGCTCAAGGCGGTAGTTTTTTGTTTGCTGACGTTGATGAAAACGGTCAACCAATTCCGCTTACGAACGCTATTACTTGGATGGATAAGCGTGCCGAAGTTGAAGCGGAAATTTTAAAGGACGACTATTATAAACTCACAGGCAAGAGTATGGGCGCAAGCAATATGCTCGCTAAATATTTGTGGGTTAAAAACAATTTGCCAGATGCTTTTAACAAGGCAAAGTTCGTACTTTCAACGTCCGATTACGTCTACTTAAAAATTACAGGGAAAGCAGTTATTGATTACACGAGCGCCGCGATGATGGGCGTTTATGACGTTGACTTAAACGATTACGACGAAAGGCTTATTAGCCTTGCTGGTTTATCTGTTGAAAAGTTCCCCAAAATCGTTCAAGCAGGTGAATTTATCGGCTATGCAAACGAAAAATTTATGAAAGAAACCGCCTTAAAGGGCAGTATTTCCGTTTACGTTGGTCTTCACGATCAGTTTGCGGCAAGCCTTGGGGCAAACTACTTCTCTGAAAACGACGTTATCGTTTCAACGGGAACCACGTGGGTAGTATTTGCAAGAAACAAAGATAAAATTGACGGAAACTTTGCATACCGCCGTCATCCTGCTGGCGATTATGGTTACTTTAATTCGGCAATAAGTTCAGGCACGGTGCTTGAATGGGAAAAGAGTTTATTCGGGCTTCCGTATAAGGAAATGGACGCGCTTGCCGAGAGTAAGGAAATTGACGATAATTTACTCGTTTATCCCTTCGTTTCGGGTAACGGTGGCTATCGTGGTCAAAACGTTCTTAGTTTTTCAATAAAGAACGCTCACTACAAGCACGATAAAGGCGATATTTTTAAAGCGACCATGGAAGGCGTTGCTTTTGAAATAAAGCAAGTGATAAACATTTATAAGCAAAGTGGCTTTAAAGTTGGCAAAATAATCGTTACGGGTGGTGCTACGAGAAGTAGCGTTTGGATGGGCATTTTGTCTGACGTGTTAGGCGAAAAACTTTACCTTTCCGAGCAAGCGGACGGTTGTTGTTTCGGCGCGTATTCCGTTGCTAAAAAGGGCGAAAGCGGTAATTTCGTTACTTTTAACTTTAATGGTAAAACCGTTGAACCTAATTTTGAAAACGTTCAACGCTATGAAATAAAATTTGAAAAATACAATAAAAATATTTAAGGAGAAACTATGAGCACTTATACTGAATTTAAATTTAAACCTGCATCTTGGCTTCCGCACAGCGAACTTCCGCTTGAAGAACTCGAAAGAGTTAGAATGATTGAACGCAAAGATATGGAGTACACTAACGAAAACGGATATAGTGTTAAAATCGTTATGGACCCCACTTTCCACATGGTAATGGATATGTTCTATCGTATCGTTAGAAGTGATAAGGAAAATATTCCTTTCACTATGATTTGTCCTAACCAATGGCCTGCAGCGTACTCAGCGGTAGCAAACATGGTTAACAAATACAATATTAACATGAGAAACGTTCATGCTTTTGCTATGGACGAATGGGCTGACCAAGACGGTAACGTTGCCCCCCTTACTTACGGCGCAGGCTTAGGTGCTTCGTTCATGCAACACTTCTATTATAGAATTAGAGAAGATTTACGTCCTGACGTATCTCATTGGCACACCTTTAATAACGACAATAAGGCTCGTGGCGTATACTCTCAAATCATTCAAGACGTTGGCGGTGCAGACGTTGTTTATTCAGCAACCGGTTGGCCGGGACACACTGCGTTTATCGACCCGAGAACTAAAGAGTTTGCTGCTGATTCTATGGAAGAATTCGTTAAAATCAAGTCTGGCTTAGTAACTCAAAACCCCTTAACCATTTGCGAAAACTCTCTCTTTGGACCTATGGGTGCATCGGGTGACGTTTGGGCAGTTCCTCCCATGGCTGCAACTATCGGACCTTACGATATCGTAAACGCAAGAGAAAGTTTAGAAGTTCACAACATTTTAAACAATCCTACTGGCGACACTTGGCAACGTATGGTATCACGCCTTCAACTTTACGGCCCAATCTCTATGGAATGCCCTGCATCTATCATGAGATTAAAACCGGGTACTTGCTACGTTTCTGAAGAAATTGCCGCTCCGTTTAGTTGCTGGACTTTTGATGATATTCGTCACGATAAAGACGGCAAGGTTAAAGTATTTTAAGGTATAGTATGAAAGTTATAATCAACACTAACGTCATTCTTCCTGACGGTATAATTTTTGACGGTGTGGTTGCGTTTGAAAACGATAGAATCGTTGCTGTAGCAAAGAAAAACGATTATGAAATTCCAAGTAGCGCAGAGATAATCGACGCTAACGGTCTTTATACCGCACCTGGTCTTATTGATATTCATAACCATGGTAGCGAAAATGATTTTTTTGCTAATAATCCCAAGGCGTGCGTAGAACATTTTATTTCTCACGGCGAAACTACCATTTTGCCAACGTTTTATAATACGATGAGCCTTGAAGATATGATTGACGGCTCTAATAAGTTAAAAGAATTTGCAAAGTCTGGTATTGGCAGGGCTATAAAAGGTCTTTACATGGAAGGCCCGTTTATGCGTGCATCGGGCAGTAACAGCCAACTCTTTAAGTGGTCGGGTGAGATAAGCAAGGAAAAATACACCGCTTTAGTTGACGGTATTGGCGATTTTGTTAAAGTTTGGGCGATTGACCCTGATAGAAGTAATATCGTTGAAATTATGGATTACGTTAAGTCTAAGTATCCTAACGCGGTATTCACTCTTGGTCACTCGGGAGCAACGAGTGAACAATGTGATAAGGTTCACAACGCTAACTTAAAACTTCAAACTCACCACGGCGATTCGGGTACAGCGCCTAGAATTAACCAAGCCAAGTTTGGTGCAGGTGTTGACGAGTATGCCCTTTGCAATCAAGATATGTTCATTGAACTTATTTGTGACGAATCGGGCATTCACTTATCCCCATATTCCGTTCGCGCTGCAATCAAGGCAAAAGGCATTGAAAAAGTTATTCTCATTACCGATAGTTTCCCCAAAACTGGCGACTACAAGAACGACGAGTCAAAGGGTATAAAGTTTGGCGCGGACCTTAACTACGATGCTAACGGACTCTTAGCGGGTAGCCACTTAACACTTGATAATGCAGTTAGAAACGTTATGAGTTACACGGGTTACGGTCTTTCTCACGCGGTAAGGTTTGCAACGCTCAATCCTGCAAAACTTTTAGGCATTGATAAAGATTACGGCTCAGTAGAAGTAGGCAAGATTGCCGACCTTATCTTAGTTGACAGTACGTTCAAGATAAAGTCAGTATACTTAGAAGGCGAAAAAGTGGTTTAAACGGCTAAACTTGCAAGTCAAAAAAATAAAAAATTGAATTTTTTTAAAACCAAAAAAGCGTGGAGTTTCCACGCTTTTTACTTTTTTGACTATTATTGTGAAAAAATTAATAATTTGAGATCGTTGACATTAATATTCTATTAATGTATAATTTTTTTATATTATTTTTGTAGCAACTATAGTTGCAACAATAAATTAGGAGATGCAGTATGGCAAAACTCAAAAAAAGTTTAATTCAAACGTTGCTCATGGCGTTTTGTATTACGATGGCATTCGCCGTCGTTTTCTCGATGCCAAAAAGCCAAGCGTTTGCTGAAGGAGCTGCTTGTAATGAACATAGTTTATCTTACGTAGTTAAATCCGAAGGTACTCTTGTAACCACAGCAAACGTTAATGTGGCGGAGATTTCCACCGTGACTGTTGATGGTGTTGAAGTGTCTTTCACAAACGATGGCGAAAATATTGTAATTGCTGACTCTGAACAATTCAGTGGCTATAAAACGGTTCTTTTATTTGATGGGATTGGTAATTATGATTCTTTCAACGTTCTTTTTGCTGATAAGGCGTTAAAGACCGCAGCTGACGTTGAAGAAGCATTCGACTACGGCGATCAAAAACTTGGCGACCAATTAGTTGCAAACGATAATATTTACGTTCTTGCTAACGATATCGATATGACTGGCGTTGTTATGAACAACAGAATTATTAACCCTGGTCAATCGTATAACACTTACGTTGACGATGGTAATGGTGGATATGCTCTTGATAAGGTTACTTCCGCTTCTGCTGACGTAGGCTTTAACGGTATCTTCGATGGTATGGGCTATGCAATCTCTAACGTAACTATTGAAATGCCCAACTGGTCTTTAGGTCAACACATTACTAAAGATGATGGAACAAAGGGTTATATTAACGCTCAAGCTCGTGGTTTCTTCGCATACGTTAATAAAGATGCTGAAGTTAGAAACGTAGCGTTCGTTAACGTTCGCGGTACTGGTACGGTTAACCTAAACTACGGTTTAAACGGTCTTTTAGGCGTTCATATGACAGGTACTTTAGAAAACGTTTACTTCGGAGCAAGCGTTGATCAAATTCACGCTCGTGGACCTTTCGCTAACTATGATAGCAATGCAGTTCTTAAGAACGTAGTTGTAAACTATCCTAAGGCAGATTACACTATTGAATCTCACCTTGAATCTGCTAAGAAGCCTAATGCTACTGGTTATTACGATATTTACGCTTACGGTTACGGCGCAATGTCAGGTAGTACTAGTCCTCTCTCTAGAAGTGCTAAGTATGAAAACGTATTCGTAGTATCTCCGATGCCTATTAACCTTTATAAGAAAGCAGGTTCTGGTTATGCAGGTATCACTAGCGTAACTTACGCTGAAAACGAAACTGACCTTAGAGTGTTATTCGATTACGCTGAAGGTACTACTATTGCCGAAGCTATTGAAACTGAAAAAGATTTAGGTGTAAACTATAAGAAGACTTACCAAATTGCAGGTATCCGTCGTTATGATAACAATGCTGCATTAGTAGCTGACGTTGATTACGTTCAAGCACTTGTTGATACTGGTTTCTTCAAAATTGTTGCAGGTCAACTCGTATGGCATAATCAAAAGGCAAGCGTAACTGTAAATAGTGCAGTTGATTACGATGCGTCTACTGGTGAACTTTTATCAACCGCTATTGAGTATGACGTTATTAAGGCAACTCTTATTGACTCTGTTAACGGTGAAACTGAACTTACTGTAAAAGACGGTTTATTTACTGGTGCTCCAGTTCTTGATAACTTAAATTATGACGGTAGTGCGTTAACGATGTTTGTTGAAACTAAAGACGTTATCTATACCTTCACTAATGTTACTTACTGGACTATGATTATCAATGACGGTGCTGAACTTAAAGAAGCCCTTGATTACGATTATTCTGTTACTAATTTAAACAACCTTGGCTTCTATAAACTTGGTAACGATATTAATATTGATAAAGCAACTTGGACTCCGATTGATTATAGCGATATTGCTAAAAACCTTAAGAATGATGCTGGCAGAATCGTATCTTATTGGAACGGTGTTTCTTGTACCGCAGGCTTTGCTGGTATCTTCGACGGCGCTGGTTATACTATCGACTTCAATCAAACTATCGGTAGTAATTACGGTCTCTTCGGTTCGTTAGCGTCTGGTGCTCAAGCTAACATTAAGCAACCTGCAACCGTTAAGAATCTCGCAATCGTTGAGTACGGCGGTTCTAACTGGAAGCCTGTTATTGCTCAATACGGAGCACAACATACTTACAATAAGGGTGCGCTCATTGAAAACATCTACGTATCATGGTATAACAACAATATTATGGCAGGTCTTATTTACGAACCTAACTCTAAGGGTACCGTAATTAACAACGTTGTTGTTGACATTGAAGATAACCGTCAATACGGTTCAGCTTCTAACCCCAACGTATTTGCTAACAAAGCAGTTTACGGTGAAGGTATTACTGATGAAACCTTAAACGTTGGTGGTTACTATGGTGCAACCTTATACTACAGCTTACGTCGTGGTAATAGTGGTATTGCTGATACTGTAACCAACTTCATTTCACTCGGTCGTGGCGGTCTTGGTAAGACTTATACTTCAGGTAACAACCTTAGAAACTACTTCAAGACTACTGCTAACGGTGACGGCACTTACACTCACGCTCTTAGAAACGGTGGTTGGTCTGGTAATCCGCTTTCTACTGAAGCATATTACTTATATGCAGGTAACAAAGAATACGGCGATCAACCCATTGTTA
>JAZUAK010000007.1:0-393283 GCA_045637965.1 Christensenellaceae bacterium | reverse complement strand
TAACAATGGGTTGATCGCCGTATTCTTTGTTACCTGCATATAAGTAATATGCTTCAGTAGAAAGCGGATTACCAGACCAACCACCGTTTCTAAGAGCGTGAGTGTAAGTGCCGTCACCGTTAGCAGTAGTCTTGAAGTAGTGTCTAAGATTTGAACCACCAGTATAAGTCTTACCAAGACCGCCACGACCAAGTGAAATAAAGTTAGTTACGTTTTCTTCAACACCACTAGTACCACGACGTAAGCTGTAGTATAAGGTTGCACCATAGTAACCACCAACGTTTAAGGTTTCATCAGTAATACCTTCACCGTAAACTGCTTTATCAGCGTAGTTAACGAAAGGACTACCATATTGACGGTTATCTTCAATGTCAACAACAACGTTGTTAATTACGGTACCCTTACCATTAATTTCGTAAATAAGACCTGCCATAATATTGTTGTTATACCATGATACGTAGATGTTTTCAAGAAGAGCGCCTTTGTTAGATGTATTTTGCGCTCCATATTGAGCAATAACCGGCTTCCAGTTAGTACCACCAAGGTCGATAAGAGCAACGTTCTTAACGGTTGCAGGGCGCTTAATATAAACTTGAGCGCCAGACGCTAATGAACCGAAGAGACCGTAGTTACTACCGATAGTTTGATTGAAGTCGATAGTATAACCAGCACCATCGAAGATACCAGCAAAGCCTGCGTTACAGGAAACACCGTTCCAATAAGATACGATTGCGCCAGCATCATTCTTAAGGTTTTTAGCAATATCGCTATAATCAATATTGGTCCAAGTTGCTTTATCAATATTGATATCGTTACCAAGTTTATAGAAACCAAGGTTATTTAAGTTTTCTACACTGTAATCGTAATCAAGAGCAGCAACGAGTTCTGCTTGGTCGTTGATAATCATAGTCCAATAAGTTACGTTGTTAAATTCGTAAACGAATTCGCCCGAATATACGGTTACAGTAATCTTTTGGTCTTCATTGAGTAAGTTATTCATAACCGGAGCACCAGTGAATACGTTGCTTGCTTTAACAGTAAGTTCAGTTTCACCAATAACTACCTTATCAACTTGAACGCCGTTTAAAATAGTAGTGAAGAATTGACCGCTTGTTGCATCATATTCAATAGCATCGTCAAGTACGATTGCACCTTCTTTTACGAAAGTTTCAGTCTTGCTTGCATTACCGCATACGCAAGATTTTGCGTAAGTTTCTCTTTGACCGATACCTGCTTCAGCAAGAAGATATTTTTCTTCCATTACTTCTTGGTCGTATACGCAAGCAGTTACGTTTGCAATAGAACCGTTACCACAAACGGTAGAGTGAGTACCGTTTGCATTAGGAACGTTTTCAGTGTGAGTGTGGCCAGCCCAAGTAAGTCTACCATCAACAAGTTTCCATAAGCCGTTGCCATCTTTACCAATGAAGGAAGCGAATGCATCTTTTCCAGCTGCAGTTTGCATTTCAGCAACGCTATAATATGCGTATGCGCCAGGTAATACGAGTTCGCCGTTTGCACCAGAGTGAACTAAACTATTATCAACTTCAGAAAGTTTAGTTCCGCCAACAACGTATGCTTTTTCTACTGCCCAAAGGTTAGCAGCATAAGTAAGTTCTACTGAACACTTAGCACAAGTACCTGCAGTAGTAGAGAAGGTTTCGCCACAAGTTGCGCAGTAGTAACCTGCAACTGCAGTAGAAGAATTTGCAACAGTCTTAGCAATTTCAGCAAATTGCGGTTTTAAACCTTGAATAAGGTCAATATTACCATATTCTTGGTTACCACCAGCGTAAGCGTAATAATATTCCTGACCTGAACCGAAGGTGTTACCAGTACCCCAACCACCGTGAGAAACTTTATGAGTGTAAGTTCCGTCACCATTAGCGGTTGATACGATTGCTTTGTAATAATTTGCTACAGTAGGCGCTCTTCTAACAGCACCTGCAAGGTTAGTCTTAAGTTTATCACCTAAGGTTACGAGGTTGCTAATATTAGTTTCAACGTATGAGTCAGTAGTTCTTAAGATTTTTGAAAGAACTGCCGATGCGTAACCAGTGTTAGAGGTTTGACCGTCTAAGTCAAAGAACACGTTATTAAGTTTAACGTCAGTACCAATATCTTCAAAGAGACCACCAGGTACGTCACCTAAAGAGTTAACGTAAAGGTTTTCAATTACAACTGACTTATGTCCATTAGTATGGTGATTCTTACCATATCTACCTAATAATATAGTACTCGGCGCACCACCAACTGATACGTTAACGATTGCTAAATCCTTAATAGTAATGTCACTCTTTGTCATACCAGCAACGTCACCACCGGTATTAAGGTTACCGAATAAGCCGTTAGATCTTGCAGTAGAGCCAAGCCAAGTCTTATTAAAGTCAATAGTATGGCCAGCGCCATCGAAGATACCCACGAAACCACCAGCACTAAATCTGCTCTTAATTACATTGCTATAACCAACGTAATCGAACGTTAACGGATTGGTTTTATCAATAACGATATCGTTACCAAGTTTGTAGAATCCATTGTTGTAGATTTTTTCAGTGTAATCCATATCAAGAGCGGCTTTAAGTTCAGCACCGTCATTGATAATCATAGTCCAGTAAGTTACGTTAGTTAAGGTGTAACTAATTTCTTCAGTTCTAACTACGATAGAAATCTTTTGAGTTTCACTATTTTGGTTATTAAGTTCGGGGATACCTAAAATCTTGCCGTTTTCAACGGTAAGTTCAGTTCCGTTATAAGATGCGCTAACGATATCACCTTCAATAGCTGTTGATAAAAGTTCACCAGTAGACGCATCGTAATCAGTAGCAGTATCAACTACTACGTCGAGTTTTTGATTGTGCCATAAGATTTGACCGCCAAGAGACTTGAAGAAGCCAGTATCAAGAAGAACTTTAGAAGCTTCGTCATTAGCCATAGCAGTAACGTCATCATAACGACGGATACCTGCAATTTGGTAAGTCTTCTTATAGTTTGCACCTAAATCTTTTTCAGCTTCAATAGCTTCGGCAATAGTAGTACCTTCAGCGTAATCGAATAACACTCTAAGGTCAGTTTCGTTTTCAGCGTAAGTTACGTTATTGATACCTGCATAACCAGAACCTGCGCTCTTATAAAGGTTAATAGGCATCGGAGATACTACGAATACGTTTTCATACTTAGCACTTCTAGAGAGAGGACTAGTACTACCTGACATTGCGCCGTAACCGTAAGCGTAAGTATCGTAATAATTAGTACCATCAGGCTTCTTAGCAGATTCAAGGTGAGATTCAATAGTGTAATCTGCCTTAGGATAGTTTACAACAACGTTCTTAAGAACGGTTTTTTCACCATAGTTAGCGAAAGGTCCACGAGCGTGAATTTGATCAACGTTTGCTCCGAAGTAAACGTTTTCTAAAGTACCTACCATATAAGTACCTAAAAGACCGTTTAAACCGTAGTTTACGTTAACCGTACCAGTACCGCGAACGTTAACGAACGCTACGTTTCTAACTTCAGCACCTTCATTAACGTATGCGAAGAAACCACGAGCTTGAGCGTTAACATAAGTCTGGTAATATTCAGTTACCATTTGGCCGTTTACTTTATGTTCACCATAAACATAGTGTTTACCTAAAGACCAGTTAGGCATTTCAACAGTTACGTTAGAGATTGCAAAGCCCATACCATCGAAGATACCGTTAAAGCCTACGTCATCAGAAGCGGAAGTAACAGTGCTAAGTTCATAACCACCATTACCATCGTCAACGTAAGTGGTATACGATTGACCAGGGTTAAGAATTCTGTTGTTCATAACAACGCCAGTCATATCGATATCGTTAGCAAGAACGTAAATATTATCGTTTGCAACTAATTGGTCGCCAAGTTTTTGATCGCCGTAGTCGAATGCTTCTTCAACGTCAGCCGCGTTCTTTAACGCCTTATCAGCAAAGAGAACGTTGATAACTTGAACGTTACCAGTATTATCAACAAGGTATACGTTTTGATAACCAGAAATTTCGTCAGAACCAGTGATAACGAAATCTTCGCTTTCAACCATGATCATCTTGTCGTCAACGATAACACATGCTACGTTAGAAAGGTCTACTTCGCCCTTAACGATATTAAGAATACCTTCATTCTTAACAACGTATGCGTTAGTTTCTACCTTTTTAACTTCGCCCCAAAGGTTAGTTTCAATGCCTGCTAATTCAGCATCAATAACAACGTCTACAAAAGACTTAACAACGGGAGCAGAATAAACAACGTTTTCGCCTACGATTGCGTAAGAAACTGCAGCAAACTTTTTAAGGTAGAATTTATTCATAACTGCAGTAACATTATCTTCCGTAACGCCTTCAAAACCAAGAATATATTCTCTATCGAAAACGAGTGAGAAGTTGAAAGAAGCGTTTGCAGTTTCAAAAGTTTGAGCGTCTACTGCTAAAACGTTAGTAGCAACGTCAGCATTCACGTCAAAAGCACCAGCATTATCGTTAGGATAAATGATAATACCAGTTGCAGAAGGAGCAGCTTTCTTATATTCAGTTGAATAAGTAATACCTGCAATACCATCTTCAGCTTGACGGAAAGTTGCGCTTACAGCAAAATCTGCTTCTGCTGCTTGAACTTTGTTGTTATTGTTAGGCATAGTAGCAACAACAACACCTGCACATACCGCTAAAACAAGAGCGAATATTTTAAGAAGATTAGATTTTAATGATAACTTCATAATATTCCCCCTTAGTTGAGCCAATCGCTTTCAAGCCAGCTCTCTTTAACGTGAGCATAGTCTAAAGCTGTTGACGTGGTTACAATGTCAACCATATTGTAAGAAACAACGGTGATTGACGGAGTTAAATAGGATTTCTTCATAGTAAACCTCCTAAAATTTTCATCTTAAAATTCCAACACAAAACTTAATCGTGCAATTATCTTAAACAAACCACCCTTTAATAGCAATTTGCGTGTTGAAAAAGTGAACTAAGTAAACGTATCATTTCATTATTTATAATGAAAGGGGCTAAAAAAAGCGCAGACTCCACCCCTATTATACGATGATACATTATTATTCTATCTTAATTATATCTATTTGTCAATAAAAATTATTATAAATTTTCAAGAAATTTTTCATAAAACTTTCACAATCATTTCGGTCATAACCGCCAAAATTTGCTATCTATATATAAATATATCGCTATTAGCGTGTTTCATAATATCCTTAATTCTTTGATTATTGAAGTCCAAAGTTAAATTATAAACGCAGTATTGCGCCGTTTATAACGCCTTAAACAAAAAAAAGCGCGCTTATAAAAGCACGCTTAATTTTGGTTTAATTACTTTTCCGATTGAAAAAATGCTATGGACAAGCCATAGCATTTTTGAATCAGTTAACTAAGATTACTTAACGATTTTAGAAACCGCACCAGAACCTACAGTTCTACCGCCTTCACGGATAGCGAAACGGAGACCTTCTTCCATAGCAACCGGAGTGATAAGAGTTACGTCGATAGTAACGTGGTCACCAGGCATAACCATTTCTACGCCTTCGGGAAGTTTGATAGTACCAGTAACGTCGGTAGTTCTGAAATAGAATTGAGGACGATAGTTGTTGAAGAACGGAGTATGTCTACCACCTTCTTCTTTGGTAAGTACGTATACTTGACCATTGAATTCAGTGTGGGGTTGAACAGAACCCGGTTTAGCAACTACTTGACCACGTTCGATATCAGTTCTGTCTACACCTCTTAAAAGTGCGCCAACGTTATCGCCTGCGTAAGCTTCGTCAAGTTGCTTTCTGAACATTTCAAGACCAGTGATAACTGAAGTCTTCTTTTCAGGTCTGATACCAACGATATCAACGGGATCACCAACTTTTGCGATACCTCTTTCTACTCTACCAGTAGCAACGGTACCACGACCAGAAATGGTGAATACGTCTTCTACAGGAAGAAGGAAAGGTTTATCTTCGTCACGAGTGGGGTTAGGAATGTAGCTGTCAACAGCATCCATAAGTTCAAGAATGCATGCGCAAGCAGGATCATCTGCATTGTCGTTCATTGCAGCTTCAAGAGCCTTAACTGCAGAACCCTTTACGATAGGAGTATCGTCGCCAGGGAAGCCGTATTCGCTAAGGATTTCTCTAACTTCCATTTCAACGAGTTCAAGAAGTTCTTCGTCATCAACAAGGTCAGTCTTGTTAAGGAATACGATGATGTAGGGAACGCCTACTTGACGAGCAAGAAGAATGTGTTCTCTAGTTTGGGGCATCGGACCGTCAGTTGCTGCTACTACGAGAATAGCGCCGTCCATTTGCGCTGCACCAGTGATCATGTTCTTAACGTAGTCAGCGAGGCCAGGACAGTCTACGTGAGCGTAGTGTCTAGCTTCAGTTTGGTATTCAACGTGAGAAGTGTTAATCGTGATACCACGAGCCTTTTCTTCAGGTGCTTTATCGATTTGGTCGTAACGCATTTTTTCAGCGCCGCCTTTTGCTGCAAGTACCATAGTAATTGCTGCAGTAAGAGTGGTTTTACCGTGGTCAACGTGACCGATAGTACCGATGTTAACGTGCGGTTTAGTTCTTTCGAATTTAGCCTTTGCCATAGTTTTTTGTTTCCTTCAAAAATTATGTTGTTTGTTTTTTTATTTTAAAATTTTATTTTAATATATTTAGTATATAACAAGCCTTTCGCGGTGTCAAGCAATATTTTGAAAATCGCGATTAGTCGTTGTTGTTTCTTGCCGCTCTTTCGCCGATAATCTTTTCAGCAACTGACTTCGGAACTTCTTCGTAGTGGTCGAATTGCATCGTGTATTGACCACGGCCTTGAGTTCTTGAACGAAGGTCGGTTGCGTAACCGAACATGTCGCTAAGCGGAATTTGAGCGTCAATAACTTTAGAACCGTTTCTATCTTCAGTGCCTTGAATAGTACCACGACGAGAAGATACGTTACCCATAAGGTCACCAAAGTAATCTTCGGGTGTTACGATTTCTACCTTCATGATAGGTTCTAAGATAACGGGGTTAGCAATCTTCATTGCTTCCTTGAACGAAAGTGAACCAGCAATCTTGAACGCCATTTCTGACGAGTCAACTTCGTGGTAAGAACCGTCGTATACGGTTGCCTTGAAGTCTACGACTTCATAACCAGCAAGTGTGCCGTTCTTGGACGCTTCTTCAATACCCTTTCTTACGGGTTCGATGTATTCCTTAGGAATAGAACCACCAACGGTTTCGTCTTCAAACACGAAGCCTGCACCCGGTTCAAGCGGTGTAAATCTAACTTTACAATCACCGTATTGACCTTTACCACCCGATTGACGTTTGTAAAGACCTTGTGCTTCGACTTCTTTTCTGAAAGTTTCTCTGTATGCAACTTGCGGTTTACCTACGGTTGCTTCTACTTTGAATTCTCTTAAAAGTCTGTCAACGATAATTTCAAGGTGAAGTTCACCCATACCTGCGATAATCGTTTGGCTAGTTTCCTTATCAGTATAGAACTTGAACGAAGGATCTTCTTCAGCAAGTTTGATAAGAGCCATAGTCATCTTTTCTTGACCTTGCTTGGTCTTGGGTTCGATTGCTACTTTGATAACCGGTTCGGGGAATTCCATCTTTTCAAGGATAATAGGATGAGCTTCGTCACAAAGCGTATCACCGGTAGTAGTGTCTTTTAAACCTACGATAGCACAAATGTCACCTGAATAAATCATATCAAGTTCACTTCTTGTTGCTGCGTGGATAAGTAAAAGTCTACCAACTCTTTCCTTTCTACCCTTAGTACTGTTATATACGTAAGAACCGCTTTCTAAAGTACCCGAGTATGCTCTGAAGAATGCAAGCTTACCTACGAACGGGTCTGCTACAATCTTGAACGCTAAACCTGAGAACGGTTCATCGTCAGCACTTCTTCTAATTTCTTCCTTTTCAGTTCTGGGGTTGATACCTGTTACGTGATCAACGTCTAACGGGCTGGGAAGATAATCAACTACCGAGTCAATAAGGTGTTGAACACCTCTGTTCTTGTAAGAAGAACCGCAAAGTACGGGAGTAATTTGCATTGCTACGGTTGCTTTTCTTATGGCTCTCTTCATTTCTTCAACGGTGAGTTCACCAGTTTCGAAATATTTTTCCATAAGTTCGTCTTCTTGTTCAGCACATACTTCCATAAGTTGCGCTCTGTATTCTGCTGCAACGTCTGCTTCTTCAGCAGGAATATCTACAACGTCGAATACTTTACCAGTATCGTCTTTGTAAATGATCGCGTTGTTTTGAACAAGGTCGATAATACCACAGAAGGTATCTTCCTTACCGATAGGTAAGCAGATGGGAACTGCGTTAGTGTGTAAGCGTTCCTTCATCATTTCGATAGCACCGAAGAAGTTTGCACCGTTGATATCCATTTTGTTAACGTATGCAATTCTCGGAACTTTGTACTTATCAGCTTGTCTCCAAACGGTTTCAGATTGGGGTTCTACACCACCCTTTGCGCAGAAAGTTGCTACCGCACCGTCAAGTACGCGGAGTGAACGTTCTACTTCTACCGTGAAGTCTACGTGGCCAGGAGTATCGATAATGTTGATTCTGTTGCCTTTCCAGTAACAAGTGGTAGCTGCTGATGCAATCGTGATACCACGTTCTTGTTCTTGAACCATGAAGTCCATCGTTGCTTCACCATCGTGAGTTTCACCAAGCTTGTGAGTCTTACCCGTATAGAATAAGATACGTTCAGTAGTGGTGGTCTTACCCGCGTCAATGTGCGCCATAATACCGATGTTTCTGGTGTGTAAAAGGTCGTATTCTCTTGCCATAATCTACTCCTACCAGCGATAGTGAGCGAATGCTTTGTTCGCTTCAGCCATTCTGTGCGTGTCTTCTTTCTTCTTAACTGCGCCACCAGTGTTGTTGGACGCGTCAAGTAATTCACCTGCAAGTCTATCACACATATCTCTTTCACTTCTCTTTCTTGCATTGATTACAATCCAGCGAATTGCGAGAGTTTGTCTTCTTTCAGGTCTGATTTCGATGGGAACTTGATAGTTTGAACCACCTACTCTTCTTGCTTTAACTTCTAATACCGGCGTTACGTTTGCCATTGCTTGATTAAACACTTCCATAGCGTCTTGACCGGTCTTTTCTTGCATTTTATTGAAAGCATCGTATACGATACTTTGTGCAATTCCCTTTTTGCCGTCTAACATAATCTGATTTACAAGCTTGGTTACTACCTTGCTACCGTAAATAGGATCGGGTAAAACATCTCTCTTGGGAACTCCGCCTCTTCTTGGCATAAATTTTTCCTCCTTTATTTTTTTAAGGGTTACAACCCTTGCATGCTATCACACGCTTTCGCGGTGAACCTTCTATAAACCTTTCGGCTTATATACTGCCTACAAAATCGGGCTTAAAAATACTTTCCGACAAGTAGGTTTTTGAGTTTTGTTCGATTCAATTATTACTTAGGCTTTTTAGCGCCGTATTTACTTCTTGCTTGCTTACGTTTTGCAACGCCTGCAGTATCCAAAGTACCACGGATAATATGATAACGAACACCGGGAAGATCTCTAACTCTTCCGCCACGAATAAGAACGGAACTGTGTTCTTGAAGGTTGTGACCTTCACCAGGAATATATACAGTACCTTCTTGCTTGTTAGTCAAACGTACTCTTGCAATCTTACGAAGCGCAGAGTTAGGTTTTTTCGGAGAAGTCGTGGTTACCGAAAGGCACACGCCTCTTCTTTGAGGACAACTATCTAAGATAGGAGATTTACTCTTTTCTTGACCAATTGTTCTACCTTGTTTGATAAGCTGGTTGATTGTTGGCATACTTTTACCTCCTTGTTTTTTTCGGAAAATATTCTTAAACGCGAGTGTAAACACCGCATAAAGAAGTTTAAATTACACTCCAAAAACGGCAAAATCTGCCGTTTTCAAAGTATTTTAATCGATTGCCTTGACTATTTTACCATTTTTGATGGTTTATGTCAAACGTTTTGAGTGGTTGTGGTTACCGTTTGGGGTAACAAATTTTTGTATTCTTTAGAACCCGTACCTGCAGGAATAAGTTTACCGATAATAATGTTTTCTTTTAAGCCTACTAAGCGGTCAACTTTATTCTTGATTGCAGCGTCGGTAAGAACTCTCGTCGTTTCTTGGAACGATGCAGCGGATAAGAAACTTTCAGTTGCAAGCGAAGCCTTGGTAATACCGAGAAGAACTCTTTCTACCATCGCAGGTCTTCCGCCGTTTTCTAAAACTCTCTTATTTTCTTCTTGAATTCTGTATTCGTCAACGTATTCGCCAGGTAAGAACGACGTGTCGCCCGATGCTTGAACGAGTACTTTTCTAAGCATTTGTCTAACGATAATTTCAACGTGTTTATCGTTAATTTCTACGCCTTGAGAACGATATACTCTTTGAACTTCTTTTAAGATGTAGTCTTGAACGCCCTTAACACCCTTAGTCTTTAAGATTGCTTGCGGGTATACCGAACCGCTCGTAAGAACCGTACCAGGTTCAACGATGTCGCCGTCTTTAACCTTAAGTTCAGCAGTGAACGGAATTTGATAGTCTTTTTGACCCTTATCGTTCTTAACTACAACGTGGCGAAGACCGTCTTTCATAACGATCGTTGCAACACCACTCGTTTCGCAAAGTACTGCTCTACCTGCAGGGTTTCTCGCTTCGAAAAGTTCTTCGATACGCGGTAAACCCATCGTAATATCGCCGGTTGATGCGATACCACCGGTGTGGAACGTTCTCATCGTAAGCTGAGTACCAGGTTCACCGATTGATTGAGCGGCGATCGTACCAACCGCTTCGCCAACTTGAACGGGAGAAAGGTTACTCATGTTCTTACCGTAACACTTAGCGCAAACGCCAATCTTGCTACGACAAGTAAATACGCTTCTAATAACTACTTTTTCAATGCCTGCTTTTTCAATTGCTTTTGCTTGTTCTTCAGTAATCATACTGTCTGCAGGAGCAAGAACTTCGCCTGTTTCAGGATGAACTACAGCATTGATAGTGTATCTACCCGAAAGTCTGTCTGCCAAACTTTCAACGGGTCTATCTTCACCGTCAACTCTAATAGCCGAAACTTCTAAACCCTTCGGAGTTTCGCCAAGGCTTGCATAACAGTCTTCTTCCTTAACGATAACCGAGTGCGAAACGTCTACGAGACGACGAGTTAAGTAACCCGAGTCAGCCGTCTTAAGCGCCGTATCGGCAAGACCTTTTCTACCACCGTGAGAAGAGGTGAAGTATTCAAGTACCGTAAGACCTTCACGGAAACAAGATTTAACGGGAATTTCGATAATTTTACCATTCGGGTTAGTCATAAGACCACGCATACCCGAAAGTTGCTTAATTTGGTCGATAGAACCACGCGCGCCTGAGTCAGCCATCATCCAGATGGGGTTGAACTTTTCAAGAGTTTTCTTGAGTTCGTCAGTAACGTCGCCGGTTGCTCTAGTCCATACGTCAACGACTGCCTTATATCTTTCGTCGTCAGTAATAATACCACGATTGAACTTTCTTTCAATCTTCAATACTTCGTCAGATGCGTGAGCAAGAATTTCCTTCTTAGATTCAGGAACTTGCATATCGAAAATAGAAGTAGTGATAGCGCCAACGGTAGAATATCTGTAACCAAGCGCCTTTACGTAGTCGAGAGTTTCAGCCGCACACTTAGCAGACTTAAATTTGAAGCATGCTTCAACGATTTTCTTAAGGTCACCCTTCTTAACGAGTTTGTTAATTTCGTATTGAAGGTAGTCTTCAGGTTTAACACGCTTGGTAAATCCAAGGTCTTGCGGAATCTTTTCGTTGAAGATAATCTTACCGCAAGTAGTCTTAACTCTACCGGTAACGGTTTGACCGTCAGGCGTAGTAACCGTTCTTCTTACGTAAATTTCGTCTTGTAACGTAAGTTGCTTGGTTTGATATGCCATAATCGCTTCGTCTTCCGAGATGAACGACGAAGGTATATATTTGGATACGCCCGCGTATACGGTACCATCTTGAGCGGTTAAAGTGCAAGATTTAATAGAACCGTCAACGTCTAATTCAACGTCAGACGCTTTAAGTTCAGCCTTGTTTGCGCCCGCAGAATAGAACTTTCCGTCAACGTTTTCAAATTCAACGTAAGCGTTTTCGCCGTAGTACTTACCTTCAGATTTTCTAACGATGGTAAGGTAATAACAACCAAGTACCATGTCTTGAGAAGGCGACATAACCGGCTTACCGTCGGAAAGTTTTAAAATATTGTTAGAGGAAAGCATTAAGAATCTTGCTTCCGCTTGCGCTTCTACCGAAAGGGGAACGTGAACAGCCATTTGGTCACCGTCGAAGTCGGCGTTGAACGCACCGCACACGAGCGGGTGAAGTTTGATTGCTCTACCTTCGATAAGAACGGGTTCGAACGCTTGAATAGAAAGTCTGTGAAGCGTAGGTGCACGGTTCAAAAGTACAGGATGGTCTTTGATAATTTCTTCTAAAATATCCCAAACGCAAGGTTTCATTCTTTCAACCGTACGTTTAGCGTTTTTAATGTTGTGGCAAGTTCCGTTTTCAACGAGTTTCTTCATTACGAACGGCTTGAAAAGTTCGATAGCCATTTCTTTGGGAAGACCGCATTGATGAATCTTAAGTTCAGGACCTACTACGATAACCGAACGACCGGAATAGTCTACACGCTTACCAAGAAGGTTCATACGGAAACGACCTTGCTTACCGCGAAGGAACGCAGAGAGAGACTTTAAGTCTCTACCGCCAACGCCAGTAACCGCTTTACCGCGCTTACCGTTATCAATGAGCGCGTCAACCGCTTCTTGAAGCATTCTCTTTTCGTTCCTGATAATGATATCGGGAGCGCCAAGATCCATAAGTTTTCTTAAACGGTTGTTTCTGTTGATAACACGACGATATAAGTCGTTTAAGTCACTCGTTGCAAATCTACCACCGTCAAGTTGAACCATGGGTCTTAAATCGGGTGGCATAACGGGAATAACGTCTAAAATCATCCATTCAGGACGAGCACCGCCCGTTCTGAACGCTTCAACGATTTCAAGGCGCTTAATTGCCTTAACTTTCTTTTGGTTAGATTGATTATCGTTGATAATTTGCTTGAGTTCTTCACTCTCTTTATCAAGGTCAACCGCCATTAAAAGTTCTTTAACGGATTCAGCACCCATACCAACTTTGAAACTGCCTTCGCCGTACTTTTCAATATACTCGTGGTATACCTTATCAGTAATAACTTGCTTATATTCAAGGTCAGTCGTACCGGGGTCTAAAACGATGTAGGATACGAAATATACTACTTGTTCTAAAGCCTTGGGGCTAACGTCCAAAATAAGAGCGATTTTAGAGGGAACGCCCCTAAAATACCAAATGTGAGATACGGGAGCGGCAAGTTCAATGTGACCCATTCTTTCACGACGCACTTTTGACTTCGTTACTTCTACGCCACACTTATCGCACACGATACCCGCGTATCTAATTCTTTTATATTTACCGCAGTGGCATTCGTAATCCTTGGTAGGTCCGAAAATCCTTTCGCAGTATAAACCGTCTTTTTCCGGTTTTTGAGTTCTGTAGTTAATAGTTTCAGGTTTAGTAACTTCACCGTAAGACCATTGTCTAATCTTTTCGGGAGATGCAACGCCTATCTGAATAGCATCAAAATTGTTAAGTTCAAACATTTAAAAATCCCCCTTTAATTATTCTTCATCATCGAAACTTGCAAAGTCGTCGATATCGTCGAAATCGTCAAACAATTCTTTAGAATTGAATTCAAGACTATCGTCGCTGTCAAATTCGCTCATATCGTCATCAAAGATGCCGTTATCGTCAAACTTGTCTTCGTCAACGTTTTCGTCAAAGTCAAGAACGACTTCTTCAGTTTGTTCTTTATCGCTTCTGTCGAATACGCGAACTTCTTCACTTTCTTCAGTGAGTTCTTTAAGCGAAATTTCTTCGTTGTTTTCAGTGAGAACCTTAATGTCGAGCGCGCACGCTTGAAGTTCTTTAAGTAAAACTTTGAAGGATTCGGGAATACCCGGTTCGCTAATGTCTTCGCCGTTCACGATAGAGTCGTAAGTTTTAAGTCTTCCCACAACGTCGTCCGATTTAACGGTGAGCATTTCTTGTAAAATGTGAGCCGCACCGTACGCTTCAAGCGCCCAAACTTCCATTTCACCGAACCTTTGACCACCGAACTGAGCCTTACCGCCAAGGGGTTGTTGTGTTACGAGTGAGTACGGACCGGTTGAACGAGCGTGAATCTTATCGTCAACTAAGTGGTGAAGTTTAATCATGTACATCGAGCCTACGGTTACCCTATTTTCAAAAGGTTCGCCCGTACGTCCGTCGTAAAGTTGAATCTTACCGTCAACTTCGCCGTCGGGATTAACGATGTTATTTTCAAGTAAAAGTTCTCTAATATCTTTTTCGCTAGCACCGTCGAATACAGGCGTGCAAACCTTCCATCCGAGTTGCTTGCATACTAAGCCTAAGTGAACTTCAAGAACCTGACCGATGTTCATACGAGAAGGAACGCCGAGCGGGTTAAGTACGATTTGAAGTGGCGTACCGTCAGCAAGGAAAGGCATATCGCTTTCGGGTAAAATTCTCGAAATAACGCCCTTGTTACCATAACGACCAGCCATCTTATCGCCGACTGAAATCTTTCTCTTTTGAGCGATATAAACTCTAACGAGTTTACTTACGCCCGGATCGAGTTCGTCTTTGTTTTCTCTCGTGAAGATTTTAACGTCAACGACGATACCACCTTCACCGTGCGGAACTTTTAACGAAGTATCCTTAACTTCTCTTGCTTTTTCACCGAAGATTGCTCTTAAAAGTCTTTCTTCAGGAGTAAGTTCAACTTCGCTCTTGGGCGAAACTTTACCAACGAGAATATCACCGCTAGTAACTTCAGCACCAATTCTAATAATACCGTCAGCGTCAAGGTCTTTAAGAACTTCTTCAGAAAGGTTGGGAATATCACGAGTGATTTCTTCTTGACCGAGTTTAGTATCTCTTGCTTCAATTTCGTGTTCTTCAATGTGGATTGAAGTGAACACGTCGTTTTGAACGAGTTTTTCAGATAAAAGTATAGCGTCTTCGTAGTTGTAACCTTCCCACGTCATATAGCCGATGAGAATGTTTCTACCAAGTGCAAGTTCGCCGTTTGCAGTTGCAGGGCCGTCAGCCAAGATTTGACCTTTTTCAACTTTATCGCCAGTAGAAACGATAGGATGTTGGTTAAGACAAGTGCCTTGGTTAGAACGTTCGAACTTCTTAAGAGTATAGGTTCTAACGTTGCCGTCAACTTCTTCAACGATAATTTCTTTACCGGAAACGGCCTTAACTACGCCCGCTTCCTTAGCAATAGCCATAACGCCCGAGTCGTAAGCGATTTTTGCTTCGATACCCGTTGCTACGATTGCGTTTTCAGGTTTAATAAGGGGAACTGCTTGACGTTGCATGTTCGAGCCCATGAGCGCACGGTTGGTATCGCTGTTTTCAAGGAAGGGAATAAGTGCGGTTGCTACTGAAACGAGTTGCTTGGGCGAAACGTCCATATAGTCAACTTCTTCTCTCGGCATTTCCGTAATTTCTTCACGGTTTCTGCACGATACGCGTTCGTTCAAGAAACGGCCTGCTTCGTCGAGCGGTTCGTTTGCTTGAGCAACGATGTACTTATCTTCTTCGTCAGCGGTAAGGTAGTCAACTTGCTCGGTAACTACGCCCGTTGCCTTGTCAATTTTTCTATAAGCCGATTCAATAAAGCCGAATTCGTTAACTTTTGCGTAAGTAGATAACGAAGTGATAAGACCGATGTTTTGACCTTCGGGTGTTTCGATAGGACACATACGGCCGTAGTGAGTATAGTGTACGTCACGCACTTCGAAAGTTGCTCTTTCTCTATTAAGACCGCCAGGGCCGAGCGCTGAAAGTTTTCTCTTGTGAGTAAGTTCTGCAATGGGGTTGGTTTGGTCCATAAATTGAGAAAGTTGTGATGAACCGAAGAATTCCTTAATAGCCGAACTTACGGGGCGAACGTTGATAAGACCTTTAGGATTGATTTCCTTGGGGTCTTGAGTAGACATACGTTCTTTAATAACTCTTTCAAGTCTTGCAATACCGATACGGAATTGGTTTTGTAAAAGTTCGCCAACGCTTCTTACACGACGGTTGCCTAAGTGGTCGATATTGTCAATCGTGCCGATGCCGTAGTTAAGGTCGCCGTTAATAGAGATAGACGCTACGATATCGTCAACGGTAATATGCTTGTGGTTAAGAAGTTCGATAAGGGGCTTAAGAGTCTTCTTTTGTTCAGCAGAAAGTTTAGCGGGAATATCGCCACTTTCGATGATATCGTAGAACTCTTTACATGCTTCTACGAACTTTCTTCTCATTTCCTTTCTAACTTCTTCGTTCTTCTTATCTTCAGGCTTCTTTTCAGCAAGTCTTTCAGGAGATAAATCTTCAACGTAGTAAAGATCGTTAATTTGAGTTCTAACCGCTTCGGCTACGTCTTCAATAGACATAGTCTTACACATGTCCGCAACTTCTCTTGAGAAACGAACGTTAGGATAGTAAACGGTTTCTAAAAGACCGAAAGGTCTAGCCTTAACGCCGAGAACCGCTTCAAAGTTAACGACGTTGTTAGCGATAATAGTACGCTTATTGCCGTCTGCACCCTTAACGTCAACGGTGTTGATACCGCTGTTCATGATAGCGATTGCTTGCGCTTCGTTAATAACTTCGCCTGCTTTAACGAGTAATTCGCCGTCTTCGTTAACGATATCGGCAAAAGATTCAAGACCGATTACGCGGTTTGCAATACAAAGTCTTTTATTGAACTTGTATCTACCAACTCTCGCAAGGTCGTATCTTCTTGAATCGAAGAATAAATTTTTAAGGTGTTGCTTAACTGCTTCTTCAGTGGGAAGTTCACCCGGTCTTAATCTTCTGTAAAGTTCAAAAAGACCTTCGCTTTCCGTTTTAGCGGTATCCTTTTCCAAAGTAGCGTTAATCATCGCGTCGTTTCCGAACACGCCTAAAATAGATTCGTTAGTACCGAATCCGAGTGCACGAAGTAAAGTCGTTGCCGCGATTTTTCTCGTTCTATCAACGTGAACCCATAAAACGCCTTGAGAATCTTGTTCAAATTCAAGCCAAGCGCCACGGTTGGGCATAACGGTTGTAGAATAAAGTTTTTTACCCGATTTATCTTGAACGAAGCCGTTGTAAACACCGGGCGAGCGAACGAGTTGAGAAACGACAACTCTTTCTGCACCGTTGATAATGAAAGAACCGCTATCCGTCATTTTGGGAAGTTCACCCATAAATACGTCTTGGTCGATAATTTCACCGGTAACTTTATTGTTAAGTCTAACCTTAACTTCAAGCGGAACGGCGTAAGTCGCATCTCTGTCGCGACATTCTTTCTCGGAATATTTAATCTTGCCGTTTAAGTTGTGATCGAGAAAGTAAAGTTCGTAGTGATCGGCAAAGTCGGTTATCGGCGAAAAGTCTTCAAGAACTTCTTCGATACCCTCTTCAATAAACTGTTCGTAAGAATCTTTTTGTGCTTCTACGAGATAGGGAATCGGTTGAACTTCTTTGATGGACGAAAAAGACTTTCTTTCAACGTTGCCACACTTCACTGTTTGCATATTACGCATTGTTTGCACTCCTTGTATAAAAATTGTAAAACACCTTGATTATTTTCGGTGGTTGCGGTATAATATCCGCAAGCGGAATTTTGAAAATTTGAGCAAAACCTTTATAAATACTATTTATAGGGTGCCAAAAATTCCGTTTTTAGCCTATAAAAAGGCCAAAAAGACGCTATTATTACATTATAGCATTTTAAAATTATATATTAACGCCGTCAAGTTGTCAACTATTTGAACGAATTTTCTCAAAAAAATTAAAAAATAATAAACGGTTACGAAATAAACGTTGAGCCAGGAGATATAATGAGAATTGATAAATTTTTAAAAGTTTCAAGAATTTTAAAGCGTAGAAGCGTATCGAAAGAAGCGTGTGACGCGGATAAAGTTACGGTTAACGGAAAGGCGGTTAAGCCGTCGTTTAAACTTCACGTTGGCGACTTAGTTACCGTGAAATTCGGCACGGGCGAACTAACTTTTAAAGTTCTTTCCCTTCAAGAACACGTTAAAAAAGAAGACGTTTCAACCCTATATGAAATCATCGGAGAATAACACTATGGAAAACGAAAAAATAACCGCCGTTATCGCGTGCGCAGGTTCAGGCTCTCGCGCCAAACAAAATCAAAATAAAATATTTTCACTCGTAT
This sequence comes from Christensenellaceae bacterium, assembly GCA_045637965.1. Classification (GTDB taxonomy): domain Bacteria; phylum Bacillota; class Clostridia; order Christensenellales; family Borkfalkiaceae; genus HGM11412. Next base: position 374,949 of record JAZUAK010000007.1, on the reverse strand, counting down.
CTGGCGTTCCAATGGTTTTAAAAACCGTTTCCGCTTTTGACGAAGTTAAGAGAGTTGACGAAATTTTAATCGTTCACAGCCACGGCGAAGAAGATAAAATTAAAGAAATTTTAAAAGATATTAAAAAACCCGTTAGATACGTAACGGGTGGAAAAACTCGCTTTGAATCGATAAAAAACGCGTTGGCGGTAATTGACGACGGCATCGTTTTAATTCACGACGGCGCTCGCCCTTTCATTGAGCATTCCGATATTGAAAACTGCATTAAAACCGCTCTTACTCGCGGTTCGGCAGTTTTAGCAACCGCTTTGACCGACACCGTTTTGGAAACTGACGGAAAGGATATAATTTACGCTTCGGGAAGAAGGGACAAGTTGTCCGCACTAACCCCCCAATGTTTCCGTTTAATTGATATAAAGAATGCGTACGCGCACGCGGACGAGCAAGACGAGTATACCGACGATGCGGGCGTTTACTCAGCCTACTTTGGTAAGTGCGTTGCAGTCGTCACCAACAACAAGTGCAAAAAACTCACTTTTGAAGAAGATTTTGATAATCAACCCAAATATTCTAAATGTGGAACGGGTTTTGACCTTCACAAACTCGTTGAAGACAGAAAACTCATTTTAGGCGGTATAGAAATCCCCCACTCTAAAGGGCTACTCGGCCATAGCGACGCAGACGTTTTAACCCACGCTATAATGGATGCGCTTTTATCTTCCGCATCACTTAGAGATATAGGCTATCACTTTAGCGATAAAGATAAAAAGTTTAAAGATATTTCTTCAATGGTTTTACTTGAAGAAGTTATGAAAATGCTTAAAGCAAAAGGCTTAAAACCCGTTCACGTTTCGGCGGTAGTAATGGCGGAGCAACCAAAGTTATCGCCATTTAGAGAAGTTATTACCAAAAACCTTGCAAATGCGTTAGAACTTCCCACCGAAAGTGTAGGAATAACCTTTACTACTCTTGAAGGAATAGGCACGGTAGGTAGAGAAGAAGGAATTGCATCGCAAGCGTTCGTATTAACGAGAGAATTATAACAACTAAGGAATTATAATATGGCTAAGAAAAATTCTAAATTCGTTTGTCAAGAGTGCGGAACTTATAGTCCACAATGGCTAGGCAAATGCCCCGCTTGTGGAAAATTTGGAACTATGGTTGAAGAGTTTGAAGAAACTATTGAAGTTAAAGGTTCAATCGCAGTGCCCCCGTCAAAACCCACCCTTTTAAAAGATATAACTAAAGAAAACTACCAACGCGTAAAGACGGGGCTTAACGAACTTGATACCGTTTTAGGCGGTGGAATCGTGCCTTACTCGATAGTGCTTATCGGTGGCGATCCAGGTATCGGTAAATCAACGATACTCACTCAAGTTGCAGGCAACTTATCTAAAACTGAAAAAGTGTTATACGTTTCGGCGGAAGAGAGTTTATCTCACGTTAAACTTAGGTGCGATAGGCTTCAAGTTCAAGGGGAAAACTTTACCGTTTTGAACGAATGCCGTTTAGAGTGCATTGAACAAATCGCCAAAGATTACGACTATATAGTAATTGATAGTATTCAAGCGATTTACCTATCCGAATTATCAAGTTCCGCAGGCTCTGTTGCGCAAGTTAAAGAATGTGCTTCAAGGCTTATGCGCCTTGCAAAAACGGCTAATAAGACGGTTTTCGTCATAGGCCACGTTACAAAAGAAGGTTCAATTGCAGGGCCGAAAGTACTTGAACATATTATGGATACCGTTTTATATTTCGAAGGCGAACCGCAAGACAGTTTGAAAATTTTAAGAGCTGTTAAAAACCGTTTCGGCTCGGCGCAAGAAGTGGGCGTGTTTGAAATGACGGAATTGGGAATTAAAGAAGTTAAAGACTATAACGGCGTGTTTATGAGTGAAGAGCGCGGAGCGCAAGCAGGAAGCGTGGTCACTCAATCGGTAAGTGGAAACAGGTGTATGCCGGTTGAAATTCAAACGCTTATTTCAAAAACGGTTTTCGGGCTTCCACGCCGTATGCCGATAGGAATTGATTATAATAGAATGGTTTTAATTCTTGCTGTTCTTGAAAGGAAAGCATACTTGCCGTTTTTCAATCAAGACGTATACGTAAACGCTATGGGCGGAATTAAACTTAGCGAACCGTCAGCCGATTTAGCGATAGCGCTATCGCTTGCAAGCGCAGTAAAAAACGCCCCCGTAGATAAGACTGTAACCGCCTTTGGCGAACTTGGTTTAACGGGCGAAATAAGAGCGGTAGCTTTTGCTGAAAAGAGAGTTCAAAACGCAATAAAACTTGGCTTTAAAACGATAATTATCCCCAAGAGAAATTTCGACGTGGTTAAAAAATACGCAGATAAAATTAAAATTATCCCCGTATCTTACGTTTCGCAAGCAATTAATAGTATAATAGAAAAAGACGCTTAAGCGTCTTTTTTTTCTTTCATAATTATATATTTGTTTTTAGTTGCTAACCCACCGCGCAAATGGCGCTCGGAAAGATTCGTTTCTAAAACCTTTTTAACCTTATCGTATAAATAAGTAGATATTGGCTCTAATCTTTTCGTCATATCTTTATGAACGGTTGATTTACCAACGCTAAAAACGGTTGCCGTTTTTCTAACCGTTGCGCCGTGCTTTATAATATATTCCGCTTCAAGAATAACCCTATTATAAGTTCTTTTATTCAAAACTTTTATCTCCTACCATTAAGGTATGAGAAAGGCAAATAAAAAATGCGTAATGTCTTACGCATTTATTATTTAAGTTATGAAACCTTTGGTTGATATGAGTTTGCTAATGCAAACGATATGAGCGCTATTCGCGCGTTATGATTTTTACTAGCGCAAAAAGTTGTGGATTAGTTCTTATTTCCGTGAATAGGAGCGGGAATACGACCACCACGACTAATAAACTTTTCAGCAGATTTATTATGCACGGGCATAATTGGCGCACGACCGAGTAGACCGCCAAACTCAACGTATTCGCCAACGGTTTTGTTGGGTACGGGAATAATTCTAACGGCGGTAGTTTTATTGTTAACCATACCGATTGCCATTTCATCGGCAATAAGTGCGGAAATAGTTGAAACGGGAGTATCGCCAGGAATAGCAACCATATCGATACCAACTGAACAAACAGCCGTCATCGCTTCAAGTTTAGATAAGGTTAACGAACCGCTATCCGCAGCGTTTATCATACCGATATCTTCACTAACGGGAATGAATGCGCCAGATAATCCACCAACGTTAGAGCAAGCCATAACGCCACCCTTTTTAACGGCATCGTTTAAAAGCGCTAAACAAGCAGTCGTGCCGTGGCAACCAACTTCTTCTAAGCCCATTTCTTCTAAAATATGGCCAACGCTATCGCCAATAACGGGGGTGGGCGCAAGCGAAAGGTCAACAATACCCCTTTCTGCGCCTAAACGCCTACTTGCTTCGTCTAACACCAAGTTACCAACTCTCGTTATTTTGAAAGCGGTCTTCTTAACAACTTCAGCAAGTTCGGTAATAGACGCGTTAGGAACAGCCTTTAACGCGTGCTGAACAACGCCCGGACCTGAAACGCCAACGTTTACGACGCAATCGCCTTCGCCAACGCCGTGGAATGCGCCTGCCATAAAGGGATTATCTTCAACGGCGTTGCAAAACGCTACGAATTTTGCAGCACCTAAGCCGTCGCTTGTAATTTCGGCAGCCTTTTTAACCACTTCGCCAACGAGTTTAACCGCGTCCATATTAATACCTGCTCTCGTTGAACCAACGTTAACCGACGAACAAAGCCTTTCGGTTTTTGATAAAACTTCGGGAATTGATAAGATAAAACTCTTTTCACTTTCCGTCATCGACTTATGTACGAGCGCGGAATAACCACCTATAAAATCAACGCCGATTTCTTTAGCCGCCCTATCAAGCGCCAACGCAATTTCAAGTTCTTCGCCCATGAATTTAGCGGTTAAAAAACTTGCAGGCGTTACGGATACTCTTTTGTTAACTACGGGAACGCCGTATTCAAGCGATAAATCTTTCGCAACTTTTACTATGTTTTTACCGCGATTACAAATAAGGTCGTAAACTGCGGTAGCAGTATCTTTAACAGTATCTTTAATACAGCCGAATAAAGATATACCCATAGTGATAGTACGAATATCAAAATGCTCTTTTTCAACCATGTTTATGGTTTCAATAATTTCATTCGTTTTAATCATTTTTTTACACCTTGTGCATAGCGTTAAAAACGTCTTCGTGTTGAAGGTGAATGCTAACGCCAATTTCATCTCCTAAAACGCTTAACTCTTCTTTTAATTCCTTCATAGTAACGGGTGCTTTTTCAATATTAACAAGCATAATCATAGTAAAAGTAGACTGCATAATAGTTTGCGAAATATCTTCAATATTTACGTTTTTATCAGCAAGTAAACTGCTTACTTTAGCGATAATGCCCGGCTTATCTTTACCAATTACGGTTAAAATACACTTCATAAGTTTCTCCTAAATCTATTTTGAATAGATTTTACAACATAACTTATTTAAAGTCAACTTTTTTAACCTTGCGTTTGTAAATACCAACCGAATAAGCGTTTACCATAAAGCCCGTTACCAAACAGCGCATTAGCATAAACACCCAAGTAAAAAACGCGGGGATTACCGCTATCTTTCCGTAAATTTCGTTATACGATGAAAAGTATTTGAGATACACAACGAAAACGATTGTAAAAATCAATGAACCAACGCAGGTGTAAACACTTCCCTTTACAACTTCTCGCACGGAAATTTTATACGGGCAACAAAAAAGATTGACATAAACTACTATGCAAAAAAATATAAAAACGAGTATTATAGCGCTTAAACTAAAACCTAAAAACTTTCCGAATATTTTACTTAGCCAAATGGATAAAAAAGCGTAAATATATAGGAATAGGACGATTATAAAGCCTAACACAACCGTCCCTACAACTGAAAACGCTCTTATTAAAACTGTTTTTTGCGTTTTGTGATTATATATAATTTCGCCAACGTGTTTTACGTGAACGAATAAATTAGCGGATGAATAAATAGCCAATATTCCAGCCAAAGTATTCCTTCCAACCGAATAGTTATTGGTTGCGTCGAGCAAAAAATCTTTCACTTCGTTGAACTCTTCTATCGTAAAAATACTAAAGGCGAAAGACAGTTCTTTACCAAATACTGCAAATATTAAACTTAAAAGATACGCCGTTGGAACTAAACCAAGCAACATAAAAAACACGAGCGCGCCTGACATCGTTACGCACTTTTTACTTTTTTTAAACGCGTTGAAATTTGTAATCGCATTAAAAAACCCGACCATACTTTTAGTATGCTCGGGATTTTAATTTTTATTTGTTATTAGAAACGAAATATAACGACGCAAATAACTGATTAAAAATTAAGGCGTTAGAAACAAGCAAGACAAGGCTCGCAAATGTTTGTGGACTGAACTAACCTTGCTGGTTGTGAAGGTCACAATACCTTTGCAGAAACGAAGTATTGCGCCGTTTATAACGACCTAAAGGAGTCTTACGTTATTTATAACAAGGCCATATTTGTAACCCAATAACTCAGCAGCCTTAGAACACATAAGCATTCTATGATGATAAATTTCAAAGTAGTCTGCAACCGAACAAATGGTATCGTCTGTTTCAATAACAGTATCAATTCTTAAATTCTCGGTATCAACGTTTATATAAGAACGATTAACGGCAAGATTAACCCTGTCGTGAATATTGGTGTCTTTATCTAAAATCTTATCTTTAACTCTCGATTTATGCACGTCCGACTTATCGGCAATTATAAGAGCGGAAGTTAAAACGCTTACGGGAACGCCGTTTTTTTCGTCGTGATTACCTATCGCCATCATAATTTCGGCGGCGTCGTCGTAATTCATACCCATTCGCTTTAAAACGCCGTACGCTAAAAGCGCACCGCTACCAGCGTGGTCGTAACGAGATACGGAATTACCTATATCGTGAAGATAGCCTGCTATCTCGCCAAGCCTAACGAGTTTTGCCGAGTTTCCCGTTTCTTTAAGGATATGCCCCGTCCACGAAGCAACTATTGATGCGTGGCGAACGGAATGCTCGGTATACGCGAGCGCATCAATTTGCTTTTCACTCGTTTTTATAAGGACTTTAACTTCTTCGTCCTTTTTTATATCTTTTAAACTTACCATAATTAAATCTTTTTAACTGAAATCTTTCCGTAGATTTCTTCAAACTTATCGCGATAAAATAAATTGGTACCAGGCGTCGTTATAGAAGCCGTACCTGCGGCAACGGCGTTTTTTAATATCTCTTCTTTCGGCGCGCCTTGCTCTATCATAACTGAAGCGGCGGCAACCATACTATCGCCCGCTCCAACGGTAGAGTTTACCGCAACGGAAGTGCTTTTGCAAAAATACGAGTTCGTTCCGTCAGTGAGTATCGCGCCCTCACGCCCAAGCGATAATAAAACGTTTTCAGCGCCTAAATCTATCAAAGAATAACACGCCAAAAGCATATCTTTTCTCGACGTGAGCGTTCCACCTGCAAGTTGCTCAAGTTCTCTAAGATTTGGTTTTACCATATAAATACCTGCCGATAAGGCGGTTTTTAACTTTTCACCTTCGGTATCTAATATTATTTTTGCCTTTTTATCAACTGCTGATGCAAGTTTATAATAATAATCGTTAGAAACGCCACTTGGAAGCGAACCACTCATAATAACGACTGACGCATTCGGCGATAAAGTTTCAACTAAACTTAAAAGTTTTTTCTGGTTTTCTTCGCTTACGTTCTCGCCCTTATCGTTAATTTCGGTGAGCATTGAGCGGTTATCCACTATTTTATAATTCGTTCTAACGTGCCCCTTATTCCAAACAAAAGTGTTCTTAACCCCTTCTTTATCAAGGTTTGAAACGAATAAACTACCTTCGTTTTCATACATAAAGCCGGTGGCGAAACTATCGCCACCAAGCCTTTTTACACCTATTGCCGAATTGAGCGCTTTGCCCGAATAAGTTACTATTTTATTGTTAACTCTGTTAAGCCTTCCTACCACGAGTTGTTCAAGTTCCATCGTGCAATCGATGCTCGGGTTCGGGCATACGCTGAGTATCATTATATTACCCCTTAAATATAAATATTATTCGCCTTTTTTTGCTTCTTCAATAATTTTACTCGTTTCTTCAAAAGGAACTTCTTCATATCTTACGAATTCTTGAGTAAATCTTCCGCGACCTTGAGTGAAACTTCTAAGTTCAGCCGTGTAATCTAAAATTTCACTTTCGGGAACTTCGCAAGTTACGATACTATTTTCGCCGTCTTGGTCGGTAGAGATAATTCTGCCACGGCGCTTATTCATATCGCCCATAACGTCGCCAAGATAAGTATCAGGCGCGGTAACGACTACTTGCATTACGGGTTCTAAGATAACGGGTTTAGCGTTCTTCAAGCCTTCCGCGTAAGCAATCTTTGCAGCGGAAACGAATGCAACTTCTTTACTGTCAACGGGGTGAGAAGAACCGTCGAATAAGGTTGCTTTTAAGTTAAGAAGGGGATAACCTGCTAACACGCCTTCTTTAATGGCTTCACGCAAGCCCTTATCTACCGCAGGGATAAATTGCTTGGGAACTGAACCACCAACGGTTGCGTCAACGAATTCGTAAACACCATCTTCTGCGCCCGCTTCAAACTTGATTTTAACGTGGCCGTATTGACCTGCGCCACCCGATTGCTTTTTGTGTTTGCCTTCGGCTTCCGCTACGCCTTTAATCGTTTCTTTATAAGCGATTTTGGGTTTTCTAAGTTCGGCTTCAACGCCGAATTTTGCTTTGAGTTTTTTCTTAATCGTTTCAAGTTGAGTTGCGCCAACGCCCGAAATTACCATTTCGCCCGTGTCGGCATTCTTTTCAACGTTAAACGATATATCTTCATCTTTGAGTTTGCTAAGACCTGCAAAAATCTTATCTTCTTCGCCCTTTTTAGCGGCGTAAACAGAACGCTTGTAAGTTGCGGGCGGAATTTCAAACGCCTTAAACTTAGTGTCTACCTTTTCAAACAACGTATCGCCCGTTCTTGCGTTTTCAAGTTTAGAAAGCGCGCCGATATCGCCTGCCGATAATTCGGTAACGGCTTCTTGTTTTTTACCGATAACGGTGTAAATACCGCTAATCTTTTCTTCGCCCCAACCCGAAACTTTTAAAGTTTGACCTGATTTAAGTTTACCGGAAATAACTTTAATATAATTAAGTCTACCAACGTAGGGGTCAACTACGGTTTTGAATATTCTAACAACCGTTTGGTCGTCAACGTTCGGTTTAACGGCAACCTTTTCCCCGTCTACAATCGCTCTTTGGATACCTGCATCCATAGGGCTTGGAAGTGTGGATATAATTTTATCCATAAGGTTAAATACGCCGTGATTTTTATATGCGCTACCGCCTAAAACGGTAATGGTTGAACAAGTGTTAATACCAATTTTTACGCCGGCTTCAATTTCTTCGGGAGAAAGCGCGCCTTCTTCGAAGAATTTTTCCATAAGCGCTTCGTCGTTTTCAGCAGCGGCTTCGGAAACTGTGAGCCTTGCTTCCATATACGCTTCTTTTAAATAATCGGGGATTGGGCTTTCGTTTCTTTCCCAATCACGAAGAACACCGTAAGCAACCTTGACGAAACCTTTCATCTTTCCGTCAACCATATTCGGTACTATCATCGGTGCAATCTTGTGCCCGTATTTAAGTTTGATTGCGTTTACCGTTTTAATAAAGTCTGAATTATCTTTGTCGAGTCCGTTTATAAAAAGCATAGCGGGGATCTTTCTCTTTACGCAATAATCAATCGCCCTTTCCGTTCCAACGGTAAGCGTACCGCTTGCACTTGCAACTATAATTGCGGAGTCCGCAACGGCAAGAGCCTGAGCAAGTTCGCTTTCAAAATCGTAGTAACCAGGTACGTCAATAATATTGAACTTATACCCTTTGTATTCTCCGCAAGCGCAAGCAAGTGAAATAGAAGATTTTTTCGCCGTTTCGAGCGGATCGAAATCCATTACGGTGTTACCGTCTTCAACTTTTCCTTGGCGGTCAATAACGTTCATATTAAATAAAATTGCTTCTGCAAGAGTGGTTTTACCTTCTCCGCTATGACCTATTAGCGCTACGTTCCTAATTTTGTCTACGTCCATAAATGTACTCCTATAAAATTAATTCGGATGTCTTCCGTTAATTTAATTATACAATAGGTTTTTTCGTTTTTCAATAGTAAATTTTTTGCCGATTAAAAAGGAAGGTACGCCCTTCCTTTTAGTTAAACGCTTAAATCAATATGCAAACGAGATTTCCCTTGCCGTCGTTGACGATTTTAGTAACGGTTTTTCTCATTTTATTTTTAAGTTCAGGTTTCATTGACGATACCTTATAATCTATCTCTTCACGAACGAGCGTTGACAAAGGCTTTCCAAAAATATCCGTACCAAGCACCTTTTCGCTATTCTCTTCACTTTGAGAATTTAAGTATTCAACGAAATCTTTACACTGCTTTTCCGTGCCTGAAATGGGCGAAACGTCAGCGGTCAAATCTATTTTTAATAGGTGCATGCACGAAGAAGTTGCCTTAATCTTAACGCCGTATCTTCCACCGCGCTTAACGACTTCGGGCGAACTAATTTTCATGTCGCCACCGCTTGGAATTACGATTCCATAACCACTTTCATCAACTTCGCTAAGCGCATCTTTTAATTTTCTATAATTTTCTTTTGCGAGCCGTAACTCTTTTACGTAACTCATCAAGGCAAACTCGTCTTTTATTTCGTCGCCGGATAAATCTGAGAGCATATCGTAGAAAAGCCCCTCGGGTGCGGTAAATTCGTACTGCGCCGAACCGTCGCCTAAATTTACGATAGACTTGCAAACCTTTTCAACGCAAGGGGCTGACGAGAGCGCATCTTCAATCACTTTGTAATGTTTCATTTTGGTAGCGATTTTAGAAACGTCTTTAACCCTTTCGATAACGCTTGCAATCATCTCATTATCGCTCGGTAAAACTTGCATCCACTTAGGAATATCAATATCGAAAGATTGAAGGGGAAATTCAAGAAGTAAGTTTTCTAAAATTTCGATAAACCCGTCTTCATCAATATCTAATAAATTGGTAGTAATCACCCTAACGCCGTATTTATCGGTTAAATTCTCAGCAAGTCGCTTTGCTTTTTCAGAGTTTTTATCGGTGGTGTTTAAAACGATGATAAAAGGCTTTCCGCACTTTTTAAGGTCGTCGACAACCCGTTCTTCAGCGTCCACATAATTCTCTCTTGGAATATCGCAAACGCTACCGTCAGTGGTTACTAAAACACCCACGGTGGAATGCTCTTTTATAACCTTTTCCGTTCCTATTTCCGCCGCCTTTTTTAGAGAAATCGGCTGAACGTGCCAAGGCGTTTTAACAAGCCTTTCCTTGCCGTCTTCTTCTCCGCCCAAAGCGCCGTCTACCATATAGCCAACGCAATCTATAAGCCTTACCTTTGCTTGAGCCTTTCCCTTAATGGTTATTTTAACGCTTTCGGCGGGAACGAATTTAGGCTCGGTAGTAGTAACGGTTTTTCCGCTACCCGACTGCGGCGTTTCGTCAATCGCTATTTGGCGCTTTACTTTATTTAAAATATTCGGCGTTACCATAAGGTCTAAAAACTTAGTGATAAACGTCGACTTGCCCGTTCTTACAGGACCTACCACACCGACGTAGATATCGCCGTCGGTTCTACTTGCGACGTCCTTATAAATATCGAACTTTTCCATAAAAAAATCCTCCCGAATACTCTAAAGTATATGGGGGGATTATTTTAATTATGCTTGACTTTCATCAATTTTTTCTTTATTTAAGTTTTTCTTTATTCTCGATTCTTTTATTGATTGCAACCAGCCCGTCGGATGCTCTTGTTCGGTAAGCATTCGTTTAATGTTTTTCCTGTGGGCGTACCAAGTTAAAATTATTATAAGCAATGCAAACAAGTTAGTTACTATAACTAAAATAACGTTGTTAAAAGAAATGGCCTGCGCTTCAATATAGTTTTTATAAACGCTATAGCACACGGCAATCGCACCGGGAGTCGTTGCGATAAACGAACCCATTGCGCCAACTTCGGTAAAAAGTATAAACGCAATAGCAAGCGCACCGCTAATTATTGCTATCCATGGATTGCAAACTGCAAAAACGCCGATTGTAGTTGCAATTCCCTTTCCGCCTTTAAACTTCATGAACACGGGGAAAACGTGGCCGAGAACGGCAAAGAAACCACAGCCCACTTTAGCAAGTTGACCAATATTAAGCGTTGTTCCAACAAAGTACACGTCTTTATATATAAGGAAACCAACTAAGGTTGGGATAACGCCCTTAACGATATCTAAAACGAGAGTCAACACGCCTATTTTAAGCCCGAAATTTCTACTCATATTTAAAGTTCCGGGGTTTCCGCTACCAAGTTTTCTAATATCGTTTTTCTTAAGTTTTGAAATGATAATAGCAAAATTTATATTGCCCATAAGGTACGAACCTATCGCAAGCAATAAAAACTGCCACCAAAGCATGCTAAGCGTCATTACTCTTCGTCCTCCGTCCTTTCTCTAACGAAAAGCCTAATAGGCGTTCCTGAAAAATCAAAGGCGTTGCGTATAGTATTTTCCAAAAACCTCTTATAACTAAAGTGCATAAGTTCTTGATTGTTAACGAACATTACAAACGTTGGCGGTGCAACTCCGTCTTGAACGGTATAGTAAATTTTAAGCCTTCTTCCGTGTTTGGTCGGCGGGTCGGTAGTGCGAACGGCATCGCCGATAAGGTCGTTAAGCGTTCCCGTTGAAATTCTTCTCTTAGAATTTTCCAAGCACTCAAGCGCAATAGATAAAATCTTTTCTGCACGAAGCCCCGTTTTTGCGGAAATGAATATCGACTTATAATAGTCCATAAACGCAAGGTCTGCATCAAGTTTAGCGCGGAATTTTTCAATGGTAAAGGTATCCTTTTCCACTAAATCCCACTTGTTCATAACTACGACCGACGGCTTGCCTTGTTCGTGAACGTAACCAAGTATCTTAACGTCTTGCTCGGTTAAACCTTCGGTGCTATCAACCACCACTAAGCATACGTCCGCCCTTCTAATCGCGCCGAATGCACGAACGACACTATAATACTCAACGTCTTCATACACGGATTTTTTCTTTCTGATACCTGCGGTATCAATAAGGGTAAACTTTTGGTCGTTATAGGTAAAAGGCGTATCGATAGCGTCGCGAGTCGTTCCTGCAATATTAGAAACTATCGTTCTATCAAAACCGAGAAGTTTGTTAGTTAAACTTGATTTTCCCGCGTTTGGCTTACCAACGATTGCAATTTTTATCGTATCGTCTTCTTCGCCCGACTGAACGGTATCAAAATGCGAACAAACTTCGTCGAGCAAGTCGCCAAGGCCTTTACCTTGTTCGCAAGAAATACCCATTGGTACGCCAAGCCCAAGTTCGTAATAATCGTATAAAAGCGACTCGTCGTAAGTGTCGAGTTTGTTAACGGCCAAAACTATTGGCTTATTGCTCTTTCTAAGCATTGAAGCAACTTCAATATCCGAAGCGGTTACGCCACCTTTTACGTCGCACATAAAAACTATTACGTCGCTCGTTTCAACGGCAATTTCCGCTTGCTTTTTAATGTGCATCCACATCTCGTCTTGAGATTTGAGTTCAATACCGCCCGTATCGATTACGGTAAACGCCTTTCCGCACCACTCGGCATCGCAATAAATTCTATCGCGAGTAACACCGGGCTTATCTTTTACGATTGAAATCTTTTTACCCGTTATTTTGTTAAAGAACGTTGATTTTCCAACGTTTGGTCTGCCGACTACGGCAACAATAGGTTTTCTCATTTTATAATCCTTACTCTTTTACCGTTTGAAAAGGCATCGAAGAAACTTTCCCCCGAACCGTCGGTAACTATAATTTTAAGCCCGCTTTCTTTTCTAATTTGCTCTAAGGTAACGCCGTCCAAGAAAACGTCTTCTTCCCTTCTTAAGCAAACGTCAGGCAATACTAAATAATCGAAATTTTTTCCTTTCACCGCGTTTAAAATATCTTTTCCAACGAGTAATCCCGTGCAGTTTACGGTGCTCCCAAAAAAGTCGTTTTCAACGCCTATTACTTCTATCTCAACGCCGGATACGAACTCTTTTATTAAACTTGCTTGCTCTTTGATAAAATTATGTGCGGAAGTTCCTGAAATAACTAAAAATCTACCCTTACCTTTAACTTTTGTTAAAGAAGATTTTAATTCGCCTAAAAACTTAGCGGTAACGCCAACACCGTTTTCAATTTGCGGATAGTCGCCGTAAGTTTCAGCGATAGGAAGGGGAAGTTTTGCTTTAAGATAAAATTCGTCGGCAAGCGTTATAATTTTTCTTGAAAATATAGAGTTTAGACGGTTAACTTGCTCGATAACGCAACTAGCATACCCACCGTCAACGTCTTCAATCTTATATAAACCTTCGCGGTATTTAGTTATTCCGCAAGGTACGACGGCTATCGATAAAACGTTTTCGCCTATTGCCAATAAGTCGTGGCAAGTGTTATCTAATACGCCCCCGTCGTTAACTGACGGAACGAGTACTATTTGAGTGTGAACTTTAATCCCTGCATCGCAAAGTTTTTTAAGTTTATCTAAAATATCGCCTGCAAAACGATTGCCTAAAAGTTTTCTTCTAATCTCGCCGTCGGTAACGTGAACGGAAACGTATAACGGGCTTAAGTTTAAGCGGATAATTCTATCAATTTCTTCATCTGAAACGTTAGTAAGCGTTACGAAGTTACCGCGCAAAAAACTCTGCCTATAATCGTCGTCCTTAACGTAAAGCGACGGGCGCATTCCCTTAGGCATTTGGTCAACGAAACAAAATAAACACTTGTTACGGCAACTTAAAACTTCTAAGTTATCGCTTTCAAAAACTACGCCTAAACTTTCGTCTTCATCTTTTTCGATTTCATACTCAAACTCTTCGCCGTTGCGACTAACCGTGAGCAAAAAACTATTTTGACTATCGTAATAAAGATAGTCTAAAACGTCTTTACACAAAAATCCGTCGAACGCAATTATCTCGTCGCCCTTTTTTAAGCCGAGTTCGTCCGCTATGTTGTTTTTGATAATTTTAGAGATTTTGAGCATAAAGTTATTATACACAATATTTAATTCTTTGTAAAGTAAAAGCGGTGTTAATCTTAACACCGCTAATTTATCACTTAGATTTCTTTGCAGGCTTCTTATTAAAACCGAGCAAGAAAGTTATTATACCAAATATCACGCCGAATATCGTTACTACCCATAAAACGTGCATGTTAGTAACGAACCCACTTGCGAAGAAATACGCGCCGACGGTTGCTAAAATAACGGCAACGGCAAGTTTCGAAACGGGATATTTTTCAGCGGATTTATTACCGTAGAACGCCCTAAAAATTTCAACCACGCCACGCATCCATAAAACGAGCGCAATAATGTGCGAAGCATCAAGCGCGAAAACGGCAAACTGAGAAAGAACAAGCCCAAGCGAAATTAAAATTAAAACGGCAAACTCAATAACGCTCAAAATTTTAACGACGCCATTAGAACGCTTTAAAATTTTCTTCAACAAATAGAAGAATGCGTATAACAAAACTATAACCGCTATTATAATTTGAACGAATCTATGCCCCCAAGTAGCAAAAAATGCGTTCGGGGTAACGTTTAACCAAAACGGCATTAAAAGAACGGAAACGGCAACTATTACAGCGCCGATAGCGATATACGCCCAAAATAACGGGGTTTTTTTAGTGTTAATAAATTTTGATAATTTGCTAGCCATAATATTCTCCTTTAGTAATTTTTAAAATTCAATTTTTTTAACACGTTAACGAAGTGTTCGGGAAGCGGAGCAAAAAACTCCATTTCTTCGTTTTTAGTCGGATGAACGAAAGAGAGTTTTCTTGCGTGAAGAAGTTGCCCTTCTAAATTAAATTTTTGGTTTTTATATCCGTAAACGGTATCGCCTACGATTGGGTGGCCTAAATGCTTTGAGTGAACTCTTATTTGATGAGTTCTTCCCGTTTCAAGCATAAACTTGCAAAGCGTATAACCGCCAACGCGTTCTAAAACTTCAAAATTCGTTACCGCTTTTCTTCCGCTTGAAGACACCGCCATCATCGTTCTATTCTTAGTTGAACGGGCGATATAAGTTTCTATCCTACCGCCGTCTTGCTTTAAAACACCTTCCAATAGGGCGATATATTCCCTTTTGCAAGTTTTCTTTTCAATTTGAGAAGACAAACTTAAATGCGAAGCGTCGTTCTTTGCAACGACTAATAAACCTGACGTATCTTTATCTATTCTATGAACTATTCCAGGCCTTATAACGCCGTTAATTCCACTCAAACTATCAAGGTGATAAAGTAGCGCGTTAACGAGCGTATCGTCCCCCGTTCCACTGCCTTGATGCACCGTTAAGCCTTGGGGCTTGTTAATAACCGCAACGTCATTATCTTGATAAACGATATCTAAAGGAATATCAACAGCCTTAACTTCTAACCCCTTAGGCTCTTCAATTTCAACCGCTATAACGCTTCCTTGCTTTACTTGCTCTTTCGCTTTTGCCGTTTTTCCGTCAACCGTGATACAGCCACCGTCGATTAATTTTTGTACTTTTGAACGGGAAAAATCTAACGCTTTCGACAAGTAAACGTCAAGCCTTTCTCCACTCGTTTCAACGATTACCGTCTTTTTCTCCACAGTTATCTTCTTCCTTTTTCTTCTTTTTGAACACCCCGTCTTTATCTATAAACAACAGATAGAAACAAAGCGTTATAACTCCTGAAACGAGAGCGATATCCGCAACGTTGAAAATTGCAGGGAAAATATTCGTGTTATAAAAAACGAAAATAAAATCGCGAACCTTAGAAAAGGCTATTCTATCCACTAAATTTCCAAGCGCACCCGCAAATATTAACGAAAGGGCAACGCCTATCCACTTAACCATCTTCTTTTTAGTAACTATCACGTAAATAAAATACGCTAAAACGCAAAGTAACGACACTATAGTTAAAATTTTAAAAAAGGTTTGCGACCAATCTTTGCCACTTAAAAAACTAAACGCCGCGCCCGTATTATACGATAAGCGGAATTTTAACAAACCCGGTATAACCACGAAGTTAAATGAATTTTTAACAGCCAAGTATTTACTTATTAGATCAAGCGCAAGCGTACCGCCTGCAATTAACAAACAAATTATATAAAACATCAGTCGGTTGCTCCAAGTTCTTTGCATAAACTCATAAGGTCAAGTTTGCCGGGGTTTAAAACGTCTTCCATATTAAAACCGCTTTCACTTTCATCAAAGAGCGACCTTTTTTTATCGAATTTAATTTCTTTCCCGTCGTCTATTATCTTATAAATTTCTTCAATTTTTTGGGTAACTGAGTAGTCGGGGTTATCTGTTGAACTTAAAATTTCAGTTATCATTTCCGATACGAAATTAAGTTTTCTCGTTTCGTCGGTAGGATACTTTTTAACGATAGACGAAACGAAGTTGTTCCACCTTGCGTTAAATAGTTTAAGCCTTTCGATTTCCGCCTTATAACTCTCTTTTACGGTATTTGATTGATTGTTTTTTACCACTTTCTTTTCCATAAAATTACTTTCTAATTTTTGAAAGCATCTCCGTTTTTAAATTTAAAAGTTTGTCGGATAAATCCACTTTGTAAACGTGGGGTCTATCAAGTCTTAAGTATTCGTCCCAGAACGAATTCATCTCTTCTTTTGCAAAATTTGCAATTTCTTTAACGCTTGGGAAGTTATAAACGAGTTTACCGTTTTCAATGATTTTAACTGAAAGTTCTTTAATCGTGTAATCGGTAAAAGTGATTTTCTTCCACGTTTCAATGGGGTGAGTTATCGTTAAAGGTTGAGCGTTATCAAACTGCTCGTCGAAAAGCGCTATTAAATCGGCTTCCGCTTTGCCCGTTTTATTATCGTAAATTCTAAGAACCTTTTTAAAGCCGGGGTTGGTAATTTTAGCAGTCGTTTCGGAAACTTTAATTTTAGGCGTAATGCTTCCGTCTTTTTCAACCACGCCCGCAAGTTTATAAACACCGCCAAGCGCAGGCATATCCGCACTCGTTATAAGTTTCGTGCCGATACCCCAAGAATTTATCTTCGCTCCTTGAAGTTTTAAAGATTGAATGAGTTTTTCGTCTAAATCTCCACTTGCACAAATAATAGCGTCCGTATACCCTGCATTATCAAGCATTTGGCGCGCCTTTTTAGTAAGATACGCTAAGTCCCCACTATCAATTCTAATGCCAAGCGGTTTTTTGCCTTTTGCTTTAAGTTCATCAAACACCTTGATTGCGTTTGGAATACCGCTTCTAAGGGTATCGTAAGTATCAACTAATAAAAGCGTTGCGTCGGGATAAGTTTCAGCGTACGCCTTGAAAGCGTCGTATTCCGTTGGAAAACTCATAACCCAACTATGCGCGTGCGTTCCTGCAACGGGGATACCAAACATTTGACCCGCTAAAACGTTACTCGTAGAATTGCAACCGCCTATAACCGACGCTCTTGAACCGTAAATACCCGCGTCTGGCCCTTGCGCTCTACGAAGCCCGAATTCCATAACGTTATCGCCACCTGCCGAATAGCGAATTTTAGCAGCTTTTGATGCGATAAGCGTTTGGTGATTAATGATATTAAGAATTGCTGTTTCAATAAGTTGCGCTTCCATAACGGGCGCTTTTACCGTTAATATCGGTTCACCAGGGAAAACCATAGTTCCTTCGGGAACGGAATAAACGTCGCCCGAAAATTTAAAGGTTTTAAGGTAAGTTAAAAAATCTTCGCCGAAAATTTTAAGGCTTCTTAAATAAGATATATCGTCTTTGTCAAAAGATAAATTCAAGATATAATCAATCGCTTGTTCAAGCCCTGCCGCCAACGAATAAGTGATAAGTTCGTTTTGACGGAAGAACACGTCGAAAACAACTATCTCGTCGCTCTTGTTTTCTTTGAGATAGCCGTTCATCATAGTAAGTTCGTAAAGGTCTGTAAGCAAAGTTAAATTTCTGTTAATATTCATAATTAGTCCTTGAACGATTTAATAGTAGGAAGGTCTTCTTCCCTTTCTTTTTCTTGTTGTTTTTGTTCTTTTAATTTTTCAGTATACGGCACGAAATCGGGGCTTTCGTTAGTTCTTGAAACGGTAAGTGAGTGTGCCTTTGATATAATTAAAACGAATGGAACTATAAGTGCAAGCATAACGCCAACTACTATCGTTATTACGAAATAAACTTTTAAAGTAACCAAAAGTAAAATTACGCCGATAACGGTTAAACTTAAGCCAACGGCAAGTTCGTAACCACCTTTTCTAACTGCGCCAAAGATTGCGGTATAAACGCCGATACCTAAGGTTAAAATGGTGAGCATTAATAAAAATGGGTTAACGCAAAAACAAACCGCGCCCGAAATTTGCAAAACGCCAAAAATAGTTGCCGTAGCAATAACTAAAATAACCGCTAATGCAGATACGATTATATCAATTTTAGTGAATTTTTTCATAAAACTCTCCTTTTTTAGTATTATAGCATAGTTATACTAAAATAAAAAGTGTTTTTTAATAAAAAAACAACGCGGACTCGCGTTGCTTTTTTAAACTATGCGTTTTTTTCGTTGTTTTTAATAAAGCCAAGGCTAATAAGTAGCGCGTCGTCAACAAGCACCATCGTTTGATTTGATAGTTCGCCAATTCTTTCTTTTAACCTTTTTTTATCAAGCGTTCTAATTTGTTCAAGAAGTACCACGCTATCTTTAGAAAGTCCGTACTCGCTTGCGCTAATTTCAATATGAGTTGGCAGTTTCGCCTTGTTGATTTTACTCGTAACCGCTGCGGCAATAACGGTTGGGCTGTACTTATTACCTATATCGTTTTGAACCACTAACACGGGCCGAACCCCACCTTGCTCACTTCCAACGACAGGGCTTAAATCAGCATAATACAATTCTCCGCGTTTAATCATAAAGTATAAGTCTCCCATAATAGTATACGCGAAAAGCAAAACCTTTCGTTATAATTTTTGACGCTACACGGTTATTTTATACATTAAAATAATTGCATAATAAAAAAAAGTATTGTATAATATCCATAGCAATAAAAAATAATAACGCCCAAAAGGAGAATTATTAAAATGGCATTAGTAAATAGTAAAAAAATGTTTGAACAAGCATACAAAAACGGCTACGCTATCGGCGCTTTCAACGTTAACAACATGGAAATCGTTCAAGGTATCACCGAAGCATGCCAAGAAGTTAAAGCACCTGTAATTTTACAAGTTTCTAAGGGCGCAAGAGCATACGCTAATCACACTTACCTTGTAAAACTCGTTGAAGCAGCGGTTCAAGAATGTCCGGATATCCCCATCGTTCTTCACCTTGACCACGGCCCCGACTTTGAAACGTGTAAAGCAGTTATCGACGGTGGCTTCACTTCCGTTATGATTGACGGTTCACACCTTCCTTTTGAAGAAAACATCGCTCTTACCAAAAAGGTTGTTGATTACGCTCACGAACGTGGCGTTACCGTTGAAGGCGAACTTGGAACACTTGCTGGTATTGAAGACGAAGTTTGCGTAGAAGCAGGCAACGAATCTTACACCAAGCCTGAAGAAGTTATCGAATTCGTTACCAGAACCGGCGTTGACTCTTTAGCAATCGCTATCGGTACTTCTCACGGCGCGTACAAGTTCACTCCGGAACAATGCACCGTAAATGAAGAAGGTATCTTAGTTCCCCCCGCGCTTAGATTTGATATCTTAGAAGAAGTTTCTAAGAAACTTCCTGGTTTCCCAATCGTTTTACACGGTTCTTCTTCAGTTCCGCAAGAATACGTTAAGATGGTAAACGAAAACGGCGGTAAGATGCCCAACGCTATCGGCGTTCCCGAATCTCAACTTAGAAAGGCTGCCGAACTTTCAGTTTGCAAAATCAATATCGACTCTGACCTTCGTCTTGCAATGACCGGTACTATCCGTAAGTTCTTCAACGACAAGCCGGACAAGTTCGACCCCAGAGAATATCTTAAACCCGCAAGAGCAAACATTAAAGAAATCGTTAAGCACAAACTTATCAACGTTTTAGGTTGCGCTGGCAAGGCTGACGAATGCAAGTAATATTTGACTAAAAGAAAACGATGCGAAAATTCGCATCGTTTTTTATTTTTGTTTTGAAAATTCACAGCCGCAAAAGTTTTGCCTGTAAAGACCATGTTTTTCACTAAGTTCTATCGACCTTAAATAGCCGTTTTCCTTTTTAAAATCGCTATTTAAAAATTTAACGCCTATCTCTTTTTCTAATTCTTCGCCGATTTGGTTGAGCCAATCGGCGTTTTTGTGTGGGCTAATTGATAGCGTGGTCGTAAAATAATCGTAACCGTTATCCTTTGCGTATTCACAAGTTTTTAAAAGCCTTAGTTTATAACATTCGTAGCAACGCTTAGAGCGTTCGGGAAGGTCTTCTAAACCTTTTATAACTTTATAATAGTCGTCGCTTGAATGAGCCGTTTCTATAACCTTTACACTATCTCCGTAAACTTCACTCACAAAGCGTTTTTGCTCGCTAAGTCGCTTTTCAAACTCAGGCTCGCTAACTATATTTGGGTTGTAATAAAAAACGTCAACGATAAAATACTTCGTTAGTTTTTCAAGGCAAGCGCTTGAACACGGCGCACAGCAACTATGAAGTAAAAGCCTTGGCTTATCGTCAAGGCTTTTTATTACGTTTTGATATTTTTGATGGTTAGTTAACATTTTATTACCTTTTTATAACCGCTACCGTTTTTTACGCATTTTGAAACGCGCGAAAGCGTTGCCGAAGAAATATCGGTTTTTTCAATAACCGTTTCGTAAGTGTCGCCTTTTAACAAGCACTCTGCGGCAATTAACCTTTGCGCCATTTGAAAAAGTTCTTTTTGCGTGCATAAGTCACCTAAAAAGTCTTTAACGTCATCAACCGATTTAAGTTTTAAAACGGCTTTATAAAGTTTTTCAAGATGCGTTTCGTTTATACTCATTGTTCTAAAAAAGATTGTAAAAATTGCTTAGTAAGTTCGCTCGTTGGGTTTACTAAAACTTGTTCGGGAGAACCAAATTCTTCAACACAGCCGTCCGCCATAAATAAAACCTTGTCCGACACGTTTTTTGCAAACTCAATTTCGTGCGTTACGATTATCATGGTATGGCCTTCGTCACGAAGAGTTTTGATAACTTTTAAAACTTCGCCAGTAAGTTCGGGGTCGAGAGCACTGGTAGGTTCGTCAAAGCAAAGAATTTCAGGGGATAACGCAAGCGCCCTCGCAATAGCAACGCGTTGGCATTGACCGCCCGAAAGTTCGCATGGATAATTATTCATTTTATCTTTAAGCCCAACTCTCGTTAAAAGTTGCTCGGCAACTGCCTTATTGCTAAGTTTTATTGCCTTAAACTCGCGTTTTCTCTCAAGGAATGATTTCTTGCTTTTCTTGAGTACCCTTTTCGCTCTTGCGTCCATTGCAAGAGTAACGTTAGTTAACGCGCTATATTGCGGAAAGAGATTAAAGTTTTGAAAAACCATACCGAAAGTTAAAGGCTTTAACACGTCTTCCTTCGTTTCTTGAGCGGGAAAAACTACTTTCCCGTCAACGATAATCTCACCACTATTAGCCGTTTCAAGATTGTTAAGACAGCGAAGTAGCGTCGTCTTACCGTTACCAGACGAGCCGATAATTGATAAAACTTCACCCTTTTCAAGAGTAAAATCAACACCCTTTAAAACTTTTGTATCACCAAAGTTTTTTATTAAGTTTTTAACTTCTAAAAATGCCATTTTACACCTTGTAATAAGAAAGTTTTTTCTCGATATAACCAAAAAGAATGGTAAGTATACCAACGAATATAAGATAGAACGCACCCGCATAGAAGATAGGCCATATAAGACCCTTTGTAAGCATAAACTCTTTTCCGTAGAAAATAATTTCAAGTACGCTTATCGTATTAGCAAGCGACGTATCTTTAACGAGCGTTATAATTTCATTAGACATCGGCGGGACGATGCGCTTGATAACTTGCATAAATACTATTTTTGAGAAAATAGTACCCTTAGTCATTCCGAGAACTTGACCCGCTTCGTATTGTCCTTTGGGAATAGATTGAATTCCACCGCGGAAAATTTCGGAAAAATATGCTGCATAGTTGATTGCAAACGCAACGAGTGCCGCAATAAATCTAGTTGTAATAGTTTTGTCAAACCAAGCCCAACCCGTATTCATAGTAGGCCAATTAAATAAGTTTAATAGACCAGGAACGTAGAATATTACGAATATTTGGAGCATTAACGGAGTTCCGCGAAGCACCCAAACGATAACTTTTGTAAAAACGCGCAAAGGGGCAAACTTACTCATCGTACAAAACGACATAAGTAGCCCCAATGGTAACGCAAATAAAAGCGTAAACGTAAATAATAATACTGAAGTGGTAAAACCTACTGCGAGTTGGGAAGTAACTTCTAAAAATACTTCCATTTTATCCTTAAATTATGCGCCAAGCGCTTCAGTGTTTAAAACAACGTTGTATTTTGCTGCTAAAGTAGCCAAAGTGTTATCAGCATATTTAGCCTTTAAGAAAGCATCAAGTTTAGCCTTAACGTCACTATTCTTTCTAATACCGACAGCGAAAACTTCAGCGCCGTATTCAACGCCAGAAACGATTTTAAGGTTAGCGTATGCACCAGTACCTACAACGCTTTGAGCCATCGTAAGGTCGATAAGAGCAACTTGGCTAGTACCTGCAACAACTTCGTTGAGCGCGTCAATTTGAGCGGTAACGGGAGCAATATTAGTCATACCTTCAGCGGTAGCCATTTTGTTACCTGCAGAACCAGATTCAACTGCAACCTTGGCATTCTTAATTTGGTCTTTAGTAGCGATAGTGCTATCATTCTTAACAACTGCTACTTGAGCGTTTCTAGCATAAGAAACTGAGAAATCCATATCAGCCTTAAGATCGTCAGATGCGGTCATACCATTCCAAATAAGGTCGATTTGCTTAGACTTAAGTTCAATTGCTTTTTGAGACCAAGTGATGATTACGAATTGGCAGTTAACGCCGATTTCTTCAGCGAATTCTCTTGCAAGTTCAGCATCAAAACCAGTCCAATCGCCAGTTTCATCGTCAATATAATCCATCGGTTCGTAAATGGTGATACCAACTACGAGTTTGCCGTTTGCTTGAATTTGTTCAAGGTCAGTTTTGTCACCACCGCCACAAGCAGTGAAGCAGAAAAGAGTTGCAATCGCGAGTATTGAAGCGATTAAAATTTTTGCTAATTTTTTCATAATAAATTCTCCTTTTACTTTAGTTCGATAAAGTATTTATGTGCCTATTATACTTTATTACGCTAAAGTTGTAAAGCGTTTTAACGCACTTTTTGAAAATTTTTTAAAAATATTTTTTTGCATAAAAAAACGCGCGCGCCCGCGTGCGATTATATTAAGGAAATGGTTACCCTAAAACCATTGCAAACCTGATTTTAAGCCGTTAGTTTGGGTGTTAGGCAAGGCAGTAACGACCTTGTGCGCCGTAAATAACGGAATAAACTCGTTTAAGACGTTAGTTGCAAGCACAAGTAGGCTCGCAAAGGTTTGCGAACTGAACTAACCTTTGTTAAATAAAAAAAGCATAGGATATAAAAACCTATGCTTTAATTATTAAAAAGTTTTATAAACCACTATTTTAAGACGCTAGAAACAAGCAAGACAAGGCTCGCGAAGACTTTGGGATGAGTTAGACCTTTTGGTCAACGAAGTCCAAAGTCAAAGCAGTAACGCAGTATTGCGCCGTTTATAGCGGATTAAAATTAGTTGTTTTCTTCAGCAACAGTCATATCAATAACTTGCTTACCATCGTAGTAACCACATTTAGCGCAAACTCTGTGAGATTGCTTCTTTTCGTGGCATTGAGGACATTCTACGAGAGTGGGAACAGCAACCTTATAGTTGCTAGCAAATCTTTTATTACCTCTTGCTTTAGAAACTTTACTCTTTGGAACTGCCATTATAGATACCTCTCTTTTTATTTTTTACAATCACAAGACTTTTCGTTCAAGTCCTGCCCACAAATCGGGCATAAACCTTTACAGTCTTCTCGACAATAGATAACGGTAGGAAGTGAAATGAGCATCAAGTCGTCAATCGCGAGTTTTAAGTCAACTAAGCCGTTAACGTAAAGATAATCGTCTTCATCTTGGCGTGTAGTTGCATAAATTACGGAAAAGTCTTCTTTAAAATCAACTCTCGTTTCCCTTAAACATCGCGCACATTCACCAACAATAGTGCAAGCGATAGTTCCGTCTACGTACACGTCGTTCCCGTGAAGTTCAAGAACGCCCGTTACCTTGACAGCGCCGTCAATTTTAGCGCCAGGTAGAGTTAATTTATCAGGGCTTACAGGATAATCAAACTGAAAATCCGTTTCCGTTTTACCGCTGAATTTTAACTTTCTGACATCAATAACCATTATATTGCTCATAGATTATATAATATTTAAAAAATATTGTCAACTTTAATAAAGTATTATTTTTAAGATTTTTTAATAGTTTTAGCCTTACAACAAATTTACACTCGCTAATCCTATGGCGTTAATTCGTAACTAAATTTACAAATATTAGA
Organism: Christensenellaceae bacterium; assembly: GCA_045637965.1. GTDB lineage: Bacteria > Bacillota > Clostridia > Christensenellales > Borkfalkiaceae > HGM11412. Next base: position 350,204 of record JAZUAK010000007.1, on the reverse strand, counting down.
AGCAAGCACAAGTAGGCTCGTCAAGACGGGACGATAACGATAGACCTTTTTGGTCATCGTTAATGTAACGGATTGACAGTAACGATGCATTGCGAAGTTTATAACGTTTGTAACTTTACTTACAGACATTAGAAGCAAGCAAGGTGGCTATTTAGTCAAAGTACGCGTACTCCTTGTACGGAATCTTTGGCTAAATAGATGCATTGCGACGCTTATAAGGTCTGTAAAACGGTGATTGCTACAGCCGCTACTATATCTTCAGTGTGGCAACCACGAGATAAATCGTTGATGGGCTTTGCTAAACCTTGACAAATAGGACCGATTGCCATAAAGCCACCAAGACGTTCGGTGTTTTTATAGTTACTATTACCAGCGTCAAGGTCAGGGAAAATCATAACGTTAGCGTGGCCTGCAACGGTAGAACCAGGTGCTTTAGATTGACCAACTTCGGGAACGACAGCCGCGTCAAATTGAAGTTCGCCGTCCGCATTATACTGTGGAGCGATTTCGTGGAATAACTTAACAGCGTCAGTAACCTTAGTAACGTCAGCATGCTTTGCGCTACCCTTAGTTGAGTGGGAAATAAATGCAATTCTCGGCGTGATATTAGCAACTTGTTCAGCAGATTTAGCCGAAGATAAAGCAATATAAGCAAGTTCTTCGCTAGTGGGGTTTTGAACTAAACCGCTATCAGCATAGATATAGCATCCGTCTTCACAATATTTGTTTCCGCACGGCGGAGCAATCATTAGAAAGTATGCCGATACCATCTTTTCACCAGGCGCAGTCTTGATAACTTGAAGACCTGGGCGTAAAGTGTTAGCGGTTGAGTGGCAAGCGCCGGAAACCATACCGTCAACGTCGCCTGCTTTGAGCATTAACGCACCGTACATAGTGTAGTCGGTTAAAATATATTTTTTAGCATCTTCAACGGTTGCGTATTCGGGTGCGCCCGTCTTTTTGTTGATTTTACCTTGGCGGATAGTGAAAAGCATTTCTGCGTAACTTTCCGTCTTTTCATAGGTAACGGGATCGATAACGGTAACACCGTCAAGGCAAACTTCGGGGTTTGCTTTTTTAATTTCTTCAAGGTTACCTAATAAAACGATTTTAGCAACGCCTTCTTTAACGGTGTTGGCTGCTGCTTCAACAACTCTTTTATCTTCGCCTTCAGGTAAAACTACTGTTTTGTTAAGGGCTGACGCTCTTTGCTTAATTTCGGCTAAAATATCTTTCATAATTTCTCCTTGCAAACTTTTGCGTTTTGTATTAAAATAGAATACAGTAAGTATAACACATTACTTTTTAAAAGTAAATCGTTAAAGGTGCATTTTGAAAATTTGTTCTATCATTGCGGAATACAACCCCTTTCACAACGGGCATCTCCGCCAAATTAAATATATAAAAGAAACGATTAAGCCCGACTATATCGTTGCGATTATGAGCGGAAACTTTACCCAACGCGGAGAACCTGCGGTGCTTGACAAGTTTTCAAGAGCGCGCCACGCGGTACTTTCAGGCGTTGACGCGGTGATTGAACTCCCCACCGTTTTTGCAACGGCAAGCGCGGAGTTTTTTGCAAGTGGCGCGGTAAAACTTATTAATTCTCTTCCCGGGGAAAAGGTTATTTGTTTCGGCGCTGAGTATGGCGATAAAAATGAACTTACAAAAATTGCCTTATCAATGCTTGAAGAAAGCGACGAGTTTAAGAAACTTTTAAAAGAAGAACTTAAAAAGGGCGTTTCCCTATTAAAAGCGAGAGAACTTGCCCTGCTTAAAACCGCCGACGTAAACCAAGAGATTTTATCTAAGCCCAACAACGTTTTAGGCGTTGAATATATTAAAGCAATACTTAAAAACGGATACGATATAGAAGTTGAAGTTTTAAAGCGTGAGGGATCAAACTACAACGATAAGACGATTAATAGCCAAACTCCGTCCGCTCTTGCCGTTCGCCAAGCGATAGTAAACGGCGAAACGGAAAACTTAAAAGGAACTATGCCGGGCTACGTTTTAAGCGATTTACCAACCGCTTTGCCGTCGCTTGATAAAGAGATTTTATATTCCGTTCTATCTTCTAACAAGAGCGAACTCAAAAATATTTTAGACTGCATTGAAGGGCTTGAAAATAGGATAATAGCATCTGCGAAAGAAAGCGTAACGGCGACTGAACTTATTGAAAAGGTAAAGACTAAGCGATATACTACCGCAAGAATTAAAAGGATTCTTTTATCAACACTTCTCAAAATTGATAAAACGCTTATCCGCACCGCTTTAAAAAATAAACTTTACCTTAAAGTTTTGGCGTATAACGGCAAAAAGCCCGAACTTTTATCAATTTTATCAAAATCAACTTTCCCCGTTCTCACGAGAAAGAGCGATACGGCAAAACTTGGCAAAACGGCTTATTCCGTTTTTGAAAAAGACGTATTTTCTTGCAGTATATACTCGCTTGCGATAGAAGAAAAGTTAAACGAAAACAATATGCTAATAGTAGGCAAGCCAAAATCAATGTTCGGATTATTTTGACTTGCCTAAAATAAAACCGTGGCGAAAATTTCGCCACGGTTTTGTGTTTACGTTGTTATTTAACAATCGGTTTAGGTGTTAAACCGTCGTCATCGTAATCCCAAGAATCGTTTACCGGATCTAAATAGAAATACGTCTTTGCATCAAAATATTTATTGTTGCCGTTAGTATAAACAGACGCTCTATATTCTGCTCTTAAACCGCTAACGAATATTGATTGTAAACTACTGCAAGTGTTAAACGCATCGGTTTTAATAGTTTCAACGGTCTTTGGAAGTTCGATCCATTCAAGGCTGGTGCAACCTGAGAACGCTGATTCTCCAATTTCTTCAATAGGCGCGTAAACAGCAACCCACTTAAGAGAAGAACAACGACGGAAAGTTGCCGCTTCAATCTTAGTCATATTCCAACGGAGCTGAATGTTTTTAAGCAAAGTGCAATCTTCAAACGCACGCTCGCCAATGTAATTTAAGTCGGTCAACATAAGGTCGATAGTTTCTAATTTTGAACATTTTGCAAATGCGCGGTAACCAATAGTTTCGATAGGAGAATTAGCAGGAAACCAAATATTCGTTAAGTTGCCACAGTTATAGAAGGCGCTTTCGCCAATCGTTTTAATATTCTTAGTGAATATAACTTGTTCCATTTTATACCAACCCATAAAGCCTTCGTCAGCAATAGCAACGACGGGTTCACCGTTATAAGTTTCAGGAATGCGTAAGGTTTTTTGTTCGCTTTCGGGAACGGAATCACTGTGCATACCGCCAATAGCGTAACCGCCGTCAACTTCAGTATATACGAAATATTCAGAACCGCCACCTTGTTCGCCATCGTCATCTCCACCGCCACCACAGGCAACGAAAGTTAACGCGCAAGTTAACGATATACAAATTGCTAATAAAACTTTTATAAACTTTTTCATTTTTATCTCCTTAAAAATATATCCTTACCGCGAACGTGGTAAGGATATGTTAATATTAATCTCTTGAATACGAAGGAAGAGTAATTTCAGTATTGCCAACTTCAACTTCAATTTCAACGATATCGCCCATTAAAATAAGAGCGAATTCAGCCCAAACGATTTTACCATCTTCAACGTAAATAATAACGTCGTCGTATTGAATTTGAGTTCCACCAACAGTATGAACTACGGGATCGCCAGGAGTGGTCTTATAGTTGCCAGCTTCAGTCTTAGTGAACTTATCTTCGTGTTTAGCCATATAACCGAACAACAAATCAAACGAATCGTTTCTAGCAGTTTGGTATTCGTTTTTAGACTTGTGTCTAACGGTTAAATTATAGTTAGTTTCGTAACTTCTTTCAAGTAAAACGTAATCTGACGTGTCAGTTGCATCCCACCATTTAGTACCGATAGCGGTAGTAAGTTCAACCTTGTTTTCAGTAAACTTATATTTCATATAGTTGGGAGCAGTACTTGCGGTGTTGTTACCAACGCTACGCATGGTGCAGTTTTCTTGAACGTCGTCAAACATCTTTTCAAATTCAGAACCACCGAAAAGACCACCTATTGAGCTACCGCCACCAAAGCAACCAGACATTGCCATTACGCTAATACTTAATACGAGCATTAAACAAAAACTTAATAATTTTTTCATAGTTTATCTCCTATATATAATTTATTATATGATATAACTTTAAAACCTTTTTGTCAATATTAATTAACCAAATTTTCATCGGCAAAATCCGAGTAATATTCTTGTTCAAATTGAGCAAAAATCTTATCTAAAAGGTCTTCGTCTTCAATGGGAAGCAAGGTTTTATTTTCAGCGTCTACCTCAAAAATAACCACTTCGTCAGGGTCAGAACCTTCAATGCTTTCGCCCGGTTGGAAGAATGCGTAATTCTTGCCTTCGTAATCCATAGTTCCGATATGGTAAAATTCAAGTTTGTTGCCGTCATCGTCAATAAGTTCGATAGGACCGTCAAGTTCTTCAAGTAATTCTTTTTCTTTATCCATTATTTTTTCTCCTTAATAAATAGTTTTCAAGTATGTAAGAAGCGGCAACTTTATCTATAACCGCCTTTCTATCTTCCCTTCTAACGTTGCCTTCGATAAGCACTCGCCTTGCTTCCATAGTCGTGAAACGCTCGTCCTCAAAAACGACGGGGATAGCGGTGTGCTTTTTAAGTTCTTCAACGAAACTTTCAGTCTTTAAAGTTTGCTCAGACTTAGTTCCGTCAAAATTAAGCGGAAGCCCGCATACGATAACGTCAACGAACCTATCTTTTGCAAGTCGGCAAAGATATTCTATATCTTTATTAAAATTTTTGCGATAATACGTTTCAAGCGGTAACGCAAATTCTCCAAACGGATCGGAAACCGCAACGCCAATTCTCTTATCGCCAATATCAAACGCTATTGCTTTCATTTTTTTCGACAAATTCCGTATAATTTTTTATTTACCGTTCATACTTATATTGACCTGATTGGTCAAGGAGAGATTATGGACGGAAAAATGTTTATTCTCGGTTTATCTCTCGGCATGATTGGCGGTGCGCTAATCGTTGCCAATTCTCACAAAGCGAGAACCATAGTGAGAGATACGGAAGAACAAATTCGCAAAAAAGCAGGAGAACTCAAAAAGTGCAAATGCTGTGATTGCGAAGAAGAAGAAAGAGAATGATTCTCTTTAGGTTATATCTTGTTATGATAGAGCCTTAAGGCGATATCACAATAAATGGTTGATTAGTAGTTTTACGATTTGACGAGTAAAACACAAAAAAAGGCGAGCGTTCTTGCGAAGGCGCATACCCTTTGCGGTCTGTAACTGAGCAAAACCGAAGCATTTTAAAGTGTTTTGCCGTCAAAAATCAACCAGGAGTTGTGATAGAGCCTATACCTAAGTAAGCGGGTTAACCGCTTACTTTTTTTATTGCTGATTTTAAAATTTCAACGGCTAAATCAACTTCTTCCAAAGTGTTTTGCTTATAGAAAGAAAATCTTATGGACGACTTAGCGTCAATATCGGAAAGCCCTATTTCTTTAAGTACGTGCGAAGGTTCTATCGTTCCCGAAGAACACGCCGCCCCAAGCGACGCGCACACTCCACCCATATCCAAAGCATATAAAAGCGCTTCGCCGTTTACTCCTTTAAAGGTAAAGTTGCATATCCCACTCAAACCTTCTTTTTCCCCATTTAAAGTTGCACAAGGAATTTCGGCTAAAACTCTTGATATGAAACGGTTTTTAAGTTCTTTTATTTTAGATACTTCTTCGTCAAGCGATTTTCTCGTAAGTTCAAGAGCGGTTGCAAGCCCTACTGCGCCCGCAACGTTACTCGTTCCACCGCGTTTTAATCTTTCTTGGTGCCCACCCGATATTATAGGCGAAATTTTAACGCCGTTTTTAATATAAAGCACGCCAACGCCTTTAGGCCCACCGAATTTATGCGCTGAGAACGAAAGCATTGACACGCCTAAATCTTTAACGCTTATATCTGTAACGCCCATTGCTTGAACACAGTCGGTAAAAGATAAAACGCCCTTATCGTTGCAGACTTTTGCAAACTCTTTTACGGGTTGAATAGTACCGAGTTCGTTGTTAGCATACATCATTGACGCTAAGAAACAATCGCTCGTTATAGCGTTTTCGTAATCGTTAGCACTTAACACGCCCTTTTCGTTAGGTTTAACGAAAGTTACGGTTGCGCCAAGTTTTTCAAGTTCGCTTGCCGTTGATAAAACGGAAGCGTGCTCAATAGAAGAAGTTACGAGCCTATCTCTACCCTTTTCTCTTGCAAAAAAACTTCCACGGAGAGCAAAGTTATTGCTCTCCGTTCCACCGGAAGTAAAATAAATTTCGTTAAAGTTTGCGCCGATTATTTTAGCAACCTTTTCACGCGATTCGTCAAGCCCTGCAACTGCGCGCCTGCCGAGTGAGTGAACTGAATTTGCGTTGCCGTAACAATCTTTTAAATACGGCGTCATTGCTTCAAGCACGCCACCAGATAACGGCGTTGTCGAAGCGTTGTCAAAGTAAATAATTTTTTCCATTACGGTCTTCTAATAAGGTCTACCGGCTTTTCTCTTGCAATCTTGATAATCGGCATAATAGAAGATGCGATTGCCGCAAGTATACTTATGCCGTAAATTACGAATACTTGGCGAATACCGAAGAGTGCAAAGTTAACGACGAATCTCATAACGTTTACGAGATAACTGTTAACGAGCGTACAAGCAATCCAAGCGGTAATACATGCGAACACACCGTTTATGAGCGCGATTAAGATACTTTCGGTAATGAACATCTTAAATACGTCCGAACTACCCGAACCTAACGCTCTAAGAACGCCGATAGATTGACGCTTAGACGTGATACTTGCCGAAATGTAGTTAAACAACATGAACATTGAGAAGAGCGCAAGTACGAGAGATGCGTATAAGAAAAGGTTGGTAAATTGGCTTACCCAAGTTTCGTTTAACGATAAGGTGCTCATGATAGTACTGCCGTACCAAACGAGAGTAACGCCTTCTTCTTTAACTAATCTTGAAGCAATCGCGTTACAAGCCTTTTTATTGTTGTTGATAAGCGAAGTTGCCATCGGATAGTAACCTTGTTCGGTATTGATACCCATGTTTTCAAGGGTTTTTCTATTAAATACCATCGGTTCGTATTCGTTATCAGGGTTAGCAGGTTGAATGCCGAAGTATACGCCGACTACTTTTAAGTTGTTAACGTAAATTTGCTTAGTTGCAGTAACTTCTTGTTCAAGAACGATATTTCTATATAAACCAGGGTTAGTAATAACGCCGCAAGCGGGGGTTAAATAGGTGTTAGAAACGTTTAACGCCAAAGTTAAATTCTTTCTAAGTTCTTTTTCGTTACCTTGGTTGCCGTAAGTATCGATAAGGTTTAAGAAGTTTCTTAACTTAGAAACGGGATTTGCAAAATCGCCCGTTGCTTCAGGGAAACTCGTATCGTGTAACGATAATTCATTTTCAAGCAAGAGCCTAAAGTCAGATGCAGAAATTAAAACTTCGTTATCGTTAAGAGTGTAAGTATCGGTCGGCTTGTATAAATCTTTTCCGTCCGCATCTTCGCCGTACGGGAATAAAGTATCGAACATAACGACGCTACTTGCAGAAACGGTATCTTGGCAGAAGAATTTATCTACCATTATGTTCTTAAAGCCCGAAGAATTATCGTCTACCAAATAAGTAGAAGGTTCGTTAAGATATGCAACGGGTTTGCCGATATCTTTAATGCTCTTTGCAATTTCGCCTTCAGCAACCATGACGAGTTTTTGAACGCCCGAACTTAAGTATGCGTCAAGTTCTTCAATGATTGCTTTGTTGGGGTCGTTTTTATCCTTAACGTACTCTTCTTTCAAAAAATCGTAGTCCGAAGGAATTTCACCACAGTTGTAAATACCAACGATTTTGAACGGCTTACCTACCATTAAACCAACTTGAGAAGGTTTAATTACTTTATCTTTTAAATCTTCAATAGTGTTCACCTTTTCGCCAGAGAAGAAGTTAGTGTGAACTTTTAAGCAGTGAAGAATAGTTTCAGCCATGTATTTTGAAATAGCAATTTCAGTATAACCAGGGGTGCTACCTTCAGTTCCGCTAAGTTTAGGATATCTTCCGCAAATAACGTAATAACCGTAGGGAATAATGTTACCCATCGGGTCAAGTTCATCATTTTTAAACTCGATAACGCCACCGATTTCAGGATAATAATAGCCTTTTCCAATCATATTGACGTTGAGCGCTTGGTTGCCAGAGTTTGCAATTCTATAATCGTTATCTTCTTTAACGATTGAGTACGAAGACGTAACGAAATCACTAACGTTATAAACGGGTCTAAAATCGTATCCCGATTCTTCGTTTAACTTTTCAATGTACTCTTCGCTCATGTTCATATTGAACACTGCGCCGGTTGAAGATTCGTATTCCGCTCTTACCATTAAGTTTTCATACTTGCCACTTTGTAAAAGGTCGGATATAGACTTTGCTCTACTATACGACGCTACCGTATCAAATACGCCGAACACCGCAAACGCGATAGCGGAAAGTAAAATGGTGAAAATTAATCTTAAAGGTTTAACCTTTAAAGACTTTATTCCGAGCATAGCCGCACTCTTAAACTTCATTTTACTCTTAATGAATTTAACGCTTTCGTTAGGTCTACTAATCGCATTAACGTCAGTCGGCTTTTTGCTCTTAATTTTAAAGTTATCGGTAAACTTAACTTTTTTCTTTTCTTTAATGGCTTTTACGAGTGTTTTCGTTTCTTCAGCATTTAAATCGCTACCCGATTTAACGGTGAGCAAGTTTTCTTCTTCGTAAACGTTTCTATCAACTTCAATTTCGTCAACGGTAACGTCTTCAACTACTTTACCGTCAACGAGCCTTATAATACGGTCTGCATACTTGTTTGCAAGTTCCAAATCGTGAGAAATAACGATAACGAGTTTTTCTTTAGAAAGACGCTTAAGTTCTTCAATAACTTGAACACCCGTGTTGCTATCAAGAGCACCCGTCGGTTCGTCAGCCATAATAATCTTGGGGTTTTTAATAAGTGCACGCGCTATCGCAACACGTTGCTTTTGACCACCTGAAAGTTGGTTAGGAGTTCTTCCCTTATAACTCGTAATGTCAACGCTTGCAAGAATATCCTTAACGGCTTCAGAGTCGGTTTGTTCGCCTTGAAGTTCGTTTGCTATACCAACGTTCTTCTCGATATTATAGTCGGGAAGAAGGTTGTATTCTTGGAAAATGAAACCGATTAAAGTGTTTCTGTAACTATCGTATTCGCTAGCGGTGAACTCAGAGAATTTTTTACCGAAAACTTCGATTTCACCTTCGTCAATGCCGTCAAGACCACCGATAATATTAAGTAAAGTAGTCTTACCACTACCCGACTTACCGGTTACGAATACCATGCCCTTTTCTGGGAAAAGTAAACTTACGCCGTCAAGCGCAGCAACGTCACCCGCCTTAGTCGTGTAAACTTTTCGTACGTTTTTTAGTTCTAACATTTATACCTCCGTGCGCTAATATACTTGCGCGCGTAAAAAAATACTTACTGAACTAATATAACATAACTTTAATCTGTTTACAATAAAAATTTATTAAAATTTTCTCCATTTCACGAAATTTTTTCAAATCCGCACTCTTTCGTGGTAATTTTTACCACTTTTTTTAGTTTTTCGTTTTGTTCTTTGAGTTTTTTATTTTCACTAACTATCGAACCGATAATTTTAAAAAACATTAGGTTTATTTCCTTTTCAAGTTGCAAATAATAGTCGCTATTTTTCAAATCTTTTACTTTTTTATCAATAACTTCGTCGCAAATTCTCATAAGATTTTTACTCCTTTTTTTCTTTATTATTGCCGTTTTTTTCATATTGAAAACGCTTTTTGAGTATTATTTTATATGAACTGCTATTTTTTATCGGAAATTCCTTGCTTTTTAAAGGTTGACGGCGAGTACGCCGGCGTAGTTTCTCGCAACTTAACAAAGGCTTATTTTACTAAACCGCCCACTCTCGTTGAATTGTTACCGCTAAGCGACGATTTTTCGCCCGTTTACTCCTTTTATAATTCCAAACGCTTAAAACCTTTAAAGACCGCCGACGGATATCTTTATTATCCGCTTTTTAAGCCTAAAAAGGACCAAAAGTTTAAGGTTGTTTTTCAAAAGAATTTTTCTAATATCACCCTTACCGTAACTGAAGATAACGGCGTTAAATTTTATATTGACGGAAGTTTTTTCTTCGTTGGCTCGCTATCGTTTTCACCGCTTGAATGTTCGGTTGATTTTTACGGAAATTACGCTTGTGTTTCTTTTAAAAGAAACAAAACGGCAATTTTCATCTTTGAAACGCAGAGCGGTAAACTTGAATTTTCCGACGTTTGCGACGAATTTTTGCTGAGTGATTTTTTAACCGTTAAAAAGAATTTTTCAAACCTAACGAAAACTACCATCGTTGAAAAATGGCAGATATCTTCCCCTTTTAAAATCATCTCGACTGAAGACGAAAAAGAGCGTGATTTTCGCCTTCTAAACGACTGTTTATTGCCCCTTGCCTTCTTTGAAAACGCGATAATCGGCGCGTCGCTAAAGGGGGTTACCACGCCTAATTTTTTTGAAAAAACTAAGAATCTTAGAGAGTTCTTAGGCAAAGTTTTAAGAGTTATTCAATCGCCCGTTCAAGATAACGCCGTATGGCTTATTGGCGAAAACGCCGTTTCAAGTGCGACCTTATCGTTTAATAACGGACTTGTCGATAATATTTTTATTGACGATTTTTAATTTTTGTTTTAATTTAGTTGATTATTTTTTAATAAAAATGTATATTTATTTAAGACTTACTTTAAATTAAAATTTAAGGCGTTAGTTTGGGTATTAGGCAAGGCGTGCGAGCATTTGCGAAAGGAGATGTACTTGTTGTACACGAGTGAGCAAAGCGGAGCAGAACGAAGCATAATGCCCGAAATAGCGACTTAAAAAGGAAGACAAATGAAAATTTTCCAACCTAAACTTTTAACTTGTTTTAAAGGTTACACAAAGCGCGACCTTGTTTCCGACGTTATTGCGGGTATAATCGTTGCGATAATTGCATTACCTCTTTCTATTGCGTTAGCAATAGCATCAGGCGTAAATCCCGAACAAGGCTTGTTCACGGCGATTTTCGCAGGCTTTACGATAGCGATGTTCGGTGGAAGCAAAGTAAACATTTCAGGGCCTACTGCCGCGTTTGCAACGATAGTTGCGGGAATAGTTGCGGATAAGGGGCTTGAGGGCTTAGTTGTCGCTACCATAATGGCAGGCCTTATTCTTATATTAATGGGCGTGTGTAGGCTTGGAACTCTTATTAAGTTCATTCCTAAAACGATTACGGTTGGCTTTACGGCAGGTATTGCGGTTACCATTCTTATCGGTCAAATTAAAGACTTTTTAGGTTTAACTTACCCGTCTGGCGTTGCAAACATTGAAACGATTGATAAAGTTGCAAACGTCTTTAAAAATATTGGAACAATTAACTGGCTTGCTCTTTTAGTTGGCGCAGGTTCGCTTGCAATAATGATCGTTTGGTCGAAGTTTATCAAGAAAATTCCGTCGTCGTTAATCGTCGTCGTTATAGGCGCGTTATGTATCGGTCTTACGGGCGTTAAAGTTTTAAATATCGGCAACGCTTACCCGATAGGTTCGGCAGTTCCTAAATTTTCAGTTCCCGCGCTTGACGGAAAACTTATTTTATCACTTATTCCCGACGCGTTTACCATTGCTTTACTTGCAGGTATTGAATCGCTTTTATCTTGCGTCGTTTCAGATAATATGATTAACGACAAGCACAACCCAAACACCGAACTTATCGCTCAAGGCCTTGGCAATATTTGTTCAGGCTTTATGGGTGGTATTCCTGCAACGGGTGCGATTGCAAGAACTTCAGCAAACGTAAAAAACGGCGGTAGAACGCCGATTGCCGGTATGGTTCACGCAGTTGTTTTACTTATCGTTTTACTTCTTTTATTGCCTTATGCGTCACTTATTCCAATGCCGATTATCGCATCGATACTCTTTATCGTAGCGTACAATATGAGCGAATGGAGACACTTCGTTAAGATTTGCAAAACCAAACAAGTGGTTGATATCGTTATTTTAACGCTCACGTTTATATTAACGGTTGTGTTTAACTTAGTTATAGCGATTGTTGTTGGTTTAGTATTGCACTACGCAATATTCTTCGCAATGAAATTTGCAAATAAACAAAAAGAAAATTAAAAAATTGTAGAAGAAAAGGTGGCACTCGCCACCTTTTTTAATTTTAATATATTTTATCGAACGATGCTTATAAATAAACCTTTAGAAACCAGCAAAACAAGGCTCGCAAAGTGTTTTGTTAACGATTCCGTTTTACTTAACTCTTCGAGAAATCTTTCCGTCGCGGTCTATCTCGCCTGCTTTCATTAAGGAAATCTTAGTAAGGAATGGACCTGCGATTTCGTAGATTAAAACTGAGAATAAGGTAAGGTTTGAAACGAGCAAGCCAATTCCACCGGCAAGCGCGCCTGCTTTCATCGCCATACCGAGAGCAACGCCCGCTTGGGGGAATAAAGTAATGCCGAGATATTTTCTAATCGTAGGTTCACTCTTAACCATATCGGCGCTAAGCCTTGCGCCGTAATATTTACCTAAACAGCGAGAAACGATATAAACAACGCCGATTAAAACTATAAGTAAATCGGTAATTACGGTCAATCTAAGTTCCGCACCGCTAAGCACGAAGAATAAAATGAAGAACGGAGCAGTCCACCTATCAAGCCTATCCATAAGTTGCTCGGAAAAATCACAAATATTGCAGAAAATAGTTCCGAGCATCATGCACGCAAGAAGGGGCGAGAACGCAACGTGAACACTACCCACTTTAAAGGATAAGTTGGATATACCAACGGTAAGTAAAACGAACGCCACCGACATTGCAAGTCTCTTCGACCTTGAGTGGAAGAACCTTTCGCAGTAAGTAAATAAGAAACCAACCACAGCGCCTAATCCTACCGATAAAACTACTTCGATAAGCGGTTCAACGATAATACCTAAAATATTTACTTGGCCTGCAATTAAAGCTTTGGCTACGCCAAACGACACTGAGAATAAAACTAAACCAACCGCGTCGTCAAGAGCAACAACTGGAAGCAACACGTCGGTTACGGGGCCTTTTGCTTTATACTGCCTTACAACCATTAAAGTTGCCGCAGGAGCAGTAGCAGATGCAATCGCACCCATTATAATTGCCGCGGGTAGCGGAAATTTTTCAGGGATGATAAAGTGAAGAGAAATAAGCGCTATATCAACGATAACGGTTGTGAACACCGCTTGGAAAATACCTATAACGGTCGCTTGCTTGCCTATCTTTTTAAGTTGAGCAAGTCGGAACTCGTTGCCGATTGCAAAAGCGATAAAGCCGAGAGCCACGTCGCATAAAATTGAAAAACTTTCAACGTTTTCAATGCTCGTAAAGCCAAGCCCGTCAACACCGATTTTACCTAAACAGAAAGGGCCGATAATGATACCCGCAACTAAGTAAGCGGTTACTGCAGGAAGTTGAACGAGTTTTGCTAATCTCGAAAGCATTAATCCCGCAAAAAGTGCGATAGATAACGATAATAAAATTGCTTGCATAATACACCTAAAACTAAAGTTTTATTTTATCAAAAGTAACAAACCTTATTGATTTTAATACTTTTAATTTTATTTGTAAAGCGTATTTATAAAATTTATTACAAATTTTAAAAAATAAATTTAAAAAGACGGCTAAGCCGTCTTTTCTTACTTAGTGAAATCTTCAATTTTAGATTTTTCAAGTTTATCGTAACTCGATAAGAACTCAACGAGTTCTTTTGCTATCTTTTTAGCACCGCCTATCTCGTCGCTTTCAATATTGAGCGGAAGCAAGGGGTCGTGAAGAGAAAGCCTTAATAAGAACCAACCGTTACCGTGCTCGCTATCAAGGTTAACTCTAACGCCTTCGTAGTTTTCACTCTCAAGCGCCCAACCGCTCTTAACGCTAGCGTACTTAGTTAAATCGTCAATAACTTTTTGTCCGTAATCTTTAAAATCTTCAAGCAAAATGTTCATTCTAAACTCAACGCTTTCTTTAGGTTCGCCTAAATTATCAATGAGTGAAGAAAGTGTGTAACCTTGCTTTTTGCCCTTTGCAAGTTCGATAAGTAGTTTGGTTACGATATACGCGCCGTCGTCTAAGAAATAGTTTTCTTTAAACGCGCCGTGACCTGACGTTTCAATAGCAAGTTGGCTGTCTTTTCCTTCGTTATTTAGCCTTATAGCCTCGTTTATAACGTTTCTATATCCACGTTTAAAGCGATGATGAACACCGCCGTTTTCGGTTATAAACTTCTTAAGACCCGTTGAAGTTATAGAGTCGGTAACGATAGTTGTGCCGGGATATTCCTTTAATAAAATCTTTGCAAGCATTGCTATAATTCTATTGCGGTTAAGTTCAGAACCGTCGGATAAAACTGCGCCTGCCCTATCAACGTCCGTATCGAAAATTATGCCAAGGTCAGCACCCGATTCCTTAACGGCTTCGGTAATGCTTTTCATCGCGTCTTTATCTTCTGGGTTAGGAATGTGGTTGGGAAAACTTCCGTCAGGCTCTAAATATCTACTGCCAGTAGTATCAGCGCCTAAAGGCTTTAACACCTTGTCCACGTAAAAACCGCCTGCGCCGTTACCAGCGTCAACTACTATCTTGAAACCTTTAAGTGGCGTTTCATCACCTACTGCAACGCGAATTTTATCGGCTAAAATTTTAGAGTACGCGTCCATAAACTCGCCGGTTTCATAAGAACCCTTTTCAAAACCCGTATCGTCGCCGTTTTCAGCGTAAGTTAAAATTTCTTTAATATCCGCTTTTTCAAGACCGCCGTTTGCAGTGAAGAATTTAAAGCCGTTTCTATTAAAAGGCAAGTGGCTTGCCGTAATCATAACAGAGCCGTCAAACTCGTAACCTTCGGTTACGGTGGACATAAACATCGCGGGGGTTGACGCCATCTTAAAATCAGTTACCTTAAGCCCTGAACTTACCATGCTTGAGCATATCCAATTTGAAAGCGTTCCGCCCGATAATCTACTATCTCTACCAACGGCAACTCTCAAGTTTGATTTACCCGTTTTGTTTTTGAGCCAAACCGCGAAACCACGGCCAATATCAAAGCAAACTTTTTCGGTAAGATTAACGCTTTGACCTTCAACGCCTTCAAGCGCAACGCCACGAATATCACTACCGTTTTGAAGTTTTTTGTAATCCATAAAATTCTCCTTTTCTCGTTATTGTGATAATTATATCACACTTTACACCCTAAATCAATAATAATTCATTGACAAATTGGCAATAATTAGTTAAAATAATAACGCTATGTTAGAACTTAAAAATATATGCTTTACCGTTGAAAATGAAGACGGTAAAAAGGACATTATTAATAACGTTAGTTTAACGCTTAACGAAAAATTTATTGCATTTACCGGCCCAAACGGTGGCGGTAAGAGTACGCTTGCAAAAATTATTATGGGTATTATCAAACCCACGAGCGGTAAAATTTATTTGGACGGCGAAGATATAACCGACCTTTCGATTACAGAACGCGCGCACAAAGGCTTGGCGTTTGCTTTCCAACAACCCGTTCGCTTTAAGGGAATAACCGTTTCGGATATAGTTAACCTTGCAAGCGGTAAAAAACTTTCCGTAACGGAAGTATGCTCGTACCTTTCAGAAGTTGGGCTTTGCGCAAGAGAATACGTTAATCGTGAGATAAACGCAAGTTTATCTGGTGGAGAACTTAAACGCATTGAAATTGCCGCTACTATGGCGCGTGGAGCAAAATTTACTATATTTGACGAGCCTGAAGCGGGAATCGACCTTTGGAGTTTTAATAGTTTAATCAAGGTTTTTGAAAGGCTTGCAAACAAAACCAACGGCTCGTTACTTATAATTTCGCACCAAGAAAGAATTCTTAATATTGCCGATAGAATTATCGTTATTGCTAACGGAACAATTAAGTCGGACGGAAAGAAAGTGGACGTTTTACCCGATATTTTAGCAAGTTCCGCTTGCTCTGCCCTTACGGAAAAGGAGAACTGAGATGGCACTTGATATTATTCAAAAAAACCTTTTAAAAGAAGTTGCCGACCTTGAATCTATCCCCGAAGGCGCTTTCAACATTCGTTCAAACGGCGGTTTGCATTCGAGAAACGTTACGGCAAATATCGATATCGTTACTAAAACCGATAAACCGGGCATTGATATTATCATTAAAAAGAGTGATAAGCGCGAACGCGTGGATATCCCCGTAATTATCACGAAAAGCGGTATTAAAGACCTTGTTTACAACGACTTTTATATCGAAGAAGGAGCGGACGTTATTATAGTTGCAGGTTGCGGTATTCACACCGTTGACCATGGTGATAGTTCGCACGACGGTATTCACTCATTCCACGTTGGAAAGAACGCCAAGGTCGTTTATTACGAAAAGCATTACGGCGATGGCGACGGCAACGGCAAAAAAATTATGAACCCCACCACCGTTATTGAGATTGACGAAGGCGGTTCAATGACTATGGAAACGGCTCAAATCAAGGGAGTTGACTCGTCTATTAGAAAAACTCAAGCAACGCTTAAAGAAAACGCTACCCTTATCATTCACGAAAAGATTATGACCCACGGCAATCAATACGCTGAAACGGACTTTAACGTGGATATAAACGGCAAGGGTTCTAACGTTCACGTCGTTTCAAGAGCGGTTGCAAAGGATAATTCCATTCAAAAGTTCTATTCGGTTGTTAACGGTAACTGCGAATGCTCAGGTAGAACTGAATGCGATGCAATAGTAATGGATAAGGCGAAAGTTTTAGCGCTTCCTGGCCTTAACGCAAACGACGTTGACGCATCACTCGTTCACGAAGCGGCGATAGGAAAGATTGCGGGCGAGCAACTTATAAAACTTATGACGCTAGGCCTCACCGAAAAGGAAGCGGAAGAACAAATAGTAAACGGCTTTTTAAAATAGATTTACAAAAGCCGTACAATTTTGTTGATTTTTTTAAAATTATCATATATAATGATTGAGCGTTAGCGTTAAAGATAGGTAACTCAATGCGATCAATTCGGTTTTAAGTTTTGAAAACGAGCGCATAGTGGTTATATTTTTAACACTAATCATTCACATAAACTCAATTCAATTAAAACTGCTCGCACTATATAAGGTGTAGATTTAAGTAGATTTGAGAAAACGCGATCGAAGTTGTATATCCATACTACGAGTTCGCGTTTGCTAAAAGATGCTAAAATATCCGCCTTATAGAGCGATTTTATCGCATTGAGTTACCTATACGGAGAGATGTCAGAGTGGTCGAATGTGCTCGCTTGGAAAGCGGGTAGGCCTTAACGGGCCTCGCAGGTTCAAATCCTGTTCTCTCCGCCAAAAAAAGAACGGTTTTTAACCGTTCTTTTTTTATCCAAGCCGACTTTGGCTTGGTATGTAATCCGTGATAACGGTATGCAATCGCCGTTAAGCGTATGTAATCACGCGATAGCGTGTATATAAGTCGACTTGATTACATACTGCAATAAATTGCAAATTACATTCGTTTGCTTACAAACGATTACATCCAAGGCTGTGCCTTGATAGTTATTTTCCGTCATAATACTTTATCATAGTTTTTGTGAAGGGTGCTTTTTTCGTAGCGAAAAGCAGTCTTTTCACCTACGGTTCAATCGCTAGCCGCGGACGGCTATCCTCTCGTCAACTTTGTTGACACTCCCCTTATCAAGGGGAATTACCTGTTCTCTCCGCCAAGAGCGACTCTATTTGAACCCAAATAGAGTCGCTTTTTCTATTACAATAATCAAATATATCTTCATTAAAGGTAATGCTGGAATAATATTTACTTTTGAGCAAAAGAAATAAGCCATTAAGCTTAAAAGCGTTAGAAAGTTTCTAACGCTTTTAGTTTAGTTATTTAAATTGATAATCTGCCCAAATATAAAATTCTGCTAAAAATGGTTCTTTTGAATATTTATTTTGAGACAATAAATATTCCTTAATTTCATTTTGAATCTCTATATATTCTATATCATTTAAATTGCTCCACGCCTTTTTTACAGGCTTCTTAGCAATTGAATTATACCATTTTAAATTTGCACTATCTATTGCAAAATGACAAACCTTAAATAATGATAAAAAACCATCTGCATCGTCATATAAATATAAATTTTTAAAAGTAATATTAATTATTTTTTGCACCTTTCCATATGACACACTATAATAGCCCGAATTCTCTAAAAGTTTGTTTAGTTCTTTCAAAACCTTATTACAAGCATTTGCATGCCACGCGTTAAAGTCTTTTGGAATATTCTTAAAACAATCACAAATTAACTTTGAAATTTCTTTAAAAAACATTTCCTTACTTTTTTTATCAATTTGAGGTCGTTCAGTTTTTTTCTCAAAAGTCCTTGGTTGCATTGAAAGATATGCTCCACGCACAGCATATAGCACGTCATCAACATTTTTAACAGATAAAAACTTATTTGGTGCTCTAAGTATAATATTTTTGCAAAAAATTTGTATTTCTCTTGTATTTATCATTTTATAATACTATTTTAATTTTCTTCTTTATATCCCCAATATACACCGATGCCATTTACCGACCAATTCTTAGACCAAGAAATTGGTTGACTTTCAGCCTCGCAATAAATCGTTGCTATCGCATTCCAAAATACATAATCGCCCATATTTACTACACTGTTAGGTATTTTTATTACCTTATACGGCGAGTAACCAAATGCAAATTTACCTATACTTGTTACGCTATTTGGTATTTCTAAAATAATGTCATTTATGGAAACAACACCATAAAAAGCATAAGCACCTATACTTGTTACGCTATTTCCTATTTTTAAACTTTTAATTTGATAATCATACATATAAAACGCGTAACTATTAATTTTTGTTGCTGTAGTTATATTAACTTCGGTTACTAATTCATTATTTATGTAAAATTTTCTGGCATAATACAAAGGGTTTGACTTTCCAGTACAAAAATCAATTTGTACCCATTCATCTATTGTGCCTAAATAGTTTACATTTTTAAGTGAATCGCAATCACTAAACGCATTTTCACCTATAGTTGTTAAGGTTTCAGAAAACAAAACTTCGGTTAACAATACACAGCCAGCGAATGCGTAATCTTTTATTGTTGTTACACTATCAGGTATTTTTGCAAATTTGATTTTACTTCCACTAAAAGCGTTCGACCCAATTGCCTTAACTTCATATCCATTATATAAACTTGGGATATTTATGTTAACATCAGAAACGGAACCTATACTTACAACATTAGCATAAGTAACGCCTTCTTCTACAAAAGTAGAAAATTCTAGTCCTTCTGTTTCTGGTAATTCATAGCCACATTTTGCACAAACTGCATCTTCGTTAAAATCGTGTTTTTCACCGTTACGATAAACACCACAAGTTAAACAAACGTTATAATGATTTTCGTTGTCAACATAATCAGAAATATAATTTTCCGTCAAACTATGGTCCCCCTCACAGCCTTGACGCCACTCTATATGTCCACAACCTAAATCTTCACAAATATGATAATATAGTCTTTCTTGGCAAGGAACACTTTCCACACCTGTAAAGTCAATCCATTCGCAAAAACTATGTATATGCTCTTCTTTTTTAGGCATTTCTATTGCAGGTAAAACCGTGTCGTCAGTTAAAGTTATAACTAATCTACCTTGGTTATCAAATTCAACTGATTTTATACCTACGCCATTCGTTCCATTTGTACCATTAGTGCCGTCTTTACCCTCGGCTTTTACACCCGTGTTTTCGCCGTTGATTACCCAGTAGCCTTCTATTATCTCTATAGTTGGAGTTGTGCCGTTAGTACCGTTCGTGCCGTTAACTCCGTCTTTACCCTCGGCTTTTACACCTGTGTTTTCGCCATTGATATACCAATAACCTTCTATTATCTCTATAGTTGGGGTTATGCCGTCTTTTCCGTTTTGCCCAGTAGCACCTGTGTCGCCTTTTTCGCCTTTTTCCCCCTTAATACTTGCAAGCCACTCTTCGTAAGATAAAGGTGTTTCGCCATTACTTTCAGCATAAACGACGTATGTGTTGTAAATTTCAACAATTTGGTCGTTGTTGTTTGCATTATCATTGTCATTTTCATTATTACAACCAATAAAAAATAAGCTGAAACAAGTAACGCAAATGATAGACAAAACAACCATTAAGATTTTTTTCATAAAAGACCTCCTAAAATTTAACAAATAAAAAAGTGCGACAACCAAAGTTGTCGCACAAAAACGCAAACTCCGGTTGTCGCCAAACAAAATCGGTATAAAGCAAGAAAGTTGCTATATATTATCCCGTGGAATTTGCATTTTATCAAATTCAATTGATAATATATAACAAAAATGCGCCTTTTAAAATTAAAAGACTTTCTTGCAGTAAAATTATTCGATTTTGTTTGGCACAATCATTATATCACTATATAAAATAAAAATCAACTATTTGAAAAAAGTTCAAACGCAATCACCACTTGCCCGCCAAAAAAAGAACGGTTATTAACCGTTCTTTTTTTATCCAAGCCGACTTTGGCTTGGTATGTAATCCGTGATAACGGTATGCAATCGCCATAGGCGTATGTAATCACGCGATAGCTTGTATATAAGTCGACTTGATTACATACTGCAATTAATTGCAAATTACATTCGTTTGCTTACAAACGATTACATCCAAGGCTGTGCCTTGATAGTTATTTTCCATCATAATACTTTATCATAGTTTTTGTGAAGGGTGCTTTTTTCGTGGCTACGAGGGGGAATTTGCCCTTACGGGCTACCCTTAGCAGGGCGCTTACCTCTCGTCAACTTCGTTGACACTCCCCTTGTCAAGGGGAATTACCTGTTCTCTCCGCCAAAAAACCGCAGTGGATTTTGCTACTGCGGTTTTTTGATGTAATGCTTTTTCTAATACATATTATAATACTTGTATTAGTGCTTGATTTGATAGGGTTTATTGACACATAATATTTAATTTGATATAATATGAAAAAAATAAGGAGTACGATTATGAAATTAAAAAATAAAATTATAACTTATATGTCAATTTTTTTAATAATTATCGCACTCATAGTAAGTTTGTTTTTTGATGGTGTTATAGGTTCTAGAATTGCTACCATAATCACAACCATTACAGCAATTATAGGTGCAATAGCATTATTTATACAATTTAAACGTGATAAAGACTTAAACCAAGCAACGTTCTTAATAGAATACAGCAAACAGTTTTACGATACGTATAATTGTGCGGACATATTAAACGAATTAGAGACTTATAGAAAAACTCCGAACTACGAGATTGATGTTGAAAAGTATTACAAAGAAATTGTCGGTTATTTAGAGTGGCTGGAATCTTTGGCAAGTTTAGTTAATAATGAAATATTGCCCATAGACAAAATCGACAACGTATTAAGTTATAGATTCTTTATAATAGTAAACAATAAACAAATACAAGACTACGAAATTATTCCTTGTAAAGAATTTTATAGGGGAATATATAATTTATATAAAAAATGGGCACAATATAAAAGAAAATTTAATTTACCTATAATTCTTGAAGAAACTGAGCTAAGCAAAACACTAGACTATAATGAGATTGTAGCAAAGTAATATGTGTTAGTAAAAAGTTCAAACGCAATCACCACTTGCCAGCCAAAAAAAGAACGGTTAAAAAACCGTTCTTTTTTTATCCAAGCCGACTTTGGCTTGGTATGTAATATAAGCGGTATGCAATCGCCGTAGGCGTATGTAATCACGCGATAGCGTGTATATATAAACTCATTTTTCAACTCATTTATATTTGATTTACTACCTTTATATACAACAAGCAAATTGCCATCTTTATCTATAACCTTAGAGTGTTTGAAATACTCTTGTTGTTGTGGCGAAAGTGTATTACCAGCAGAGTCTTTAAGATTGTATTTTATTTCATCAATTTTGTCAAGTTTTTGCTTTTTATCAAGCGCATCATCTTTAAAACCTTCCGCTTCATACCCTTTTTCTTCAAGCCATTTTCCCCTATCTTTTTCATCAAGGGCAAGGTGTTTTGCCTTGTCTTTTTTATATTGTTCGGTTACAGTATTTGCTCATTCGGGTCACAACTTGCAAGTAAACATTTTCTTTTAAAATTTCATAGAATAATTATATAGCAAAATTTTGTTTTAATAAGGAGTATTTTATGAATCCATTTATCGAAAAACCTTTATCAATTTTAAGCAGTTTTCAAAATTGGAAGCAACTTTATCCAAAAGCATACAACAAACATGAAGTAGACCCATATACTAAAACCCGAATTATTCTTATGAACGGAACGGAATTTGAAGCCAACTGGTTTTCGCACCAACTTGCAAGACACACCACCAACAACGATTTAAGAAGGGAAATTAGCGTTACTCGGTCGATAGAAAAACAACAACAACTTAAAATTTCACTATTAAAACCCGCAAATGAAAGCGCACTTGAACACACTATCTCTTACGAGCAATTAGCAGTTGATTTAACTGCGGAACTCGCTAAAAGAGAGTGTGATTGTTACGTTAAAAAAGCATTAGATTTTGCCCTTCTTGAAGATTTTGACCATCTATATCGCTACGCTAATCTACTACATATGGAACAAGGCATTCTCGCCGAAAAGTTAGTTGGCAGATACACCGAAATTATGCCTGGCAGACCAACTATTTCTCATCATCGATTCAGTAAAGATAACGTTAAACGCAATATCAACTCTAAAACAGCGGATAAGCAAACTATTTTATCTACAATGATAATAACTGCCGCCGAACAGCAAACGATGAATTATTATATGAATATAACTAACCTTGCAAATAACGAATTATCAAGAAAATTGTACCAAGAAATAGCACTCGTTGAAGAAGAACACGTAACTCAATACGAATCGCTAATGGATTCTAACGCAAGTTGGTTAGAAATGCTACTTTGGCACGAATACTGCGAATGTTATCTATATTGGTCTTGCTACGTCACCGAAACCGACCCGTATATTAAGCAACTTTGGGAAGAAAATCTTGATATTGAAATTGGCCATTTACATAAAGCAAGCGAACTTCTTAAAGAATACGAAAATAAAGAATGGCAAGAAGTCATACCTGACGGAAACTTCCCTAACCCTATTTCTCTACACGAAAACGTAGACTACGTAAGGGATATTTTAGAAAGCACCGTTCAATTCACTGGAGATTTAGAAGATTACGTTAACGTTAACCAACTTCCTTCAAACGCAAACTTCTTTGAGTTCCAAAAGATTATAAACCCAACGATAGAAATCGTTCCGTCTCATATAGTTATCGATACCCACATTAGAAATTATGGTAAAGACTATCGCTTTGAAGTAGCGCCTAACCCAATAAAAGAATTGCGTTTAAGAACGGTTGACAACACTTCCGTTGGCAGAAAAAAAGACGAAGCAACAAGTACAGACTTTTTTTGCAATACCTGTAAAAATAAGTGATTTTAGGTAAAATTTTTAAAAAGTTCAAACGCAATCACCACTTGCCAGCCAAAAAAAGAACGGTTAAAAAACCGTTCTTTTTTTATCAAAGCCGACTAGGCTTGGTATGTAATCCACGTAAGTGGTACTTTTCGCATTACGCCGTGTTTCACAGCTTTCTAAATGCGGTAGAAACAAGCACAAGTAGGCTCGACAAGACGGAGCGGTAACAATAGACCTTGTTGGTCATTGTTAGTGCAACGGCTTGACAGTTAACGACCTTGTGCGCCGTTTATAGTGCCTTTAGGGGCGTAAACCCATTCCACCTTCGAGCGTAAGCGTTTCGCCGTTTAAATACTTAAAGTCAGGGTTCGCAAGTTGAACGCATACTCTACCTATTTCGGTTTCGGAATCGCCGAAGTGACCGGCAGGGGGCATTTTTACGTTCGCTTTGAAAGCTTCTGGGTATGCTTGCTGGAACTTTTCAAGTTGACTAGTCCAAGCGAGCGGACAAATAACGTTAGTGTTAATGCCGTCTTTAGCCCATTCGGTTGCGGCTACCCTTGAAAGACCACGAATACCTTCTTTCGCAGCAGCGTACGAGCATTGACCGTAATTACCAAATAAGCCTGCGCCAGAGGCAAAGTTTATAATGCTACCTTGAGTTTCTTTAAGATACGGATAGCACGCTTTCATATAATAGAAAGTTGCATACAAGCCTGAATACATCGCCAAATTAAATTGCTCGGTAGTATGATCTTGAATAGGCACGCCCGAAGCGGATGCTTGAGCAATATTAATAAGAACGTCAATTCTACCAAACTCTTTTATCGTTTTTTCAACAACTGATTTTACGATTGCTTCGTTATCAGAACCAGCATCAACGTCTGCTTGGCAAACGAGAACTTTAATGCCGTATAATTTTTCGAGTTCTTCTTTTGCTTTTTCAAGTTTTGCTACGTTTCTTCCCGTAATAACTAAATTTGCGCCTTCCTTAGCGTAAGCCGTTGCAGTGCCGTAACCAATTGAACCGCATCTTCCGTCAGATAAAACGGAATAGCCCGCACCAGTAATAATTGCAGTTTTACCTTTTAAAAAACTCATAACTTTACTCCTATGATTTTTCTTTTATTGTAGCACACGGAAAATCGTTTGTAAATACTATTTTTATATTACCAATGAACGATACAATCTTCATCACAAGTTTCGCAATCCAAGTCGCAACAATCAATATCTAATCTATTATAATCCATATAAACCCCCTCGTGTTTTATAAGTCGATTATATAAGGAGATTTTGCCAAATGCTTGTCACCATAACAAAAATATGTTAAAATAACTTTATGGAAAATAGTGAGATTAGAAATCGAATAAAAACTTTAAGAAACGCCCTTTCTAAAAGCGAAGTTTTATCGCTTAGCGATAGCATAACGAGCAACGTTTTATCACTAAACTTTGGCGACTATAAGAACGTTTTTATCTACCGTAGTTTCAAAAATGAAGTAGACACTAAACGCCTTATAGAGTATTTTTTGAGTGAAAATAAAGTTCTATCTTATCCCATAATTAAAGGCGATAATATGATTGCAGGTAAGCCTAAAAGCGAAAGTAACACCCTATCAAAATTTGGAACGACAGAACCTATCTATTATGAAGTTTTAAACGAAATCGACCTATGCTTTATTCCTATGCTTGCTTGCGATAAAAATAAAAATCGCTTAGGCTACGGCAAGGGGTATTACGATAAGTTTTTAGCAACCCACCCTTGCTTAAAAATTGGGCTTTGCTACGATTTTCAAGTGCTTGACGAGATACGCGCTAACGAGTGGGATATTCCACTTGATATAATAGTTACCGAAACTAAAATTTTTTAACGGAGTAAATTATGGAAAATAAAATTAGAGTTTGCCTATCAAAACGTTACGACCTTGTGGTTGGCGATACGTTTCAACTTTTTTACCGTGGTATAATAGAAGCGCCTAACCCATACTGCTATTCGATAGTAGCAATATGCGAAGTTGGTAAGAATTTCCCAAGGTATTTTGAATATACGCCACAAAAACCAGGCGAACATAAACTAACCGTTTCAGTTTATAATGCGGAAAGAGTTTTACTTGGCACTGCAACGACCGTTTTAAACGTTGTTGAAGCGAAAGCCCCGTCTAAAAAACTTAACGTTTTATGCGTTGGCGACTCGCTTACTCAATGCGGAACTTGGGTAAACGAACTTTATAGAAGAATTGCTAAAACTGACGGCGAACCCAAGGGGCTTGGCTTTGAAAACGTTAATTTTATTGGTTCTTGCAAAAAAGAGGACGTTTGCTTTGAAGGCTACGGCGGATGGCAATGGGTAAGTTACACAAGTTCTAAGCCGGGAGCCGTTTGGGTGGAAGCGCCTAACTCTAAATCGGTTGAAGATCAACATTCGCTTTGGAAAGACGATAACGGTTATATTTGGCAAATTGAAACCTTGCAAGTTGACTATCTTAAACTTAATAGATATAAAGACCACGACGGTCCTAAACCTGAAAAAGGTTTTCTTACCCACTATAAAAACGCCGTTAACACAAGCCCTATCGAAATTTTTTCTTCTAGCCCAGAAAGACCTAATCCTTTCTACGATGCGCAAACAAAGTCAGTAAACCTTAAATCTTACGCACAAAAACTCGGCGTTGACGACGTTGATTTCGTTTATATTTTACTCGGCGCTAACGGGCTTATGCGCCAAATAGCGCTCAATAACACTAAGCACGAATATTGCAAAATAGTTAAAGAAGAAGCAAGGCTTTTAGTAGACTTAATGAAAAAAGGCTTTCCTAACGCAAAAATTACACTCGTTGCACCGCCAATTCCATCAATATTCGGTGGCACGGGAAACAACTACGGCGCAGAACTTCCGTTTACCGATAATTACGATATAACTCACTATATTATGGAACTTAATATGGCTTATGAAAGTTTGGCTAACGAAGACGGTTATAAAGATTTCGTTGATTTCGTTCACTTGGCTGGTCAATTTGATACGGAATATTCATACCCGTGCACGCAAAAACCTGTAAACTCGAGAAGTTCAACGATGGAAAGGCTTGATACTAACGCTTTCCACCCAACTAAAGAAGGAAAAATGCAGATTGCAGATGCAATATACAGAAACTTTGTAAAAAATATAGCAATCATGAACGAAAAATAATAACTTAATTAAACTGCAATCAAAAAGGCGAGTTATTACTCGCCTTTTATTTTGCGCTTTTTGTTTTGATAACTACTTGGGCTTACGCCGTACTTTTCCTTAAAATACCGTGAAAAATTATACGGGTTTGAAAACCCCGATTTGTAGCAAGCGGAAGATATACTTTCGCCGTTAACGATAAGGGTTAAAGATTCTGATAACCTTTTATTCATAAGGTATTCCTTAGGGCTTACTCCGTAACGATTTTTAAACGCTCTTCCAAGATAAGTTCTATTATAAGAAAACTGCTTTGCTATCTTTTCAATCTTAATATCGTTTTGATAATTTTCGTTTAAGTAATCTTTAACCTTAGTAAGCAAGTCGTTTTCATCCGTGCCCACGATATCGTCAATAATATCAAGCAAAATTTCATTTACGGGCTGAGCGTAAACGTTTTCATTTTCGTCAACCAAGTTTTTAATACGCTCGTAATAATCACCGCCTAAACGGCACACGCTTGGCGCATTATCAAGTTTTTTAGCGTAAGATCCAAAAAAGCCAATCCATGCGTACCTTAACCCGTTGTTATCTTTATAATCGTAAACGATAGGAACGTGCGGTTTTACGATAAAAACGTCCCCTTTAGTAAGGGTATACCTATCGTTTCCAACTAAAACGTCCCCTTCTCCGTCGGCTATAACGTGAACCACGTAGAAAAACCTTAGATGCCTTTCACTCATTCCACCCGTCGGGTTGAATTGATAGCCGATAAACATTGGCGAAATATCGTCAAAGGAAACGGTTTTACCTTTATATTCAGTTAGCGCGTAGTGAATTGAACGCTCCACTTTAACCATCATGGTTTTATTATACTATCGTTTTAAAACAAAAGTCAATAATTAAAAGTTGCTTTTTAATAAATTATGATAGCAAAATGATATTTTTTAATATTTTAATATATATTAAAATGTTAGTATGTACGGCTACGTTAAAGATGATTACGATTTAAAAGTTTATAATGAAGAGTTAAAAGATTTCTTACCCGATAAAATCGTGGACTCACACGCTCATATTTGGCGCGTTCAAGACGACGAGTACGATAGATCAAAGTTTCCTAAAAAGTGGACTAACCGAGTTGCTGGCGAATGCCCGATTGAAGACTTACTTCAAACGTACGAAGATTTTTTTGAAGGCAAGAAAGTTATCCCCGTAATATTTGGCAACTCAGTAGTTAGAGCGATTGAGCATAACGAATACGTAAAGAGCGTTATAGAAAAATACAACTTCCCCGCGCTTTACTGGACGAGATACGATATGGGTGATGAATTCTTGGAAGAAAACGTCTTATCGGGCGGTTTTTCAGGGCTCAAGCCATATCTTGGCGGATGCAAGCAAGGGGTTGTTCCTGCGGAAGCGGACGTTTACGATTTCTTACCTGAAAATCATTTACGCTTAGCGGATAAGCACGGCTGGAAAGTCGTTTTGCACCTTTCAAAATCAAAAAGGTTAAAAGACGAAAACAATTTAAAGCAACTTTTAGAGATAGAACAAAAGTATCCTAACGTTAAACTTATCGTAGCGCACGTTGGTAGGGCTTACGCCGATGAAGACGTTGGCAACGCTTTTGACCTACTTAAAAATACCGAAAATATGATATTCGATTTTTCGGCAAACACCAATTCAAACGTTATAACTAAGTGCATTGAAACGGTTGGCGTAGATAGGGTTTTATTTGGAACCGACCTTCCTATTGCTAAAATGAAGATGAAGCGCGTGGTTGAAAACGGAAATTATATAAATATCATTCCGCGCGGTCTTTACGGCGACGTTAGTAACGATTCGCACATGCGCGAAACTGACGATAAAAATATAACTAACTTTACTTACGAAATATTAAGAGCGTTTAAGCGTTCCGCAACCGATTTAACGCTTAGTAAAAAAGATATTGAACAAATAATGTGCGGTAACGCATGTAAATTATATAATATTAAATTTTAAGGAGATTATTATGATAGATAAAGAAACCACTGACAAAATGAAAAAGAAAATAGGTTTAATCGTTGGCTGTGTTCTCGGCGTATTTTTCGTAGTTGCAGTAACTGCAATAATAATCGCAGTAGCAAAAGCACAATAAATATAAATTAGGAGATTTAAAATGGGAATTTACGATGGATTTAAATTCAAACCTGCTGCTTGGCTTCC
This sequence comes from Christensenellaceae bacterium, assembly GCA_045637965.1. Classification (GTDB taxonomy): domain Bacteria; phylum Bacillota; class Clostridia; order Christensenellales; family Borkfalkiaceae; genus HGM11412. The sequence goes on along the minus strand of JAZUAK010000007.1, from coordinate 321,233 downwards.
AAGCAAACACTTAAGTTTAGAAGATTTAGAGCGTTTAAGAAACTTAACGAGAGATGAACTTGAGTACACTAACGAAAACGGCTATCAAGTAAAAATCGTAGTTAACCCTGGATTTTGCGCGGTTTTAGATATGTTCTACCGCATTATGCAAAGTGATATTCAAGATAAAAAACTCACGATGATTATGCCTAACCCCTGGGCTATTAGATACATTTCGCTCGTTGAAATGATTAACAAGTTCAATATTAACTGCCGTAACGTTCACGCGTTCGCAATGGACGAGTTTGCCGACGAAGACGGTAACGTTTGCCCTAACACTTACGCGCCTGGTCTTGGCTATTCGTTTATGAACAACTTCTACGGCCGTATCCGTGAAGACTTACGCCCTGATATTTCTCAATGGCATACTTTCAATAACGAAAACAAAGAACGCGGTGTTTACTCTAAAATGATTGAAGACTGTGGCGACGGCGGTGCTGACGTTATTTATTCGGCTACCGGTTGGCCCGGCCATATCGCGTTTATTGACCCCGACACCGAAGAATTTAAAGCAGATTCTTTAGAAGAATTTATCACTTTAAAGTCCGGCTTAGTTACTCAAAACCCCATGTCTACTTGCGAAAACTCACTCTTTTCTCAAGTTGGTAAAGCGGGCGACTGCTGGGCAGTTCCGCCGAGAGCAGCAACCATTGGACCGAGCGACGTTGTTAAGGCAAGAGAAAGAGTGGTCGTTCACGATTGCATGAACCCAGACGGTTCGTCTTGGCAAAAAATGATTTCGAGAATAGAACTTCACGGACCTATCTCGAAAGAATGCCCGTCTTCTATCACAAGGCTTGGTAAAGGCACTTGCTATATCTCTGAAGCGCTTGCCGCAAAACCCATTTCTTGCTGGTTTAACGGAATGGAACCCAAAGATTTATAATGTAACAAACAAAAAACCGACCTGCTGGTCGGTTTTTTTATTTTATAAGTTCTAAATACGCTTTAGCGTAGCGGCTACCCAACAGCCTTAAAGCCTTTGAGTCGAAGTGAAGAAAATCATCTTTTAACGTAAGGTCTACCGCCTTTACGACTTTTGATTTTTCAAGTTCACTTTCAATCTCGTAAAAGACTTTATTTAATTTACTCGGTCTATCTTTAACGTCCCACTCTAAAACGTTTTTATCAATCTTAGGCGAAAGTTCGCCAAGAATAACGGGAACGTCAACCCCTAATTCGCATTTTAGAGAAGTTATCATTTTTAAAAACCTTTCTTTGTATAAAGAAACGTCTTCGTCGCTAGTACAATCACTCTCGCCTTGGTGCCACAGTATTCCTGAAAGCGTAGAGTTTTTCATTGCCATTTTTGCGTTGAACACGGCGTTCTCGTAAAGTATTTCGCCTGGCATCCATTCCTTAAGTTTAGTTCCACCATCCGCGCACGGGATAAGCCCTACGTATCCACCAAGCGCACCTTGAACGTCATTTGCAAACGATTCTGAAAGGGAAACGCCAACGGTTGCACGGTCGGGGAACACTCCCCTATCCATATTGACGGGAGTTCTAAATTTTTGCCACCTTCCCATACGCAAGACTACAATATTTTCGTTTTTAATAGGCTCAACGTCCCTAACGTCGCCACGCCCCGCCATATTAGATTGGCCGATTAGCAAAAACGACTTAACGTCAACGCCTTCTAAGTGAAGACCGTCTGTTCTCATAAATTATATTCCTTTGCCCACTTTTCAAACTCAAAACATAAATTATCTTTATGGTGAGCGTCACTCGTTAAAAGGAACTTTCCGCCCTTTGATTTAATATAGTCAACGATTTCTTTAGACGGATAGGGATAAGTTTTATAGCCCCTTGAAATACCGCCAGTGTTTACTTCAAAATAGATATCTTTGTTAAACGCTAAAATCTCGTCAACCGCTTTTTTCCAAGCAGATTTATATCTCGGTGAATTTTCATCAAATAGCGAGCCGTCTTTATTATTTTTAGTTACTATATCAAAATGCCCAACGATTTGAGCGTTCGTTCTTTTAACAACCGCTACCACTTGCTCGAAATATTTTTCACACGCCAAGAGCCCGTCGCCGTTAAAAACTTCGCCTATTGCAGATTTTATATGCTCGTATTTGTAATCTATCGGATAGTATTTATCGCCACTATAAAAATAGTGAGAAGACGCTATTATATAATCGAATTTTTGAGTATCGCTATTAGCGTAAGTATCTTCTTCAATTCCCACTAAAAGTTCTATTTTGTCCTTAAAACGAGCCTTTAAGGCGGTTATTTTATCAAAAAACTCATCCGTGCTATTAGGCGAAAGACCACCGTAAACGTGGAAAGGCGTGTAACAATGCGAAACGATTCCAAGCATTTTTACGCCCTTTTCAATGGCGGATAAAACGACTTCTTCAGGCGTGCACCTACCGTCGCAACAAGTGGTGTGAACGTGAAAATCACGAAGTATCATTTGGTCATTTTCTCCTGTTTAACCTTTTTATCAATAACGTGGCGAGACGCAAGTTCCTTGTGAATATCTTCAAGTGAAATTCCTTGTTCAATCATTAAAACGAGAGCGTGATAGCATAGATCTGCAAGTTCGTAAATGGTTTCCTTTTTGTCGTTTGCCTTTGCCGCAATTATAACTTCAGTGCATTCTTCACCAACTTTTTTAAGAATTTTATCAAGCCCCTTTTCAAAAAGGTAAGTGGTATAAGAGCCTTCGGTTTTATTGATTTTTCTGCCTTTTATGAGTTCAACGAGCGATGAAAGAGAGAACTCACTAAGTTCGTCACTTTCAAAAACGGTATTATAAAAACAACTATCTGAACCTGTATGGCAGGCAGGCCCGTCCTTTTCAACGACCATAACGAGAGCATCGTTATCACAATCGGCGGTAATTGAAACTACGTGTTGATAATTACCGCTCGTTTCCCCTTTAAGCCAAAGTTCTTGGCGAGAACGGGAATAAAAACAAGCAAGTTTTTTATCCATCGTGATTTTTAAACTTTCTTCGTTCATATACGCAAGGGTCAAAACCTTTTTAGAAATGCTATCAACGACGATTACGGGAATTAAACCTTTATCGTCAAACTTTAAACTTTTAATATCTAACATAATTACTCCTTAATAATTCGCGTTGGAATATCGTTTTTATATAATTCGTTTTTCAAATCGCTAATTTTTACTTCGCCAAAGTGGAATATTGATGCCGCGAGCCCCGCGTCAACTTTAGGAAGAGTTTTAAATAGCGTTATAAAATCTTCTATTTTACCTGCACCGCCAGACGCTATTACGGGAACGGAAACAACGTCGGTTACCGCTTTAAGCATTTCAAGGTCGAAACCGTTTTTAACGCCGTCAGTATCAATCGAGTTTAAAACGATTTCGCCTGCGCCGTTATCAACGCCACGCTTTATCCATTCAATAGCGTCAAGCCCCGTATCAACCCTTCCACCTTTAGCAAAAACCCTAAACTGCCCGTCAACTCTTTTCGCGTCAACGGATAAAACTACGCATTGGTCGCCGTAACGCTTTGCCGCTTCGCCAATAAGGTCGGGGTTTTTTATTGCACCCGAATTAACGCTTACTTTATCCGCGCCACATTTTAAAACCCTATCAAAATCGTCAAGCGAATTTATTCCACCGCCAACGGTTAAAGGAATAAATATAGTTGACGCTACTTCTTTTAAAATATCGGTAAAGAGTGCCCGCCCGTCACTACTTGCGGTTATATCGTAAAAAACAAGTTCGTCAGCGCCGTTATCGGAATAATATTTGCCAAGAGTTACCGGCGAAGAAACGTCGGATAAACCTTGAAAGTTAACGCCTTTTACGACTCTGCCGTCCTTTACGTCTAAACAAGGAATTATTCTTTTAGTTATCATTTGCAACTCCTATTGCTTCTTTTAAATCAATAGCCTTAGTATAGTATGCCTTTCCAACGATAGCGCCGTACAAATTAAGGCTTTTTAATTTTTTAATATCGTCAATCGAAGAAACTCCGCCCGACGCTATAAAATCAATTTTGAACTTTTGCGATAATTCTTTATAAAGGTTGTGGTTTGCGCCTTGCATAGCCCCGTCTTTAGAAATATCCGTGCAAATAATCGTTTTTACGCCCAACTTTTCAAGACTTTCGCAAAAATCAAACGCATCTATAGAAGATTTTTCCGTCCAACCCTTAATAGCAACGAACCCGTCTTTAATATCAACGCCAACGGCAATCTTGTCCCCGTAAGTTTCAACTGCGGTTTTCAAAAACTCTTCGTTCGTTACCGCGGCAGTTCCCAAAATAACTCTACTAACGCCTGCGTCGATATAAGTTTTAATAACTTCTAAACTTCTAATACCACCGCCAACTTCAACGAACAAGTTAGTTGAGTTAACGATAGATTTAATCGTTTCAACGTTAGGCGTGCCACCCGTCTTTGCTCCTTCAAGGTCAACGAGATGCATAAACTTTGCGCCCGCTTTTTCAAAATCAAGCGCAACTGAAAGGGGATTATCGCTGTAAATAGTCATTTGAGCGTAATCGCCTTTATAAAGTCTAACGGCTTTACCGCCGTATAAATCAATAGCAGGAAAAATTTTCATAACTCACAAAACGCCTTTAATATACTAAGTCCAACGCTTCCGCTTTTTTCGGGGTGGAATTGGCAACCGTAAACGTTATCTTTTTGAACGGCTGCGGTAAGCATGGCGCCGTACTCGGTCGTTGCAATAACCGATTCGTCGCACTTTGCGCCATAGAAAGAGTGAACGAAATAAACGCAATCACCATCCGTTAAATACTTGAATATTTCGCTATTCCCTTTAAGCGAAAGAGCGTTCCAACCAATGTGTGGAATTTTCAAGTTTTTAGGGATAACTTCACTTATAGGGCGGATTTCTCCACTTATAAGCCCAAGCCCCTTATGTTCGCCGTACTCTAAACTCTTATCGAATAAAAGTTGCATTCCAAGGCAAATTCCAAGAAGTGGAACACCTTTTTTTGCTTGGTTTACAACTACTTCCGCTAAGCCACTATCGAATAATTTTTTAGCCGCGTCTTCAAACGCGCCAACGCCGGGAAGTATAATTTTATCCGCTTTTTCAATTATTTCTTTATCTCCTGAAGTTATCACTTCAACGCCGATTGCCTTGAAAGAACTTTTGAGCGAATAGAGATTTCCCACGCCGTAGTCGATTATAACTACCATTATAAAACCCCTTTTGTTGACGGAATTTCTCCGCGCATATCTTCGTCAATTTTAACGGCTTTTCTCAAACTTCTTGCAATAGACTTGAACGCACCTTCTAAAATATGATGAACGTTTTTGCCCGCAAGTTGAGTAACGTGAAGGTTAAGCCCTGCGTTTACCGTGAAAGCGATAAGAAATTCTTCAACGAGTTCAACGTCAAAATTACCAACGCGCTTTGCTCTTGGGTTTAAGTTATACGCTAAAAAACTTCTGCCCGAAAGGTCAACGGCGGATAAAATGAGCGCTTCGTCCATAGGTAAAGTGGTATCTCCGTAACGGGTGATGCCTGCTTTATCGCCAAGCGCTTTCTTGAACGCTTGACCGAGCGCAATGCCGATATCTTCAACGGTGTGATGATAGTCTACTTCCACGTCGCCTACGCAAATTACGTTTAAATCAAACCTACCGTGTTTAGCAAACAAGGTAAGCATGTGGTCGAAAAAGCCACAGCCGGAGTTTATTTCTGAAACACCCGTTCCGTCAAGGTTAAGGCTAAGTTTTATATCCGTTTCTTTAGTTTTTCTAACTATTTCACAAGTTCTCATACGACTTCTCCTAAAATTTCTTTCACCGCGTTTATAAACGCCGTCATTTCAGCACGGCTACCTATCGTAACGCGAATAAAATCTGAAATTCTTTCCTTTTTAAAGTGCCTTATTAACACACCCTTTTCTTTGAGTTTTAAGTATAACTCTTCCCCACCGATTTTATCGCTTTTGCAAAATACGAAATTGGTTTTTGACGGAAGACAACTAAAGCCGAGTTGCGTTAATTCGTTTATAACTTTTTCCCTATTTTCAATAATAGTTGCAACGTTTTTCTCAAAATAGGTTTTATCAAGTATCGCGCCTATGCCCATAGCCGCCGTTGCCCTATTAACGTTATAAGGATTAGTTGAGTATTGAACGGTTTTTAAATCGCCGATAATCTTCTCACTCGCAACGCCGAAACCAAGCCTTGCGCCCGCCATCGAACGAGATTTTGAAAAGGTTTGAGTAACGAGCAAATTATCGTACTTTTTAATAAGCGGTATTGCGCTTTCGCCACCAAAATCAACGTACGCTTCGTCTATAACGACAACGCGGTTTTTGTTATCATTAAGCAATTTTTCAATATCTGAAATCGATATCGTAAGCCCCGTAGGCGCGTTTGGATTAGCGATAAAGATAACGCCGTTTTTACCAAGGTAGTCGTTTGCGTCTATCGAAAAGTCGTCCTTTAAGGCGATTTCTTCAAACGGAACACCGTTAACACCTGCAAACACTTTGTAAAAACCGTAACTAATATCGGGAAAAATTGCGGGGCAATTTTCGCTTGCGTAAGCGATAAAAGCAAAGTTCAAAACTTCGTCTGACCCGTTAGTTACTATAACGTTTTTACTGCTAACTCCAACTTCACCTGCAATAGCGTTTATCAAGTTAGTAGAATCGGGGTCTGGATAAAGCCTTGAGTTAACGAGTTCTTTACTCGCCATTTTAACCGCCTTTTTTGACGGAGGAAATGGCGATTCGTTAGTATTGAGTTTGATATATTTTTTATCTTTCGGTTGCTCGCCTGGAACGTAAGGGGCAAGTTTACCGATTTTTTCATTTACAAAATTACTCATTTTCTTCCTTAAATCTAATCGTCGCGCTTTTTGCGTGAGCGGTTAAGCCTTCCATTTTAGCAAAGTAGTCAATCTTATCAGCAACTTTTGAGAGTGCGTTTTTATCGTAATAAACGTACTGCGTTTTCTTTATAAAATCGTCAACTGAAAGCGCGCTTGAAAATCTTGCCGTTCCACTCGTTGGTAAGGTGTGGTTTGCGCCTGCTAAATAATCGCCAACTGCTTCGGGGCAATATCTACCTAAAAATACCGAACCTGCGTGCTTTACCTTTTCAAGATAACTAAACGGATCGTCAACGCATAATTCTAAGTGTTCCGGCGCGATAGCGTTTGCAATATCAATAGCGCTATCAAGGTTATCGGCAACGATAATTTTGCCATTTTCATCAATAGAAACTCTTGCAATTTCCGCTCTTTCAAGCATAGGTATTTGCTTTTCTATCTCGATTGATACTTTTTTTGCAAACTCTTCATCGTCAGTAACTAAAACCGCGCTTGCCATTTTATCGTGCTCTGCTTGAGATAAAAGGTCGGCAGCGATATCACAAGGCCTGTTTTTATTATCCGCAACGACGAGTATTTCGCTTGGCCCTGCAATCATATCTATTGAAACTTGACCAAACACTTGTTTCTTTGCTTCGGCAACGAAAGCGTTACCAGGTCCCACGATTTTATCAACCTTAGGTATACTTTCCGTTCCGTAAGCAAGCGCGGCAACTGCTTGAGCGCCACCCACTTTATAAATTTCGCTTACGCCTGCTATCTTTGCGGCAACTAAAATAACGGGGTTAATTTTACCTTCGCTATTCGGCGGAGATACCATAACCACTCTTTCGCATCCTGCAACGATTGCGGGAACTGAATCCATTATAACGGTTGACGGATAGCACGCCGTACCACCCGGAACGTATATGCCCGCTCTTTCAATTGGGATTATCTTTTGCCCTACGATAGCACCGCACTCATCGTCTAAATAAAACCCGCTCCTTACTTGTTGCAAGTGATAGCGTTCAACGTTTTTCTTTGCAAGTTTTAATATTTCAATAAACTCGCTATCCGTTTTTGAAAAGGCTTCGTTTATTTCTTCTTCCGTTACTTTTAGCGTTGTAATATCAGCCTTGTCAAACTTCTTATTATATTCTAAAATCGCCTTATCGCCAAGTTTTCTAACGTTTTCTATTATTTCTGAAACAATTGAAGATACGTCAACTTTCGTTTCTTTAACGGAAAAAATCTCTTCTCTCGTGTTCAGTTTTTCGTTTAATATTTTAATCATAAATTCTCCGCAAGTTCAGTTAATTTTGCGCTAATATTTTCTATAATTTCCGTTTTAAATTTAAAACTTGATTTGTTTGCAATAAGCCTTGCGCTAATTGCTAAAAACCTTTCTACTACTTCTAAATCGTTTTCCTTTAAAGTCGTTCCCGTTTCAACGATATCGACGATAACGTCGGAAAGATTGAGTATCGGCGCAAGTTCAATAGAACCGTTAAGCGCAATAATATCAATATCTCTACCTTGAGCGGAATAGTACTCTTTTGCGATATTTACAAACTTCGTTGCAACTCTTAAGGTCTTGTTTCTATTATCAACGAATCCTTTTTTACCTGCAACGCACATAGAACACTTGCCCATATTGAGATCTGCAAGTTCGTAAACTTCAGGCTTATATTCCATTAAAATATCTTTACCAGCAACGCCGATATCCGCTGCGCCACGCTCAACGTAAATTGCAACGTCACTCGGCTTTACCCAGAAAAATCTAATTTTAAGTTCAGCGTTTTCAAAAATTAACTTGCGATTGTTTTCTTTAATAGACGGGCAAGGATAGCCTGCCTTTTCAAATAAATCGTAAACCTTTTCGCCGAGCCTACCCTTTGGAAGAGCAATATTTAAAAACTTATCCATTATTCTTCCCCCTTAACTCTACTAATTTCGTCAAGATACACGGCAAAGCCAACGGCTTTATATGGTTTACCCATCTTCTTCATCAATTTATCGTACTCTCCGCCCGAAATTACGCCCGTAGGCACGCCTTCGATATAACCTTTAAACGCTATTCCGTTATAGTAGTTCATATCGTTTACGACGGAAAAATCAATGATTACACTATCGTTTTCTTTAACTAAACCGCTAACCACTTGCTTTAATTCTTCAATCGCGATTTTCGCCTTTTCACTAACGGCAAACCCGTCTAACGCGCTTAACACCTTTTCGGGAACACCGTAAACGGTTACGAGTTTTTCAACGAGTTCCTTTTTATCGCCAGTGATTCCTTCTTTTTCTAAAAGAATTTTAATTGACGGTAAGTTTTTCTCGCCTAAATACTTAATCGTTTCGTTTTGCTTATCTACGCTTAAACCCGAAAAACTCAAAACTTCTTTGATTATATCAAGATTAGATACGCAAAGCATATAATCTTTACTTATTTCGCTTAAACTTTTCGACGCTAAAACCAAAACTTCTTCAACCGTTTTTAAATCGACAGCGCCTATACATTCAAGCCCCGTTTGCATAATTTCTTTAAAAGTTTTCGTACCTTTAGAAACACGGTAAACGTTCTCGTTATAGTAAACTTTCATAACCCCGTCAACGTCTTTACTATTTTTCACGATTGATAAGGTAACGTCAGGCTTGAGCGCTAAGAGTTTACCGCCCATATCGGTAAAAGTTATAACGCTTTCACTTACTAAGAAGTCTTTGTTTTTTGCGTATAAATCATATTCTTCAAACTTGCTCATACGGTATTTTTTATAGCCGTAACCACTATAAAGGGCGCGAAGTTTTAAATAAACGTATTCTTCAGGCGTTAAAACGCTTAAAATATTATCCATAACTCTCTCCTTACTTATCAAGTACTATTGCGTAACCGCCAGCGCCGTAATTAATGCACCTTGAAACACGGCTAATAGTTGCCGTGCTTGCGCCAGTTTGCTTGCACACTTCTTGATAATTTTTACCAGCCGATAAAAGCGAAGCAACTTCCAACCTTTGAGATAAATCTTGCACTTCCTTTATCGTGCAAATATCTTCAAAAAACTTACGGCAATCATCTTTAGTTTTAAGTTTTAAAACCGCTTCGTATAAATTTTCAAAATTGAGTTTATCAAAATTATCCATATATAAACCACCTATTGATTTATTTTATTTCAGTTTAGCACGCTAAATTGCTAAAGTCAAGAAAATTAACGACGTATTTTAATTTTAGTTGCATTTTTCTTATTTAATTTATATAATGATTAAGGTTAGAATAACTTTAAGGAAAACTAAAGGTAAAATGCAAGTTTCTCACGCACACAAGCACCCCCATCACGGGCTACATAATATTTTAGAAACGATAGGCGCGTTTATAAAGAGAAACGTCGTTTTAGTTATAGCGTTTTGCTTGGCGGTTGCAACGAGCGTGATTATTCCGCCTGACGTAAAGTATATAGGTTATTTTGATTTTAAAACGCTCACTTGTTTATTTTGCACTTTAGCGGTTGTTTGCGCACTTAAAAACGTTAAGTTCTTTACCGTTTTGGCAACGAAAATCGTTAAACTTTTTAAAACCACTCGCTCAACCGTTTTGGCGCTCGTTTATATTACGTTTATCGGCTCAATGCTAATTGCAAACGATATGGCACTCCTTACTTTTTTACCGCTTGGCTTTATCGTTTTAAACTCAACGGGGCAAAAAAGATTAATGGCGTTTACGTTCATTATGCAAAATATCGCCGCTAACCTTGGCGGAATGCTAACTCCATTTGGAAACCCACAAAACTTGTATTTATATTCTTATTTCAATATCCCGACGGGCGACTTTATGCTAACGATGCTTATTCCGTTTATAGCGTCCGTTTCGCTTATTACAATTTGCTGTTTATTTATTAAAAAGAAACCGCTTATATTAAGCGAAGATACGGTTACTCTTCCAAAAAAGAGAGTTTTAATATACGCTATATTATTCGCCCTATCAATCGTTATCGTGTTTAGAATAGTGCCTTACGTGGTAGGGTTAATCGTAATTCCGCTTGCGTTATTATTCCTTGATAGAAAGGCTTTAAAGCAGGTTGATTACGCGCTACTACTCACGTTCGTTTGCTTTTTCATATTCGCAGGCAATATGGCAAGGATAGGCGTTATTGAAAGGTTTTTATCTAGCCTACTTAACAAGAACCCACTTATCGTATCAGCACTTTCATGCCAAGCGATAAGCAACGTGCCGTCTGCAATACTTTTATCAAAGTTCACAACGAATTGGCAGGCACTTCTCGTTGGCGTTAATATTGGCGGTTGCGGAACGCTTATATCGTCGCTTGCAAGTTTAATAACGTTTAAAGAATACGTCAAGCACAACCCAGGAAAAACCTTTAAATATATAGGGTTATTCTCCGCATTCAACTTTGGGTTCTTGTTCGTACTTATAGGAATATCACTTTTAATACTTTAATAAAATTTAAAAGACCGTTTCGTAAGGAAACGGTCTTTTTTTCAATCTACAAAACCTATTAGATAATCAATCGATACGTCAAAATACTTTGCTAACACTTTCAGTTGTTCAATGCAAGGTTCGCTATTTCCTTTTTCCCAATGAGAAATAGCCATCTTACTCATGTTTAACATTTTTGCAATTTCTATTTGTGATACACCCTTTTCTATTCTCAATTCTTTTAATCTTACTTTAAATTCCATAATAAAATAGTATCAAAATTTGTTACAAAAGACTTGACAGTAACAAATATTGTTACTATAATAATATTAGCAACTAACGTTGTTTTATTTAAAATTTAACATTTTAGGAGAAAATTATGGAAGAAAGCAAAAATTTAAGACTTGCTAGACAAGCAAAAGCAGAAGGCAATACTGAAGATGCAAAACTCTTTTACAACAAAGTAAGAGAAGAAGATCCCGAAAACGGCGAAGCTAAATATTTTTACGCATACTACGCTTTGTACGAAGGAAAAAATATAGAAATTAATGGTAGATTTTTAGCACTTATTAAAACTCTTAAACCTTCCCTTACTCTTATCTCTGAATCTTCGCTTTCAAAAGAAGAAAAACTTAAATCTATTGAAGAAATCGTTAACAGCTTCGTTCCTGAAACGTGGTCTTTAAATAGATATATGAACCACAAAAATCGTGAAACTAAAGTTGGCGACAACTACGTTAAGGTATTTGATGCATCAACAATTACTTCTTGCTCTAAAAACGGTATGCTTGCACTTAAAGATTTTGGTGACGCAGTTGAAAAGACTTTCCCTGGCGACGCTGAATGCAAGAGATTAGCTGCTGTTGCTTGGAAAGAATACGTTAGTTTATCTCAAAAATGGTATGCTTGGGCTGTAAAAGGCGACGCTGAAATTTACGCTGAAAAAATTAAAAGCGTTGAACCCTCTTATGAAATGCCAAAGAAAGCAGGCTGTATCTCTTTAGCTGATAAAAAATAATATGGCTCGTGACATTGAGTTTTTTAGGCAAGAATACGAAAAGCAGAAAAAACTTGAAGTTATAGTAAACTCAAGAGTTTTAAATAGACCTAGAATAAAAAAATGGCAAGTAATGGCAAGTTTCGTTATTTTGCCATTTTTATTGTTCTTTTCTACGCTATTTTGCATGCTTTTAAAGATTTCGTTACCGTTAAAATTATCTATTTCAGTATTGCTAGATTTAATTATATTAGAATTACACTTAAGATTTTGCTTTATTTTAGTAGTTAAATGTTATCAGCGATATGCAAAAGAAGAAACTAGGCGCAGATGTAAGTGTATTCCCTCATGTAGCGAATACGCTATAATTTCTTTAAAAACAATATATCCACTACCGCGTGCTATAAAAAAAATACGAAAACGACTTTACGTAACTTGCGACGGGGAAGACTACATTATAGATTTCCCCATCAAAAAAATGGGGGAGAAATTTGAAAGCAAAATTCAGTAATTTAAACTGCCCGCATTGTGGCTCAAAAAAATTCAAAATTATTAAGGACGATATTTTCTTGTGTGAGTATTGTGACCAAAAATTTAATTTCGATTTAGACGAATTAGATTTTTCAAGCGACGATAAAATTTTTAGGGAAGAATTAATTGACGAGTTTTATAAAAAGCTTTACGAAATTAATACTGACAAGTGCAAATACAAATCCATGCTACTTCATTACTCAAAGCTATCTAACAACAATAAATTTTCTGCCCTTTCCGTTATAGGAATTATCGTATCATTTATAGTTTTGCTTTCCATGGTTGCAACTGTATTTGCTATAATTTTAATGGGTTTAAGTATTGCAGGATTAATTTTTTCAATAAAAATAAACAAAACGAAAAGTGAAAAATACAGTCCGTATTCAACCTATTTCGCATCTAAAATAGTTGAGTGCGATGAACAAATCGCCGTTTACACAAAACTGATTAGTAAACTTACTATATAAATAAAAACACGCCGAACGGCGTGTTTTTAAATTATTAACATATAAATTCCTTCAATCACGGCTAAGTGCAGCGGATAAAATACGTAGAAGAAATATTTCATTTTGTATTTTCCGCGTTTACCACTATATAACAAAAGCAAAATTATAGAAAATAGTGAGTAGATGGAAAAACTTATAACTTCGCTCGTTAAAACGAATATTAATAAACCTATCGCGAAAGTTAACACCCTTAATACGAGTTTATCGTAAATTTTAACGTTCTCGTTATTTATTCTTCTAAAATCAAAAAGCGATGCAAATACTGGAAGCATACAGCCTAAAAAACCGTAATCTACAACGTAAAAATAACAAAAAGTATAAACGCACGCTATCGTGAAAATAAATAATAAAATAGATAAAATCTTCTTTTTCAGCGAATTGCCTTGCTCAAGCAGGGCTTTTTTCATAAATTCTAAGGCATAAACGCCAAGTATTCCAAGTGAAAACGTGATTAAAATATTGAATAAATACGCAGTTGGGTCAAATATAAAATACACGACTTGACAAAGCGTTCCGAGTACCGCAATCGTTACAAAATACCTTATCTTATCTTTTGTGTAACGGCAACCCTCGGCTATCAAGAACGCAAAAATCGGCATCGCAAGCCTTCCCAAATAGCGATAAAGCATAATTTTGGGGAAAAACACAAAGCCAACGTGGTCGATAACCATAAAGACGGCTGCTAGTATTTTTAAAACGTTGCCGTTTAAAAAGCGTAAATTTCTTATCATATCTTTAAAAGTTTGAGTGCGTTTTTATAAAGAATTTTTTCAAGCGTTTGCTCGTTATCAACGAACGAGCGAAGTATCTTTAAATCTTCTTCAGCGTTACTCCACGGCATATCCGTTGCAAATAAAATTTTATCTTCGCCGTGCTTTTGAAGTATTTTTAAAAACTGCTCTTTAGTTAAATATTTGAGAACGAAACTCGTATCGATATAAACGTTAGTTCCTGCAACGCAAGATAAAAACTCGTCAACCATTTCCGCACCACCCATGTGCGCTAAAACGAACTTTTCATGCTTGACCTTATCTATAACTTTTCTCGCTCTATCGGGTGGACACATAGCGTCGCAATCTTTATACGCGCAATCTATTCCCGAATGAGTTACGACTATTAAATCAAGTTCTTTAGCGACTTCAAGTATTTTTATATACTTTTCATCGTCGATATAAGTGTTTTGATAATCGGGGTGAATTTTAACACCCTTAATACCAGCATCTTTTACCGCTTTTAATTTACCTTCTATATCTTCGCAATCGGGATGAATACCTGCAAAAGATAAAATCTTTTTACCTTTATAATTATCGTTTAGAGAAATTGCAAAGTTTAAAACACCTTCAAACTGGATAGGTTTAGTTAGCACGGGTAAAGAAACGGCAAGGATTATCCCTGCCGTGTCAATCGCCTTTTCAAGCCCACTGACAGTTCCGTCAGTGTAAGGTTTTATATCCGACCTTTCGGATAGATGCGCTATCGTTCTTTCCGCTATCTTATCGGGAAAAACGTGAGTGTGAAAATCAATAATCAAAGTTTCATCTCCAAAAGTTGTTCGGGAGTTAAGGTTACTATACCAAGTTCTTCAAAAAGTTTAGAAGTCTTTTCAGAATCAGACGCTTTAAATACTACGTACGCATTTTCATTTTCAATAGACAAGCCGTACATATATTCGATATTGATATCCGATTGTTCCACTTTTTCAAGCAACGATTGTAAACTGCCTGCAACGTGCGGAATTTGAATGATTAACACGTTTGAAACAAGGCTTGAGTATCCCGCTTTAGAAAGACCTTCTTTACCCTTATCGGCATCGTTAACGATTAAGCGAAGAAGCCCGTACTCAGTAGTATCGGCAAGCGACATTGAAAGTATGCTCACGTCGTTTTCCTTAAGCACGTTTAACACTTTTGAAAGCGTTCCTTTTCTATTTTCAATAAAAACGGATAATTGCTTACAAGTCATAATAATCTCCTTATAGGTTAGTTTTCGTAGCCTACCGCGAACGCTTTTAAGTTGAGTTCAACGGTCTTTGGCGGAACGGTTGTTTTAACGGTTTCAATAACGGTATCTTTTTTAAGGCCTAAATGTTTTGCCGCGTAGCCAAGTACAACCGAGTTTAAAACCTTGCTATTTCCAAGTTCTTTGGCAATTTTTTGCCCGTCAATAGAATATACGGAATAGGTCTTTTTAAGGTTTTCAACTATATTTTCGGGGTATTCTTTAGCGCCTGTAACAACGGTCATCGGATCTATTCTACAATCGTTCACAACGATTACGCCACCTTCTTTTAAAAAGTGAGAATACCTAAGCGCTTCTAAGCGTTCAAAGGCAATAATAATATCGGCAACGCCTTCTTCAACGACGGGTTCGGAAACCTTTTCGCCGTATCTTACGAAAGTTACAACGCTACCACCCCTTTGAGCCATGCCGTGAACTTCCGAAATCTTAACGTCGTAACCTTCGCTAAGAGCGGACTTACCAATAATACGGCTAGTAAGTAGCGTTCCTTGACCGCCTACGCCAACAATCATAATATTTTTCGTCATCTTGCCACCACCTTGATTGAATCAAACTTACAGTAGTTTTTGCAAAGCCCACAACCGTTACACATAGTTTCGTCAATAGAAACGACTCCGTCTCTCATACTTATAGCAGGGCAACCGATTTTTAAACACATTTTGCATTTTTTACACTTTTCTTGGTCAATTTCACATCTATTTGGGAATTTTAAACCTTTAAGTAACGCGCAAGGTGCTTTTGCGATAATAACCGTTAAAACGTTTCCGTTAACGCTTTCTTTTACCACTTTTTCAAGAGTTTCAACGTCGAAAGAATTTACTTCTATTACGTTTTGAACGCCAACCGCTTTGCAAAGCGCAGTTAAGTCAATAGCGTAAGTTTCTTCGCCTTTTAAAGTTTTTCCCGTTGCGGAATGTTCTTGGTGACCGGTCATGCCCGTAGTTCTATTATCTAAAATGATAACGGTGCCCGTACACTTATTGTAAACTGCGTTGATTAACGAGTTAACGCCTGTGTGAAGGAAGGTAGAGTCGCCAATAACCGCCACCCAATTTTTGATAAAGTCTTTACCGCACGCCTTTTCCATACCGTGAAGGGTGGAAATACTTGCACCCATACAAAGAGTCGTGTCGATAACGTCAAGTGGAGCAACTGCACCAAGCGTATAACAACCTATATCGCCCGCTGCGTGAATTTTAAGTTTTTTAAGAACGGAGAATACGCTTCTATGCGGACAGCCAGGGCATAAAATAGGCGGACGGTTAGGAACGTCAACCTTATCGTAAACTTCTTCCGTCTTGCCGTATAAAACTTTTCTTAAAAGATTAGCACTATATTCGCCTTGCTTAGTGAAAAGTTCTTTACCTAAAACTTTTAAGCCCCAACTTTTAACTTGTTCTTCGATAACGGGTTCAAGTTCTTCAAAAACGTAACAAGTTTCAACGGAAGAAACGAAATCCTCAATAAGTTTTTTAGGAAGGGGGTTAACCAAGCCAAGTTTTAAAACGCTTGCGCTTGGGCAAACTTCTTTAACGTATTGATAAGCAATACCCGAAGTTATAAAACCGATTTTACCATCACCTTTTTCTACTCTGTTGATTTCAAAAGTTTCAGCGTCAACCGCCAAGCGCTTTTCTCTATCTTCAACGATTACGTGCCTACCGATTGCAGACGCGGGCATCATAACGTATTTCCTTAAATTTCTTTCATACGGAACGGCTTGTTTTTCAACTCTATCTGATAGTTCAACAACGCTTTGCGAGTGAGCAAGTTTAGTAGTCGTTCTAAGTATTACTGGGGTATCGTACTTTTCAGAAAGTTCAAAACCTAAAACGGTAAAGTCTTTGGCTTCTTGGCTATCCGACGGTTCAAGCACGGGAACGTGCGCTGAACGGCCAATCATTCTCGTATCTTGTTCGTTTTGAGAACTTGCTAAACCTGGGTCATCCGCAACCACGATAACTGCACCACCGTTAACACCTGTGTAAGCAAAGGTATATAACGGGTCGCTTGCCACGTTTAAACCAACGTGTTTCATGCAAGCAAGCGTTCTCTTTCCTGCAACCGATGCGCCGAAAGCAACTTCAAGAGCAACCTTTTCGTTGGGTGCCCATTCGGTATAAACCGCGTCGTATTTACAAAGCGCTTCGCTTATTTCAGTGCTCGGTGTTCCAGGGTATGCGCTTGATACGTCAACGCCTGCTTCGTACGCACCACGAGCAATCGCTTCGTTGCCGAGCATTATTATTTTTTCTTTCATTTCGTACTCCTTAAATCTTTAACTCGTTTTGCTTTTCCTTCAAAGCGTTGCAAGGTGTTGGGCGATACGAGTGTTACTTTAGCATCAAGCCCCAAAATTATCCTTAACTTGTTCTTTACGGAATTTGCAAGAGTTTCTAACACTTTGAACGAGTCGGTTTCCACGTTAAGTTCAACTTTAACGGTAAGTTTATCAAGATAGCCTTCACGCTCAACCACGATTTCATAGTGCGGGCCAAGTTCGTTGAAACTTAAGATTACTTCTTCAATTTGGCTCGGGAATACGTTTACGCCACGAATCTTAAGCATGTCGTCGGACCTTCCCGATAAGTTTTCCATTCTAACGAAAGTTCTTCCGCATTTACACGGCTCGTAAATAAGCCTAGTTATATCTTTCGTTCTATATCTTATGAGCGGTAAACCTTCTTTCTTTATGCAAGTGATAACGAGTTCGCCTTGTTCGCCAACGGGAAGAACTTCGCCCGTTTCGGGATTGATGATTTCGGGAATAAAGAAGTCTTCGTTGATATGCAATCCGTCAAGATATTCGCACTCACCAGACACCCCTGGGCCCATAAGTTCACTCATACCGTAGTTTGAAGTAACTAAAACGTCTTCACCCCAATACTTATGAATTTCTTCACGCATTGCCTCGGTTAAAAGTTCACTGCCAACGAGCGCAATCTTAACGCTTAAATCTTTAGTCGGGTCAACGCCCATAGACCTTGCAATTTCCGCCAAGCGAAGAGCGTATGACGGGGTTGCAACGAGTAGCGTCGTGCCGAAATCTTTCATATACATTATTTGCTTTTCGGAATTACCCGTAGACGACGGAACTATCGTTGAACCGATATTTTCCAAACCGTAATGAAGCCCTAACGCACCCGTAAACATTCCATAACCAAAACAAATTTGAGAAACGTCACTCTTTGACGCTCCGCCCATGCAAGCAATACGGGAAACGCATTCCGTCCAAGTTTCCAAGTCGCCTTGAGTATAGCCTACTACCGTGGGTTTACCCGTCGTTCCGCTCGATGCGTGAATTCTAACGAGTTCTTCCTTAGGAACGGCAAAAAGACCAAAGGGATAGTTGTCCCTTAAGTCTTGCTTAGTTACGAACGGAAGTTTACCTAAGTCCTTTAAAGACTTAATATCTTCAGGCTTTACGCCCATTTCGTCCATCTTTTTTCTATACGGTAAAACCTTTTCGTAAACGCGATTTACCGTTTCTTTTAATCTTTCAAGTTGAATTTCTTCTAATTTCTCTCTTGAATAAGTCTCTACTTCAGACCAAATCATTACACACCTATTAGTTATCAGCAAGTATAACTGCTTTAATTCTACGAACGCCAGCCGACGAACTTTCTTCCTTTAAAATCTTAAATCCCTTGAGTTCACTCGTTCTTTGGGCGTGCGGACCACCGCAAATTTCTTTGGAATAGCCGTCAATCGTATAAACCTTAACGTTTTCGCCGTACCTATCGCCGAACACGCCGATTGCACCGCTTTCGCGAGCCTTTTCAACGGGCATTTCTTCTAAAACGACTTCAATATCTTTTGCGATTGCTTCGTTAACGATATCTTGCACCGCTTTAATTTCTTCGGGGGTCATTTTTCTCTCGAAAGAGAAGTCGAATCTAAGCCTTTCGGGTGTAATGTTACTGCCCTTTTGAAATACCGTATCGCCTAAAACTTTTCTAAGCGCGCCGTTTAAAAGGTGAGTTGCCGTGTGAAGACGAGTGGTTTGTTCGCTGTTATCAGAAAGACCGCCCTTAAACTTTTGCTCAGCGCCTTGGCGAGAAAGTTCTTGGTGCTTTTGATAATGCGCTTTAAACCCTTCAACGTCAACTTTAATACCCTTTTCGCCCGCAAGTTCTTCAGTAAGTTCTATCGGGAACCCGTAAGTATCGTAAAGTTTGAACGCCATTTCGCCAGATAACATTTCGCCGTCACTTACGTTCGATAAGAACTTTTGAGCAATCTTAATGCCTTGATCGAGAGTTTTAGAGAAAGTTCTCTCTTCGTCTTCAAGTGACTTTATAATGAACGCTTTATTTCTTTCAAGTTCGGGATATACGCCCTTGAATTCGTCCACTATTATATTTGCGATTTTTACCATAATGCCGTCAGGATTACAAAGACCTTTTAAATGGCGGTAAACCCTTCTTATAAGCCTACGAAGAACGTAGCCTTGGTCTACGTTAGACGGGGATACGCCCTTATCGTCGCCTAAAATAAAGGTTATTGCCCTCAAGTGGTCGGCAAGAATTCTAAAAATCTTAGTGTTTTCCTCGTTAATTTCAACGCCGGTTGCTTCAACTAAGCCTTTCATAATAGGCGCGAAAATTTCGGTATCGTAAACGGTTTTTTCGCCGTTTAAGATGCAAAGAACACGCTCTAAGCCCAAGCCGGTATCAACGTTGTGAATATCCATTTTTACGAACTTGCCGTCTTTTTGCTTATTGTATTCCATAAACACGTTGTTCCAAATTTCAACGTATTTACCGCAGTTACAAGTAGGATTACAATTAGGACCGCAAGGTTCTTTACCCATATCGTAAAAAATTTCAGTATCGGGACCGCAAGGACCTGTTTCGCCCGCAGGACCCCACCAATTTTCTTTTCTTGAGCAAAAATGAATTCTTTCGTCGGGATAACCAAGTGCTTTCCACGCTTCGTACGCTTCGGTATCTCTCGGAATTTCATCATCGCCACCGAAAACGGTAACGGAAATTTTTTCTTGCGGAATATTTAAAACTTTGGTTAAAAACTCGTGGCTAAAACCGATTGATTCCTTTTTGAAATAATCGTTTAACGACCAGTTACCCATCATTTCAAAGAAAGTTAAGTGGCTAGCATCGCCAACTTCGTCGATATCGCCCGTTCTTAAACATTTTTGATGGTCAGTAAGGCGTTTACCCGCGGGGTGCTTTTCCCCTAAGAGATATGGAACGAGCGGATGCATACCTGCGGTTGTAAACAATACGCTCGGATCGTTTTCGGGAATAAGCGATGCCGAAGATATTTCGGTATGGCCTTTAGACACGAAAAAGTCAATATATTTTCTTCTTAATTCATTTGCTTTCATAATTACTCCTTAACTTATAAGGTTTTTGTTTGATAGTTTAATTGATGGATTAAAACAAGCCTTCGATTTTACCATTATCATCAACGTTGATTTTCATTGCCGACGGAACTTTGGGAAGCCCGGGCATCGTCATAATGTTACCTGTTAAAGCAACTAAAAATCCTGCGCCTGCGGAAATTTTAACTTTTCTAACGGTAACGGTAAAGTCTTCGGGGGCGCAAATCTTCTTAGCGTCGTCAGAAAAACTATACTGAGTTTTTGCAACGCATACGGGAAGTTTATCGTAGCCGTTTAAAGTTAAACGCTCGATATCTTCTTCGGCTTCTTTCGTAAACGAAACGCCACTGCCACGATATATTTTTTTAACTATCGCTTCAAGTTTTTCTTTAATAGAAAGTTCAAGCGGATAGGAATAAGTAAAGTCGTTATCCTTATTTGCAAGATCAATAACTTCTTTTGCAAGTTCTATTGCGCCGTTGCCACCGTCAGCCCAAACGGTTGATAAAACCGCCTTAACGCCTAACTTTGCACATTCTTCAATAACGAGATTGATTTCAGCATCGGTATCGGTCGGGAAACGATTTATTGCTACAACGCAAGGAAGTTTATACACGTCAACGATGTTTGATACGTGGCGCATAAGGTTTGGAAGCCCACGTTTTAAAGCGGTTAAGTTTTCCGCACCAAGTTCGGTTTTTAACACGCCACCATGCATTTTAAGCGCTCTAACGGTAGCCACCATAACGACTGCCGACGGCTTTAAATTAGCCGTTCTGCACTTAATATCTAAGAACTTTTCAGCGCCAAGGTCAGCACCGAAGCCCGCTTCAGTTATGCAGTAATCAGAAAGTTTTAAAGCGGTTTCAGTTGCAATAACCGAGTTGCAACCGTGAGCAATATTTGCAAACGGACCGCCGTGAACGAACGCAGGATTTCCTTCTAAGGTTTGAACGAGATTAGGCTTGATAGCGTCTTTAAGTAACGCGGTCATCGCGCCAACTGCTCCAAGTTCGCCTGCCGTTACGGGCTTTCCGTCCATATTGTAACCGATAACGATTTTAGATAATCTGTCTTTTAAATCGCTAATAGACGTTGCCAAGCAGAAAATCGCCATAATTTCAGACGCTACGGTTATATCGAAACCGTCGCCACGCGGAACGCCGTTAACCTTTTTACCAAGGCCGTTGATTATAACTCTTAACTGACGGTCGTTCATATCAACACAGCGTTTCCAAGTTATCGCGCGAGTGTTAATTCTAAGTTCGTTGCCTTGATAGATATGGTTATCAATCATCGCAGCGAGTAAATTGTTAGCAGCGCCGATTGCGTGAAGGTCGCCCGTAAAATGAAGGTTGATATCTTCCATAGGAACGACTTGAGCGTATCCACCGCCCGCCGCACCTCCTTTGATACCAAACACAGGGCCAAGCGACGGCTCACGCATAGCAACTATCGAGTTTTTACAAAGTTTATTGAGCGCGTCGGAAAGTCCAATAGTCGTGGTGGTCTTTCCTTCGCCTGCAGGGGTTGGCGTAATAGCGGTAACTAAAACGAGTTTACCTTTTCTTTTAACGCCATTAAGTTTAACAACGTCAATTTTTGCTTTATATTTACCGTATAACTCAATATCGTCTTCCGATAAGTTTAACTTTTCGGCGATTTTAGTTATCGGTTGCATTTTGCATGCTTGAGCAATTTCAATATCGCTTAAATAAGCCATATCTCTTCTCCTTAAAAATCTTATTTAAAATACTTAACGGCGGATTCAAAGAGTTTCATATCGTATTCGCCGTAAACGTTCTTGTATAAACCGTAACCCTTTCTTTCGCTGTGGCCCATTTTACCAAATACTCTACCATCAGGCGATAGAATACCTTCGATAGCGGAATTTGAACCGTTGGGGTTGAACGCTATATCCATAGTTGCTTTATTATCAAAGTCTACGTACTGAGTCATAATTTGTCCGTTATTTGCAAGCGACTTGATAAGTTCGGGGCTTGCAATAAACTTGCCTTCGCCGTGAGAAATTGGAACGTTATATACGTCGCCAACCTTAACGCCGGAAAGCCACGGAGAATTGGTGGACGCTACTCTTACCCTAACTATTCTCGATTGGTGGCGACCAATGTCGTTATAAGTTAAGGTCGGGCAATTTTCATCAGTATCAATAATCTTGCCGTAAGGAACAAGGCCAAGTTTTATAAGGGCTTGGAAGCCGTTACAAATACCACCCATAAGTCCATCGCGCTTTTCTAAAAGGTTAGTAACTTGTTCTTTAACCGCGCCGTTTCTAAAGAACGCAGTTATGAACTTACCCGAGCCATCGGGTTCGTCACCGCCCGAGAATCCACCCGGAACGAAAATGATTTGGCTTTCTTTTGCCTTTAAAGAGAATTCTTCAACGGATTTAGCAACGTCAGAAGCGGTTAAGTTCTTAATAACGAAGATGTCCGCTTTCGCGCCCGCGTCTTCAAACGCTTTTGCCGTATCGAATTCGCAGTTAGTACCTGGGAATACGGGAATTAAAACTTTGGGGCTTGCCGTTTTAAAGTTGCATGAAATTGTAGAAACTTTATCACTTGAGAAGGTTTCCGCTTCGCCACTCGTTTTAATGTTGCAAGCAAAAACGGGCTCAAGTTTATCTTCGTAAGATTTTAAAAGTTCGTTTAAGCAAAGTTTATCGTTACCGAGTGAAATAACTTCTTCACTCGTCGTGTAACCTAAAAGTTCGCCAACGTTTTCATCACGGTCAAGTTCTATAACGAAACAGCCGTAAGCGTAATTGAAGATATCTTCAACTTTTACCTTATCGTCATACTTAAAGCCGATTTTATTACCAATAGCCATTTTCAAGATTGCTTCCGCAACACCACCAAACGTGGGAGTATAAACGGAAAGAGCCTTCTTTTCTCTTAAAAGTTTGGTAACCGTTTCAAAGTTTTTAAGAAGTGATTTGGTTACGGGAAGACCGCTTGCTTGATATTCAGGCTTTAAGATAACCACCTTACTGCCCGCTTTTTTAAATTCGGGAGAAACTACTTCGTCAACTTTACCCGTAGTTACTGCAAATGAAACGAGAGTGGGCGGAACGTCGATATCTTCAAACGTACCACTCATAGAGTCCTTACCACCGATAGCGGCAACACCAAGTTCCACTTGCGCTTTGTACGCACCAAGAAGCGCGCTTGCAGGTTGACCCCAACGAACAGGGTCTTTTTTAAGTTTTTGGAAATATTCTTGGAACGTTAAGTAAACGTCCTTATATTCAGCGCCCGTTGCAATAAGTTTACAAACGCTTTCAACGACTGCAAGATAAGCGCCGTGATAGGGGCTCTTTTCAGCGAGAGTCGGGTTACCGCCCCAAGCCATATACGAAACGGTATCGGTATGACCTTTTTCAACCGAAACGAGATTTACCATCGCTTGCGGTGGAGTTTGTTGGTACTTACCACCGAACGGCATGAGAACGGTGCCTGCGCCAATGGTAGAGTCAAAGCGTTCAGAAAGTCCACGCTTTGAACATACGTTTAAATCAACCGCTAAATCTTTATAGCCGTTAACGAAATCTTTAACCGCTTGCTTTTTATATTCTTTTGAAGATTGTGCTTTAACGGTAACGTGCTTTTCAGCGCCGTTGCTGTTTAAGAACTCTCTTGAAATATCAACGATAGTTTTACCGTTCCAACTCATAACGAGCCTTGCTTCTTCGGTAACGGTTGCAACTACGGTTGCTTCTAAGTTTTCTTTTTCGGCAAGAGCGATAAATCTTTCAACGTCGTTTTCTTCAACTACGACAGCCATTCTTTCTTGAGATTCACTGATTGCAAGTTCAGTTCCATCTAAGCCGTCGTACTTTTTCTTAACGGCGTTAAGATCGATAGAAAGCCCGTCGGCAAGTTCGCCGATTGCTACGGAAACACCGCCTGCACCAAAGTCGTTACAACGCTTAATCATAAGCATTGCGTCTTTATTTCTAAATAATCTTTGAAGTTTTCTTTCTTCAGGAGCATTGCCCTTTTGAACTTCCGCACCACAAGCGGTGAGAGATTCTAAGGTGTGAGATTTTGAAGAGCCGGTTGCACCACCGCAACCGTCTCTACCCGTTCTACCACCGATTAAGATAACTTTGTCGGTTGGAGCGGGAACTTCACGGCGAACGTTTTCAGCAGGAGTTGCTGCTACTACTGCGCCGATTTCCATACGCTTTGCAGCGTAACCTTCGTGATAAATTTCGTCAACTTGACCAGTTGCTAAGCCGATTTGGTTACCATAAGACGAATAACCTGCCGCAGCGGTAGTTACGATTTTTCTTTGCGGAAGTTTACCCTTTAAAGTTTCTTTAACGGGCTTTAAGGGGTTAGCAGCGCCCGTTACGCGCATTGCGCCGTAAACGTAACTTCTACCAGATAACGGGTCTCTTATAGCACCGCCGATACAAGTTGCCGCACCACCGAAAGGTTCAATTTCAGTGGGGTGATTGTGAGTTTCGTTCTTGAAAAGAAGTAACCAATCTTGTTCTTCGCCGTTTACGTTTACTTTGATTTTAACGGTACAAGCGTGAATTTCTTCACTTTCGTCAAGCCCTTTTAAAATACCTCTTTTCTTCAAGAGTTTTGCAGCGAGAGTGCCTATATCCATAAGGTTTATGGGCTTAGTGCGGTTAAGTTCCTTTCTCGCGTCTAAATACTCTTCGTAAGTCTTTTGAATTTCTTCGTCTTCAAAAGTGATAGAGTCGATAGTCGTTAAGAACGTGGTGTGACGGCAGTGGTCAGACCAATAAGTGTCAATCATTCTAATTTCAGTTAAAGTGGGATTTCTCTTTTCTGAAATGAAATATTGTTGGCAGAAAGCAATATCGTCCCCATCCATAGCGAGAGCGTACTTGGAAACGAATTCTTCTAAGCCCTTTCTATCAAGGTTAATGAACCCGTTTAAAACTTCGATTTCGCTTGGAACGGGTTGTTCAATTTTTAAAGTATCAAACTCTTTAAGTTCGGCTTCACGGCTTTCAACGGGGTTGATAACGAATTTTTTAATTGCTAAAAGTTCGCTATCCGTTACGCTACCGTAAACAGCGTAAACTTTAGCCGAACGAACGGTCGGGCGTTCTTTTTGAGAGATAAGTTGGATACATTGGCTTGCCGAATCTGCCCTTTGGTCGAATTGACCAGGGAGATATTCAACGGCAAAAACCTTTGCACCGTTTAAATCAACGGTAGCATTCGCCGTATCCATTTGCGGTTCGGAAAATACCGTTTTAACGGCGTAATCAAAGAGTGATTTTTCAATATCTTCAACGTCGTAACGATTAATAACTCTAATGTCTTCTACGCTTTTAATTTCAAGCAAATCTCTAATTTCATTTAAAAGGGAATTCGCTTCGTGTTGAAAACCTTTCTTTTTTTCTACGTAAATTCTGTAAACCATAGCGCTCCTAAGTATTATTTGTTAAGTGCGGAAAGTGCTTTCTTTCCGATATCTTTTCTAAAATATGCGTTTTCAAAAGTGATTTTATCTACTACTTTATAGGCGTTTTCAATAGCCTTTTCAAGAGTATCCGCCGTTGCAACTGCGCCGAGAACTCTACCGCCCGAAGTTTTTAAAACTTCGCCGTCAAGTTTAGCGCCTGCAACGAACACGTCTTCGTTTTCGCCCAAATCGCCAATCTTAATTTCGTAACCGCTTTGATATTTTTGCGGATAGCCGTCACTTGCCATAACTACGCAAGTTGCCGTGCCACTACTAAACTTAACCATATCTTCAGTTAAAGTTCCGTTCGTGGTTGCCATCATAATTTCTAAAAGGTCGCTTTCAAGAAGCGGAAGAACAACTTGCGTTTCGGGGTCGCCAAAACGACAGTTATATTCTATAACCTTAGGTCCTTTCGGGGTAAGCATAAGCCCGAAATATAAGCAACCTTTAAAAGTTCTACCTTCACTATTCATAGCGTTAATGGTGGGCAAGAAAATCTTTTCCATGCATTCTTTCGCTACGCTTTCAGTGTAATAGGGATTTGGCGCGATAGTTCCCATACCGCCGGTATTTAAGCCTTCGTCGTTATCCTTTGCGCGCTTATGGTCCATTGAAGAAACCATAGGGATAACCACTTTACCATCGGTGAAAGATAAAACGGAAACTTCAGGGCCCGTTAAAAATTCTTCGATTAAGATATTGTTTCCGCTTGCGCCGAAAACTTTATCGAGCATAATTTCTTTAACGGCTGCTTCCGCTTCAGCAAAATTTTGAGCGATAATAACGCCTTTACCAAGCGCTAAGCCGTCCGCCTTAATAACGGTTGGGAAAGACGAAGATTTTAAATATTCAATCGCTTTATCCGCATCGTTAAAAGTAACGCTATCGCCTGTTGGGATACCATACTTTTTCATAAGGCTTTTTGAGAATACTTTACTGCCTTCGAGTATTGCGGCGTTTGCCTTAGGTCCAAAACAAGGAACGCCTATTTCTTCAAGGCGGTCAACGAGTCCTAAAACTAAGGGGTCGTCGGGTGCAACCACGCAATAATCAATTTTCTTTTCTTTTGCAAACTCAACTATTTTATCAAGTTCAGTTGCTTTGATAGGATAACATTCGGCATCCATAGCGATACCGCCGTTACCGGGTGTAGCGTAAATTTTTTCAACTTTTTCGCTCTTTTTTAAACTTTTGATAATGGCGTGTTCTCTACCACCGCCACCTACTACTAAGATTTTCATAATTACTCCAAAGTGGATTGTTTTTTTAATTAAATCCTTGCGGATTAAATCCGACTAAAGTCGGATAAAGTCGCTAACGCGATGAAGTCTTGCTATCGCAAGATTATGTATTTTTTATATTTTAAGCCTATTACAACTATATTAAGGCGTTAGTTTGGGTATTAGGCAAGGCTCACAAAGACGATAGGCTGAGATAGACCTTGTTGGTCATCGAAGTCTATAGGCTTTGTAGAAACGATGCATAATGCCCGAAATAACAACTTAAATTAAGACGTTAGAAACGAGCACAAGTAGGGCTTGTTCAACGTGTTATTTTTAGACGTTAGAAGCGAGCAAAACAAGGCTCGCAAAGAGTTTTGGATGAGACCAACCTTTCGGTTGTCGAAGTCAAAACTCAAAGCAGTAACGCAGTTATGCGACGCTTATAATGGATAAAAATTAGTGGTGGAATAAACGCATTCCTGTAAACACCATCGCCATACCGTAACTATCAGCGGCGGAAATTACGATATCATCTCTTAAAGACCCACCGGGCTCGGCAACGAAGGATACGCCACTCTTTGCGGCTCTATCAATATTATCACTGAAGGGGAAGAATGCGTCGCTACCTAAGGAAACACCCGTCATTTTTGAAAGGTACGCTTTCTTTTCTTCTTTTGTAAAAGGTTCGGGGCGAACGGCAAAGTATTTTTGCCATACGTTATCGCCAAGAACTAAATCGCTTTCATCATCGGAAAGATAAAGGTCGATAATATTGTTTTTATCAGGTCTACCAACGCCTTCGGCAAATTGAAGACCTAATACCTTTTCACTTTGGCGAAGATGCCAAAGGTCTGCCTTTTGAGCGGCTAAGCGAGTGCAGTGAATACGAGATTGTTGACCTGCACCAACGCCGATTGCTTGACCATCGTAAGCAAAGCAAACGGAATTTGATTGAGTGTATTTTAAAGTGATAAGCGAGATAATAAGGTCAATTTTCTTATCTTCGGGAATATCTTTGTTTGCGGTTACCACGTTAGAAAGTAAGTCCGCATCAATTTTAAAGTTGTTTCTTCCTTGTTCGAAAGTTATGCCGTAAACTTGCTTTCTTTCAATTTCTTCAGGAATATAATCCGGATCGATTTTAACGATATTATAACCACCCTTTTTCTTAGCAAGTAAAATTTCAAGCGCTTCTTTAGAGTAAGACGGAGCAATAACGCCGTCGCTCACTTCTCTTGAAATGATTTTAGCGGTAACTTCGTCGCATTCGTCGGAAAGAGCAATCCAATCGCCGAAAGAACTCATTCTATCAGTACCCCTTGCGCGAGCGTAAGCGCAAGCGATAGGCGAATCGTCAAGACCTTCAATATCGTCAACGAAACAAGCCTTTTTAAGCGCGGGCGAAAGTTTTTTGCCTACTGCGGCACTCGTTGGGGAAACGTGCTTGAAACTTGAAGCACAAGCCATACCCGTTGCAATTTTGAGTTCCTTAACGAGTTGCCAAGAGTTAAACGCGTCCAAGAAATTTATGTAACCAGGCTTACCGTTTAAAACTTCGATAGGAAGATCACTACCGTTTTCCATAAAAATTCTCGACGGCTTTTGGTTGGGGTTGCAACCGTATTTTAAAAGTAATTCGTTCATATTATACCTCGTGTACGTTATAAGTTACGCTTTCAATTTCACCGCTAACAAGATCGATATATCTTACGTGCATTGCGATTTTATTGTTAGCGTCTAAATTAGTCCAAATGGTATTTGCAAATTCGTCAATATCGTTAGGAATATTAACTCTTTCGGGTTCACCAAGGAACGTGGGAAGGGGGTTGCCGTCAGTAACGTAGGTATGGATAAAATGACCTAAACCGTTAATTGCTTCGTATTCGTAGAAATAACGATTGCAAACGCTACCTACCGCATCGCCACTTTTTAAAATGGACATTTCGTAAGTAAATTTATTGTCAAAGTGTAAAATACCGCTTATTCTCGGGGTAAAGTTAGGCGCATCGGGTTCAAACGCTCTCGTTCTGAGCGCTCCCCTAAAATCGCCACCGTTTTTCAAGAATTCTTCAACGGTATCGGTTTGGTCGCCGTTCGTTACGATAACGTCGTTCCCAACAACTTTAACGGGCGAATAAATAATGAGCGACGGATCTTCAATTTTAGACGGGTCGTACGGATAAATAGTTATTTCGCTTCCGTTTTCAACGAAAACTCTGTTGCGACTATTTTCACTTCTACCCATAATAAAGTATGCAAAAACAGCCTTTTTGCCGTCTTCACTCTTGCCGATTATAATTCCCCTACCAACGTAAGGATTACCACTAATTCTATCTTTAATAGATAAGGTTTCGTAAGTCATAATATCTCCTAGTTTTCTTCGCGAAGGTCTTTCGCTACTTTTTCAAGCGACGCGGGAAGTAATATCCATTCCGCTTCGCGCATTACTCTTTTTTGTAAAATTTCAGGCGTATCGCCATCTTCAATAGCAACTGCCTTTTGCATAATAATCTTTCCGCCGTCAGGAATCTCGTTTACGAAATGAACGGTTGCGCCCGTTACCTTAACGCCGTAATTGAGCGCTTCTTCGTGAACCTTAAGCCCGTAATAACCCTTTCCACAAAAAGACGGGATAAGCGACGGATGAACGTTGATAATTCTATCAGCGTAAAGTTTAGTAAAGTTTTCAGAAAGAATTGACAAGTAACCTGCTAAAACTATAAGTTCAATGCCGTTCTCTTTTAAAATTTCAATCGTTTTTTCTTCGCGTTCAGATAAGGTTTTATAAACGCTTTTATCAACGCACACAGCCTTAACTCCAAAGTTTTTAGCACGCTCTAAAGCGTAAGCGTTTGGGTTGTTAGATAAAACGAGAGAAATTTCCGCATCGGGAATTTCGCCACGGCGTTCACTTTCCAAAATGGCTTGGAGATTAGTTCCGCCACCCGAAACGAAAACGGCAACTTTGATTTTATCTTTTAGCATAAGATAACTCCGTCGTCACCCTTTACGATTTCACCTAAAACGTAAGCGTCTTGACCGTTAGCCTTTAAGATTTCAAGTGCCTTTTGAACGTCGTTCTTTGAAACGACAACGCTCATGCCAACGCCCATATTAAACGTGTTGAACATATCGCGTTCGTCGATACCGCCAACCTTTTGTAAAAGTTTGAAAATAGGAAGAACTCTAACGTCGTCCTTTTTAATTTTAACGGATAAGCCTTTCTTTATAGCGCGGGGCATATTTTCATAGAAGCCACCGCCCGTAATATGCGAAACGCCTTTAACTTTAACTTCTTCAAAGAGCGCAAGCATGGGTTTTACGTAAATTTTAGTAGGCGTAAGTAAAGTTTCGCCGAGCGATTTTCCACCGAGTTCAGCAACGGGTGCTTTTAAATCGCAATTTTCAACGTCGAACACTTTTCTAACGAGCGAGAAGCCGTTAGAATGAACGCCTGATGACGGAAGGGCAATCATAACGTCGCCTTCTTCCATAGAATTTTTATCAATAACTCTATCTTTATCAACGATACCTACGGAGAAACCTGCCAAGTCGTATTCGTCGATAGGATAGAAACCGGGCATTTCAGCAGTTTCACCACCGATAAGTTCGCTACCCGATTGAACGCAACCTTCAGCAACACCGCCAACGATATCCGCAATTTTTTCGGGGAAATTCTTTCCGCAAGCGATATAGTCAAGGAAGAATAAGGGTTTTGCACCGCAACAAATAACGTCGTTAACGCACATTGCAACGCAGTCAATACCAACGGTATCGTGCTTGTCCATTAAGAAAGCAAGTTTAAGTTTAGTACCAACGCCGTCCGTTCCCGAAACGAGAACGGGGTTTTTATAACCCGTAAGGTCAAGAGCGAATAAACCGCCGAAACCACCGATATCGGAATTTCCGCTATTTACAACCGTTCTTGCGATATGTTTTTTCATAAGTTCAACTGCTTTATAACCTGCGGTAATATCAACGCCGGCTTTAGCGTAACTATCAGATTTTGAGTTATTATGCATAAATTTTCTCCTAAAAGTTTATATTTGTTGATTGTTTGTTTTGTTTGCTTATTACAACTTGAATAAGACGTTAGTTGCGAGTAACAATTTAGACTAAGACTTCAGAAACAAGCAAGACAAGGCTCGTAACAAACTATAACTAACGGCTCAGTTGCGAGTAACAACTTAAAATAAGACGTTAGTTGCGAGTATATCAAGGCTCGCGAAGAGTTTTGGATGAGACTAACCTTGTTGGTTGTCGAAGTCAAAACTCAAAGCAGAAACGAAGATAGACGACGCAAATAACGGCTTATTTGCCGTTCCAGCAGTACGTGCACAACTTACACTTGTCTATACCAATTGACTTGCAAAGCCCGTCTAAAGATTGGAAATCAACGGTTTTGCAATGGAATTTTTCAGCCATTTTTTTGCGTAAGTTTTTTCCGCGTTCAGTTTTACCATCAGCGTATTCGGGAATATATTTTAAACCTTCTTCGCCTTCAAGTTCAACGATTACGCTTCTTGCAATAAGTTCCATTTCACTCGTTGAGCGAGTAAAGTTTAAATATTTGCAACTATAGAATATAGGCGGACAAGCCGAACGAATATGAACTTCTTTCGCTCCGTTTTCATAAAGGAAATCAACCGTTCCTTTAAGTTGCGTTCCACGAACGATAGAATCGTCAACGAATAAAAGATTTTTTCCGTCAATATAATGCGCAACGGGAAGAAGTTTAGCCTTCGCAACCTTATTTCTTTCGGACTGCTTTGACGGGGTAAAACTTCTCGACCAAGTCGGCGTATACTTAATGAACGGACGAGCAAAAGGAATTCTACTTTCCCTTGCATAGCCTATTGCGTGGGGCGTGCCGGAATCGGGAACACCTGCAACGTAATCTATATTATAATTTTTAATTTCATCTTCATCGGCCTTAGCCATAATCTCGCCGTTTCTGCAACGAGAATATTCTACGTTAACACCTTCGTAGCAAGATGCGGGATAGCCGTAATAAGTCCAAAGGAAAGAACAAATCTTCATTTCGCTAAGCGCAGGCTTTAAAACGGAAACGCCGTCAACTGAAAGTTCAACGACTTCACCAGGACCTAAATCGCGTTCGATTTTATAACCAAGTTTGTAGGCTGCGAAAGATTCAAAGGTAACGCAGTAACCGTCTTCACTCTTACCAATTACGACGGGGATTCTACCAAGTTTATCCCTTGCGGCGATAATATTTCCATCGTCTTTTAAGATAATGATTGACGCGGTTCCGTCTATAACGTCTTGAGCAAACCTTATACCATCGGCAAAATTATCTTTGTGATTGATAAGCGCAGTAACGAGTTCAGTAAGATTTACCTTGCTACCCGATAAAGTATCAAAATGCCCACCGTACTCGTCAAGATATTCTTTAATAAGTTCTTCGGCATTGTTGATTTTGCCGATGATACAAATTGCATACTTTCCGAGTTTTGAGCGAATAAGAAGGGGCTGCGGGTCTGAATCGCTTATACAACCAATCGCACTACAGCCTACCATATCATCAAAAATATCGGCAAACTTAGTTCTAAAGGGGGAATTTTCAATGTTGTGAATTTCCCTTTGAAGTCCGTGCTCTAAGTTGAACGCAGCAATACCGCCACGCTTAACGCCTAAGTGCGAATGATAGTCCGTGCCGTAAAATACGTTAGAGATTACATCAGACTTACCAACCGCTCCGAAAAAACCACCCATTTTTCTACTCCTTAATTAAGCAAAGAAAAGTTTAGATAAGGTCATGGGGTCAATATACTTTCCGTCTTTGTATACTCTCATATTGCCGGAAGCAATTTCGTCGATAAGCATAACGGAACCGTCTTTGTCATAACCAAATTCAAATTTAATATCGTAAAGGATAAGACCCTTTTCTTTAAGGTCGTCAGCAACGATTTGAGTAATCTTTTGTGTCATAACTTTAACGTCTTCATACTGAGCGTCAGTCATAACGCCAAGAGCAATAAGACCGTCTTTAGTAACGAGCGGATCGCCCTTTTCATCGTTTTTGAAAGTGGTTTCAACGTAAGCGGGAAGGTCAGCGCCTTCTTCAATATAGTCGCCGTAACGACGGATAAAACTACCAACCGCTTTGTGACGGCAAATAACTTCTAAACCTTTACCAAACGGCTTTGCAGGTAAAACTTCCATAGTGGTGTTTTCAAGGTCTGCTGAAACGTAATGAGTTTTAATGCCTGCTTGGTTTACTTTTTCAAAGAAGTAAATCGACATTCTAAGGTTAACGTCACCAACGCCGTCGATAGTTAAGCCTACCGAATTTTCACCCGGGTCAAACACGCCGTCTTTACCCGTGCAGTCGTCTTTAAACTTTAATTCGTAGTTACCGCTTTCAAGAGCGTAAACGTTTTTGGTTTTACCAGTGTAAACAAGTTTCTTTTCCATTGAAATATTCTCCTTTATATTGAATATGGTTTATTAATTGAAAGTTGCGAAAACTTTCGCATCTTTTTCTAAAGCTTTAACTCTATCGCTCGCCTTTTTATCTTCAAGTTTACTTGCTAAAGTTTCATCACTTAAAGCGAGCATTTGAACTGCTAATAAAGCAGCGTTGCCAG
This sequence comes from Christensenellaceae bacterium, assembly GCA_045637965.1. Classification (GTDB taxonomy): domain Bacteria; phylum Bacillota; class Clostridia; order Christensenellales; family Borkfalkiaceae; genus HGM11412. The sequence goes on along the minus strand of JAZUAK010000007.1, from coordinate 287,279 downwards.
CGCCGTTGATAGCCACCGTTGCTACGGGAACACCCGTTGGCATTTGAACGGTAGATAAAAGCGCGTCCATTCCGTCAAGCGCTGTGGACTTGCAAGGAATACCTATTACGGGAAGAGTGGTTCTTGCGGCAAGCGCACCTGCTAAGTGAGCAGCCATACCTGCTGCTGCTATAATAACGCCAAAGCCGTTTTCTTTTGCTTTACTTGCAAAAACACCTGCTTCTTCGGGGGTTCTATGTGCGGAATAAACGTGAACTTCGAACGGAACGCCGAACTCTTTAAGTACGTTAACGCCTTTTTCAACGATAGGTAAATCACTATCGCTACCCATAATAATTGCAACTTTTTTCATAAAATCTCCTTTTGAAATTTGATTTTTTATTGTTTTGTTTAATTTTCTAAATGATATTTAAGTCATTAGAACCAAGTTAGGGCAATACGGAATACTCCGCAAAATGATTTTGAACTACCCTTTTGCCTTTATGCTTCGTTAAACCACATTGAAAATGGGGTTTACCATTATCTTCGTGCTTTGCCTTGCCTAAATGCAAAATCCTTATCTCAAAATTGCTTCGCACCTACAAGGGCGTTAATTTGAGTAGATTTTGACAAAGGCGACTGCAGTCGTATACAAATACTACAAACGAGCATTTGTTGAAAGATGCTTAAATTACCGCCCTTGTAGGCAATTTGCGGATTATTCCGTATTGCCCCAAGGCTCGCGAAGAGTTTTGGATGAGACTAACCTTTTTGGTTGTCGAAGTCAAAACTCAAAGCAGTAACGCAGACATGCAACGCAAATAACGACTTAAAAATTAAGGCGTTAGTTTGGGTATTAGGCAAGGCTCGCGAAGACGATAGGCTGAAATAGACCTTTTCGGTCATTGAAGTCTATCGTTTGAGCAGAAACGAAGTATAATGCCCGAAATAACGACTTAAAAATAAAAAATGAGCGTAACTATCCTGTAAAAGAAGTACGCCCAGACGGTCGGCTTAATACATTTCTGCTCCACTATGGTAAACCATAACTATCCGCCAGTAACAGAAACTCCGAAAAGATATAAATAATTATTTGTAATAATTATAGCACACCCACCCCGATTTTACAAGCGTTTTAACTTAATATTTAAAATTTTTATCCCGTAAAAATTATTATTGTTTTTTTACAAAAACACTATTGACAAGCATTTTTCATAAGGTTATAATAATTGTACAAAATAGTTGTGATAAAACACAACAAAAAAGGAGAATATTATGGCTAAGTTAAAAGACAGATTATGGCTTTGGGCTCACCCCGAAGGAAAATATTACAACGAATACGGCAACACCGAACTTTCTCGTATGACCCCGCTTGAAGGCGCAATGTATCTTGACTGTACGGGTTTATTCATGGTTCCCGCAGGAACTAAGGTAAATCGCCGTCAATACAATCATTCTTTCAAACCTATGCAAAGAGTTGGTTGGGACTTACTTAGAAATAACGACGGTGAATCTTTAAAAGGTGCTGGCGTTAACCCCGAATTTGCTCAAGAACTCGTTGAAGAAGCAAAAGAATTTAAGAACATCGTTTGCGGTGTTTTCGACGACTTTATTGCTGGTGGTAGATACAAAAACTTCCCCATTGAAAACATTCGTAAGACTGCTGACATTCTTCACAATAACTGCGACCGCTACCTTGATATGTGGATGGTACTTTACATTGACGAATTTGGCGTAGACGAAGAAAAAGATAAAGAATTCTGGCCCTACATTGAACCGTTTGACGGCATTATGCTTTGGACGATGGGTGAATCTAACCTTTGGAAGTTTGAAGAAAGATTTAAAATTTACAAAGAAAAAACCGAAGGCAAGAAGAGAATTCTCGGTCTTTACCTTTACAACTTTGGCGACAGCAAGAAAGCAGACCCCAAGGAAGTTGCTTGGCAACTTGACAGATACTACGAACTTCTTAGAAACAAAGAAGTTGACGGTATTTGCTTACACACCAACACTATGGCTGACCTTGACCACGAAGGTTATAAAGTTTGCCTTGAATGGCTTGCAAAGCACGCTGACGACGAACTTCCAGAATAAAAATCAAAACGAAAAGCACGCATTGATGCGTGCTTTTTTATTGCCGTTTACGGCAAGTCTATTTCGTATAAATCTTTTGGCGGTAAAGGTTTAGTTGAAGTGTTTACAACTTTTTCAACTTCACTCGTTGCCTTTGCAATAGAAATGTTAGTGCCTGCGCCTGCAACGCAACCGCCGGGGCAACCCATACCCTCTATTAAACAACCGTTTTTCTTACCCGCTTTTGCAAGAAGAAGCATTTTTTTGCATTCTTCTAACCCTTCTGCGTGTTCAATTTTAACTTCAACGCCGGGGTAATATTCTTTAACGCACTTTTCAATAGCGTTTGCAACACCACCCGCTATCGCATAACCACGGCCAGCGCCCGTCGCTTCGTGGATAGACCTTTCGCCACGATATTTTTCAAAGTCAATATCTCTCGCTTCAAATATACCGAAAAGCTCTTCAAAGGTGATAACGAAGTCAACGTCACTTCTAACGCTCATTCTCGACGCTTCGAGTTTTTTAGCCGCGCAAGGTCCAACGAACACCACCCTTGCGTTAGGCGTTTTTTGTTTAATCTTTCTCGCCGTTGCAACCATTGGCGTAAGCGCTTGAGAAACTTGATCAATTAGCGTTGGAAATTGTTTTTTAGCAAGCATAGCCCAACTTGGACAGCAAGAAGTAAGTAAGAAAGGAATTTTTCCAGACACAACTTCGTTTACGTAAGCGTTTGCTTCGGTAGCGCACGCAAAGTCCGCACCGCTTGCAACTTCGTGAACTTCTTTAAAGCCTAAATCTAAAAGCGCGCCTTTTATCATAGCGATAGTAACGTCGCTTCCAAACTGACCTGCTATCGCAGGTGCAATTTCCGCAACGACGTAATCGCCCTTTCTAATTGCTTGAATCATTTGGAAAATTTGCGATTTGTCTGCTATTGCCGCAAACGGACAACTTACCATACATTGACCGCAACCCAAACATTTATCGTTATCAATTTTTGCTCTACCAAGTTCGTCAGTAGTTATCGCCTTAATTCCGCAAGCGGAAGAACACGGGCGAACTTTATGCGCGATGGCATCGTAAGGGCAAGCCTTTTTACACTTTCCACAATGGATACATTTTTCTTGGTCGATAACCGCCTTGCCACACTCAAAAGTTATAGCACCTTTCGGGCAAGCGGCAACGCACGCTTTCGCAACACAATTACGGCATTGGTTAGATACTTCGTAAACGTTATCTTTACATTTATCGCACGCCGAAGGTATAACTTGCATAAGCGGTGGTTCGTAATACTTATCGGAAATATTGCTTTGACTTAAACCGTCGGTTATATGAACGGGCTTGTCCGCAGGGTTTAAACTCATACCCATAGCAAGCCTTACGCGTTCTGATGCGATTGCTCTTTCACGATAAATACTCTCGAAAAAACGGGGAACTTCCGTAGGTGTAATCTTATACGGAATCGCTTCGATTGCATCGTTAATTTTTTCTGTATCGCTCTCATAAGCGACCTTTGCAACTTCTTTAAATACTTCACGCCTTAACTTTTTAACGGAAGTGGGAAGTTCTCTAAGTTGTCCTGCCATAGTTTTATCCTTGATTTTACTTTTTGATATATTGTATCAAATTTTACTCGTTTTGTAAAGGTTATACGAGTGCGGAAAACAAAAGTTTTCTCTCTTTTTCGTTATCGTAATACTCTCTTGGGTAGTCTTTTTCAATGTCTATTTCAAAAGAAACTTTGCCGTCCTTTAAAACGATTGCTTTGTTTGCAAGCATTAAAGTTTCTTCAATATCGTGAGTTACGAAAATAACCGTCTTTTTATTTTCCTGCCACAGCGAGATAAAGTCGCTAATAAGCTCAATTTTAGTTTTTATATCGAGCGAAGAAAACGGCTCGTCCATAACCACTACTTCCGACGGGAAGTACACCGCCCTTAAAAAGTTTACCCTTTGCTTTTCGCCACCCGACAATTCGCTTGGGTACGAGTTGATTTTATCGAGCATTTTAACCTTTTTAAGCCCGTCTAAAATATCTTCGTCCGTAATGCCGACGAATTTTAAATTTTCTTTTACCGTTAGCCTACCGATAAGCCTTGGTTCTTGGAATACGTAAGAAATAGATTTTTTATCTATCTCACCCTTATATTCTTTAAGGTTTGCAATGCACCTAAGTAGCGTTGTTTTACCCGCCCCCGAAGAACCTAAAACACAAGTAATTCGTCCGTCTAAAAACTCTATCGAAAGGTTATCAAGTATTTTTTTATCGCCGTAACAAGCGGTTAAGTTAACTATTTTCACAGCCTTTCCCCCTTGCTTTATCGTAAGCAAATTTGCCGATAATTTCGATTATTATACCTATTAAACAAATAACTATCGTGAGTGCGAAAAGAGTTAATCTTTCCTTTGCGCCGTATAAACTTGCTTCCGCCATAAGTCCGCCAACGCTTCCGTAAACGCTTGCTAAAATTTCCGCCGAAACGACGAGTTTTAACCCGAACGAAAAAGCGGATGAAAAATCCAAATATAACTCTGGCAAAATTGATTTTAAATAAAGAGCAAGCACCCGTTTTTTCACAGGCACTTTGTAGACTTTACTCATTTCCACAAGGTCTTTTGAAACGCCGTTAAGCCCCTTAAAAATCGCCGTGTAAAGCAACGGGAAAAGGGTTAAAACACACACTTTAATCGGCGCGGACGAACGACCAAGAACTAAAATAATTAGTAATACCGCAAGCGTTGGAAGCGACCTTAAAACAGCCACAACGCTTGAAAAAACACTTGCAAATCCACTAAATTTATACGATAAAATGGCCGTCAAAACTGCTAAAATTAAGGAGATTATAAAGGCTATAAACACCCTAAATAAAGTTGAAAAAAGAGCAGAATAAAAGTAGCCTTTTGAAAATAAAAGCACCGCTTCTTTAACGCTTAAAAACGGCGAAGATATAACTACGCTGTTGTTAACCGCTATATATAAAATTAGCCAAGTGAGGAATACGAGAAGTATCCCGCCAAGTGAATAAGCCAACTTTTTTATCATTAAAATTCTCCGCTATAGAAAAATTCTTCGCTTAAAGTTTCAACTGAATTTACGCTTACGTCCTTAATTTTTTTCAAGAAATCATTTATTTCCGCCTTGCTATCACTTGCCGAAACAAACTTAATATTTGCCCTATTTATCGCGTTTTGCGTTAGGTTTTTATCGCTAAAAACGGGTGTTAAACCGCTTTCCAAATTGCTACTTACCAACGAACAAATGCTGTCTTTATTTTCAATTTTTAAGTAATTTTCGCTCTCTTTTATTGCATTTACGAGCATAGTTATATCGTTTTTATTAGATAAAATAACGCTTTTTTTAGCAACTATAACGGCTTGCGGAAACCCGTTTTCGCCGTATAAACTATGTAAACTACCGTTAAATTTAAGCCCAAGCGCACCGCTTTTTGCATCGGCAACGGGCGACGGAGCAAGGTAAAAATCATAGCCCAAAACACCTATTTCAGTAGGTTTTATAGGGGCTAAATTAACCTTATTTTCGTCCTTTCCTTCGCCGTTTTTAAGTTCTTTAAACGGTATATCAAGAGCGTTTAAAGTAGCCTTTAAGGTAAGGCCTGGAATATTTGCAAGTTGTATAACGCCTATCGTTTTACCTATAAGCATCGCTGAGTTTTGTTTGTTTATTTCAACTTCATTATCGCTTAGAAAATAGAAATTTCCGTGCGTAACAACGCCAAGCATTTGATAAGTATCCCCGTCTCCAAGATATACGGACGCGGTGTTTATAGGAATAATCGCAACGTCAGCAACAGAATTTTCGCCCGTAACTTTTGATTCGATTACGTCTGAGCCAACGATATTATAATCAAACCCACTAACCGTTTGCATTGCGTACGATAGAGCAAGCGCAGGCGCGCCGTCAGGCGCGTACACACTTAAAGATTCCCCGCCTTTTTTGCAAGCGGGGAAACACAAAATACAAACTATTAAGGTTAAAACGGTTATGATTTTTTTCATTTAAGTATGGTAAGCCCAGGTTTAAATTCAGCGGGTGCACCGTCAACCGTTGCGTAAACGGTAACGTTCGTGGGATTATATACGGATTTTTCTCCGTGCGATATTCTAAGTTTTTTAATAGCAGTTAAATATTCGTAAAGTTCGATATTCGTTGCATACCAAATGCTATTATCGTCCTTTAAAATCTCAAGCGTTTCAGTTAGCACGTTCCAGTTATTCTTCCCAACAAAGTCGTGAGCGTGCCCCCATACGTAGAAAATAGGAAGTTTACTATAACTTGAAAGTTTTGTAAAATTCTTCGCATCGCCAACGGCGTTATCGTGGTGGCACGTTCCACCCCATAACATAAAATCTTCAGGATGAGCAAAAGTGCGAAGTTGTTGCGCAGTTCTAGCGTAACAAATACCGAGCGCCTTTAAAATAGAAACAAGTTCTATATTATGCTTGCCGTTAGGATAAGCGTAACCTAAAACGGGCTTTCCAACGATATCTTCAAGTGCGTTCTTTGAGTCTAAAATTTGAGAAACCATAAAATCTAAAGGTATTCTCTCGTTCCAAACGTGGCCTCTCGTGTGATTAGCAATTTCGTGGGTTTTAGAAATTTCCAAAACGTCACTCTTACTTAAAAAATTATCGCTTGCCTCTACCCAACCGCTAACTAAATTTAAAGTTGCCTTTGCTCCGTACTTATCAAGCGTTTCAATAAGCCTTAAATCGTCTTTGCCACCGTCATCATACGAAAAGGTTACTGCTTTTTTCTTTCCATTAGGATATAAATCAAAAACTATCATACTTAGATTTTAACATTTTATATAAATAATTACAATCGTTTAATAAAAATTATCCTTGTATTTTTTCACTCGCACTTGTACTAAATCACTTGACTAAAATGGCGAAAAAGGTTAAAATTAAAATATGAATCCATTTATATCTTGCTGTTATACACTTGGCTCTATTTCCACGATTGAAAACAACTGGAATTGGTCAAACGTTATAATCCCTGACAATAAAATATACGTTATCGAAAAGGGCGAAATCTTTATCGAAGGCGGTGGCGTTAGTTTTACTGCGCACGAAGGGGACATGGTTTTAATTCCATCGTTCGTAACCCACTCTGCAAGGTTAACTGAGAGTAAGTTCGTTAAAAAAAGTTGGATTCACTTTGCTATGAAGCAAGGTGTTTCGCAATATTTTTTAAACTACACTCACCCCGTAAAAGTTACGCTTTCTAACCTTTCAAACGCATTAGAAATTATTAACGGCGTTATTCGTTACGGCGACCTTTCAGAGCCGTTTAGAAGCCTTAAGACGTCGTCTGGCATATTTGAACTCGTGGCGTTATTTTTCGATAAGTCTATCCCCGTTTTATCAACCCAACTTGATAATATCGATAAGGCTATCGCGTTTATTAACGATAACTTTACCAAGCAGTTTTCTCTTGATTTTTTAGCGGAAAAATTTAACTGTTCAGGGAATCATTTTATTAAGAAATTTAAAGAAAAAACGGGCTATACGCCGATTAAATACCTTTCTATTAAAAAAATTGAAGAAGCAAAGCGCTTGCTTGAGAGCACCGATTTAACAATAAACGAAGTTATGGAAAAGGTTGGTTATGAAGACGCTTCGTACTTTTCAAAACTCTTTAAAAAACTCGTTGGCTACTCGCCTAAAAATTATAGAGACAATATTGATATGAAGGTAAAATATGATTAATTTGCTTGAACTTAAAACCAAGGTTTACGCTTCACAATGCAACGATAAGAACGCATTAAGAACGGACGCTATACTTAACTTTTTCCAAGATTTAGCAACTGCTCACGCTGTAGAGATGAACACCGATTTTAATTCGTTAAAAAGTAGCTCCAACGCCTTTTGGGTAATCTCTAAAATAAAGTTTAAGCGAGTTGGAACTATTATCCATAACGACGGCGTAACCGTGTCAACCTGGCCAATTAAACCGCAAAGCGTAAGGTTTATGCGAGATTATCATATAAAGGGCGAAAACGGCGAAATTCACGGCACTAGCGAATGGTGTATCTTAGACTTTACAACCAAAAGTTTAAGGCGTTTGGATAGCGTTTGTTACCCTACCGATATGGCTCATATTGAACAAAGGGCAAGCGTTTCGCCATTTATGAGATTGCGAGAAGAAATAGCCGAAGAAAATTATTCCTATACTTACGAGGCTCACTATTCAGATATTGACGTTAACGGCCACGTGAACAACGTCGTGTACTCAAAAATGGCTCTCAACGCTTTTACCCCTGACGAGTTTGATAAATATAACTACAACGCCTTTGAAATTCACTTTTTATCCCAATGTTTTTTAGGTGACGAAATTAAAATTTACAAAAAGCAATTAGAAACGGGCGTTTATATTGAAGGAAAAGTTGAAGATAAAGCAGTATTTAAATGCTTATTTTATAAAGAGTAAATTATGAAAAAAATAGGTAGACAAGTTTTATTTTTACCAACTTCTGATGAAGTTGCAAGAAACGGCGAAGGAACTATAATTAGGCTTAATAACGGCAAACTTATGTTTGCGCTTGGCGAATATTATGCAGGTTCTCACGTTGACCACGCCCCTGCAAGAATAGTTGCTTACTATTCCAGCGACGAAGGGGAAACGTGGTGCGATAAAAAGGTTATTTTAGAAGTAGATAATAATCAAAAAAATCTTAATTCACCTAACCTTATTATTTTCAAAAACGGAGATTTAGGGTTAATTTACGGCGTTTACGCTCAAAACGGCGAAAACTTAAACTCAACACCGCATATAATTAGGTCAACTGATGATGGCGTAACTTGGTCTAAACCGACAAGAATATGCAAAGATAAAACTATTCATTACATAATGAATAACGATAGAGTGACTCTTTTAAAAAGTGGACGAGTTGTTATTCCACTTGCCCACCACGGACGTAACGTTGGAAAAATTACTCCCGGTGAAATCCACTTTGCTTATTCCGATGACGACGGTTATACTTGGGATATGCTTGAAACAAAGATTACCTTTCCGTTTGACGACTACACCAAGTTTCAAGAACCTGGTATTTACGAGTTTGAAAACGGAGATTTGTGGGTTTACGCAAGAACTGCCCTTCGCTATCAATACCAAACGTTCTCTACCGACGGTGGCAAAACGTTTGAAACTCCGCACCCAAACGAATATTTCCGCTCGCCCGTATCCCCTTTAAAAATTAAAAAAGTTGGGGATTATACCGTTGCCGTATTCAACCCCCTACCAAACGACGATAACGCTCCCGTTTGGGGAAGCACTGCAAGAACGCCTTACGCTATTGCCGTTAGCCGTGACGACGGAAGGAGTTTAACTTGCAAGACGCTTGACTTTGAGTCTTTTGAGAAAAACTGCTATTATTTAGAAGACGACCGCTCAAACTACTACTGTTACCCCGCTATTTGCGAAGTAAAAGACGGTTTTTTAGTTGCTTATTATCATAGCAACGGAACTGAGGTTAGCCTAAACAGCACGAAAATTACCAAAGTTTTATTTAGTGAACTTGAAAATTAAAAGCAAAAATAAAAGTGTGGAATTTTTCCACACTTTTTTATATTTATTAATAAAACTTGATTACTTTTTTAACGTCGTCAAATAGTCACCGATTTCGTACATTGCTTGCTTTAAGGTTTGATGTTCGGGGAGCATTACAACGCGGAAGTGGTCGGGAGTCTTAAAGCCAAAGCCCGTACCTGCAACGATTAAAATCTTCTTTGCTTCTAATAAACCGCGAGCAAACTCTTTATCGTTAGTTACGTTATATCTTTCGGTATCGATTTTTGGGAAGATATAGAACGCACCCTTGTTTTTAACAACGGATAAACCGTCAATTTCGTTAATCGCGTTAACGCACGCTTCTCTTTGAAGGAAAAGTCTACCGGTTGGCGAAATCATTTCTTTCGTGTATTCGGTGTCCTTAAGCGCAGTGGGAACGATAAGTTGCATAAGCGCGTTCGAGCAAAGTCTAACCGATGCAATAACTACGAGCGCTTTTTGAAGTTCTTCCATCTTTTTGCACTTACCGCTTAAAACTATCCAACCACATCTTAATCCGCAAAGGCAGTGAGATTTTGAAAGACCGTTTAAAGTAACGATAGGAAGGTCGGGTGCAAGTTTAGCGAAAGAATTGTGAACTAAGCCGTCGAACACGAGTCTATCGTAAATTTCATCAGAAAATACGATAATATCGTTCTTTCTAGCAATTTCAGCAATTTGAAGTAAGATTTTATCAGAATATAACGCACCGGTCGGGTTGTTCGGGTTGATAACTACGATTGCCTTGGTACGCTTAGAAATCTTCCTTTCGATATCTTCGATATCGGGATTCCATTCGTCTTCTTCGTTACAATCGTAGAATACGGGAACGCCACCTGCCGCAAGAACTGAGTTAGACCATAAAGAATAGCCGGGGTTAGGCATTAAAACTTCATCGCCGGGGTTAACGATAGCGGTGGTAAGCATATTAGCCGCTTCAGAAACGCCGTTGGTAACGAAAACGTCGTTAGTAGACGTTACGGGAACACCTTTTGACACTTCGTAATCCATAATTGCTTGTAAAGTGCCTGCCATACCTCTTAAACCACAATAGCCGAGCGATTTTTCAACGTTTTCAATAATGTGGCTTTTTACAGATTCCGGCATTTTAAAGCCGAACGCTGCGGGGTTACCAGTATTAAGTTTTAATACTTTATGACCTTCCGCTTCCATTTCAAGCGCCCTAAAAAATACCGGACCGCGAATGTCCGAGTGGATGTTTTCTAATCTTTCTGCCATAAATTCATATTGCATAATTTTATCCTCACAAATCGTTATTTTTAGGCGACGCCACAACAAACGGTTGATTAATAATTTTACGGTTTACCGTCAAAAATCAACTAAAGATTGTACCAAAGCCTTAACATAATAATGTTACTATTTTAAATGCTTTTTGTCAATTAATTTGTATAAATTTACCTCCTCTCCGTCCGTTTATAGTAAAGAAAATTTACTTAATTCGTAAAATGTAAAACTTGAATTTGTAATTACCGCTTTGGTAAAGTTTGATTTACAATAATTTAATAATATGTTCAATTATTGTATTTTTTCAGTAATAACGTTAATTTATGCAACTTACGGTTGCGAATAATTGTTATAATAAAATGGTTGTTAATATTTGCGACTTATCATATACTATTTATATTAACTTGTAGTTAAAGGAGAAAATATGACGATAGGCGAAAAAATAACCGCTCTTAGAGTTAACAAAAACATTTCTCAAGAAGAACTCGCTTTTGAACTTGACGTTTCAAGGCAAGCAATATCGAGATGGGAAATGAACCAAGCAACCCCACAAGTCGATAAAATTTTACAAATTTGCAAATTTTTTAATATTTCTACGGACGATCTTTTAATAAATAAAAAAAGTATTGCGATTATAGACACGCCAACTAAAAATAAATATTTTGGAACTGACGGATTTAGAGGCGAAGCGAACGTCAATTTAACTTCAATTCAAGCATACAAAATCGGTAGGTTTTTAGGCTGGTATTACGCTAAGCAAAAATCTTTCGGCGTTCGCCCTAAAATAGTTATCGGTAAAGATACGAGACGCTCTAGTTATATGCTTGAATATTCAATAATTGCCGGTCTAACGGCTTCGGGAGCGGACGCGTATATGCTACACGTTACCACGACGCCTAGCGTTTCTTACGTTACCCGCCAAGACGAGTTTGATTTAGGTATAATGATAACCGCGTCGCACAACCCGTTCTACGACAACGGTATTAAGATTATCAATAGGTTCGGTGAAAAACTTGACGATGAAACGACTTCTCTTATCGAAAGTTATCTTGACGGCGACCTAAGTGCTTTGAACGTTAACGGAGAAGATTTGCCGTTAGCCGTTGGTGACAAACTCGGTTTAATCGTTGATTACGCATCTGGAAGAAATAGATATATCGCATATTTAATTTCACTTGCATCACGCTCTTATAAAAGTTTAAAGATTGCCTTGGACTGTGCTAACGGTGCGTCTTGGATGATAGCAAAATCGGTATTTAGCGCACTCGGCGCTCAAGTTGACGTAATAGGTGCAGAACCAAACGGACTTAACGTCAATGAAAACTGTGGCTCAACTAACGTTAAAAACCTTTCAAAACTCGTTAGAGAAAAGCATTACGATTTGGGCTTTGCTTTTGACGGCGACGCAGACAGATGCATCGCCGTTGACAATAACGGCAACGTTGTTGACGGAGATATGATGCTTTACGTTTTAGCAAAACGCTTAAAAGAAAGAGGCATTCTCAATAACGATACGGTCGTGGCAACCGTAATGTCTAACAGCGGTTTCGTTGCAAGCCTTAACGACGCTGGAATTAAGTGTGAACAGACAAAAGTAGGCGATAGGTTTGTTTACGAGCGTATGCAAGATAAAGATTACAGTTTAGGCGGAGAACAATCGGGGCATATAATAATAAAAAAATACGCAACCACCGGCGACGGTATTTTGACTGCCATCATGCTTACCGAAGAAGTTTTAGAATCGAAATCAACTCTATCCGCGCTTACTGCACCCGTTAAACTTTATCCGCAATATCTTTTAAACGTAAAAGTGAAAAATAAGGCTGAAGTTTTAAATAGCGATAAAGTAAACTTAGCAAAGAAAAACGTCGAAGACAAAATCAACAAAAAAGGTAGAGTCTTGCTAAGGGAAAGCGGAACTGAACCTATAATTAGAATTATGGTAGAATGCGAAGATTTTAATCTTTGCAAAAGTTACGCCGAAGAAATAGAAAACGCTATAACTTTAGGGGGCTATAAAGTTGAATAAGATAGAAACTACTTATTTGTTTGATTTTAAAGGTACGATACTTGAAGATAATTTTATCAATAGTAAATATCCTTGGGAACTTCTACCTAAAATTAAAGATATAATAGCCTTTTTGCTCAATAACCCACCCAAAGATTACACCTTTTATAAGGAAGGAATTTTAGTGGGCAAAAACGTTAAAATCCACCCCTCTGCTACAATTAACCCACCAGCAATAATAGGTTCTAATACGGAAGTTAGGCCTTGTGCTTATATTAGAGGAAACGTTATCGCGCTTGACAACTGCGTTTTAGGCAATTCAAGCGAACTTAAAAACGCGATACTTCTTAATAACGTTCAAGTTCCGCATTACAATTACGTTGGCGACTCGATACTCGGTAATTTCTCACATTTAGGCGCAGGTTCTATATGTTCTAATCTTAAAGCGGATAAGAAAAACGTTAAGGTAAAAGGCAAAACGTATTGCGTGGACAGCGGATTGAGAAAATTTGGCGCAATCTTAGGCGATTACGCTGACGTTGGATGTAATTCAGTTTTAAACCCCGGAACGATTATAGGCAAAAATACGAGAATCTATCCACTAACTTCAGTTAGAGGCGTTATAGATGAAAACTCCATAGTGAAATCGATGAATAACGTAGTTAAAATGGACATTTGACAAGTTCCTTATAATTTTAGTACATTTTTAATTTAACTGCGTTTAGTAATAAAAAGAGATTGCAAAAATTTGCAATCTCTTTTTCTATATACGATAATACAATAAAAAAGCATAGGTCAAACCTATGCTTTAATTATTTAAAAGTTTTATAGAACCCTTTTTAAGACGTTGGAAACAACTTTATTGTTATTAAGTTGAATTATATAAAAAAATCGCAGGCAATCGCCCGCGATTTTTTTATACTAATTCAACAATAGCCACTTCCGCAGCATCACCACGGCGTTGACCTTTAAGATATTTTCTAGTGTAACCGCCACCTTGGCCGAGTTCTTCTTTTCTCTCAGCGTATTTGGGAGCGATTTCGTTAAATATCTTTTCGATAAGCGGATGGTTGATACCTTTAACTCTTGCTTTGAAATCAGATTTAGATTCGCCTTTTTCTTTTACGAATTGTAAATCATAAGTAAGGCTCATAATTTTTCTTCTTGCATTGAGTTTCTTAGGACCGTCTTTAATAACTTTTTTAGTAACTTCTTTACCCTTAGCATCAGTAGAAGTAACAGTTTCTTCAACCGTATCAGCGTAAGTGTTTACTGCTAAAGTAATAATTTTTTCAACGTAAGGTCTTAATGCACGAACGTGGCCTTCAGTAACTTCAATTCTTCCATACCATAAAAGGTTAGAAGCTTGATTTCTAAGAACTGCTTTTCTTTGAGTGGTAGTTATACCCATTCTTCCCGGCATATTTTATTCCTCCTGTTCCTTTAATTTAAGACCGTAACTGTTGAGTTTCAAAATTACTTCGTCAAGCGACTTTTTACCCAAGTTTCTTACTTTGAGCATATCGTCTTCGGTCTTTTGTGTTAAATCTTCAATAGTGTGAATACCCGCGCGCTTTAAACAGTTGTAAGAACGAACGGATAAATCCATTTCTTCAATGCTCATTTCTAAAATCTTCGGAAGCGGATCAGTGGGGGGAGCAACTAAGATGCCGAAACCACTCATAACGTCTGAAAGATTTACGAAAATGCTAATGTGTTCTTGCACGATTTTAGCAGCGAGAGAAACGATTTCTTTACCTGTGAAAGCACCGTTAGTCCAAACTTCTAAAACAAGTCTGTCAATATCAAGGTTTTGACCAACTCTTGCATTTTCAACGTTGTAACTTACCTTAGATACGGGAGTGTAAATAGAGTCGATTGCAATATAACCGATTTCACCGGTCTTATTGTGTTCAGCACCCTTATAACCTCTACCTCTACCAATAGTAACGTCAGCATCGAAAACAGCGCCTTCATCAACAGTACAAATATACTGATCAGGGTTGAGAACTTCAACTTCAGCATCGAGTTCGATATCGCCTGCTTTAACTACGCAAGGACCTTCCTTTCTGATGTTTAAAACTTTCTTGAAGTCAACGTCAGTAGTAGTGGTCTTAATAGCGATTGCTTTTAAGTTAAGAATAATCTCAACAACGTCTTCTTTAACGCCTTTAATCGTTGATAATTCGTGTTTAACGTCAAGATTCGGAGCGAACTTGATGCCTTGGATAGCCGCGCCAGGAAGCGCTGATAACAAGGTTCTTCTAAGACAGTTACCAACCGTGATACCAAAACCCTTTTCGAGCGGTTCTACAACGATTTTACAATAACTTCTGTCTTCGCTTTCTTCTACCGAAATCTTAGGCATTTCAATTTCCATCATGGAAAACTTACCTCCTAATTATAGTTTGCACGCCTAATTATTACTTAGAGTATAATTCGACGATCATTTGTTCCTGAATTTGTAAATCAATATCTTCTCTCTTCGGAAGAGCGATTACTTTACCTTCGAGTTTTTCAGCATCAAATTCAAGCCACTTAGGAACGTTGTTAGAGTGTTCGGTTTGTTTGAACGCTTCAAAGTATTTGTTGCCTCTCTTGTTTTCTTTAACGGCAATCACGTCACCTGCTCTTAATTGATAAGAAGCAATATTTACGTTCTTACCGTTAACGGTGAAGTGAGCGTGAGTTACAAGTTGACGAGCAAGTGAACGAGAAGGAGCGAAACCAAGACGGAAAACAACGTTGTCAAGTCTTCTTTCAAGAAGAGATAACATGTTTTCACCGGTAACGCCTTTCATTCTATCAGCTTCAACGTAGTAATCTTTAAATTGTTTTTCGAGTACGCCGTAAATTCTCTTTGCCTTTTGTTTTTCAGCAAGTTGAGTGCCGTATTCGGAAACTTTGTGTCTGCCAGCGCCGTGTTGACCAGGTGCTACCGGTCTTTGTTCAAACGGGCAAACGGTTTTATAGCACTTTTCGCCTTTTAAGAAAAGTTTGCATCCTGCTCTTCTGCATAAACGACATTTTGCGTTTGTATATTTAGCCATTTCCTATTTACCTCCCTATTATACTCTGCGACGCTTCGGCGGACGGCATCCGTTGTGAGGAATAGGAGAAACGTCTTTAATAAGAGTTACTTCTACACCGCATACGCCTAATGCTCTAATAGCCGATTCTCTGCCTTGACCGGGGCCTTTTACGTAAACCTCAGCCGATCTTAAACCGTGTTCCATAGCAGCTTTTACTGCTACTTCTGCAGCTTGTTGCGCAGCAAACGGGGTGCTCTTTCTTGAACCTCTATAACCGAGAGCGCCTGCACTCGCTTGAGTGATAGCGTTTCCGTTCATATCAGTTACGGTTACGATAGTATTGTTGAAAGAAGATTGGATGTGTACCTGACCTTTATCAACTTTTTTAAGTTCTCTACGCTTTTTAGTAGTAGCTTTAGCCATAATAACTTATCCCTCCTCTTACTTAGATGCAGTCTTTTTCTTAGCGACTGTTCTACGCGGACCTTTTCTGGTACGTGCATTTCTCTTGGAACTTTGACCTCTAACGGGAAGACCCTTTCTGTGTCTTACGCCACGGAAACAGCCAATTTCCATAAGTCTTTTAATGTTAAGGTTAACTTCACTGCGGAGTTCGCCTTCTACTGCATAGTTGTGTTCAATGTATTCTCTAAGCTTAGATACGTCTTCTTCAGTTAAGTCCTTAACTCTTGTGTCAGGATTGATTCCTGTTGCATTCAAAATTTTAGTTGCGGTCGGTCTACCGATACCATAAATATAAGTGATACCGATTTCAACACGCTTTTCTCTTGGTAAATCTACACCGGCAATACGAGCCATTTTTTTAACCCTCCAAAATTAGTTAAATAATAATTTTTTGTTTTTTAGTTTGGTTTGTTTGTAAGAAGTAATTAACCTTGTTTTTGCTTATGGTTTTTGTTCTTAGAACAAATTACCATAACTTTGCCTTCTCTTCTAATGACTCTGCATTTGTCGCACATAGGTTTTACTGATGGTCTTACTTTCATTTTTTATTTCCTCCGATTATTTTTTGATTATAAAAATCAGTTTTTGCTGCGCCAAACGATTCTTCCTTTAGTCAAATCGTATGGACTCATCTCTATCTTAACGCTATCACCAGGAATAATCTTAATATAGTTCATTCTAAGTTTTCCCGATATATACGCGGTTATGATAAAGCCGTTTGAGAGTTTAACTTTGAACGTAGCGTTCGGTAAAGCCTCGACTATTATGCCTTCGGCCTCAATAACGTCGTTTTTAGACACTCTTTATTACCTCCATTTTATAATCGCTTGCAAGTTGCCTTGCCATCGTCTATACACCCGCTTCTTCCTTAAGGCTTAAAGTTTACACTGTACCACCAGATTCGGCGTATAGATGAGTTTTTACAGCGTTAATATCTCAACGCCGTTGTCGGTTATTACAACCGTGTTTTCGTAGTGTGCTGACGGCATTTTGTCCCTCGTTATACAGTCCCACCCGTCTATATCGACTTGGTAAGTTCCCATATTTATCATAGGTTCAATAGCCAGCGTCATATTCTTTCTAAGTCGAACTCCCGTTCCCCTTCTTCCGTAATTAGGAACTTCGGGGTCTTCGTGAAGTTTTCTGCCGATTCCGTGCCCTACCATCGCTTTCACAACGGAAAAACCGTTCTCAACAGCGTGCTGTTCAACTTGAGCGCCAATATCGCCAAGCGCGCTACCTATCATTATGCCTTCAATACCTTTAAAGAAACACTCTTCGGTTACCCTTACGAGTTTTTCTTTTTCAGGCGTTACGTTTCCTATACAGAACGTCCTTGCTCCGTCGCCGTGAAACCCGTTTATAAACGCGCCTACGTCAACCGATACGATATCGCCTTCTTTTATTATTCTTGAACCCGGTATCCCGTGCACTACTTCTTCGTTAATCGAAATGCAGGTGCTTTTAGGAAATCCGTACAAGCCTAGAAAAGACGGCTTCGCTCCACACGATACTATATAGTCGTGAACGACTTTATCGAGTTCCCCCGTCGTCATACCCGCTTTCACGGTTTGACCCGCTAAATTAAGCGCGTCTCTGACGACTTTACAGGGTTCTCTCATAAGTTCAATTTCTTTATCCGTTTTAATAACTATCATATCAACCGAGTTTTTCCACTATTTCCGCAAAAACTTCGTCAATAGCCTTATCTCCGTTTATTACTAAAAGTTTTTGTTGCTTTTCGTAATATTCAATAAGCGGAGCCGTTTGATTTTTGTAAACGGAAAGTCTGCTTCCTACGGTTTCTTCGTTGTCATCCGCTCTTTGATAAAGTTCCGCTCCGCATTTAGCGCAAGTGGTTTTACCATTAAGGAAATCAACGTGGTAAGATTCGCCACAAGGACAAACCCTTCTTCCCGTAATTCGCTTTAAAAGTTTGTTAAGGTCAACGTCTATATTAACGACTACTTCAACGTTTGAAAATTTGTCGAGTTCTTCCGCTTGAAAAACGTTTCTCGGAAATCCGTCTAACAAATATCCGTTCTTACAGTCGTCTTTCGCTAAACGTTGTTTTACGATTTCTACCGTAACTTCATCGGGAACGAGTTGACCTTTGTCAATATACGACTTGGCAACCACTCCGATTGGAGTTTGTTTTTTGATGTTTTCTCTGAAAATATCGCCCGTCGAGATGTGGGGTATGCAGTACTTTTCAGCAAGCCTTGTTGCTTGAGTACCTTTACCTGCACCCGGAGCCCCAAGTAATATTACGTTCATCTTACTTTAAAAATCCCTTATAGTTCTTCATCATAATTTGTGATTGAAGAGCGGTATTAAATTCAATTGCAACGGATACTACGATGAGCATACCGGTAGCAGTGAATACGCTGTAACTTTCAGGGCTAATCGCCTTGAATACAACGGACGGAACGAGTGCGATAAGCGCTAAGAATAACGCACCGAAAAGAGTAATTCTACCGCTAATCTTTTTAAGGTATTGAGCAGTCGGCTTACCAGGGCGAATACCCATAATGAAACCACCGTTTTGTTGAATACTCTTTGAAATGTCGTCCGGATTGAACTGGATAGAAGTGTAGAAGTAAGCAAAGAAGATAATGAGTAAACTCAAAATAACCATGTAAAGCCAAGAGTTAGTACCCATCCAAGTTGCCCACCATTGACCAAAACTACCGTCAGCCCAACCAAAGAGCGTCATAATAAGTTCAGGGAAACTAAGAATAGAGAACGCGAAAATTAAGGGAAGAACACCCGTAGAGTTAACCTTGATGGGAATTACGGTTGATTGACCACCGTACATCTTGTTACCCTTAATTTGTTTTGCGTACTGAACGGGAATTTTTCTTTCTGCAAGTTCTACGGTTACGATGCAAGTGAATACAACGATAATAGCAATTACCATTGCAACGAGTTTCCAGAAATTGGTAAGACCACTTTCAGTTCCCCAAATGTTCGTAATCATAGGAATAAACGATTGACCTGCAGTTGCTATAATGCCCGCAAAAATAAGGAGCGATATTCCGTTTGAAACACCGTAATCGGTAATTCTTTCGCCAATCCACATAGTGATTACGGTACCTGCCGTGAAGAACAAGATAACCACTATGTATGCAAGCCATTTTTGACCGAAGAGCATTTCGCTAAGCGGAGTAGCGTTGTCAGATGCAACTAAGTTTACGTCATACGCCATTAAGATACCAAGTGCTTGCACGATTGCAAGTAAAATGGTTAAGTATCTGGTGTATTGCGAAATCTTTTTACGTCCTTCTTCACCTTGCTTGGAAAGTCTTTCTAATGATGGGATTGCAACTGCGAGAAGTTGGATTATAATGGACGAGTTAATGTACGGTCCAATACCCATCGCGAACAAAGTTCCCGATTGAAGCGAACCACCCGTCATCATATTCATAATATTAAGGTAAGAAAGCCCTTCAACTACGCCCTCAGATATAAGCTCGGAACCAACGCCCGGAACGGGAATATAGCAACCAAGTCTATATACTAATAAAAGTAATAAGGTAACGTATATTTTGATACGAATTTCTTTTACCTTAAACGCTTGTTTTAACGTTTCAAACATTTTGTAACCTCCGTCTTATAAGTTAAAGGATAGATTAAACTAATTCGCAAGTACCGCCGGCTTTCTCAATTGCTTCTTTTGCAGATGCAGAGAACTTAGACGCCTTAACGGTTAACGCTACTTTAAGTTCTGCGTTACCTAAAACTTTAAGACCAATTGCATTTTTAACTTCTTTGATAAGACCAGCGCACCATAAGGTTTCAAAATCTACGACTGCGTTTGCTTCAAAGTTGTTAAGTAAGTCTACGTTTACGATTGCGTAAACTTTCTTGAAATGGTTGTTGAAACCGCGTTTGGGAAGTCTTCTAGTAAGGGGCATTTGACCGCCTTCAAAGCCAGGTCTAACACCGCCACCGCTTCTTGCCCATTGACCTTTGTGGCCTTTACCACTGGTTTTACCTAAACCAGAGCCAATACCACGGCCAAGTCTCTTAACCGATTTTCTGCTACCTTCAGCAGGTTGTAAAGTATCAATTCTCATTGTGCCACCTCTTAAACGTTTTCAACTTTTACAAGGTGAGATACAACTTTTAATTGTCCTTGTAAAGTCGCGCTGTCAACGAAAGTATTCGACTGACCAATCTTCTTAAGACCTAACGCTGCTACAGTACCCTTTTGAGTTGCGGTACAAGAAATGGTGCTTTTTACAAGCGTAACTTTAACTTTGTTTGCTTTAGCCATTACTCGTTACCTCCTTAACCCAAAATTTCTTCAACGGTTTTACCGCGAAGGGCAGCAACTTCTTCAGCCGATTTAAGACTGTAAAGTCCTTCAAGCGCTGCTTTTACCATGTTAATGGGGTTGGTAGTTCCGTGAGATTTAGTTCTGATGTTCTTAACACCCGCTGCTTCCATAACCGCACGAACGGGGCCACCAGCGATAACACCGGTACCTTCTTCTGCGGGGAGCATTACGATAGAACCTCTACCGAATTTACCTACCGTGCTGTGCGAAATGGTGCTTCCTACGAGAGCAACCTTTCTCATAGCTTTTTTAGCTTGAGCTGATGCTTTATCGATTGCTTCGGGAACTTCGTTCGCCTTACCCATACCGCAACCTACTCTACCGTTTTCGTCACCTACAACGACGAGCGCTGCAAATCTCATTTTTCTACCACCCTTAACTACTTTAGTTACGCGGTTTACGCAAATGAGTTTTTTGCAAAGGCTATCTTTTTCTTCTTGTCTTCTGGGAGACCTATTTTCTCTTGCCATTATGAAATTTCCTCCTATCAGAATTTAAGACCGGCTTCTCTTGCGCCGTCTGCTACACATTCTACTCTACCAGTGTAAATGTAACCGCCTCTATCAAATACTACGGTTTCAATACCCTTAGCAAGTGCACGCTTAGCAACTTCTTGACCTACAACCTTTGCTGCGTCTTTCTTGGATAAATCTTTTACCATTTCGATTACGCTCTTTTCAACGGTTGAACAAGCAACTAAGGTGTTACCCTTAACGTCGTCGATAATTTGAGCGTAAATGTGATTAAGACTTCTGTAAACTGAGAGTCTGGGGCATTCAGCAGTGCCGGATACCTTTTTTCTTACTCTTTTATGTCTTTCAATTCTATCAGCATTTTTATCAATTCTAGATATCATATCAAGTTACTCCTTATTTACCTGCCGTCTTACCTTCCTTACGTTCGATTACTTCATCGCTTAAGCGAATACCATAACCATGGTAAGGTTCAGGCTTTCTGATGGCTCTGATTTTTGCTGCTTCTGCGCCTACGAGTTCCTTAGAAATACCTTTTACGGTAATTTCAGTGGGAGACGGACAAGCGAGCGTAATACCTTCTACTGCTTTGAAATCAACGGTATGGCTAAGACCTACCGATAAAACGATATCTTTACCGTTTTGGGTAACCTTCCAACCTACGCCGTTTACGATAAGAGTCTTAGTATAACCAGCAGTTACACCTGTTACCATGTTGAAAAGTAACGCTCTGTATAAACCGTGCTTAGCTTTGGTTGCGTTTTCTTCGTTTTTACGAGAAACGATTGCTTCACCGTTTTCTACTTTGATTTCAATAACGCTTGAATCGTAATCTTGAGTAAGAGTTCCTAAAGGACCTTTTACTGTAAATACGTTAGCGTCAACTTTAATTTCTACACCTGCGGGAACTTTAACGGGTGCTCTACCAATTCTTGACATAGCGCGTTACCCCCTTACCAGATGTAAGCAAGAACTTCACCGCCGTGGTTAGCTTTTCTTGCTTCTTTATCAGTCATAACGCCCTTGGGAGTAGAAATAATCGCAATGCCAAGACCACCGAGAACCTTCGGAAGTTCGTCGTGACCTGCGTAAATTCTTAAACCGGGTTTAGAAACTCTCTTAAGACCGTTAATAACCTTTTCACCGTTGGGACCGTATTTTAACGTGATAACCAACTTGCTTTGTACTTCTTCTTCAACGAGTTCGTAAGAAGTAATGTAACCTTCCTGCAATAAAAGTCTTGCAATTTCTTTTTTCATGTTAGATGCAGGAACTTCAACGGACTCATGCTTTGCAATGAGCGCGTTTCTGATTCTAGTGAGCATATCTGCTATTGGATCTGTCATTTTCTGTTCCTCCTTACCAACTTGCCTTTTTTACACCGGGAATTTGACCCTTGTATGCTAAATTTCTAAAGCATACACGGCAAATACCGTATTTACGAAGTACAGAGTGCGGACGACCGCAAATGCTGCATCTCGTATAACCCCTAGTAGAGAACTTAGGAGTCTTTTGTTGTTTGTTAATCATTGCTTTCTTTGCCATTACCGTATTCTCCTTCAATTACGCTTTGAAAGGCATACCCATTGCTTTTAATAATTGGTACGCTTCTTCATCGGTTTTAGCGGTGGTTACGAAACAAATATCGAAACCTCTGATTTTCTCTACTTGGTCGTATTGAATTTCAGGGAAAATAAGTTGTTCTTTAATACCCATCGCGTAGTTTCCCCTACCGTCGAAGGACTTATCGGGAACACCCTTGAAGTCTCTTACACGGGGAAGTGCAATTGAAACGAACTTGTCAAAGAATTGATACATCTTTTCACCACGAAGGGTTACTTTGATACCAACGGTCATACCTTCTCTTACCTTGAAGTTAGCAACTGATTTCTTTGCCTTGGTAAGAACGGGCTTTTGACCACTGATGAGTGCAAGTTCTTTTTCTACGTTTTGAACACTCTTAGCATTGTCCTTAATATCGCCAAGACCACCGTTGATGGTGATTTTAACGAGCTTGGGAACTTGGTTAACGTTTTTATAGTTAAATTGCTTCATAAGATACGGTACAACTTCTGCTTTGTAAGTATCTTTAACTCTGCAAGTCGAATCGGTTGCAGCTACTTTAGCAACCTGAGTCTTTTCTGCCATAATTAGTTCTCCTTAAATTTTAAGCGTTTTCAGCTTCTGCCGTATCTTTCTTTACGGTCTTCTTAGTAGAAGTCTTTTTAACTTCTTTTACTTCTGCAACGTCAGCCGCGTCGCTAGTTTCTACTTTCTTTTTTCTAGTAGTAGCCTTCTTGGGTGCTTCTTCTACCGCTTTTTTGCTTGCTTTTTCAAACTTGCCGTCAAGCGATGCTCCGCACTTTTTGCAGGTTCTAACTTTCTTGCCTTCAACTTCTGCGTGAGCTACTCTCGTTGCCTTTTTGCAAACGGGGCAGATTACGAGTACGTTAGAAGCATCGATAGGACCTTCTCTTTTAATAATTTGGCTAGTTTCTTGAGCAGAACGGGCCTTTTTGCTCTTAGATTGAACGTTAACACCTTCAACAACTACTTTGTTAGCCTTGGGCATAACTGCAATAACTTTACCCGTTTTCTTTTTGTCTTTACCCGCAAGAACTACTACGTTATCGTTTTTCTTAACTTTCATAATGATCTCCTTAGAGTACTTCCGGTGCGAGAGAAATTATTTTAACAAATTCTCTTTCACGAAGTTCTCTTGCTACCGGTCCGAAAATACGAGTTCCTCTCGGTTGCTTGTTGTTGTCGATAATAACTGCTGCGTTATCGTCAAATCTAATGTGCGTACCGTCTACTCTGCGAAGACCTTTTGCACTTCTTACGATAACTGCTTTAACTACGTCGCCTTTCTTTACAGCGCCACCAGGAGTAGCAGTCTTAACACTTGCAACGATAACGTCGCCGATGTTACCACTTCTTCTGAAAGAACCGCCTAAAACTCTGATGCACATAATTTCTTTAGCGCCGGAGTTGTCTGCAACTTTTAATCTGGTTTGTGGTTGTATCATTTTATCTCCTCCTCGCCTTACTTAGCCTTTTCAACGATTTCGGAAACTCTCCAGTTCTTAGTCTTAGAAAGTTTTCTGGTTTCAACGATTCTTACTTTATCGCCGATACCGCATTCGTTGAGTTCATCGTGAGCTTTAAACTTAATAGTTTTAGTAATAGTTTTCTTGTAAAGGGGGTGTTTTCTCTTATCGGTAACTTCTACAACAACGGTTTTGTCCATTTTGTCAGAAACTACTAAACCCACTCTTTCTTTTCTTAAATTTCTTTCCATAAAACTCTCCTCCGTTACGCCTTCTTAATTTCTCTTGCACGGATTTCCGTTTTAACTCTTGCAATATCCTTCTTAACGCCAGTAATAACGTTAGGATTTTCAAGTTGACCAGTCGCATGACGGAAACGAAGGTTAAATAATTCTTCTTTTAAGGATACGAGTTTTGATGCTAACTCGTCGTTAGTCATTTCTCTTACTTCTTTTGCTTTCATTAACCTTCACCGCCTTCTTGACTTTCTTTCTTCACGAATTTCGTCTTCATAGGTAACTTGTGACCTGCAAGACGCATTGCTTCTCTTGCAATGCTTTCTTCTACACCTGACATTTCAAACATTACTCTGCCCGGCTTAACTACTGCAACCCAGTATTCAACGGAACCTTTACCTGAACCCATTCTGGTTTCAGCAGGTTTTTGAGTGATGGGCTTGTGGGGGAAGATATCAATCCAAACCTTACCACCACGCTTGATAAATCTCGTCATTGCGATACGCGCTGCTTCAATCTGATTGGAAGTAACCCAAGCAGGTTCCATAGCAACAAGACCGTATTGACCGTAAGCTACGGTGTTACCCTTGTTAGCCTTACCAGTCATTCTACCGCGATGAACTCTTCTTCTTTTAACTCTTTTAGGCATCAACATAATTAAGCTTCGCCTCCTTCAGTAGTCTTCTTTGCGCCCAATACTTCGCCTTTGTAAATCCATACTTTAATACCGATTATACCGAAAGTAGTGTGTGCTTCAGCAAAACCGTAGTCGATATCAGCGCGGAGAGTTTGAAGGGGAATTGAACCTTCGTGATATTGCTCAGAACGAGCAATTTCCGCACCGTCAAGTCTACCGCTAACCATAATCTTGATACCCTTAACGCCAAGTCTCATAGCGCGAGAAATAGCTTGTTTCATGCATCTTCTGAAAGATGCTCTCTTTTCAAGTTGAGCGGCAACGCCTTCAGCAACGAGTTGAGCGTCGCTATCAGGTTTTTTAACTTCTACGATGTTAATTGCGATTTGTTTACCCTTTGCAATTTTTGCAAGGTTGTTTTTCATAAGTTCGATTTCAGCACCTGCTTTACCGATTAAAACGCCAGGTCTTGCAGTAAAGATCGTAATAGCAACTTTGTTAGCCGCTCTTTCAATTTTTACAGAAGAAACTGCAGCTTGGAAGTAGGTGTCTTTGATATACTTTCTCAAATCGTAATCTTCTTTAAGATTAACAGAGAAAGCCTTTTTATCGGCATACCATTGGGTATCCCAGTCTTTAATAACTCCGACTCTTAAACCGTGCGGATTAACTTTCTGTCCCATATCTTCCTCCTTGCTTATTTAGCCATTGCATCAAGAATAATCGTGATGTGGCTTGTACGTTTTAAAATTCTGAACGCTCTGCCGTGAGCCATAGGTCTCATTCTCTTAAGAGTGGGGCCCATGTCTGCATAAGCAACGGCAATCTTAAGGTCGTCTTTATTCATACCAAGATTGTTTTCAGCGTTTGCAGCAGCAGATAACACAACCTTTTTAATGGGTTCTGCACCTGCTTTGTTGGTGTTTTCTAAAATAGCAACTGCGTCGTTAACGCTCTTGCCTCTAATAATATCAAGTACAACTCTTACTTTGTAAGGAGAAATTCTAACAAACTTAGCAGTTGCTCTTGCGCGTTTGTCTTTATTTTCTTCAATACGTTGAGTCTTTAATTTCATATTCTTAGCCATATTGATTCTCCTTATCTACCGCCAGTCGTCTTAGCGCCTGCGTGGCCCTTGAACGTTCTAGTGGGAGCGAATTCACCGAGTTTGCAACCTACCATATCTTCGGTTACGTACACGGGAACGTGCTTTCTACCGTCGTGAACAGCGATAGTGTGACCTACCATCTGAGGGAAGATGGTCGATGCTCTCGACCAAGTCTTAAGAACGGTTTTTTTGTTTTCTGCGTTAAGAGCTTCTACTCTTTTTAATAATCTTTCTTGGACGTAAGGTCCTTTTTTAACACTTCTACTCATTTAGCGTTCCTCCCGTCAGTTAACTCTCTTTAAAATGAACTTATCGGTTCTAGACTTCTTCTTTCTAGTCTTGTAACCAAGTGCCGGCTTACCCCAAGGAGTAACGGGACCTGAACGACCGATAGGTGCTCTACCTTCACCACCACCGTGCGGGTGATCGCAGGGGTTCATAACCGAACCGCGAACGGTAGGTCTAATACCCATGTGTCTAACCTTACCAGCTTTACCAATTCTGATAATTTCGTGATCAAGGTTACCAACTTGACCGATGGTTGCTTTACATTTAACAAGGATAAGCCTCATTTCACCGCTAGGCATCTTAACTTGTGCGTACTTAGCGTCTTTTGCCATAAGTTGCGCTGCAACACCTGCAGAACGAACGAGTTGACCACCCTTACCCGGTTGAAGTTCAATGTTATGAATCATAGAACCAACGGGGATATCTTCAATTGCTAAAGCGTTACCCGGCTTAATGTCCGCAGTAGAACCGCTCATAACTTTATCGCCAACCGTTAAGCCCACGGGAGCAAGAATGTATCTCTTTTCACCGTCCGCATAGCAAAGAAGAGCGATGTTTGCAGTTCTGTTCGGATCGTATTCGATAGTTTTTACGATTGCTTCAATACCGTCTTTATTTCTCTTGAAGTCGATAATACGGTATTTTCTCTTGTTTCCGCCGCCTTGATGACGAACGGTAATCTTACCTTGAGCGTTTCTGCCACCTTTGTGTCTTTGATCTTCAAGTAAAGATCTTTCAGGAGTTGTGCACGTAATTTCTTCAAAAGAACTTACGGTCATAAAACGGCGAGCAGCCGACGTAGGTTTATATCTTTTAATACCCATTTTTATATTCCTCCATCAATTAAGCCAAAGAGTCGAAGAACTCAATGCTCTTGCTGTCTGCCTTTAATTGAACGATAGCCTTTTTGTAAGAAGGGGTGAAACCTTCGTATCTACCCATTCTTTTAAGTTTACCACGGCAGTTAGCGGTGTTAACGGAATCAACCTTAACGTCGAAAAGTTTTTCGATAGCAAGTTTGATTTCAGTCTTGTTTGCTTTTTTGTCTACAATAAACACGTACTTTTTAGTAGCGATTTCAGAATAACTCTTTTCAGTTAAAAGAGGTCTGATAATAATATCTCTTTCTTTCATTATTCTCCGTAAACCTCCTCTAATTTTTCAACGGCTTCTTTTGCAATAACTACTACTGCGTTCTTAACAACTTCGTAAGTGTTAAGTAAATCAACCGAAATAGTGCTGAGAGTGGGAACGTTTGCAGCCGCTCTAATTACTTGAACGTCGTTGTTACCCATAACCATAAGAACGGTTTTGTCAAACTTGAACGCGTCAAGGAATGCAACCATTTCTTTAGTCTTGCCGTTTTCAACGCTCAAATTATCGATAACGAAAAGTTGTTCGTCAGCAATCTTTTTAGAAAGTGCGCTGAAAAGTGCAACTCTCTTTGCAGTAACGTTCATCTTCTTAGAGAAATCTCTTGACTTGGGTGCGAATACTACGCCACCTTTAATCCATTGAGGTGCTCTAGTAGAACCTTGACGAGCACTACCGGTACCCTTTTGTCTATAAGGTTTCTTACCACCGCCTCTTACTTCACTTCTCGTTAAAGAACTCTTAGTTCCTTGACGGTCGTTAGCAAGACGGGTTACTACTGCTTGGTGAATTAACGGTTCGTTGTATTCGATAGCGAAGATTTCGCTTAATTCCATAGAACCTACTTCTTGGTTCTTCATGTTATAAACTTTAATGCTTGGCATAACTTTGCTCTCCTTTAAGCTTTAACGCTCTTGGATATCGTAACGATACCGCCTACTGCCCCGGGAATAGCGCCTTTAATTAAAAGTGCGTTTCTCGCCGTGTCGACTTTCACGATTTCAAGGTTTTGTACGGTTACTCTTTCGCTACCGTAGTGACCGGGCATGTGCTTGTTCTTGAATACTCTCGAAGGATCACTGATTGAACCCATAGAACCTACTTCTCTGTGAACGGGACCAGTACCGTGGGTCATCTTAAGTCTGTGTTGATTCCATCTCTTAATAACGCCTGCGAAACCATGACCTTTAGAAGTTCCAACAACGTCAACCTTGTCGCCTTCAGCGAAAACTTCAACGGTTACCGCCTTGCCAACTTCATAAGCAGAAAGATCGTCAAATCTGAATTCTTTCATAACTCTTTGGCAAGCAACGCCTGCTTTCTTGAATTGACCGATTTCGGGCTTATTAAGAACGCCTTCTCTTACTTCGTCAAAACCGAGTTTAACTGCAGCGTAGCCATCTTTTTCAACGGTCTTAAGTTGAACGATCGGGCACGGGCCTGCCTCTACTACGGTTACGGGGATTACTTTTCCGTCAGCGGAAAAGATCTGTGTCATACCTAATTTTTTTCCAATGATTGCTTTATTCATCGATAAAGTTCACCTCCAAATTATTTACGATTACTCGTATTGTTTTTTAGTTTTTGATTATAACTTAATTTTAACGTCTACGCCAGCGGGCAAGTGAATACTTTCAAGTATCTTTGCGTTGGTAGAATAAACGTCGATAAGTCTTTTGTGGGTTCTAATTTCGAACTGTTCTCTGCTATCCTTATACTTGTGAGGAGAACGTAAGATAGTTACGATTTCCTTTTCGGTAGGAAGGGGAATAGGTCCGCTAATCTTAGCGCCCGCTTTCTTCATCGTTTCAACGATTCTTTCAGTTGCTTGGTCAACCATTTTGTGGTCGTAAGCAGCTAATTTAATTCTAATTTTTTGTCCTGCCATAATTCTACTCCTTTTTTATACTAACTGTTAATGTAGTCAACATTGCCGTGTGTGTCATACCCTAAACAATAAAAAAATCACTCGCTACTGTGTTTTTTTGCTGCGAATGACATAATATTACCTTGGGCATGGTTAGTCGCAAGAGTTATACTCTCACATTTGTCAACGAAAATTATCTTCTCACCGTTTTTGCGATTTCCGGAGTCGCAAAAGGGCAAAGTTTAAGTAACTTTTCGTATCAACCCTATAAACACAGCGTAGATATCATATAACATTTTTCAAGTATTGTCAAACGTTTTTCATACCTTTTTTGAAAATTTTTTAACCAAAAAATAGGTTGCAAAATATAATTTAATGTGTTAAACTATCATTATAAAAGCAATCCACAATATCTTGTGTTTGGCTAATAAAATAAACGCAAAGGAGATACGGTTATGGTAGCAGACGGTAACCCGCGAAGTAGCAAACTTAACAACTTAACCTTAAAACCGCATCTTCAGGGCGCATTATCTTAATGCGTATATACGCACGCGCGCAGTTCCATATATAATCCCCGAGCGGTTTAAGGCTTGGGGATTTTTTATTCCCTAAAATCTAATTTAGGAAGGTACCACGTATGGAAATGGAAAAATTAAATGAAGAAGTAATCGTTATTCCCGAAAAGCCAGACTTTTCAGAAGAACTTTTATCTATCATCAAAAGCGATTTAAAAAATTCAGAAATAAGAGAAAAACTTGACGAATATCACGATTACGATATCGCAGGGATTTTCCCACAACTTGAACCCAACGAACGCAAAAGGCTTTATCGTATTTTAGGTGACGAAGCCGTTTCCGATATTTTCGCCTACCTTGAAAACGTTGAAGATTACATAACTGAACTTGACAACGAGAAGGCAGCCGACATTATTGAAGAAATGGACGCGGACGACGCTATCGACGTTTTAGACGAACTTCCCGAAGATAAGAAAGAAGACATTATGAATCTTATCGAACCCGAAGCGCAAGCGGACATTATGCTTATCGATAGTTACGACGACGAGCAAATCGGTAGCCGAATGACCACGAACTTCATTTCGATAAACAAATCGTCTAGCGTAAAACAAGCAATGCGTTCACTCGTTAAGCAAGCGGCGGATAACGACAATATTTCCACCATCTACGCCGTTAACGACGACGATACTTTTTACGGGGCAATTGAACTACGCGACTTGGTTATTGCAAGAGAAGGAACTCCCCTTGAAGATATTATCGTTACCAACTACCCTTACGTTTACGCGCTTGAAACAACGGCGGAATGTATCGAAAGTTTAAAAGACTATTCGGAAGACTCTATTCCCGTTCTTAATAAACACAACGTTTTAATAGGCGTAATTACCGCGTCGGACATCGTTGAGGCGGTAGACGAAGAACTTGGCGACGACTACGCAAAACTCGCAGGTTTAACTTCGGAAGAAGATTTAGACGAGCCGGTATTTAAAAGTATAACCAAGCGTATTCCTTGGCTTATAATACTTTTAGTTTTAGGCGTTGGTATTGCGGCGGTTATTCAAGGCTTTCAATCTCTTATCCCAACTTCACTTATCATTCTTTACACTTTCCAAAGTTTAATTCTCGGCATGAGCGGTAACACTGGAACTCAAAGCCTTGCAGTTACCATTAGAGTTTTAAGTGACGACGAACTTGGAACGAAAGAAAAGTTTAGGTTTATGTTCAAAGAACTAAGAGTAGGCTTTTTAAACGGACTTATCGTTGGAACTCTTGCATTTACGGTAATCGGCTTATACGTACATTTCTTTGAAACGTCGTTCGTAAACGATTTTGGGGTTTCAGGCTTTGCAATATCCGCGTGCATAGGCATTTCCCTTTTAATTTCAATGCTTATAGCAAGCCTTGACGGCACGCTTATTCCCATATTCTTTAAGAAAATAGGCATTGACCCAGCCGTTGCGTCAGGACCGCTTATAACCACTATTAACGACTTCGTTGCTGTTATAGTTTATTACGGAGTTTCAATCATTCTACTTGTAAAAATACTAGGAATTGCATAACAAAACCCCGTGCACCAAGCACGGGGTTTTTAGTTTTTATCTATTTATTTTGAACAGCCACCGTTCGTAGCCATAGAAACTTTAAACGCTACTGCAGGTAAAGTAATGATATCTTGAACGTTATCGTTGCTGGTTATAATTTCATAGGTTGCGTAATCGGAGTCGCCTTCGTTTTCGTATTCCATTTGAATTTTTTCGCCATTTACGTCTTTAAGGTACGTACCGTCTTCATTTTCAAAATAATCAAAGCCGTTTTGGAAAGTTTGAACGCCGTTTTCACGCTTTCCAAGATAGCGTTTACGCAAATATGCGTTTCCATCTTTAGAATTATCCGTTAACGCTTCTTGTAATGCGGTTAAAGAATCATTATCAATATAACCAAACACACAGAATTCACTTGAGTCAAAAGTGCCCTTATCCGAAAGAACGATTGCAAAAGACGCTTTTGCAGAGTCGTATTTACTTGCGCCGTCGTCATCATCGAAATCTCTAAGCATTACTAAAGCGCCTGCTCTAACCGTAAGTTCAGATCTTAAACCGTTCTTTGTAAATTCGCCTTTAACGGTTTTATCGTAACTTTTAACAGCGTAATCTTCACCAAAAGTATAACCACCAACGATAGCGTATTCTTGGCTCTTAGAAAGAGCAATTACGGTGTCGTTATAATAACCGCTTTCGATAAGAGATAAAACTCTTTCAGTAGTTTCAGGCGCGAAAGTTTCGTATAAAGTAAGGGTGGACTCAATGTTTTGAGTTTCGCCGTCTACCGTATAAGAAATAATTAAATCAGCACGCTTAACAACGCTACCGTCTATAGTTTCTTTACACGCGCCAAAAGATAAGCAAAGCGCAGATATAAGCGCAATAGCCATAAGTTTTAAAGTGAATTTTTTCATATTGCCTCCATACAAGCCGTATTTTTGACCTGAATATTTTTAAAGTTAAAAATAGTTTTTAGCCTAACAAATAGACCAATAAGCCGATTAATGCACACGCACCAACACAAATACCAATAGTTGATAAAACCTTCCAAAACGACACGGGCGATTTACCAACTACCTTTGCGGTATTACCGTTTACGTGAACGGAATAATATTTTTTCTTATATTTGTAACTGAGTAAGTAAAGGGGAAGAAGAACGTATTTATGCGTTACGTCAAAGTGAGTGGTTTTAGCGTTAAAATACCCAACAACGTCGTGACGGTATTGAGATAACACTTTACTTTTTATAAAGGCATCCATTCTAAGTTTAGCGTCTTCCCAACAATTTTCAACCTTTCTATCCGAACGCTTTGCCATAAAACCCATCATATACTCGTCGTCGTAAACCTTTATGGCTGAATTATCAAAAGGCAAAATCTTTTCAAGCGTTTGTTGAGAATAGGTAGTATCCGCATTTATAAGGATATCGTCAAAAAAGTCGTTATACACACCCGACACGAAACGCCACTCAATATAAGTTTCAGTTCGGCGGTTTTTACCATAACCCACAGTTCTCGTTCTACGAATACCAAGTTTTGCCGAATAATGCGTTACGGTTCTACTATCGAAAGTAAAGCAAGGCTGATATACTCCGCGGAAGTTTTCAGCATACAAGTTGTTCTTAAACGACTTTGGCGCGTAAAGTTTTGATTTTGCCCACGCCTTAGCCTTTTCAAGAGCCGTTTGCTTAGTTATCGTAAACGGATAAACGGCGTTCGGCTTTAAGCCTGCAAGTTCAGTCGTTTTAACAACGTGCGCCGTTGCACAATACGGGCAACCCGTTGCCGTTTCGCCAACTTTTAATACTACCACTGCACCGCAGTTTTCGCATTTATATACGTTAGATTCGTCTTTCCACGTTTCCGCATTACCAAACGCGGACAAAATATCAAGTTCTTGAACTTCAGCAGACTTTTCAAAATCGGTAACCGTTTCACAATGCGGACATTTGAGCATCTGAGTTTCAGGGTCAAACACCATATTCCCGCCACAATTTGAGCATTTAATGGTTACCGTTTCTTTCTTGTTTTCGTAAAACTCTTTGTCTGCCATATTTTATTTGTTTAATTCGTCAAGTAACTGGTCAACGTCAATACCGTGAACCATAGCCGCTTCAGCAATAGTTTCGCCGTGCGCAATAGCACAACCTAAACAATGCATTCCGTGGCTAAGTAAAATTTCAGGTGCTTTTTCGTTTAATTCAACTGCATCCATAATTAAAGTTTCTTTCGTTATTTTCTTTTCCATATTATATATACTCCTTAAATCTTCTTTCCGCAAGACGAGCAAAATTTAGCGTTACCGTCTATTTCAGCGCCACATTCTGAACAAAACGACTTTGCGTTTTGCTTAGCACCGCATTCAGAACAGAATTTTGCTCCGCTATCTATACTTGCACCACATTCCGAGCAAGTTTTACCGCCTTTTTTAGCCGTCGGGGCGGTTTGATTGTTTGCCGATTTAAACGCTTCGGCAAATATTTGACCCATTCCAAGCCCTGCGCCAATAGAAACGCCAGCGCCTGCCATAGGATTTCCTTCATTTTTAGCCGCATCTTTCATCGCTTCGGCTGCGGCAACTTTCATCAATACGTCCGTCTTATCGCCCAAAATGCCGAGTTTACTTCTTTCGTCAAGAGCCTTTTCCACTTCCGACGGAACGGACATGTTTTCAATAAATAAGTTAGTAAGTTTCAAGCCCATTTCGTTAAACTTTGCTTGAATACTTCTCTTTACTATTTCGTTAAACTCTAAGGTGTTACCCGCTAAATCAAGAGCGGAAATTTTGCTTTCACCAAGCGCGTCGGTAAGCGCGGATATAAGCATAGTTTTAAGATAAGATACGATATCCGAAGTTACGAACGTTGAGTTAGTGCCGAAAAGTTCTTTCATAAACACGGTAGGTTCGTCAACCTTAAATGCAAATGCACCAAATCCCCTAACTCTAATAACGCCAAACTCAGGGTCGCGCATCATTATTGGGTTTTGAGTCCCCCACTTAACGTCGGTAAACTGCTTGGTATTAACGAAATATACGTCTAAAGTGATAGGCGTTTCAAACGCGTATTTCCAAGCGGCAAGTTTTGTAAGAATAGGGAATATATCCGTTTTAAGATCGTAAAGGCCAGGACCAAACACGTCCGCCACTTGACCTTTGTAAACGAATACTGCGCATTGTGATTCTCTAACGGTAAGCGTTGACTTATTGTTAACTTCTTTACCCGATTTTTTAAAAGGATATTTGTATACTAAAGTGTTATTTGAACTATCGCTCCATTCAATATTAGTTCTAAATAATGCCATATTTTCACTCCTTATATTTAAAATTCATTTTTAAATATACATTACCGCTTTGCTATTATATCACACATTTTAATTCTTTACAACATTTTTTAATAAATTTCACTATGCTATAAGCATTATGACGTCGTTTATTTTAAAAAAAGACCCTTGATTAGTCAAGGGCCTTTATTTTATTAATTAGAATCTTGCATCGCCTATAGCATCTAAGTAGTCAGAGTAACCAATGTAGATAATGTTTCCATTTCTTGCAGATACGTAACCCCTCTTAACTTTACCGTATAATTCTTCATAGCACTTTGAAGAATATAAGTCGCCATATAAACTATTGTAAACTTCTTTAGCGTCTTTCTTCTTTTCGAACACTAACACTACGATATATACGTCTTCTTTCTTATATTCGCCGTTTACGTCTGCAACGTATTCTGCATCTTCACCTTCGCCAACCTTAGCAAAGTTAACGTCGTTATCAACGATAAAGCCGTAAACGTTGTTATTGTCGTCTGCTAAATCCCACTTGTAAATCTTTCCGTCAGCGCCGGGGGTACGAGTTTCAACGGGAACGTAACGATCAGTCACGAACGAGAAGTTCTTGTCTTTATCAAGAGAGTAAGTGTTCTTAGCGTCGTCAAACTTATAGTAACTCTTACCTTTATCGTCACGGTTTTCAACCTTTACGTAAGTCTTAAGTGCTGCGTAACGTGTACCCGCTTCATCCTTTTCAAGTTTAGAACCAGCATAGTAGTAATATTCTACGTTTTCATCATCAAGAATGTATTTATCGTCAGCAAGTTTAATGTATTTTGCGCGAGTATCTTCTACGAAACTTGAGCCGTCTTTAATAAAGTTACCAGCATCATTTTTAACGTAGTTAATACCGTCGAAATAATACTTAGCGGTCTTATCTTGAGAATAATTGTCGCCAGATTTTAAATATCTCTTGTTGTCGATATCGTAGTTTGTGCCTTCGTACTTAACAGATACTCTTGAACCAATTTCACTCTTGTACGAATCGCCGTCTTTAACGAAAGTACCAATTACGCTAGGAACGTAAATTACACCACCTTCAATATAGTTAACGTCAGCATCTAAAACGTATTGCTCAAGTTTGTTATCGTAAACGTATTGACCTAACGGGTTTTCTTCATAGTTACCACCCGCTTTAGCAGCGAAGTTAACGTCTTCGTCTAAAACGTATTCGCTAGTAGCTTCGTCGTAAACGTAATCACCCTTTTTGTCGAATGCGTAGAACGTACCGTCAAATTCGTAATACTTAGAAGATACCTTAGCATCTCTAACGAATTTACCAGTGGTATCTTCGCCAGTGTACGCAACGTACTTGCCGTCTTTTTCTTCAAAGAACTTATCAACTAAAATTTCTACGATTTTTTGAGATTCAGAATCATAAACGTACGCGCCACCTTTATCAGGAACGTATCTACCACCCTTATCTTCAATAAAGTCAATAGCGTCGCTCGTTGTGAAATTGCCTGCGCCATCGTTATAGAAAGCATCGTCAACAACGTCAAAGTAGTTAACGTCAGTATCTAAAACGTATGCGCCTAAGGTTTTATCGTAAACGTAATCGCCGTCAGTTTCAGGGTAGTATAAGTTTGAGTCTAAACTATAGTTACCATCTTCATCGCTCTTTGCAAGCCTATACGTACCTAAAAGTTCATCGTAAACGTAATCACCGTCTTCATCAGCAATATAGTTACCGTTTACAACCTTTTCAAAGTTAAGGTCTTCATCGGGTAAATAACCCGTGCTTCTTGCAATAATTTCAGTAAACCCACCTTTTGCGTTTAAATACGTTTTCGAAATGTATTGCGACTTGCCCTCAGTCTTGGTTACCGTGTAACCAGCGCTTTTGAGAGATTTTTCAATTTCCGATACGTCGGCCTTACCGCACGCTACCGAAAATAAAACGGAACAAACCAAAATCAAAACTAAGAAAAGCTTAGATAATTTTTTCATTTGCCTGCACTCCTATTTTTTAACGACATTATTTCCTATTTTACATAATAAGATATATACATTATACATTTACTTTAAAGTAAAGTCAAGAAGATTTTTCACTTTTATAGTATTTAATTTTTTGAAAAAGATGTGAAAATTACGGAAAATATAGCGTTTTTTATTTATCCTGTAAAATAAGCAACAAAAAACCGCGTGAAAACGATTCTCACGCGGCGCTATTGTTTGATTTTTACTATTTTAAGGGTTTGCTTCAAAGCATGCCAAAACTAAGCCTACACAAAACGGTTATTTGAGGCGGTAGTTTGGGCGTTAGGGCAATAGACGAGATTGACCTTGGCGGTTATCGAAGTCTATTGACTTTGCAGTAACGCAGTATAATGCCCGAAATAACGGCTTAAATTACCAGATAAGGAAATCTGAACCCTTCAACTTCAATATTGCTTCAACAAAGAAGAAATCTCCGTAAATTATAGGTTTGTGAATACCTTTACGATAACTTTCACTACCCATTAATAAAAGAGCGTCTTCAGTTTTAGTGTAATTTGCAAAGTTTTTATCAAGCGCCTTTAAAATGTTTAAAGCTTCGGTTAAATATTTAGTTTCGCCGGTAATTTTAGCAATTTCGATAAGACCGCAAGCGGTGATAGCACCTGCAGTTGAATCGTAATAAACGGGTTCGGCAGGCGCTTTAAAATCAACGAGCGGAAGATAATCGGTCTTTTTTACTTGTTCAATAAAATAGTCCGCAGTCTTTTTAGCAGTTTGTAAATATTCTTCTTTGCCCGTGTGAATATATGAAAGCACGAAGCCGTAAGTTGCCCAACCTTGACCTCTTGACCAACACGAATCGGGGGAATAGCCTTGACCTTGCGGATAACCAACTACCGTATCGGGAACGTTTATATCGTGTTCAACAACGTGGATAACCGAACCGTCTTCACGAACGTGATCGCGCATAGCCATATCCGCGTAACGCATAGCGATAGATTTGAAACGCTTATCGCCAAACTTTTCGCTCGCAAAATATAAAGCGTTGATATTCATTAGGCAGTCGATAATCGTCCAACCGTCACGGCCTTTATTATCCCAAACTCTAATGAAGTTGCCGTCGGGATTATACCTTGAAGCAAGAATCATAGCAGCGGTTAAAACTCTATGTAAACTTTCTTCTGCTTCAGTTAAACGATAGATTGCGCCTGCGGATAAAAGCCATAAAAAGCCAACGTCGTGATCCATTCTAAAAACGTTTTTAAAAATTCTATCAAGGTGCTTTTCACTAGCCTTTGCAGTCTCTAAAAACCTCTCGTCTTTGGTCTCTGCGTACATAAGCATATTAAGCCCCGCCCAAAAGCCGTTAGTCCAAAGATAAATGAAACCTTTTTCTAAATCGGCTTGGTCGTCGTGAACGCCGTCGTGAGTTGTGTAGGGAATCTTATTTTTACTTTTAACCGTCGTATAGGTCAGTTTTTGATAAATTTTATCCCATGTTTCCTCAATAAAATTAACGTCTGTTTTAGATAAATTGTTTAACATATTTCACCTTAAAAATCAAAATTAAATTCAGCGTTTACATCCGCTTTATCTTTGAAAGTATAATCAATAGCGTAAGCAGTAGTTTTAACTGCTTGATGGTTAGAAAACTCGTAAGACTTAACGCTTACGTTTTCCACTTTACTAGCAGTAACGGTCATATCCCCAATCAAAACGTCGTTGCCTACAATTTTAGGCTCAATAAAGGTAATAAACCTAAACGTTATATTCTTCTTCAATCCTTTGCACGAATACGACGCGTTAACACCGTTTTCCTTTAAGGAATATTTAACCGTTAGGCTATCAACTTCGTTAGGATAGGCGTGAGTTATATCGTAAAATATATAATCTTTATCCCTATCGATAACGGTTGCATAGTATTGCTTTCCGAAAACTTGAATACCCCCGTCAACGATAGGAACGCTATGCCCCAACGAACAACAGGTAAAAGTGCTTTCAGAATACCTTACTGCGTGACTGTTAAAATAACCGTTAGTATATTCGCCCGCACCTGGGTCAACTATATAATGAATTCCGTTTTTGAAAATTGAGAACGAGCCTATATCGTTGTGATTATGCATTTCAGCGTTATTGCCACCTTTTGATATAAAGATATAATTTTTCCTCTTTTCAACCAAAACTTGACTGTTTTCAAAAAACAAACTGCGTTCACCGATGAGTTTATCGTTAACTTCTTGGTTTATAAAATACAAACGCCTAAACGACAACGCTTTATTGCAAAGAATGCCAATTTTGCCACCGTTAATTTTAACGTTCGCGTTAAAAAGATTATTAACTACCGGTATTGAATCGTCTTCACAGGCAGAACTACTCAACGCCCCGTCCGCAATAGGAACGTACACGCCGTCGCCTAAAATCATACTTTCAGCGTATTTTATAGTGTTTTTAACGACGCTACGCTCTAAAATCAAAGGTCTTTCGTTTTTTAGTTGAGAATAAACGTCGAAAAAGAGAGCAAAGAAACCAAAACCGTAAATCCAATAAGCGTAGCCTTCGGAACAATAACCGTCGCTATCAAGCCTATTAAGATAGCGTTCCATTGCAGAAAAAATTCTATCCTTTACAAGAAGAAATCTTTCCGGGAATGCGTAAAGATACGTAAGCCCTATGCCACATCCGCAAACGGACGCCCAGTTATTAGACATTCTATCCACAGGGAATACACCGTTTTCAAACGCTTTAACAACCCTTTCTTCTAAACAATATTTTATCCTATTACTAATATCCGGCGATAACCTATCCCCAAAAACGTACGAGATTTCTGCGAGAAACATCGCCGTTTCCGAAGCGTTTAAATCCAACTCGTCATACCTATAAGTATTGCCGGTTTCACCTATTAAACAGTGAGCGGGAAGACACCAAGTAATCTCATCACAAATTGCCGAAATAACGTCTTCAAGCGGTTCGATATACTTATCGTCACTAATTGCTAAAACCTGCAAAACGTTTAAACGATTTCTCCTATCAAAGTATTCTTTTTGATATTGAGTTCTATCTCCATTTACGTGGAAAAGTTTAAACTTTGAAAACGAAAGTGCCTCAATAGGTCGATTTTCATAATTTTTCTCGTAGCACTTTTTTAGTTCTTCTACGTATTGCTTGCCTTTTTCGGTCTTTGACGCTCTTACTAAATTTTCATAAGAATATAGATACATAATTAAAATTTAAAATCAAATTCCGCATTTAAGTTGTTAGATTTCACTACGTAATCAATAGTATAAGCCGTTCTTGGTCTCTTTAAAAATCCCGAATAATCAACGCGTTCAACGGTTGGTGTTAAAGCATGATTATTAGTAACGGTCATTTCGTCAATCGTAACCTTTTCTCCGTCAACCTTAGGTTCTATAAACGATACGAACCTAAAGGTAACTTCACTTGCGTTTACTATTTCGTAACTAACTTTCACACCATCGTCTAAAGTTTCGTAAGTCGCTTTAACGCTTGCGTCGTTTTCAGGGTACGCTTTAGTTAAATCAAAGGATATTAAATCATCGTTGCATTCAAGCATGGTAGCAAAGTATTCTTTACCGTGTTTTTGAAGTTTTCCGTCTATCATAGGAACGGAGTGTGCTAAAGACGAGCAAACGAACGTTTCCTTTGAATATCTAATCTCTTTATTATTGAAATAGCCGTTCGTATACTCTCCAACGCCTGGGTCGCAAATATATTGCTTGCCGTTTTTAATAATTGCAAACGCACCGAGATCGTTGTGATTGTGCATTTCAGCGTTATCGCCACCTTTTGCAACGAGAGTGTAGTCGCCTTTTTTCCTCACGAAAACTTGGTTAGTTTTAAAGTATACGCAAGAAGCCTTGTTTTCGTCTTCTTTACACTCGTAATCAACTCCCGCCAAAACTCTCGTTCCTAAAACTTGAGTGTCCGCTTCAATTTCTCTACCGTTATTTAAAATAAGATTTGTGTTAAACAATCTATTTATAACGTATAACACGGGCGCTTCGTTGTGTTCACCCTTTGAACCGCCGTCCGCTATCGGCAAGAAGATACCGCCGTCAAGTATAGCGTTTTTGCCGTATTCTAAAGTGTTTTTTATCTCTTCGCGCTCAAGTATCGCAGGTTTATCGCCGGTTAATTGACAATAAACGTCGAAAAAGAGTGCTAAAAATCCGAAGCCGTAAACCCAATATGAAAAACCTTCAGAACAATAACCTTCGCCACCCAAAGCGTTTACGAGATAGCGTTCCATCGCGGAAAAAATCCTATCCTTTACAAGTGGAAATCTTTCCGGGAATGCGTAAAGATAAGTTAATCCAAGACCACACGAACATACGGTTGCCCAGTTATTTTTCATCCTGTCAAAGCCAAAAACGGTATTTTCGTAAACGTTAACGACTTTCTTTTCGAGCGAATATTTTATTCTATTTCTAATTTCAGGGCAAAGTTTATCTTTCAAAATGTAATCCGTTTCCGCAAGATAAAAAGCCGTTTCAGATGCAAATAAATCTAATTCGTAATATTTGTAAGTATTGCCAGTTTCTCTATTTAAACAATGGGCTGGAATACACCAAGTAATCTCGTCACAAATCGCCGAAATAACGTCTTCAAGCGGTTCGATATACTTATCGTCGGTAATTGCTAAAACTTGAAGCAACATCAAGCGCTTTCTGCGAATAAAATATTCATTTTGATATATAACTCTATCTCCGCTCGTATGGAAAAGTTTAAACTTTGAAAACGGAAGGGCTAAAATAGGCTTATTTTCAAAATCTTTTTCGTAAATTTCTCTTAATTTATCTACGTAATCTTTACCGGCTTCAGTTTTTGCCTTTTCTAATAAATTTTCATAAGAATATAAGTACATAATTTTCTCCTTAAGGTTGTCTTCCAATATAAGCAAGTATACCGCCGTCAACGTATAAAATATGTCCGTTAACAAAGTCCGATGCGCTTGACGCTAAGAACACGGTAGGACCTTCTAAGTCTTCAGGATTACCCCAACGCTCCGCCGGAGTTTTTGCAATAATGAATTTATCGAACGGATGACGACTTCCGTCGGGTTGAATTTCCCTAAGCGGTGCAGTTTGTTCGGTTGCAATATAACCAGGGCCTATGCCGTTGCATTGAATATTGTATTTTCCGTATTCGCTCGCAATGTTTTTAGTGAGCATCTTAAGCCCACCTTTTGCAGACGCATACGCAGATACCGTTTCACGGCCAAGTTCACTCATCATCGAGCATACGTTAATAATCTTGCCACCACCCTTTTTAATCATGGCAGGAATTACTGCTTTTGAGCATATATATGGGGCTATAAGGTCGATATCGACAACTTTTTTAAATTCTTCAACCGCCATATCGCACATAGGAATTCTCTTAATTATTCCTGCGTTATTTACTAAAATATCGATAACTCCAACTTCTTTTTCAATCGTTTCAACAGCATTTTTTACAGCAGTTTCATCGGTAACGTCGAACACGTAGCCGTGAACTTTAACACCGTCTTTTTCATATTCTTTAAGCCCTTTTTCAAGTGATGCTTGGTTGCTTGAGTTTACAACTACCGTTGCACCCGCGTTATAAAGAGCCTTTGCCATATAGTAACCAATTCCGTGCGCAGAGCCCGTAACGAGCGCTACTTTGCCTTTTAAAGAAAACATATTTCTCTCCTTATTTTAAGTTAAATTTTTAATTGCTTTAATGTAAATATCCCAATCGGTTTCGCTTAAACAATGCCCACCACTCCTAAGGAAAAACCCAAGTTCGCCGTCAGTAAAAACGTCGTTCTCGGCGGGCATGCGGTCAGAACAAACTAAACCGCGCTTGCCGTAAAGTTTCCATATTTTAGAACTTTCATAACAACACAAAAACTGATTGTCGTTATCCGCCCAAGTATCTTCTATTGCACCACCGATATAAACGTTTCGGGGCGCTATTAGCGATAATAAATAATGTTGGTCGAACGGGAGTTTATCTTCGTTGCCTGCGTACTTATAATAATTTTTGCAAAACCATTGTGGAAAGGTCTTTATTATTTGCTCTAACTGTTCAGACCACTCGTAACGAGCGCGCGATAGCGATGCGCCCGAACAACCAGAATCGTTAGCGCACACGAATGAAAACCTTTTATCAAACGCGCCTGCAACTAATGCAGTTTTTCCAAGCCTTGAATGACCTATTATTCCTATTTTATCTTTGTTTACTTCGGAGCGAGACTGCAAATAGTCCATCATTTGCATCGCCATATACGCCCAAATAACTATTTTACCAAAATCGCTATCACTTCTCGCTTCGTTTAAAAACAGAGCGGAAAGTCCGTTTGAAAAATCATCGTTATCATCAGTAACGTCTTTATAACAAACGGAAAAAACACCAAAACCGTTATCTATGATTTTATCAATCGGCAAGTATTTATCAGGAACGTTCGGGCGAAAGTTTAAAAAGATAAAAAACGGCAAGTCTTTTTTATCTATAGGATAAATCAAGTTAGTTTTTACCGAGTGCGATTTGCCGTTCCTTTCAAAAGTAAAGATAACTTCTTCCCACGTTGCCTTATTTGTAAAGGTTTCTTCGTTTATACGTGCTGAAACTTTTGGCGTGACGTACGGTGGAAAATATCCGTATTCTTCTTTTAAAAGTATCTCTTTTAAATACGGCTTTGCCTTTTCCCAGCCCTTTAAAGATTGCTCGCCACCCAAAAATAAATCGGGCAATTCACGCTTAATAAGTTCTTTCTCTATCATAAAAGGTCAGAAGTTTTAATATGGTCCATATCGGTAAACTCTTGGTTTTCTCCACACATAGCCCAAATGAACGAATAGTTCTTCGTTCCAACGCCAGAGTGAATTGACCATGACGGAGAAATTACCGCTTCTTCATTCTTCATAATAATATGCCTTGTTTGAGTGGGTTCGCCCATCATATGGAAAACAACGTCGTTTTCGCCCATATCAAGATAGAGATAAACTTCCATTCTTCTATCGTGAGTATGGCAAGGCATAGTGTTCCAGTTAGAGCCTTCGTCAATGTTAGTAAGACCCATTGAGAGTTGACAACTCTTCATAACTTCAGGGTGAATATATTGGTTGATTACACGCTTATTGCATTCGGAAACCGACCCACAGGGCACTTTTTTGGCTTTTGTGATGTCAATTTTAACGATTGGGTATTGAGTGTGAGCGGGGCAAGAACTTACGTAGAACTTTGCAGGTTCGTTCTCGTCAACGCTACGGAAAGTGATTTCTTTATTGCCCATACCGATATAAATACCGTCACGGGGATTCATTTCATATTCAACACCGTCAACCGTGATAACGCCTTTACCACCGATGTTGATACAGCCCATTTCTCTTCTTTGCAAGAAGTATTCAGCAGCAAGTTCTTTGCCTGCTTCAAGTTTTAAAACTTGGCGAACCGGCATTAAGCCTGCGGTTATGATACGGTCGATATGGCTATAAACCATTCTCACGTTGTCTTTAGTAAAAAGATTTGCAATGTGAAATTCTTCACGTAATCTCTCAGTTGTGTAATACTTTACGTCTTTTGCGTTTGATGCTTGTCTAACTTCCATTTTGCTTAAATCCTCCTTAATATAACGTCCGTAAACTTCAAGTTGCGTTAGTGCCGCAAAACCTAAAATTTCCGTAACTTGTTTAAAATTATATAGTTTTATAGTTCTTGTAACTTTTTTATCAAAATTTATCTCTATTCCGTTTGAGTTTTCGGGGTTTAAATCACTCCCGTCGAGAATAAACTCTCCCTTAATAACTTCTTTATCACTAAATTCGATATCAATGTTTTTCCAATAAGAATCGTGCGGAACGCCTTTATGGTCGTGCTTAAAGTCGGCACGAAGGAAAAATTTGAGTTTATCAACTTCAACTTCTCTACCAAAATCAAGGGTAAACTCCAAGTCGTTTCTTGCACCGCCCGCCCACGAATGATACGGAAAATTTCCGTGACCTTGGTTATTTATTTCGCCGTCGATTGCATTCCTTTCGTAAAAACACGGCTCTTCACGAGTAACGAAGTTTGCGCTCGCATGCGGAAAACCACCCGTTTTACTCCTTAAATCGTGCGAGTTTAAAGAAATTAATCTGGTTTCATAAAAATCATCGTCAACTTCTTGAGCAATAATTTTATGAGTATCGCCCTTGAACGTTTCGGGCGGATACGCCATTTTTAATTCCCTTTCGGTTGGGATTATGAAATAAAACGCTTTGTTAGGTAAATAAAGATAACTTTCTTTAAGTTTCTCGTCAAACTTAACCTTAACGACGTTCGTTCCATCCAATCGA
This sequence comes from Christensenellaceae bacterium, assembly GCA_045637965.1. Lineage (GTDB taxonomy): Bacteria > Bacillota > Clostridia > Christensenellales > Borkfalkiaceae > HGM11412. The sequence goes on along the minus strand of JAZUAK010000007.1, from coordinate 242,395 downwards.
ATCTTTATAACGTCACCTTCAAATAGTTCCCCGTTATAAATCGCTTCTATATCCGAACCTTTCGCACAAAACTTCTCTTCTCCGCTTGCGCTATATATAGTCAAATATATCATTAAAGCCACTCCTACTTATATCATATCATAGTTATATTTTAACATAAATATTTGCAAGTTTATTGCAAAATATAATATTTTTATTGCAAATCTCACTTTTTGTGATATACTTATAACATGAAATGTTATTTTAACTCTTGTTCACAAGCGATTGCAAACACTTTAGAAAATAAAAGTTTCGGCTTATATTTCTCTCAAACGGCAAAGAGCAATCAAGATATTCACGTTCACGATTGCTGTGAGATTTTTTTATGCTTAAGTAACGGCAATCACTTTTTGATTGACGGAAAAGTTTATACTGCGAATGAAAACGACTTGTTTATAATGAACCATTTGCAAGCGCACAAGGTTGCGCCTAAAAATTTTGATAATTTCGTTAGGTATTCTTTTCACGTTTCGCCAAGTTTCATAACCCGCCATTCTACGGACGGAGTTAACCTGTCTTCTTGCTTTTACCGTGATGATAAACTTGATAAAATATCAATAAGCGAAAGCGAAAAAGAAAATTTAATCGCTCTTTTTCAAAAACTCGAAAGTTCGCGCGATTACGGTGATGAAGTTTATAAAAATTTAACCGCAGTTGAGATTTTACTCTTTGTGAACGAATTAATTAGCGTTCACAGTGCGCTACCCACCGCTAAGAGTAGCCACCCAAGTTTAGATAGGGCAATTGATTTCATTAATGAAAATTACGATAAGAATATAAATTTAGCGATTATTGCTCAAAACTCTTACGTTTCGGTTAATCAATTATGCGCGTTATTTCAAACTTATTTATCAACTACGGTTATTAAGTATTTAACGAGTAAGCGAATAACCCACGCCAAGAAATTGCTACTAAGTGGAAAATCGGTAACGGAAACGGCGTTTTCTTGCGGATTTAACGATTATGCTAATTTTATAAGAACGTTTAAAAACGCCGTAGGAATATCCCCCGGCAAATACGCAAAAAAAGAAGGCTAAACGCCTTCTTTTTAAGTTTATTAATATTAGTTTAATCATTAAAATCGTTGTACGCTTTATTAGTAATTGCGATGATAATCATTTTACCTTCTCTTTCACAAACCTTAACCTCTTCTCTTACAAGATCAAAATAATCTCCAAGTTCTTCGTAGGTCTTTTTAGCATCACTTCTTTTATCAAAGTAAATTATAACGATTTCGTCATCCCCCGCATCACCGTACACCTCATAAAAATCACCCTTTAAATTTAAATCATCAATCGCATCATCAGCAACCCACATAGAATCGTTTTTGTAAACTTCAACTGTGTACTCTTTTTCTACGAGTTTTTGTACTGCGTTATCATAACTTTTTGGTGCGCAAGCAACTACGAACACAGAGCAAAGCACAAGTAAAAGTGCAGATAATAATTTTGCAAATTTTTTCATACGTATCTCCTTCCTACATAAAAATATTTTCTTACTTTTGTAAGACAACTATATTATACTCTTACTTTTGTAAGAAGTCAAGAAAATTTCTTACTATTGTAAGATGATAGGTAAATTCTGTTTAGTTGCTAGGAATTGTAACTGCTCATTCATTATTCAATAGCATTGTCAGTTTATCTTCTTACTATTGTAAGATACCAAGTATATTTCTTACTTTTGTGAGATACTCATAATGCAGTTATACCTTAACTGACTTATTAAATAGTGTGGTAATTATATGGGTGAAGAAAGCAAAGTAACGTATACCTTTGACGAAAGACTTAAAGAACTTAGAGCCGATAAAGGCGTTGGGCAAATTGAACTTGCTAAAGCAATTGGCGTTTCTAACGGAATTATAAGCCTTTGGGAAAATGGTTTAAGAGAACCGACTTTATCTAATTTAATCGCCCTATCGCGCTACTTTCAAGTTCCACTCGACTATCTTGCAGGGCTTATCGACTAAATGATTTTATAGACCGTTGGTTGATTTTTCTCCACTCAACCAACGGTTTGTTGTTTTTTTAAGTAAAACGACTTATACTATAATCAAAGGAAACGATTTATGAATCAAGTTAAAATTGGAAAGTTTATAGCAAATAGACGAAAAGAAAATAATTTAACACAAATGCAGTTGGCTGAAATGTTGAACGTTACTGACAGAGCGGTTTCTAAATGGGAAACGGGAAAATCAATGCCAGACTCGTCTATAATGATAGAACTTTGTAACGTATTAAAAATTACTGTTAACGATTTGTTAAGTGGAGAGATAATTCAAATGGAAAATTACAATAAAGAACTAGAGAATAAACTCATAGAACTCGTAAAAGAAAAGGAAAATAAAGACAGGCATTTATTAACTCTTGAATGGGTTATCGGCGTGCTATCAATACTCGTTTTATTTATCCCTATCTTTATCGGTTTATATCTACCCATTGAAAAGGAATGGGTGAAAATCGTTATAATGCTATCTGGCGTTATCCCATGTTTAGTTGGATTATTTTTTGCGATGAAGATAGAACAGGTTGCAGGATATTACGAATGCAAGCATTGTGGTAACAGATACGTTCCATCGTTTAAAGCAATTAATTTTTCAATGCACCTTGGAAGAACTAGGTTTTTAAAATGTCCAAAATGCGGTAAATGTTCTTGGCAAAAAAAGGTTATAACAAAAGAAGAATAATCAAAAAAGCGTACGAATTCGTACGCTTTTTTGTGTTTTAAATCTTTTAAGCCGTTAGTTGCGAGTTAGACAAGGCACAAGATTTTTTAACGACGAGATTAACCTTGCTGGTTATCGAGATGTTAAAAAGTCGCAGTAAACGCCGTATTGCGCCGTTTATAACGAATTAAAAAAGGATGGCACAAGCCATCCTTTTTTAATGTTCTTAAAATTATTCAGCAACAGCAGTAGCGCCTGCTTCCTTAAGTTTAGCAACCATCTTTTCAGCTTCGTCTTTAGCAACTGCTTCTTTAACGGTGCCCATCTTTTCAACCATGTTCTTAGCTTCAACAAGACCAAGACCAGTAAGTTCTCTAACTGCCTTGATAACTGCGATCTTGTTAGCGCCAACGTCTTTAAGAACAACGTTGAATTCAGTCTTTTCTTCAACTGCTTCAGCAACAGGAGCAGCAGCACCAGCAACTGCAACAGGAGCAGCAGCGCTAACGCCGAATTCTTCTTCGATTGCTTTTACTAAACTGTTAAGTTCCATAACAGTCATACCTTTAATTTCTTCTATCATTTTTGCAATATCTGCCATTTTAAATTTCCTCTCTTTGAATTATTTTTTAATTAAATTTAATAATTGATGGTTTATTTTCTCTTTTAAGACGTTAGAAACAAGCAAGACAAGGCTCGTAAAGACGGTGCGGTAACAATAGACCTTTTGGGTCATTGTTAGTGCAACGGCTTGACAGAAACGCCGTATTGCGAAGTTTATAACGGATTAAAATTATTCGCCCATCTTTTCAGCAACTCTATTAAGAGCAACTGCCAATCCACGAATAAAGTTCGAAAGCGTACCTGCGAGCATGCTGTAAAGCGCGTCTTTCGACGGGATAGATGCAAGCGATTCTACGCCATTTTTGTCAACGTATTCACCGTTAACGTAAGCGCTTTTTGCCGAAATTTTATTATCTAACTTCTTAGCGTTTTCAACAACGATTTTGGATGCGCCAACTTCATCAGCACCAAACGCAACTGCGGTAGTACCGTTAAGGTCTGCATCAAAACTGTCAACGCCGAGTTCGTTAAACGCTCTTCTAACGAGCGTATTCTTAAGCACTTTGTATTCAACGTTTGCTTTTCTAAACGCATTACGAAGTTCAGTATCTTCTGCAACGGTAAGACCGCTGTAGTTTACTAATACTACCGATTTAGCGCCAGAAATTTTCGCTTTAATGTCTTCAACAACCTGCTTTTTAGCCTCTAAATTTGCTGACAACTCAATTTACCTCCGTTAATTATTTTTTTACCTATAAAAAACCGCTCTTTGCCTAGGAATAGCAAAGAGCGGACGAAAAAACAAACGTCTACTATTTGATAAACCTCGGCAGGTGTAACAAAAAGTTACTTAAAAACCGGCTTTCTTCGGCAATCTTGTATAGTTATATTACTATATTAAATTTTTTTTGTCAAACGATTTTAACAACCGTTTTTAATTTTACGCGTTCTTGATTTGAACTTTAACGCCAGGACCCATAGTGCTTGCTAAAGAAATACTCTTAATGTATTGACCTTTTGCTGCTGCGGGTTTAGCCTTAACGATAGCATCTAAAAGCGCATTGTAGTTTTCGATAAGTTTTTCTTTACCGAAAGACTTTTTACCAATTGAACAGTGAATAACTGCAGTCTTATCAAGTCTGTATTCAACTTTACCAGCCTTAACGTCTTTAATAGCCTTTTCAACGTCAGGAGTAACGGTACCAGACTTAGGATTGGGCATAAGACCCTTAGGTCCTAAAAGTCTAGCAATTCTACCAACCATACCCATCATATCGGGAGTGGTGATAACAACGTCGTAATCGAACCAGTTTTCACTTTGAATTTTAGCGATGATTTCTTCAGCGCCTACGTAATCAGCGCCTGCCTTTTCAGCAAGGTCAGCCTTTTCACCCTTAGCAATAACTAAAACTTTAACGTTTTTACCAGTACCGTTAGGAAGAACGATAACGCCTCTAACTTGTTGGTCTGCTTGTTTGGGGTCAACACCGAGTTTGGTGTGGAATTCGATAGTTTCATCGAATTTTGCCTTTGCAGTTGAAAGCACAACGTCCATCGCTTCAGCAACGTCGTACTGTTTAGTTTTGTCAAACGCCTTTAAACTATCAGCGTATTTTTTACCAAATTTCATTTTAAACCTCCTCGTGGTACGTGCGAGATAAAAATCTCTCCCACTCTCCTTTATTAGTCTTCTACGGTAACGCCCATACTTCTTGCAGTACCGGCGATCATGCTCATGCACGCTTCAAGAGTGTTAGCGTTAGTATCTACCATCTTGATTTTAGCAATTTCCTCAACTTGAGCCTTGGTAAGTTTTGCAACTTTGTTCTTGTTGGGGGTTGCACTTGCAGTTTCTATACCGCACGCCTTCTTAATAAGTTCCGGCGCAGGGGGAGTTTTAAGAATAAAGGTGAACGAACGGTCTTGATAAATGGTGATAACTACGGGAATAACGTAGCCCATCTTATCTTGAGTCTTCGCATTGAATTCTTTCGTAAATCCAGGTAAGTTAATACCGTAAGGACCTAAGGTTGAACCAACCGGCGGGCCTGGGGTTGCCTTGCCTGCTTGTAACTGTAATTTAACTACAGCGGTAACTTTTTTAGCCATAATAAATTTCCTCCATCAGTGGTACTTGCGTGGCGCCATTAAAAATTTAACGCCTCTCCCACATATTTTAATAGGTGACTAGCCTTATTAAATCTTTTTAAGTAAAACGTACTCTACTTCAACTTCCGTTTCAGTATCGAACATTGCAACCTTAACTTTCGCCTTTTGAGCAGGGTCGTTAAGGTCAAGAACGGTTCCAATAAATCCATCAAGCGGACCGGAAACGATTTGAACGTTATCGCCCTTAGCAAAGTCAACGACTTCAACTCTATCTTCAAGGCGCATGCGCTTAACTTCTTCTTCAGTAAGAGGAACCGCTTTTCCTTGCGGACCAACGAAACCCGTTACGCCACGAGTATTGGTAATTAAATACCAAAGTTCGTTTGAGTATACGAGTTTGATAAATACGTAGCAAGGTAAAATCTTGCGAAGAACCACTTTCTTCTTTCCGTTCGCTTTTTCTTCAATGGTTTGTTCCATAGGAATTTTGATTTCAAGAATTTGCTCTTGCAAATTACTGTTTTCAATCAACTTCTCTAAAGTATTTTTAACCATTGCTTCATAACCGGTATTGGTATGAACGACGTACCATTTTGCAACTTCTGCCATAGCGCGCTCCTTACTTACCGATACTAGTTAAAAGTTTAAGCAATTGACCAAGACCTAAATCCATAAGCGTGATTACCACCATAAAGCAAAGCACAACGCCAAATACAACTGCTAATTGTTTAAGCACTTTGCTTTTTGAGGGCCAAGAAACTTTCTTTATTTCAGAGAAAACTTCTTTAAGTTTTTTACCCATACGCTTAAAAATGTTGGGCTTTTTTTCTTTACGTTGAACTTTTCCTTCAACTTTAACTTTATTATCTTTCATTTTACACCTTTTAAAAACACACTTTCTATAAATTACTTAGTTTCTTTATGAGTGGTATGTTTTTTGCAGAAAGGACAGTATTTGCTAAGTTCAATTCTGTCGGGCGTGTTCTTTTTGTTCTTATAAACGTCGTAATTTCTTTGCTTACATTCAGTACAAGCAAGAGTGATTCTAACTGCGTTACCTTTTGCCATTTTTTAATTCCATCCTAAAAAATTAACACCCCTAATTTTCGGAGTGCTACATTATTTTACATTATTGTTATTCCGTTGTCAACGTTTTTTCGCCTATTTTTAAAATTTTTTTATTACGCGTATATATAAGGATATGCGAAAGGCGTTTTTTTGGGTTAATTAGAAAAATATTTGTAATTTTTAAAAAAAAGTGGTATCATTTAACTAAGAGTGATCATTCTCTTATAAGGAATTATATGAAAGTTATTATTTCAGGCTGTGGCAAAATCGGCTCAGCCATACTTAAAAGTTTAATAAAAGAAGAACACGAAATCGTAGTCGTTGATACCGACCCTAAAGTTATAGAATCGATAACCAACCGCTTTGACGTTTTGGCTATTTGCGGTAACGGCGCAAGTTACGACGTGTTAGAAGAAGCAGGCGCTAAAACAGCCGACCTTTTTATTTCGCTTACTTCGTCAGACGAATTTAACATGCTCTCTTGCTTCGTTGCAAAAAAATTAGGCGTTCCCTACACCGTTGCAAGAATTAGAAGTTCAGAATACAATAACGACGGGTTTTCTTATATTAAAAACGAACTCGGCATTAACGTTGCCGTTAACCCCGAACTTTTAACTGCGCAACACATATTTAACGTTTTAAATCTTCCGTCGGCAACGAGCGTTGAAACGTTCTCTGCAAACGATATTGAAATGATTGAAGTTATCGTTAAAGATGCTACCAAGGTGGAAGGCGTTCCCCTTTACGAACTTAGAAAGAAGATTCCTTACAAGTTCTTAGTTTGCCTTGTTGAGCGCGACGATAAAGTTTATATTCCCAACGGCTCGTTCACAATTCAGGCGGGCGACAAGGTGGGTATTTTCGCATCTAAGGCTGACGCGCCCGAAGTTTTAAAATTTTTCGGCTTTAATAAAAAGACGGTAAAATCAGTTATTATCGTTGGCGCAAGCAAGATTGCCTACTACCTTTCAAAACTTCTCACGAACGCTAAGAGTTCGGTTAAGATTATTGATAAAGACGAGCAAAAGTGCTTAAAATTCTCCGAAGAACTAAACAAAGCCACTCTCGTTCACGGCAACGGAATGAATCAAGAACTTTTAATTGAAGAGGGGATTTTAAACGTTGACGCGTTCGTTGCTCTTACCGGGAAAGACGAAGAAAACGTTTTGATGAGCATTTTTGCAAAGAACAAAAACGTTCCTAAAACTATAACTAAAATCAATATTGAAGAAATTTTAAACCTTGCCGACGAACTCGGGCTTGACACGATTATCTCTTCTAAGTATTTAGTTGCCGACCTTATCGTCGGCTACGCTCGTGCGTTAGAAAGTTCTAAAAAGAGTAAAATTGAAACGCTTTACAGTTTATTCGGCGGGCTTGCAGAAGCGAGCGAGTTTAAAATTCTTCCCGACTTTAAACACACTAACGTTCCGCTTAAAGAACTTAATATTAACGGCGAAACTTTAGTTGCGGGTATTATTAGAAATAGAGAAACGATTATTCCTTGCGGTGAAGACGTGTTTAGAATAGGCGATAAAGTTATTATTATTACCGCAGGAAAAACGGTTTACGATTTATCTGACGTTATAGGGTGATTATGAACTATAAACTTATTGTATCAACCGTGCTAAAGGTTATTAAAATCGAAGCGGTTTTAATGCTCGTTCCGTTAATTACGGCACTTGCGTATAGGGAAGACTGTTTCTATTCGTTTTTAATAACCATGGTGGTTGCTTTCACCATAGCGCACGTAATTTCAAAATTTATAAAGGAAGACGACAAGTATTTCTATTCAAAGGACGGGCTAATTACGGTTGCTCTCACTTGGATAGCCGTTTCACTCGTTGGCGCAGTTCCGTTCGTGATAAGCGGTGAAATCCCTTCGTTTATCGACGCGTTCTTTGAAACGGTTAGCGGTTTTACTACGACGGGAGCGTCGATTCTTTCCGACGTTGAAAGTATGAGCAAAGGTCTTTTAATGTGGAGAAGTTTTTCTCACTTTATAGGCGGTATGGGCGTACTCGTTTTCATTATGGCGATAACGAGAAAGACCACCGACAGACCTATCCATATTTTAAGGGCTGAAATGCCAGGCCCCGTGGTTAGCAAACTCGTTCCAAAGGCGAAAGACACGGCTAAGATTTTATACCTTATCTATATTGCCATTACCCTAATCGTTGCCGTGTGTTTACTTTTTGGCGGAATGAACTTGTTTGAAAGTTTAACTCACGCTTTCGGCACGGCGGGAACCGGTGGCTTCGGCATTAAGAACGATAGTATTGCAGGATATTCTCCCTATATTCAATGGGTGCTTGCTGTAGGAATGCTTTCGTTCGGCGTAAACTTTAACCTTTACTACTTGCTATTACTTAAAAAAGTCGGCGTAGTGCTTAAAAGCACGGAACTTAGAACTTATTTAATAATCGTTTTAGCGTCGGTTGCCGTTATTACCTTTAATATTTACCCGTTATATAATAATTTTTCAAACGCTATTCGCGCGGCGTCATTCCAAACGTCTTCTATTATTACGACTACGGGTTACGCCACTGCAGACTTTAACGCGTGGCCGTCGTTATCGAAAATGATTTTGTTTACGCTAATGTTCTTAGGTGGTTGCGCAGGCTCTACTGCAGGCGGATTAAAGTTATCAAGAATAATGATTGCAACCAAAAAATCAAAGGCTGAACTTAAAAAACTTCTTTATCCTAACACCGTTTCGGTTATTAAATTTGAAGGCGAAAAGATTGAAGAAAGGGTTTCAAACGGCGTTGGCACTTACGTTTGCATATACTTTATATGCTTTGCAATACTAACACTTTTGGTTTCGCTTAGCGGTTTTTCGTTTGAAACGAACGTATCCGCAGTAACGGCTTGCTTTAACAACATTGGCCCTGGTTTTGACCTTGTTGGCCCGACGGCTAACTACTCTATCTACGACGGATTTACAAAAATCGTTTTATCGATAGCAATGCTTCTTGGCAGGCTTGAAATTTATCCGTTACTATTAATATTTATTCCAACCACTTGGAAGAAGAGATAAATAAAACACGCTACTTTTCGGTAGCGTGTTTTTTAAGTTTTATGATATTTTCAATATCGTTATATGCTCGGTTCTACCGAGCGTTATATACGAACTATCGTTCGCGTTATATGCAAAGCATCGCTTTGCGCTATTGATTAATTTCTTATATGAAAAAATTATCCGCTACGCTACCATAGGTAGCAAATAACGCCTTAAAGGTAGACTTTGAATTCCGCCCCCTCGCCAAGTTCGCTAACGCACTCGATTTGACCACCAATGAGTTCAAGAATCCTTTTAACGATGGATAAACCTAAACCTAAGCCTTTACCACCATAATACTTGTCAGCTTGATAGAATTTTTCAAAAATGTGGCTTTGCTGGTCGGGAGTCATTCCAATACCATTATCGCGAATCGATACGACTACTTTATCTTTTTCACGATAAAGTTTTATGGATATTTTGCCATTCTTCTTGCTGTATTTTACAGCGTTTGATAAAAGGTTAATCCAAACTTCTTTTAATAGGCTTTTATCACTTTTTATTTTGATAGGCTTAAGTTTTACGTCTACGTCGATATTCTTTTCTTTTAATTGATTATCTAAAAGTAAAATACAATCTTCAATTTGTCCGTCTAAACTAAACGATTCAAATTCGCCCGCTTCCGTTTGATTATCAAGCCTTGCAAGTTTCATCGACTTTTCGGATAATAAGGAAAGGCGGTTGCTTTCTTCAACGATTATTCTTATATATTCTTTTTGCTCTTTGGTTAAATTATCCCCACCTTCCAAAAGTTCAGCGTATCCTTTAATCGAGAATATGGGTGTTTTAAATTCGTGAGTGAAACTTGAAACGAAGTCGTTTTTAAGTAGCGCTACCGAATTTAATTTTTCAACCATTTCGTTAAAGTTAGATACAGCCGAGTTAATGTGTGGATTTTTAGTTATGGGCGCCATTCTAACGGTAAAATCGCCGTCGGCAATCTTATTGATATTAACGTTTATTTCGTTTACTATTTTAAATACTAAATGGGTTATTAAAAAGGCAAGCGCAAGCCCTATCGCCGAAGAGCCTACTACGTAAACTATTATAATCCATACGTTTTCTTGTTCTTCTAATATGGCGTACTTAGTAGTTAAAACGTTGATGACGTTACCTATTACGATACCAACCACCCAAACCGCTAAAACACCTATCGTGAGAACCCACGGCGAAACGACGCTTTTAAGCCTTGATATTTTTACAACGCTCTTTTTATTTTTCATTTCTAATTCCCCTATAGCCGATACCCCTTACGGTCTCAACGTCAATTTCACTAAAGGGTGCTATCTTGTTTCGTATACGATTTATGTAAACTTTAACGATATCTTCTTCCGTTTCACTATCCCACGACCAAAACTCTTCAAACAACGCGCTTTTAGAAAAGGAACGCTCGGGATAGGATAAAAGTTTGTAGATAATACCAAACTCAGTTTTTGTAAGAATAACTTTTTCCGTCTTATTGCTAACGGTTAGCGTTTCGTAATCAAGAATAGTTTCGCCAATAGTGATTTTTCTATCGCTAACAATTTTTGCACGCCTTAAAACCGCTTTTATTCGAAGGGAAAGTTCGTCAAACTCAATGGGTTTAACCATATAATCGTCAACCCCCACGTCAAAACCTTGAGATTTATCGGCGAGCGAACCCCTTGCAGTAACCATTATAACGGGCACGTTGTTTCCGCTTTGACGAACGACTTTAACGAATTCAAACCCGTCCATTACGGGCATCATTGCGTCAACGAGCAAAATGTCAAGATGGTTTTCGGAAAGTTTATCAAGCGCGTCTTTACCGTTTTCCGCAGTAACGACGTTATAACCAAAATTCGTGAGTTTAATTTTTAAAAGTTTTCTAATATTTATCTCGTCTTCAACGACTAAAACGTTAAACATAAAAATCCTCCACGCATATTTTAGCACAATTTGATTTTATTTACAAGATTTCAATAATTTTTGCAAAGTTATTTTTCTCACTCGTTTACATATTTGAAAAATTATGTTAAAATATATAGGAATATATTTTCAAGGAGACTAACATGTATCCGCACGAATTGTTTTTTGGAATCCATTTATACGGCGTTATGATTGCGCTTGGCATTCTCGCTTGCTTTGCCGTTTTATTTTTAGTTGGAAAAAGAAAGGGGGTTAACCCGTCGTTTTTAGATTTTACTTTCTACACCGCTATTTTCGCTATAGCGTTCGGCTTCGTTTCCGCCACCCTTTTCCAAGCGACCTATAACTATATTGACGACCCTGAAGGGGGCTTCCATTTAGGCGACGGCTTTACCTTTATAGGTGGTCTTATAGGTGGCGTTATAACTTTCTTAGTTATTTACTTTGCGTTCCGCAAAAAATTATCAGGCTCAATAACGCAAATTTTACCTATCGCTCCGTGCTGTATAGCAGTTGCTCACGCGTTTGGTAGAATTGGTTGCGCGTTTGCCGGCTGTTGCTACGGAAAGATTACGGAAAGCGCGCTCTCAATGTATAACCACGGAGCAAACAGAATTCCCGTTCAACTTTACGAATCGTTATTTTTATTCATCGTGTTTGGCGTTTTAACTATTTTGTATTTGAAAAAAGATTTTAAACAAACTTTACCCGTTTATCTTATCGTGTACGGAATTTTTAGGTTTATCATCGAATATTTCCGTGGGGACGAAAGGGGCAAACTCTTTGGTTCGGATATAGTTTCGCCGTCACAATTTTGGTCGATATTAATGGTAGTTATAGGCGTGGCGTTGTTCTTCTGGTTTGCGCGTTTATTCAAAAAGGAAAATGGTAATGAGCAAACTTAAAACTGCGATTAATCTCTTTTTAACGATGCTTAAAGTTGGGGCGTTCACCTTTGGCGGTGGATACGCTATGATTGCGATACTTGAGCACCAATTCGTTGAAAAAAATAATTGGATAGATAAAGACGAGTTCTACGACGTGGTTGCCATTGCCGAATCAACCCCCGGCCCGATAGCAATCAACTCGGCAACCTACATAGGTTATCGCATTTTAGGTGTTTTAGGCTCTATCGTTGCAACGATTGGTATAGTTTTACCATCACTCGTTATAATTTTCATAATTTCGTTATTCTTCGATAAGTTTTTATCTTTTACACCCGTTCAGTACGCGTTTAAGGGTATTCAAGTTTGCGTTTCGTACCTTATCATTTCGGCAGGACTTAAAATGTTTAAAAAAATGCCGAAAAAGGTTATGCCGATAACTTTATCTTCGGTAACGCTCATAACCTTTTTAACCCTTTCGTTACTTGCTATAAAGTTCTCGTCTATCTTCTATATTTTAATAGGCGCGGGCGTTTCAATAGCGGTTAACTCAATTATCCTTGCTTGCAAAAAGAAAGATAAAGGGGGTTCTTTATGATTTACCTTACTTTATTTTTAACCTTTTTGAAAATTGGTGCGGTTTCGTTCGGCGGTGGCTACGCTATGATTCCGCTTATCCGTGAAGAAGTTTTATCTCACGCTTGGTTAACTGACGGTGAATTTATTAACTTTATTGCCGTTGCCGAATCAACCCCTGGGCCTATCGCCGTTAATATGGCTACTTTTATAGGTAGTTCAACGGGTGGGATACTCGGCTCTTTAGTTGCAACGCTCGGCGTGGTTTTACCGTCGTTTATAATAATTTTACTTATCGTTGCAGTATTTAAAAATCTTTTAAAACTTTTAGGCGTTAAATGGGCGCTTGAGGGGATTAAACCCGTCGTTGCAGGTCTTATCGTTGGAACGGGTTTAACGATGGTTTTATCAACCGTTTTCAACTTTAAAACGATAAAAGGCGGTTTTGCGTTTGATTACAAGGCTTTAATTATTTTAGCAGTTATAGTAACCACCGCAACTTTATATAAAAAATTTATTAAAAAGAAAATATCCCCGATACTCTTGATAATTTTGTCGGCGATACTTGGGCTTATTTTATATGCTTTATAATTACCACACTCACACAAAAAGATGCCGTCACGCTAACGGCACGGATAGAGAATACGTTGAAAACGCTATTAAGCTCGGCATTAAAACGCTCGGGTTTTCCGACCATGCGCCGTATATTTTCGACGGGAATTATTATTCTCATTATAGAATGTTCCCCGATGAAATTATGGAATACAAAAATTCCATTTTAGCGCTTAAACGCGAATATAAGAACGATATTGATATAAAATTCGGGTTTGAACTTGAGTATTATAGAGATAAGCACGAAAGGGAAATGGAGTTTCTTAGAAAGTACGAGCCCGAGTATATTATCTTAGGTCAACACTTCGTTGGTAGCGAACCTCAGGGGGAATACGTTGCCCACCAAGACGACGACCAGTTTTTGATAAACTACGTTGACGAATGCATTGAAGGCTTAAAGACGGGGGATTTTATCTACCTTGCTCACCCAGATATTGCAGGTTACGATTTTAGCGAAAAGACGGTTGAAATCGAGTACTCCAGGCTTTTGCAGTTTTGCAAGGATAATAACTTTCCTATCGAAATAAACGTTTTAGGAATATCTGGCAACCGCTGGTATAGTAAGCGCAAAATTTTCACGCTTGCGGAAAAGATAGGCACGAAAGTTATTATTGGCATTGACGCGCACACCCCAAAGGCAATCTCGCAAAAATCTGTTGATATGGCAAACGATTTAGTAAGTGGTTTAAATCTTAATATTATAGAAAAATTGGACATATAAAAAAACGCTCATTCGAGCGTTTTTTGTTTTGGTTTATTTTTTTGAACTTAAAAAATCGGTTAACATTTTAATAAATTTTTCGGCAAGCGGTGGGTCTTTTCTATCGTGGCGGGTAATATAGCCGATTCGATAATACAAATCACTACAAAACGGAATGCTTTTTATTTTTTTATCGTTGAGTGCCGACGGCATAATCCCCGTTCCCACCGTATAACAATTGGTAGTTAGTAAAACGTTCATAAGCGTTGCCCTATCGCTTATCTCAACTTTTTTCGCAACGTTTTCGGGGTTTAGGAAAATTTCTTCAGTAAAGAACGAACTACTGTGAGAACCTTGCTCGTATGCTACGTAAGGATATTCGCTTAATTCTTCAAGTTTTATTTTCGATTTGTTAGACAGTGGGTGTTCCCCCCTTAAAAACACGTGCGGATAAGCAATAACGAGTTCGGTAAACCGGACGTTTAGATTGTTTAAATATCTCGTCATAATATCGTAATCGTTTTCTTTAATTGCAATAATCCCTATATCGCAAGACGCGTTTTCAACTTCTTTAATAACGTCGTAAGTTTTTATTTCGCGGATTGAAAAATGATACTTATTGTCTTTACACTCGTTTATCAGTTTAGAAAACACGTCTGCTACGAAATCGTAATGCTGGGTTACGACGCTTAGTTTTTCAACGCCAATTTTAGCACTATATCTGTTTTCAATAAAATCACTGTGCGATAAAAGTTGTTCGGCGTAACGCAAAAATTCCGCACCTTCTTTCGTTAAATACACGCCGTTTTTCGAGCGCTCGAAAATTTTCACGTCAAGTTCTCTCTCTAAAAGTTTTATACTGTTAGATAAACTCGATTGTGCTACGAACAGTTTTTTGCTCGCTTCGTTGAACGAGCCCGTCTTTGCAATTTCCAATACGTATTTGCACTGTTGTATCGTCATAGTACTAACCACCTATAATATTTTTAATTATTTCGTATACGATTATTATGAGTATCGACGGGAGCATATTTGCGCCGTCAAATTTATTTTTATCGTCTACAAGCCGATTATAACCACTGAAAAATAAAATTATGTAAGCCGTTGCACAAATCTCTTTAATGCACGTTTCGGTGATAAACCCACCAAGCAGTTTACTTGCCAAAAATATTGCAATTTGTATTAACGCAACCGGAATAGCCGAAAAACAAACGGCTTTCCCAAGCGTTCCGCCAAGTATTACGGCAAAGGGGAAATCAACCGCGCTTTTCACGTATAACATTGAACTGTCGCCCTTTAACGCAAGCAATACTGAGCCTGAAATTTGAAGTCCGCCTATTGCAAAAAACATAGTCGAATCGTAAAAAGCGCTTTTAGTTTGGCTTTCGCATTCCACTTTCTTCCTATTGTTGATAATATGACCGAACAAATAACCGAGCGTTAAAGAAATAACTATCAAAATAAGACTGTCACTCGCCAAATTCCCGCCGTCAACCGTATAAACGTTTTGAAAAAACCCTACGGCGCTAACGAGTATAAGACAAATCCCACACATTTTGATAAGGTTTTTCGATATTGACTTTTTAAAAATGCTTCCGATAAGCCCACCGAGAGCAATCGTAACGGCGTTAGCAATTATTCCCATATTTCTCCTTGTTACGCTAATATTTTAACACAACGAAAGGTTTTTGCATAACACCTAAAAACTATAACCCGTTTTAGTTTCTTACTATAAAACATACGAAAACGGCATAAAAAAACGCTCATTCGAGCGTTTTTTGTTTGGGTTTTATTACGTGATATTTTAATATTGACGCTATATTTGCAACGAGTTCAAACGAATACGATAAGATTGCAAATATAGGTGCACTTGCTAAGATATTATATAGTACGGAAAGCGACGTTGGAACGAGCATCGTAAAGCGAACGATTTTTAAATCTCTTATTCTAAAGATGAACGCGTAAAGGATTAAGCCTACCAAGAATAAAATATCTATCGGCTTTACCGTTCCTAATATCCATAAGTTAATAATGAAATAACTTGCGAGTGATGCGGTTGAGAAAATTATCGGCCAAACGATAGGCGCAAGTTTTCCCTTTTTCTCGTAAAGAAAGAAAGTTAGCGTTCTTATAAGCCCTATAACGAGCCCGACCATTGCAAAGAATTCTAGCGAGAAGAAGTATGAAATTATTAAAAATACGATGCACAAAAATTGAAAGAGAAGATATAGTTCTTTTTTCTTTACGAAATAAGAACAAACGACGAAAGCCATCGCAATAAAACTTGCAATAAGCGCTAAAACTTCATTTTCCACGGTTAATCTCCAATTATAGTTTACTTATGCGATTATATCACTTTGATTGATTAAAAGCAAACATAAAAGCCGAGTTTTCTCGACTTTTACGATTATTTATTTGTTTTGATTTTAAAGTGTTAGTTTGGATATTAGACAAGGCTCATTTAAAACTCTTTAAGGCTTAGTTGCAAGTATATCAAGGCTCGCGAATTAAAACACACTTTTAAGGCATTAGAAACAAGCAAGACAAGGCTCGTAAAGGTTTGCGGACTGAACTAACCTTGTTGGTTGTGAAGGTCGCAACACCTTTACAGTTAACGCAGTATTGCGAAGTTTATAACGACTTAAACGCCACTGTAGGAAGCAAACCCACAGTCAATAGGCAATACTACGCCCGTGATTGCAGATGCGGACTTATCGTCACATAAGAATAAGGTTGCACCTAAAAGTTCTTCGGCATCTACAAATCTACCCGTTGGGGTTCCGTTTAAAATCTTTTTACTGCGCGGAGTGGGAGTTCCGTCTTCATTGAATAAAAGAGATTTGTTTTGAGCGGAAACTAAGAAACCAGGGGCGATTGCGTTGCAACGAATACCCGTGCCTGCAAAGTGAGTTGCAAGCCATTGAGTAAAGTTGGAAATGCCCGCTTTTGCTGCAGAATACGCAGGAATTTTAGTGAGCGGAGTGTATGCGTTCATTGAAGAAATATTTAAGATTGCACCACTCTTTTTAGCAACTAAATCTTTAGCGAAAACTTGAGTTGGAATTAAAGTTCCTTGGAAATTTAACTTGAAAACGAAATCAACGCCACTTTGGTCAAGGTCAAAGAAAGATTTTTTGCCTTCAACTGCTTCGTGTTGATACTCGTTATCGGTAGTTGCTCTCGGATTGTTACCGCCCGCACCGTTAACTAAGATATCGCAAGCGCCAAGGTCTTTTAAAACTTTAGCGTGAACTTCTTCTAAACTTTCTTTTTCTAAAACGTTTGCCTTGTAACCTTCACAAACAAAGCCTTCAGCCTTTAATTCGTCTGCAAGTTTTTTAACCGCTTCTTCGTTAAGGTCAAGCGCGGCAACTTTAGCACCGCTTTGAGCAAACGCTCTTGCCATTGCACCGCAAATAAGACCGCCTGCACCCGTTACTACTACGACTTTTCCACTATAATCAATATTTAAAGGTAATTTAATCATTTATTTTTCTCCTTTTCTAAAGTATCCCAAACGCCAAGCATATACATTATGCCAAGCGCTCTATCGTAAAGCCCGTAGCCTGGGCGAACTTTACCAGGGCCTTCATCCCATAAATGCCTACCGTGGTCGGGACGGATATAGCCTGTGAAACCACAATCGTGGTATGCTTTTAAAATATCGATAATTCCCGTATCACCGTCACAATCTCTATGCGATGCCTCGGAGAAATCTCCATTTTCAAAGTGTTTTACGTTTCTAATGTGAGCAAACGCTATACGGTCACAGTATTTTCTAACGATTTGAGCAACGTTGTTGTTGGGGTTTGCATTTAAACTACCCGAACATAAAGTTAAGCAGTTATACTCATCGTCAACCATAGATAAAAATCTACCGATACTTGCTTCGTCAACTAAAAGCCTTGGAAGACCGAAGATATCCCACGGCGGATCGTCCATATGAATAGCCATTTTTATATCGCATTCACGGCAGGTGGGCATAATCGCTTCTAAGAAATATTTAAGGTTAGCCCAAAGCGTTTCTTTATCAACGTTGGCGTACGCCTTGAAAAGTTCGTCAAGTTTAGCCATACGTTCAGGCTCCCAACCGGGGAAGGTCATATTGTACTTCTCGGTAAAATCAAGAATGTATTTTGCCATAGCGTTATAATCGTCTTGAATCATGTTCTTTTCATAGAAAAGAGCGGTTGAACCATCGCCTACTTCGTGGAAAAGATTACTTCTCGTCCAGTCGAAAATAGGCATAAAGTTATAGCAAATTACCTTAACGCCGAACTTTGAAAGGTTTTTGATGGTTTGCTTATAATTTTCAATATACCCGTCGCGAGAGGGAAGGCCGATTTTAATATCGTCATGCACGTTAACCGATTCAACAACGTCAATATTAAAACCGTATTTATCGCATTGTGCTTTTACTTTTGCGATTTCATCTTCGTGCCAAACTTCGCCGGGCATTTTATCGTGAAGCGCCCAAACGATACCGGTAACACCGGGGATTTGCTTAATGTCTGAAAGTTTGATACGGTCGTTACCTTCGCCGTACCAACGGAAAGTCATTTGCATAACTTATCTCCTTAAATATTTTAGTATGGTTCTATTATATATCTTATAAACCGAAATGTAAATAAACAAAAACAAACAATTACTTTAATAAAAGTAAACTACTTATAAAGTGGAAAAAGCACCGAGCGGTGCTTTTTTAAAGTGTGAAAGTATAGTTTGCACAGCCCGTTTCTTCATCGTAACGATTAAAAGAAAAAGTTGCGCCTATCTCTTTTGCTAAAACGGGCATAATAAATTCGTCAACGTGCCTATACCACTTGGATACTTCTCTACCCGTTGCTTTTAAATGCTTAACGGCTGGGCAATAATTAATAGTTACGCTTAGCTTCTTTCCGTCGTTTTTGGTGGAAATAGCGTCAAGTGCCTTTTCTTTAGCGTAAATGCTAACGATTTTATCTTCTATTGCTTTAAGCCCCTTTTCTTTTAAGGCTAAAAAATCAACGGCGAAAACGGCGTTTGCATAACGCTGTAAATACTCCTTAACTCCGCCTAAACCATAATTTTCGCCAACGTAGTGTATTCCGTTATTCATACTGCTATGAAAATCGGGGTGAAAATATTCGTTATCGCTTGCACGCCTATCCATAATAACGGTATCTTTATCAATTTCAGCATTGCCGTTATAGATTTTAGGGTCGTAAATTAAAATCGAACAACTCGCTTTATCCACGCGAGAAAAATCAAACTCGTACACAAGACCCATTTTATTAACGGAATCGCGATAACTATCACAATGCAAACAGTAGTCGTGATAAGGCGTTATGCCTATCTCTTTTTCTAACTGCAACAATCTTCCCTTTGACGGACACCGATGCATTTCTATTCTAAACCAACCCGCTTTCTCGTTAAGGTATAAGGTAAAGTCCGCCGCCTCTTCGCTAAGCGTTCCCGACCAATAGGTAAAGCAACCTTTTATGCCTTCCCTTTCCACGAAGTTAACGAGAGGAATGCCCTTTCCGTCAGGTTTAAAAAGATATTTCCAAAACTTATCAACCGCTTGCCTACCGTCTTTATACTCGATATAGGTAAAAAGTTCACTGTAAGCGGGAATAAACTCGGTGCAAGAAATCATTTTTATACCATCTCTTCAAAAAATTTAATTTCGGTTAATTTTTCTTTCAAGTCGGCTAAAGTTTCTTGGCTTATAGGAGTTGCGGGGAACACGGTGTAACCCATATCAAAGCCAAGCAAGGTTAAGCACGCCTTCCAATAACCTATATGTCCACCACCGTCTAAAGCAATTTTTATAAATGCGTTAACTTTATTTTGGTATTCAAGCGCGGTTTTCATATCGCCTTTTTTAAAGTTTTCATAAACTTTAGAAACCATTTTAGGAATTATATTATAGGAAGTTCCAATACCGCCGTCCGCACCGATTGAAAGACCGCAAATAAGCATTTCATCCGGACCGTTAAGGTTGTTTAATCTTCCCCCGTCAATTTGGTTAACGAGCGCAAACTTGAAATAGTCGGGAATGGTGATTTTTAAACCTGCGATATTTTCAATGCGTGAAAGTTCTTCCGCAAAAGAATAAAGTTCACTATGTTGCATAGTAACAGGCGTTACGTAAGCGTATACGGGATATTTACTTTCTTTAGCAAGCGCCTTGTAATAATCAATCGTTTGCTTATGCCCGTAATAACTTGAAAGGGACGGCGGAAGAGATGCAATCGCGTCAATTTTCTTTCCGTTAGCGTGGTCGAGAAGTTCCATAACTTCGTCAAAATGCCCAGCGCCAATATGCGCCATAATCTTACCGCGCCCGTCGTTAGCGTCAACCACGGTATCGAGCATTTGCTTTCTCGTTTTTGCAGGCAACACGGTACATTCGCCGGTATTTCCACCAACGTAAAACCCCGAAACGCCAGAACTCAATTGATAATCAACCATTTTACCAACGGTATCTTTCAAAACGTTTAAATTCTCATCGTAAACGCTAAATATTGCACTATGAACACCTGTAAACAACTTTTCCGCCATAATTAAAACTCCTTATTAAAGTTCTTTAGATTATTTTACACCTAATCCCTATAAATGTAAATAGACAAAAACAAACAATTACTTTAATAAAAGTAAACGAAATCGTTTTACTTCCTGAGATTTTTAGGCTTGCGAATGCGATTAAGTTTTTTGTTCATAGCAAGAAGTTCTTCTTTGGTAAAACTTATGTTCATCATTCCCATCATACTTGATAAGCGAAGTACGGTAAATCCGCCCATCATTTGCATTAAACCGCCGTCCTTTTTCAACTCAACGTCAAACCCACCTGATTTCTTTTCGCCTTTTTTGTTTGCGTCCATTTTCTTTTTGAGTTTAAGCCCAATACTAATGAACCACATTTTACCCCTGAAACAACTCATAATGTCAGATATTTTATCGTTAAGAGAGAATCTTCCTTCGGGAGCGTCGATATCGAACCAGTTTAAAATAGCACCTTGTTCTTTTAAGCGGTATTCTTCATTGAATTTTTCAACTTTACGAATCGTGCTTTGGTCTTTAAGTTCGCCGGCCCTTGCCTCAATAACGGTTTCGCCTTCGTTTTTAACGTCAAAGTAGAAGAAATGCTCGGGGCTAGATTTTTTACCAATGCTTTCGCCGTTAACAAAAAGTTCAACTTCGGGTTGGTTAGAGTAAACGGTTACTTTAGTTACGTCTTCAACTCTATCAACGTATCTTTTTCCGCAAACGTGAACGAACGGTTCGTCTGAAAGCCACGCTTTATACGCATAGAAAGCGTCTTTTTTATACTTTCTATCCATCGTTACGAGTCCCTTATGGTTTTGCCCGTTTTCGCCACCTTCCGCTCTTGCGTCTGCGCCGAAATCGAACATATTCCAAACGTGAGTAGCCCACATATACTTGCGAGCAAATAATTGCTTGATAAGTTCTTCGTGATAGTACGCTTGGTATTCTTCAGTATAATCGCCTTGGAAAGGATTACTGCTATGCCAGTTGAGCGCCTCGCAACCATACTCTGAGCAACCTATGGGGATGTTGGGGAATTTTTCGTGGAATTTATCAAACCAAGGCCCATTCATCGAAGTATCGCCACCATACCAACCAAAATAATGGTTATATGAAACAACGTCCGGGATTTGCAAGTACGGGTCTTCCATCTTGCACATTGAAACCGCTGCTATAGTAGTTAAACGAGTTTTATCCATTTCGTGAACTAAATCGTTTAAAATGCGGTGGTTTTCAAGTAAATCTTCATCTGAACCGGCAATAGAAATTTCGTTTGATAAACCCCAAACCACGATTGACGGGTGGTTATAGTTTTGAACGATTAATTCTTTCATTTGAGAAATGGTGTTTTCACGACCACCGGGCATGTGCCTTGAAATGTACGGGATTTCCGCCCAAATAACTAAGCCCTTTTCATCGCATAAATCATAAAAATATTGGTCGTGTTGATAGTGCGCAAGGCGGATAGTAGTTGCGCCAACTTCCATAATTAAATCGATATCTTCTTCGTGATGCTCAGGAAGTAACGCATTGCCGATACCAAGCCTATCTTGGTGGCGAGATACACCCCTTAACGGATATTCTTCCCCGTTTAAAATGAAACCGTTTTGCGGGTCGATTTTAAACGAACGGCAACCAAATCTAGAGCAAACGTTATCAATCACTTCGCCATTTTCAATAATTTCAACTTCACAGCAGTAAAGATACGGGTCTTTACGGCCGTGCCATAAATGAACGTTTTTAATTTCAAACGAAACTTTTGAGTCTTTGCTTTCAATTTTATCAAGTTCGTTTTCTTCTTTATCGTAAACGGTATAAACTAAAGATTGATTTTCTTTAAGGTTTTTAACGAAAACTTCAACTTCAACACTTGCGTCGTTACCGTTAACGGTAGGCGTAATTTTTAAACCGTTTCCACCGTAATAATCAAGGTCAAAGTGAGAATTGCTTACGCAAATAACGTTTACGTCACGATAAATACCGCCGTAAAAAGTAAAGTCTGCCATTTGCGGATAAACGGTTTCGTTCGGCGAGTTATCAACTATAACTACGATTTCGTTTTCTTCTTTTAAACCGCTAGTTAAGTCAACTCTCCAAGTAGAATAACCACCGTCGTGATGAGCAAGTTTTTCTCCGTTTAAATATACGTCGGCTGAAGAATTTGCACCGCGTAATTCAAGATAATATAAGTCCGCAACGGGAAGTTCGCTCTTTAAAAGTTTTTTCGAATAAGAACAAGCGCCCCTAAAATAATCGTTGCCACCGTCTTGACCGTCGATAGAATTCCAAGAATGCGGTAAGTTAACGAGTTCGCCACCTTCTATTAACGGATTGGAATTATCTTTAGTAAATAACCAATTTTCATTAAATTTAACAATATTTCTCATAACCTTCTCCATTATCTAAATTAAGTGCTCACCCGTTAAGGAAGAGCACCATAGAAATTTTTATTCTGCTACTGCACTTGCATTTCTTTCAGCAAGTTCATCGTTCATCTTTTTAAGAGTTTTCTTATCAAGGTTATAAACGAAAGCAACGCCTACGAATTGTAAAATTGCACTAAACATATAAAGTCCTGCAACGAGCCAGCACATATTGTGTGCGGTTTGGAAAGATTGACCGTCAGTTCCAAGGCTTGAAACGTAACCAAGAGCACCCATCAATAATAATACGATTGAAGGGCCAACGCCTTGTGCAAATTTACGGAAGAACGAGTGAAGTGAATAAACGGTTCCCTCTTCTCTCTTGCCAGTTTTCCATTCGTTATAGTCGATAGCGTCAGCCATAAACGCCCAAGATACGCAAGTGTAAACACCCATACCGATACCGAATAATGCAAGACCTAAAACGTAAACAACTAACGCTAAGTCAGTATTTTTTATAATCGGGAATACGAACATAACTAACGCGCCGAAAACTGAAACTAAAGTTCCTACGATAGACGCTTCTTTCTTGCCGTACTTTTCAACGATTTTCTTAATGAACGGCATAAAGAATAACATCGGTACGAAACCAATTGCCATAACTAAACCAGAAAGGTCAGCATTGCCAAAATAGGTTGCGAACATAATAGTGTTAGCGGTAGTTGCAGATTGCATACCAAGGAACATACCAACCGCAGCGATAGTCGCACCTACTGCAGGGCGGTTTTTGAAGAAGTTACCAAACGCTTTAATAACGTTGAATTTTTCAGATTCGTTAGTTTTAACGCTATTTTCATCAACGCGGATAGTAATCTTTTTAATCATGAAGATAAACGCAACGAAACCTAAAATACCCATAATAAGAGCAACGAAGAACACTCTTCCACCAAGAAGTTCTTGAACTGCCTTACCCGTTTTTTCGTTTATAATAACTTTACCGGTTGTCGCGTCAATTTTATCTTTCCAAATAAGCATAGGAAGAATAATACTCGGCACGATATTTCCTACCATTGAGCCGATTGAACGCCAAGTAGAAAGTTGCGCTCTTTCGCCCGCGTTTTCAGTAACGAGTGAAAGCATAGAACCGTAAGGAACGTTAGCAACGGTATAGCAAGCGTCCCAAATAATATATCCGACAATAAACAATACAGCTTTAAGCCAAGTATCAACATTAGGAACGGGAATGAACACCAATGCACCAGCAAGAAGCAATCCGCACGCGCCTATAAATATATAGGTTTTAAATTTGCCCATTTTATACTTTCTCTTATCCGCGTCAATCATAGAGCCGATAAGCGGGTCGTTAATAGCGTCCCAAATTTGAACGATTAATAAAAGTGCCGCCAATAAACCCGTTTCCATCATCATGTAAACGAGCCAGAAAGTTTGAACCGTGCCCTTTAATGCAAAGCTCATGTTACAGCCAAAGTCACCCGCTGCGTACGCAATCTTGTCAAGCATGCCAAATTTACGCTTGCCGTTTGCGTCAAGTTGAATTTCCTTTTTCATAAGTTTCTCCTTATTTATGTTAATAGTCCGTCGTATAGCCAAAATATTATAATTTAATTATAATATAATTTGACGTCTAATGCGAGTAAAATTTTAATGTATTTTTGTAATATTTTAATTTTTTCCATTGAATTTTTAAATAAAATGCGCTATACTTAAAAAAGGGGGCGGATATGGCACACCAATCGGAATTATCATTTTTACGAAGTATTTTAAAAAAACACCACGTCAATAGTAACTTGTACGACTTAAATGAGTTTTTAAGTTCTAATACGCTAAACCTAGACGACGGGTTTTTCGTTGACGAGGGGTTTTCAAATAAAATTTTTCCACCGCTATTAAACAAAACTCTTTATCGAGCGGTGGACGGTTTTGAGCGAACCTTTCTCATTGCGTTGATAAAAGTAGATAACCAAGATAAAGTGCTATGTATAGGCCCGTTCTTGCAAGAAAAACTGCTCCCAGCACAAATAATCGACGTATGCTCGAAAACGGGAATTTCCACACAAAAGCAACACTATTTGTTAGAGTATTACGACGGGTTAAAAATACTAAACGCCGACGATGCGATTTACGGTGTTATCCACACCTTTTTCGAGCGCGAGTGGGATACGGAAAATTATAAAATTCAAGACGTTAGTAGAACGCATGATTACTCTTCAAACCATTCAATATTTAACCAACAAGATACCGTTGCCGATACTATTATAAACATAAAAGCGTTAGAAAAAAGATACGCCTTTGAAAACGAAATGATTAGAGCCGTTTCTCTTGGAAAAATAAATTTGGAAAAGACTTTTTCTTCGGCGTTTTCGCCTATCGCCTTTGAAAAGCGCACGACGGATAGTTTGCGCAACGTTAAAAACTACGGCGTTATAATGAACACTTTGCTTAGAAAAGCCGCGGAGCAAGGCGGTGTTCACCCAATGTATTTAGATAAAATATCTTCTTCCCACGCGAGAAATATTGAAAACTGCTCTTCTACCGATGAAGCGATGAGATTAATGCCCTCAATTTTAAAATCGTATTGCGATTTAGTGCGAGAACGCTCGGTTGAAAACTACCCTTTAATCGTAAAAAACACGACGCTTATTATCGATTCAGACGTTTCAGCAGAACTTTCCCCGCAAATTTTAGCAAAGGAACAAAACGTGAGTTTAGGATATTTATCTTCGATATTTAAAAAGTCTACGGGGCTCACAATTTGCGAATATATAAGAAAACGAAGAGTAGAACACGCCGTTTATCTTTTAAAAACCACCAACCTTCAAATTCAAACGATTGCATCAAACTGCGGAATAGTTGACGTTCAGTATTTTTCAAAGCAATTTAGAAAAGAAACGGGCTTATCCCCAACGGAATTTAAAAAGAAAAAATAACCATATATTTTGCACGAGTGATGAACAACAATCACGGCAAAGCCGTGAATGTAATCCGTCACGACGGAATGTAATCAACACATAGTGTTGGATGTAATCAAGCCGATTTAATACACTCTAAAGAGTGATTACATACGCCTAACGGCGATTACATACCAAGCCTAAATCGGCTTGGATAAAAAAAGAACAAGTCGCTTGACTTGTTCTTTTTTTGGTGCGGATAACAGGAATTTGCCGATACCCCTAAAGGGGAACCCCTCGGCAAAAACTACGAACCACGGTTCGATTC
Organism: Christensenellaceae bacterium; assembly: GCA_045637965.1. Lineage (GTDB taxonomy): Bacteria > Bacillota > Clostridia > Christensenellales > Borkfalkiaceae > HGM11412. Next base: position 216,099 of record JAZUAK010000007.1, on the reverse strand, counting down.
TACGCACCAAAAAAGAAGGCGAACACTCGCCTTCTTTTTTGGTGCGGATAACAGGAATCGAACCTGCACGGTCTCCCACAGGATTCTAAGTCCTGCGCGTCTGCCAGTTCCGCCATATCCGCGAAATGAACGGAAGATTATTCTTCCATTATTTTTACCCCTGCGCTCGCGCCTATTCGCGATACGCCAAGTTCGATAAATTTAAGTGCGTCTTCCTTGGTTTTTATTCCACCACTCGCTTTAATTAAAGTTTTGCCACTTAAATTTTCTTTCATTATTTTTACTGCGCTCTCCGTTGCTACGCCACCAGTAAAACCTGTGCAAGTCTTAACGAAATCAGCACCCGCTCTGCATACGATTTGAGTGGCTAGAGCAATCTCTTCATCCGTTAAAAGCCCCGTTTCAATTATAACTTTAACGACGTTACCTTTCGCCTTTTTAATAACCGCTTTTATCTCGTTTTCAACGAACGCTTCGTCACGCTCTTTGAGTTTTGCTACGTTAATTACCATATCGAACTCGGTTGCCCCGTCCTTTAAAGCCCTTTTCGTTTCAAAAACTTTTACGCTCGTAGGGTTCTTTCCAAGCGGAAAACCTATTACCGTGCAAACCTTAACGGGCGAACCTTTTAAAGTATCGCTCGCAAGTTTTACGTCACAAGGGTTAACGCAAACGGACTTAAAATTATACTTTGCCGCTTCAAAGCAAAGCGTTTTAATCTCTTTTTCAGTAACCGCCGATTTAAGAGCGGTGTGGTCTATGTATTCGTTTAACTTTATATCCATTTTTTCCTTTCAAGTAAGTAAATAAAATATAAACTTTGGTTTTACGTAGTAAAACTGCAAAAGCACCTTAAATGGTAGAGATTTATGCGGATTTTGACAAGGCTTTTAGCCGATAACGTAAACGACGGCGTATGTTTACTATACTCCTAGTTTACGTTTGCCGTAATACGCTTGAATATATGCCGTTTAAGGCAAAGATTTATATTGCAATTTGCTTACAATATCACTTCCCTACGCAGAATTTAGCAAAAATTTCGTCGATTATTTCTTCAGTTGCGGTTTTGCCAGTTATTTCGCCAAGCGCATCCCAAACGGACTTAACGTCTTCAGCAACGATATCTAAGGGAACTGAGTCTTCAATACCTATAAGCGATGCCGAAAGATATTCTTCCGCTTTTTTAAGCGCGTTTAAATGCCTTTCTTCAACGATAAGTTCGGCGTTTCTATCAATACCGCTTGCAAACGAATTTTTAAAAAGTTCGGCTTTAAGTCGTTCTATGCCGTCACCCGTTTTTGCGGAAACGGTCAAGCCGTTTTTAGAGCCTACAAAGGTGTCGCTTTTGTTATAAACTATTATATGATTAAAGTTTCCAACTTTTTCATAAATTTCTTTATCTTCTAAGGAAAGTTCTTTACCGCCGTCAAAAACCATTAAGCAAACGTCGGCTGAAGATAAGATTTTTTCCGAACGCTCAATGCCCATTTTCTCAATCTCGTCAGTAGCCGAGCGGATACCTGCCGTATCGTAAAAATCAAACCTAACGCCGTTAATATCGAGCGAACCTTCAACAACGTCACGAGTAGTTCCTTCGATGGAAGAAACGATTGCTTTATCATAATTTAAAAGTGCGTTTAGTATCGATGATTTGCCCGTGTTGGGTTTACCAACGATTGCAACTTTTACGCCGTTTTTAATTTTACTACCGCTTACGTAACCACCGATTAACTCGTTTACGGTCGCTTGAGTTTTTTCAAGCGTTTCAACGAGAGTGTCAAGCGCAAGTTCGCCAAGGTCTTCTTCGGGATAGTCAACGTCTGCGCCGATTTCGGCTAAAGCGTAAGTTAAATCGTCTTGCAAAGCGGTAACTTTTTCAAAGAGTTTTTCGCGATATAAAGAGTATCCCGACTTTACTTCAGCAACGCTTTCGCCGTTTATCATATCGATAAGGCCTTCGGCAGAAGAAAGTGAAAGTTTGCCGTTTAAAAACGCACGCTTTGTAAACTCACCGCGAGTTGCGGGAAGCGCACCAAGTTCAAAGGTCTTTTTCAAAACGCCTTGAGTGATTGCTAAACCGCCGTGGCAGTGAATTTCAACCATATCTTCGCCCGTATAACTTTTAGGCGCTTTAAAGTAAACCGCCATACCAAAGTCAGTAAAACCGCCTTGACAGTCGATTTCTCCCACGTAAAGTTTATACGGCTCAAACGCTGAAACCTTAATATTTTTGGAAGCGGGCTTGAACATTTTTTCTAAAAGTTCTAACGACCCACCACCACTTATTCTAATAATGGCAACACCGCCAACACCGTTGGCGGTTGAAATTGCCGAAATAATTTCGTTATTCATAAATTAATTAAATAAATCGTCGCTACCGTTTGAGTTGTTATTGTTACCCTTATCTGAAAACTCGGGGAACGGGTCTTCTTGAGTTTTCGGGGGCTGTTGCGACGGTTGACCGTAAGGATTATTTGGGTTTCCGTAAGGATTATAAGGATTATTATACGGACGGAAATATTGCTTGAAACTAATTCTTTGGTCGTTTCTCACAACAAACAATAAAATACCGAAAAGCGGTGGATTTAAAAAGATTGACAAAAGCGAAAATAACATTACCGATTGCGGTCTATAAAGCCTAAACACTAAGAAGATTACGCTAACGTCAAAGAAGAGATACGCAATATCAAGCACCCAACTAAAGTAATAAACTATAGTATAAAGGATACTCGTACCGCTAAACCAACCGATAAGGAAGGGGTTGGTAACGGTAACTTCAAGTTTAAATGCAACGGCAAAATATGCAAGGTAGTCACCAAAGTTTATAATCAAGTTTAAAATGGTGGTAGTAAGTGAGAAAATCATCACCCAAAGACCAACGTTTTTAATTTTCTTGCCCCACACTACTGCTTCGCCGATAATTTTACCGAGCAAGAAGTAGTTAACGAATGGAACAACGGCAATCCACACGCCTTTTTTGATGCCTTTATTTTTAGCCATAACGACAAGCGCTATAGCCATAAAGACGTGGCCCACGAGCCAAAACAACAGGTTACCTATAATACTCATAACGACGCCGTACGCTGAATTTGCTAAATTCAAGACGTCGGCTGAAGTTATTGCTAACAAATTGAACATATTTATTCCTTTTTCGGCGGAAGCCGAGTTAAATTACTATCGTAGCTAAATTGACCTTTGGTCAGCCGTTGGATAGTTTTTAGTTATATGATATCTACGATATCGTTATATGCTTGAAACATCAAGCGTTATATTCGCCTAACGGCGAGTTATATGCTATCTTCGATAGCGTTGTGGACGTTATTTTTTATATAATAGAATTTATCCACAACGCAAAACTTTGTTTTGCATATCACTCTAATTTATAATGCCCGAAATAACGACTTAAAACTTAAGGCGTTAGTTGCGAGTTAGACAAGGCTCGCAATGTTTACGGGATGAGTTAGACCTTGTTGGTCAACGAAGTCCGTAAACGAAGCAGTAACGCAGTATAACGAAGCAAATAACGGCTTAATAAGCGCGGGCAAAATAAACGACTTTGGACGCCTTCTTACCGCATACCGCACAAACCTTTCCGTCGGCACTATCTTCGGCGATAACACGAGCGGATGCTTGGGTTTGTTCTTTGATTTTTTCTTCACATTCACGGCAACCGCACCATGCGGCTTTTACGAAGCACTTGTTTTCAACGCCAGCCAAGATACCGTCAACGCTATCAGCCCAAACGATACGGCTATCACGGCGTTCTCTTGATTTTTCAAGCATTTCTTTTTGAACGGTTGCAAGTAAAGATTTAACGCTATCAACGTCAAAAAGAGCAAGTTCTTTCTTTTCTAATGTATCACGACGCATTGACATCATAACGCCGTTTTCAATATCTCTCGGGCCAACTTCAATTCTAACGGGAACGCCTTTCATTTCCCATTCGTTGAACTTCCAACCAGGTGTTGCATCGCGTTTATCAACTTCAGCGCGTATACCTGCATCGCAAAGCGCATCGCAAAGTTTTTGAGCATTTTCTAAAACGCCTTCTTTGTGCATTGCAACGGGAACGATAATTACTTGGATAGGCGCTACAACGGGGGGAATTACTAAACCGCGTTGGTCACCGTGCGCCATAATGAGCGCGCCGATAAGACGAGTGGATACACCCCAACTCGTTGAATAACCATACTTGAGCGCGCCGTCTTTATCTAAGAACTTCATATCGAACGCCTTAGCGAAGTTTTGACCTAAGTAGTGAGAAGTACCTGCTTGTAAACTCTTTCCGTCAAGCATCATTGCTTCCATACCGTAAGTTGCAACTGCGCCTGCGAATTTTTCTTTATCGGTTTTTCTACCGGTTAAAACGGGAATTGCTAAGCAATTTTCAGCAAAATCTTTGTAAACGCCAAGCATCGTTTGAGTTTCAATTTCCGCTTCTTCTTCGGTTGCGTGAACGGTGTGGCCTTCTTGCCATAAGAATTCGCTCGTTCTAAGGAATGGACGAGTAGTCTTTTCCCAACGCATAACGTTACACCATTGGTTGATTAAAATGGGAAGGTCACGATAACTTTCCATCCACTTAGCGTACATATCGCAAATAATGGTTTCACTCGTCGGGCGAATAACGAGCGGTTCTTGAAGTTTTTGACCGCCTGCGTGAGTTACGGTTGCAACTTCGGGGGCAAAACCTTCAACGTGTTCCGCTTCTTTCATAAGGTAACTTTGCGGTATTAATAAAGGGAAGTACGCATTCTTAACACCCGTCTTTTTAAAACGAGCGTCGAGTTCCTTTTGAATGTTTTCCCAAATAGCGTAACCATACGGGCGAATAACCATCGTGCCTTTTACGGGACCGTAGTCAACGAGTTGAGTCTTTAAAATAACGTCCGTATACCATTTGGGGAAATCTTCGTTTATATCTGCTATATCTTTAACGAATTTTTTATCTTGAGCCATATTAAACCGCCTTTATAATAATTATGTTAATTTATTACGTTAATTATATATATAAAACGCCAAAATGTAAAGCATTTTAACAAATCCACGTATTTCCTTTATTTATTTTTCACTTTTTTATTGCAAAATTTGTAAAAATGCGCTTTTTATACTTTATTTAAAAGAAAAAGTGTGCTAAAATAGGTGTAATGAAAATTAATAAGGAGATATTCTTTATGGAAAATAGCAATCTTACCGTTAACGCCATTCGCGTAATTTCTGCTGAAGCCGTTGAAAAAGCCAATTCCGGCCACCCCGGTATTTGCCTTGGCGCAGCTCCGATAGCATATTCGCTTTGGCAAAACTTTATGACGTTTAACCCGTCAAACAGCAAAAAGTTCTACAACCGCGATAGATTTATTTTATCTGCAGGCCACGGTTCAATGCTCAACTACTCGCTCTTACACCTTTACGGTTATAAACTTTCAATGGAAGATATTAAAAATTTCCGTCAATTCGGCTCTAAGACCCCTGGTCACCCCGAATTTAATCATACGGACGGCGTTGAAGTTTCTACCGGCCCGTTAGGTCAAGGCATTGCAAACGCAGTTGGTATGGCTATTGCTGAAACTCACCTTGCTTCTATTTACAATAAGGAAGGTTTCCCCGTTGTTGACCACTACACCTATGCGCTTTGCGGTGACGGTTGCTTAATGGAAGGTATTGAATACGAAGCAGCATCTCTTGCGGGTTCTCTTAAACTTGGCAAACTTATCGTTTTATACGACTGCAACGGAATTACTATCGAAGGCACTACTTCTGAAACCTTTAACGAAGACGTTAAGGCTCGCCACAAAGCACAAGGCTGGCAAGTTTTAGAAGTTAAAGACGGCAACGATACTAAGGCTATTGCTAAAGCAATAAAGAAGGCAAAGGCTGAAACCGAAAAACCGTCGCTTATCGTATGCTACACTGAAATTGGTTACGGCTCTTCTAAGCAAGGTTCAGCATCTTCTCACGGCGCTCCGCTCGGTGCTGAATGCTTAGCAGATATGAAGAAGAACCTTGGTTACGATTATCCTGAATTTACCGTTCCTGAAGAAGTTTACGCGCACACTAAGAAGGCTATTAACCGCGGTAAAAAGGCTGATAGAAACTGGAAGAAGATGTTTGCGGAATACCAAAAGGCATACCCCGAACTTGCCAAGCAGTTTATCGACAGAATGAACGGCGTTATCCCCGAATTCGATTGGGAAGAAATTTACAAGTTTGAAAAGGACGACGCTACTCGTGGAACGGGCGGTACGGTTATCAACAGACTTGCTCCGTTAGTTCCCACGCTTTTCGGTGGTTCGGCTGACCTTAACCCGTCTACTAAAACTTATATGAAAGGCGTTGGCGACTACTCACCCGCTACTCGCGACGGCAGAAACGTTCACTTCGGTATTAGAGAACACGCTATGAGCGCTATTTGTAACGGTCTTGCTTGCCACGGCGGTTTCTTGCCTTTCTGCTCAACCTTCTTCGTATTTAGCGATTATATGAAGAACGCTATGCGTTTATCCGCTATTATGAACCTTAACGTAACTTACGTTTTAACTCACGATTCTATCGGCGTTGGCGAAGACGGTCCTACCCACCAACCCGTTGAACATTTAACTGCTCTCCGCTCTATCCCCAACATGAAGGTATTTAGACCTTGCGATGGTAGAGAAACTGCAGCGGGATGGGAAGTTGCTATTAAGGGTAAAGGCCCCACGAGTTTAATCCTTTCTCGCCAAACCTTAAAGTCTTACGCAGGCACGGGTAAGGCAGCGCTTAAGGGTGGTTATATCCTTTCCGACAGCGAAAAGAAAGTTCCCGACCTTATCTTAATCGGCGCAGGTTCGGAAGTTGAATGCTGTATGTCCGCTAAGGAAATGCTCAAGGCTGAAGGTATTGACGTTAGAGTCGTTTCAATGCCCTGCATGGAACTCTTCGACGCTCAAACTAAGGCTTATAAAGAAAGCGTTCTTCCGTCAAACGTACGCGCAAGAGTGTGCGTTGAAGCAGGTTCTACCCTTCCTTGGTACAAGTACGCAGGTCTTGACGGCAAGGTTATCGGTATTGACGAATACGGCTTAAGTGGTCCTGCTAAAACGCTCTTTAACCACTACGGCTTTACTGCTCAAAACGTTTACGAACAAGCAAAAGCGCTCGTTAAATAATTTATAAAATTTAAAACCGTTGCGGGATTTCCGCAACGGTTTTTTTGTTTGAACGAAACCTTACTTAATAAAGAAAGGCGTTGAGTTTAAAATAAAGAATTCGTTTTCGCCTTGAACTTCAACGCGAACGTATTTTGAAAGGTCACACCCCGCTAAAGAGATAACTTCGTTTATCTCGTTTGAGTTAAAATCCGACTTAGCGTATACGAGTTTTTCCGCCGAATATACTCTAAGCTCACAAACGTTGCCGTTTGAACGTTTAGCAAAAACTTTAAGGGGCAAGGTGGACGCTTCTTCAAGAGTAACCTCGTCACCAGGGAGATAATCGCCTAAGCGGATATCCGCTTCGTCAAAGAAAAGCCCTGACATAACGTGGCGCTTTTTAATACAGTCAACCACCGCATCTCTATTCGGCTCGCCGTCAAGATACAAAAAGTTAACGGCGGGGTTATCCATAAATCTACGGAAACCAAAAAGGTCAACCGAGTTCATAACCGCAAACTTTTTGCCACTTAACCACGCCTTTTCAATGTTTTCGCCTGATAAGGGGCGCATGGGCTCAACGTCAACCGCGTCAAAATCGTAATCGATAAAATAATCGAAATACGGGTGTGTTGCGCAAATTGCGCCGTTGTGTTTTTTAACGTGGTTTATCGCCTTTTTAAGATAAGCGTCAATTTCTTCATCGGTATATAAACTCTTGGTAAATTCGGTTGAATAACCTTCTTCGTCTATGCCGATTGCCAAAGAGTGATAGGTGTTGTGGCTGTTAGTTTTGGTGTTTTCTTCCCAATTGAACGGGTGATATTCTTGCCCGGTTAAGAATAAAACCTTATCGTCGCTATACTTATCAACGTCAAGCTTGCCGTTATAAGGCGCAACGTGTTTTATCGCAAGAGAACAAATATCAAACCCTTTAAGGCGCATCATCGCGTTTATAGTTCCGGGGTGAGAATCACAACCATACCAGTCGAGCGAGTGCATGTGAATTGCCATTTTGTAATTAACTTTTTTGGGAAGGGTTTTCTTTACGTCGGGCATTTCTTCGCTTTCGCCGTTTTTAAAGCGAGCAAAATAAGCAAACAGGTTTTTAAGGTATTTTTTCCAGAACGATAAAACTTTAGCGTTTTTATCCCCTTCGTAAACTTCGGGGAATAAAAGCCCGCTTAAAAAGTACATACCCTTGCCGTGATTTGCCTTGGCGATAAGAGCGCCGTCACGAACGGCGGGATCCATATACGAACCAAGAACGTCCCACTTATCGTTTAGCAAATAGCAAGATACCGCAGCGGATCTTATATCTTCGGTTGAATCTTCGTCTTTAGGCTTTCCTTGATAGAAAGTGTTAACCTTTAAGCGCCAGTCAATCATTTCGTCGGGCGTGATAACTTCGGGCTCGGAAAAAAGCTTTTGACCTAACGGCTCAATCCACGGCATCATATAGTTTTTGTATTGCGATCTATCGCCCTCAAACGTGCGCCCGCAACCGCCGATAGTTGAAACGTGGCGATGAATAAGTTGAGTGTAACCCACTTCTTCGGCTAAAAAGTAAGGAGCCCAGCGCTTGTAATCTTGAGCGAAAAATAAAAGTATTCCGCCTGCTTTTACCCAGTTGTTGATATATTCTTCATCGTTTTCAATATAGTCGTTAAAACCGTTTTGCTCAACGAAAACAACGTCATACTGATCAAGATAGCCCTTTTTAGAATAGTCTATCTTTTCGGGGGAATAACCCTGTTCAATTAAAAAATCTTTAATCTTATTCTCTGGTTGAAACCAATGTTCAAAATAACCTATTTTCATAATTTCACACCAACTTTACGAGTTGTTCCTCAAACGGTGGCGCAGGCAACTCTTCACTTGATATATACTCAAGCAAAAGTTGTTCGCCTTGCGTTCCTTTAAATTGCATATAATGAACCCTTGCAGTCAAGCGTATCCACTGCTCGTTTTCCACCCTATCGCCCTGGTTTAGAGCGCATAAATGACCTATAGTTTGAATATCGTCCATGCAACAAGTAAGGGCTGGGCGTGCGCCGAAAAAGGTGTTTGGCGGAAGTTCCGGCGAGAAAAGAGCCAGACATTCAAACGTTACGATTTTGTTTCTATAACGCTCGACTTGTTCAAAACTATCAACGTAAAAATCGCCAAAGTGTTCGTTTTTGATAACTATTTTTTCAGCGCTTAAATCGTACGGTAAATCGCTTTCTAAACTAATTTGCGCACCGAGAGCGTCAAGCGCTATAATTTCTAAAGACGGGTTTACCATCTTTAAACTCTTTTTTATGGTAGAAGTTTTTTCAGTATAATCACAGCGGTTAATTATAGCAAGGTCGCATTCCTTAACCATATCAACCATTATTTGACGCATGGATGAAAAATACTCTTTAAAAGTAGAGCCGTCAATAACTACGATAGTTTGCTGAACTTCAAAATACGGCGGATATTTAAACTCTTCTTTATCCCACATTTCGTTTATTTCAACGAAAATTACGTGTGGTTTATGCTTGCGCACGAGTTCGTTTATATTTTTATCCGTCCAAGACTGTTTGTCCACGTATTCAAAACTTACGTTTAAGGGGGCTAATTCTTCACTCGTATACTCTTCAAGCCCTTCTTCTTGAGCGAGAATTAAAACTTTGCCTAAGTCACCAAAATCGCCCCTTACTAAAGAGTCTTTAATAAAATAAGATTTTCCGCTTTCGAGTACTCCCCTAACGGTTATTACCGGTATTCCTGCCATTATTTAAAAATTTCCTTTAATCTTGCTACGTTTAAATTTTTACCTATGATACAAACCTTTCCGTTTACGTCAACCTCGCCGTCACGAATATCGAAAGAGTTTGGAACGTAATCGAAAAATATCCAACCGTCAGCGCCGTTAAGCACCCCTTTTGCCCTTATAATTTCCCCGAAAAAGCCTTCGTCAAAATCGGATAGAATATTTTCAAGTTCGGCTTTTGAAAAGTTTTTAGGAGTTAAGGTTGAAAAGGTTTCAAACACTTCGTCGGCGTGGTGGTTATGATTGCAATTTGGGTCGCCACAACCACAACCGCCGTGTTCGTGGTGGTCGTGATGCTCGTGTTCGTGGTGGTGGGAACAAGTCTTTTTTAAATGACCTATTATCATTTCCATTAAAATTGCGCCTTCTTCTAAATTTTCAAGCAAAACTTTAGTGTCAAGTTGAGATACGGGCGTCGTTATAATGGTTGCAGTTGGATTAAACTGCTTAATATATTCGCAAGCGTCAATCATTTTACGTTCGGTAAAACCTTCGGCTTTAGATAAAACTATGGTGTTTGCAGTTTGAATTTGGTCAACGTAAAACTCGCCGAAGTTTTTATGATACATTTTAATTTTATTTGCGTCAACAACCGTGCATAAAACGTTAATTTTAAGGTCGTCATTCGCATTTTCCACCGCTGAAACGACTTCTGAAAGTTTACCCACGCCCGACGGCTCTATAACGATTCTATCAAGTTCATATTCACTTATAAGTTCGTTAAGCGCCGTTTTAAAATTGCCTGCTAATGAACAACAAATACAGCCCGAGTTAATCTCTTTTACCGAAACGCCCGAACCTCTCAAAAAGGTGCCGTCCACACCGATTTCGCCAAACTCGTTTTCAACGAGAGCGACTTTTTCTTCTTTAAAAACTTGCTCGTATAATTTTTTGATGAGCGTGGTTTTACCCGCGCCTAAAAATCCTGAAATAACGTCAACTTTAATCATAGTTAAACCCCTTTTCTATATTTTATCCTTTTTTGAGCAAAAACACAATAAAATAAATTAAAATTGTCGCTCGTATAAGCGACAATTTTTTTAAGTTTTAGTATTTTTATTTGATGATATTTTTATAATTTTATTTAAACGTATTTAAGACGTTAGTTGCAAGTATATCAAGGCTCGCGAAGCGTTTTGGATGAAATAGACCTTTTGGTCATTGAAGTCCAAAGTCAAAGCAGAAACGAAGATAGACCAAGCAAATAACGGATTATACTTGTTTAAGACGTTAGTTGCAAGTATATCAAGGCTCGCAAAGGTTTGCGGACTGAACTAACCTTGCTGGTTGTGAAGGTCGCAACACTTTTGCAGAAACGAAGATAGACGACGCAAATAACGGATTAAACCGTGGGGGACCAATCCACATTATCATCAGCATATATCGCTATGAATACACCACCGTCGTAACTTGCAAATTCCCAAACGTAAGAAATTGCGTATTCCGTTCCGTTGTAACTAAAACCAACGAGTTTTTTACCACTGGGCGGAATGGGACGCGGAGTCATGGTGGAAAGTTTTTTGCCGTATTCAATAACGGCGGTTGTTTCACCTGTTCCACCGTTAAGGTCAATATTAATGGTGAAAGTCATAACGTCTTCGTATAAGCACTTGAATGGCGAACCATCGTAATCGGTAATTAAGAAGATATCGTCAAGATTATAAACTTTACCCTTATACGAATAACCGATAAGTTTTTTGCCCTTAGGCGCAGTTGGAACGCTACTTATATATTTGAAACTCTTTCCAAGCGTGAACTTAACAGTCGTTGCACCAAGACCGCCGTTAAGAGAAAGGTTTACTTCTACTTGAACGTTGTTATAAGTTATTTGCGGAATTAAAGTCGCATCTGACCTAATACTCCAAATACCGTTTTTATCTAATTTTTGGTCGTTATAGAGCCAAGTTACAGAAATTAAGTTATCCCTTGCGGACAAGGTGTGAAGAGTGTATTCTTCGTTATAGGTTACTTCTTGAACACTACTTGCCATATTGCCGTTTTTATCGTACAAAGTATAATCGGCTTTGACGTTCGATAAATCGTAAGTTATCTTATAGGTCGTTGGCGCCCAAACGGCGTAAAGCGCGGTGTGAGCGGGAATATCCCAAACGATAGTTCCTGTGAAATAATCTACTTGGTCGTTCATTTGAGTCGACCAACCTTTAAGAGTATAACCACTCTTTTGAACGAAATCTGCGCCGGGTAACGTTACGGAATCACCAAACTTGTAGAATACCGAGACCGTTTCGTTTATGGTTTTCATTCCGTTTTTGAAGGCGATAGCGTACGAATTAGCCGTCGTTACCGCTTTAACTTCGGTGTTTTCAGTAAGAGATAAAATCTCTTCATCGGAAAGTTCCCAGCGAGAAGTATAACCTTTAACTTCGTTAGGAACGGGAATTAACGAGCCGTTAGACTCGATAAGTTCATCTACCGTAATCGTATCAACGCCACCATCAGCGTGAATAAAGTTAACGCTTACTAAACTTGAATATCTTGCGATAAGTTCAGTATCGTAAGGATAGTTCCAAACGATTTTGCCGTTATACGATGAAACGAGTTCGCCCGTGGTTTTAACTTTCCAACCCAAGAACTTATAGCCCGTGGGCGGAGTGGGCATAGGTATTTCAGACTCAACGCCAAAACCTACTAAAACTTCGTTGTTGCCAACTAATTCGCCGTCTTCCGCGTTAAGCGTTAAAGTGAATTTTTTAGGATTGTAGCGGGCAGTGAGTACGACCACGCTTCTATTTGCCGTGGGTAAATATTCAAAGTTTTCGCCGATAGGCGTCCCATCAACCGTCCAACAATCAAACTCGTAACCAGACTTTATGGCGGTTACTAATTTAATTTCTTCCGTCGACGCGCCGTAATAAACGCTTCCACTTTCAAAATCGGCTTCCCCACCAATCGCATCAAACACGTAGTTTACCGAAATCGGCTCGAAAACAGCGTGTAACACGGGTTCGTCAATTTCGTAAGACCACACGTTAGTTTCTAAAACTTCTTCTCCATCAAACGCCCAACCAACGAACTCGTAGCCCGATTTTTTTAATACGGGGAATTCAACCGTGCGGTTGTATTTTGCGTTTCTTACCGTTTCGGTAAGGGTTTGATCACCACCAACGAGCGTTCCGCCGTTAAACTTAAAGGTTACGTCGTACGACTTATGCGTCCAACCCGCTTTTAATATAACGTTACCCACGTCAAGATTCCAAGGTTCAAGAGAAACTTGTTCTTCACCGTAGTACCAGCCTGTGAAATCAAAGCCCGACTTTTGCGGTTCGGGGAAAGCAACGTTTTGAGAGTAAGTTGCAGATACGTTCTTTTTAGTTACGATATATCCGTCGCTTTCTTCGATAAAACCACCATTGCAATCAAGGTGAACGTCGTAAGTGCGTTCTTTCCAAGTTGCGATAATGGTAACTTTTTCTTTTTGAATCATAAATGGGGCTAACGAAACGTAACCGCCTTGATAATACCAACCTTTAAATTCGTAACCTTCCTTGTACGGCGTGGGGACAATTAAATCTTCCCAAAGCGTAGCGTAATAAGTGGTAGCGCCGTCAATCGAGCCACCGTCTAAATCAAGCGTAACGATAGCCGTATCAATATCTAAATCGTCGTTGTTTCCCCTATTACAAGCAACGAAACAAACCGCCGACAATATTAAACACATAAGGCACAAGAACTTTTTCATATTTTCTCCTTAGAAAAAAGTTGGTTAATTTTATTTTAACTTATAAGTTAAAACTTGTCAACTATTAGAAAGTATGCGAATAATTGTGGAAGTTATGAATTTCGACGTAATTTAGAGTGAAGGTTGATTTAAAAGCGATTTTTATTTGATATTTTAAGCCGTTAGTTTGGGTAAAATAAAGAAACATTTAAGCCGTTAGAAACAAGCAAGGTGGTTGTTCTAGGCAAAGTACGCGTACTCCTTGTACGGAATCTTTGACTAAACAGCCGTATTGCGAAGTTTATAACGGAATAAAAAAAGCAAGGCGAAATGCCTTGCTTATTTTTATGCCTTAAATTTTTTTAGACCTTAGAAGCAAGCAGAACAAGGCTCGCGAAGTGTTTTGGATGAGATTAACCTTGTTGGTTATTGAAGTCAAAACACTAAGCAGTAACGCAGTTATGCACCGCTTATAAGGGATAAAAATTAGATTTCTGCAAAGTACTTGATAGTTCTTACCATTTGAGAAGTGTAAGAATTTTCATTGTCGTACCAAGAAACAACTTGAACTTGGTAAGTATCATCGTCAATCTTAGAAACCATAGTTTGAGTAGCATCGAAGAGTGAACCGAACTTCATACCGATAACGTCAGAAGATACGATTTCATCAGTGTTGTAACCGAAAGATTCAGTTGCTTGAGCCTTCATAGCTGCGTTGATGCCTTCTTTAGTAACGTCTTTACCCTTAACTACTGCGATTAAGATAGTGGTTGAACCAGTAGCGGTGGGAACACGTTGAGCAGCACCGATAAGTTTGCCGTTAAGTTCAGGAATAACGAGACCGATTGCCTTAGCAGCACCAGTAGAGTTAGGAACGATGTTCATAGCGCCTGCTCTTGAACGACGAAGGTCACCCTTTCTTTGAGGACCGTCAAGAATCATTTGGTCACCAGTGTAAGCGTGAACGGTGGTCATGATACCAGAAGCGATAGGAGCGTAATCGTTGAGTGCTTTAGCCATAGGAGCAAGGCAGTTAGTAGTACAAGAAGCAGCAGAAATAACCTTGTCTTCAGCAGTTAAAGTTTCATGGTTAACGTTGTAAACGATAGTGGGAAGGTCGTTACCTGCAGGAGCAGAAATAACTACTTTCTTAGCACCAGCGTTAACGTGAGCCATAGCCTTTTCCTTAGAAGTGTAGAAACCAGTACATTCAAGAACTACGTCTACACCGATTTCTCCCCAGGGAAGTTCAGCAGCGTTTGCTTTAGCGTAAATAATAATTTCTTTACCGTCTACGATAATAGAGTTATCAGTAGCTTCTACGGTGTGACCTTTTGCAAGATAGTTACCTTGCATAGTGTCGTATTTAAGAAGATGAGCGAGCATCTTGGGGCTGGTAAGGTCGTTGATAGCAACAACTTCATAACCGTCAGCATCAAACATTTGTCTGAAAGCTAAACGACCGATACGACCAAAACCGTTAATTGCAACTTTTACATTTGACATAATTTTGTTCTCCTTATAAATTAACTTGCGTTAAAAATTTAACAATCATTCGTGTAGTTTTATAACTACCTTGTTTATTATATCGACTTTTTTCATCTAAGTCAAACAATTTTAAGCGTTTTTATTTCAAATTGGTGGGATTTAAGCATTTTAACTCGTCAATAACGAACAAACCGTCTTTTCTTATTAAAACGTCGTCAAAATAAATTTCGCCACCGCCGTAACTTTCACTCATGATTAAAACCATATCCCAGTGAAGCGCGGACTTGTTTCCATTATCACATTCTTCATAGCAAGAACCCGGCGTAAAGTGGATAGAGCCTGCAATCTTTTCGTCGAATAAGATATCGCCGATTGCATCGTTAATGAACGGATTTACGCCGAACGAGAATTCGCCAACGTATCTCGCGCCTTCGTCTATATCTAAAATTTCGTTGAGTTTTTCGGTGTAGTTAGCGGTTGCTTCTATGATTTTACCGTCTTTAAATTTTAAACGAACGTTTTCAAACTTTAACCCGTCTTTTATCGACGGAGCGTTAAAGGTTATAACGCCGTTTACGCTATCTTTAACGGGAGCTGTGAAAATCTCTCCGTCGGGTATATTCCTCTTACCTGAACACTTGATACCGGGCAAGCCTTTAATAGAGAAAGTAAGGTCGGTATCCTTTGCAACGAGCCTTACCTTATCCGTCTTTTCAATGAGCGCGCCAAGGCTGTCCATAGCCTTATCCATTTTAGAATAATCTAAAGTACAAACGTCAAAGAAGAAATCTTCAAATTTTTCAGTACTCATGCCGGCAAGTTGAGCCATTCCGGGATTAGGATAACGCAAAATTACCCATTTAGTTTTGTTAACTCTAAGGTCTAAATGAACCCTGTTCGAGTATACGGAACTATAAAGTTTTCTTCTTTCCCCGTCAACGTCGGAAAGTTCGTAAGCGTTGTTGCCACCACGAATACCAACGTACGCGCCCATTTTGGACATAAGATAAGAGTCAACGTCCGCCATCATATCGCAAAGAGTATCGTCAAGCCCGTTTAAGATTTTTCGTTGAACTTGATTATCTCTTATCCAAACGAACGGATATCCGCCTGCTGCGTAAACTTCTTCAACGAGCGCTTTTACTAAAGCGTTATCAATATCAAACGCTTCAATTAAACATTTTTCGCCCTTTTTGAGTTCTACCGAATAGTTAATAAGCCCTTTTGCAAGTTTTTTAATTCTACAGTCTAACATAGTTACCCCCTTTGGTACTTATCTATTTTACCATTTTATATTATTTTTGACAACGCTTTTACTTTTTATTTGTAATTTTTATTTACTTTACAAATATTTTTATTAGTGGTACAATATTTTAATGAAGATAATCTTAGCAAGCAACTCCCCGCGCCGAAGGGAACTTTTAAGTTCTAACGGGGTTAATTTTGCCGTAATTCCATCCGATTTCGAAGAGAGTGAGAACGAAGGTTTATCTCCTGAAAAATACGTGGAATTTTTGGCGCACGGCAAGGCAAATTCGGTTTTTAAAAAACACGGCGGAACGGTTATCGGGGCGGACACGGTGGTCGTTTTAGGCGGAAAAATCTTAGGCAAGCCTAAAGACTATCAAGACGCCGTTTCTATGCTTACCGCACTATCAAATAAAACTCACGAAGTTATTACGGGTTATGCCGTTATTAACGAAAAACAGACGATTATTGGCCACGAAAAAACTTTCGTTACGTTTAACGAACTATCTTTAAGCGTTATAACTGATTACGTCAACGGCGGTAGCCCTATGGACAAGGCTGGCGCATACGGAATTCAAGATAACGCACTACTCGTTAAAAATATCGTTGGCGATTACGATAACGTGGTTGGGTTGCCCACTAAAAAAATACTTAAAATTTTATCGGAGTTAAAATGAAGCCTAAAATAGCAATTGATATTGGAACTTCTTATACGAAAATTTATAAGTCGAGAGCGGACGTAGTGCTTATTGAACCTACTTGCATTGCAATCAAAAATAAGAACTACAAAACGCCCTACGCTTGCGGTTACGATGCTTACGCATTAATAGGTAAAACGCCCGAAAACGTAGAAGTTATTTTTCCCGTTAACAACACTGATATTATTGATAACAAGGCGCTCGTTGCATTGATTTCTCATTTTTTGCAAAAGGTAAAAACGCCATTCGAAGTTATTAAGGACGCGCTCTTACTCGTAGAATGCGGTTGCAATCGCGATACGATTAAGAAGTTTGAAAACGCGCTTATCGGCGCAAAAGTATTTAACGTTTGTTACGCTGAAAACCCCGTTCTTGCACTGCTTGGCTTGGGCGAAGAACTTTCCTATGAAACGCCGAGCGCCGTGATTGACCTTGGCGGTGGGCAAACTACCGTTTGCGTTTTAACTAAAGCGGGCGTTATCTCGGGCGCTTCTGCCGAAATTGGCGGAAACACTCTTAACAAAATGATAATAAGCCATATTGAAAAGGAACAAAACCTTTTAATTTCCAACCACTCAGCCGAAGCGCTTAAAATTCAAGTTGCAAGTTTAAATGAAGACGACGAGACTAAGGCGGTCGTTAGCGGAAAAGACGTTTTAAGTGGAAAACAACGCGTAGCACAAATTTCCGCTTGCCAAATCTACCCTGCCGTTAAAGAGTTCTTCGATAAGGTTTTAAACATTGCAAACGTAATTATCTCTTCACTTGAAAGCGAAACGATAACCCTTCTTCAAAAAGGTGGCGTTTATTTAACGGGCGGTGGCGTTAACGTTTACGGCATAGAAGATTACGTTACGAAAGCGCTTAGAATTACCGCAAAAGTAAACGATGAAGCGGAAATTGCATCTATTATCGGCGCTGGCAAATTAGTTGAAAGTTCTGAACTTTTAGAAAAGTTAAAATTACAAGTTTAAATAGATTACCAAAGGAGAATTGTTGTGAATATTTGGAAAGACATATCAAAAGAAAGAATTACACCTAAAGATTTTGTAGCCTGCATAGAAATTGAAAAAGGTTCTAAAAACAAATATGAACTCGATAAAGAAACGGGGCTTATTATTCTTGATAGAGTGCTTTTCACAAGCACTCACTACCCTATGAACTACGGTTTCATTCCAAGAACTTTATCGGACGATAAAGACCCGCTTGACGTTTTCGTTTTATGTTCTCAACCTATTGAAAAAATGAGTTTAGTTCGTTGCTATCCTATCGGCGTGGTGTTTATGACTGACAATGAAGAACGCGACGAAAAGATTATCGCAATCCCGTTTGGCGACCCGCAATACAACGGCTATCGTGATATATGGGAACTTCCCGTACATATAATTGACGAACTTAAACACTTTTTATCGGTATACAAGACTTTAGAAAATAAGAGCGTACACGTTTTAGAAGTAGGCTCGCACGAAACCGCAACAAAAACTATTGCTGAAAACATTAAAAAATTTGAAGAAGTTTTTGGAGAATAAAAACGTAAAGCCCTAGCGTAACGTCGCTAGGGCTTTTTTATTGTTAACTTTTTTTATTTTTACTATCTGAATTACCTTCACGCCTTAATACCACGCCCACCGTTTGAAATAGAAGTTTTATATCAAACCATAGGCTTGCTTGTTTAACGTATTCGGCATCGAGAACGGCTTTATTTTTATAGTACAAATCATCCCTGCCGTGAACTTGAGCGTATCCTGAAATTCCAGGCTTTAATTTGAACACGCCGAGTTTTTCTCGCATAGCGTTACACTTTGCTTCGGATAAAATAAGCGGTCTATAACCGATTATTGACATTTTACCAATCAAAACGCACCAAAGTTGTGGAAGTTCGTCAAGAGATAATTTTCTAAGAAACCTTCCAACTTTGGTTTGATACTGCTCGGAATGGTCCAATAAAGAAGTTGCGCATTCCTTTGGCGCGTCAACTCTCATAGACCTAAATTTATAGCAGTTAAAAGGCTTTCCGTTTTTACCTATACGCTTTTGCGAGAAAATAACTTTGCCCTTTGAATCACACTTTATCGCTATTGCTATAATTATGAAAAATGGTATAAACACGATTAGCGCTATTAAAGAAACGATAAAATCAAAGCACCTTTTAATAAAACGGTAAAACCATCTATTCTTGTTGTTAGGCACGAAATTTTGAATGAACTGCTCGTAATACTCATCAGAGTGGATTTTAGTAAAATCAAACGACTCTTCCGCTACGAACTTATCATTTAAAACTTTCGTTTCGTTAGTTTTTGTTTCCATTCATCTCCGATTGCCCTTTATCAAGGGACAATTAAGCATAGTTAAAATAAGTATACCACCTTTTACAAAAAATATCAAGGCGTTTAAGTATATCTATTTCAATCTTTTTTTTCAATAAAATCCCCCGATGGAAAACCATCGGGGTTTTAATTTTAATGTTTTATTATTTCTCTCTTAACTGGTGTTAAATTTTTTCTTTTTAACTTAAGGTTAAAGTGAACGCCCTTTTTGTTAAGATAAGATAAAACGGGAACTAAAACGAGAGCCAATACGATAAAGCCGAATATCATAATCATAAGCCAAACGGGAATTGCGGAAACCTTAACTTCATCCCACATATCGTTAAGTCTACCCATTTCTTCGTCGTTAAAATGTTTCATTATAGCGCAACGCATAACGGTATCTTTAGTTGGATATTGCGTTTCAAGTTGGCGACTTAAAGTGTCAGTCCAAATAAACATATCGCCATCGTCGGTATAAGTGTTTAAAAGGAAGGATACGTCGTAAAGATAAACGTCAACTTCAAAATCTTCTTCAAATCCTACGATATACTCGTCGTTATCGTCGTAAACGGGATATTTTACGCTGTTTAAGGTTAAGCATTCATAACCCGTTTCGCTATCAATTCCGTTTGAAGTATAATCGATGGTTTCAACAAGTTCGCCTTCGTCAATAGCGTCTTGAAGGTAGTATTCGTAGTAAGCAACACCCGTTTCTTCATCGACGTAATCAGCATTTTCAACGTCATCGGTTTCAATGAGCGTGTAAACGCCGTACCACTCGATTGCGTTTTCGTGCATCGCACTGCCAGACACCACGGGGGTATAGCCGATATAGTTCATATTAACTTTTGCATTTTCAGGGTCGGCAAGGAAGTTAACGAAATCTTGAGCAAGTTCAATATTTGCGCCCTTTGGCATAACCCAACCGTCAAACCAAATATTACTGCCTTCTTCGGGAACGGAATAGTAAAGTTCAGTACCCGCTTCTTCGGCAATATCTAAAGTGTAAACGGCATCGCCACTCCAAGCAAAGTTAATTGCTATTTTCCCTGACGCCATATCACGCTTACCGCTATCAACTTCAAACCCGTAAACGTTTGCTTTGAGTTCAATGAGTTCTTCAGTAACTTTTCTAACCGTTTCTTCATCGGTACGGTTAAAAATCTTAACCACTTCGTCTTGATATTGTTCATCGGTTAGGTTACCACTTTTCCATTGAAGAGCCAAAGCGGTAAGTTCGTCAGCGTAAACTTTACCGATAGCGAGCGCGTAAGTATCTCTAATACTATCTTTGATAGTACCTAAGTTTTTAGAATAGGTTTTCCAAGGGAAATCCCAGTGCGCTTCATCGCCCGGTTGATATTCGCCTCCCGAGTTTCTTTCGAGAACTTCGGGGTTATAAACGAAACCCATCGTTCCGTACATATAACCGCAAGCGTAATCAGTCCAGCCGTATTTTTCAAACAAATCAAGAATGTATTTTGAAGAATAAACGTCGTAATTATCAAGGTTGCCAAGGCTTCGGTCAAACTTTTCAAGCATTCCTTCGCCAAGCATTTTTTGAATCATATAGTCAGACGGGCAAACAAGGTCGTACCCGTAATCGTAACCGTTTTCAGTTTTCACCTTGGAAAGTTGAAGTTCGTTATACATATTTTCGTTAGTGCCGAAAGTTGAATAATTAACAACTACCTTCTTGCCGTATTTTTCGGTTGCAAACTCTTCAAAATCTGCAATTAAATCGGCGTTTTCATCTTTACAAATATAGTCTTCCCAGTTATAAACGTTGAGTTCTAAAACGTCTTCTTCACTTTTACAGCCTGCAAAAGAGAAAACTGATAAAGCCATAACGAGCGCTAAGCCCAAATTAAATATCTTTTTCATCTTTTCTCCTTATTAGCCGCTTTTCTATTAGAAATAACGTATCTTACCACTACGAAAATAATCATAAATACGAAAATGAAAGTGGAAAGCGCTCTAAGAGCGGGCACGGACGAACTCTTACCGCCACGCGCGTACGCATCGAAAACGTAGGTGGAAATAGTATCGAAAGTCGTTGGTTTTGTAAACGTAGTAATAATATAATCGTCGAGCGAAAGGTTGATTGCGAGCAAAAATCCCGATAAAATACCCGGCATAATTTCGGGAATAATAACCGAGAAAAGCGCTTTAGTAGGCGTTGCGCCAAGGTCGAGCGCCGCTTCGTACAAGTTGTTATCCATTTGCTTAAGTTTTGGCATAACGGATAAAACTACGAACGGGAAAGTGAGTACTACGTGGCCGATAAGGAGCGACGCGTAACTTCTACCAAACGCAAACATCGTGCAAACGAGCGCAATAGATATCGCCGTTACGATTTCCGCATTAATAATTGGGATTTGAGTTGCCCCGTTCATAACGCCCCTTGCTTTCTTCTTGCTATAAAACATACCTATCGCGCCGAGCGTTCCCAAAATAGAAGAAAGCACAGCCGATACGATTGCTAAAATAAAGGTGTTTGCAACCGTGGTCATAATATCCCCGTTTCGTATAAGTTCACCGTAAAGAGAGAATCCCCATTCGTCAGACCAAATACCGATTTCTCTACTCATATTGAAACTATATACTACTAAAAGTAAAATAGGCGCGTATAAAATCAATAAAATTAAGATAACGTAACCGCCGGAGAATAATTTTTTTACCATAAACCGTTCCCCCTTGCTTGAGAGCTTTCGTCGTCCGAGAACTTATTCGTTACCCACATAGTTATAAATATTATAACTAATAATACCATTGCTATCGCCGAACCAGCGTGCCAATCGAACACGGTTGAAAACTGCGATTCGATAACTTTACCGATAATAGTTACGTTACCGTTACCAAGCGTATCGGAAACGACGTAACTCGTGGTAGTTGGAAGTAATACCATAGTAACCGCGCTCACAATTCCAGGAACGGTAAGCGGTAATGTTACTCTAAAGAAGGTGTTTGCAGGTTTAGCGCCAAGGTCGGCACTTGCTTCAATTAAACTCTTATCGAGTTTAATCATAACGGTATAAAGGGGTAAAATAGTAAACGGCAAGTAGTCGTAAACCATACCGATAACGGTGTTCACGAAACTTAAACGGTTACTATTATACATACCGATAGCGAATAAAAGTTCTTTCATAGCGGCAGTTCTTAAAACGAAGTTTATCCACATAGGAAGGATAAACAAAATTAATAAAACGCCGTTTTTGTTGAGTTTACTCTTTGATAAAATATAAGCAAGCGGATATGAAATAATTAAGCAAAGAGCAGTCGTAACTATTGCTAAGCCGAAACTTATGAATAAAACTCTAATATTAGAGCCTTTAGAGAAAAACTCGATAAAGTTGTCAAAAGTGAGTGATACTTTCGTTCCCGATAAACTGATATGACCGCTTGGGTCAACCTTCGTGAACGCGTACAAGATGATAAGCACTAACGGGAATATTACGAACAACGCTAAAAATAACGCGTAAGGTATCCCCAAATGCTTTCTTGAAAAGCGGAGTCCTTTCATTATTTTTTGTCCTCCGTTTTAAGTTTTAACTTAATCTTATCTTTCGGAATTTTAACGGAAACGCGGTCGTTTTCGTTCCAAACGTACTCGGTATCGCAAACGAAATCTTCTTCCTCGTCATCCGTTCTAATTATAATTTGATAGTGGTCGCCTTTATAAACTATGGAAATAATTGAACCGCAAGCGTCACCGTCAACGTCGTTATCGATAATTTCAATATCTTTAAGACCTACTTCAACCCTAACGTCAACGTCGGTTAAATCAATTTTTTCGCCTTCTTGAGTTATGAGATAGCCTTCTTCATCTAAGTGAGAATTTTCGTAAAGTTGAGTAACGTCACACTCAAACTCGCCGTCAGCAAACCAAACTTTATTTTCTTTAGTGATATAGCCGTCGTAAACGTTAGAAACGAATTCCTTGTGCATAATGTGAATATCTTGCGGTGCAATCGATATCCAAACTTTTTCGCCAACGGGGTAACCCTTAGTAGATTGAATAACAACTTCCGAACGGCCTACCATCATAGTCATTTGATAGTGAACGCCTTTGAAAATACACGAAGAAATAGTGCCTGATACCATGCCCTTTTCTTCTTTAACGATTTTAACGTCTTCGGGGCGAACTACTACGTCAACTTTTTCATTCTTTTCAAAATCGTCAACGCAATCGAAAATTTTATTGATAAATCTAACCTTCTTTTCACCTACTACCGTACCGCTGAAAATATTGCTTTCGCCGATAAAGTCGGCAACGAAAGAGTTAACGGGTTCGTTGTAAATGTCTTGCGGTGTGCCGATTTGTTGAATTTTGCCGTCTTTCATAACGACTACGGTATCACTCATAGTAAGTGCTTCTTCTTGGTCGTGAGTAACGTAGATAAAGGTTATGCCAAGTTTTTTGTGCATCTCTTTAAGTTCGAGTTGCATATCCTTTCTCATTTTAAGGTCGAGTGCGCCGAGAGGTTCGTCGAGTAGCAAAATTTCAGGCTCGTTAACGATAGCCCTTGCAATTGCAATACGTTGTTGTTGACCGCCTGATAAGGTGGTTACGCTTCTTCTTTCAAACTCTTCAAGGTCAACTATTTTAAGGGCGCGAGCAACCTTTTGGTCGATTTCTTTTTTACTGAGTTTTTCGATTTTTTCAACCGTTCTACCCTTTTTATCAACGTAAGTTGCCTTTACTCTTTTGAGTTTTAAGCCGTAAGCGATATTTTCATAAACGTTAAGGTGGGGGAAAAGCGCATAGCGTTGGAACACCGTGTTTACGGGGCGTTTATGCGGTGGAAGATTAGTAATATCCTTGCCGTTAAGCATAATACTACCCGTGGTTGGAAGTTCAAAGCCTGCAATCATTCTAAGCGTGGTGGTTTTACCGCAACCTGATGGTCCTAAAAAGGTGATAAACTCACCCTTTCTAACGTATAAGTTGCAGTCTTCAACTGCTAAAGTTCCGTCGTATTCTTTTGAAACACCGGTAAGTTCAATAATTTTTTGTTTACTCATAATTTTTTCTCCTTAGAACGTAGGCGGACTAGATATCCAAAGGAATTTAGCCGTCTTTTCTTTTACGTTAATAATGTAATGCGATTTTGCGGAAGTAAAATAAAAACTTTCACCCTTTTTGCAAACGTGCTTTTTCTTGCCTAAATGAATAACGATTTCCCCTTCTAAAACGTAGCCGAATTCTTCGCCTTCGTGCGGAACGTCTTCTTCAGTTGCGGAATTCTTCTCTAATTCAATTAGAACGGGTTCCATAGAATTTTTTTGCGCGTTGGGAACGAGCCAGTTAAGAATCATTGAATCAGTCTTTTTCTCTATGAAATCTTTTTCGGTAAAAACAATCCTTTCGTCTTCTTCTTCACTAAAAAAGTCTTTCAAGTTCGTGCCGAGTGCGGATAATATATCAATAAGCGTTGCAATCGACGGGCTCGTTAAATCGTTTTCAAGTTGAGATATGTAACCTTTCGTAAGTTCGCATCTATTAGCAAGTTCTTCCTGCGTAAATTCGCATTGAAGCCTTAACTCTTTTATCTTATCGCCTAATACCATAATCTACCGTTTTGTAAAATTAAACTTTTTGTTTAGCAATAGTAAACAAGATTATTATATAAACACGTAACCCCCTTGTCAATTATTTTTATATATATTTTTTAAAAAATATAAAAACCCACGATTTTTCGTGAGTTTTTAGAGTTTTAGTCTTTAAATTTTTCGTTAAACGCTTCGTATACTTCACAATTCACTTTTTGAATTTCTTCTTTAGAGATTTTAAGCACTCTATCAAAGGTGAATAAGCCGTTAATTTCGTCTTCAATATCAGTAAGTTCGGTATACACCGTTCCGCAAAGCCCCTGCGATTTTATAAGCGGAATAACTTCGTTATTATAAAGGCTAAGGTAAGCGTTTTGCAAGTCTTCTTTCCTTTTAAACATTTTGTAACCGAACTTTTTGTCGGTAAACAAGTGGTCCTTTACGGGAAGGCTATAACCGCCGAATTCGGTAACTGCTAAAACGCGCTTGCCGTCGCCCATGCACCTTAACTTTCTAAAATAGATATGGCGACTTCTTACGTCACCGCCACCCTTATCTTGCCAACCGCTTGCGTGGTCGTAAAGCCTTGACGGGTCGCGCTGTTTTAAAATATTAGTAACGTCAACGGCGTCAAACTGCCCCCACGCCTCGTTGAAAGGAGTGTATAAGCAAAGGGAAACTACGTTATATAAGTTATCTTGCAATTGGAACGCTTCTTTATAATATTGTTTGCGAGAGGCCTCGCTTCTTCCCATTCTCTTATAGTTTTTATCGTTGATATGAAGGTTTAAAAAGGGTGCTAAAATTATGCGCCACTTTTTGTATTTTGCCCCGCCGTTTATCATATCTTGCCAAACGAGTACGCCTAAAATATCACAGTAATAATACCAAAGCATAGGCTCAACTTTTATATGTTTTCTAAGCATATTAAAGCCAAGTTCTTTAACGGCTTTAACTTCATTAAACATAACTTCGTTCGACTTTGGCGTGAGCATACCCTTTTCAAAGTAGCCTTGGTCGAGTAGCCCGTTATGGAAAATCGGCTCGTTGTTTAAGGCAAATAACTTATAACCGCCCTTTTCAATAACGGAAAATTTTCTAAGCCCAAAATAACTTTCAACTTTATCATCGTTAAAGTTTAAAATAACGGCGTAAAGTTCGGGGTTTTCTACCGACCACGGCTTGCAAGAAGATACGTCTAATATAACTTTATCGTTTCCACTTGCGGTAGCGATAATTTTATCGCCGTCCATTATTGTTACAAAAAGTTCGCCGTCGCCTATTTTTTCAGGCGTTACGGTTAAAGTTTTGTTATCAAAATCGGGATCGAGTTTAACTGATTTTAAGTAAGCGGTAGGAACGCTTTCTAAAAACACCGTTTGCCAAATACCGCTCGTTGCTTGATACCAAATTCCACCGTTTTTATAAACTTGTTTACCACGGCCGTAGATATCGCTATCGGCATCGTCTATAACTTCAACGGTAATAATATTTTCGCCGTCTAAAATGCTATCGGTTATATCAAAGGCAAAGGTGTTATATCCGCCCTTGTTTTCGCCAACGAGCGTTCCGTTTATAAAAACTTTCGCTTCTTGGTCAACTGCTCCGAAGTTTAGTAAAACTCTACCCTTATTAAAATTTTCGGGTAAGGTAAAAGTTTTGTTATAGATAAGCGTATCGCCACCTTTAACTTGTTGTAAAACGCCAGATAGGTCGCTTTCGGGCGAATACGGAACGTTAATTTTTCCGCTTATTGCATTTCCATCTGCTTTTGCCAAAATAAAATCCCAAAGCCCGTTTAAACATAGGTAACTATCCCTTTTAAACTGCGGGCGTGGGTACTCTGAAAGTGGAATATTACTTTTATTATCAAAATTAGGTTTAATTATCATAGCAAGTACTATTATATACAAAACTTCAAGTTTTGTAAAGAGTAAAAATTATTAAGCCCATAGAAGCAAGTTAGACAAATAAAAAACTCCCGTATAAACGAGAGTTTATTGCAACTGTTTTAAGACGTTAGGTATATGGCTCGTAAAGGTTTAAAATACAATACTTATTAAGCCCATAGAAGCAAGTTAGATAATATAAAAAAGCATAGGTTAAAACCTATGCTTTAATTATTAAAAAGTTTTGTAAACTACCCTTTTAAGCCGTTAGTTACAAGTATAACGAGGCTCACGAAAAAAGGCGGGGTTGGATAGACCTTGTTGGTCATCCAAGTCCGCCTTTTAAGTAGAAACAAAGTTATACGCCGTAAATAACGGCTTAAAAATTAATAGTTGTTGTAAATGTCTGACATTTTTTTATCTTGATATACGTTTTCAATAGCAAGAGCAAAGAGTTTTGCTGCGGATAAAACTTCAATTTTATCAATCTTCTTTTCTTCGGGAAGATCAACGGTATCAAGTACTACGAGTTTAGTGATGTGCGAATTCTTAATTCTATCAATCGCAGGGCCACTAAATACTGCGTGAGAACAACAAGCGTAAATTTCTTTAGCGCCGTTGTTGTAAAGCGCTTCAGCACCTTGAACGATAGTTCCTGCAGTATCAATCATATCGTCAACCATTAAGCACTTCTTACCCTTGATGTCACCAATAATATTCATAACTTCAAGTTGGTTTGCTTTGGGACGACGCTTATCAATAATTGCCATTGAGCAACCGAGTTTCGCTGCAACGTTTCTTGCTCTCGTTACCGAGCCAACGTCCGGCGATACAACGACGAAGTCATCGTCAACTTTATCTTGGAAATATCTAAATAATAACGGACCACCTACTAAATGGTCAACGGGAATGTTGAAGAAACCTTGGATTTGAAGAGCGTGTAAATCCATTGTTAAAACTCTATCAGCGCCTGCAGTTTGAATAAGGTCTGCTACGAGTTTTGCAGTAATCGGATCTCTCGGTCTTGCTTTTCTATCTTGGCGAGCGTATCCAAAATAAGGAATAACTGCCGTAATACGACCAGCCGACGCACGCTTAACCGCGTCAATCATAACGAGCAATTCCATCAAATTGTCGTTTACAGGTTGGCAAGTAGACTGAATAATAAATACGTCCCTACCTCTTACCGTTTCGCCGATGTGAACATTTATCTCACCGTCGCTAAAACGACCAACTTCCGCATCTGCAAGTTCCATTCTAAGTTCTTTTGCAATCGCTTCCGCTAAATCCCTGTTTGAGTTACCAGAAAAAAGTTTAATCTCCGTTCCGTGTGTTATCATAACCCCTCCGTGAAAACATTAGGCAATGTAGCCTATATAAATTTTTTACCGCGTTATTACGCTACTTATATTTTACAAAATTCTATCTTTTAAGTCAACAGAAATAGGCGCATTTTACACTTTTCTTTTGTCTTGAAAAAAGTCTTTTAGTAATTGCGAACACTCTTCTTCCAAAACTCCGCCTTCGGCATCGGTTTTGTGGTTTAAGCCACCTTTAAAGGTTATTCTAAAATTGCTAAACACCGCTCCGCTCTTTTTCTCAAACGCACCAAAATAAACCTTTTTTATGCGAGCGTTAACGATTGCGCCCGCACACATTGGGCAAGGCTCTAAGGTAACGAACATTTCCGCCCCGTCAAGTCGCCAATCTTTAAGTTTTTTGCACGCCTTTTCTATCGCTAAAATTTCAGCGTGAGCAGTTGCCGAACTCTTAGAGTTTCGCATATTATAGGCGGAAGATATAATCTCGCCGTCTTTAACTATTACAGCGCCGATAGGAACTTCGCCAAGTTCCCCCGCTTTTTTCGCTAAGCGGAGCGCTCTTTTCATATAATAAAACTTGTCTTTCATTTATGGTACTTCCCGTCTTCAATAATAGTGAACGCGCGATAAATTTGTTCGGTTAGCATAACTCTAAATAAGGTGTGCGGAAAAGTCATATCCGAAACGGATAAAAGTTCGTCCGCCTTTGCTTTTACAAAATCGGCTATGCCGTACGAACCGCCGATAACGAAGGTTATCTCTCCCTGCTTGTCCTTAACCGTTTTTATTTTATTTGCAAGTGCGGTGGACGAGAGTTTTTTGCCCTCAATCGCCATAGCGATAACGTAACCTTTGAGTGCCTTTAAAATATCTTCTCCTTCACGCTTTAAAATCTCTTGAATTTCTAACGCGCTTGGCTCAGTTACTATGTTTTTCTCTTTAATTTCGGTAACGGTAACTTTGGCGTAACGCGAAAGCCTTTTAAGGTATTCATTAACCCCGTCTTCAAAATATTTTTCTTTAATTTTGCCTACGCAAACTATATTAACTTTAACCATAATCAACCTATAAGTGCGGTTATCCACATTGCAAACGCCGTTATTATGCCAAGCACCGCGCCGAGTATAAAGTTTACGCGGTTTTGTTTTTCTTCCACTTCTCTTTCTCGTTTAGCACCCTTATAAACGAGTAAAACTATTCCACTAACCAATGCTAAAAGCCCTAAAATCGTTACGATAGGTTTTAATACTCCGCTGAGCGTAAAGCCCCAAAAATAGTAGTTTAAAACGATATATAAATTGTTAAAAAGGTGCATTCCTATACAGTAAAGAATATTCTTGCCGTATAACACGATTACGGCGTACACCATACCCACGATAAACTGATATATAGTTTGCGCGGGCGACATATGAAAGAGTGAAAATAGCGCGCCCGATAAAATTATTGCAAACGCCGTTCCCGTGCTTTTAAGTCCGCTTAAAATTAAACCCCTAAACAACACTTCTTCAACGACGGCTGGGATAATACAAACGCAAACGATACTTGCTAAAACGCCACCAAACGAAAATTTTGGAAGGGACGGAGCGCTCACTTCAAGCCCTAACCTTTGAAGAAAGGTTACGAAAACGGTGTTAACTTCCGCCAAGCCAAAAGTAAGCCCAAGCGTTATCAAAACGGTTGCTAAAAGCGAAAATTTATCAAACGACTTAACGTCTAAAGCGGAAATGATAGGCGAATTTCTTTTTAAACGCAAAACGCCGATTGCAAGCAAAATTGCAATCGGGCTTAAAATAAAGTTTAATATTATAACCATATCCGTTTTAAAAACCGCTTCGTTGCCGTTAGACGCAACTAAAACGGCGGTAGAAAAAATTATAGAGATAATTAATGCGGAAATTATCGCAAAAGAATATAATACACCGCTATCGCCTGCGGTAAGATTTTCTATTTGGTTTTCGCTCTTTTTTGTAATCATATTTATATGATAATACAAAAGCGATTATTTTTCAAGTCAATCGTCACAAAAACCGTCTTCTTTTTCGTTGCAAGCACACTCACAGCAAGGCTCTTGGCATTTTGGCTCTTTAGGTTTGCGATTGAGTTCAACTAGTATTGCATCGTCGCCAATTTTCACTATTGAGTTATAGGGGATTTCAATCGTTTCGCAAGATAAAAAGCCACCCTTTTTACCGCTTGCTATTACCTTTTCGATAACGCCGTTTTTTCTTCCGAATATTAAATCGGTGGCTTTGCCTAAATTTTTACCGCTACTAATATCTAAGATTTCTTTCTTTTTAAATTCACTAAAATTTATCATAGTAAATTATATGCAAAACACCGCGAGAATATCTCGCGGTGCTGAAAAGTTTTTATTTATCTTTTAAATAAACGAAATGAAAGTTTAACTGCAACCATCGTAGCCAACACTACGCCGATAAAACCTAAACTAACTACTGACATGCAACCTACCGCCATAATAATACCCCCTTGATTTATAATCTTATTATAACTGCCTTTTTTCGATTAGTCAATACGACATTTTCACTTTTAACACTTTAAGGGCGTTTTTTTCAAGCCTACTTACTTGCGCTTGAGATAAGCCAACTTCTGAAGATATTTCCGTTTGCGTTCTCCCTTCAAAGTAGCGCATATAGAGAATTTTTTGCTCTCTTTCGTCAAGTTTTTCAATGGCGCGCTTTAAGCACGCGTTTTCCGTCCACCTTTCATCGCATTCTTTTTTATCGGAAATCTGGTCCATTAAATAAAGTTCTTCCCCTTCTTTAGAGTACACGGGGTCGTAAAGTGAAACGGGATCGGAAATAGCGTCCAAAGCGTAAACCACTTCTTTTTCGGCAATATCAAGCGCGCTTGCAATAGCGGAAGGCGTGGCAACGATATCCTTTTTTTCAAGTTCGCCACGAGTTTTTAAAACTTGGTACGCAGTATCTCTTATCGAGCGTGAAATTCTTAGGCTATTATTCGTTCTAATTATTCTTTTTATTTCGCCAAGTATCATTGGCACGGCGTAAGTTGAAAAGGTTACGCCGAAAGACGGGTCAAAATTATCCACCGCCTTTATAAGCCCTATGCAACCTGCTTGAAACATATCGTCTTTTGAAATCTTAACGCTCGGAAACCTTTTAACTATTGATAACACAAGCCTAATATTTGCCGTTACGAACTTGCTCTTTGCTACTTCATCGCCTGCGGCGATTTTACTTAAAAGAGTTTCCGCTTCGCCTTTATCGATGCGTGGAAGCAAAGCCGTGTCCATACCGCAAATTACTACTTTTTCGTTGTTCATAATACCCCCTTTTATGTAACGTAAACGGGCGTATAATTAAGTATTAACCACCAAAAAATTTTTATACCTTTTTCGATATAAAAAATATGATAACGAAAACGATAGGAATTATGCAAAATTTTGTCGTTTTTAACAAGTTATCAACATTAGTTATCAACATTGTTAATAACTTGACTTTAACCGAATATGATTATATAATAATCGTATGGAAAATTGGCTTGACCGCTCGCTCAAATTATACGGCGAAAGCGGTATTGAAAAACTTAAAAACTCAAGCGTTTTAGTGTTTGGCGCAGGTGGCGTTGGTAGTTATTTAATCGAAGCACTCGCCCGTAGCGGTATAGGCGCAATAACCGTCGTTGACGGGGACGAATATTCTATAACCAATTTAAACCGCCAACTTTACGCAACGCTTGATACCATTGGAAAGAAAAAAGTTGACGTTTCGGCTGAAAGAATTAAGTCTATCAATCCTGACTGCAAGGTTACGGCTATTTGCAAGTTCGTGTTGAAAGAAGATTTAGATTTATTTGACTTTTCACCCTACTCTTTCGTGGTTGACGCGATTGATACGGTGAGCGCAAAATTATCAATTATAATAAACGCTAAAAAACAAGGCGTTCCCGTAATATCTTGCATGGGTACGGGAAACAAGAAAGACCCCGCACTTTTCAAAATTGCGGATATTTCTAAAACCAAGGTTTGCCCACTTTGTAAAGTTATGAGAAAACTTTTAAAAGATAACGGCGTTGAAAGTTTAGACGTTTTATATTCGGAAGAAGAACCTTTAAAATCGGGCGATAGAACACCGGCTAGCAATTCTTTTACGCCTGCGGTTGCGGGGCTTACGTTAGCAGGCAAAGTAATAAACTATTTAACGGAGAAAGAAAATGACTAAAAGAGAGATTGGCGAAAATTATTTTAAACAAGGTTATAACTGCGCTCAAGCGGTAGCGGTTACTTTTGCTGACAAACTTAATATGGATAACGATACCATTGCAAAAATGCTTTCGGGCTTCGGCGGTGGCTTTGGGCGTATGAGAGAAGTTTGCGGTGCCGTTTCGGGAATGGTGTTCGTTTTAAGCGCACTTGAAGGGCAATTCGACCCTAGCGACAGCAACGGCAAAATGGAAACTTACAAAAAAGTTCAAAACCTTATGAATGAGTTCAAAGCAAAAAACGGCACTTATATTTGCCGTGAACTTTTATCTCTTCCCGAAGGAAACAGCGAACCAATCCCCGAAAAGAGAACGGAAACTTATTACAAAAAACGCCCTTGTGCATCACTCGTTGGCGACGCTTGTGAAATACTTGAAAATTATTTTAATAGGTAATAAAAAAACTCAACTTTTAGCAGTTGAGTTTTTTTATTAGATTTTTAAGATTTTTTCTTTTTTATAAATTTTAAATAGATTAAATAGAATAACGTAACGTAAACTACGAAAATTCCAATTACTATCATTGGATATAAAACGGCGTTTCCATTAACTAAGTTATAAAAAATACTATACGGTGTTCCATCGTGATACATTAAGAACATATAGTTATAATCAACTATTAAGTTTACCACGTACGCAACGACCGCAAAACTTAATAAGATTGCAAGAGTTATAGCGTAATTTTTCTTCTTTAAACTTATAAGTCCCGATATTGCTATATACAAGGAAGCAAAGCCAGATATTGAGTGGGTGATGCCCGAAAAAACGTTATCCATCCCGACTACTGGGTACGCTCCGTAGTTTTGAACCGCACCTATCGTGCCGAATACCGCACCTAAGATACCGAAAGTTAAAACGAAATCTAAACACGCTTCTCTAACTCTTCCCTTGCAAAATGCAGCCATGGGAATAGCGATTAACTGAATACTGCACAAGAATAACGGCAATACGTAAAGCCAATGGAAGGGGTTTTGGCATCTTATACATAAAACGATTATCTTGACAATTTCAAAGCCGTCGATTAAAATAGCGCTCGCTATTAAAACTTTGTTCTTTTGCTTATCCGATTTGCCTTTATACTTTTTGCCAAAAACTATCGCAAGCGTTACCATCAATATCATAAAGATAGAAACTTGCAATATATGTTGCCAAGACCAAGCACCTTCAGCGCTTCTTAAATAGCCGTAACCGTTGCCAACTTTACTTAAACCAAAAAATTCCCTAATCATAATATCCATCCTTCGTTTAACTCACTTTAACCTTATCGTTATTTAACTAAAGCGTTCATTTGATCTAAAATTTGTTCCATATCGGAAACGAGTTTTAATTGCGTTCTCGCTCTATCAAGATTTTGACCTTCACGGTGGGTTCTAAAATACGTATCCCCCGATAAGTAGTCGGCTAAAAATCTCATACCGCATTCAATAGTCATAAGGATTGAACCAAACGCTAAATTATCCTTTTCAACTTGAGTTATTCTATCGCCAAGCGCTTCTAAGAAACCTTCGAGATAAATTTTATAAAGGTCGAAACGGAAGTTTACTTTCGATAAGTCTTTTTCGTCTTCTTCACAAGGGTTGCAACCAAACCTTATGCTATCGCCAAAATCGTAGCACACGCTACCGGGCATAATGGTATCAAGGTCGATAACGGCAACGGGCTTGCCCGTTTTATCATCAAGTAAAACGTTGTTGAGTTTAGTGTCGTTATGCGTAACTTTAAGTGGCATTTCACCGCTTGCAAGCATATCTACGATTTTTCCGTAATAACTTTCTCTTGCCTTTATAAACTCAATTTCCTTTTCACATTCTTTGGCTCTACCGAGTTTATCTTCGTTTAAAGCATTTAAAAAGTCGTTATAACGCTTTCTCGTATCGTGGAAACGCGGTAAAATTTCATAAAGTTTACTTGCGTCAAACTCAGCAAGTAAATTGTTAAAGTTACCAAACGCCAAAGCGCTATAATAAAAGTCCTTGGGGTTTTGAACGGTTTGATATGCAACGGTATCTTCAATAAAGATATACACTCTAAAATAATTGTCGTTATCCGCCTTATAGAAGGTTTTTCCGTCTAAAGTTCTAATAATAGTTAAACTTTCTCTATCGGGATTTCCACCGCGTTCCGCTATTTTTTTGCGGTTAAATTCCGTTACGAGTTCTATATTTTGCATAAGTTTTTCAACTGGGTCGAAAAGTTTATGGTTTATTTTTTGAAGGATATAACGAACCTTTTTGCCGTTTTCGTCAAAGTACGCAACGAAAGTTTGGTTAATATGCCCGTTGCCGTAAGGTTCGCAAGAGATAAACTTGCCACTAAGGTTAAAGTTACTTAAAATTTGTTCGTAATTCATAAAACACCTATCTTAATTTTATTAAATCTTCTTTTGCGTTTTTTCTTAAAACAACCATTCCCACAAGTAATATCAACGGAAATATCGTTGCTATAAGTATTCCTAATTTCATAGTCGTTCCGCTTGCTATAAAGCCTACGAGCGTCGGGCCTAAAGTACAGCCCACGTCACCGCCTAACGCAAGCATTGAAAACATCGCCGTTCCACCGCTTGCAAATAAATCGCCACCGATAGAATACACGCCCGGCCAAGCGATACCAACGAAGAAACCGCAAAGCGATATAAACACTAACGATAATACCGCGCTCGGTTGCAAAACGGCAAGTAGATAGCACGCTGTTAAACCTATCGAACATATAAGGATAAGCGACGATACGTTAAATTTCTTTCCGCTAAGCCCGTGAAGAAACCTTGAAATAAACATAAATAACGCAAACGCGCTTGCCCCTACTAAATCGCCAACGGTTTTCGTTACGTTTAGTCCGCTTTCAGCAAAGAAACTTGCCCATTGTGCAATCGCTTGTTCGGATGCGCCCGCCGCTATCATAAGGATAAATAGTAAAATAAATCGTTTGTTTTTAAATAAATCTTTTTTCTTAACTACTCTATCGTCGCCCTGCGGTTTGATTATCGGGCAAATCGAGAAGAAGATTATTTCAACTAAGGGAATAACTATAAGTAGTAGCGATAGTATTTGCCATTTAGAAACGCCGAACACAACGAAAAACAACGTTGAAACGAGTATTAAAAATAAAAGCCCTAAACAGTAAAACGAATGAAGAAAACTCATTTTTGACGATTTGTTTTCGTATGGTAACGCTTCAATTATCGGGCTTAATAAAACTTCGCTAAGCCCACTTCCCGTAGCCATAAAAGTAACGGCTACCATTATCCCTAAATAAATTTGAATATACCCACTTAAAATCGTTGGAACGATTGCTAATATTGCAAGCCCTAAACTTGCCGTTGCGCCCGAAAATAAACACGCAGCCCTATGCCCGATTTTAAGTATAAACGAAGACGAAAACGAATCAACCAAAATTTGAAGAATAAAGTTATACGCAATTATCGTTGAAATTAAATATACGGGAATTTTATACGCACTTGCAAAATATACGAAAAGCAAAGGCAAAAAATTATTCATTAACGCTTGAACTACGTAACCTAACGAACACGCAGTTACCGTTAAACCATAACGCTTAGCCATAAAAATCTCCTTAAACTACGCTACTATTATTGCATATATCGTAAAATATTTCAAGTTAAATTAACTAAATCTAACTTATTTTCATATAATAATATTGACTTATCAAAGTCAATACTAAAGGAAAAGGTTAGAATAAATGTGCTTTTTTAATAATTGTAACTCTAATAACTGCTGTAGGTGTGGACGAAGAGTTGTTGTCGGTCCGCAAGGCCCTGTTGGTCCACGTGGTCCCGTTGGTCCTACAGGTCCGACTGGCGCAACCGGTCCTATTGGTCCTGCTGGTCCTACTGGTCCACAAGGTCCTACGGGTGCGACGGGTGCTATCGGACCTATCGGTCCGCAAGGTCCTATCGGTTTAACTGGTGCAACGGGTCCGCAAGGCCCTATCGGGTTAACTGGTGCTACCGGTCCACAAGGCCCTATCGGTCCTATTGGTCCTGCTGGTCCGCAAGGCCCTGCTGGAACTTCTGACTCCATCTATGCAAGTAGCGGAATTTCTACCATAGAAGTGGGCGGAATTGCTCCTTTAACTTTAAACACCATTACGCCGAGCAGTACTATGAGCGTTAACGACAACGCCGTAACGCTAACTGATGCGGGGTATTATCTCGTTTCGTATTATTTGACGGGAACTTCAACTTCGGTTAACTATTCGCTTGCTTTGAACGGAACGGCAATTTCAACGATTCTTGATTCCGAAGCGGCGGTAACCACTGTATCAAAGACCCTTTTAGTAAACGCAACAGCAGGTTCCTCTCTTACCCTTATCAACACGGGCAACGACACTATCGCAATTACCGACACAGGCTTAACAGTAGTTAAAATTGCATAAAACTTTGCTTTATTGCAAAGGGAAAGCCACGGAATTTTCCGTGGCTTTTTTATGGCGACGTAACAATAAATAGTTGATTAGTAAATTTTCGGTTTGATGAGTAAAACACAAACAAAGGCGAGCGTTCTTGCGAAGGCGCATATCCTTGCGGTCTGTAACTGAGCCAAACCGAAGCATTTCAAAGTGTTTTGCCGTCAAAAATCAACTAGAGATTGTGGAAGAGCCATCATTTCAAGAAAATTTCAATAACGGGAGTGATTTTTTGCGGTTGAACTACGGGAAGTTCAAATAAAACGTAACCGTCTTTTTCTCTATATAAAATTTCGCTACCGTCGTGAAGGAATTGAACGTAATCAATCTTACCTACCAAATTTTCAAACGGCAAGGTCTTGAACGGATATTCAACTAAGTGGATATATAATCTCTTTCCGTCTTCCGATTGAGTGAGAAGCGTTCCCTTGGGAGCAACAAATTCGGGTTCGGCTTTAGTACAGCCGTAGATTGAACGAGAGTTATACTTCATCCAATCGGCGTAAACTTTCAACGCTTCGTCGGCACGGTGATCGAAATATCCCCTTGAAGTCGGGCCAACGTTCATTAAAAGGTTACCGCCTTCGGAAACGGTGTTAACTAAGGTATCAATAAGCATTTTTGGCGATTTCCAAGTCATTTCATCGCGGAAATAACCCCAAGAGCCAGAGAAAGTATGGCAAACTTCCCAAGTTAAAAGTTCGCCCGTTTCTTTATGGGTCGGCCATTTCATAGTTGCGGTTTGTTCGGGAGTTACGGTATCGCCTTCAATACCTAAGCGGTTATTGATAACGATGTTCGGCTGAAGCGACCTAATAAGCGCCATAAGTTTTTCAGATTCCCAATCTTCTTTAGTTTTACCGCCATCCGATTGCATCCACGGTTTTTTGAATGGATCTGGCGGGGGATTACCTTTATCAAATGCAAGCATTTGAACGGCGTTTATTTCACTTGCAGGATAAGTAAAGTCAAACCAAATAACGTCAATCTTACCGTAGTTGGTTAAAAGTTCGGTTACTTGATTACGCATATATTCGGCGTACTTTTTAATATCTCTGCCCTTATCCATTTGCTCACCGTCATCACGGCGGGGGTGAATGGTATCAATAGTGAAATCGGGATGATGCCAGTCGATAAGAGAATAGTAAAAACCAATCTTTATCCCTTCGGCACGGAACGCTTCAACGTACTCTTTAACGATATCTTTACCGTAAGGGGTATTAGTTACCTTGTAATCGGTAAACTTGCTATCGAAAAGGCAAAAGCCTTCGTGGTGCTTAGTAGTTAAAACGGCGTACTTCATTCCCGCTTCTTTAGCCTTTCTCGCCCACTCTTTGCAGTCGATAAGATCGGGATTAAAATGCTCGAAATATTTATCGTACTTTTCTTCGGAAATTCTTTCCATCGACTTAATCCACTCGTGGCGAGCAGGCAACGAATATAAACCGAAGTGAATGAACATACCAAACCTATCTTCAACGAGCCAAGCGGTATCTCCAACGGTTTTTCTTCTTTTATAGGAACTCATAATAATTCTCCTTTGCTATTTATAAAAAGTATACCATATACTTTTTTAAAGTCAATAAAAAACGCGGAATATTTCCGCGTTTTATTATCTTTTTTAAAACAATTGAAGTAGATCGACTAAAACGGCAAAGCCTAAAAGCAACACTAAACCGACTGCGTGAATCACGCCTTCTACCTTGCGGTTTACAGGCTTTTTCCTTATCCATTCGA
Source organism: Christensenellaceae bacterium (assembly GCA_045637965.1). Lineage (GTDB taxonomy): Bacteria > Bacillota > Clostridia > Christensenellales > Borkfalkiaceae > HGM11412. Next base: position 177,588 of record JAZUAK010000007.1, on the reverse strand, counting down.
TAACGCAGAACACCGCCCTACTGCCGTCAAGCGCAGGAATAGGCAAAAGGTTGAATACGGCTAAGTTAATGCCGATAAATCCTGCCATTTCTAAAAAGTAATTAAGTCCGCCAAACTTAATAGCGTCCGCCGTTACTTTTATAGTCGTTACCGTTCCGCCCATCGCCCTTATTGAAAGCCTACCCGTTAAAAGTTCGCCAAGCGTTCTAAAAATCGTTCCCGCTATTGAAACGGAATACTGAAGCCCCCTTTCAAGCGTTTCAAAGAATGGGAATTTTACGTTCTCGTTAACGTATTTAAGTAGCGTGGTAGTTCCGTCGATTCCCAAATCTTTTAAAATTTCCGTGTCGGTTTTTGCTAACAACTCTTCAGTTACGGTTACCACTTTTTCTTTCCTATCCCCATCTTCGTTTAGATAGTAAAAAGTAAGTTGGTCGTTTACCGAAAGAGTTTTAGCGTACGCGGATAATTCTTCAGCGTAATAAACTTGTTTTGGCTCGCCACTCGATATTTCTTTATAACTTAAAAGGTACGAGCCTTTAAGTTCTCCGCCGTCAATTTCTTGAATAGTTGCTATACCAAGCGCGGTAAACGCGGAATAGGGGTCGGCTAAATTTTTAACGTCAACGTCGTTTCTAAGCCTAACTTTTCTATTAACAATTTCGCCGTTTGCTAAAACTTTAACGGTTACGACTTCCCCCTTTTTCTTTCCGTCAATGCGAGAAGCAAGGTCGGTTGCTAAGAATACGTTCTTGCCGTCAACCTCCAATAAAATGTCTTCATTTTGCAATGAATAACCTATATATTCGGGGTCTTGAATGGGCTTAACGTCGTAAGCGCAAACGCAAAGTTGACCGTAAATACCGACCGATAGTACGAGTATTATAATACCAAGCACTAAGTTCATAGTTGCGCCCGCTACTAAAACGATTATTCTTTTCCAAGGTTCTTTAGTGTTGAACGCACCTTGAACGTCGCTATTTTCATCTTCCCCTTCAAACGCGCAAAACCCACCGAGCGGTAACGCGCGAACGGAAAATATTTCGTCAGACTTTTTGCTTTTTCGCTTGTAGATTGCAGGACCCATACCGATAGCGAATTCGTTGATTTTAAACTTGAAAATCTTGCCTGCCAAATAATGCCCGAGTTCGTGAATTGAAATCATAATTAGAAGCAAAATTATGGCTAAGAATATCGACCAAACGGTTGTTAATACGCCCGATAACGATAGTAAATTTATCATAACTTACTCCTATTATTATAAATCTCGTCAACTAAACGGCGAGCGGTTCTATCCGTTTCTTCTAAATTTTCAAAAGTTAAATCGAGTTTTTCAGTCTTTTGTAAAACCTTATCTAAATAAACGGGGATTTCCGTATACTTGATCCTTCCTTCAAGGAAAAGTTCAACCACTTTTTCATCAGCCGCACTAATCGCGCAGGGAAAATTGTAACCCATTTCAATCGCTTTATCAACGATATAGAACGCGGGATATCTTTCCTTATCAACTTCTTTAAAGTTTAAGGTTTTACCAAAGAGATTAAGTTCGTGATTTTCAATATATAATCTTTCGGGGTAAGTAAGCGCAAGTTGAATGGGAAGTTCCATTGACGGAACGCCCATTTGAGCCATAATGCACCCATCGTCAAACTCAACCATTGAGTGAACGATACTTTCGGGGTGAACCACCACTTCAATATCCTTTCTCTTAGCGCCGAAAAGCCACATCGCCTCAATAACTTCAAAGCCCTTGTTTACCATCGTTGCACAGTCAACGGTAATTTTTTTGCCCATGTTCCAGTTGGGGTGCATGAGCGCGTCGCTTGCCGAAACGCTTTCGAGATCACAAATAGGAACGTTTCTAAGCGCGCCACCAGAAGCGGTTATAAGAAGTTTTTTGTATTTTTTGTTTAAGTTAAAGTTTAAGCATTGCCAAAGCGCAGAGTGTTCGCTATCAACGGGGATAATTTCAACCCCTGCATTTTTCGCCATAGGCATAATAAGTCCGCCACCCGCAACCAAAGTTTCCTTGTTTGCTAAAGCAACGTTCTTTTTAAGTTCTATCGCATATTTTACCGCCTTTAAACCGGCGTAACCCATAACGGCATCAAAAACTATATCGCATTCGTCCGTAACGGCGTGCAAAAGGGCGTTCTCGCCATAGTAAAAATCCGTACCTGCGGGAATTTCCACAATTTTGCCGATATTTTCGGGGTTGGTAAGGCACGCAATTTTCGGCTTAAACTTATTAACCTGCTCGGAAAATAAAACGGCGTTACTGCCCGCCGCCATAGATATTACTTTAAATTTTTCGGGATAGCGTTCAACGACTGACAACACTTGCCTACCAATCGAACCCGTACTCCCAAGTAACGCAATTTTAATCATATAGATATTATATCCTTAAATTAAACTAAAAATGAGTAAAAAACGAAAACGAATAACGCAGTAAACATAAGCCCGTCAACTCTATCTAAAATTCCACCGTGGCCGGGGAGCAACGAACCCATATCTTTAACGCCAAGATTGCGCTTTAAAAAACTTTCAAACAAGTCGCCAAGTTGAGTAACCGCGCTTAAAACTATACCCGAAGTTATTAAAAAGATTATAGCGTTTATTTCGTTTTTAAGTTCAAACGGGTTAATTTTCAACCATTTGAACGCATAGTAAGTAAGAATTCCACCTAAAACACCGCCGATAATTCCACCAACTGCACCGCTAACGGTTTTATTCGGGCTAATCGTGGGGCAAAGTTTTTTGCCTTTAAACTTAGAGCCTACTAAGTACGCCATAGTGTCCGTCGAATAGGAAGTTGCAAAAACTATTACAAGCCCGAACAACGCAAACACGCCTAAGTGGTTTATAAGCGTTAAGAATAATAAAACTAAAGTGGGATAGAAAAGAGAAAGCAAAGTATAACCCATTTTTTCTATCGACGAGTTTTTTAAAAATACCGATGCAAGTAACGTTATTGCCGTATAAACTAAAACGAATAAAGTTAAATACGCGGGTAAAAAAACTGCAAACGAAATTACGCTAACTGAAAACACGAGAGCGATTATCTTTTGTTCTTTAGTTATTCTATCGCCAAGCGCTTTCGTAAGTTCGTAACAGCCCATAACGGATAAAATAAGGGCGAATAGGTCGAAAAACCTAATATCAATCGTCCTTAAAAAAAACGCAAGCACCGTTGCTACTATTATTATTGCACCTGTTAAAGTTCTTTTAAGCATAAATTTTTTTCCTTACGTGTGATATGAGACGAGCCCTAAAAGGCGAAGTTTAAATAAATAGTTGGTATATATTAAACTGAGCCTTAAAGTTTACCAAATCTTCGGTTTCTTTGCGCGTACCAATCAAGCGCTTTTAAAATTTCTTCCTCGTTAAAATCGGGCCACAAAACGTCGGTAAAATAAAGTTCGGCGTAAGCGGATTGCCAAATAAAGAAATTGCTAATTCTTTGCTCGCCACTCGTTCTAACGATTAAGTCGATAGGCGGAAGTTCTCTCGTATACAAACGGTCTTCAAATTCCTTTTCGGTAACGGAAGTAACCCCGCTGCTTAAAAGAGAGTTAACGGCGTTTAAGATTTCTTGCTTTCCGCCGTAATTCATAGCAATATTTAAAACTTTTTTATAACTTTTGGTTCTTTGTTCAATTTCAGTAACCAAACTTGAAAGTTTTTCTGAAAGTTCACTCTTATCGCCCGAAACAACGAGCCTTATTTCGTTTTTATGCAAAGTTTTTTCATACTTTAACATAAATTTATAAAAAAGGTCCATTATCTTATCTACTTCATCCTTAGGTCTTCCCCAGTTTTCAGTAGAAAACGCGTATAAACTTACGACTTCAAGCCCAAACCTAAAACAAGCGGAAACGACTTTTTCAACGTTATCCGCTCCCTTTTTATGCCCGAAATTTCGGGGTTTATTTCTTTGTTTAGCCCAACGCCCGTTGCCGTCCATAATAAACCCAACGTGGCGTGGGAGTGTAGATTTTTCCATTATAAAGTAAGAAGGTCCTTTTCTTTATCAGCAATAACCTTATCAACTGCATCAACAATTTTAGATGTGAGTTTTTCAACTGAAGATTCGTATTCAGCGTATTGATCTTCAGTTATATCTTTATTAGTTTTAAGTTTTTTAAACTGGTCTAACACGTCACGGCGGATATTACGGATAGCAACTTTACCGTCTTCACCCATTTTCTTAACTTGCTTAACGAGTTCTTTACGTCTTTCTTCAGTAAGCATAGGGAAAACGAGTCTAATAACGTTACCGTCGTTAGTTGGGTTAATACCAAGGTTTGAAAGTTGAATTGCTTTTTCAACCGACTTGAGAAGTGATTTATCCCAAGGCGAAATCATTAAACATTGAGCGTCAACAACCGAAATGTTACCGATTTGGTTGATAGGACTCATCGCGCCGTACGCTTCAACTTGAATTTTATCTAAAATGTGGGGGTTTGCTCTACCTGCTCTAATTTGCAAAACGTTTGATTTTAACACGTCGAGCGAAGTTTGCATTCTTTCTTCACATTCCATTTCCATCATTTCTAAAGTTTCTAAATCTATTGCCATAATACTCTCCTGTTCGTTTTATTTGTTGGATATTTTTCTATTACTTATATTGTATTATAAACTCGCGTTTTTGTAAAGAAGTTTTTATTTTTTTAAATAAAAAAGACTACAAATTACACTCTAAAACAAGAATTTATTTATTCTTAAAATTTTAGCACAAGAATTTCTTGAATTGCAATTCATTATAATATTAGTTTGGTATAATCCATAAAAACAGATAGGAGCAGAAATAAGATATGAAAAATTATTCGGCAATAAGTGAAATGTATTATGGCAATCGTGGTAATGCTGAAAATATTACTACTAGCAAGCAAGAGAAAGAAAGTTTAAGTAAACTCATTGAGATTGAAAATGTATTTTTAAAAGCAATTAGCAACGATGAAACTTTGCTTGGCGTTTATGAAAATTTACAAAATGAACAAAACAATCAATCAGCGTTAAACGTTGAAACTGCTTATAAAGAAGGCTTTCGATTTGGTTTTTTAATGGCTATGGATATCTTAAATACTTAAAATTAATCAAACGTAATTAGTTTTTTGTTAACGGGGGACAACTATTTTCCGAATAACGTTTTCGCTCGCCGCGCACGGCAAACCCCTTGTCAACTTTGTTGACACTCCCCTTAAAAAGGGGAATTACCCTTAACAATCCCCCTTTCCTAAAACTCCTCACATCCCCTAAGCCCCTTAATCTTTAAGGGGATAAGGTCGTTGTCTTATATTAAAAAACAATCCACAACTTTTCGTCGTAAACGAAAAATATCACTTGGCGTAGCCAAATATAACTGCTAAAGCAGTTGGCGTTCGCTATGCTCGGCTACACTTAACAATAGTTAAATCTCACTTTACCACAAGCAAAATACCACTAAAAAAGCACGCTTTAAAGCGTGCTTTTTATTATAGTATAACGTTTTGCGGTGCTAGAAACGAGAGTTTCTTTAAACTCGATAAGACGTTAGAAACGAGCAAGGCGGTTATTCTAGCCAAAGTACGCGTACTCCTTGTACGGAATCTTTGGCTAAATAGCCGATTTGCGAAGTTTATAACGGCTTAGCGTATCCAAGTGCCGAAATCTTCATCCCCACTAACAGCCCTAACGAGAGAATTTTCTTCATCTAAACCAAAGGCAAGTATCGGGGTTTTGTTTTCTTTACAAATTGCAACGGCGGCAGTATCCATTGCTTTGAGTTCTTGACTTATAAAGTCAAGATACTTAATTTCCTTGTACTTTTTAGCGTTGGGATTGGTTTTGGGGTCGCTATCGTAAATACCGTCAACGTTCTTTGCAAGAAGAATAACTTCCGCACCGATTTCAGCCGCTCTTAATGCAACTGCCGTGTCGGTTGAGAAGAAGGGGTTACCCGTTCCACAAGCAAAAATTACGATTCTACCTTTTTCTAAGTGAGAGTGAGCCTTTCTTGCTATATAAGGTTCAGCAACTCTCGTTATAGTAAGAGCCGTTTGAACTCTCGTGGGAACGCCACGGCGTTCAATAGCATCTTGAAGCGCAAGGGCGTTTATAACGGTTGCAAGCATACCCATATGGTCTGCAGTTGCCCTATCCATTTCCGTTCCTTGACGACCGCGCCAGAAATTGCCACCGCCAACTACGATACCAACTTCAACGCCTAAATCGTGAACGGCACAAATTTGGTCAACTACTCTACCTAAAACGGCTTGGTCAAAGCCCATACCCTTATCGCCCGCTAAGGCTTCGCCACTAATCTTTATTATAACTCTTTTATATTTAACTGCCATAAATACTCCTTAAAAATCTATTAGTAATATTTTAAACCAACGATACTCGATTGTCAATACCGCAAAAAAAGGAAGTATCAAATACTTCCTTTAATTTACGAAAATTATTTCTTCATATTAGCAACTTGTTCAGCAACAGCGTCTGCCAAGTTTTCTTGCTTCTTTTGTAAGCCTTCACCCATTTCGTAACGAACGAATCTTCTGATAGAAATCTTTTCACCGATAGTAGCGGTTGCTTCAGTAACGATTTGTTCGATAGTCTTATCCGGATCTTTTACGAACTTTTGGCAAAGTAAGCAGTTGTCGTTGTAGAAAGTTTTAATTCTACCTTCAACCATTCTTTCAATAATCTTTTCAGGCTTGCCTTCTTCGATTGCTTGAGCGCGTAAAATTTCTTTTTCTTTTTCAATAACGTCAGCAGGAACTTCTTCTGCGGTAACGTAACTGGGGTTAGCTGCTGCAATGTGAAGAGCGATATCGTGAACGAGTTCTTTGAATTGGTCACCACGAGAAACGAAGTCAGTTTCGCAGTTAACTTCAACTAAAACGCCAACTCTACCACCCATGTGGATGTAACTTTCAACTAAACCTTCAGCAGCAATTCTACCTGCTTTCTTTGCAGCCTTTGCAATACCCTTTTCTCTTAAGTAATCAACAGCCTTATCCATATCGCCGTTGGTTTCAACGAGAGCGTTTTTGCAATCCATCATACCAGCGCCCGTTCTTTCACGAAGGGTCTTAACGTCACTTGCTGTAAAACTCATTTTTGTTCTCCTTATTCTGCTTTTTCTTCAACGGGTGCTTCCATAGCAACCGCGTCTTGAGAAACTTCTTCTTCATCAACGTGATGATTTACTGCGTCTGCACCTTGATTTGCTTCGATAACAGCGTCTGCAATAATAGATGCGATAAGTTTAACCGCACGAATAGCATCGTCGTTACCAGGAATAACGTAATCAACGTTATCAGGGTCACAGTTAGTATCGGTAATAGCAACTACGGGGATACCAAGTTTCTTTGCTTCCTTAACTGCGATTTCTTCGCTGTGGGGGTCAACTACGAAAAGCACGCCGGGAAGAGTGTGCATTTCTCTAATACCGCCAAGGTTAAGTTGAAGTTTTTCTCTTTCTTTGTTGAGTTCGATAACTTCTTTCTTGGGAAGAAGGTCGAATTCGCCTGCTCTTTCCATAGCGTCAAGCTTGTTAAGTCTATCAACTCTTGAACGAATGGTCTTGAAGTTAGTAAGAGTACCGCCAAGCCATCTTGAATTGATGAAGTATTGACCGCATCTTTCTGCTTCTTGAGCGATTGCTTCTTGAGCTTGCTTCTTAGTACCAACGAAAAGAACTGATTTGCCTGCTTTAGCAACTTCAACAACGAACTTGTAAGCCTTTTCGATTTCTTCTACGGTAAGTTGAAGGTCAACGATATGAATGTTGTTTCTTGCACCATAGATGTACTTCTTCATTTTGGGGTTCCATCTCGAAGTTTGGTGACCGAAGTGTACGCCAGCTTCAAGAAGTTGTTTCATAGAACATACTGCCATAAAAATTTCCTCCGTTTATTCCTCCCGATACAAGTTTTATTCAGGCTTTACTCCGCATGAAAAGTTAGAATTTACGGGGCAACGAACGCCTGCAATATATCGGTGTGAATTTTTTAGCCTTTACATAGTAACACAATTTTTTTAGTTTGTAAACTTTTTTAAAGGTGTTTTTCAATAAAAAACCCGCCGGATAACGCCCGACGGGTTAATTTTTTTGTTTTTACGCTTTTTTAGCGAATTTATTCATTAAGTATCTTAAACCGAACAAAGTTCCAATCATTAACGCGATAGAAAGCGGAAGCATTACGAACCAGTACGGAACGAAGCCTGCGATAATATAGCAGATAAACGAAACGCCTGCAACGAGTAACGCGTAAGGAATTTGAGTCTTAACGTGGTTAAGGTGGTTACATTGAGCGCCTGCGCTCGCCATAATCGTGGTGTCGGAAATGGGCGAAATGTGGTCGCCACAAACTGCGCCTGCCATCGCTGCGGAAATAGCAACTAAAAGGTGCGGACCGATTGCTCCGCTTACGGGAACGATAATACCTAACAATAAACCGAACGTACCCCAAGAAGTTCCCGTTGCAAAAGCAATAGCAAGTGCTAATGCGAATAAGATTGCAGGAAGGAAGAATCCAAGAGTGGGGTTACCAATGAAACTTGCAACGAAAGTTGATGCTTCTAAGTAAGAACGTGAAACGTCACAAAGAGTCCAAGCAAAACATAAAATTAAGATTGCAGGAACCATTGCCTTAAAGCCTTCAGGGATAGCGCCCATCATATCTTTAAAGGTAAGCACGCCACGGCAAAGGTAGAACACAACGGTAAATAATAAACCGATTAACGAACCGATAACTAAACCAACGGACGCGTCCGAATTAGAGAACGAATCGATAACGCCGTTACCGTCTAAGATACCACCAGAGTACATCATACCGAAAATACAAGCGCCGATTAACACTAAAACGGGGGCTATAAGGTCGATAACCTTACCTTTACCCACAACGTCGTCTGCTGAAACGGATTCATAGGGCTTATCGCCTTCAGTATAAAGGTCGCCGTTTAATTCCGCGTTATCTTCGTGCTTTTTCATTGGGCCGAATTCAACCTTCATAAGAGTAATTGCAATGATGGTTACGATTGTTAAGATTGCGTAGAAGTTAAACGGAATTGCGCGTAAGAAGATTTGGAAACCGTTAACGTCAGGATTTTCAATGTAACCCGTAACAGCCGCCGCCCAAGAAGAAATGGGAGCGATGATACAGATAGGAGCGGCAGTCGCGTCGATAATATAAGCAAGTTTAGAACGGCTTACGTTATGCTTGTCCGTTACGGGACGCATTACGTTACCAACGGTTAAGCAGTTAAAGTAGTCGTCAATAAAGATTAAGCAACCTAAACCGAAAGTGGAAAGGAGCGCACCTTTACGAGTTTTAATTTTTTTAGTTGCCCAATCGCCGTATGCTTTTGAGCCACCTGCTTTGTTCATTAAAACTACGATTACGCCAAGCACTACCAAGAAGATTAAGATACCCATATTGTAACTATCGCCAATGTTAGATACTAAAGCACCAACGGTAGTATCAATAGTCGCTCTTAAATCAAATCTCGTGTAAATTAACACGCCTGAAATAATACCAACGAACAACGAAGAATAAACTTCCTTAGTTATAAGCGCAAGCACGATTGCAATTACCGGGGGTAAAAGCGAGAAAATCGTACCAACGGCAGACACGTCTTCCGTCCAAATCTTAGGAACGATGATGAACGAAAGCAATAGTACGAGCAACGATGCGCCCGATACTATCATGTTTTTCATTTTCATAATAGCCTCCAAAGTTAAGGTAAACCTTAACGATAAATGTTTTATACAATATACTACATTTGTCAAAATATGTCAATCGTTTGTGAGATTTTAGTGAAAAACACCGTTTTATTGAACAAATTTAGTAAAAATGTTCAAAAACTATTGCTTAGGTTAGCGTAATATGGTAAAATTAACTCATCAACGTAGGTGGTGTAACTAATGAAAAAATCAAAAAACAAAGAACTTAAAGTCCCCACCGGGAGAAGCGTTCTATATTTTATTTTGAAACCTATAATCAAGTTTGCGTATAGGAAAAAGCCTAAAATTATCAATCTTGCAGGCGAACTTGATAAACAAGCGATAGTCGTTTCTAATCACTCGGCGATGAGCGGTCCGCCGTCGCTTGAACTTTACTACCCCGTTAAAAACTGTAAGTGGGGCGCGCACGAAATGTTCGGCAACCATAAGTCAAGAATGGCTTACATGCGCGATATTCTATATATCAAGAAAAAGCACATGAAACCAGGATGGAAAACTTCTCTTAAAGCGTGGATACTCGCTTGGCTTAATCCCTGCGTTTACAAGGGAATGAAGAACTTACCCACCTATACTGACGGCAGGCTTGGTAAGACCATAAAAACGAGCATTAAGGCGATTGACCAAGGAATGTCGGTAGTAATTTTCCCTGAAAACAGCAACGAAGGATACTTTGACGTGTTGACGGAATTCTTCCCAGGATTCGTTATGCTTGCCCAACGCTATTTCGTTGAAAAAGGAAAAGATATTCCAGTTTATCCCATTTATATATCCGTTTCAAAGCACCTTATCGTGATTGATAAGCCTTTATACGTTCAAGACTTCGTCAATCAAGGAATGAACCGCTATCAAATTGCCGAAATATTTAAAAACAAGGTTAACGATTTATATTTTAACTATGTTAAAGATGCAGAAGTTTACGATTATAAGGCGGAAAAAAAGGCTCTTAAAAAAGCCAAGAAAACAAAATAATAAAAACGCAGTGAGCCCACTGCGTTTTCGTTTGACTTTTAATTATATTAAGAGTAAAATAATTTTCATAAAATAGGTTTATAGGTATAATATGATTCAAACATTTTTAGCAACGCTAAACCCAATGCTTACGCTGTTTATTTGCATAGTTTTAGGTTTCGCTTTATCAAAACTTAAAATTTTGCCCGAAAACGCAAGCAAAGTTATGGCAAAACTTGAAACTTACGCGTTCTGCCCCGCGCTTAGTTTTTATACTATGGCGAGAAACTGCACTATTTCAAATATCGGCGAGCACGGAATCAACTTAATTTTATTTTCCATTTTAGTTACCGTTTGCGTAATTTTATCTTACGCGCTTAACGGCTTGTTCGTTAAAAATAAAAAGAGTTACGACCGAGGAGTTTTCCTTTACGCTTTGGCGTTTGCTAACATCGGTTACGTTGGCGATCCGCTTGCCCTTGCATTGTTTGGCGAAGTTGGTTTTTCTTTTTACAAACTTGCGTGCCTTCCGTTATCCATCGTCATTTACATTTGGGGCATTTCCGTTCTCGTTCCTAAGAAAGAGAACGCTAAAAAAATCTCGGCACTCAAAAACATTATCAACACGCCTACTATCGCTTTACTTATTGGTATCGTCGTTGGCCTTTTAGGTCTTGGTGATTTCGTTTTAGGTAGCGAAGGCGAATTGAACTTCGTTGGATCAACGCTTTCAAGCCTTAAGGCTTGCATGGGCCCCGTTGCTATGCTTATTGCAGGTTGCACTATTGCAAGGTATAGTTTCAAGGCAATGATTACCAATAAAAAAGTTTACTTTGCAACGGCGCTTAGGCTTATCGCTATCCCAGTATTACTCGTTCCTATGATGTTTGGGCTTAAATGCCTTATGAACATTTGCTTTAACTTAAACGTCAATAACTTTATCGTTCACTTATCGTTTATTGCTCTCGGTTGTCCGCTCGGTCTTAACACGGTAGTATTCCCCGAAGCGTACGGTGGCGATGCAAAAACTGGCGCAGGAATGGCTATGATATCGCACACTCTTTGCGTAATAACTATTCCGCTTTTATACGCACTCGTTGCAATACTATTCCCATTATAATAAACGAAAACCGCAGTAGCGAATCTACTGCGGTTTTTTATTAGATTTTTTATTCCCAAAGAGTTGGAACACCGTTTACGTAGTGCCAATAACTACGTGGCGAAGATAACGGCTCGTTTTCGCTATAAACGTAAACTGGCGTAATCTTCAAATTAGTATTACCACTTGCAATAGAAACTTTTTGCCATTCTGCAATAGTTCCATAATAGTAAATGCTACCAATCACAGCATTTTGAAATGCATTTTGTTCTACGGCAGTTACTGATTTTGGAATTACAATTCCAGTAATATTTGCCCCATAGAAAGCACTTTTACTTATGGACGTAATCGAGTTGGGAATCGTTATATAAGTTAAACTTTTACATCTTTCAAACGCACTCGCTCCAATGCTTGTAACCGTAGAAGGAATGTCAAAATTAGCAAGTTTCTCACAACCGTAAAATGCTCCCGTTTCAATCGTTGTTATCTCACCTTGGAAAACTACGTCAGTTAAGTTTTTACAACCACTAAACGCATGAACACTTATAGTTGTAATCGTGCTAGGAATGGTTACGCTTTCTAAATTTGTGCAACCTGCGAAAGCCATTCTATTCATACTATTTAGCGTACTTGGTAAAGTTATACTCGTAACCAATTCACCATTCAAGTATAAATTATGTGCGTAATATAAAACAGCCGAATAATCCCCATTGTAAGTTAATTTACACCAGTCTTCCACACTCGTAATATTTACTTTTGAAAAAGCCCCACAATCATAGAACGCATGGTCGTTTATAGTTGTAAGCGACGCTGGAATTGACACTTCTTCTAACGCGTTGCAACTATAGAACGTGTTTTCATTAATAGTCGTAATACCGTTAGGGATTTTAATGCTTTTAATTGCCGTATCATAGAACGCATGACTGCCAATGTTACTCATTTCGTTTGGTAAAACAACGTTTTCTAATTTAAAGCAATTGTAGAAGGCGTAATTACCAATAGAGCCTGCATTTAAAATAGTGACGCTAGTTATATTTTCACATTCGTAAAATGCATAATTTGCAATACTTGTAGCAGACGTTACCACAACGTTAGTTAACGTAGTTGGTACGTAATTTTTATTTTGAGTATATTCTATCGCACCGAATATCCACCCTAAATAAACTCTGTTATACCTTTGCGCACTACTTTCACCAACAAAAGGAATTGTTAATGATTGCATATTTATACAACCGCTAAAGAAAGACCTATTAAGCACAGCACTCGAAGATAACACACTTGCATCTAGTAGCCCTACGCAATCCAAAAATACTCCAATCCCCAATTCCGTTACCGTTTCAGGAACTACTATGCTCGTTAAATTTATACAATCTTTAAAAGCATAATCTCCAATAGCAGTTATTGCGCTTGGAATTGTGATAGTTTTCAAATCTAAACGTCCGTCAAACGCATAGTTGCCAATTCTCGTTACACTTCCATCAGTAGGAATCGTTGAATTTACAGCACTTAATATTAACGTGCTTGAAGCCGTTTCAACAACACAATTATCGACGCTAAAATAAAATGTATTTTCGCTTGCAACGTCTATGGTTTCTAAATTATTACAACCATAAAAAGCATTGCCTGCTATATTATTTACCGAAGCAGGAATCGTTACACTTGTTAACGACGTGCAGTTTGCAAAAGCAAATCCATTTAGATTCGTTACCGTATTAGGAAGTTCTAAATTCGTTACTAATTCTCCATTTAAGTATAACTCCTTTGCATAATAGAGCGGATTTGAATTAGCGGTTTCAAACTCTATATTTGTCCAAGCGGTTATATCTGTTATGTACACGCCAGTTAACGACGCACAATTATAAAATGCTGAACCATCAATTTTTGTAATTTTATTTGAAATTGCTACGCTTTTTAAAGACGTAAGATTATAAAAAGCGCTATTCCCAATCACTGTAACGTCAAGTTCTCCATGAGTTCCGTCGTCATACGTTTCAGGAATTCTTAAATTTTCAACGTTACCTGCTGTTCCAATGCCTTGTACGATATAAGTATCGTTATAGTAATAGATTGAAAGCCCTTGCGTTACTTGAATATATCCACAACCTACACACATGCCTTTAACGAAATCGTGTTGTGAATGCTCACTTTTTTCACCACAAGCACACTCGTGCCAGTGATAAGTTTCATCAACTTCCCAGCCGTTTGAATAACTATGTGGAGCGGTACGAACGTATTCACAAGTATTGCAAGTTGTGTCACAATTATCATCAAAAATATGCTCTATATAAGAATCTTTTTCACTACAGCCTTGAGTTAAGCATTCATGCCAGTGATGAGTTTCAGATTGAGACCATTCTTGGGAATAATTATGAGTAACTTCCCTTGTATAGTTGCAAGTATTACAGGTTGTATCGCAACTGCTATCATAAACGTGTTCTAAATATGCACCTTTTTCTTCACACCCACTCGTTTCGCAATCGTGCCAATGGTGAGTTTCAGATTGAGACCATTCTTGGGAATAGTTATGAGTAACTTCCCTAGTATAGTTGCAAGTATTACAGATTGTATCACAACTGCCGTCATAAACGTGCTCTAAATACGAATTTTTCTCTTCACATTCAGCCGATTCACAATCGTACCAATGATGAGTTTCAGATTGAGACCAAGTTGTTTTAAAAGTACAAACGTGTGGCTCTTCTGATGATGAGCCTCCTCCACCACAAGCAGTTAATGCAAACGCGCATACGCACGATGCAATAACAGTTATTAAAATCGATAGTATTTTGTTTTTCATAAGTTCCCCCCTTTTACTAAAACAAAAAAGTGCCGACTTGCGAACAAGTCGACACTTAACAAAGTGACTTTGTTCGCAAAGTTGCGACACTTAATTTAAACAAATAAATCCACATAAAAGATTTGTAAGTAACGCGAAAAAGTACACTTATGCCCAACAAGTATACTTTTATGTGAAAATATTAAATTAAGAGTCGCAACTTTATTTTAACATTTTATAACGTAAAAAGCAATAACTTTTCTTTTTAAATTTAAAAAGCCCTTTTACAAGGGCTCCAGGTAGATTTATACCAGCATACTTTTGCATTTAATTATATTAATAGAAAACGGAAATCTCTCCCCTTTCAAATCCCGCCTTGTTTGTGCGTTTACATCAAAAAACCACGATAGCAAAAACTATCGTGGTTTTTTGGCGGAAAAGGCGGGATTTGAACCCGCGCTACGTTATTCACGTACTACTCCCTTAGCAGGGGAGCCCCTTCAGCCACTTGGGTACTTTTCCATAACTGAATATATTTTATAAGTATTAAATTTTTAAAAAGTTTATCGGCTCACCTGCTAAGGAAACTGAAACAGAAGCACGACGCTAAACTTTTAAGTTAGCCTACATATAATATCATATAAAAATAATAAAGTCAAAATATTTTTAACTTTTTTTTAAAATTACTTTGAACTCTTGTAGCAATTCAATATTGACAGGATTATATCTATATGATATTATTTGAGAAAAAGGGGGACGATTATGAACAAAAAACCCGTTTACTTTTTAATACTTAAAATAGTTGGATTCTTGGGTATTGCACTTTTCGTTTTTGGATTAGTGCTTGCTATTAAAGGGTTTGGCGATTTTGAAAGCAATAATTTTATGATTGGCTCTTTAATTTCAACGTTTGCTCTTGCGCTTGGTATAGGCTGTTTAGTTAGCGGTTTTAAGCCTGAGATAACTAAAATGACTATAAAATCTTCCAAATATATCCAACAAGAAAATAAAGAAGAGTTAAAAGAAATTGTGGATACCACTGCTGAAATTGCTAAAGACGCCGTTTCCACTACTTCAAAGGCGATAAAAGACGGCTTTACTAACGATAAACGTTTTTGCAAATATTGTGGCGCACAGATAGATAGCGACTCGATTTTTTGCAATAAGTGTGGTAAAAAACAATAAACGAATTTAAAGGCTGAGTTTTTTAAAACTCGGCTTTTTATTTTATTCGCTAAAATACTTTGCGTATTTATAGACATTTATTATATAAAGTTGTATAATACGTTTGCTTGTTTAGGAGTTTTTTCAAGCGTTTTGCTAAATTTTTAAGTAAAGGATAAACAACGTTTATGACTGAGAGAAATAAAGTTTTAGAACTATTTGAAACTCAAAAAGATTTTATAAATGAAACGGTAGAATCTAATATTGAGCGCCACCGCAAAGGCAACGCTAAAATTACGATTACCGACGATAACGGAAAAGTTTTACCCAACGCTTTAGTTAAGATAACGCAAAAATCTCACGAGTTTAGATTCGGTGCAAACTTGTTTATGCTTGACGAACTTGAAACGCCCGAAAAAAACCAAGCGTATAAAGACCATTTTAAAAGCCTTTTTAATATGGCAACCCTTCCGTTTTATTGGGACACTTTAGAGCCTACCAAGTATTCACCACGCTACTTAAAAGATAGCGAAAAAGTTTATCGTAGGCCACCTATTGACTTGTGCTTAGAGTTTTGCAAAAATAACGGCATTGAGCCACGCGAACACGCCCTTGCTTACGAAGGCTTCTTCCCCAAGTGGTTATACGATGCAAGCGTTGAAGAAATAAAAACGGAACTTGAAAGAAGATACGCTGAAATTTCCGAAAGATACGCTAAGGTTATCAATACCATAGAAGTTACCAACGAAATGGCGTGGGATAAAGGTAGAACTGCTTTTTACGACGAGCCTGATTACGTTTATTGGTGCTTTAAACTTGCTGAAAAATACTTCCCTAACAACCAACTCGTTATCAACGAAACCACAAGTCACTGCTGGAATGATAAATGCCGTACAACCGACAAATATTATTCGTATATAGAAGCAAACTTATTAAAAGGCGCTAAAATTGACGCTATTGGCATGCAATACCACCTTTTTAACCCGAGAGAAAAGGAATACGAGTTGACAAGGGGGCTTCTAAACCCCGAACTTTTATATAAGTATATGGATACTTATTCTCGTTTTGGAAAGCCCTTGCAAATTACTGAAGTTACGGTTCCAGCCTACTCTTGGAATTGCGAAGACGAAGAAATTCAAGCGGAAATTATTGAAAAACTTTATACCATTTGGTTCTCTCACCCAAGCGTTGAGCAAATAATTTACTGGAACTTAGTTGACGGATACGCGCACTTGTGGGACGCGACCCCCGAAAAGATAGCAAAATCTCAAGGGGATATGACTATTGGCGAAAACTATTATTACGGCGGTCTTTTGCGCTTTGATTTATCGCCCAAGCCCGCTTACTATAAAATTAAAGAACTTTTAACGAAAAGGTGGCACACCGAACTTAACGCTTATTCTAATGAAAACGGCGTTGTTGATTTTAGGGGTTTTTACGGAACTTACGAGTTAGAAATTACCGCTAACGGAAAAACTTTCACTCAGGAAGTTAACTTATCTAAAAAAAGCGACAATGAATTTAAAATTAAAATTTAATCTCCCTTCCGCAGTTGTCCACTACTGCGGATTTTTAATTGAACCAGTTTTTTCAAGGTTTTTAAGTAACTCTTTTTTCTGCACCACCCTACTGCATAAAAGCACTAATACCGTTATAAATTGTATACATTTTTTAAAAAACCACCACGCTATTACAACCCATATAACAAATACTATGAGCAAAAAAAGCAAAGTATCTTCCACTTCTCTTTTTCTTTTACAACTTCTTCTACAACTATATCTTGACATAGCGTTTCCCCATTCTTTTTAATTTATTATATTAAGATAAACGTGACAATCTTAGTCATATATAAAAAATATTATCACTTTTTAATATAAGCACCGTTTTATTTAGTTTTTTTAATGCGTTTGTTTAATTTTAGATATTTACTTTTCCGTTAATATGAATTATAATCGTATTATTAAGCATCTAAAATATACTTAGGGAGTTTATTATGGACAATAAAGTAAGAGTATTTTTAGCAAAAAAGTACGACCTTGTCGTTGGCGATACCTTTCAACTTTTTTATAAAAGCGTTATCGAAGCGCCCAATCCCTACTGCTACTCTATAGTAGCGCTTTGCGAAAAGGGTAAAGCGTTCCCAAGATATTTTGAATACACACCACAAGAAGTTGGCGAACATAAATTAACCATTTCAGTTTACAACGCTGAAAGAAAACTTTTAGGTCAAGCGGAAACGATTTTAAACGTCGTTTTTCCAGTTGCACCTAAAAAACCCGTTAATATTTTATGTATTGGCGACTCGATTACCGCAAACGGACTTTGGGTTTCCGAACTTAATAGAAGAATTTCAAGTACGGGCGGAACTCCCGAAGGCCACGGCTTTGAAGGCGTTAACTTCGTTGGAACCGTCTCTAAAGAAGGCGTTTCCTTTGAAACGCTTGGGGATTGGAAAAACTGCTCTTCCGCCTTTGCAAACGGCGCTATAGTAAAAGCGCCCAACATTAAAACGGTTGAAGACGAACATTCCCTTTGGAAAGACTCGGACGGCTATATTTGGAAACTTGATACACTTCAAGTTGACTATATTAAACTTAGCCGTTATAACGACCACGACGGTCCACTTCCAAAACCTGGATTTTTAACTCACTATCAAGGCGCCGTTCATACCGACCCGATTGAGATTTTCGATTCTTTTTCCTTTACGCCCAACCCTTTCTACGACAACGACGTTAAGGCGTTCAATTTTGATAAATACGTTAAAACTTTCGGTGTGGACACTATTGACTTCGTTTATATCTTGCTCGGCACAAACGGCCGTATGCGCCAAGTGGCAATTAACAATACCAATCACGATTACTGTGAGTATTTAAAAGAAAAAGAGATAAAGCCGTTTATTGATATACTTAAGAAAGCGTTTCCTAACGTAAAAATAAGCATTCTCGCTCCGCAACTCCCGTCTGGTAGAGGCGGAATGGGTACTAACTACGGCGCGCAAGCACCGCTCAACGATTATTACAAAGCCGTGCAGTACACCACCGAACTTAATATGGCTTACGAAGAACTTGCTTACGAAGACGGTTATAAAGATTTCGTCGAGCATATTCACATGGGCGCACAGTTTGACTCGGAATATAACTATCCGCACACGCAAAAATTAGTAAACACTCGTAGCCAAACTACCGAATGGCTTGACGTTGACGGCTATCACCCATTACCCGAAGGCAGATATCAAATTGCCGACGCGGTTTATAGAAATTTAATTAAGGAGTTTAAAAATTTATAGTTATGGATTGCAAAGTAAGAGTAATTTTACCAAAAAAATACGACCTTGTTGTTGGCGACACCTTTCAACTTTTTTATAAAGGCATTATCGAGGCACCCAATCCTTACTGCTACTCTATCGTAGTACTTTGTGAAAAGGGTAAAAGTTTCCCAAGATATTACGAATATACTCCGCAAGAAGAAGGTCAACACAAATTAACCGTTTCCGTTTATAACGCGGAAAGAACTCTTCTCGGTAGCGCGGAAACTATTTTAAACGTAGTTTCCCCCGTTCAACCTAAAAAGCCCGTCAACGTTATGTGTATGGGTTCTTCTACTACCGCAGGTGGCGTTTGGGTTACCGAACTTAACAGAAGAATTTCTAAAACGGGCGGAACTCCCGAAGGCCACGGCTTTGAAGGCGTTAAATTCGTTGGTTCTTGCACTAAGGATAACGAAGTGTTCTACGAGGCTTACGGCGGATGGCATTGGACGAGTTTTTCTAACACCACGACTAATGCCGTTTGGGTAGAAGCACCCAACTCAAAAACGGAACAAGACCAACACTCCCTTTGGATAGACGATAAAGGTTATATTTGGCAAATCGAAACGTTACAAGTAGATTACCTTAAACTTAACCGCTATAAAGACCACGACGGTCCAATCCCCGAACCAGGCTTTTTAACTCACTATAAAAACGCGATTAATACCGACCCGATTAGAATTTATAGCGCTATGCCCGAAAAACGTAGCCCGTTCTACGATGAAGAACTTAAAACCATAAGCGTTAAATCTTTCCTTAAGAAAAACGGGATTGATAACATCGACTTTATTTACGTTCTTCTTGGCGCAAACGGTCTTATGCGCCAAGTAGCATTCAACAACACAAGGCACGATTATTGCCAAATCGTAAAAGAAGAAGCAAGAGTTGTGATAGATTTATTTAAAAAAGAAATTCCTAACGTTAAAATTAAACTCCTTGCTCCGCAACTTCCCTCTTGCAGAGGTGGCACGGGTAGCAATTACGGTGCTGAACTTCCATTTGCAAATTACTACGATATAGTTCATTATCTTATGGAACTTAATATGGCTTACGAAGAATTGTCGCTCGAAGAGGGATATAAAGACTTTGTTGAATTCGTTCACTTAACCGGTCAATTCGATACGGAATACGGCTATCCACACATTCAAAAACCCGTTAACTGCCGTAGCACTATTACCGAGTGGTTTGACACTAACGGTTGCCACTCCACAATCGAAGGCAGATATCAAATTGCCGACGCGGTTTATAGAAACTTAATTAAAGAACTCGGTAAAGTTGAATAACACAAAAAGCACCTTTAGGTGCTTTTTTGTTTTCTAAAATTTCATTGGGGGTTGACAAATTAAGAGTAAGGGTGTAAAATAATTTCACAATGCTAAATAAGGAGTTTTACGTATGCAACTTTGGTCACCAACCCACGTTAAAACTTTACTGCCGTCGTTTATCGTTATGATAGCCGTTGGCGCACTGCTTAGATTTTTCCTTATTAAAAAGTCGGAAAGAGTTCGTATGATTCCTTTCCAACTTATTGCTGTTTTTATATTCGTTATAGAAATTTTCAAGCAAGTAAAAGAGTTCACAAGTCCCACGGGTTACGATTTATATTCCGTCCCCTTGCATTTTTGCTCTCTCTTTATTTTTATGCTTCCGCTTATGGCGTTTTACAATGGAAAGCATAAGGATAGGGTTCGCGGTATAACCACTGCCCTTAACGGCTCGCTCTTTTTAGTTATGGCGGTTTTCCCAACTATTATATATAGTGATAGAGCAATTCAAGGCTCGCTCACTAATTTTTGGGATTTCCACACCACTTTCTTCCACGTTTTTGCAACGTTTGAGTTCGTGTTAATCGTTATGCTTGACCTTCATAAGCCAAGCCCTAAGAAAGATAGCAAGGCTATTTTAATCTTCGTTATTTGCTACTGCGCTATCGCAAGCATTATGGCTCAAATATTAAAAACTAACTTTAACAACTTCTACGAATGCAACGTTCCCCCGCTTGAATCAGGTAGGCTTTGGGCGGTTGCAACGCTTGGAAAGGTGTTCGGCCAAACGACGTACGTTGTGCTTGCGTCACTTGCAAACGTTTTAGTCGTTCTCACGGCATATCAATTCTATCGCCTTATGCGATATATCGTTCATAAGATAGCAAAACCATTCCACAAATATGATTAATAAGTAAATTAAAAACGCGTTGAGCATAATCGCTCAACGCGTTTTTATTGTGATTTTATACGCTTTCAGAAACTTTTTTCTTCTTAGAAACTAAATAAGAGTAAACACAAACTCCTGCAACTAATACAAGACCGATAACGTCAGTTAAAATTCCGGGGATAATTAAGAGTATACCACCAACGGCAGTTACTATTCTTAAAAGTACGGGGACTTTACCAAAGGCGTAGCCTTGCAACGCAGTTGAGATACCAAACATACCGATAAGTGAAGAAACAATCGTGATAATAACGTCATACCAAACGGTGTTGATAAATAACATTGACGGATTGAGCGCGAATATATAAGGTATTATGAATGCTCCTATTGCAAGTTTAGATGCCGTAAACCCTGTTTTTAATGGGTTCGACTTTGCTATTGCCGAGCCTGCATACGCAGCGAGAGCAACGGGCGGGGTGATATCCGCAACGATACCAAAGTAGAACACGAACATGTGAGCGGCAAGAATTTCAACGCCCATATTCGTTAAGATTGGCGCTGTGATAGTTGCCATAATAACGTAGTTTGCAGTGGTTGGAACACCCATACCTAAAACGATACAGCAAAGCATAGTTAAGAAAAGCGCTAAGATAATAGACTTTTCAGCAAGGGGAACGATTAAGGTTATAAGCGTTGAACCAAGCCCTGTCATAGCAACTACGCCCGAAATGATACCAGCCATTGCGCACGCGATAACGACGCCGATTGAGTTGTTAGTACCGCCTTGGAATGCTTCACCCACGAGTTTGGGTTCTAAGGGGCAGTTAATTTTGAGTTTCTTTGTAAAGATAGAACAAATTGCCGCAACCGCAATAGCGATAAACAACGCTCTTGACGTGGGCGATTTTTCAAGCACTAAAGAGAACACGAAATAAGTTGCAATGGGAATTATCGCAAGGATAACGCTCTTAACTGCGGTTAAAATCTTTTGTTTGTCTTTAGAAATTAAGTGGTCAACAACGTCAACGTCGATTAAACTTATTGCCATTGCAAATAAGATAGCAAAGCACGCGGATAATGCGGGCGTGTAACTATTCATGCAAATAACGAGCACTATAATCGGCACTAAAAGGTAACCTTTTTTAAGCATTAACTTAAAGAAACTAGGAATAGTTTCTTTAGGAAGACCTTTAAGACCCATTCTCTTTGCTTCAAGGTGAACCATTATAAATATACCAGCGAAATATAAAATTGCAGGTAATATTGCACAAACAACGATTACCGAATAAGGATATCCCGTAATTTGGCTCATAAGGAACGCTGCCGCACCCATAATCGGTGGCATAATTTGACCGCCCGTAGACGCTGCCGCTTCAACCGCCGCCGCAAACTCAGGGCGATAGCCCGTGTTCTTCATAACGGGTATGGTTATTGAACCCGAACCAACGGTGTTAGCAACCGAAGAACCTGAGTACATACCTTCAAGCGCCGAAGAAATAACCGCAACTTTTGCAGGACCGCCAGCGGCAGAACCTACTAAAGAGTTGGCTAAATCAACGAAGAACGTGCCTATTCCCGTTTTTTCAAGGAACGAACCGAATATTATGAAAATTACTATGAAACTTGAGCAAACTGCAACGGGGGTAGAAAAAATACCGCAGTTTAAGTTATAAAACAAGTTGAATATTAAGTTTCTAACGACGGTGCTTGGGTTGTTATTGAAAAGCCAATATATCGCGTAAATGATGAAACAGCCTGCAACCACCATAAGCGGAATACCGATTGCACGCCTGCAAAGTTCAAATAAGCAAAGAATGCAAACTATGCCAACTACGATTTGTTCCGTTTCAATAACACCGCCCATATATATAATTTCGTTTTGGTTGAACGCGTAATATAAGCAACACGAAAGGGAAATAAGAGCAAGTAAAATATCATACCAAGGTATGCGGTTTTTCCTACTAGCGTCCTTTTCGCAAGCGGGGAACTTTAAGTAACCAAGCACCATTATAACGCCTAAAAATACGGGGAGTTTCGTAAACTCCGTCATACCTTCGGATAAGAGTGCAACGAATAAAACGTATATGGCAAATGCTATAAGGATACCATCGTAAACAAGTTTGAGTGGCCCCGTTAAATTACGGCTTTTACTATCCTTATCGAACTTTTTCATCAACTCTTCAGCCGATAAAACTTGTTCGTTTGCGTTTTGTTTTTTAATATTTGTCATATTAATCCTTTTTGTTTTTTAAAGCGGGAACGAGTCCCGCTTTAATAGTATTTTATTAAAATTAAATTTGTGCTACGTTAGAAACAGTCATTCCTAATTCTCTATAGTACTTAGCAGCGCCCGGGTGAACGGGAACGTTACCGATAGTTACGAAAGCGTAATCAGTGTTCATAGTAGATTCAACGCTGTGGCCGATAGAACCCTTAGATTCCCAAACAGCCTTGGTGATATTATAAACAACTTCTTCACTTAAACTATTAGCAACGATGTAAGTTGCGCTAACACCGATAGTCCAAACGGGAGTTTCAGCCGAAATGAAAGAGTATTGAGCGTTAGTGATAGGTTGCTTAGAATATACGTCGTACTTATTGTCGATTTTGTTTTCAGCAATAAATTCGTTCATAACTTCATCGCTTAAACCAAGCATGTAAACGCTCTTTGCAAGTGCGATTTCAGTAATAGAAGTTGCAGGTGCGCCAGAAGTGAAGAAGAATACTGAAAGTTTATTGTCTTTCATTGCTTCAGCAGACTTAGCAACCGAAAGGTTTTGAATGACAATATCGGTAGAAGAATATTTCTTGCTGTTTGAATCAAAAGAAATATCAATGCCGTACTTTTGTAAAAGAGCAACTGCGTTTGCTTCAACGCCTGAGCCAACGTCACCAATAGAAACGCTCTTATTAGAACCCTTAAGGTCTGCAAGAGATTTAATGCTCGGGTCGTCAGTTACGATTTGGATAACTTCAGGATATACTTGACCAAGAACTGAGAAGTTTTGAATCTTACCAGTTTGAGCAAAGTTGTTAGTAAAGCCGTTATAAGCGTTAACCATAGTATCGTTTTGAACGATAGCCATTTTACAGTCGCCACTTTGCATTGCTTTAAGGTTAGCAACTGAACCACCGGTATCGCCAACAACGGTGTAAGTATAATCGGTTTTCTTAGCAAGTTGAGTTTGTAAACCATTAGTGAAAGCGTAATAAGTACCACCAGTGCCACCAGTATAAATGGTAATGTTAGTTTTACCACCGCAACCAGCCATAGCAACGATACCAAGAGCCATTACTGCGGTCATCAAGAAGGTGATGAATTTTTTCATAATTTAATAACTCCTTTAAATGAAATTTAAAAATATGCAATTATTTTACCATAGATTTTGAGTTTTGGCAAATATATGATTAGTTATTGCATAAAAAAACGGCGAAAATTTTCGCGGTTTTTTGTTTATATTGATTTGGTTTGATTTATAACTAGTTATTTTAACCTCAACTAAGGCGTTAGTTACAAGCAAGACAAGGCTCGCGAAGACGATAGGCTGAGATTGACCTTGGTGGTCATCGAAGTCTATAGGCTAAGCAGTAACGCAGTATTGCGCCGTAAATAACGACTTAGCAACTAAGGTGTTAGTTGCGAGTATATCAAGGCTCGATAAGGTTTGCGGACTGAACTAACCTTGTTGGTTGTGAAGGTCGCAATACCTTAACAGTAAACGAAGATAGACGATGCAAATAGCGACTTAGCAGTCGATTTCAAAGAGTTCGCGGGGATAGTTAGTTAAATTCTCAACGCCGTCTTTAGTGATAACGACAACGTCTTCCATTCTCAAACCGATTTCCTTTTCTTTAGAACCAAGGAAAATATCTACGCAGAAACTCATGTTTTCTTCTAAAAGATAATCAGAGTTCGTTTCAATCCAAGGCGCTTCGCCTTCCATCGTTCCGTTGCCGTGGCAAGGTCCGTATAAGAGCCAATCGCCGTAACCCATCTCGGTTACGTTTTTAACGTGGAATTTTGCAACTTCGCACGCGGGTACGCCCGCTCTAAGCATCGAAATAACGTCCGCTTGAGCCTTGTAACCTACTTCGATAAGTTCTTTTTGTTCTTTAGTTGCTTTACCAAATACTACGGGACGACCGATACTCGATGCGTAACCGTCTACCCTTGCGCCAATTTGAAGAAAAGTCATATCGCCTTTTTCAATAACTTTGTTTCTCGGGCGAGAGATTGCTTGGTTAGAACCCTTGCCGGTAAGAACCCAAAGAGGATAACTTTCTCTTTCAGCGCCAAGTTCGTGCATTTTACCAAGCGCTAAACCCGCAACTTGTTGCTCGGTCATACCAACTTTAATGTTTTCTAAAACGTAATCAAACGTCTTTTTAGTAATTTCAGCAGCGGCACGCATACATTTAAGTTCGTTTTCAGTTTTGTTCATACGGATATCGTTAACAACGTAGTCCGCCTTTTCAATTTTGATATCTCCGTAAACTTTTAAACTTTCAGCGAGCGCTTCGTAAACGCCGATAGTCATAAGGGGAAGACCTGCAACGCCTAAACGCTTAACGGGTTTATCGCCTAAAAGTTCAGTGATAACCGTGTTGAAAGTATCGAGTTTGTGGCCGGGATATTCGGGTTCAGAAGATTCTCTAAACGCTTTAAGTCTTCTAATTTCGTCAATCTTAGAACGGTCGCTAGCGTAGGTGAAACTTTCAGGTCCGATTAAAAGCATGGGGTCGCCTTCTTGAGCGATAATAACGCCCGCAGTTTCAAAAGACGGCCAATAAGCCGAAAAATACCTTACGAATTGCGGTTCTGCTTCGTTACCATAAGCAAGGATAATATCGTATCCTTCCTTTTTCATAGTGGCTTGAACTTTCTTTACTCTTTCTTTATATTCGGATAATGGAATTGATGGGATGTTTAACATTTTTAATTTCTCCTTATAATTTTAGTGTAATAACCACGCTTTCGGGTTTTCGATAAGCATAGTGTCGATTTGTTCTTTGCTGATACCTTCGTCTTCCATCATAGGAACGACGTTGGTTAAGAGATGGTCGTAACCCCAACCACCGTACTTGTGAAGAAGGTTTTTAAGGCATACGTCACAAGATAAAAGTATTTGCGTGAGATACCCGTCGTCAATCATTTTCTTTAAAAGTTTAACGCGGTCGGTATCGTGAACGAATAAACCGTAACCAGAGTTTCTAACTTCTCTTTTGATGTAGTATTCTTTACCAAAGTTATCAAACTCCACGTAAACGCCTTTTTTAAGCAACGCGTAGATATATTCTTCACGATTTTCAACGTCGATATGAGAAACGCAAATCTTTTCGGGGGAAACGCCTTTCGATAATAAAATATCAACCGCTTCTAAACCGTTAGTCGTCCACGGATTGATGTGAACGTTGATTGCAACGCCCGTTTTCTTTTGAGCGTGGGCTGCGGCGCGGAGAACTCTTCTTTCTTTATCGTCAAAAATTTCGCTAATGCCGATTTCGCCAATGTAACCTGCTTTAACGCCGTTTACACCTTCGGTTAATTCTTTAACCATAAGTTCACCGATTTCTTCATCAGTCATATCGTCGAGTGCTTTTGGGTGAGTTTCGCCAACGTAGAAACCCGTACCCATAATGATATTAAGCCCCGTTTCTTTAGAAATTCTAACGAGCGCTTCGGGGTCTCTACCAATACCGTCAAGCGATGCGTCAACCACGGTGTTACCACCTGCTTTCTTAAAGAAATTAAGTTCGTCAACGGCAACTTGTTCGTTATCTAATAAAAGGTTGTCTTTAAGCGCGTAACAGTCACGGCTAAGAATACCTAAGTTCCACATTTCAACCTTTTGGGTTGCAGGGTCTTCAATCCCGTCAACGGGAAGCGCTTGATAAAAAGCGGTAAGGTCAAGCAAAACGTGTTCGTGCGTAGTAACTACGCCAAGTTCATTTTCATTAAGCGTTTTAGTAACGCTTTCAACAGTTTTTTTCATATTATTACCTTTATAAAAATTAAATTATATCCGCTTATAGCGGGTTATATCACTTTCGTGATTAAGTCGCTTGCGCGATGATTTCCAACTACACGTTGGGTTTTGGTTGTTTTTTATTTTAAGTTTATTTAAACTGTTTTAAGCCGTTAGTTGCAAGCACAAGTAGGCTAAAACTAAGCCTTTTATAATCGATTATTTAAGACCTTTGAAACAAGTTAGGCAAGGCTCGGCAAGACGGGGGCGGTAACAATAGACCTTTTGGTCATTGTTAGTGCAACGGATTGACAGAAACAATGCATAACGCAGTTTATAAGGGATTAAATTTAAGGCGTTAGTTTGGGTGTTAGACAAGGCTCGCAAAGACGATAGGCTGAGATTGACCTTGGTGGTCATCGAAGTCTATTGGCTTTGCAGTAACGCAGTATAACGCCCGAAATAACGGATTAAATTAAATTTCGGGAACCTCATCGTCGTAGTGCTTTTCTAACCAAGCAAGAGCAACGTCATAGGATTCGTAATCAAGGTCAGCCATGGTGTTGGTGTGAAGAACGATACCTTCGGCTTCGCCTTTCTTGATTTGTTCTAAATAGAAATCAAGTTGCCATTCAACGGCTTGACCGGTTGCTTCCTTTTCGTCACCAAAGTTCCAAAGATAGCAACCAAACATTCTTCTTTGCTTGGGTGTGATTGCTTTAAATTCTTCCCACTTTTGACGAATTACGGGTACGCCCTTATCTTCGCACCAAGTCCACATAATAACACCGTCAAAGGGTTCAATGTAGGGCTTAAACGCTTCGTTATATTGGGGATAGTCGTTGATAATTTCGCCAAATTCGTGAGTGTATAATACCATCCACATATCAAGAGATTTTATTCCGTTGTTATGAAGTTTATCGTGAACTTTCCAAAGGTTTTCAACGGGCATTTTTACGAACGAACCGTAACGATGGAAATCATCAAATACAACTCTCGTAATATTTTTAAACTCGCCTGCTTCCTTTATAAGCGGATCAACAACCGACGGATCGCTACCTGCATCGTAACATTCCCAACCAACTTCTTTTAAGGGTTTGAACGATTTGTTATATTGACGGCGATCAACGTTAACTTGAACGGGAACCATAAACGTTCTATCAATTCCCATATACGCGCAACATTCCATAGGCGTCATGCGTGACGCTTTGTGATTGCCGAATTCATTGTTGTATCTTCCTTCAGGGTGGCCCCAAAGCCAAAGTCTGTCTCTTAATTTAGCCATTTGATAATTCTCCTTTCGTGAGTTGTAAAAAATCACTCACATATTGTACAAATATTATACTCTAAATCGGCGATTTTGTCAATAGGTAAAGGATAAATAATATTAAAATATTATGTTTTGGCGGAAATTACGGCGATGAGATACAACTTTGTGGTTGATGATATGCACGGAACGCATCACTCAAAAAAGCCTCTTTTGTTTGCGAACAAAAAAGGCTTTTAGAAGTTTGTACAATGAGATTTATTATTCCTCTACTTATTATTTTTATTCTCCTTTGCAGTACAACAAGAAGCAACCAATATTGCTCTCAAAGATTTACACTTAGAAGAAAGTGTTTTAAAGGTTTTCTCGTCAATATATTTTGTTCTATACAAAAGTTCCAACCAATAACCCGTTTCGCTTGCTTCTTTAAGCGCAATTTCAAGTTTAGAAATAAAATCTTTCTTACCTTGTGCATACTGTGCCTCGTGAACGTTAGCTCCAATGGACGTACCACTTCTGCCAATTTGATTAGATATAATAGATTCTTTGATAAGCTTCAAATGCTTTACCAACTCAATAATCTCAACAGAAAACTCCATAGAAAGTTCTCTCAATTTAGATTCTGACATAACGTGCACCTCTTTTTTTATTATTATACCACAATTAAGACACATTTGTAAATATGTGAATAGTGATGCAGCAGTGCTGAGATTAGTGATGCAATGCGTTCAACTTACAAACCATAGGTTTGCATCACGGACAAAGTCTACCTTGTGCACGTAGTGCGCCTCACGTTCCACACGGAACGCATCACTCAAAAAAGCCTCTTTTGTTTGCGAACAAAAAAGGCTTTTTTGGTGCGGACGATGAGATTTGAACTCACACGGGTAACCACAGGCTTCTGAGACCTGAGCGTCTGCCAGTTCCGCCACGTCCACAGCCCCAACCCCAAAGTGACAAAGTCACTTTATTTTTTTGAAGTTGAAACGATTTTAAAATCTCTTTCTTCAAGCCAAGTGAATAATTGACCCATCCAATCGTTATAGTTAACGGGGGACGTTAGTAATCTTTCTTCCAAAGTTTCGGGCGCATCGCTCGTTAAGTCGTTAACGGATAAGCCGTGATGACCTTTTTCTAAGATATGTAAGGTAAAAGGAACTCCGTTCTCTTCGTAAGCGCAAGCCATTAAAAGAGCGTTTTTACTTGGAACGCAAGCGTCCATATTAGTTGCGAAAATGTAAGCGGGAACGGACTCTTTGGTAACTCTTTTCTCAAGAGATAAAAACTCTTTGAGTTTTTCGTCGCCACCGCTAACGTTATTTATGCTACCGCCGTGAGATTTAACGCCTGAAGTTATAACGGGGTACATAAGCGCGCAAGCGTTAGGTCTTGCAAGGGGCTTTTTGTCGCCTAAAAAATCAAGAACGCTTTCGCCAGTCAAAGTTGCTAAGCAACCGCAAAGATGCCCGCCCGCCGAAAAACCTATCGATAAAACTTTATCGGAGATAATATCGTATTCTTTAGCGTTTTCACGGATATAAACCATCGCTAAACACGCTTCGATAAACGCTTGCGGATATTTCGCAGGGGCGCAAGAATACCTAAGAACAAACGCCGAATAGCCTTGCGCTAAAAACTTAAACGCAACGGGTTCGGCTTCTCTACCACTCGTGTATTCGTAACCGCCACCCGGTAAAATTAAAACGGCGGGGCGCGCGCAGTTATAGTATTGCGACGGATGTTTATCGGGAATTAAAACTTGAAGATCGCCTTCCGCATTTTCGGGTTTTTCTAAACCGAAATATTCGTATAAATTGATAATTTTACTAATCATAATTTCACCTTTGCTATAAGTTTATTAATGTTTTTTCCAAGAGATACGAACTTAGTTTCGTATTCAGTCATAACGTTATCGGTTGGGTTTTCGGCGTGAAGGTCACGCGTTAGGTAGGTAATTTCAAATCCGTTTTCTAAAAAGGAATTTACGGAAAACTCAAAGAAATCGTCGTTATCCGTTTTAAAGTGAATTTCCGCTCCGTCTTTCAGTAAATACTTGTAAATTTCAAGGAACGACCAGTACGTTAAACGGTGGTTTGCATATTGTTTTTTAGGGTACGGGCAAGAAAAGTTAAGATAAATTTTGTCTATTGATTTTTCGGGCAGTTCGTAGTTTAAAATCTCCGCTCCGCAGTTAAAAAGTTTAACGTTTTTAAGATTTAACTCTCTAACCTTTTCAACGCAAGTGATTAAAACGTTTAACTGAATTTCAACGCCTAAATAATTGACGCTTGGATTTTTCTTTGCAAGTTCAACGATGAACTTTCCTTTACCCGAGCCGATTTCAAGTTCGATAGGATTATCGTTACCAAATAGGTCGTTTGCCGTTTTAATATCGTAACGCAAAGATTCAGGAAGCCCTAAAACTTCAGTCGTTTTTTGAACGAGCAAAATATCACGAACGACGTCCGCCCTTTCGTCTAAATGTTTTTTACGCCTTGCTCTCATCGGTATAACCAAACTCCGTAATAAGTTCTTTCCTATCACGCCAATTTTCTTTAACTTTAACGTAAGTTGTTAAGAACACTTTAGCACCTAAAAACTTTTCCATATCTTGGCGGGCATACGCGCTAATTTCTTTAATCATAGCGCCTTGTTTACCTATGATAATCGCCTTATGGTTCTGTTTTTCGCAAATTATATCCAAACTTATCTCGTAAGTTCCGCTATGCTTTTTCTCAAAAAGATTAACCGTTACCGCTACGCCGTGCGGAATTTCTTTATCCAGTTTAAGAAGAATTTTCTCTCTTAAAATTTCGGATACCATAAACTTTGAAGACTTATCGGATACTACGTCTTCTTCAAAGATTTTATCTTGGCTTGGAAGATATTTAAGCACCGTTTCTATAAGTTCGTGAACGTTTCTATTCTTTCTTGCTGATACTGGAATTATTTCCGATATGCCTTCAACACTTGATATTTTAACAAGGTTTTCGGGAATATTATCCTTGGGCATAATGTCAATCTTGCTCATCGCAACGATTAAGGGAATATCCTTTTGCACGCAGGATGAAAGCAAGGTCAAGTCGTCGTCACGAACCCCGTCGTGCCCGTCGAGAACGAATAGAACGACGTCCACGTCGGAAACGGCTTTGCGAGCCGTCTTTTGCATCTTTTTATTAAGTTCGGTTTTGGACTTGTAAAACCCGGGCGTGTCTTCAAAAACGATTTGATAATTATCGGTTGTAAGTACGCCGAGAATTCTATCCCTCGTCGTTTGGGGCTTGGGCGAAACGATTGCTACCTTTTCCCCTACTATTACGTTTATAAGCGTTGATTTGCCAGCGTTCGCTCTGCCGACAACTGCTACCGTGCCACTTTTCATAATCACCTTGTAAGTTTTAAAATTTCCATTACTTTATCTGCAAGCGCTCTCATCTCAATATCGTCCTTTTCTTCAATATGGTCGTAGCCGAACAAGTGAAGTAGCCCGTGAGCGCACAAATAACAAAGTTCACGCTCTAAAGAATGACCGTACTCTTCAGCCTGTTCTTTAGCGCGCTTTTCGCATATTACAATACTTCCTAAAAATACCCTTTTACCGCTACCCACAACGTCTAAAGGAAAATCTTTAGCGGTTACGTTTTTATAGCGTATTCCGTCAAGCGAAGGATAGGACAAAACGTCCGTAACCCTATCAATTCCACGCGTTGAATTATTAAGTTCCTTAATAAACTCTTCAGAAGCGGTATTTATTTCAACTAATAAACCGCCCGTTTGATTTAAAACGCTATAAACGGCGTTTGCCACAGCGCTCGCATCAAAGGGAAGTTTTCCGCTACTTGATATAGTGATTTTTGCCACTATCTTCTTCCCCCTGATTTGAGTTTGGGATATTTAACTCTATCGTGGTATACGCCCGATAAAGTGTTGGTTATAGTGTTTCTAATAACGTCGAGTTCTTGGAATGTAATATCGCATTCGTTGAATTGGTCTAAATCCATTCTCTCTTCGATAATTTCTTTAACCGCTTTATCAACGTTTTCGTGAGTGCGATTGTTAATCGTTCTAACTTTTGCTTCGCACGCGTCACATATCATAATGATAGCGGTAATCTTGTTTTGGGGCTTGGGCCCGTAATAACTAAAGTTTTCAAGCGCAAGTTTGCCATCGGTAAACTTACTTGCCTTAACGTAGAAGAAAGTTATAGGCATAGTTCCGTGGTGCTGTTCTGCAGCGGCGGCAAACGCTTCGGGAAGCCTGCGCTTTCTTATAAGTTCAGCACCGTCTTTTGCGTGAGAACGGATAATATCCGTTGAAAGTTCGGGCGAGAGCGCGTCGTGGGGGTTTTTACCCGTTTGATTTTCCGTGAACATTTCGGGGTTTTTAAGTTTACCCATATCGTGATAGTACGCGCACGCACGCACGAGTAAAGGGTTTTCGCCTATGGCGTTTCCACACGCTTCGGCAAGCATTGCAACGATAATGGTGTGGCTAAACGTTCCAGGCGCGGAAAGTGAAAGTTCTTTGATAAGTTTTGACTTGTGGTCAGTAAGTTCGGTAAGCCTAAAATTAGTAAGCGCGCCGTAGATTACTTCAAAAATAGGTAACGTTATCGTCATAAGCCCCGTTGCAAGAAGTCCGCTTGCAAGCCCGTAAAGAGCAGGCATCACCATTTTATCAACTTCCGTGGTAAACTCTACTAAGCACGCCGCTATCGTAACGGGCAAAGATATCAATAAACCCATAACTAAAACTTTACCACGAGAACCTTCGCCATCGATAAGGAATACTGAGAACATTCCAACCGCAAAGCATAAAATTAACGAGATTAAAACGTAATTGCCGTTTCCGTCAAACGAAACGCACAAAATATCGGTAAGAAGCATTATAATCGCGTATACGCAGTTAATAAATACCGCCGTACGCTTGTCCACCAAAATAAGAACGAGTAAAGCGCATAACGCTACGGGGCGAAGATATACGCTTATTCCGCCAAATAAGTACGAAACTATAAGCGACAAAGTGATTGCGCCGAAAATCATCGTTGCATTTTTAGGCTTTTTCGCTATTTCTTTATTTTGGTTTAAAAGGTAAAGATACGTTACCACAGCCATAACGAATACCGAGAAGAACACGAACGATACTCTTGCCGATTCCGCTTGAACGTAGTCTAAAAAGTGCTTCATTCCGCCACAATTGGCTAAAAGAAATACGCACATTACGCCTATTAGCACGAGCGTGTTAACAAAAAATACCATCGCGAGTTTGAAAAGTTCTTTTCGCGTTAATTTTACGTTTTTATCAATTGCTCTCATTTTTCTTGTCCCCTTGAGATTTTTCTTCGTGTTTAGTGTACGCCTTAACGATTTCGGTAACGAGCGGATTACGAACCACGTCTTTATGCGTAAGTTGAACGATTTCTATCCCTTCGATATTTTTCAAAATCTTGGTGGCGTTTATAAGACCGCTTTCCTTGCCTTGCGGAAGGTCAATTTGAGTAACGTCACCCGTGATTAACATTTTACTATTTTCACCAAGCCTTGTTAAGAACATTTTCATTTGCTCTTTGGTGGTGTTTTGCGCTTCGTCCAAAATAACGTAACTATTACTAAGCGTTCTTCCGCGCATATATGCAAGCGGTGCGATTTCAATAACGCCTTTCTCAATTAACTTTTGGTAAGTTTCAAGCCCAAACATTTCGCCGAGCGCATCGTATAACGGCCTTAAATACGGGTCAACTTTGTTTTGCAAATCGCCAGGCAAGAACCCGAGTTTTTCGCCCGCTTCAACGGCTGGGCGGGTTAATATTATCTTTTCGGTAAGTTTTTGCTTGTACGCAACCGCCGCCATACATACGGCAAGATAAGTCTTGCCCGTTCCCGCAGGGCCAACGCCGAATACTATCGTGTTTTTCTTAATAGCGTCAACGTACTTTTTTTGACCTACCGTTTTAGGCTTAATCTGTTTACCTCTTGAAGTTACCGCAACAACCCCGCTAAAAGTTTTCTCAATCCCGTCGAGATTTCCGTCGCGCGCCATTTCGATACAGTATAAAATACGCGCCTTATCAAGCGGTTCGGAAACGTTAACGACGTCTAAAAGTTTTTCAATAACCGTCTTTGCAAAATCAACGCTTGCCTTTTCGCCGGTAACTTTAATAAACCCGTCTTCAACGAACGCGATAACGCCGAGTTCTTTACTCAAAACGTTCAAGTTCTCGTCAAACACGCCTAAAAAATCGGCTAATTTATTTCCCGTTTTTATTTCAACCATGTAATTTTTCAACTGCTTCCCCCATATAAAACGTGCCTCACCACTAAGGTAATCACGATTTTATCGTCAATAATTTCGTGGCTTTTTTCGTAAATTTCCAACTCGCTAACTTTAAATTTAGAAATAGCGTAATAAAGTTCAATCGCACTTTCACTAAGATTGGCGCATTGGTATTCAAAGGTTAAAGTTTCAAGTATTTTAACTCTTGCAACGGTAAAACTTTTATAAACTTCCCCATCCTTATCGGTAAGGTAAGCGCCAACTAAAATATCGCCCTTTTTAACTTCTTGCCCAAGCGTTACTAAAGCCGTTCCGCGAAGAACGGAAATTTCTTCAATAACACCATCCACACTCGACACCAAGTCCCCATCGTGTTTTGCAAGGGGCTCGTTAGGACTATTTGAAAGTTCGGCGTTTATAACGAGAGAATTACCGCGCTTATATACCGAAACGAAAGAGATTTTTTCATTGTTTGAAAGTATGGCGCTTTCTAATGCGACGTAATCAACGTTTTTAAAAGAAGAATATTTTTTAATTCCGCAAACGCTAACTAAACTTAGCGTTTCCCTTTCAAAACACTTTGCGCTACCTTCAACTTTTATATCAAGCACTATTCCGTTTAAAACCCAAGATAGCATAGTAAACGAAATAACGCCCAAACATACGCCTGCTTTAACGAAAAACCTTGCAAAAGGGGATAACATCCCCTTGTATCTCGTTACTTTTTTATTATAACACATATTTTTGCAAATAGCAAAAAAAATATATCTATCTTTAAAGTCAATAGTCAACTCGCATTCGCTATCGCTTTTTATTTTAAATTCCAAGACGCTTACGTTGCGAAAATGAAGGAAACTTGGCAAACACCTTATATTTTTGCCTTGCACGAGATAAGTTATTCTTAAATATCCTCTTCTTAGTCTTGCCATTCTATTTTATCCACCTTTCCACTAACCACTACGTCTTTTTCCACGAACGAACTAAGCGTTAAGTTCTCGCCAGATAAAATAAGTTTTTTGCTCTTAACTAAAAGCATAATTTTGCACGGCGCTACGTCTAAAATCTTCAAAACGCCTTCGATATAAACCGCCGAATTTCCGAGCATCGTTATTCGGTACGGCGAGTCCCCGAGATTGCAAAGCCTTAAAAATCCGTTGATACTTTCTCTAAAACCCATAAATACCCCTTTCCACGCTTGACTAAAATCAACAAAGTTGTTAAAATTAACATAGTTAATTATATTGCTAATACTCAAAGTTAATTCCAAAGGTAATTTTTATGGTTAATAAAACTTTATTCGGAATGACAAAGAACGGCGAACCCGTTTATAAATTTACTATCTCGTCCGATTCTTCAAGCGCGAGCGTGATAACTTTCGGCGCAACGCTTACGGCGTTATCCGTTCCGTCAATAAACGGCAACGTTGATATCGTGCTTGGCTACGATGAAGTATCGTCTTACGAAAACTTAGGCAACTATATCGGCGCAACGGTGGGCAGAAACAGCAATCGTATTAACGACGGCAAGTTTACCCTTAACGGCAAAACTTACGTTCTTAATAAAAACAACGGCAAGAATAATCTTCACGGCGGAAACGTTGGCTTTTCGCACAGAGTTTGGCAAGAAGACGAAATGGGCGAAAACTATATCGTTTTAAAGATTTTTTCTAAAGACGGCGAAGAAGGTTTCCCTGGTAATATGACCGCTAAGGTTAAGTTTACTTTAACCGGTAGCACGCTTGATATAGAATACTTTGCCGAATGCGACCAAGATACCGTTTGCAACTTTACCAACCACTCTTACTTTAATCTTGACGGGGCAGGTAGCGGTTTAGCGCACGAAAACTATTTGCAGATTTTGAGCGAATATATAACCGAAGTTGATAAAAATTTAATTCCGACGGGCAATTTACTTGCCGTAAAAAACACGCCTTACGATTTTACCGAGTTTAAAAAGATAAAAACGGATAACGGAAAGGTTGGTTGCTACGACGTTAACTATTGTTTGAGTAACGATAATAAGTTTAAACCCGTTGCAATCGCTTATTCTGATACGAGCAAAGTTAAACTAACCGTTTTGACCGACCGCCCTGCAATTCAACTTTACGCAGGCGCTATGAGTGAAAGGATTGGCAAAGGCGGAATAGTTTATAAAACGCTTGATAGTTACTGTTTGGAAACACAAACTTACCCCGATGCGATTAACCGCAAAGAATTCCCTACGGCAATACTTAAAAAAGGTGAGAAGCACTACACTAAAACCACCTTTAAATGTGAGATAATATGAAAAGTTTACAAATTCCTGAAGGATACAAACCCAACTGCGATTTAATAACCAACCAAAAAGCAATCAAGTTTGTTAAAGACAATTTTGAAAGAGTTTTCTCTGAAAAACTCAACCTTACGAGAGTTTCCGCTCCCATTTTAGTTTTCTCTAACACTGGGCTTAACGACGACCTTAGTGGCGTTGAAAGAGCCGTTAGGTTTGATATAAAAGAACTTGGCCGTGACGCTGAAATCGTTCATAGCCTTGCTAAGTGGAAAAGAACCGCTCTTAAAAAATACGGGTTCACTCACGGAACTGGTTTATATACCGATATGAACGCCATTCGCCGTGACGATAGCGTTGATAATATTCACTCTATCTACGTTGACCAATGGGACTGGGAAAAAGTTATAAACAGGGCTGATAGGACGGTTAACTACCTTCAAGAAGTAGTTCAAACGATAGTTGATGCGATTGCCGACGTTTCCGAAATGGCTAAAAAAGAATTTAACTTTTTAACCTTAAACGTTAATCGTAAAGTTAAGTTTATAACCACTTTAGAAGCAGAAGCGTTATATCCTACTTTAAGCGGAAAGCAAAGAGAATACGAACTTACCAAGAAGTACGGCACGGTATTCTTAATGGGAATCGGCTCAAAACTTTTAAGTGGCGAACCGCACGACAGTAGAGCACCCGACTACGACGACTGGTCCTTAAACGGCGACATCTTATTCTACAACGAAGTTTTAGACGCTCCGCTTGAAATTTCAAGCATGGGAATAAGGGTTGACGAAAAATCACTCGTATCTCAAATTAAGGCTCAAGGCAAGGAAGAAAGGCTCAACTTTGATTATCACAAGCAAATTTTATCGGGTGAACTCCCCTTAACTATTGGCGGTGGTATTGGTCAATCAAGGCTTTGCTTATATTTACTTCAAAAGGCGCACATTGGCGAAGTTCAAGTTTCGTTATGGCCTGACGGCATGGAAGAAGAAGCAAAACGCTTAGGCGTTGACATATTATAATGAAAAAAGACGGCACAAGCCGTCTTTTTAGTTTCATTTTTTACTGTGTAAAAAGTTATATGCAAAATGCATTTTGCGTTATATTCGCCTGTCGGCGAGTTATATGCAATACCACCGTATTGCGCTGTTGATTTTTAATTTTCTATAAATAAATTGTGTATAACTTTTTTCTTTTTTAAAGCGTATTCATACGCTAAACTCGTTCCGCTTTTAGTTTTGGTTTTCGGCACGTAGTTTTCATTATAATAAAATAAACAACAGTCCGAGCAGTCAATTAAATGCTCGTTTCTTTTTATATAACTTAATCTACCATTTTTAAAATCTTTATCGTAATAATAACTATCTTCATAAAACTTTGTTAAATATTCGTAATACCACTCGTCAATTATAGGATATTCCGCCCTAACGAAAACTCGCTCAATACTAACAAACTCCCTTTTTAATTCAGTAACAATATCGTAACACAATTTATTAAACTCACTTCGACTTCCGAATAAAAACGTATCAACGCCATTTTCAATCAAATTGCGAACTATCAAGCAAACGTTTTCTTTTAATTTTTGAGTAAGAGCAATTTCCCTATGCCCTATAATACAACAAACTGACATTATTACACAATCGACCAACTTATTATCAACATTATACCACTCAATTTATTGAGCGTCAATAATAATATTAAATTTATTGAGTATAATGTGGATATGAAAATATTTGCTGAAAGATTAGTTGAATTAAGAAAAGAAAAAGGAATAAGTCAAGCAACGCTTGCTAAAGAATTGCAAGTTAGTGCGTCAGTCGTTTGCTATTGGGAAACTGACCAAAGTGAGCCAACCGCTCCTAATCTTAACAAATTAGCAGATTATTTTAACGTTTCAGTTGATTATTTGCTTGGAAGAAAAGAATATTAAAAAATCTCAAAGTTAGGTTACTTTGAGATTTTTTATTTGTTAGGGCTTTACAAACGCTAATTGTAAACAACAAAAAAAGACGTTAGAAACAAGTTAGGCAAGGCTCGCCAAGGTTTGCGGACTGAACTAACCTTGTTGGTTGTGAAGGTCGCAACACCTTTGCAGTAAACGCAGTATTGCGCCGTGGGTATTTATCACTTAATATTTAAATTATCATCTGCCGAACAATCTAACACCGTACATAACTTTGATAAATATGTTTATAAAATTAATTTTTATATCTTTCGTAAAAGCGTTAGGATATTTAATTTTCTTCGTAATAGTACGAATAATCAATACCTTTCATAAAGATTTCTCTATCGTCTATTTTGTCGGTTAAAGCGTTTTTAATAAGGAATAAAATATCACTGTAATCAACGACGCTTAATTTCATTGCATTTAAATATTCCGTTTTATCTATCTTGCTCCAGTCAACGCATTTTGAAAGGTTTTTCTTGAAAATTAAGTCTAACCAAATTCTCGTCGTTCTGCCGTTTCCTTCCATAAAAGGATGGGCAACGTTCATTTCAACGTATTTTTTAACTATTTCTTCAACCGAAGTTTCAGGCATTTTTTCAATCTTTATAAGCGTTTGATCTAAATATCCAACGCTTGCAAAAACGAAACCGCCTTTAGAAATATTCAACTTTCTAATTTGCCCAGCAAAATCGTATAATCCACCAAAAAGATATGAGTGAATTTGTTGTAAGCCGTTTATCGTTCCAACTTCAACGTCGTTTATAATTCCACTTTCAAACATTTCATACGCTTTATTTTTGCTTTGCTCATCAATAGAAGTGCCTTTCGTTTTTACCCATTTTAAGAAAACGCCTGACTTTTTGCTCGGAAGAATTGCTATAAGCAAATTCAATCCGTTATCATCAATAACGTCAGTCAAATATTTCTTTCCGTCTTTAGCCGTCAATTTCAGTTGTCTACAAATTGAGGACAACTGAAGATTTCTACTTTTTAACGTGTTCCAATATTTACGTGGTGAAGAACTTAACGAAAGGGCTTCAACGATATCAACGGCGCACAACCACCAACGCGAAGTTTCTTCGTCCCAAACGGAACGAACGGGAACGTTATCAAAAAATCTAATAGAAGTTTTTATCATATCCCTCCTTGTTTAACTTGCCTATGCTGGTTTGAAAGCATGACGATTGACTATTTTATAAGATAAAGACGATAGAAACAAGTTTGGCAAGGCTCGCGAAGTGTTTTGGATGAAATAGACCTTTTGGTCATTGAAGTCAAAACACGAAGCAGAAACGCAGTATTGCGCCGTTTATAGCGTCTTTTTTGATTTTTGTTTTAAATACTCCGCTCTCTTTTCAAGTCTCTTTTTCCTCTGTTCACGGCGATGTTCTTTTATGATTTCTTCATCCGTGCAAAAATCAAGAACGGGAAGTTCGCCTGCCATTTTTAAAAACTCTTCAAAGGTTATTGGAGTTATTCTCTTTCTACCTTCGTTTCTAAGAGCGATTGCCCTTTTTTCCTTATCAGTTAAAGTGCCGTTAACTGATACGAAATGGTTGCAGTTTTCTATTTGACCAACCCTTCCGTTAAGCTCGTATATGCGTTTCATTGAACGCCTATATAGGTCTATATCACCAAACTTTATCTCTTCGGAAAAGGCGAAAGATTTGTAAGAAAGACCACCCTTGTACCTACGATTATGCCTATAATTTTTCTCAATAAACACGTTTATAAGGTGGTTAAGTTCCTTTTTCGTGTAAACCCCGTTGGTACAAGGCGTGGTTTCAAGTTCGTTGTTTATACCTTGGGTTATGTGGTACTTTTTTAAAACTTCACCTATCCCCATACCAAGTTTTTCGGTTATGCTTTTAAGTAGTAACAGCGTAACGCGCGCGTCTTCATCGCTACGATGAGCAAGGTATTCTATACCCATTTCACTTGCAACGCTTTCAAGCCCACACGCATTTTGCCTATTTTCAACAGTCTTATGTAAAAGTTGAATATCTAAAAACTCATACTCGATTTTATCAAGCCCGTAAACGTCGCACGCGTTATTTAAAAAGTCAACGTCGTTAGAAACGGAAAACCCGATTATAAGGTCGCTTTCCTGAAAGAGTTTTTTAATCTCTTCATAGTAATCGGGAAAAGGGTTTTGAGCCTTTATAAACGCCTTGTCGTAATGCAATTTTATTCGAGATTCGTACCTTTTCCCGCGTGGGCGCATTACGATATCTCTTTGCTCGATTATATTAAATTTTTCGTCTGCTATGCAGTAACCGAACGTGCACATACTGCCGTCACTATGACTGCCAGTCGTGCTTTCGATATCGTAAGAAAGTATTCTCATAAAAGGTTTATTCCCCTTAAAAAGTCCGCCGTTTATATCCATCGGCGGACTTATTTATCGTTAATTATTCGCTTTCAGTTTCTTTTTCAGGATAGTCTTTGTCAAGAGCCGTTTTGTATGCATCAGCATCGCCTTCAGTCATCTTGCCAACTATCGTTCCGTTGAGAGCTTCGATTTTATCTCTATCTAAAGTTGCTAAATCTTCAAGGTATTTTTCGTAAGCGGTCTTTCCGTCTTCGTCTTCAGTTTCGTTGTCGATTTCAGCCATGTCGATTGCGTATAAGTAGTTTTTGTAAATATCGTCACTATAAACGCAAATGAACTTATCGCCAACAACTCTCGGAACGAACCATTCGGTTACACCCTTAGCCTTAATTGCGTTAATTTTCTTAGCGCTTGCTTCAGTAGCGGTAAGGTCAACCTTGTAATAAGTACCGCTGTTACCGCAAAGGTACATATCGTCACCAACGACGGTTGCAATATTGCAATCAGCAACTTCGTCACATACGAGCGTTCTGCCACGCTTTAAGTCAGCATCGTCAAGTTTAGTATAGTCAAACTTAACAAGACCTTTTAAGTAAGTTGAATTTTCAACGTAATAAATTTCAGTTAAAGACTTGTAGTAAGAAGTGGTTACTAAAGCGGTATCGGTATAAGTGTTAGAAGTTCCAAGTTCAACGAGTTTATCAACGGTTAAACCATCTTCAACGTTGATGCCGTAGTATACGGTAGCAGAAGACGTATCAACGCTTGCCATCTT
Organism: Christensenellaceae bacterium; assembly: GCA_045637965.1. GTDB lineage: Bacteria > Bacillota > Clostridia > Christensenellales > Borkfalkiaceae > HGM11412. Next base: position 135,587 of record JAZUAK010000007.1, on the reverse strand, counting down.
AAATACTAAGATTTTACCAGTGTTCTTAACGAGAGTGAAAGTTGCGCCTGAGAAGTCGGTATAAGTGTTGATGATTTTATCCGAATAATCTTTATCGGTTCTATTGTCACTATTAATATCGTTGTGACCGCAACCGCTAAATACTAAATCAGCGGAAGTGTTACCTACGGTGTAGCAATAAATTTCAGAGAACGCTTCGTCTTCATCGTATTGGTCAGAGTGAGCAGTTTTTGCATAGAAGATTTTAGCCGAAAAATCGTCCGCAAGCATAAGGCTCGAATAACCTTCAATCGTGTAAACTTCATCACCGCTTGATGCGTCAACTATTTTAACTTTGTTCTTTTGAACGCTACTTTCAGTAACCGAGTATTCGTAAACGAGATAAACTTTGTTTCCGTTTTTAACGAATTGATATTTGTTAACGGTGTTAGATTCGTAAGTAATTCTTTCAGAATCAGCATTGGTAAGGTCAAAACTTCTAAAATCAGTATAGTCGCTTCTTATAGTACCCGTTTTATCCTTTTCGTCATAGTGAGAAGCATAATAAACCGTGTCCCCATAAATAAACAAGCCGTTAGTTGCAGAACTCGTGGTAACGAGTTTAGGAATAACAACTTCAACGTTAGCATCTTTATCGCCAATATCAGTAGTCTTTACGCGGTAAAGAGCACCCTTTTGAACGTCACCCATCTTGTTGTTATCGTAATCAGTTGCAATACCGTTAACAAAGTAAAGATAGTCGCCCTTTTCAACTGCAAAAGTGCCGTTGCCAGACTTAACTTCGCCACCAACGTTGGAAAGCACGTCCACCTTGCCTTTACATGCAGTTAAGCAAAATACCATTGCAAGTACGGTAATTAATAAAGCTAAAAGTTTCTTCATATTTTCTCCCCTAGACTCCCCTTTAAACTTAAAGTTTTTAGGAAGTGGAATAATTGATTTTACGCGCGCATACGCTAAATTACAACGCGCGCATACGCATTAGAACATTATACATATAACATTATATACTAAAAATAAATATTAATCAATAATTTTTTAGCGAAAAGTGGCGCAAGATTTTTAAAAATAAAGGGAATTATGGAAAAATTCGGTCTATTTGATATAATTGAAAAACTATCCCCGCTTAAAAAAACGATTGAAACTATTTTGCCAAGCGTGATAAACGCCACTAACTCAAACTCTAAAAAAACCCAAGAAGAAAAACCAAAACGCCCGTTAACCGCGCCTGCCCTTGCCTATATTAGACGGCACGAAGAACTAAGCAAACGAATTGACGATTCAAACAAAAACCGCCGTGAATAAATCACGGCGGAATTTTTTGTCTTTACTCTTATAACGAAAGAGGCTTATTACTTAGAAAGGCGTGCTTCTAAAGCATCGAGTTCTTTAGCAAGTTCAGCGGGAAGTCTATCGCCAAATTGAGCGTAGAATTCTTTAATGCCCTTAACTTCTTCTTTCCAAGTTTCAACGTCAACGTTGAGAAGTTCTTTAACGGTATCAACGTCAATGTCAAGACCTTCAATATTGATGTCTTCAGCATTGGGAACGTAACCGATTGCTACTTCGTTAGCGCTAACTTCGCCTTTGCATCTCTTGATAATCCATTCAAGAACGCGAAGGTTATCACCGAAGCCCGGCCAAATGAAGTTGCCTTCATCGTCAGTTCTGAACCAGTTAACGTTGAAGATTTTGGGTTGGTTGCCAATCTTTTTACCCATGTTAATCCAGTGAGCAAAATAATCAGCCATATTGTAACCAACGAACGGACGCATTGCCATCGGGTCACGACGAACTACGCCTACTGCGCCAGTAGCAGCAGCAGTAGTTTCAGAAGCCATGATAGAACCTACGAATACACCGCTGTTCCAATCTCTTGATTGATATACGAGCGGAGCAGTCTTAGCACGACGACCACCGAATACGATTGCAGTTACGGGAACGCCTTCAGGCGCTTCGAATTCAGAAGAAATGCAGGGGCAGTTTACTGCAGGCGCAGTGAAACGGCTGTTGGGGTGAGCAGCCTTAACTTCTTTACCGTCTTTATCAACGGTTTCAGGAGTCCAGGGGTTACCCTTCCAGTCAATAAGGTTAGCAGGTTTCTTCTTGTCTGCAGTGTCTTTTTCCATTGCTTCCCACCAAACGGTGTTGGTTTCAGGATCTAATGCAACGTTAGTGAAGATAGTGTTCTTCATAGTAGAATATAATGCGTTCGGGTTAGACTTCTTGTTAGTACCAGGAGCAACGCCGAAGAAACCGTTTTCGGGGTTGATAGCCCAAAGTCTACCGTCTTTACCTACTCTAAGCCAAGCAATATCGTCACCTACACACCATACTTTATAACCCTTCTTAGCGTAAACTTCGGGGGGAATAAGCATTGCAAGGTTGGTCTTACCGCAAGCCGAGGGGAATGCAGCAGTGATATAGTTGATTTCGCCTTCAGGGTTTTGGATACCTACGATAAGCATGTGTTCAGCCATCCAGCCTTCGTTCTTACCTTGATAAGATGCGATACGAAGTGCAAAGCACTTTTTACCAAGAAGAACGTTTCCGCCGTAACCAGAGTTAACAGACCAAATAGTGTTATCTTGGGGGAAGTGAAGAATGTATCTCTTTTCAGGGTCAAGGTCAGCCTTAGCGTGAAGACCACGAACGAAATCGTTGCTATCGCCTAATACGTCGAGAACTGCTTTACCAATTCTAGTCATAATCTTCATAGAAACTACAACGTAGATAGAGTCGGTAACTTCGACACCTACTTTAGAGAAAGTAGAACCTACAGCGCCCATTGAATAGGGAATAACGTACATAGTTCTACCTTTCATAGAACCATCGAAAATTTTGCCTACTTTGTCGTATGCTTCAGCGGGAGCCATCCAGTTGTTGATGGGGCCTGCATCTTCTTGCTTGTCACAGCAAATAAAGGTTCTGCCTTCTACACGAGCAACGTCGTTAACGTCTGAACGGTGAAGGTAGCAACCGGGAAGTTTTTCTTCGTTGAGTTTGATAAGTTCGCCAGTCTTAAGGGCTTCTTGTCTTAAACCTTCGAGTTGATCTTCATCGCCGGTAATCCAAACGATGTTGTCAGGCTTACAAAGGTTTGCACTGTCTTCAACGAATTTTAAAACTTGAGCGTTTTTAGTGTATTCGTTAGTAATTTGGTACTTCATATTATAAAATGCCTCCATTAAAATATCTTTTTACGTTATTTATTTACGTTTATATTTATATAAACGCAAAATGTCCTTATAGCCATTCTATCACAGTTTACGCAAATTGTAAACACTTTTTTTCAAATTTTAATTTTTTTACGCAAATACGTTCTTTCAACGCACACAACTTACAAAATAAGTTTGAATTTTGCATAAATCGTTATTTTTAACCGCTAAAAATAATATATCTTTTAAGGGAATATGAAATGAAAGACTTTTTAATAATGAAAAGAACGAGCGAGTGTAATCTTTTGGGGATTAACTGCGCTTTAAAAGTTGAAAACTTTGGCTCTCACACCGTAATTAGCGGGGAAATTTTTACTACTTTTTCGGTGAAAACAAAACTTTTAGCATACCTAAAATGCAAAACTAAAACGGTTAATCTTTTGGACGGCGAAAGCCTTCGCTTTAAAAAAGAGTTTTCCGTTTCTGATATTAAAGACGGTTTTACCGCGGTTATCGTAGACGGCGAAAATTTTACACCGTTACTTTACTATAATTACGGCGAATACAACTATCCGTATAACGAAATTATTAGCGAAAGTTTTTACGATGACGAGAAGATTTCAACCGTCAACTATTATGAAGGGGAAAACTATGAAACCAAGCGTGTTTATAACGATGATGACGGCGGGAGTGATAAAAATAAAAAAAGCCCGTCAAAAAACGAGCCAAGCAATGAAACTTTTCTATATGAAAAGTTCAATGCAAAATGCGAAGATAAAAACTTCTACTCAACAATCAAAGACCGACTTGACAAAATAATCTACTGCTACCCTAAAGACAAAGAGTTACGTTCCGTAATTCCAAACGCTGAATTCGTGAAAATTTATTATGATGAAAACAGGTTTTACTTAGTTGGCAGGGTTTTTGAAGATGGCGAAGTTAAGTATTTGTGTTACGCGGTTAAAGGGGTCAAAGGGGAAACGCCGAAAGGGTTATCGCCGTACTGCAAATTTTTACCGCTTGATAATTTTGATTTAAGCGTTGGTTATTACGTAATATTTCAATGCGCTAAAAGTGGAAAGATAGTTTAGTGGTATTTTGCCTTGTGGCAAAGTGATATTTTCGCTATGCGAAAGTGATATTCGGCTATGCCGAGTGATATTTTTTGCTTATAGCAAAAAGTTGTGGATGTTATTTTTATTTAAAATACTTTTTCGTTAGTTTAGGTAAAATAAAGAAACATTTAAGCCCTTAGAAACAAGCAAGACAAGGCTCGTAAAGGTTTGCGGACTAAACTAACCTTTTTGGTTGTCGAAATCAAAACGCAAAGCAGGAACGTAGATAGACGACGCAAATAACGGATTAAAATTAAGGCGTTAGTTTGGGTATTAGGCAAGGCTCGTAAAGGCGGGGCGGTAACGATAGACCTTTTTGGTCATCGTTAGTGCAACGGCTTTACAGAAACGATGCATAATGCCCGAAATAACGAATTAAAAAAAGAGTGGTTAAACCCACTCTTTTTTTTGCCTTAAATCTCGTAAACCGAAACTTGCTTCTTATCCTTACCAAGTCTTTCAAACTTAACAACGCCGTTAACAGTTGCAAATAAAGTGTAATCTTTACCACAACCTACGTTTTTACCAGGATAGAATTTGGTTCCTCTTTGTCTAACTAAGATAGAACCTGCTAAAACCTTTTGTCCGTCAGAACGCTTAATACCTAAGCGTTTTGCTTCACTGTCACGTCCGTTTCTCGAACTACCTACACCTTTCTTATGAGCAAATAATTTAATTAAAAACATAATAATTATTCTCCTTTAACAATGTCGGTAATCTTAACAGCCGTAAAAGGTTGTCTATGACCTTGTTTCTTTCTGATGTTCTTTTTAGACTTGTATTTGAAGACGATAATCTTCTTAAACTTGTCTTGTGCGAGAACTTCACCGGTTACTTTGAACGCCTTCGCGTCCTTGCCTACTTTTACACTCTTTTCGTCAGCCACGAAGATTGCGTTGAATTCTACGCTCGCGCCAACTTCGGCATCAAGTTTTTCAAACTTAACGGTATCGCCTACCGCAACTTTGTATTGCTTTGAGCCGTTTTCGATAATTGCGTACATGTTAGTACCTCCTGTTTAATCTCGCCGAATTTAAAGGCGGTGAATACTCACACTTCTGGAGCCTTTCCCGAGCGGTTCCTGCCTATGATACAATTTTTTGAAACTTTTGTCAACGATTTTTGCATACATTTATTATATTTACGCACTCTAACGCGTAAGGGGGTGTAACAATGGAAAACTGTAATCTTGATTTTTTAAACGAAGTTTTAAGAAACGCGAGCGTTGCGCTACTTTCTATAAAAGACGTAACCGACCGCGTTGACCACTACGAACTTAGAAAAGAACTGCGCTCTGAATACGAACGCTACGAAGAGTTTTCAGACGAACTTAAAAGTTATATGCAAGATAACGACTACGAAATGAAAGACGTTTCTAAAATGAAAAAGTTTATGATGTGGTCTGCAATCAAAATGAATACGGCTATGGACGACGGCAGGTCGCATATTGCTCAAATCATGGTTAAAGGTACCGTAATGGGCATTACGGAACTTACTAAAATCTTAAACGACAGCGATTGCGTTACCGACGAAAAAGCCAAAGATTTTGCTAAACGCTTACTCGAAATGGAAGAAGAATTTGAAGATAATTTAAAAAAATTCTTATAAGAAAACCGCTCCTATGGAGCGGTTATTTTAATAGTTTGGAACTTTATCTTCGTATACGGGGGAAGACGTAAGTATTATTCCAAGTTTTCTAAGCATCTTAACGTCAATATGCGGTAAAAGAATGGACGAGTGCATTTGCGCCCCACGAAGAAGGGGAAGTTTGCTTATCGCCTTTTGCGCGTACTTATTCGTGTAAGACGAAGAAGAAAGCGCAATTAACATTTCGTCGATATGAAGCCTTGGGGTAACCGAAGAAAGATAATTTACCTTAAGTTCGGTTATCGGAACGATTCTTTCGGGTAAAAGCAAGTTTTCTTCATCGGGAATTTCGGCAAGATATTTTAAAGCGTTTATAAGCATTGCGCTTTGGCTTTCTAAAATATCGCTCGTTTTACCAGTTATAAACGTTCCGTCCGGCATTTCGATTGCAGAGCAAGGAACTTTAACTTTACTTTGCTTTTTCATACAAGCATTGTAAACTTCTCTATCTTCAACCTTGATGTTTAAACCTTGCATTAAGTGGAAAATCTTTTCCGATTCTTCAGGGTCAAGATTGTTTCTGCGCTCGTTTTCAAGCGCCTTGAAATAACGGCGAACGATTTCTTGCTTGGACGCTTCCCTACAAACTTCATCGTCACATATAGCAAACCCCGCCATATTTACGCCCATATCCGTTGGCGACTTGTACGGCGAAACACCCATAAGTTTTTCAAACAAAGTGTTAAGCACGGGAAAAATCTCAACGTCACGATTATAGTTAACCGTGGTAACGCCGTAAGCGGATAAGTGCCAAGGGTCTATCATATTAACGTCGTTAAGATCCGCCGTTGCCGCTTCGTACGCTACGTTTACGGGATGCTTTAACGGCAAATTCCAAACGGGGAAAGTTTCGTATTTAGCGTATCCCGATTTAATTCCACGCTTTAAGTCGTGATAAATATTTGATAAGCAGGTTGCCATTTTACCACTACCAGGGCCGGGCGCGGTTACCACTACTAAGTTTCTCGTAGTTTCAATATAGTCGTTTTTACCATAGCCGTTATCACTTATAACGTGGGGAACGTTAGACGGATATCCGTCTATAACGTAATGGCGGTAAACTTTTAAGCCCATCTTTTCTAAACGCTTTTTGAAGCGAATAGCAGGCTCGTTGCTTTTATCAAACTTTGAAAGAACTACGCTTTGGATAAATAAGCCGTAACTTCTAAAAATTCCAATAAGCCTTATAACGTCTTGATCGTAAGTTATGCCAAGGTCGGAACGAACTTTATTCTTCTGAATATCAACGGCGTTTATTACGATAACGATTTCAGCAGTGTCTTTAAGTTTTGAAAGCATCTTTATCTTATTATCGGGCGCAAAACCTGGAAGAACGCGTGCGGCGTGATTATCGTCGAAAAGTTTTCCGCCGAATTCAAGATATAACTTTCCGCCGAACTCGTCTATGCGTTCGGCTATCTTTTCAGACTGCATCTGAAGATATTTTTCACTATCAAACCCGATTTTCGTCATAAGTTAAACTCCGCTTACCATAATACCATTACATTTTAACACAGTTAAAAATTAAAATCAACAAGACTAAAGCAAAATGTTTACTTTATTAAAAAATAGGTATATAATAGATTAAGAAAAAACTTGGTGGGTGCAGTATGAGTTGTAGTCATAATTGTTCTTCTTGCTCTCAAAGTGATTGCAAGGATAGAAATCAGTTTGAAATTAAAGCAAAGGAAGGAACTTCCTTTAAAAAGATAATAGCCGTTATGAGCGGTAAAGGTGGCGTTGGTAAATCGCTCGTTACGAGTATGCTTGCCGTAAACGCTAAAAAGCGTGGGCTTGATACCGCCGTTTTAGACGCGGACATCACAGGTCCATCTATCCCCAAGGCGTTCGGCGTGGATAATTTAAGGGCGCAAGGTAGCGACGAAGGCTTATACCCCGTTTATTCTAACGGCGGAATTAAACTTATGTCGATAAATCTTCTTTTAGAAGAACCGTCTATGCCCGTCGTTTGGCGCGGTCCCGTTATTTCAGGCGTTGTTAAGCAATTTTATACCGACGTTTTGTGGGGCGAAACGGATATTATGTTTATCGATATGCCCCCGGGAACGGGCGACGTGCCTTTGACGGTGTTCCAAAGTTTTAAAATCGACGGAATTATCGTGGTTACCACCCCGCAAGATCTCGTTTCAATGATAGTTGAAAAATCGGTTAAAATGGCTAATATGATGGGAGTTCCCGTACTTGGCGTCGTGGAAAATATGAGTTACGCCGTATGCCCAAATTGCGATGAAAAGTTATACGTTTTCGGCAAAGGCAAAACGGAAGAAGTGGCGAAAGATTACGGGCTTTCAGTCCTTGCAAAACTTCCTATTAACCCTGCAGTTGCAACGCTTATCGACCAAGGCAAAGTTGAAGAAGTTGACGTTTCCGTTATGGACGACGCAGTAAATAAAATTTTGGAGAAATAATTATGACGCTCGAACAATTTAAGAAAGAAAAAATTGAAGCAATGAAGCAAAAGGATAAAGATAAAGTTTCCGCGCTTAACGTTATTATTACCAAGGCGATGGCTTTAACTATTGAAAAGCGCGCGGTAGGCGCTGAAGTTACCGAAGCGGATATCGACACTCTTCTTCAAAAGGCGGAAAAAGAACTTTCCGAAGAGAGAGAAGGTTTTATCAAGGCTGGTAGAGAAGAAAACGTTGCATCTCTTACTAATCAAATTGAAGTTATTAAGCAATACCTTCCCAAACTTTTATCGGAAGAAGAAATTAAAGCGATTATAAATTCGCTTGAAGATAAATCTATTCCGTCGGTTATGAAACACTTCAAACAAAACTATCAAGGCAAGGCTGATATGCGCGTTGTAAACGCCATTGCAAGTGGAAAATAATAAAAATTTACGCAGATTTCGGAAAGGAAATCTGCGTTTTTTCGCCTTGTAGGGCGTTTTTTTAAAAAAACCCTTGATATTTTAAAAAAAATATTATATACTATCAATATCAAACATTAAAAGTAGGTGTATTATGGCATTTAACAACAATAACGAAATTTTTGAAGACGTTTTATTTGGCAACCCTAACTCAAACACCAACTCCGTTGCGGGTGGCAATTTTACTAATTATAGCGATATGGTTGAAGAACCTATCTTCAACGTAAACAACGCTAATTCTTCAAGCAATAACTCTCACTTCGTTATAGAATCGTTAGATTTTGACGAACCTACCCTTCAACCCGTTGATTCGGTTGGCGAAGAAGCGTTAGTTAGAGAAGAAGCCCCTGCTATCGAAGTTCCCAAAACACCGTCTGTCGTTACTCCTGAGCTTTCGGCTCTTGCAACGCCCGTAGTTCAAAAACCCAAGTATATTGAAAAGAACTTCGCTAAGAAACTTTTAGAAGCAGACTACGATATTATTAAGCGTTACGACGAACTTAAGAATTATATTCTTAAATTCAAAGGCATTAAGTCGAGAATTTCTAACGACTTTGATAGTTTCAATATGGGCAGAACCCAACTTTTCAAACTTGGCTACTCTACTCAATCTTTAAAACTTTTCCTTAACTTAGATTACGATAAAGTTGAACCAAGGCTTAAATGTAAAGATGCAGGTCATAAGAAAGCATACGCTGAAGTTCCCGTATTTTTAAGAATTAAATCGCCAAGAGCAATGAGAAACGCCGTTTACCTTATCAATCAAGTTATTGAAAGATTTGGTATTAAAGAAGACCCCAAGGCAGTTACTATTGACAGCGTTAAACTTTTAAGAACCAAAGCAAAAGTTTACAAGTAAGAAATAATAGAAAAGCACGGCAATCGCCGTGCTTTTTTTAGTTATGAAACGCTTTGCGTTATTATGAGTTTGCTAAACGCAAGCGATATGAGCGATACTGCGCGTTTTTTGGTAATTAAATCCGTTTACAACGGATAAAGTCGCTATTGCAACGATGCCCTAATTCGTCGGGTTGCAGATTAAACTTTTGCTATTTCTTTAAGAGATACGTTCATTTTTTTGCAAATTTTCATAATAGTTAAAAGAGAAACAGACTCGTCCCCTTTTAATATCTTATTAAGCGATACTATACTTAACCCACAATCTTTCGCAAATTGTTTTTTAGTCGTTTGATTCGTTATCATATATAAATATATTTTTTCACTATCTATCGTAACTTGCATAACCAATCTCTCCCGTTTTATTGTAATATACCATTCGGTATATGTCAAGACTTTTTATTCCGTTTGGAATATAATCTTCTTATGAATAAGTTTAGTGAAAGATTAAAAGAACTAAGGCTTGAAAAAGGCTTAACTCAAAAGGAACTTGCAAAATCAACTGGGTTTACGCAACCAGCAATAGCAAGATGGGAAAACGGGTTACAAATTCCAAACGTTGAAACTGCAATTGTATTTGCGAAATATTTTGAAATTACAACGGATTATCTTTTAGGATTAGAAGATTAAAAAGCACGGCAATCGCCGTGCTTTTTTTAGTTAAGAAACGCTTTGCGTTGTTATGAGTTGACGTAATTTTATTTAAAAGTCTATACAAAGCGATAATTTAAGACCTCAGAAACAAGTTAGGCAAGGCTCGACGGCAATCTCGTTAGGCGCAATAGACCTCGTCGGTCATTGCGGTTACGAGTTGACGGCAGTAACGCAGTATAACGAAGCAAATAACGACTTAAACTTCGATGACTGCGAAAGAGTTCTTCACTACCATTCTCGCTTCCGCTAAATCTTTAATTTCGCCAGCGGAAATGATTTGAGCGAGTAAGTTACCAACGGCAGTACCTTCGGTAGGACCTGCTAAAACTCTCTTGCCAGTATAAACTTTTGTGAGTTTGTTAAGATATCCGTCTTTACTACCGCCACCAACGATGTTTAATACTTCAAAGGTTTTACCGGTAACTTTTTCAGTCATTTTAATAGTTTCAGCGTAAATTGACGCTAAACTGCGATAGATTACGTCCATAATCTCGCCAACGGTTTGGGGAACGACTAAGCCTTTTTCTTGGCAGTAACCCTTGATTGCTTCAATCATAGAGTCAGGCGCTAAGAATCTTCCGTCGTTAAGGTCAACGATAGAACCCGTGGATTTGCACTCGATTGCTAAATTCATAAGATCGTCGTAACTATACTTACCGTTAAGTTCTTTTTTAACGCTTTGAATAGTCCACATACCCGTAATATTTCTTAAAAATCTAATAGTGCCAGCGTAACCGCCTTCGTTAGTAGCGTTGAATTCGTACGCTTCTTCATTCGTGATAGGAGCGTTAAGTTCAGTACCTAAAAGCGACCAAGTACCACTTGAAATGTAAAGGGGTTGACCTTTAATTGCGGGAACTGCCATTACCGCGCTTGCGGTATCGTGTGACGGGGGGAATACTACCTTAGTAGTAAAACCTACTTCTTTAGCGATTTCTTCTTTCAAATCACCAACGACTTCGCCCGGCTTATAGAGTTTGCCGAATATTTTTCTCGGATAACCAAGCGCATCTATAAGTTCCCAAGCCCAATCGCCCGTTTTTGCATCGAGTAAACCACTCGTTGAAGCGTGAGTATACTCGTTTTTCTTTTCGCCACTTAATAAGTAGTGAAGGTAATCGGGAATTGAAAGCATAGTTTCCGCTTTATCAAGTTTGCCAGAAGTTTTATCTGCATAAAGTTGATATACGGTGTTATATTGAGCGCGTTGAATACCCGTTACTTCGTAAAGTTTCTTAAACGGAACGACCTTTTCAGTTTCAAGCATAGAAACGCTCGTTCTATCGTCACGATAAGAGAACACTTCACTGATAAGATTGCCGTCTTTATCTAAAAGCGCGTAGTCTACACCCCAAGTATCAATACCTACCGAATAGGGAACGATACCAAGTTTACCGCATTCTTTTATACCTGCAACTATGTTTTTGAAAAGTTCTTCGGTATCCCAAACGAGTTTTCCGTCACGCTTAACGAATCCGTTAGAAAAACGATAAATTTCTTTTAAGGTAAGTTTACCTTCTTTATATTCGCCTAAAATGTGCCTACCGCTTGATGCACCGATATCTACTGCTAAGTAATACATTGATTTCTCCTTTAATATATGAATATATTAATTCTAACATTTATTTTAAATCTTTTCAAGGCTTTTTAAAAAGATTATGCCTATCGTCGTTAGTTAAAGCGTTAAATAAGTTCTCTTTGATAAGTGGGTATTTTTTATTAAGTTCTTCTAAAGTAGTTTTAACTTCTTCCCTTTGCGTGTGTTTATCCACTGGGCAAGGATTAATTAAAATGGGTTTATCTTTCGTGAACGATTTGATAACGTGTTCTTTAACGTAAATCATAGGTCGTATAACCGTTAAATCGGCTTTAGAAAGATAGGTTACGGGGTGGAAAGTTGAAAGCCTACCTTCGTAAATCATTGAAAGAAAGAAAGTTTCAATCAAATCGTCGGCGTGGTGGCCTAAAGCCACTTTGTTACAGCCGAGTTTTTTTGCCGTTTGATTGAGCGCGCCACGGCGCATATTTGCGCAAAGCGAACAGGGGTTTTTCTCTTTTCTTTCTTCAAACACAACTTGATAGATTTCCGTTTTTTCAACGTGATAAGTTACGCCTAAATCTTCAACGTATTTTTTAAGGTTTTCTTCTTGCTCTTTATCGTAAGAAAGCCCCGCATCGATTCTAACTGCAATAACTTCAAAGGGTTCGGGGTAAAATCTCTTTAACCCTACGAGAGCCGAAAGCATTGCAACGCTATCTTTACCACCTGAAAGACCAACGGCGATTTTATCGCCTGCCTTAATCATTTTAAAATCGTCAACCGCGCGACGGACGGGGGACATAAGTTGTTGTAACGTTACCATTTTTATCCTTGATATATATTATAAATTATGTTAATATGTATATAATGATAAAGTAAAACTCAATTAAAAGCAATATTTTTAAGGAGAATTATGGGAGAATTATTACTTAAACTGCTTTCGGGGATAGATAACCCCTTTCTATCAACCCTACTCGTTTCTATGTTTCCGCTCGTTGAACTTAAAGGGGCGATACCAATAGGAATGGGGCTTGGCGTTCCGCTTATAAAATCAGCGTTTCTTGCCTATTCGGGTTCTTCAATCGTAGTTATCCCCGTATTTTTCTTGCTTATACCGATATTTAACTTATTAAAAAAGATAAAGTTTATCAAAAAACTCGTTGAAAAAATCGAAGCGGTTTTTGAAAAGAAAGCGCAAGATTTAGCAAAGAAAAGCGACGGCGCAACCGATAAACAAGTAAAGAAAATTTTAACCCTTGCTCTTTTTATCTTCGTTGCCGTACCCTTTCCCGTAACGGGCGTTTGGACGGGAACTGCAATAGCGGTATTTTTAAATATGAAATTTGAAGATTCCTTCCTTCCAATAGTATTAGGAAACTTCGTTGCGGGCTGTATTATAACACTCATGACTTTTATCTTTAAAGCGTACGTTAACTTAATAATTGATATAATGTTCGTAATCGCAATTATAATGCTTATCGTATTTATATTAAAAGTAGTAAAAAGCAAACCTAAAAATGAAGAATAAAAAAAGAGTTTGGCAATTTAGCCAAACTCTTTTAAATTGTTTTTAATTAAGCGATAGGATATTCACCGAAAGCAAGGTCGGAAGGTTTAGCGCCGTTTAATAATAAACTATCTTTTGCGCAACCAACGAACGCGCTTGTTTGAACTTTAATATCAGCGTTTGCAGTAACTTTAACAAGATCGGTACAATTTGCGAAAGTGCCAGTCTTGATTTCAGTAATGCCCGAACCTAAAACGATATACTTAAGTAAAGTACAATCGCTAAACGCTTTACCACCAAGATAGGTTACCGAATTAGGAATAACAACTTTAACGACGTCTTCACTATCGGTAGCGTTGTTCCAGCCAAGATTGTAACAACCTGCAAAAGCGCTTGCGCCAATGTGAGTTAAATCGTCAGCAAACTTTACTCTTTGAATTGAAGTGCAACCTGCGAATGCGTTTGCGTTGATAAAGGTTACCGAACTTAAATCCATATCAGTAAGTTTAACGCAACCGTTGAACGCGCTTGCGCCGATATACTCTGCATTTGCAAAAGTTATTTCTTCAACCATACTCATTCCGAAGAATGCGCATTCGGGAATTTTATCAGCGGTAACGCTAATCTTTTTAAGTTTTTCGGGGAATTCAAAAGTAAGGTCGGTAGCAGTCGCTTCGTCATACGCCTTAGCAGAAACGGAAACTAATCCGCCAACAGCAGAACCCGAACCAAACGCAAAACCTAAAACTCTTTCTTGACCAACCGCGTCAACCGATTTTCCGATAAAGGGAAGATTTTCAATTTCTTCTAAGTTAGAGCAACCAGAGAAAGCACCCGCGCCGATAGTTTTAATATTCGTGTCTTCCTTAAAGGTAATCTTCGTTATAATAATTCTATCTGCAAAAGCACCCGCGCCGATTTCTTCAACGGGTTTGCCGTTATATTCGTTTTCAATTACGATTTCTCTCTTTCCTTCTACGGTAGAGAAATCGCCTTGCGCCATCTTGAGCGCATCGTCACTAGTAACGGTGTAACCGGTAATTTTGTAATACTCGTATTCTTCACCGTTATCATCTTCGCCCGTTTCAAGTTCGTAAACGAACTCACCAGTAGTTGCGTCGCCTTCAGTTTGAGTGCCTTCGCCCTTATCACAAGCGATAAAAACTACCGATAAACAAACGGCTAACATAATTGTAATCAAAGTCTTTAAAAATTTTGACATCGTGGAAAAACTCCTTAAATGCTCATAGTTATAGTATTCTAACCTATTTTAACACTATTTATCCGCGTTTGTCAATATTTTTATAAGTTAATATTAACTAATAAACCTATACTTTTGCCTTTCCAGATATAAATTCTTCTAAAAAACTACCCGCTCCGCGTTTAGCATCGTCAAACGCCGAAATAAAATCTTCGGTGGAAACTTCTGAAAACGCGTTGGTTTTAACAAATTTTTTAAGCGTTTTAAAGAACTTTTTATCTCCGCAAAATCTCCTTAATCCGTCAACCGTTATAAGCGAACGCTTATACGCTATCATAACGTATTCCGCTTCGGTTGAAAAGTCTTTTAAGTGCCTATTCATAACGGGCGGATTTAGAACGCCGTTATAAATGAGAGAACTTTCAAGCGCTTTATACGAACTTTTTGCTTGAGAAATATAGTCCAAATAGGTTTTCCCTTCACGCCCGTCCATAAACAAAGCGGTTGCAAATTCCGTTAACCCCTCGTCAAGATATCCGTCTATACTTTGATTAACGCCAACTATTCCGTAAAACCATTGGTGCGCCGTTTCGTGAGCAACGGTAAAATCGCGATATTCTCCTACCGTATCGGAAATTAAACTTAAACAAGGATATTCCATTCCGCCGTAGATAAAATCGGCTTCGCAAACGACGTACTCGGCGTAAGGATACTCGTAGAATTGTTTGCTAAAAAACGCCAAAGATTCGGTTGCAGTTTTTAAAGTTTTTTCAGGGTTTTCATCGGCGTAATAGTAATACGAAACGGCAACTCCGTTCACTTCGCCTTTCACGATATTAAAATTTTTAGATAAGATAAAGGCGATATCTCTAACGTTATTTCGCTCGTACGAATATTCCGTTTGACCGCCTGACCAAACCGTTCCCACCGCGCTTAAAGACGACGCTACCGAATAAGTAGACGGAACGGAAAGCGTTACCGAATAGTTAGCGCACTCGCTAAAAAACGGGTCGCCGGCGGGATAATAAAAGTTTTTTATAAACTCACCATCCCTAAAAACGCAGGCTATAGGGTAAAATCCCGTTAAATTTATCGTGTTTTTACCGTAACCAAAGCGATGAACAACGTTTGGTAAAACCAACTTAAACTCGATATAAATATTTGCTTTTTCACCCTTTTTTAGCCCTTTGTTAAAGGTTATTTCAAGTATTTGCAAGTTGGTTTCGCAAACTTTAAACTCAACTTTTTCGCCAAACGCTTTAACGGATAAAATCTCTATCTCGCCACTTGAAAAACCGTTCGGATAGGCAAGCAAATAATCGCTCTCGTAAACCGGTGAAATCTCAGCGCCGTCTCTGAAAGCGTTTGGGTATAGGTTAAAACAAAAAGTTTCAAGCCCGTCTTCAAAGCAAATAAACTCGTACTCTAAATTGCCTTCCGCCGTCATATCTTCGTTTAAGGTAAGGTTTATTTTATAAGATGACAGCGTATTTTCACTATCGTTTTTGCAAGCGGAAAATAGCGGTAACGAGCATAAACATATTAAAAAGCAAATTAATTTTTTCATAAAAATCCCCCTAAGTATTATACTTTAGGGGGTTAGTTATTATTCCGTTACTTTCCGTCGCCAACTAAATATTTGTTTGGGTCAACTTTAATTCCGTTTTCCAAAACTTCAAAGTGAAGGTGCGCGCCGTCTAAATATTCCGTTTTATTGTTGGTAGAAACTTCGCCGAGCGCATCGCCCTTTTTAATCGTCATTCCTTCACTTAAGTTTTCGTTTGCTTCAATGCTATTATATACGCTCATAAGCCCGTTTCCGTGGTTGACGGTAACCGTCGTTCCGTTGATTTTCGATACTTCGATACTTTCGATAACGCCGTCGTACACGCAAGAAACTACCGCCCCGTCTTCCGCTGCAAAGTCTATTGCTTTATGCCCCGAATACACGCCTAAAGTTTGGTTATACACCACGCTTGCGCTAACGTAATCTTTGATTATTTCCCCGTCAACGGGCATATCGAAAATAATTGCAGTCGGCTTCGGCTCTTCTTTTTCTTCATTGTCTTCTTCTTGGTTTCCACCGCTATTTTCTTCGTTATTTCCGCCGTTTTGATTACCGTTGTTTTCTTGGTCTTCAACCTGCGTTCCACCGTTTACTTCTAACGCGCTCTTGTTATCCGAAACGACTAAAGCAACCGTTATAACCACTAAGATAGCAAGGCACAAAACGAACGCTAAGTAATAGGCGTTTCTTTTGATAAAATCTAAAATTCTACTATTGTTTGACATATAATACCTCCAAGTTATGTAGAAAAATCAATATCCGTAATAAATAATTGGAACGCCCACCACTACTTTTTCGCTTGAAACGGCAATATGAACGTTAACTTTCTTGCCACTTAGCACTTCTTTTTTGGATATTTTGCTCGAATAATAGTAATAATTTTCAACACCACCTATATCGCTTGAATAAACCTTTTTGCAATCGTACTCGCTTAAAAATTTAGCAAGTTCGGCGGTGGTTAATGAAAAACTTAACCCGTCAAAATTAACGATTTTGCCTATCTCGCTACTTTTAGCGGATATAAAATATCCGCTCGATTTGCCACCGCTACAAACGGTTATTTCTCTTGAAAAACTTTTAAGAGGACAAAATAGGCAAGCCAAAATTAAAAAACACGCCACGCTTTTGAGCATAAAAAAATTCCCACCTTTCGTAGTGGGAATTATTGACTGCATTTTGGCTTTTTATACAATTTTATAAATAATTTTTAATATCGTTTAAACTTTCTAAAATAAAGTCGGGCGCTTTGGGGGCAGACGGAATCATTTCTTCAGTAGTTTCACCACTTAAAACGAGCATCGCGTAAAAGCCTGAGTTTTTACCGAAAGCAATATCCGTGTATAACCTATCACCAACCATAATAAACTCTTCATCATCGCTACTGCCAAAACGAATTTTTAAGTTTTTACCCATAATATCGTTGGGCTTGCCGATGATGAGCGACGGAGTGTAACCAGATGCAACTTCTATCATTTTTATATAAGAGCCAACGTCGGGAACGTAAACGTCTTTCGCGGGGCAGTTGTTGTCGGGATGAGTTGCTATATAGGTTGCGCCAAAGTGAACGTTTCTTAAAAAATTGCAAAGTTTTTCGTAGGTAAGTTCGGTATCGTAACTCATAAGAGCAACGTCCGCATCAAGCCCGTCGGTTAAATTAACGCCGTTGTTTCTAAGTTCTTTTTTGAACGATTCCGTTCCTAAGCAGTAAACTTTTTTGCCGTTATAATTACGATTTAAATACTCAACCGCCGCTAAACCCGACGAATAAACTAAATCGCCGTCCCTATAAAATCCGATATTTTTAAGTTTTTCAACGTAGGTATCCGTTCCCCTTGACGAATTGTTGGTAAGGTAAACGAGTTTTTTGCCGTTTGCCCTTAATAAATCGAGCGTTTCTTCCATATTGCCTATCGGTTTTCCTTCTAAATATAAAGTTCCGTCAAGGTCCAAAAGGAAATATTTGATTTTTTTGAGTGCTTCTTTTAAGCCGTTATCTAATTTGCGCATGCTAATACTCCTAAATCTCTCATAATGGTATAAACGGTCGTTTTATCTGTTAAATAAGGGCTCGCTACCACTGAGTTTTTAATTTGTTTATATGAAATATTCCCGTCCCCAGCAACGCCGATTAACGTAGAATAAGTCTTTTTTATCTTATGCAAAGCCTTTAACATTGCCGAAGTTTCAGCCACGAAACTATCCGCCGTTTTTTCAAGCAACAAAAGGATAAGCCTTCTTCTTTTTTCACTTGGAATTTTTAAATTGCTATAAAAATATTCGCTATCTTTTTTAAAATCATTACTTAGCGTTTCTACTTCCGAAAAGTAATCGGGGCTGGATAAAAGAGTGCTAAAATCGTTAGTGAAAAACATATGGTAGAGTTTTAAAGTTTTCTCAAACGCCATAATCGACTTTTTACAGCCTTTTGCTTGGCTTGCGTAAACCCCAAGCGCCATTTTAACGCTTTGCGCTCCTAATCCGGTAAACGCGCCCGTTAAAGCGTTTATACACGCCAAGATTACTTGCGAAGCAAGTATTGCTAATTTTCCGTTTTCATAAAGGGGGAAACTAAGCGCCACGTTAACTGCTTTTTGAACTGCCGTGAACAACTCTTCTGAAATAGTTGCTCCACTTAAAAAACAGCCAATTTTGTAGTCGATAAGCGCGGTTAGTTTTGAAACGGAACTCGCGTACGCTTCGGCAAAGTTTTCACTTTTTGATTTTAGTATAAAATCTTCGTCAATAAAAACTTTTTCAAACTTAGCCACTTGATAATCTTCAAAAGTGCCGTCACTTACTAAGCGCGCTTTTTCACTCAACAAGTCTTCCATCAACGGCGAAGTTAAAACTGCGTAACACGGAATATTATAAATAGAAGACGCGCACCTTACTGCTGATAAAAGGTTGCTATCCCCCACCGCAAAACACACGCCGACAGCCGAACTTAACGCCGACTTTATTGCAGAAATTGAAACGGTTTTATCTTCAATCGTTAAAAGTTTTACTTCCGCACCGAACGACTTTAGCGTTTCAACGATAAATTGACCTTGCTTTTTGAATTCTGTTTCAGCCGTTACTATTTCAATTTTCTCACCTTCGTGCTTTTTATAAGCCTTGAAAAGCCCGTTTTTAAGCGAACCGAAAGACAATTCTTCCGCGCAAAAAAGGGGATTTAAAACACTCGTTATTTGGTTTTTAAAATCGAAAACGGTTTTCATATAGATTTATTTTAAACGCTATTTAACTAATTGTCAACTTGGCTAAGCGGCCTTTTTTTCAAAACCCCCTTGAAATTTATAGAAATTATGCTATAATAGAGGTATATTATGTGCATTTTGCACGTTTTAGGGGGTATTTATGAACAAAAGCGAATTTACAAGAGCCTATGCTGATAGGCTTGGGGTTACGATTAAAGAAGCCGAAGTTTTAGTGGCTACTTTCATTGAAACGGTAACGGAATGCCTTAAAAATGGCGAGTACGTTCACATCTCAGGCTTTGCAACGTTTGATCTTAAGGACAAGAAGGCAAGAGAAGGTGTTAATCCTGCATCTAAGGAAAAGGTTATTATTCCCGCATGCAAATCACCGAACGCAAAATTCTCTAAGTCCTACAAACAACTTTTTAACTAATCTTTTTCGCTATATGAAAGACCCGAGCGCAACGCTCGGGTCTTTTGCTATCATAACGAACTCTTATAATTTATCAACGTCTGCTTGGGTTACGAGTTTAAAGCCTCCGTCAACGAGAGCCTTTTCCGCTTGAGCGTTATCTTCCACTCTAAAAACGACGTAAGCGTGCTTTTCGGTGCGCGCCATAAAAGCGTAAAGGTATTCCATATTAATACCTGCTTTATCTAAAACCGCAAGAGCCTTAGTAAGTTTACCAGGTTCGTCGCTAATCTTAACGCCGACTACTTCAGTAACCTTGATAAGATAACCTTCTTCAGAAAGAGTTTTTTCAGCGAGCGCTTCGTCGTCAACTATTAAACGAAGAATGCCAAAATCTTGAGTTTCGGCAATAGAGAGCGCTCTCATATTGATATTGTGCTTGGCTAAGGTATCGGTAACCGATACTAACGCGCCTTGCCTATTTTCAACGAATACGGTTAATTGTTTGATTGCCATAACTATTTCCCCCTTAAATAAGTTTTCTCTTGTCCACGACGCGAACTGCTTTACCTTCGCTTCGAGCGATAGTCTTTGGCGCTACGAGATGAACGCTCGGGTTAATGCCAAGCATAATCTTCATTGCGTTTGCAAGAGATTTTTCCATTCCAAGAATTTCGCTCACCTTATCGGTAAACTTTTCTTGATTCATTTCAACGTTTACGTCGAAAGTATCGGTATTGTTAACTCTATCTACGACGATTTGATAGTTAGGTTCGTAGCCTTCTTTCAAAAGCACCGTTTCAATTTGGCTCGGGAATACGTTAACGCCACGAATAATAAGCATATCGTCCGTTCTTCCCATAGGCTTAGCCATTTTAATAAACGTTCTTCCGCAAGAGCACTTCTTTCTTGATAACACGCAAATATCTCTCGTTCTATATCTAAGAAGGGGGAAGGCTTCCTTATCAAGCGCGGTGAATACGAGTTCACCCTTTTCGCCTTCGGGTAAAACTTCGCCCGTATCAGGGTCGATAATTTCCGCAAGGAAATGGTCTTCGTTTACGTGCATACCCGTTTGTTCTTCGCATTCAAACGCTACGCCAGGACCTGAAGTTTCGGTTAATCCGTAAATATCGTACGCCTTAATGCCAAGCGCTTCTTCAATGCCTTTACGCATTTCTTCAGTCCAAGGTTCAGCGCCGAAAATACCCGCTTTTAAAGGTATTTCGTCTGGCTTAATTCCCTGTTCTTTTAACGCTTCGCTAAGATACGCAGCGTAAGACGGAGTACAACATAAAATCGTTGCCGAAAGGTCTTGCATAAATTGAATTTGGCGTTCGGTGTTACCTGACGACATAGGAAGGGTTAAGCAACCTACCTTGTGCGAACCGCCGTGAAGCCCTGCGCCACCCGTGAATAAACCGTAGCCGTAAGCAACTTGACAAACGTCTTCTTCCGTTCCGCCAACCGCAACGATTGCACGAGCGCAACAATCTTCCCATAAATCAACGTCGTTTTGAGTGTAGAAAGCAACTACTCTTCTACCCGTCGTACCGGAAGTTGAATGAATACGAACGCAGTCTTTGAGCGGTTTTGCAAGTAAGCCGTAGGGATAAGCGTCACGAAGGTCGGCTTTTGTTAAGAAGGGAAGTTTATGTAAATCTTCTATTCCTTTGATATCTTCGGGTTTTACGCCCTTTTTATCCATTAAATTGCGATAATACTCAACGTTTTCGTAAACGTGATTAACTTGTTTAACAAGTTTTTCAGATTGAAGTTTTTTAATCTCTTCAACGGACATCGTTTCAATTTCTTTTTGATAATATCTTTTTTCCATAAAAATACCTTATTTTATTCGTTTTCTTTATAACATTTGAAAACTTCTTCAACTCTTTCTAATTTGTCGCTTTTAGTAAGTAAACTTACGAGCGGAACTACGACGAGTGATACCGCCATAGCAATAACGCCCATTTCCGGTGATTTTGCCGCCGCGCCTGCAAATCCGCCCGACGTGATAGTAAATACTATCGTGAGTATTAATACCGTTGCAAACCCTGATACCATACCAACGAACGCGCCTTGCTTGGTAACTTTCTTTGAGAATAAGCCCCAAACGTACGGCCCGATAAACGAGCCCGATACCACGCCCCAAGAAAACGACATTAAACTTACGATAATCGGAATATTTTGAGTTGCGAATACGAACGAGCAAATTACGAATGCGAAACATAAAATTCTCGTGAGAAGCATTTGCTTTTTAGGTTCTAATTTCTTTTTTGAAAGTTCGGGAATAAGGTCTACCGAAAGCGACGACGCTGAAGTTAAAACGACCGCAACTAAGGTTGACATTGACGCCGATAATAAAAGAATAATAATTACCGCGAGTAAAAGTATACCCATAGTTCCGCCACCCAAAACTTTCATAAGTAAGGTGGGAATAACCGCGTCTACACCGCCGGCTGGAAGTTCTCCGCCTAAAATCAATACCGAAGTGCTACCAACTAAGTACGCGCCACAACCTATTACGGTACAGAATATCGTGGAAATAATCGTTCCCCTTTTGATTGCGCTCGTATCTTTGATTCCGTAGAACTTGCTAACCATTTGCGGAAGCCCCCAAGCACCAAAACTCGTGAGCATAATGTTTACGCACAAGAACTTGAATGCCGAACCGCCAAAAATATTAGTGAGTTGTTCGCCGTTTGGCGTGGCTTTAAGGTTTTCAAAAAGTCCGGTTATTCCGCCAACGCTACCGTGGCACAATACTGCGATTACCAAACAGATAACGCCAACGAGCATTATAACGCCTTGAACTAAGTTTGTGTAAGCCGTTGCAACGTAACCGCCGATCACTAAGTAAACTGCAGTTAAGATTGCAATAATTAACATCCATACCCAAATCTCAACGGTTGGGAATACCGCGCTAAACAACGAGCCAAGCCCTTTGTACACCGCCGCCGAATATGGAAGTAAAAACACGAATATTATAACGGCTGAGAAAATCTTCATAGCCTTAGAATCGTATCTTTTAGCGAAAAGTTCAGGCATCGTTTTGGCTTCAAGTTTTCTCGTCATCTTTCTCGTGCGGTTTGCTAAAAGTAACCACGAAAGTAAACAACCGAGAACTGCGTTGCCAACGCCTATCCAAATGCTACCAACACCTATATTCCAACCGTGCTGACCTGCGTAACCTACGAAAACTACTGCCGAAAAGTAAGTAGTTCCGTAAGCAAACGCCGTCGCCCACGCACCAATTTTTCTGCCACCTATTAAAAATCCATCTAAAGTTTTAGACTTACTATAACTTATAACGCCGATAAACGCCATCAAAACGGCGTATATTCCAAGCGCGATTATAGTAAAAATTTGTGCTTCAGTCATATTAAACTCCCGTGTAAATAAAGGCTATGACACAATTAACGGCTGATAAATATATAAAGTTTCAGTAGTTAGTTTGTAAATAGCCTAAATAAAAAAACCTTGAACAAAATAGTTCAAGGGACGAAATAATCGTGGTACCACCCAAGTTTATCTTAGTTTCACAACCAAGACCTTTATAAGTGCAAAAACACTCTCGCTCTATAACGGGAACGCCCCGTCGTATCCTACTTGCCTAAATAGGTTTCAGCACGCAACTCGCGAAATGAATTCCCCGCCACTTTGATTCTGCCTCTCACCAAACGGCAGTTCTCTTTGCTCGCTGTTAGCGGTTACTATTTTTCGGTCATCGTTTTATCAACATTTATAATGTTAGCACATTTTTATTTTTCAGTCAACGGCTTGTTCGTATTTTTTAAAAATTTTATAAATTATGATAATTCGTGCATAAAACTACACTAAAAATTTATAAAATGCTTCTAATTTTCAGTTTCCCTTGATTTTTTCTATTTGCGGTGCTATCATTTATATATTGTTATATATCTTTAGCAAGGCTTTGCCTTTTGCTAAAAGGGGGTTTTATGGGTTATTTTACTCTTGGCGTACTCGGTTTTTCAGCCATTCAAGTTGTTTTTAGCACTCTTCTTGGCTTAATCCGCGGTAGAAATAGATCGATTTTAAGGCTCTTTTTAATTATCGGTTCTGCAGTTGGCGCATACTTCTTAATAGGCGCGCTCGTTCCCGTTATTATGAATATCAACGTTGGCGAAGCAGGAACGATGAAAGAAATGCTTTCCGAAGCGTTTACCGGCGAAGTTGCTATTCCTGAAAAACTTCAAGCGATAATTTTTACTTTAGTTGAAGTTGTTCTCGGCATTGCAGTATATATTTTAGTTTTCTTCGTATTAAAGTTTTTATCTTGGATTATCTTATACCCGATCTTTAAAATCTTTATCAAGAAAGGCGCTAAAAAACGCGTTGGTTTCGGCGCGCTCGTTGGTCTTTTGCAAGGTATCGTCGTTGCATTCTTAATTTGCGCTCCCGTAACCGGACTCGTTGGCGAAGTTCAAGCAATTTCTAAGATTGAAATGAACGGCAACCAAATGTTGCCTATTCCTGAAGAAGTTGGTATTGACGATTACGCAAATTCTCCATTCTTTAAAATTTTCAGCGTTACTGGTAATTGGTACTACGAACTCGTTTCTTCTAAGAAAACTGAAGACGGTACTAACGTTTCTCTTTCCGATACCATTGACGTCGTTGTTGCCACTACTGAAATTGCTAACAAGGCTCAAGATTTATCCTCGGGCATTGAAAACGTTTCTAAGGAAAACGCAACGCCCCAAGATAGAGTTGACGGGCTTAATAAAATAGGCGATTCGCTCATCGGCATTGACGAATCTATCAACAACCTTGGCGACGACGGAAAGGAACTTTTAAAAGAACTTATAACTACCGTCGTTGAAATGGCTGGCGGTTCGAGCGAAGGCGAAGGTGAAGGTGAAGGCGAAACCCTTCCCCCTGAAGTTACCGAATTTATTGAAAACATTGATTTAGACGACCTTTCTTTAAAGGCTACCGGCGAAGCGCTTCAAGGCGTTGCAACTTATATTGAAAAGACGACTACTGGGTTTGAAAACTACGGCGAAGAAGTTACTCAAGAAGAAGTTACCACCATTATCAACGGCATTGGCGAAAACTCGTTTATTCTCGATATGCTCGGCGCTGACTCTGAAGATATTCCTACCCTTATTCCCGTAGAATCGGAAAATCAACAAAAATTTGAAAGCGCAATATCTTCTAACACTAAACTTAGCGAAGAAGATAAAGACTTACTTAGAAAACTTTTCGGTCTTAACTAATTAAACTAATTAAAAAAGACGGCTCGTGCCGTCTTTTTTTTATTCTTTTTACGCTTCGCTTTCGCAATATATGCAACGATACTTTCCGTCTTCACACTTTTTGAATAAATGCGGAAGTTCTTGTTCGGTGGTCGTTATGCACGCCTTGTTATCGCACTTAAACTCTTTAGAGATTTCGCCTTTAACAAGTGCTTCTTTTTCGGGATTTTTCGCTTCCTTTAAAAGTTTTAAAATAAGCGCCATTCTCATAAGTTTTCCGTTTTCAACTTGCTTAAAATAACTTGCTCTTTCGTCTTTATCAACTTCAACGGAAATTTCGTTAACCCTTGGAAGCGGATGTAAAATTATCATATCCTTTTTAGCCGTTTCGAGTTTTTCAGGCGTTAAGATATAACTATCACGAAGCCTTAAATACTCGTTTTGGTCGGCAAATCTTTCGCCTTGAACTCTCGTCATATACAAAACGTCAAGAGTAGGCATAGCCCCGTCTAAATCGGTTGTTTCAACGTACTGCATACCGCACTTATCTAATACGCCCGACTTCATATATTCGGGAAGTCTTAATTCGTTTGGCGAGATTAAAACTACTTTTACGCCCGTATATCTTGAAAGGGCGTTGATAAGAGAGTGAACGGTTCTTCCGTACTTTAAATCCCCGCAAAAACCGATAGTGAAATTATTAAGGTTTCCCCTGTGGCGACTAATCGTTAAAAGGTCGGCAAGCGTTTGAGTTGGGTGGCAATGCCCGCCGTCGCCCGCGTTAATCACGGGAATACTGCCCGCTTGACTTGCAACGAACGGCGCGCCTTCTTTAAAGTGGCGCATAGCGATAATATCGGCGTATTTGCTGATTACTTGAGCGGTATCCGAAACGCTTTCGCCCTTACTTGCCGATGAACTCGACGCTGACGAAACGCTTATAACTTGACCGCCTAAGCGAAGCATAGCCGTTTCAAAACTAAGCCTTGTTCTCGTTGACGGCTCGAAAAATAAAGTTGCTAAAAGTTTACCCTTGCATTTTTTAGAGTATTTTTTGGGGTGCTTTAAAATATCTTTCGCGGTTGCGATAAGTTCGTCGACTTCCGCTACGGATAAATCTAAAATATCAATTACACTTCTCATATTTTACCTTTTTAATTGTTTGTTTATTTTTTATCGTATCACAAGTTTAATAGAACACAAATAAGACGTTAGTTGCGAGTTAGACAAGGCTCTTTTATCTATCTAGGGCGTCAGAAACAAGCACAAGCAGGCTCGACAAGGCGGAGCGATAACGATAGACCTTGCTCGGTCATCGTTAGTGCTACGGCTTGGCAGTAACGAACTTGTGCGCCGTTTATCACGCCTTAGAAATCCAGGATTCGTCCGAAGGATTATTCCTAAATGCAATAAGTCTTGCAACGTCTTCTTCTTTGATGTAATTTTCCTTTGCGGCAACTTCGGCAATAACGTCGAAATTCGTTAGAGAAACGTTTTTAACGTTTGCTTCTTCAAGCCTTACTAAGCCTTTCTTCATGCCGTAAGTGAAAATTGAAACGATACCTAAAACTTCTGCGCCTGCTTCTCTTAAAACGTTAACGACTTCAATGCAAGAACCACCGGTAGAGATAAGGTCTTCAACGACTACTACTTTTTGGCCTTTTTCAAGTTTGCCTTCAATTTGATTTTGTCTGCCGTGGTCTTTTGCGCCCGAACGAACGTAACCCATAGGCATATCTAAAATGTGAGCAGTGATTGCCGCGTGAGCAATACCTGCAGTTGAAGTTCCCATTAAAACTTCAGCGTCGGGATAATTTTCTTTAATTAAGGTTGCTAAACCGTTTTCAACGTCCGTTCTAACTTTTACCGAAGTTAAAGTTAAACGATTGTCGCAATACACAGGGCTTTTAATTCCACTTGCCCACGTAAACGGTTCTTCGGGGCGGAAAAATACCGCCTTGATTGATAATAAATCTTTTGCAATAAGTTCTTGTAAATTAGTCATATAAAAACTCCTTTAAACATTGTTTGTATGCTTTAACGGGGTCTTCAGCGCCCGTGATGGAACGACCTACTACGATATAGTCCGAACCAAGTTCTCTTGCAACGGCGGGAGTGGTTACTCTCTTTTGGTCGCCAACCGCGTCGCCAGCAAGCCTTACGCCTGGGGTTACGGTTAAGAACTTTTCACCGCAAACGCCGTGCACTTTGCCTGCTTCAAGGGGGGAACAAACAACGCCGTCAAGCCCTGCGATTTTAGCGTTATTTGCATAGTGCATAACTACTTTATCAATAGGCTCTTTAATTAAAAGGTCGTTTTCCATACTCTCTTGGTCGGTAGAAGTGAGTTGAGTAACGGCGATTAAAAGCGGTCTACTCCCGTCCGCTCTCGTTAAGCCTTCGAGCGCACCTTTCATCATATTGATAGTACCGCTTGCGTGAAGGTTGGTCATATCAACGTCAAGTTCCGATAAAACTTTCATTGATTTTTTAACGGTGTTAGGAATGTCGTGAAGTTTAAGGTCTAAAAAGATTTTATGACCACGCTTTTTGATTTCTCTAACGATTTCGGGGCCTGCGGAATAGTAAAGTTCCATGCCTATTTTAACGAACGGCTTGCAGTCTTGAAATTTATCTAAAAATTCAAATACCTTTTCCTTGCCGTCAAAGTCAAGCGCAATAATTACGTCTTTATTCATACTCTTGCTCCTCCAATAATTTCTTCAAGTGAGTTGATTTTATATTTTTCCATAGCCCTTGGCAAGTCGAGAATTATATCACGGCAAGCGTAAGGGTTAACTAAGTTTTGCGCGCCCACTTCAACGGCGGTTGCGCCTGCGAGCATCATTTCAATAACGTCTTCCGCGGAAGAAACGCCACCCATACCAACTACGGGGATTTTTACTGCGCCTGCTACTTGATAAACCATTCTAAGCGCAACGGGGAAAATCGCACTTCCCGAAAAACCACCCATAACGTTTTTAATTATTGGCTTTTTGCGGTTAAGGTCAATTCTCATACCAAGCAAGGTGTTTATCAAACTGATACCGTCAGCGCCCGCGTCTTCACACGCCTTTGCGATTGAAACGATATCGGTAACGTTTGGCGAAAGTTTAATAATAACGGGCTTATTGGTCACTTTTTTAACTGCTTTAGTAACTTCAGCCGCAGCATCTGGTTGAGTTCCAAAACTCATTCCGCCACCGTGAACGTTTGGGCAACTTACGTTTACTTCAAGCCAACCAACTTGTTCTTCTTTGTCTAAAAGGGCGCAAGTGTAAGCGTAATCTTCAACAGAGAACCCACTAACGTTTGCCATAACTTTTTTGTTAAAGCATTTTTTAAGGCGTGGAAGTTCTTCCGAGATTACCTTTTCAACGCCGGGGTTTTGAAGCCCTACCGCGTTTATCATGCCTGCCGTACATTCGGCAATTCTCGGCGTGGGGTTGCCAAACCTTGCGTCTTTGGTTGTTCCTTTAAACGAGAAAGTGCCGAGCATATTTATATCGTAAAGTTCACTAAATTCGTAGCCGTAGCCGAAAGTTCCGCTTGCGGGAATTACGGGGTTATCAAGTTCAATACCAAGCAAATTTACCTTAGTGTTTACCATAAAATTTCCCCCTTTTTAAGAACGGGGCCTTCTTTGCATATACGCTTGTTGCCCGTTAAAGTTTTGCACGAACAACCCATGCACGCACCGAAACCACAGCCCATTCTTTCTTCAAAACTCATTTCGCCGTCGGTTACGCTTGCCTTGTGAACGGCTTTGAGCATCGGCTCTGGTCCACAAGTGTAGAAATAAGTATAGTCAAGTTCTTTCATAGCGTCGGTTACGAAACCTTTAACGCCGTAACTTCCGTCAACCGTAGTAACGAATACCTCTGCACCTAAACTTTTAAACTCTTCTTCGTAAAAGATTTCGTCTTTAGTGTTAAAACCAAGTATTACGGAAACTGTTTTACCGTCGTTTATAAGTTCTTTACATAGTTCGTACATTGGCGGAACGCCAACGCCACCACCGATAAGTAACGGCTTATCGCCTGAAAGGGATAAATCGTAGCCGTTGCCAAGTTCGGTTAAAACGTTCAAAGCAACGCCTTGTTTCATTTCACTCATAATTTCCGTGCCTTTACCAACTATTTTGTAAATAATAGTTAATAAATCGCCGTTTAACTCACACACGGAAATTGGACGGCGAAGGTACAGCCCGTCAATTTTAATATTTACGAACTGCCCCGCCTTAATTCCACTCGTATCCCCTTTTAAAACCATTTTCATAATCAAAGGGTTTAAGTGGTCGTTTTTAATAATTTCAAAATTTACTTGTTTCATAATTAACTATCAATCGTTGATACGGTAAAGGTTATTTCTTCAAGCACGTCGAGAAGAACTTTAACGGTATCTAATGCGGTGAACAACGTAACGTTGTTTTCAGTTGCCGCTCTTCTAATTTCAGCGCCGTCGGTATTTTGGCCGTTGGACGCAACGTCCTTAGTGTTTATTACGTAACTAATAACGCCTTCGTGAATTCTATCTAAAATTTCGTCTGAACCATCGGAAATCTTACCAACCGCACGAGTTTTAATTCCGTTTTCTTTAAGGAATTTAGCCGTTCCCTTAGTTGCCATAATGTTAAAGCCAAGATTATAGAATCTCTTAACGAGCGCCAACGCTTCTTCCTTATCTTTATCGGCAACGGTAACGAGTACGGTTCCGTAATTTTGAACGCTCATACCAGACGCTTGAAGTGCCTTGTATAACGCTCTATATAACTTATCGTCGTAACCGATTGCTTCGCCTGTTGATTTCATTTCGGGCGAAAGGTACGCGTCTAAACCCCTAAGTTTGTTGAACGAGAATACCGGAACTTTAACGTACCAACGCTTCTTTTCATCGGGATACATAGTGAATATTCCCTGCTCTTTTAAGGTCTTGCCCATAATTACTTCGGTTGCAATATCCGCTAAAGAGTAACCCGTTGCTTTTGAAAGGAAGGGTACGGTTCTTGAAGAACGGGGGTTAACTTCGATAATATACACGTCGTCTTTCTCGTCAACGATAAATTGAATGTTATATAAACCTTTTATACCAATGCCAAGGCCTAATTGCTTAGCGTACTTAAGGATCGTTCCCTTAACTTTATCGGAAATACTGAAAGTGGGATATACGCTTATCGAGTCGCCACTGTGAATACCCGTTCTTTCAACGAGTTCCATAATGCCGGGAACGAAAACGTCAACCCCGTCGCAAATAGCGTCGATTTCAACTTCTTTACCTTGAATGTATTTATCAACTAAAACGGGCTTGTCTTCGTCAATTTCAACGGCAGTTTTAAGATAGTGGATAAGTTGTGCTTCGTCGGCAACGATTTGCATTGCACGGCCACCTAAAACGAAACTCGGGCGAACGAGTACGGGATATCCGATTTCTCTTGCTGCGTTAACACCATCTTCAATCTTAGTTACCGCTTTACCTTTCGCTCTTGGAATGTTGAGTTCATTAAGAAGATTTTCAAACGCGTTTCTATCTTCCGCTCTATCAATCGCTTCGCAATCAGTACCGATAATCTTAACACCCCTATCAAATAAAGGTTGAGCAAGATTGATTGCAGTTTGACCGCCGAGCGACGCAACTACGCCTTCAGGCTTTTCAAATTCCACAATGTTCATAACGTCTTCCGGCGTTAAAGGTTCAAAGTAAAGTTTGTCCGCAGTCGTGTAGTCGGTTGAAACGGTTTCAGGGTTGTTGTTGATAATGATTGCTTCGTAACCTGCGTTTTTAATGGTCATTACGGCGTGAACGGTTGAATAGTCGAACTCAACGCCTTGACCGATACGGATAGGACCTGCACCTAAAACGATAATCTTCTTTTTATTGGTTAAACGCGAAGCGTTTTCGCCTGTGTAAGAAGAATAGAAATAAGGAATGTAGGCGTTAGTATGGCAAGTGTCAACCATTTTAAATACGGGGAAAAGATCGTTTTCTTTTCTCATATTGTAAACGTCAAGTTCCGTGCATTTCCAAAGCCTTGCGATATACTTATCGCTAAAGCCCATCTTCTTAGCGTCGGTAAGAGTTTTAATATCTTTGTTAACGCGAAGAATTTCTTCCATATCAATAATGTTTTTGAACGCTTGAAGGAAGAACGGCGTAATCATAGTGATTTCGTGAATCTTTTCAATGGAAACGCCGTGATAGATAAGTTCGGCAATAGCAAAGATATTGTCTGAACGGAATTCCTTGATATAATCAAGAAGTTCTTCAACGCTCATATTGTCAAACTTAGAGTGATAAACGTGGTTTGCGCCGATTTCGAGTGAACGAACGCCTTTTAAAAGCGCTTCTTCAAGGTTAGAACCGATACCCATAATTTCGCCAGTCGCTTTCATTTGAGTTCCGAGTTTGTTGCTTGCGTTTGCAAACTTATCGAACGGGAATCTCGGCAATTTTGCGATGACGTAATCAAGTTTAGGCTCAAAAGATGCGTTGGTGTTAGCAATTTGAATTTCTTCAAGCGCCATACCAACCGCTATCTTCGCAGTAACCCTTGCAATAGGATATCCACTTGCTTTAGACGCAAGCGCCGAAGAACGCGATACTCTTGGGTTTACTTCGATAAGATAGTATTCGCTCGTTTTAGGATTAAGCGCGAATTGAACGTTACATCCACCTTCGATTTTGAGTTCTTTTATAAGTTTGATAGCGGAATCGTTGAGCATCTTTTCGTCTTCTTTAGAAAGAGTCATGATAGGCGCAACTACGCACGAGTCGCCCGTGTGAACGCCAACGGGGTCAATATTTTCCATTCCGCAAATGGTGATTGCCTTGCCGGTAGAATCACGCATTACTTCAAACTCGATTTCTTTATAACCTTTTACGCTCTTTTCAATAAGAACTTGATGAACGGGAGAAAGTTTGAAAGCGTTAAGACCGATTTCAATAAGTTCTTCTTCGTCGTTAGCAAAACCGCCACCCGTTCCACCTAAAGTGAACGCGGGGCGAAGAACAACAGGGTAACCGATTCTCTTTGCCGCTTCCTTTGCTTCTTCAATAGAGTAAGTTATTTCAGAAGGAATGGTAGGTTCGCCGATAGACTGGCAAAGTTCTTTGAAAAGTTCTCTATCTTCCGCCCTTTCAATACTTTCAGAAGAAGTGCCGAGAAGTTCAACGCCACATTCTTTGAGTATTCCTTTCTTTTCAAGTTGCATAGCAAGGTTTAAACCAGTTTGACCGCCGATTCCAGGAAGAATAGCGTCCGGTCTTTCATAACGAAGAATTCTTGCAACGTATTCAAGAGTTAAGGGTTCCATATAAACCTTGTCCGCAATCGTGGTATCAGTCATAATCGTTGCAGGGTTTGAGTTAACGAGCACAACTTCGTAGCCTTCTTCTCTTAAAGCAAGGCAGGCTTGAGTGCCAGCATAGTCGAATTCCGCCGCTTGACCGATAATAATCGGGCCTGAACCAATGATAAGTATCTTTTTTAAGTCTTTTCTCTTTGCCATAATTTTCTCCTTATATTTTGTAAACGGAATTGCCGTCTAAAACGGTAAGATTGCATATTCCGTAGAATTTCATATTTTCAAACGGCGTTGCTTTGCCCATAGACAAAAAGTCTTTGGGATCTACCGTATAACTACTATTTAAATCAAATACGGTAAAGCCGTTATTTTTTAAGTTGAAGCGCTTTCTTGGGTTTATCGCCATAACTTCAACGAGTTTTTCAAGCGTTATTATTCCCGTCTTTACAAGGTGAGTGTAACTTGCCGAAAAGGAAGTTTCTATACCAACTACCCCAAACGCACTCTTTTCTAATCCCCTTGATTTCTCTTCAGCGCTGTGCGGTGCGTGGTCGGTTGCTATCATATCAATAGTTCCGTCGGCAATACCTTCAATAAGCGCAAGTTTATCTTCTTCCGAACGAAGCGGTGGGTTCATTTTAAATCTGCCGTGCTCTTGCAAGTCTTTATCGCTAAGTATTAAGTAATGGGGACCCGTTTCACAAGTAACGTCAACCCCGTCTTTTTTCGCTTGGCGAATAAGGGATACGCTTTCTTTAGTTGAAATATGGCAAACGTGATATTTAACGCCCGTTTTTTTAGCAAGGTTTAAATCTCTTTCAATTTGAGCGTACTCACTCTGAGAACATATTCCCCTGTGACCGTGAAGTTTAGCGTACTCACCGTCGTGAATATATCCGCCGTTAAGGAGCGAATTTACTTCACAGTGCGCAACTATCATTTTGCCGTTTTCTTTAGCAAGAAGCATGGCGTCTTCCATCATCTTTTCGTCTTGAACGCCACGCCCGTCGTCAGAAAAAGCGATTGCGTTTTGAGATAAAGATTTAAAATCTACGAGTTGTTCGCCACTTTGGTTAATCGTTATTGAAGCGTACGGATAAACGTTGATTTTAGCGGTGTTTTTTATAATATCAAGTTGAAGGTTTAAGTTTTGAGCGGAATCGGGTACGGGTTTAAGGTTGGGCATGGACAAAACGTCCGTAAATCCACCGCGAGCGGCAGCCATAGTTCCCGTTTCTATAGTTTCTTTATAGGAAAACCCCGGCTCTCTTAAGTGAACGTGCACGTCGCAAAAAGACGGAAACGCCGTTAAAGTTTCTTTATTATATAAGGAAAAGTCAGTCGTTAAACTCTTTTCTATATCCTTTTTTAAATTTTCAGGTGCGATAATTTTCGTTTTTAACATAATAGCCTAATCCTTTATGTAAACTGCGGTTTCGCCGTCAACGTCGCTAATGCAAACGGCAACGCTTTCAGATTTAGCAGTGGGAACGTTTTTGCCTACGTAATCGGGGCGGATGGGAAGTTCTCTATGCCCACGGTCAATGAGTACTGCAAGTTGAAGTTCTTTAGGGCGCGCGTAAGCGAAAGTTGCTTCGATTGCGGCACGAGCGGTTCTACCTGTAAACATAACGTCGTCAACTATAATTACCGTTTTATCACGGATATCGCAAGGGAACTTGCAATCGCCTGCGGAAACGGTTTTTTGTTTTTCGGAAAGGTCGTCACGATGAAGCGTTATATCAAGTTCGCCAAGCGGAACTTCAACCCCTTCAAACTTTTTGATGTTTTCATAAAGTTTTTGGGCAAGCGGAACACCGCGCGTTTTAACACCTAACAAACACACGTTTGAAACGCCCTTATTTCTTTCAATAAGTTCGTGGGTTATGCGGGCAAGCGCTCTTGCTATTGCCGTTTCGTCCATAATTAAAGTTCTTTTCGTCATAAAAAAACCTTGCCTATCGGCAAGGTTAGAGTTTCGCTAAAATACCCCCTTTACATATAGAAAGGGTTTTTACCTATTAAACGCGCTCTTGCCGATATCTCTGTATCGATTTAAAGATTATATTTATTATATATAATAAAGTTCGTTTTGTCAAGTTATATAAGGATATTAAAAAAGGAAATTTTTTGCGTTTAAAATTATAAGCATAGGCACGAAACCTATGCTCATAAAAACTATTTTAAGGTGTTAGTTGCGAGTTAGACTTTGCAGTAACGAAGTTAGACGACGCAAATAACGGATTAAAAATTTTAAGACGTTAGAAGCAAGCACAACGAGGCTCACGAAAAAAGACGGGCTTGGATAGACCTTGTTGGTCATCCAAATCCGCCTTTTAAGTAGAAACAAAGTTGTGCACCGCTTATAAGGGATTAAAACCAGGTTTTAACTTCAGCGTTGTTTAAGATAGCATCCCAAACTATGTCTTTACACCAATAGTGACCCTTGGGGGTTTCTACTAATTGGCATTTACTAAGCGCGTTTTCTTTTTTATAAACTTCTTTAATATGATCGAAACATTCGTAAACGCTTTCGATGGGGAAAATATTATCTTCTTTGCCTGCAACGACGATAAGTTCACGACCGTCTAACATACAAGAAACGTCTGCCATTTCAAAGAACTTATACGCGTTAGGAATGTAGTTACAAGTACAGTGATATTGGTTTAAAATGGAAAGTTTATAAGTTGCAACGGCACAAGACGGAACGCTTACTTTGATACGCTTATCGTAGCAAGGTGCGTAATAGGAAGTCGTTCCACCGCCCGAGTTACCGGTAATTAAAATCTTATCCATATCACATTCGGGGAAATTTGCTAAAGCATCGATTGCCCTACTAACGTCAAAACATCTTGCGCCTACTAAGGTCTTTCCAAGCATGAACATAATTTGAGCGGAATAAGAGCACATTAACGCGCCAACGCCACCCCTATAACCGTCGCCCCAAGGCTTAGTTTCACCCATACCGCGTTGTTCTACAGCAAGAGCAACGAAACCCTTTTTAACTGCTTGGATAGCAAAGTCGCCCCTTGTTTTAACGTATTCTTCGTCTTTTTCGTTATTGAATCTACCAACTGAAAGGTGGCAACCGTCAGCGTGGCCTTGCATAGTGATTGCAACGGGGTATTTTTTCTTGCCACCCTTAGGAATAAGGATATAGCAAGGAATGGTAACGCCCTTTTCCGATTCGATAGTGAACTTAGTTTCGGTATAATCACCCTTATCTAATTGTTCAACGATTTTAAAGTTTAAGGGGCATATATTTTTTTCAAATTCTTCAAAACAGCAAAGTTCGTAGAATTTATCGGATACTTTTTTCTTCCATTCTGCATAATCAGCGTTTTTATCAAATGCTAAGGCTTGTTTGGTGCTATCTCTCAAATTGTCGATATTATAATCGCCAAGGTTAGTTTGTTTTACTAAAATCATAATTTTTCTCCTTACTTGAATATTTTAACATTTTACACGACTAAAATCAAGCCCCTAACCGCTATTTATAATATAAAAAAAGCATAGGTATCAACCTATGCTTTAATTTGGTTTTAATAATATCTTTTCTTTTTTAATAATTTATATACGTAAAAATACATCCATAAACAAATTTTTATCGGGCATAAAAATCTCAACAAATTTAAAATAAGATTTTTTGAACTTGATAAAGCTCCTTTTCTAAAACGATATGGGTAATATTTCTTTTGTTTTAATATTTTTAATTGCTTTTTAACAAATTCCGCATCCATCGTTTGCGCCAATTTTAAAGCAATGCCTTCTTTTGCGTGATTGCATACTTTTTTGTCTACTTGGTTTTTTAAATATTCTTCGTATATAATAATCGAATCAAAATATATCTTTTTTTGAGTTTCAAGTTTTTTCTTGCGAGTTAAAGAAGATGGATTGTTTCGTATCAAATACCATGATATATTAGAAACTATTTTTACGTTAGATTTTAAGAAGAACAAACCCCTAAACAATGTATCTTCACCAAAAGAAAGTTCCTCATTAAAAAACAAGTTGTATTCTTTTAACTTTTTATTGTTGTATACGGCGCTAATAGCACAATTTGCATAAATACACGCTTCGCTCATATCAATTTCATCAATTTGAGTTATCTTAAAATCTTCTTGAACTTTAAGCGCTTTTAAAGCTACCGCGTCCGCATTATTGCTTTGCGCAACTTCATATATATCTTGGATAACGTTAGGCATTATCAAATCATCAGAGTCTACAAATAAAACCCATTTGCCTACGGCTTCCCTTATTCCGCGATTTCTACTATACGCAACGCCCCTATTTTCTTCATTTAACAATACTCTTATGTTGCTATTTCTTTTAGCTAGTGTGTGCAATCGTTCTACGGTTTTATCTTTAGAGCAGTCGTCAATACACAAAATTTCGTACGTTATCCCATTGAAGTTTTGATTTTCAATAGACTCTATACAAGCATCTATATATTTTTCAACGTTATAGCATGGCACGATAAAAGAAAAGGTCGTTTCTTTATTGTTTATCAATTCGTTTTGCATGTTATTCTCCTACTTTGTAGATAGTTTTTATATGTAGTAATTAGTTATACATTATATATTATATCATATAGGAGCTCTTTCCTTTTGTCAAATAAAAATTACTTTTTTAACCCTCACCGCTGAAAACCCTTATTTTACAATATCTTACCTTAACGTTTGGCATAAAAAAAGACCTTATAGAATTTTTCTACAAGGTCGTAATTTTATTTTGTTTTGCCCTTAAAACTAATTTTTAGTTTCTGGGGTTTTTGATGTTTGCTTGTGCTGTATATTTTATCGTGCTAGCGATATATTGAGCGTCTTATTTTCGGGGTCGCTAACTATACTACTAACACGCTATTTTCTATTTTAATTTTTTGCTTTTTATGGAGTATTTTTGCGCTTTTACATAAATACTCTCACTGTTAAGTCGTGCCATTGGTTAGGTCTAAGCATACCTTCTTTTTCCTTACGGTACGACCTTGCTTGTTTAAAATCAATCGTAAATTCCCATACCAACTTTCTCATATCGTTGGGCTTTTCAATCAAGTCGAAATTCATATACCAATTAAAACAAGTCTCCGTTGTTGGAACAATCGTGTGAACGAACTTCTTAATAACTTCTCTATCAACGTAATGTTCAGTAAAATCCATTTTTGATAATAGAAAGTCCTCCACCTTTTTCGCAGGTTCTTCCTGCCCCTCATCATTCGGCATCATTCCCGCGTCAAGAATACGCCTTTTGTTTAAAAGTTCTATTTTCTCTTGGTCGATTTCCTTTTTGAGTTCTAAATACGAATCTTTCGGGATTTCGTCTTCGAGTCTCAATCGCATTAGACGTTTTAGTTTTTCGTCTAGCTTAGCAATATCCTTGTCAACCGTAGCTTTTACTTCCGCCGCTTTTCGATACTCTTCAAATACACCGATTTGATATAAAGACGACACGTTATTTAAGATATCTTTCTTGCTCCCCCATAATCCTGCAAAGATAAACCTTGCCATCATCTCTAACTTCCAATCGCATATTTCCTTTAAGTCGCAAGCTTTTGAAGCATCAATGCCTGCCTCAACACGAAGGTGCTTTGAGCCGTTGTTTAATTGATTATAACATTTATAGCCGAAAATTACTTCGCCGTTTTTATTCTTGCGCCATTTGTTCTTACGCATTTTATAGCCACATCTACACTTTAACTTCTTCGTCCAAACGTCGCCACTTTCGTGAATACCCGTTTTATGAAGAACTTCTCCGTTCTCCGTGCGGAATTTACTATACCTTGTGCGTTGAAGCCTTATCTGTTTACAACGCTCCCACTGCTCCTCGGAAATAATCGGTTCAAAGTTGCCTTTTACGTACAAATACGTATCTTCGTCGTGATTAAGAATAATCTTTTGGTCTAAATAATTATTTCTCCTTGTTTTCAAATACGCAATATATCCTTTATACACCGAATTATGTAGCGCGCGAGCTACCTTTGCATTTTCCCATCGAACTAGTCCCGAACTATCTTTTCGTTTTCGACGTATCATCTCATCACGAATTTGCGAGATTCCTTTGCCAGCGGAATACAAATCGTAAATCATTCGCACCGTTTCGGCTTGCTCTTCGTTGATTACGTAATTTCCCGTCGCCTTATCACGGTCATATCCAAGAATATTACCATTGCCGTAAATAACGCCTTTGTCCCTACTGATTTTTTGTCCTGCTCGAACACGCTCGGAAATCTTTCTACTTTCTTCTTGCGCAAGCGTTGCCATAATCGTAAGCCTGAGTTCACCGTCTCCGTCCATCGTCCAAATATTATCTTCCACAAAATAGACTTCGATGCCGTACTCTTTTAATTCTCTCGTAACCACAAGCGTATCTACCGTGTTTCTTGCAAATCTACACACCTCTCTCGTTACGATTAAATCAAACTTCTTTTCCTTTGCGTCCTGTAACATTCTTAAAAATGCAGGTCGCTTTTTCGCTTGCGTTCCCGTAATCCCTTCATCGATATATCTTTTAATAACACACCAATTAGGATTCCTTTCCGCTATGTCCTCATACCATTGCATTTGATTTTCTAAAGCCGAAAGTTGCGCTTCGTGCTCGGTACTTACTCGTCCATAGAAAACCACTCTTCTTTGCCTTGCCCTGTTATAATTAACGTTAGTGGGCATTACCATTCCGTTTTCAATCAAGTTAAATTGCCTCCTTTAAATAATTTATTTTGCTTTATTACACTTTCCCCAAATTGGTTTCGCTTCTTTTCGATTTTTGAATAATCATACTCGGTAATCATATCGTTGTCTCGCATAATCTCCAACATCTTAAAAGCGATAATTTTATTTAACACCTCCATATTTATTTTCGATTTATCGACTTTTTCAACCTCTTTGGAAGAAGTATAAACTTGATTTTCTACTTCACTATTCAATTTTTCTTCTTTTAAATTTAATTCCTTATAATTCAATTCTCCTTAATTTTTTATTTTTAGGGTTTGTTATCCGCACTTTTTACGGAAAGATAAGTACGGATTCCCCTTTCAATATTTTCTCCTTATCAATTCCCGGCATTACGGGTGTATTAAGCACATAATGTGTTCCGCTGTTATTTGCTTTCTTTTGTTTCTTGCAGTAGCGCTTGATATCCCATTCTAATCAAATCTACTTTAGAAATTCTTTTTCTCTTTAAGAAAGCCATTATTTCATCGTGCTCTTTTACGGGAAGGCGCGTATTAAATTGTCTTGTCGCTTGTTCACGCTCTTCCTTATGCACGATTTCATACTTTTGTCTTGCCTTTTGTTTCGGCGTCATTTGTTTTTCCATTGTCTTTTCTCCTTAAACATAAACGATTTCGCTTAAAATCTCTTCTTCTATCACTTTCTTCATAGCGTTAATTCTTTTAACGTCTTCTAAGTAATCCCCCGTTCTTCGATAGGTTTCACTTTTAGAAAGCTTGTCCCATAAAACGTCGTAAAGCTCTTCGGCGGCTTTATCTACGCCGTGCAAGTATTCAGGCAAATGCCCTGCTAAACTTAACAATTTACCAAAGTTATATTCTTCGATATACTGTTTCGCAAGCGTACCGTATTTACCGTAAACGTGCTTTTTCGGTTTCACTGCTTGTTGATAAATTTTAATTTCTTCCACAGTCAACCCTTCGCCCAATTCCGCTTTTCTAATGATTTCTTCTACGTTCATAAACCCCTCCTTAAATTTTACTTATCTATAGTATATCGTGATATCACGAGATAGTCAAGCTATTTCATATCTGTATGAGAAAATTTTTTTAACCAAATATCACTATTGCAAGTGCGATGGTTTGCACGACGGCAAGCACGGGTGAAAGCCAAAACATAAACTTTCTAAAACCGCTTTCGAAATAAATATCGTCTTTTACCTTGTCAATTTCCTTTTTAGCCTTTTCAGTCGAACTTATAAGTTTGCTTGCGCTTTCGTTTATTTTAGATACCGCCATATCCGTTGCG
This sequence comes from Christensenellaceae bacterium, assembly GCA_045637965.1. Lineage (GTDB taxonomy): Bacteria > Bacillota > Clostridia > Christensenellales > Borkfalkiaceae > HGM11412. Next base: position 95,306 of record JAZUAK010000007.1, on the reverse strand, counting down.
TCTTTCACTCTGTCGTTTAACAGTTTAGTAGCAGAATCAATCGCCTTTCCCATAGCTGTGCTTACAAGGCGCTCGATTTGCGTTACCGTTTCCGTTATCTGACTGAGCGAGAACTCTATCTCCTTCGTTAGTTTGTAATTGCTCCTTTTCACGTCGTCTATCAGCTTCTCTACGCTTTCTTTCAGCTTCCTCTCTAGCCTTTCGTTGTACAATTCTACGTTCTTCACTTGCAGCGTCAGTTCCTCGACTCGCACATTCAGCCTCAAAACTAAGTCGTTGCATTGCTCGTTCGATATCGCTAAGGACTGCAATAACATTGCCTCTCGTGCTTCCGCTGTCAACCTTTTTACTTCTTCGCACAGTTCTAGTGCCGACGGGTTGCGCGATAAATCCACCGGTTCGTCCTTTATTATAGGCTGAGGACGCTCGCCCGTTATTTTGTTTATCAAGTTGTTCTATTATCTCCTTTTTCATATATTTTGTTCCGAGCTTTTCCCCTCGGATAGGTTTTTGTTTTTCGGGATGTAAGTAAGAATAATCCTTACCATCCCTTGCGATTTTTACGCCGTAACACTTTTCAAGGTATTCCTTGAATTTATCAGGCGTAATTGAGTTCTTCGTTGCTTCCGCAATTACTTCTCGTAGTTCCTCTTTCCAACTCGTACCGCCTTTGAGCATAATCTTCTTTTCGACTGCCGTTCTACTGTTCTTACCACGCTTTCTAAAATCCGTTTCGGTAAACCCGTATTTATTCCCTATCTTATTCGCTTCGTCTTTCATCTTCACGTAGTCTTGTTTGTTGAACTGCAATTTCTTTCCCGTTATCGGGTCAACGGCGTTTACGATAATATGACTATGTACCGTTTGCGTGTCCGTGTGGGTTGCAATTACGCATTCGTAATTTTGGAATAGTTTTGCCGTGAGTTCTTCCGCGTAAGCGTGCGCCTTTTCAGGCGTTACGTTATCTTGACGCGCGCACGACAATTTACAATGATAATATTTGCGCTCGTCCAACTTATCCCCTTTACCAAACCTGCTTGCCGTTTCATCAAACTGCTTGGCGTAGTCCTTGTCTTCAAAAAGATTTCTAACCGACACTATCTTTGCTTTCTTCTCGTCGGTGATATACGCGATACCATTTTTCGGTTTTGCTTTGCTTGCGCTACACTTAAAAAGTGGCATTATCAACCTCCGATTGCAATAGATATTTTGTGGTATAATTCTTTCAGACTTTTGATACACTCCTTTATTTCTTCTTCCGTAGCCAAGCCGTTATAACTGTTTCTAACCACTTGGTTTAGGTTGTTACCTTGCCGTTTTAGTTCGGCTAAAATTTCATTGCCGTTTTCTATCACGTTAATCGGCTTATCGGTAATAGACCGAATTACAAAGTCCGTTATCGTCAGTCCACTTTTTGCTATTGCACTATCTATTAAATTTTTCTCTTGCTCGCTTGCCCTAAAATTGTAGGCAAATGATCTTGTTCTTCTTCCTATAATTTCTCCTCCTTTTATTTTTGTTGTTTGGGGTATTAGGGGTTTCCCCTAACGAGGCGATTTGAAAAATCGGTATTTGGCAAGACAAATACGTTCCTCGCTATATCGACGAAACCAACCATACCCATTTCATATTCAGTTGTATTTTAAACGTAGAAAAAGCCCGACAGTTTATCACTGTCGAGCTTTCATTTCCACGCTTTGGGAAAACGGGTTCTATTACGCCGATTACTCTTTTTTAAATTTTGGCAAGACTTTCCCTTTCTATGAAAGGGAAAACGTTAATTTAGAACTATCTACTTATAGACACACTCTTTCACTTTTTACCACTTTCTTGCGAATTTCTTGCCATATACGCTAATCTTTCCAAATATATTTTCTTCAACGAAACCTATAGGCGAACCACCTTTAAGCATAAAATCCTTAAATCGTTTAGAATTTACTATTGGAGCATAAATTCGCCAATCGGACGGACGATTCTTTTCATAATGGCGCACTACAAATATAAGCACGTTTGCACTCGTTAACCACTTTGAAACTTGTTTATCTCTCTCGGCTTTTTCTTCCGCGATTCTATCGTAGAGAACTTCCCTTTCTTGGTCGTCCGCTATACGAAGTTCCATATACAAGCGGTCAATTCTCGTCCTATACTCTTCGCAAATCTTAATAATTTTATCTCTATGTCTATAATCGGTAGCATTATCCGAAGTTGTATTTTCTCCCACTACCCAAGAAATAGGCATATACTTTATTCTTTTTCGCTTACCCTTTAAGAAGTTGAATTTTCTAACCGCTTGATAGATATAATCCATCGCCGTATCGTAAAACTCATACTCGTTTTCCTTTCCCTTTTCGTCTATCTCCTTAAAGAAAATAGGCGCAGGACGATTATACTTTTTACGCAAAGCGGAAAGCTCTTTCCCTACGTTCACGTTGTCGTAGGCGCGCTTTGCTTTGTCTATTTCTAACCCCGACAAAACAGCAAGCTTACAAACGTCGTTATAAATCTCAAAAATTTTCTCTACGGGCGCGCCGTGATGGATTTCATTCCATATAATACTGTTTAACTTTTGAGAAAGGTTTACAATCTCGCCTATCTTATTTTCGCTCGTATCGTGGTCAAGCTCGGCAAGAGTTTGACCATTTTTACTCATAGACGGAATACCACAAACGGGTACTTTGAAATGTTCTTTATGTTTCTCGGCGGCTTCTACTAATAACTTATCATCGGTTATGAGCATAGCATCTGAGTCGTAATCACAGCCGTTTAATCGCTGTTGAATATTCTCTCCAATAGCGTTTACGCACACGATATTTTTACCTAAGTCAAAGTAATTCCAAATATCGCCGTCAAGATTATTTTCCACGCAGTAAAGATTGCCCATCGTTATATGCGGTGAGCGCGCGCAAAGAAGTTTTGCACCATTTGCAAAGCGTTTAGAGTGTATTTGCCCTTTCTTTAATTCGCTTGTTATCTGTTCGCCGGCTATGTACTTTAACAGTTCCGGACCGTTACCAAACAACGTTGCGTTCGTGCCGTTTAGAAGAATATGTCCACGGCGCAAATTACTTTTAAGTCCGCTTACTACGTCATCTCTAAAATTTGCATACAAGGCAGTACAGTCAAAGAACGAACAACTAAACAGCAACCTAAAAATAACGTCCGCACGCTCGGCAAGCCCGTCGGGAGTTTTCTTTTCTTCCCCGTCCTTTTCTCTTGCGTAAGCATCGCTAAAGTGGTAGCGCATAAATTCCACGTCGTTACGAACAAGTGAGATATAATCAAAACTTGGCTTTAACAGTTCTTCCGCTTGCGCTTCATCAATCCCTAATGTATTGAGAAGTTGATAACTGCTTTGCACCATATCGCCGTGAAAAAATCTCGTGCCTTTATCCCATTTTACCACGCCGAAAGAGTTGTCCACGCTTTCTATCCATTTACGGATATTCTTTTCGGTAAATCCACCTGCAAACTTAAGATATTTCAAACTGTTTGGTGTCGTTACCATTACGATTTGGCTAACGTCCGTTGCAAGAGTATATCCTCTTGTTTTCAAATCGTCAAGCGTAATATTTTTGTCTTTTATCCATTTTTGGAGTTTTGTTCTAAATGCGCAAGACTTAAAAAACTTGTTACGAAGAAGCAACATATGCTTGTCCGCATAGCCCTTTTCAAACACGCTCTCGTCTAAAAGGCTTTCGCCGTCCCAAATGTCGTTGGATATTTCCGTTTGCTTTTGCTCGGCTACTAGTTTTCCGTCTTTAAGTTCTACGGAAATTACTTCTTCCGTAAATACGCTTTTATAATCAGGAACAAAAAGTATTCCGTCAAGTGGAATATCCACCGTTCCTTTGATGCTACTAAGCGACAACGCTTTATACGATTCCCACGAAGCAAGGTCAGTTTGCGCTTTCAATCCGCAACAGCTCCACTTATCCATTGCCTTATATAAACGCTCGTCGATAAAAAGGCATTTACCTTCTCTCGAACTGCCCGCGCTACGCTTATATCTTACGTAGTGAATACCATCTAAATAAAAGCCATTTTGGTAGAAATGCGAGCGCAAGTCTTTGATTTTTACGGGTTTCACCTCTTGAGGTTTATATGTATAATTAAACTTTAAGTTAATTACGGCAAGGGTATATTCATTTTCGCTCTTATCTTGAAAAGAAAACTTTTTACGACAAACGCGCTTATACGCCTTTTCAAGTTCAATCAAATCAAGTGAATTATCCAAATAGATTTTGAACAAACGAAAATAGGTGTCGCTTTTACTTTCGGGCATTTTATACCCAACGCTAACGCCGTTTTCCTGCTCTTGGCGGTAAATACCCGCCGCTTCTATTGAAATAATTCTATACCCTTTTTTCATTTTAACCTAGTCCTTCTATTGTCTGCCCTTATTATATCATAGTAAATATGACACCCTACGTCATATATTATATAAAATTTCGCTAAAAATAGCAACGGTCAAATGTCCAAGTTTTGGGACATCTGACCATTATTTTAAAACATTCCTAACCAAGAAAGAATTGTGCACAATACAGATGCAACCGCGCCCATGACTCCATAGGCAAATTTCTCTTCACTTTTATACAGTGAAAAGCCAAAAAAAACCCATACTAGAAGAGTTGTTAAAATGCGTTTTACAATTTCCTGTGCCACTTCAGGAATAGAAAATGTAAAATTTAACAACCAAATAAAAACTGTTCCAAATATATTAACTATGTCGCCTAATAGATTTAACCCAACCCAAACCCCTTGGGAAAAAGCATAAATCAATAAAGCTAAGACAAGTATTAAAGGTCCAACTATGTTTATTTTGCCTTTCATTTATACAACAAAACCTCTAATTAAATATAATAGTATCAACTTATTAAATATTTTTTAAAAACGTTTTTCAGTTCAACAACTCTTTTTACTATTTGAGACATTAAAGCATTGTAGTTAGACGTGTCTTCAAAATTAAGTCCATCTATGTAAGAACATACCAACGATGCTTTTTTCATATCCAATCTATCCCAAGAGAGAGGGAAAGAAATGTTTGCTTGAATTTCTTCTTTATTTTCATAAAATTTGTCATATAATTCTTTACAATCAGGAATCCAAACTCCAACTCTGATTTTATGTTCTTTGTTTACTAAATCTATTGAGATATGACACTTAGAAGAACCCATAGCAACATTATACCAATGGTCCGTCGTTGCTTTATGCTTATTAAAAGGTTTACCGTTATTATCTATAAACTCATTAAACCTTGTCCAAAAATCTAAACGATTTGACATTGTTTTGGCGAAAACCTCTCCAACCTCAGAAGTTTTTGATAATGACTTAATATTTTTTGCAAAATCATTTGGCTGTTCTATTATTTTGAACTGCGGAGCAGGTTGGGAATCTCCTATTTGATAAGCATGAACCTCAATCAAAAAGAAATCAACCGTATTATCAGTGTGCTTATTTAACCACTCAATAGCACTTGCGTGTTCTTGACGAGCCGATTCAACAATCCATACAACAACTGCCGCATCTAAACCCGAAGCGTATGTAATAATTTTTCCTAAATGGTCGTGATTTGTTGCCTCAAGTTGGTTTTCTATTAAAACTACTTTTTCAGAAATCTCATCTTTACAAATAATATCACAACGATAATTTCCAACAAACTGTTCCGTTTTTATATCAGTTAAGTTTAACCCCAAAATTTCGCCTAACTCATTAATATTTTCTTCATTAGATAACCACGCAGAAAAACCGTATTGCTCATGTCCCCAAACTTTTCTAATGTTAACTTCTTTTAACTTACCTAATTTCATAGATTTCTCCTTTGGTTAAAATTGCTGAAGCAATTTTACCACACTAAATATGACAACTTTCGTCATATATAAAAAATTTTTAATTTTCTCTAACGCGCCATAATGCCATCGGGTGCGCGAAGATGCGTTCTACAATTTCTTTATCTTCAAATAAAAGTTCGGGGCGATAATTCTTGTTAGTAAACTCTTTTACAAATTCTTTTTCGCTATCGCTAAGCACAAGTAAATCTTGTAAATATTCTTTTATTGAAGCGATTACCACGTCTTTTTTGAAGCGGTCATTCTTATTAAGCATAGGTTTGAGTTGCCTATTGATATCTCTATCGGTAACACCATCTAAAATATCAAGGGAAACTTCGCAAATATTAGAATCACCACCAATACAGTTATAGAAAATAGTGCATTTTTTCAGCATTTCTTTATCTTCGATAATACCGCTTTCGATTAAACCATAAACGTCGTAAATATCTCTCGGTTTACAACGCCCAATTAAAGCTGCAAGTTTGCTTCCATACAACTCACACGCACTTAAAACTTTTACGCACGTATCACTTTCGGCAACGGGAGTTTTAATAGGTTTATCGCTCAATGGAAGAACGTGCTTTCTATCAAGATAGTTAATTTCTATTTTGATGTTATCACGGTTGCCCGCGTTGTTTATGTACTGAAAAACAGCAGAATCTAAAGCAAAATATCGTTTGCTTTGTGGCGAAAGCGAATAATTCTTTTGGAATAACGCCATTTGCAAGAAGTTCCAAAGTTCTTCCTTATCTTTTTCCATTTCTTCTTTCGTGTCGCCAATATAGTCTAAATCAATATCAACCGAAAGTCTTGGTAATTCACGATAGAACAAATTGATAGCCGTTCCACCTTTGAGCGCGAGTTTATCTTTCCATTTAGACGTAAACACAAACTCTAAAATATCCGCAAGGCGCATAACCTTTTCAACGTTATCCTTTATAAAGTTCGTTTCTTTTGCTATTTTAACTACGTTTTTTTGCGATAGGTTTATCATATCAGTTCTCCGTGTTTATAAGTTTTTCGGGATACATAAGTCCCCAATACTTATCCGTTTTTCTCGGCATCTTCTTGTTTTCGCTTATGTCTTCTAATTTTATAGAACAGTTTTGCTTACATATATCAAAGAAGTTTTCCGAGAGTAAGTCTTTTTTAAGCAATGAAAGTAAAAAGCCTGCTTTTTTATAAACGAATTTCTTGTTATACTCTTTCAAATAGGATAATAATGCTTGCTCGTCAAGATGCGTTATGCCGTTTAACGCCGTGATAAGTTCTTCAAGTCCACCGGCAAGGTCAATACGGTCAATACAGTCAACTACCGTTCTTTCTAAATCCGTAACAACTATTTCTGCATTTTGTTCTAAACGCATTATTCCACCTTTTGCGGTATAAGAGAAAAATTTGTATTCAAGCCCATTGTATTCAAAGGGAATATTTCTTTTTTCTGTAAATACCTGAACTTCGGAAAACATTTGATTACCAAGCCCGTGAAATTCTAGTGCCGAGTGGTATGCAACACAAGCATTTTCAAAAAGTGCAGAGGCTATTTCAAAACGGCTCGCAAAAACATCGCCTGTTAAAGGATTAACTGTCGCATATAACCCATTTTTTATTTTAGCTATACGACCAACGTCAATTAATGTTTTTAATTTGGCTTGCATGCTGCGAACGCTTGTAAAATTTTCTAAAATATCTTGCGTACGAAACAATGCGTGTGTTTGATAAAAATCTTCCATTTCTACGTTTTCCTTGTTTGATTATACCTATTTTACATAATTCACGAACAAATGTCAACGCTTTTTATGTAATTTAGGTAATTTTTGTAAGACATGTAACAAAATTATTGATTTTTAACCATTTCGACTTAAAACACTGCATTTATTGGGGGTTTTGTGCTTATTTGGTTAAAACAATATATAAAAGTAAAAGGTTAGAACGTCTTTGTCCTAACCTTTAGTTGAATGTTTTATTTTAATGAACGATTCATTTGGTTAATACATTTTTTCTTTTGTTCTAGATTTGGATGCACATAAAGATTCAACGTTGTACTAATATTTGAGTGTCCAAGTATCACACTTACCGTTTTATAATCACATTTTCCTTCAATGCACCTTGTTGCGAAACTGTGCCGAAGCCCGTGGAATTTTAGTTCTGGTATTCCTAATCGTTTCATTAATCTTTTATAATAATTGCGATAGGTTCTCGGCTCAGTAGGCTTACTGTCATTTGTAAGAACAAAATACTCACCATTAACTATCTTTTTAAGTGGCTTCAATATCCTCAACAAATCTTGTGTCATTGGAATATCCCTAATAGAATTTTTAGTCTTTGGGGTATCGATAAGCAACTCAGTATAACGACTTTCCTCGTCGAGAATATAAACACGCTGAATGGTTTTTCTTATACAAATAATCCCGTTATTAACATCCACGTCATCCCAAGTTAACGCACACACTTCTCCAATGCGCATACCTGTACTTAGGCATATAAAAATACCCAAGTTTTTGAAAGTGAAGTTGTTTTCAACGTATTCCATAATCTTACGTTGATTAGCCCTATTCAACACCTCCAATTGATTGTTCTCTTGCTGTGAAGGGAATTTAATATCAATATCAAAATGTTCAATAAATTTGTGTTTTACGGCAAATTTAAGAATCATCTTTAAGACAATTAAGATATCTTTTATTGTCTTTTGACTTAGCCCCTCCCCCAGCTTTTTAAATACGAAGTCTTGAACGTCAGACTCCTCTACCCTGCACTTATCACCAAAATAAGGCAACAAGTGATTTTGGACTAAAAGCACGTACGCGGCATATGTAGATTTTTTAACATACTGCTTTTTGTCCCGCTTCCATAAATCAGCTATTTGATTTATATTTTTTTCGACCATGTTTTTTTACCTCCTTTACATTAGTCTCTTAAAATTTTAGCTTTTGCAAAAACATATGTTAATCATCAATAACCTTTGATGAGAGAATTTCTTTAATGTTCCCAATTTGAGATTTAATGGATATAGTGATGAATGGGGAAAATATCCGTTAAAATTATTTGCGAAAAGAGTTACAAGGAAGAATGCTGGACAGATATCAAAAAGACCTTTAACCATTTCGGCGCAGTACGGCTTAATCGACCAAAGTGAGTTTTTTGATAGACAAATCGCAAGTAAAGATATGGCGGGCTACTATCTTCTCAAAAACGGGGAATTTGCGTATAATAAAAGTTATTCAAACGATTATCCGTTAGGCGCAGTAAAACGACTTGATAAATATGATTGTGGTGCACTATCTACGTTATATATTTGTTTTAGTCTTGATACAACAAAAGTTAACTCTGACTATATTTCTCATTATTTTGAAACAACAAAGTGGCATAAAGGCGTATCGGATATTGCTGGTGAAGGCGCAAGAAATCACGGGTTGTTAAATATGAGTATTGAAGATTATTTTCTCACCAAACACTATCTTCCATCTGTGAACGAACAAGAAAAAATCTCGCATTTTCTCAATTTGATAAGCAATAGGATTGAAACTCAAAGCAAAATCATTGAGGATTTGGAATTAGTTAAAAAAGGTATAAGCAATACTGTTTTTGGGGACAAGAGTGTTATAAAAAAATCTTGGAAAACGGAAAAACTCTCAACCATTCTTAAAGAGCGAAAGACGTATGATATTAAAGATTCCGTTTATCCACACGCCACGCTATCTAAAGAAGGTATAAGTGCAAAAACAGATAGATATAATCGTGACTTCTTGGTTAAGGACGAAGAAAAGGAATATAAAATTACACACTTAAACGATATTTGCTATAATCCTGCAAACTTAAAGTTCGGAGTAATTTGCTTAAATACTTTTGGCGATGCCATTTTCTCTCCAATTTATGTAACTTATGAAATAGATAAGAAATGTGACCCTTATTTTATATCATTGTACTTGACTAATCCTACGTTTATTGGGCATATACGTAAATATGAACAAGGTACAGTTTACGAACGAATGGCAGTCAGTTCGGAAGATTTCTTGAAAGGTGAAATTAATTTGCCCACATATGAAGAGCAATTAAAAATTGCTAAAACGTTTAAGTCTATCGATGAAAAAATTGCAATAGAGCAAGCAATTCTCGACAAATTAAAAGAGCAGAAAAAATTCCTGCTCTCGAATATGTTTATATAAACATGTTGCTTAAAAGATATGCTTTCTGTTTTTTATAAGCAGATAGTATATCTTTTTCTATTATTAACTTTTCAGTAATAGCTTTAATTTTAGAAACAAAGGAACTTTGTTCATTTAAAGAAGGTACAAACAATTTTATATCGCATAATGCATCAAATTGCAGGCATTGACGTACGCTACCTTCTAATCTTTTATTTAAAGCATTTTTGAACGAGTTTGAAGCGAAGAAATTAGATAAATAATCCGCATCTAAATTCTTATTGTTAATCTTAAAGCAAATATACATTGGACTAACTATACCAATATCATAGGTGTCTAACTTTGCGATAGAGCCTACATTTATTCTCGCTGGATTAAATGCAAAATCATTTTTTCTAACGATTTTATACTTTGTCCTATCATCGCTTGCCACTTCTCTATCTTCAAATTGCTCACTTTGATTTATGAAGCCATATTTATTACTAACCGATAAAACTCTTTCTACACCTTTTGTCTTATTTCTTTCACTTGTTTGTTCTATAAATTCTCCGATTGCATTAGTAGCGGTGCGTGCAAATTGTTGATTTATAATCCATTTTCTTAAAGTCTCAATATCCTCAATGATTTTGCTTTGAGTTGATATTCTATCGTCAATTTTGGATAGAAACTCAACTATTTTTAGTTGTTCTTCTTTTCGTGGAATAAAAACACTCATTTCTCGAAAATTGCTGAAGTTTATTGAGAAAATTTTAGTTCCTTGCGTTAATCTAAAAACTTGTTTATGAAATGGTTTTGAAGAAAAAAGATATCCTTTGAAACCCACGCAAGTTAAATTTTTATAATCTCTAGTATGAATTGTATGCAAACCAGAAACAATAGGCTTTCCATTCGTTTCACAAATTTCTACAGGCTTACAGATGTCGTTCGTGTCTTCTGATGCGTCTGCAAAAATGACGTCGCCGTTTTTACATAATTCATAAGACTTAGGCATATCTTCAATGATTTTAGGTAAATTATACGAAACCGTATCTATTAATGTTGGAGCTCCATTATGGATAAGTCCATAATGCAAATTTAATACGCCATCACTGTCTTCATAAGATAATTTATCCCAAGAAAGAGAATTAGTAGAGTAAGCTTTAAGAAAATCACCGCAACAATATTTAGACCAATCATAGGTATAGGTCTTAAATCTCAAATTGGGAACTTTTGAGATAATTTAGTTGTTATGTTCCCAATTTGAGATTTGATAGCTTCACAAAAGAATGGCGAATCAGCACTATTGGAAAAACCGGATTTTTCTATTATGGAAAAAGCGCCCCCAAATGGTCTATCGATAAAAATGCAAAAACTCCATGTTTTAGATATGGGCAACTCTATACTTTAGATAAAGCAAGAATAGACAAAGTGGCAACATATACAAATATAGACCCATCCCAATTGACTTTCAGCAAAGGAACTGAAGTTCTTGTCCCCCGTGTAGGTGAAGACCCTATGGATTTTTATAAATGCACCTATTTAGCGATTAAAAATATTGCGATAGGTGAAATGATATCTGTGTACAACACTAATGAAAATCCACATTTTATCTCCTATTATTTTCGAGCTACTATGCGAAAAAAGTTTGCTCGTTTAGTAGAAGGAGGGAATGTTTCAAATCTCTATTATGAATATTTAAAAAAGATATCAATAAAGATTCCTTGCATTGAAGAGCAAAACAAAATTGTTCAATTTTTTGAATTGTTGGATAAACGCATTGAAACTCAAAGCAAAATCATTGAGGATTTAAATATCGAAAAGAAAGTAATTAGTGATAAAATTTTTTATCAAAAGCCTATACGTAAAGAATTATTATGTTCTTTTTATAATAAAGGGAAAGCTGGTGGCACTCCTAAATCCACAAATAAAAAATATTATGATGGTGATATCCCTTTTCTAAGTATTTCTGACATGACGGAACAAGGCAAATATCTTTATTGGACACAGCGAACATTAACACAAGAAGGTTTAGAAAATTCAACTGCTTGGATTGTGCCTGAAAATTCCTTGATACTTTCTATGTATGCTTCTGTAGGACAAGTTGCAATAAATAAAATCCCATTAGCAACAAGTCAAGCAATGTTTTCAATGACACTAAAAGATAAAAACACTGTAGATTTCTTATATTATTATCTTTCGTTTTTCCGTGAAAATAAATTACATAAATATCTTGAAACAGGAACGCAAAGCAATATAAATGCAGACTTTGTAAAAAGTATTGAGATTCCGTATTATGGCGATAGCAAAAACAAACAAATAGTATCTTTGTTATCTTTAATGGATGAAAGAATACAAAAAGAAAAAGATATACTTGCGCTTTATAAAAAGCAAAAAGCATATCTTTTAAGCAACATGTTTATATAAACATATTCGAGAGCAGGAATTTTTTCTGCTCTTTTAATTTATTAAGAATCGTTTCCTCTAGAAGTATTTTTTCATCTAAACAACGAAGGGATTTTATGATTTTTTCTTGTCGTTCTAAAGCAGGAATATAACATTTTATAAAGTTTAAATCTTTTAAGTAAGCACAATCCATAGTGCCTTTTACAGTAATCCTATGAACTTGTTTCCTAAAATATATACTTCTTAAAAAATAATATAAATATTCCGTTAAAACAATTCTTGACGGAATGATTCCTAATATTCCTTGTTTGGTGCATACAGGATAGGTATTAATTGATATACGACCAATCGTTGCGCCATTGGAGTATATTATAGAATTTGCTGGAATTATCCAAGCGGAGCTATTTTTTAATCCTTGTTCGGTTATAAAATCTTTATTTTCATTTAGATACTTATTTGATAAATCTTCTATTTTAATAAAAGGAATGCTCCCGTTTTCGTAATACAAATTATTAGAAGTTGAAGGTGTTCCGCCCTCACCAGCATTTGTATATAAATCCTTAAATTGAACTTGGGGTGAAGAATAGTCAATAATGTTATCAATAATGTAATTCATTTGAGATTTTAGTTTATCAATGATTTTGCTTTGGGTTTGAATACGTTCATTGATTTTTGAGAAAAACAAGGATATTTTTCGTCTTTCAGTATGTTCAGGAATATAAAATTTCAAATTCCTAAATTGAGAGAAATGAACCCTTTTTTTCTCAAGAAGAGAACCAGTTGCAACAGAATCATATAGTTTTAATGTTTTTGTTCTACGAAATAATGCTTCCCAATAATCGTTACATTGCGCGTTATCTATATTAAAAATATTGTAATATCCTGACACGGAAACATCGTTTTTAACTTTACTATAACTGATTGCGCCAAATCTTAAATTCATAGGATTCATTACGAAGTTATTATATTTGACAACCTTAAATGAATCCCCATCTTTTTTTACAAGAAAACTGCGCTCATAGCGTTCACTTTTAGGAACAACGCCATCTTCAATAGTAAAACTATATAATGGGTACTTTTCAAAGTTAGAAGTTGTTTCTGAACATTCTACTATTAAAGTGGTAATCGGTTTCAACTCCCAATCTAATATACTTGAACTAAATCTCAAATTGGGAACATTAGGGACTTTATTGTCAGTTTTTTCACTCATTAGTCATCCCCTCCTTACAATCCTAATTCCTTAAGATATACCTCTATTTCTTTATCAAGTTCAGCACGTTTTGCTTCCAAATCTTTAATTTCTGCCATAACAGCATGGATATCGATTTGCTCTTCTTCTTCGAAAGTATCAACATAACGAGGAATATTCAAGTTATAATCGTTCTCTTTAATTTCGTCAAGAGTAGCAATGTGACTGTACTTATCTTTTTCAACCCTTGATTTATAAGTATTAACGATACTATCAATATCTTCAGGTCTTAATTTGTTTTGGTTCTTACCTTGTTCAAATTCCTTAGAAGCATCAATAAAGAGAACGTCTCTGCTTGTTCTACCCTTTTTGAACACAAGGATACATGCAGGAATAGAAGTACCGTAGAAAAGGTTTGCGGGCAAACCAATAACAGCATCTAACAAGTTAAGGTCAATAAGTTTCTTTCTGATTTCACCTTCACTTGCACCACGGAAAAGAACACCGTGAGGCATAATGATTGCCATACGACCATTGTTTCCGTCTAAGCAGTGCAACATATGAAGAATAAACGCATAGTCGCCCTTACTCTTAGGAGGAACACCCCAATCAAAACGCTTGTAAGGGTCAAGTTCCTTGCTCATCTTGAAGTCTTTATCGTTGCTATCAGCAGCATAACCATTTGCCCACTTATCAAGCGAGAAAGGAGGGTTCGCAACTATACATTGGAACTGCATCAACTTACCGTCTTCAACGTTTTGAGGGTTGGCTATCGTATCGCCTTGATAGATGATAGCATCGTCTATATCGTGAATAAACATATTCATACGACACAAGCCCCAAGTTTGGAAGTTTCTTTCTTGTCCGTAGATTTGAGCCTTTTTATTAGGAACTTGATTAAATGCTTTAATAAGCAACGAGCCAGAACCACAAGCACCGTCATAAATTCTATCGTTTTCTTTAGGTTCTACAATTCTTGCAAGGATTTCGGAAACTTGTTCCGGCGTGTAGAACTCTCCACCCTTCTTGCCTGCATCACTTGCAAATACTGCAAGCATATACATATATGCGTTACCAATTTCGTCAACGCCTTCTAATTGAGCAGGTCTTAAATCGATAGAGTTGAAATCTTCTAAGAAGTTACTAAGAAGAGCAACTTTTTCTTTGTTGTCGCCTAATTCTTGCGAGTTAAAGTCGATTTGACCGAATATGTTTCTTAATTTACCACCATTTGCGTTTTCAATCGCCTTTAATGCAATGTTGATTTTAGAACCGATATCAGGAGCCTTTTTGTTTGCGTATAAGTAGTCAAACGTTGCTTCTTCAGGGACAAAGAATCTACCTCTTTGCAAAGCACGTTGAATTCTTTCTTGGTCGCCACCATATTTCTTTTCAAGTTCTTCTTTAGTTTCTTTGATTGCATCACTCAAATACTTTACGAAAAGCATTGACAAGATGTAATCTTTATATTTACCGCTATCAATTTTACCTCTAAAACTACCAGCGGCATTCCATAACACTTTTTGAATATCTTCTTTCGTCGTCATTTTATTATCCTCCAATTACATTGATAAATATATTGTTTAGTATTTTTTCTCTTTGTTTCCAATCTGGAACGATTGATGTTAAAAACGAATAAAAATCTTTGTTATGATTTCTATGTTTTAAGTGTGTTAGTTCGTGGCAAATCACGTATTCCGTTAAAAATGGGTCAACCTTTAATAGTTGAGTATTAAGCGTTATAACCTTTTTATCTATATTACACGTTCCCCATCTTGTTCGCATGTTTTTATAGATAACCGTTGGTTTTGCTATACCATATTTTTGGAATCTTACATAGGACTGGTCTACCATTTCAGTAAACTTTTCCATCATAAACTTTGAATACCATTCGTTGAACTTTGTTTTTACACCTCTTTGATTTGGACGGTAGATATACAAGTAATTGTTATCATAGTCCACCTTAAAATCTTCCGCTTCTACGTTTTTTATTCGTAGAACTTTTCCCAATAAAAGGAATTCTTCGCCGTCAACCAATTTTAAGTTTGCATCTGTAAATTCTATTAGGTTAACCTTAAATTGCTCTATCGTGTTTATAAGCCAATTCGCTCTTTTAATCATTAATAGTTCAATCGTTTTGTTGTCTACATTTTCATTACAAGATACGAAAACTTCACCACTTGGTTTAACTCTTATATTTATGTTTTTAACGGGTTTACGTATAATCTCGTATGAAATTACTTTGCCGTTATAAGAAAACTCATATCTCATAATTAAAACCTCTTTACTGCAACAGTTTTAACGTTTTCAATGATTTTCTCTACTTGTTCATAAGGAAGTTTCAATCCTTTCTTTTCATAGCTCCAGAATAAATCGTCAATTTCTTGTGCTATTTCGTTATGAATGTTGACGTTATTTTCCCAGTCAACTTTCGTGCATCTTTCAATGATATCGGCTATATCCAAAGCGACTTCGCCTATTAAGTTGATATCGAAATCAGCAACTTCATTGATTATCGGAAGTATTACACCATAGAAAGCTTGAGCATGAACGTTTTGTTTAACCGCTTCTGGATAAGTAACACCACTCTTATTTGCTCTAAAGTCAGCAAGTATATCCTTCATTGCTTGCAAATATTCTGCGTCGCTTATCACCCTATCTTTGTATTGCCTAAGAACGTCTTCTATTCTCTTTGAAAAACTATCATAATAAGCAGGATTGCTATCTCTATTGATAGAAATGTTTTTGCTTAGATTGTGTCTAATTGCATCTGCTTTAGATGCTTTACTGCCAAGTTCTTCTATCTCTTTTTCAAGCTCACCTTTATCCATAATATCAATAGGCTTTGTAAGAACCCTTAACCCAACAACCGACATATGCTTATCTAACAAATTACGCATTTCGTTTTCGTAATCTTTGTTGTCAATGGTTTCAGCACATCTCTTTTTAACCATTACTCTAAGTTTTGAGTAGAACACAAATTTATCTTTGTATGTGGTTATTTCTTGTGGGTTATTATCCGCTATTGCGGAATAAGCATTTTCACTACTAAGTATTAAAGATAACTTTTTACCAAACTCACATAAGTCGTTGTAGAATTTTTGTCTTATTACCTCGTCTTTTTCAAGGAAAGATTCATACTCTTCTACGTCAAGTTTATTAACTATACTTGTAAAGTTGCTTTCAAGATTAGAATAAGCTTGTCTAACTTCTGCTACAGCACTTAACACGTCAGTTATCAATCCAGATAAATCTTTAGTATCAAATGCGTCCAATCCACCTTCGCCAGAATAAACACCCATAGCGTAGTTTAGATTAGGTAAAAGTCCTCTATAGTCTACAATTAAACCATAATCTTTACCGTCATAAAGTCGGTTTGTTCTTGCAATCGCCTGCAATAAACCGTGTTCTTTTAATTGCTTATCAATATAAAGAACTTGACATATTGGAGCATCAAATCCAGTAAGAAGTTTTGAGCAAACGATTAAAATATCTATATCGCCATCACAAAACTTATTCTTCACACTATCTTCATAATCGTCAGGGTTATTATTGTAATCGGACATCATTTCTTTCCAAAATTTCAAAACTTCTGGAAGATTGCTTTCATCGTCATCTTCGCCCCATTCTCTTGTATCTGGAGAAGAAATACACACGGCAACTTCTAAATCGCTAATATGTTTGAAAACATTATAATATCTTACCGCGTCTAATTTAGAATTTGTTGCAAGTATTGCCTTGAACCCTGTTGCCTTTATATTATTGGTAAAGTGTTCATCAATATCTAATGCAATTCTTTCTATTCTTGCATTTGTACTGTTAAGCTTTTGAATAGAACTCCATTTACGGCTTAATTCGTCTTGCTGTTTTTCAGTTAATTTCTTACAAGTTCTCTTAAACCACAAATCAATATTTGTTGAGTCAACCGTTTGTTCTACAAATCTACCTTCATAAATCAAAGGAACGATAGCTTTATCGTCAACGCCATCTTTAATCGTATATTTATGAATGTAATTGCCACCAAATTTTATAACAGTTTTCTCGTTTTTCATAAGAGGTGTTCCCGTGAAACCAATATAACAAGCATTAGGGAAAACTCTTCTCATTTTTGTCGCTAATTCACCATAGTTACTTCTATGAGATTCATCGACCAATATAAATATATCTTTTTCTTCTACTTTTGTTTTTACCTTTTCTGCTGTATTAAACTTGTTTATAATCGTTGTTATAACGTCTGCCTTGCCTTCGTTTATAATATCAACAAGGTTTCTACCGCTTATAGCACGACTCGGTTTAATCTTGGTATTGCTAAAGGTTCTTGCTATTTGTTTATCCAACTCTTTTCTATCAGTTACAATGATTACTCGACTTCGTCCGGGATTTATATTGGTAAGAATATAGTTTGCAATCATTACCATTGTAAGAGACTTGCCACTACCTTGAGTATGCCAAATAATACCACTTTGACGGTTGCCGTCTTTGTCAAACTTTGTTACGGTGTCTACAATATTTCTTACTGCATAAAATTGTTGATATCTACAAACCTTTTTTACATTGGCATCAAATAAAACAAAATATCTTGCGATATCCAACAATCTATCTGGCGCCATCATTGCCGTAAAAATATGGTCTTGGTATGTTGACACTCTTCCAAGATTTAAGCTCGCAACTTTATTTTCGATAAAATCCTTTTCATCGTTTTGATAGTTCCAAACCGAGAAAAATCTTTTCTTCGTTCTAGTAGTTCCGTACTTAACTTCATTCTTATTGCTCGCAACAACAAGTGCTGTATATTTAAATAATTGAGGAATATAAGAATCCGTTTGATTTCTTATACTTTGGTCTACTGCTTGGTCAACAGACACAACCCCCGACTTGCATTCAATTGCAGCAAAAGGAATACCGTTTACAAATAAAACGATATCAACTCGTGCATTGTTTTCCCCCGTGTGGCTATCAACTGAAAACTCTTGCGTAACGTGGAATACGTTATTTTCTAAGTAAGTTTCGGGATTCCAATCTACATATTTTAAATCAAATGATAATCTTCTATCCTCTACTTGCTCTTCATAACTTCTACCCATTACAAGCATATTGTAAACTTTCTCGCTCGCAACAACAAGCCCCTCTTGAATAGGTGCATCTAAATCAGCCACAGCCTTATCGATATTAAAATTAGAAAACGGATAAATTTTACCATTATACTCGTAGCTATTTATTTTCTTAAGTTGAGCTTTTAATATATCTTGTAAAATACAATTATAATTCCCCTTTCTTTGCAAAGCACAATCTTCAGGCGATATATAAATATACCCCAGTTTTTCAAACAATTCGATTGCGGCTTTTTGAGAAATATTTTTTTCTAACATTGTACTACTATACATTGTACACCTCTTTTTTAGTTGACTTTCTTGTTGCTATAGGTTATAATTTAATTACAAAAGTAGCAAATTAACAAAGGGATTTGCTGTATAAACTTTTTAAAGATTAGTGCCAGCTAATCTTTTTTTATTTCTTGTCTTTAGGTGGACACGGGTCGTTGCCATAGCTATTGGAATATTGTATTTTTCCATCTTTACCGTGAACAACCATTTCCGAGCCACTATTTTTACTGAGTTCTTTTGCTTTATTTACTGCATCCGATTTAGTGCTAGTACATGCACTTGATTTGGATGCATTGCTCTTTTTTACAGCCCAGCCATTTTCGTGCGGTACAACATGGTACTCTTTTCTTGGCATACAACCACCTCCTTATCACTTTAGTCAAACCCCTTTGCTAATTTATGACAAATTATATTTTAGAGACTTGTTCAACAAGTTGTTTTTGAAGTTTGATTTCCAATTCTCTTATTTTTTCTATGGTTTGAAGTTTATCTACAATTGCGGAGAATAAATTGCCATAAACTTCTTGCGTAGACTTTGGAATAAGCGGCAATTCTAATTGTTCTATCGCCGCAAGGTTAATACTTTTTATAATCGAACCTTGCATATTAGAATACAATTTCTTCTTCGCTGTATCACCATTAAGATAAAACGCTAAAAATCTTGAGTTGTAGTCTTTAGATTCTTTGATAATAGCAAAATTAGAAGAAACAACCAAACCTGCATAAGCTTCGTCTATATAAATAGCAGTATATGGATCTGTCAATCTAACAACTACATCCCCAACTACCGTCATATAGTCAGAACTGATTACTTCATCGGTTAACAAAACTTCCAACTCGTTTTCAATAATATAACCTTCTTTGCTCACGCTACGTAAGTTAAGTTGCTTATATTTATATTTAGCAGAGGTTTCGTCTTTTGCCTTTTTTCTTGAAACCACAAGACCGCTTCTCACTTCTAAAACGTCTCCAAGAAACATATTAAGCCTCCTTTTGTTTGTCACGAGTATAATATAACACATCAAAAAGACAATGTCAACCATTTTTACGTGGTTTTCCAAAAATTTTTGTCACGAATTAAAAATAACAAAGTTTTTAGCTTTTATTTCCGTTCACAATTCAACTTAAATATAAAAGAAGTCGGTAAATTATTACATTTTACCGACTTTTTAAATTTATTATACCCTTTCGGGAGTATTTTTAAGTATTAAGCACGTTTTATACCCAAACGGGTATATTTTAATCTTCATCGCTATCTAAGATTTTATCTTCATCAAGGTTTAAGGATTTGAGCCACTCTTCTTTTTGTCTTAGGATTACTTCGTATTTTATACTTCCACGGGGACAACACGATAATAGAAAGTTAAAGTCTTTTAGCTTGTTGCGAATCTTATCGTTCGGGTCGCAAACTTCCAACTTCGGTCTCCTATAATCATTATATAAATATAGAAAACACTTCCAACTATAAGCCATCAAATTTTGTTTTGCCGCACGTTTGCAATATCTTCGATGACACAAACGAATTGACGATTGGTGTTTACACATTTGAAACTCTTCCCATTCAAAGTCGGGAATTAAATATCCGTCCCCTGCTTTCGCCCTTTCGGGGAACAATAAATGTGCAAATTCCGTTTCACTCATTTCCAAAACGTCCACAAACGCAATCTCTAAACTTTGAAATCTGCTTAAAACTCTCCAAACAGTCATTCGAGAACAACTGCAAAGGGTAGCGATTTGCTTCTGATTGTTGCCTTTTTTGTAATATTCTACTATTAATTTGTATTTTGTCATAATTTTCTCCTTTTTTATCGCCCTTTTTTACCCATATCAGTAGATACAGAAAAGTGTAACATTTGAGGAACCACCCCGTTTTTTTGACCGATTTTTGACTTTGCAAGAGTATTTCAAGAGAAAAAAAGTAGCCACTCTTTTGGGAGAATGGCCACTTAAAAACAAATTTTTAATTAAAATAGTGAATTTTTACCGCATTTTGCGCTAAATCTTAGCCCCTAGGATTACGGATATTAGCCTGAGCAGCAGCAAGTCTAGCAATGGGAACTCTGAACGGAGAGCAAGAAACGTAAGTTAAACCGATTTTGTGACAGAATTCAATAGTTGACGGATCGCCACCGTGTTCACCACAAATACCAAGTTTAATGTTAGGTCTAGTTTGCTTACCAAGAGTAGAAGCCATTTCAACGAGTTTACCAACACCCGTTACGTCTAAACGAGCAAACGGATCGCTTTCGTAAATCTTATTGTCGTAGTAAGAATCTAAGAACTTACCAGCATCGTCACGAGAGAAGCCGAAAGTCATTTGAGTTAAGTCGTTAGTACCGAACGAGAAGAATTCTGCTTCTTTAGCAATTTCGTCAGCAGTAAGAGCCGCACGAGGAATTTCAATCATTGTACCTACTTTGTAGGTAAGAGCCTTGCCAGAATCAGCAATGCACTTGTCTGCAGTTTCGCAAACTATCTTCTTAACGAATGCAAGTTCCTTAATTTCGCCAACGAGCGGAATCATAATTTCAGGAACGATGCTCCATTCAGGATGACGAGCGGAAACGGCAAGCGCTGCTTGTATAACCGCTTGAGTTTGCATCTTAGCAATTTCAGGATACGTAACTGCAAGACGGCAACCACGGTGACCCATCATGGGGTTGAATTCGTGAAGAGATACGATAACTGCCTTGAGTTCGCTAACTTCCATGTTCATTTCTTTAGCGAGCGCTACGATATCTTCTTCAGCAGTGGGAACGAATTCGTGAAGCGGTGGGTCTAAGAAACGAATGGTAACGGGGTTACCTTCAAGTGCTTCGTAAAGTTCTTCGAAGTCACCTTGTTGCATGGGAAGAAGTTTAGCAAGGGCTTTTTCTCTTTGTTCAACAGTCTTAGAAACAATCATTTCACGCATTGCTGCGATTCTATCAGGATTGAAGAACATGTGTTCGGTACGGCAAAGACCAATACCTTCAGCACCGTAAAGTCTTGCTTGCTTAGCGTCAGTCGGGTTATCAGCGTTAGTTCTAACTTGTAATGCACGATACTTGTCAGCAAGTTCCATAATTCTGCCGAAGTAACCGGTTACGGTTGCTTCAACGGTAGGAATTGCTTCGCCGTAAATCTTACCGGTAGAACCGTCAATAGAAATAACGTCGCCTTCTTTGAATACTTTACCTGCAAGAGTGAAGGTCTTTTCTTCTTCGTTCATAACGATTTCGCTACAACCGGATACACAGCAAGTACCCATACCACGAGCAACTACGGCTGCGTGAGAAGTCATACCACCACGAACGGTTAAGATACCTTCAGAGTAATGCATACCTTCAATGTCTTCAGGAGAAGTTTCAAGTCTAACGAGAATAACTTTTTCGCCCTTTTGAGTAGCCCATTCGGTAGCATCGTCAGCGGTAAATACAACTTTACCACAAGCAGCGCCCGGAGATGCTGCTAAGCCTTGACCGATAGGAGTTGCTGCTTTTAACTTCTTAGCATCGAATTGCGGGTGAAGTAAAGCGTCAAGTTGTTTGGGGTCGATCATGCAAACTGCTTCTTTTTCAGTAATCATGCCTTCGTCAATTAAATCGCAAGCGATTTTAAGAGCAGCGGCTGCAGTTCTCTTACCGTTACGAGTTTGAAGCATGAAGAGTTTACCTTCTTCAATGGTAAATTCCATATCTTGCATGTCTCTATAGTGTTTTTCAAGTTTATCAACGATAGAAACGAATTGATTGTAAACTTCAGGTTGAGTCTTTTCAAGTTGGTCGATAGTTTGCGGAGTTCTAATACCGGCAACTACGTCTTCACCTTGAGCGTTCATAAGGAATTCACCGTATAAACCCTTTTCACCAGTAGACGGGTTACGAGAGAATGCAACGCCCGTACCAGAAGTGTCACCCATGTTACCAAATACCATTTCTTGAACGTTAACTGCAGTACCCCAATCGCCAGGGATATCGTTCATTCTTCTATAGTAAATAGCACGGGGGTTGTCCCAAGATCTGAATACCGCTTTGATAGCGCCCATAAGTTGAACTTTTGGGTCAGACGGGAAATCAGTGCCAAGTTTAGCCTTGTATTCCGCTTTGAATTGGTTAGCAAGTTCCTTAAGATCGTCCGCATCAAGTTCGGTATCTAAGGTTACACCCTTTTTAGCCTTCATTTCGTCAATGAGTTCTTCAAAGTACTTTTTGCCAACTTCCATAACTACGTCGCTGTACATTTGAATGAAACGACGATAACTGTCGTATGCGAAACGGCGGTTACCAGTCTTTTCAGCAAATCTTTCAACTACAACGTCGTTAAGACCTAAGTTTAAAATAGTATCCATCATACCAGGCATCGATGCTCTTGCACCAGAACGAACGGAAACGAGTAAGGGGTTTTCCATACTGCCGAACTTCTTGCCGGTGATTTCTTCAAGTTTTTCTACGTATTCGTTAATTTGAGCGGTAATCTCATCGTTAATCTGCTTGCCGTCTTTGTAGTATTGAGTGCACGCTTCGGTAGTGATAGTGAAACCGCGGGGAACAGGCATTCCAAGGCCGGTCATTTCCGCAAGGTTAGCACCCTTACCACCGAGAAGATTACGCATTTTGCCGTTGCCTTCACTGAATAAGTAAGTGTATTTCATAAATTCTCCTTATATCTTAAAATTCTATGTCTAATTTTTCTCTAAATTAATTCCACTAAATAATATACATTATTTTTTCTATTTTAGCAACTATTTGAACACAATTAGCGGTGTTTTATTTAAGATTGTCCGCGTACGGCGAACATTCGTAATCTTATGACAAAAATTCCACTAAAGATATCGCCGATTTAAGAGTGGTTTCCGTTTTGAAAGTTAAATAATAATTTAAAAATTTAAAAAGTTTAATCTCGGACGACGGCAATATTTCAACTTTTACCGCTTGTTCAATGCTTTTATTGAAAATTTGAGAGAGCGCGGTATAAGTTTCTAAAGTTATTTCTTTGCAATCGTCCGTGCGGCAACTTCCGCAATAAAACTCGGCAAAACGGCTTGAAAAAAACACCCTGCCGTCAATTTTACAACCGCATCCGTTACAGGAGAGCGTTTGAATGCCATACCCTAAAGCACTTATAAAATTAAGAAGGAAAGAATTTAAAGTTACAAGTTCGTTTCCTTGATAATTTATATACTTTACGGCGTTGACCGCTAAGGTGAATATTTCGTGATCGGGCTCGTTTTCGCCCGTTAAATAGTTCATCGTTTCTAAGATAACGGATGAAGCGTAATATTTTTTAAGGTCTAATCTTAAATTGAAAAAACTGTCTATGTAAGTTGCGCCGGTAACGGTATAACGCCCTGCTTTTTCGGCAAGAACGAATTCGCATAATGCAAAAGGCTCGGAAGCAAATTTTAACTTCGCTCCCGATTTTTTAACTCCTTTAATACCAGCGGTTATTTTACCTTTTTCAAGAGAATATAGCGTTAAAATCTTATCGTTATCCTTATAGTCAATCGACTTTAACACTATAGCATTTACGATTATTTCCATATTACTCTTTTTCTTTTTTTACGCTTGATTTTCTTTTGTCTTTTGCCTTGTTATACAAAAAGTAGTAACCGATATGCCCCGTTCGTTCAAACAGACCCCAGCATATTTTATCGAGATTATCGAACTTATCACCTAAGCCGTTATTACCATTTTTATTATCCATAAACACCCCCTGTCTTTTTATTATGGGGCATTTAAGGAAGTTATATGCAAAACGAAGTTTTGCGTTATATGCGAACTGTCGTTCGCGTGATATGCAACCTTTGGTTGCGTTATATGCTACCTATGGTAGCGTTGTGGTTTTTACTTATTTTATCAATAATATCGCTTTAGAAACGAGTAAGAATAATATTGGTTTAGAAACAAGCAAGACAAGGCTCGCGAAGAGTTTTGGATGAGGCTAACCTTGTTGGTTGCCGAAATCAAAACTCGAAGCAGTAACGCAGTATTGCGAAGTTTATAAAGCAATAAAAATAGGGGTTTAGAAACAAGCAAGGCGGTTATTCTAGCCAAAGTACGCGTACTCCTTGTACGGAATCTTTGGCTAAATAGCCGATTTGCGAAGTTTATAAAGCAATATTAGGGCTTTAGAAACGAGTTAGGCAAGGCTCGGCAAGACGGAGCGATAACGATAGACCTTGTTGGTCATCGTTAGTGCAACGGCTTGACAGTTAACGAAGCATAACGAAGTTTATAAAGCAATAAAAAGCGTGTATGAAACACGCTTTTTATACCCTATTATCTTTGTACGCGACCTGACGCGTCGCCACCAGCCAACTTAGAAACTTCGTCAACTGATACTAAGTTATAGTCGCCTTCGATTGAGTGCTTTAAGCAACTTGCTGCAACGGCAAATTCAATGGTTTGTTGAGCGGAATAACCACTAAGTAAAGAATAGATAAGACCGCCACCAAAACTATCGCCACCACCAACGCGGTCAACGATGTGAACGGCATACTTTTTGCTGAAATACGCTTCGCCACCAGTGTAAAGCATAGCCGACCAATTATTATCGTTAGCGGATAAACTTTCTCTTAAAGTGATTGCAACGCCCTTGAAATTAAATTTATCGGTTAACTTTTTAGCAACGGAAATGTAACCTTCGTGATTAAGTTTACCGCTGTTGATATCGGTATTGTCTGCTTCGATACCGAAAACGTCTTTCGCGTCTTCTTCGTTAGCGATGCAGTAATCAACGTAAGGGCAAAGTTCGCTCATAACCTTACCTGCTTTTTCTTTAGACCATAATTTTTTACGGTAGTTAAGGTCGGTTGAAACGGTGATGTTTCTCTTCTTTGCTTCCTTGAGTGCCTTTAAAGTGATTTCAGCCATAGAATCGGAAAGAGCGGGTGTGATACCTGTGAAGTGGAACCATTCAGTTCCTTCAAAAATCTTATCCCAGTCGAAATCTTCGGGTTTTGCCATAGCGATTGCAGAGTACGCTCTATCGTAAATAACTTTACTAGGTCTTTGAGAAGCACCCTTTTCGCAATAGTAAATACCTACTCTTTCGCCACCGCGAACGATTTTAGAACAATCAACGCCGAATTTTCTTAAAGAGTTTACTACCGATTGACCGATTTCGTGTTCGGGAAGTTTAGAACAGAAAGCAACGTCAACACCATAGTTTGCAAGAGAAACTGCAACGTTTGCTTCAGCACCGCCGAAAGTAGCAAGATATTTTTCAGATTGCACGAATCTGTAGTAGCCTTCGGGGGCAAGCCTTAACATAAGTTCGCCAAAAGTTACAACTTTAGCCATATAATTTATTCTCCTTTAATAACTTTATCAATTGCAAGGCAGTTAGCCTTAATATCGCCTTTCATCATCCAACTACCGCCAACGGCGAAAATTCTATCGTAATCTAAAAACTCTTTCAAGTTTTCTAAACTTACGCCACCGGTCGGCAAGAATTTAACTTGCTTGAACGGACCAGCGAGAGCCTTGATAGCCTTTAAGCCACCGTAAACGTTTGCGGGGAAGAATTTAACAACTTCAATGCCTAAAGAGATTGCCTTCATAATCTCGGTGGGGGTTACGCAACCTGGATAATAGGTTACGCCCTTTTCCTTACAATAAAGAGCAACTTCTTCAGAAAGACCTGGGGAAACGATGAATTTTGCGCCAGCGTCAATAGCCTTTTTGCATTGTTCAACGTTGATAACCGTGCCTGCGCCGATATACATATCGGGGAAAGTTTTAACGCCGAGTTTAATTGCTTCTTCCGCACAAGCCGTTCTAAAAGTAATTTCCGCTACGGGAAGATTACCGTCACACATTGCTTGAAGGGTGGGGATAGTATCGTTTATATCGTTAATTACCACGACGGGTACTACTTTTACTTCCATAATTTACTCCTAAAATATTACTACATTATATTTTAACATATTTAAAAATTTTGTAAAGTATAGAAAAGGCGTTTTTGAATAATATTTTTAACTTTTGGGAACAATAGAGAAAAAGGAGTGAATTATGAATAAAGTTAATCCGTTTGAAAATCTAACTACCGACAAAGTAAAATACTATTCCCTTTCTAATTTAGCGCTTAAAAGTTACGACAAGTATCAAACAGAGCCGTATTCTAAAACGAGAATTATCCTTATGAACGGAACGGAGTTTGAGTCCAACTGGTTTTACCATCAATTTGCAAGGCACTGTTCTAACAACGACTTACGCCGTGAAATAGCGGAAATTCGCCGTAATGAACAGCAACAACAAAAGCGCATTTCGTCGCTAAAGCCTATCAACGAAACGATTTTAGAAACGACGCTATCGTACGAGCAACTTGCAATCGACCTAACGGCAATACTTGCAAAAAGAGAAAAGGATTTTACCGTTAAAAACCAACTTGACTTTGCACTACTTGAAGACTTCGACCACCTTTATCGCTTTACCGACCTTCTTGCTTACGACGAAAAGGAAAATTATAAAAACCTTATCGGCACTTATACCGAAATTATGCCCGGTAGACCCACCGTTGCCGAACACCGCCACCCTTTCGACGATATAAGAAAGCCCGTAAACTTCATTCTCGCCGACCCGCTAACAAAACTTAACGTTAATATCATAACGGCGGCGGAACAACAAACAATGAACTATTATATGAACGTTGGCTCGTTCTATAAAAACGATAAGGGTAGAAAAATATACGCTGAAATCGCTATGATAGAAGAACAGCACGTTTCGGGTTACGAAAGTTTGAAAGACCCAAATTCCACTTGGCTTGAATGCGCTTTAATGCACGAATATACCGAGTGTTATTTGTACTATTCTTGCTATATGGACGAAACGGACAAGTATTTAAAATCTATCTGGGAAGAACATTACCGCGACGAACTTATCCACTTAAAAAAGATTTCTGAACTTCTTTATAAATATGAAGGAAAACACTACGCTGAAGTTTTAATCGAACTTGATTTCCCGGAACTTTTACGCTTTAGTGGAAATAAAGAATACGTTCGCGAAGTGTTAAAAGGAATACGCTTGACTTCTCAAAAGGAAAACTATATTAACGTTAACGACCTTAAGAGAAACAACACCTTTGAACAATATCAAAAATCGGTGGTTAGAAACCCACTCGGTGCGCCAAGCCATAAAGTCATTGATATCTATATAAAGAAAAACGGCGAAGACTTGCGCTACGAAGACGCGCCACACCCCGAAAAAGAACTTAGGGATAGAAAGGTTGATAACGTTACGATTGGCAGAGTAAAAGGCGAATAAAAAACAAAAAAGGCTGGTTTTACCAGCCTTTATTTTTAATCTTCAGCACCGAGCACCATAAGTTCTTGAATGCTCGTTACGCCTTTTAAAACTAAGTTCTTGCACGAACCCCAAAGAGTAACCATTCCGTGCTCTTTAGCAATATCACGCAAAACTTCTAAGTTTTTCTCGGTAACTACGGCGTTTCTCATGCCTTCGTCCATATACATAATTTCGTGAACTGCCGTTCTACCCTTATACCCCGTTCCGTTGCAAAATTGACAGCCGTGCGGACGGTAAATATTAACGGGTTCGTTAATGCCGAGAATTTCCATTTCTTTAGCCGTCGTTTTACCCTTCTTTTTACATTCAGGGCATAAACGCTTAACGAGTCTTTGCGCAATTACGCCGACGAGCGCGTCCGAAACGAGATAGTCGGGAACTTGCATATCTTCTAAACGAGTGATTGCGCCGGGCGCGTCGTTAGTGTGAAGCGTACTAAATACTAAGTGTCCGGTTATTGCGGCGCGAACTGCGATTTCAACAGTCTCTTCGTCACGCATTTCACCAATCATTATAACGTCGGGGTCTTGACGTAAGATTGAACGAAGTGCCGTTGAGAAAGTCATGTTCGCTTTGGGGTTTACCTGCGTTTGAGTAACGCCTTCCATAAGGTATTCGACGGGGTCTTCAACGGTAACGATGTTGATTTTTTCATTGTTAACTTCTTTTAAGAAAGAATATAGCGTGGTTGATTTACCGCAACCCGTAGGACCTGTAAGAAGAATAATTCCGTGGGGTTTTGCAAGCATTTTGTCAATCAAAACGTTTTCACGCTCGGTAAAACCTAAGTCTTCTCTCGTGAAACGGAACGAAGTTTTATCAAGGACACGGATAGCAAACTTTTCCCCGAACATCGACGGCAAAGTGGAAACACGGAAATCGTATTCCTTTCCGCCGATAGTCATATTGATACGTCCGTCTTGCGGAATTCTACGCTCGGCAATATCAAGCCCAGCCATAATTTTTAAACGAGCGCAAATAGCCGAGTATGCGTTGATTGGAAATTCTGCACGCTCTTGTAAATCACCGTCGATACGATAACGAACTTTAACGACTTTTTCAAAAGGTTCAATGTGAATATCGCTCGCTCTATAAGGAATTGCTTCGTTGATAATAGAGTCAACTAAACGAACGGATGGATTATTAACGACGTCCGTTTCAATAACTTCTTCTTCGATTCCGCCGTGCTTTGAAGAGAATAATTCGGCGTTACCTTCGGTATTTAAGTCGTTAAGTGCGGCGGACGTGGACATAACCGCCTTGATAGAATCGATATATCTATCAATTTGCGCAGGCGGAACTAACACGAAATCTAACGGACAATGAACTTGAGTTGATATTGCCGACATTGCCGTACAGTCAAGCGGTTTCCCCGTTGCAACCAAGAGTTTTCCTTCCGTATTCATGCTCACGGGGATAATCTTGTACCTTTTCATAAAATCAAAGGTAAATAGGTCGAAAAGCGCTTTGTTTATATCGAGCAAATCAATCTCGGTTGACGGAATGCAATAAAACTCGCCTATAACGGACGCATCAGTTTCTTCGCTAACGTAACCTTTGGTTACCATGTACTCTCTAACGGATACGCCTAAGGTCTTGCAATCGTCAAGAATTTGTTGTTCTTTCTTTTTCTTTATAACTTTTTTATAAATATAAAATTGTAAAAGTTCTCTATTTAAGTTCATTTAAAACTCCTTAGTTGCTTCAATATACATCCCCTATCACAAAAATTTAGGCAAGTCGTTATTGGCAAACTTTGATTTTAATTTTTTAAAATTGCACTGCATCTTAAAGGGGGAAGATTTAAGTGAATTCCGGCATAGCCGAGCGAAATCGTATGTTTACTATACGATGAGTAAGGATTTGCCGTAAGGCGCTTGAATATGCACCGTTTAAGGCAAAGTTTGAACGGTAAGGAATTGCCTTAGGTCAAGCCGTTCATAATGTTAAGCATCGGCGAGTAAACGGCTATAAATAACGTTCCAACTACCACGCCAAGTATCATAAGCATAGCAGGTTGAATTTTTGAAGTTACGGAATTTAGCGAAGTTTCCACTTGCTCGTCAAAGAACTTGCACGAGCGACCAAGCACTTCTTCTAACGAAGCCGTCTTTTCGCCTACCGAAATCATTTGAATAAGCATTTGCGGGAATATCTTTTGCCTTTCAAACGCTATAGTTAGGGAAACGCCGTGCCTAACGTCTTCAGCGGCTTCGTTAAAGCGTTTTTCAATTTGAGAGTTTCCTAAAATAATGGAAATCGAATCAAGGGCGGTGGCTAAGTCCATACCGCTTTGTAAAAGCAAACTAAAACCACGAGCAAAACGAGCGGTTATTAAGTTGATTTGAACTTTCTTTATAAACGGCAGTTTAATCTTTAAAATATCAAAGAAAATCTTGCCCTTTTTCGTTCTTGCAAATAAGAATATTAAGCCGATAACTGCGATAACGACGAGTAAAAGCGTGGACCATTTAGTAAGAATAAAGTCGGATATCTTGTAAACTACGGCAGTTATACCCTCAGGCTTAACTTCTAAGGTTGAAAGGGTGTCTTTAAAGGTTGGGATAACGAACGCAAGCATTAATATTACGATTGCAACCGTCATAAACGCAAGCATAGTGGGATATGCAAGAGCCGCTTTAACCTTTTTCTTGATAGCGGAATCGGCTTCGTAATAGTCTGCAAGCGCAATGAAAACGCTATCGAGTTTTCCACTTGCTTCGCCAACGTGAACCATGCTTCTAAAATATTCGGGGAAAACTTTTTTGTGCTTATCAATGGCTTCGGAAAGCATATAACCACTCTTAACGTCTTCACTAACTACCCTTAAAATCGATTTGAAGTAGTTAGAGTACGGCTGTTGCCTTAAACTATCAAGACAGCCAAGTAAAGTAAACCCCGACGTGAGCATTATCGCAAACTGACGGCAAAAGGTGGTGAGTTCGCTAAGTTTAACCTTGCCCGTGCCGAGCGTAAAGAAAGGCGAAGGCGTTCCACCCTTATAAACCCTTGCCGAAATTAAATACAAGTTCTGCTTGGCAAGTTGAACGGCAAGGTCTTGTTCATCGTCAGCGATATAAATACCTTTGTATTTCTTTTTTTGTAAATTTACCGCTACGTATTTGTAAGTAGGCATAAAATTTTACTCCTATAAGTGAATGCTACGGCTAAAAAATCTTAAATGCCGAGCAAGTTTAAATACCAATTAATAACGGGCGTTCCAAAGAAGGTAGCCACGAAAAATCCAACCACTAAAAAGGGTGCGAACGGGAACTGCTTTTCTTCTTCGGTTGCATCTTTTTTGCTAAGCGCGAGCATCACGATTACCGCTGGAATAGTTGCAACGAGCAATGATAAAAGTAACCTTTCCCAGCCGAGAAGAAGCCCTACCGCGCCAACGAGTTTAACGTCGCCACCGCCAAGCCCTTCTTTACCGCTAACCTTTTCAAAAATATACGATACCGAGAAAAATACTATAAAGCCTATTACCCCACCAAGAAGATGAGAAAGCCAGCCGTACGAATCGAAAAATATCGACGCAACGCCCAAGGCTAACAAGATTATGTGGAAGCGGTCGAATATGATTTTATGCTCAAGGTCGATAAAGAACACGCATATATATACCGCGGACGCGAGCATATAAATAAGCGCAAGTGGAATACTTGTATTCCAAAACATAAATACCGAAAAACCGAACGATAAGGCGGTTAAAAGTTCCACTAACGTATATCTAAAGGAAATTTTTGCTTTGCAACTACGGCACTTTCCGCCTAAAATTAAATAGGATATAATGGGAATATTATCGTACCATTTTAAACTATAATTGCACTTTGGACAGTGAGAGGACGGTTTTGCCAAACTCATTTTATTTGGTAGCCTATAAATCACAACGTTTAAAAAACTACCTATGCAAAGCCCCACCACTACCGAAAGAACGTAGGCAACGATTTTAAAATAGAGTTCTAATTCCATAATTAAAACTTACCGTATTGGTTTACGTATTTGGGGAATAATCCGCCGTAAAGTTCAAGGTTTAAAGTGATTTCTTTATTAGTTTCGTCTATCGGAAGACGGGTAAAACGAATGCCGTTTTCTTCAATCTCTTCGTTGGTTTTATCAATAACGAACTCTAAGTTTTCAGGGATATTAACGCAAACGAATTCAGGCTCGGAAAGTGATACGAGTTTTTCGTTATCCTTAATTAAACTTTGCGCCCACTTTACGAAAATTCTAAAGTTTTCATAAATTACGCCTTCTTTAGTTTCGGGGATTTCCCTTTGCATAAACTTGGGAAGTTTACGCTTAGATTTTCTTGAATTCTTAGCGTTTGAATGCTCCGTGGTTTCGTCGC
The DNA here is from genome assembly GCA_045637965.1 of Christensenellaceae bacterium. Taxonomy (GTDB): domain Bacteria; phylum Bacillota; class Clostridia; order Christensenellales; family Borkfalkiaceae; genus HGM11412. The sequence goes on along the minus strand of JAZUAK010000007.1, from coordinate 62,740 downwards.
CTTCAGCCGTTTCAAAATCTTCGTCGTCTTCGTCAACGCCTGCGTCCGTTTCATCGTCTAAAACGGTTAACTTTTTAGCCTGCGCTCTCTCTTTAGCGTTAAGAACGAAAAGTTCAGCGTAAGAATGGTCAAAGAGCATATCTTCGGAAATTACGCTTTCAGAATTTAATAAATCAAGCCCGAAAGGAAGGGAATAAAAGCCCGTGGTCTTTCCGTCTGCAACGAAAATGAATTTGGAAGATTTCTCCTTAATATCTAAGAATAAATAACTATCGTTTCTGTTCTTCGAGTAAAGCGCAAGCGCACCGCCAATAGTAGCGCATGACGCAAACGTTAAAGTTTCAACGAAAAGTTTATTTTCCGCGCACGCCGAATAAATAGCCGATACTATGCGCCTTTGAACTGCAGTGATAGCAAAAGTGGAATATTGCTTATTTTGATCGGCAACGTAAGCAAGCATTCTAAGGTCTGAATAGTTTTTATAAAGGTTGCCAAGGGTTACGCTAAGCGTTTTTCTCGTTTGCGTTGCGCCTTTCATAGTGGGAACTTTGATAGCGTCGATAAGAACCGCCGTATCAGGTAAAACTACCGTTATCTTCCTAATGGTATCGGACGGGGTTTCCATAGCGTATTCCTTAACCGCTTGCTTGAATCTTTCAAAAAATTCCGCCCCGAAATGCGCCCCTTTATAACTCTTGATTTGATGCAGGATAGAATCGTTATCGTTCCCAAGCATTGAATAAAAATGAATGACCGAACGCTCCGTATCTATTGCAATAGTCGTTAAATAATTTAATTTTGCCATATTATCTTCTCCGTATACGCAAAATGCTTTTTACTGTTTTATCTTTTGCCACTTTGTGATTTTTTCAGTTTTACCTTCGTCGTCTTTTGTAATTTCAACTTCGAGTATTTTTTTAGTTTTTTTATCGCTATACCAAGCAATTAATTGAGTTTTTTCAGCGTTTACTTCACAATAAAAACCGTTTTTATCGTTATAGTCATTTACGCTAAAATTTTCTGGGTCGGCAATAAAATCTTCGCCAATTTGGTCGAGTTTTGCGTCGTTTAATATGAACGCGCTTTCAATTTGAACTTGGTAATGCCCAACGAGTGTTAAACTCGTTACTAAAAAGCAAAGGGAAAATATTACGATTATTGAAAGAATTGCAGTTTCAATAGCAATACCCTTTTTGCTTTTAAATATCTTTTTTAAACCCATAATCCGCCCCCCTTAGTATAAGTGAACGAAATTATGATATCTTTTTCAACGTCTTTATCAACTATTTCAAATATAAGTTTATCTTCGTTAAACTTAATTACCTTACCAAAATCTTCAATTTCCGTCTTGTTTTTCATTACGACGATTGCTATGTTGGTTCGCTTATTTTTGCCATAGTCGAGTTTAATTTTTACTTTGTATCTGCCGTCTTTTTCGTAAGTGTAGCAATCATCGCCGTCTTTTTCCCAAGTTCCGTCTTCGTTCGTTTCCCAGTTGGTATCGTCCGCCGTTTCGCCAAGAGCAAAGTAAACGTTTTCTTGGAACTTTTCAAAACTATCGGACGCTTTGAAACATTCTAATATATCACTTGCAAAGTTTTGCCCTTCCGTTTGATTAATCGCCGAAACTCGTTTATTGGTTGAAGATAAAACTATCGTTAACGCCGAAAAACTAACTAATATTATTATCGTGAGTGAAATTACTACTTCAACGATAGAAAATCCGCGCTTTTTACTCATTAGCCGTTCCCCCCCGTTATAGTAGTCGTTCTTAAATACACGACGAACGTTCTTGAAAACCTGCCGTTATTATCTAAAACGGTGCATTTTATTAAATCGCTTTCTTCGTTATTAACGAAGGATACGCTTGAAACGGTATCAAGATTTTTAACCGATTTATCTACGCCTAAACTCAAAGTTTCGTTTGCAAAAGTAACGCCGTCAAGCGAATTGCCGTTTAAAGTTAATACGCTTTGAGTTTCAACCCAAGAAGTAAACTCTCTTTCAATGGTTGCCGAATCCTTTAAAAACTCGTACTTACTTTTACTTTCGTCAGTAAACTTATTCATTAAAACTGAAAAGGAAACCGCCATTGTGGTAAGAAGAGCAACGAGCGCTAAAGTTATGCAAAGTTCAACTACGGTAAAGCCACCTTTACCGCTCTTTTTGTTATTAAGTTTTTGCATAATCTTGTTTATCATACTCTAATGCTCGTAAATATTCTGCGCGCGCACGCGTAATATATACGCGATTTTGTGAGAAAAATCGCGAAAAAAAGCGCAAGCACCTTCGCACTCGCAAGGAGTGCAGAGTGCTTGCGTCTAAAAGTTTATTTTTTTAATTGTTTATAGTTTACGCTGCAACGATTTTGCCGTTAGCGTATTTATAACTTACAGTAAGACCAGCTTCATCATCTTTTTCTACGATAGTTGCTGCGCCGTCTTTAGTGATCTTTACAATTCTATCGTTTGATGCTTTAACGTAAATAGCTTCGGGAGCATTGTCAGCGAGCCAAATGTTGTTAATTATATCATCGCTAGTTTCGGGAGTTGCTAATTCATCTGCAAGAGTAGCGGTATAAGCACTCTTTACTTCAGAAACAGCTTTAGTTCCTTGAGACTTATCAATCATGTTGCTAAAAGTGGGAATTAAAACTGCTGCTAAAACTGCCATAACTGCAATTACGATTACGAGTTCTACGATAGTAAAACCTTTTTTGTTTAATTTTTTCATTTCATTTCTCCTTAAATTATAAAATTTAAAAATAAATTTTCGGCAAATATAGCGTTATACTCGCCTTAAAAGTGATAACATTATTTTAGCACTTGAGAAAAAAAAGTCAACCTTTTTTAAATTTATATGGCATTTTTGCAAATGTTTCACCTAATTTACACATAAAAAGGCGAATTGTTGAACAAACAGTCGAATTTTGCACAAAAACAAAAAGCCGCAGTAAGCGACTTTTTTAAGTTATGAAACGCTGTGAACGTTTTTTATTTTTAAGTTTATTTAAACTGTTTTAAGGCGTTAGAAGCGAGTATAACAAGGCTCGACGGCAAGTTATCGGGTAAGACTAACCTCGTCGGTTGTCTTGGTCGTAACTTGACGACAGAAACGATGCATAACGAAGTTTATGTCAACTATTTAAGACGTTAGAAGCGAGTATAACAAGGCTCGCGAAGCGTTTTGGATGAGATAGACCTTTTGGTCATCGTTAGTGCAACGGCTTGGCAGTAACGACGCATAACGAAGTTTAGAACGCCTTTAATTCATTTGGAAGAATGGGGCGAGCAGTATCTTCACTCACGTAAATTATACCTTTAGTGAGTTGATAAATGCTTGCGGGAACTTCTTTGCAAACGGGACCGTAAAGTTGCAATCTTGAAATCATACGCTCCCATGCGGAATAACCGCCAAGGCTTTCTAAATCGTGGCGCTCTAAATGTTCACGAGCGTGAATAACGTCCCACGGGCCGATTGATACGGAATAACTTGGCGTGTGCCAAAGTGCCGAGCCACCACCCGAGTTTTGAGCGGTTGTTAAGCGGTGGTTATCAACGAAACCTGCTTTGATGTTTAAAAACTCTTCTAAAGTATCCGCTTTAAACTTTTTGGTTAAGGGGTCGATAAACGCAGTGTGCCCTATCCAACCGGTAGCGGATACGATAAGGTCTGCTCCGCCGTTACCTTCGTCTGCTATCATATCAGAATAGCAACCGATATTTTCATTAGTATAATAGTGCATTTGCTTAAGCGGTGGGCGTAAATCTTCACGGAATTGCATATAGAATTCGCTCATAAAGTGACCGCCGAGTGAACGATACCAAGAAATAGGGGCTACGTTGCCGTGCTCGTCGGCATACTCGTCCATACAAAAGGCGTGAATGTTACGAGCGGAAACGTTAAACTTATTGCACATTTCGGCAACGGAAGTGTAAATGTTTCTCCAAGAGTTCGGGAATACGATAACGGTTTTCTTATCTTCAACGTCCGACTTATATATCCAGTTGAAAAGCTCACAAGCAACGGCGCTTGACGGGTGCGGAACAACTTTAATAGTGTAACCGTTAGCGTTAGTAAATTCCATTTCTTCACGCTTTATAGTTCTGCAACGCTCTAAAACGGCTTTATCTTTAATTGGCCACCATTCGCTAACGTTAAAATCGAATAACGTTCTATCCATATTATAAGCCCTCCTTTTTAGCAATTTCTTCAAGAGCGGGGATAAGGTCTATAAAGTCGGGGGCGCTTGACGGCATCGCGGCAACTTCAGGGCAAACGTAACAAGTTCCCTTTGCTAATCTCATAATCGACGGGGGATTTTTCTCGCTTAACGGCCCGAACAACGCAAGCCTTAACGGAAATTTTTGATGCGTGCCAGTTCCGGCGCAACCTACCAAATACTCAAGGTCAATCCACTCTTTTGCGGATAAAAGGTCTTTAGGCCCTACCGTTACAGCCTTTGGCGGAACGCTTGATATATCGCCGGCAAAACCAAACATACCGCGCAAACTATCTTGAGCAATCGTTTCAAGAGCGGGGGTTACTAAGCGTGAAGACATATTTTTAAACTCTTCTAAAGAGTTTGCTTTAAAACTTTCAACGTCGATAGCACCGATTCCGCCTGCCCAAGAGATATAGGTGTAGCATACGTCAGCGCCACCTAACGCGTCAATTGAGCTTGAATAAGTTTCGATATTGTCACTCGACCAAAAATGGATATTTTCAATAGGCATTTTAAGATTATCGTCAAGCCTATTATAGAAATTTTTCATAAATTGACCGCTTTTACTAAACGGGCTTTGCCACGGAGCAACTTCGCCCTTTTCGTTAGCGTATTCGTTCAAAAAGAAAACGTGAAGGTTACGGCAACTAATATTAAGCCTATTTAAAGCAGTTGCTAAACTTATATAAGTTTCGTTTTCGGGGCTTGGAAGTATAACGACGAGTTTTTCGTTTTTAATATCGGAAACTCTTATTCTTTGCATTAAGTCGATTGCAAAATAGTTGTGAACGTCAAAAACCACTTTGAGTTCAAAGTCTGGGTTTTCAAAATTTTTGCCTTGGCGGGCGTGAACGTCAACGTTCACTATTTCGTCAAGGAAGTTTTGGTCTTTGAATGGAAACCATTCGCCCGGAGCGTATTTAAAACTTGAGTAAAATGCCATATTTTTCTCCTTTTTTATAATTATATTTTTATTTTACCAAATTTTTCTATCTTTTACTATTCATTATAACGCTTTTTATTGGTATTATCGTGCTGTTTTTTTAATTATATACTGCTTATTATGGTTATTAGATTGACTTTTTGTGTTTTTAGCCTTAAACTGAAATTATGATTGAATATCAACATTCCACACTCCATTTTTCAAAAAATAAAACCTTTTCTTTAACTAGATACAGCGTTAGATCGGGGCTTCACTTTCACAGCGCCGTTGAGTTTATGTTCTTTTTAAGTGGTGGGCTTGAAGTTTATCTCGGCGGTAAAACGGTAACGGCAAAAAAGGGGGATTTGGTAACGGTAAACCCGTCCACCCTGCACTCTTCAAAAATAACCGACGCTCCGCTTGATTATTACATTTTAATCGTTAGCGACGACTTTTTGAAGGCCAACTCTTTTTTTTGTGAAAACGCTTCGTTCGCTCCGCTCGTCCACTCGGAAAAAGTTGCCGAAATTTTTAACGAAATTATAAGCGAAAGCGAAAATAGCGACGAGTTCTCTAACTCCGCAATCCAAGGAAAAATTATCGAACTCATCGTTTATTTAAAGCGTAACTTTTATAATAGTGAAACAAAACCTTTAGTCAAAATTGATAAAAAGACGGAAATGGTTAAAAGCGCGCTCGAATTTATCAATAAAAACTTTAAGAAAAAACTTTCCGTTGACGAGATTGCAAATGAACTTGCTTTTAGCAAAAGTTATTTAAGCCACGCCTTTAAAAAGGTTACGGGGTATTCGCTAATTACTTATTTAAACCTTTTAAAGTGCCAAAGCGCAAACGCCCTGATTACGAGCGGTTACACTATAAAGCAAGCGTGCCTTGAATGCGGATTTTTGGACGTTTCTTATTTTACTCGAACTTTCAAAAAGACTATGGGCTATCTGCCGTCAAAAACACAAAACACTCTACGCTGAGCGGTAGAGTGTTTTAAATTTTTATCGTTTTGTAAATTTTTATAAGCGGAAACGATAGAACGCTAACGGTTACCGCCGTGCAAATTATTTGCGGAATCATAGTGATAAGCGATGCGCTAAAGTAAATCTTCCACACCACTTTTGAAAAACTATAAAATAGGGGCGTAATCAAATTGTCAAGCGCGGTAAAAAGTACGGTGAAAAATATTGCCGTAATAACTATTATTAACAAGGCTTTTACGCTTAGCGATTTTTTGAGAGCGATACCCAAAAGCCCGAACGCTATCGCTAAAAGGCTGTAAAACACCAAATATAATATTATTACGTTTGGCATAAAACCAAATATAAAACATCTAAGTAGCGAAAACGCCACCCCAACGACACAGCCTCGCCAAACGCCGAAGCGATAGCAAAACGTAACCATAAGTACCGTTACGATTTCTACCCCCGATACGAAACTTAGCGCAAATTGACCGCCTATGAGTAGCGCAACGAAAACGCTAATTATTGAAAGTTCTTTAGCAGTTCTCATAATTAAAACGCCTTATAGACCCATATATAAGTTTTTCCGTTCTTTACCGTAAGCGTTTCCGCACCCAAAACGGCGGAGGCGTAAATCTTTCCGTTATATTCAATAGTTCCCCAAGCGGTGTTGGAAAGTTCGCTATCATCAGTATACAGCATCCACACAAAAGACCAGTCGGGCGCGTTTTGAAGATTGTTGATTGCTATGACCATTCCGTTTTCTATAACGAAAATATCGCTAAGCCCATTCATATACTCGGCTAAAGTTAAATCGTTTTGATCCGTTTCACAATTTATAACGACGAACTCGTCCGACTCACTTATTACGAGCGGTTTACTCTCAGGCTTGCACGCTGTAAAAGTAAAAAGCGCGATAACTATTAAAATAGTTGTAAGTAATAATTTTTTCATAAAAAAATCTCCTTTCTTAATTAGAAAAGAGAGCATGCCGTAAAACACGGCTATCTCTCGATTTCCTTTGCCCAAAAACGATAAGATAAATTCATTGAGCGGTAGGCATTCCGACTATTACGGCAATGACTGTTGCGGTGGATTTGCGCCACGCTTTCCCTACGAGTAAACCCCTTGGCACTCAATATATTATTTATATTTTTATTATATCATATTGATTTTTTAAAGTCAATATAGTATAATTGTTTTAACTGATTTTAAGGAGAACGTTATGCAATCAAAAATCTACTTATACGAAAATTTATGGACGGAAAAGGAAACTGAAGTTTACTCATCGGGTAGCCTTTCCGCAAGTATTTTTACTTATTCAACGGGCGTTAAAGCAATTAAGATTAAAAACTCTAAAGGCTACGCTACCGTGTTGCCGTTTATGGGTCAAATGATTTGGAGCGCGGTATTTAACGGAAAAGACCTTCGAATGAAATCTATCTACGACGAACCCGTTCAATGCAAGCAAGTTTACGGCGAAAGTTACGGCTGTTTCTTAATGCACTGCGGTTTAACGGCTATGGGTAACCCCACCAGCGAAGACACGCACCTTCCACACGGCGAACTTCCTATCGCCAAGTATAATTCCGTTTACCTTATCGCAGGTAGCGACGAAAAGGGCGAATATATCGGCGTTTCGGGCGTTTATTCACACAAGGCGTGCTTTGAACTTAATTACGATTTCACGCCGAGCGTAAAACTTTATAAGGACGCTACTTATTTTGATATTACCGCTTCGTTCGTGAACAATAAAGACGTTCCGCTTGAATACTATTACCTTTGCCATATCAACCACCGCCCCGTTGACGGCGCTAAACTTTGCTACACCGCTGACAGAAAGCAAATTAAGATTAACCACGAAGTTCCCGAAAATTATTGGAACAAGCAAGCGGGTGACAAGACTAACGCTTACCTTAATATGCTTGATAATAACCCCTACCTTATGGATACTATGGGCGAAGAATTCCAATCTTACCACCCAGAAATCGTTATGTGCGCTAAGTACACCGCTGACGAAAACGGAAACGCTTACACTATGCAAGTTAACCCCGACGGAACGGCTACTTACGTTATCCACCGCCCCGAAGAACTTCCCTACGGCACGAGATGGATATCTCGTACTGACGATGAAGACGCGTTAGGTATGGTTCTTCCTGCAACGAGCGAACACCTTGGCAAACTTTACTGCCAAAGAAACAATCAACAACTTTATCTTAAGAAGGGCGAATCAGTAACTTACACTATGCAAACGGGCGTTCTTTCTAAAGAAGAAGCGGATAAAATGCAAGAAAAAATTAAATCTATGGGATTTTAAGTAACTAAAAAAGGAGTTCGTTTGAACTCCTTTTTTTATGCTTTTTAGTTTTTGAAAAAGTTGCTTTCAACTTCAGCGCATAAGTAGTGATATACGGGAAGATGAAGTTCTTGAACTTTAAAAGTTTCCGTTTCGGGAACGCAAATGGAAACGTCTGCTAACTCTTTAAGTTTGCCACCGCTTGCGCCCGTTAAAGCAACGACTTTAACGCCTAAAGATTTAGCAACCTTAACGGCTTGAACTACGTTTTTAGAATTTCCTGAAGTTGAAATTGCAATTAAAATATCGTTCGGTTTAGCAAGCGCTAAAACGCCTTGCGCGTAGATAAGTTCAGGCTCAACGTCGTTACAAAACGCCGAGTTTAAACCAACTATCGACGGCAAGTTTATTGCAGGAAGCCCTACTTGAAGTTTACCTATAACGTCGTCTTCAAGCGGATAGCGTTTTTTCATTTCGGCTATCATTTCGGGGGCTATAGGGCGTTTTTTCAAGAACCCTTTCGCAAGTTCGCCAACGATATGTTCGCCGTCAGCCGAACTTCCGCCGTTTCCACAAATTAAAACTTTACCGCCGTTTTCATAGCAAGAAATTAACTCTTTTTTAGCGGTTTCTATATCTTTTTTGCAAATATCAAGGCTTGGATATCTTTTAATAAGTTGTTCCATTTAATTCTCCTTTGCAATCGCACACTCTATTTTAACTTTTTTAACAAGGTGCGGTATTAAAACGCTTAAATACGCTATTATTGATAAAATCCAAGAAACAGGGAACGCTGTGTATATTATCGTAAAATTACCCGTTAATCTATACATAACGTTAAGCCAAATTATTCTAAATATTGTTGCGGTAAATATGGCGATAACCATACCCGTAAAACTTCTTCCAAGCCCCATTAACGCATAACTTAGAACGTTCATAATACCGCAAAGCGAATAGAATAAACCTATGCCGATAAAACGCTTAAACGCATAGTCGATTACCATTTGGTTATCCGTTATCAAGCCAATCATAGGTCTTAAAAGGGCTAACGCTCCTAAGCCTAAAATAACTCCGGCAAATAGATTAATCGTACAAGCGTAGATAATTGATTTTTTAATTCGGTCGTAATTTCTTGCTCCGTAATTTTGGCTAACGATAGTTATTATTGCCGTTGCAACGCCCGTGAGCGCCGTGTTTACGTAGTTTTCAATTTGACCAGAGTAAGACGCTCCTGCCATTGCCGTTTCGCCAAACAAGTTAACGGTTGACTGAATAAATACGTTTGCTAATGCAAAGAGCGACGAGCGAATTCCAGACGGCACGCCCACTTTTAAAACTTCTACGAGTTCCGCTTTATAAAACTTTGCATATTTTAATCTTAACTTTGTAGAGCCGTTTGACCTTGCAAGCCTAAAAATACATAAAACTGCGGCAACGCCTTGAGATATTATAGTTGCGATTGCAACGCCTTCTACGTCCATTCTGAGCGCAAGAACGAACACGACGTTAAACCCAACGTTTAAAAAGCCACCTAAGATAAGATAGAAAAGCGGTCTTTTACTATCGCCACCTGCCCTTAAGATTGCGGAAAAGAAGTTATAAAGCATTACGAGTGGCATACCCGAAAAATAAATTTGAAGGTATTTAACGGCGTAATCTAAAACGCTTGCATCGCAATTCATTAAAACGAGCAACGGCCTAGCAGCCGTCCACCCAACTAACGCCAATAAAAAGCCTATGGCTATGCTTAGCGGAACGCTCATACCAACGAACTTTCTAACACCGTCTTCGTCTTTCGCTCCAATTTTTTTAGAAACGACGATGTTCATTCCGATAGACAAGCCGACGAATAAGTTGGTAAGCAACGTTACGAGCGGTGTGGTTGCGCCAACCGCTGCAACCGCTCTATCCCCCGCTTCCGAAAGCGCGCCTAAAACGGCAATATCCGCCGTGTTGAAAACGAGTTGCAAAACGTTAGTGAGTATTATCGGTATGGAAAAGAGAACTATCTGCTTAAATAGATTTCCTTTTGTGAAATCTTGCTCTATTTTCCCCTTGCGATATTTGTGTTGCGCGGTTATTTTGTGCGCGTGATTATTAACACCCATATATTTATTATATCACTTTGTCTTCGTGAAATTTATTAAATTTCTGCCATTATTTTAAGTTTTTTAAGCATAGGAAGTAATACTATGCAAAGCGTAACCGCCGTTATTAACCACGTTGCAGGATACGAAATGAAAATTAATACGTAACTCGGAATTACTGCAAACATCACGTTTACCCATATTATTCTTAACACGCACGAACCTAAAAGGCATATTATCATACTCGTGGTGCTCTTTCCAAGCGCACGCATTGTATAGGAAAAAATTTCCATAATACCGCACATAAAGTATGGAAGGCATACTATCAATATTCTATCAAACGAATATTTAACGACTTCCACGTCCCCCGATATCGCCATTACGATGGGCTTGCAAAGTAGCGTTCCTATACCGCCTAAAAGTATTCCAATTACTGATGTTGTCGCCAACCCGTAACCTATCGTTTTAAATATTCGGTCAAACTTTTTAGCGCCGTAGTTTTGGCTTATGAAACTCATTATCGCAACGGAAACGGCGTTCATAGCAACGTAAACGTACGCTTCTATTTGAACTGCGTACGCCGAGCCAGACATTGCCGTTTCACCGCAAAGGTTTATAGTTTTTTGAATAAATACGTTTGAAAGTGAAAAGAGTGAACTTTGAATTCCCGACGGAACGCCGATTTTAAGTATTTCTAACAATTCTTTTTTGTAAAATTTACAGTATTTAAACTTTAATCTTACAACGCCTTTTGCTCTTAATAATTGAATTAAACAAAGGAGTGCCGATACGCCTTGCGAAACTACCGTTGCGATTGCAACGCCTTCTACCGTCATATCTAAAACCACGATAAAGAACACGTTTAATCCAACGTTGACTATTCCGCCTATTAAAAGGTAAATAAGCGGGCGTTTGCTATCCCCCGCCGCCCTCATTATGGACGATAAAAAGTTATAAAGAATTACGAGCGGAATTCCTAAAAAGTAAACCCTAACGTACTTTGCAGAAAGATCTATAACTGCAGGGTCGCTCTTCATAAGTTCAAGAAAGAACCTTGCGCCAAACCAACCGATAAATATTAGCCCCACACCGAAAATAAGGCTTAAAAGCATACTCATGCCTATCGTTTTTTGAACGCCCTCTTCGTTGTGTTCGCCAAGATATTTAGACGCTAATACGTTAACGCCTACCGATAAACCTATAAATAGCGCCGTTATAAGATTGATAAGCGAGCCCGTTGAACCAACTGCGGCAACGGCTTTATCGTCAACTAAAATACCTAAAACTATAACGTCGGCAGTGTTGAATAATATTTGTAAAACGTTAGTAAAAATTAAAGGAAGAGCAAAAAGTATCATTTGCTTTAGTAAGGGACCAGAAGTAAAATCCTTTTCTATTCTTCCTTTCATATATCCGCGAATTTTTACCCTTCTTACGCGACTGTTCATAAAAACTCTCCGTAATATCCAAAAAAAGCATAAATTAACGATAAGAAATAGGTATTTCTTATCGTTAAAAGGTGTGTTCAGTTATTAATCTTCGTATATTGGGAATTTCTCGCAAAGCGCAATAACTTTCGACTTAACTTCTTCTTTCTTTTCTTCAAAGTTAAAGGTAACGTCGTAGATAAAGTCTGCAATCATTTCCATTTCTTTTTCTTTAAATCCGCGAGAAGTTACGGCAGGAGTACCGATTCTTACACCGCTCGTTACGAACGGACTTTGCGGGTCGTTAGGAATTGAGTTCTTGTTTAAAGTAATGTGAACTTCATCAAGCCTTCTTTCAAGTTCTTTACCGGTAATGCCCGTTTCAATAAGGTCAACGAGCATAAGGTGGTTGTCAGTTCCGCCTGAAACGAGTTTAAAGCCTTTTTTAACGAGAGCGTCGGCAAGAACTTTTGCATTTTTAGCAACTTGAACTTGGTATTCTTTAAATTCGGGCTTTAACGCTTCGCCAAGAGCAACCGCCTTTGCTGCTATTATATGCATAAGCGGACCACCTTGAGTACCGGGGAACACTGCTTTATCAATCGCTTTTGCGAATTGTTCTTTACATAAAATCATACCGCCACGAGGACCGCGTAAAGTCTTATGAGTAGTCGTGGTAACGACGTCAGCGTGCGGAACGGGGTTTTCGTGAACGCCTGCTGCAACTAAGCCTGCAATATGCGCCATATCTACCATAAAATATGCGCCAACTTCGTCGGCTATTTCTCTAAACTTCTTAAAATCAATAGACCTTGCGTAAGCACTTGCACCTGCTAAAATAAGTTTTGGCTTATGAGCGATAGCAAGTTCTCTAATTTTATCGTAATCTAAAACTTGCTTATCAAGACTCACTTCGTAAGGAACGATATTAAAATATTTACCCGAGATGTTAACGGGAGAACCGTGAGATAAGTGGCCACCGTTAGCAAGAGAAAGTGAAAGAACGGTATCACCCGGATTTAAAAGAGCGAAAAATACCGCTAAGTTTGCATTTGCGCCACTATGGGGTTGAACGTTAGCGTGTTCAGCACCGAAAAGTTTTTTAGCGCGTTCCCTTGCGATTTCTTCAACTTCGTCAACGTAAACGCAACCGCCGTAATAACGCTTTCCAGGATAACCTTCGGCATACTTGTTGGTAAGCACCGTACCTGCTGCGAGAAGAACTGCTTCGCTTACGATATTTTCAGAAGCGATAAGTTCAATATTTTGTTGTTGGCGTTTAAGTTCTCTTTCAACGGAAACGAAAACTTCATTGTCTAAACTCTTTAATTTATCAAAAAACATAATTTAACCCCTTTTGGTCTTTATACTGAATTAAGTATACTATGATTTTAGCGCAAAGTCAAAGGGATTTTTAATTTTATTATAAAAATTAAAAAGTGTGCTTATTTCAAGCACACTTTTCTGTTTTATTTAATTGTTTAAGACGTTAGTTTGGGTGTTAGACGAGGCACAAGGTTTTTTAACGCTGAGATAGACCTTGTTGGTCATCGAAGTGTTAAAAAGCCGAAGTAACAAAGTATAACGCCCGAAATAACGGATTAAAACTTAAGACGCTAGAAACAAGCAAGGCGGTTATTCTAGACAAAGTACGCGTACTCCTTGTACGGAATCTTTGGCTAAATAGCCGATTTGCGAAGTTTATAACGGCTTAAAGGAACGTGATCATGAGTTGACAAGCAAGCACTACGAGTACGAGCGCGATAGGATAAGTTGATGCGTACGCAGACGCTACGTCTTCAGTTTTAGCGGTGTTGATAAGCGTTCCAAGAGCGGGAGTTGAAGTCATACCGCCAGTGATTGAACCAAGCGCGTTTAAAAGAGGAATTCTCATAACGAATTTTGCAAGGAAGAAACCAACTACCATGGGAGCGAGCGTCATCATTGCGCCACCGATAAAGCCCCAAACTACGAACATTGCGCCAGTATCTGGTTTAGAAAGTTCGCTAACGAGGTTTACGCCACCTTCAAAACCTGCGCCTAAAAGGAAGAGCATTAAACCGAATTCTCTTAAAAGTTTTAAGGTGCTTTCGGGAACTTGAAGGGAAAGTTTTCCAAGTTTTCCAAAGTGGCCTAAAATTAAACCCATAATAAGTACGCCACCGGTCGTGCCAAGGCTGAACGCAGAACCGCCAAACAAGGGGATTTTAATCGAACCTAAAAGTAAACCTAAAACAACGGTTAACGCAACTGGAACAAGACCAAAGGGTTCACATACAAATAAACCGCTGTAATCTCTTGCCTTTTCTTCAGTTCCGAGTTTTAAAAGTTCTCTTTCCTTATCCATATTAGCCTTTAAGAACTTGGGAATAAGTTGAACGAATAAAACTACGCCAACAACGCCAAACGGATAAGCGATTGCGTGGCCTAAAGAAATTTGGTTGTAGAATTCAGTACCCTTACCTGCTGCTTCTTGAGCGGCAGAGAAACCAGGAGTCGTGGTGAGTGCGCCAGATAAAATTCCTGCCCAGAACTCTGAACTATATCCAGTTACAAGTTTGAAAATTATCGCTACTAACGTGGACGATAAAATGATTATCGCGCCGAGCAAAATGTAGGTTTTGAAATTCTTTTTAAGGTTTTTAAAGAAACTCGGACCAGCAATAAGGCCAACCGCACCTACGAAAAGGATAAGGCCAAGGTTTTGAATAGAGCCACCCATCGTTTCAACGATAGCGTCGCCTGCTTGAACGTGGAACTTTCCAAGAAGAGGCACGTTGCCAAAGTTTAAGGTGCATAAGAAACCGAAAAGTATTGCAACGAGGAATACGCCTGCAGTTCCCAAGTTTACGCCTTTAATAGTAATGCCACCGAGCAAATAGCCGAGCGCAGTTATGATAAAGATAAGGCAGAAAAGAACGAGCGTACCGCTAAAATTAACAACTTTCGTTACCGTACCTGCTTTAACTGCGTTGAAAATAATCCAAGCGCCAAGAGCCACGACAACCGCAACGGCAATAGCAATCCAAAGCCATTTAAGGCTTTTTTTGTTTTGATTTTCCATAAATTATTATTCTCCAGAAATAATTACATTAGTTTAGCGTTCGCCGTTTCCGTCGAACGCTTTTAACTATTTTATAAATCGCCACGCTTATAGCAAGGAAGAAGTTGCGGTGATACCTTTCCGGTATTTACGCCTGCATCTTTGAGTTCTTTGTTGAAATCGTTAACGTGAGATAAGGTAAGTTTGCCAACTTTTACGCTCTTGCATTTTTCACTTGCATACTTACCAGCGTTTCTACCGAATACGATAATATCAAGTAAAGAGTTACCCATAAGGCGGTTTCTGCCGTGGATACCCCCTACTGCTTCGCCTGCTACGTATAAGTTTTCAACTTGAGTGGTTTGACCGTCAGCGTCGATGTCAATGCCACCGTTTTGATAGTGAAGCGTGGGGTAAATAAGGATAGGTTCTTTTCTAATATCAATGCCGTATTTACCAAACATTCTCATCATTGCGGGGATACGCTTTTCGATAGTGCCTTCGCCACCGATAATTTCAATCATCGGAGTATCAAGCCATACGCCTTCGCCGTCAGTAGTCTTAACGCCGTTGCCACGACCTTTACATTCTCTAATGATAGTAGAAGCGGTAACGTCACGAGTTTCAAGCGAGTATACGAATGCTTCACCGTTTTTGTTAACGAGTTGAGCGCCGAGCGAACGAACTTTTTCAGTTACGAGCGCGCCGTAGATTTGAGTGGGTTCAGCAGCACCGGTCGGGTGATATTGTAAAGTGTCAGCGTATAAAAGTTTTGCACCTGCACGGTAAGCAAGAACTAAGCCGTCAGCCGTTGCGCCGTAGTGGTTAGAAGTTGGGAAACCTTGATAGTGAAGTCTACCCGCACCACCAGTTGCAATAATAACGGTCTTTGCTTTAGCGATTAAGATTTCGCCCGTTTCCATATTTTGAAGTACTGCGCCTGCTGCTTTACCTTCGTCGTCTTTAATGATTTC
Source organism: Christensenellaceae bacterium (assembly GCA_045637965.1). Classification (GTDB taxonomy): domain Bacteria; phylum Bacillota; class Clostridia; order Christensenellales; family Borkfalkiaceae; genus HGM11412. The sequence continues at coordinate 46,795 of JAZUAK010000007.1, read as the reverse complement.
GATAGCAGCGGTAAAGTCAACTACGGGAATACCACGGTTTAAAACTTCGTCACGAAGAGTTCTCATGATTTCAGCACCCGAATAGTCTTTACAAGCGTGCATTCTCTTTCTTGAAGTACCGCCACCGTGAGTGGTAACCATTTCGCCGTCTTCGTGCTTGTCGAACATTACGCCAAGGTCGGAAAGCCAACGAATAGCGTCGGGTGCTTCCTTAACGAGTTTTTCAAGTAAGCAAGGCTTTGCTGCGAAGTGACCGCCACCGAACGCATCAAGATAGTGTTGAGCGGGGCTATCGTTAGGTTTATCAGCCGCTTGAATACCACCTTCAGCCATCATTGAGTTAGCGTCGCCGATACGAAGTTTAGTAACGATCATAACGTTTGCGCCGTTAGCGTGAGCGGTAACTGCTGCAGAAGAACCTGCGCCACCGCCACCGATAACTAAAACGTCAACGTCGTAATCGGGGTTTTTAAGATTGATTTTCTTAGGTTCAAGTCTAGACTTGCCTTGTAAAAGGTCAGCAAGTTCGTGAAGAACTTTTTCGCCTTTGTTAGGACCTACTTTTAAAGTTTCGTAAGCGCTTTCAATGTAGTCGGGGTGGAATTCTTGTAAAACTGCCGTCTTTTGTTCAGCAGTCATTCTTTCGTGAAGATTTTTAAGTCTTTCCGCTCTTGTTGCTTCTACTTTCTTGATAGAATCAAGTTGTTCTTGAGTGTAAGAATACATTTTTCGTTCCCCCTTACTTTTCGATATCTCTCGAGTTGTAGAGTGCTTTTTGTTCTTCGAGAGATTTGTTCATAATTTCGCTCATGCTTTCGTCGTGCTTGCCTTCGTTGATTTCAGCAACCCTATCTAAAAGGTGCTTGCATTCGGGGGCAATATACTTACCGTAAAGTCTTCTTGCTAAAATTGCAACTTGCGGATGAGAGATACCTGCAGGGCATCTTGAAGAACAAAGACCGCACATAATACAGTCGAAAGATTCTTCAGCGCACTTTTCGTATTCACCGCGTTGAGCGTAAGCGATGTATTGCATAGTTTTAAGTTCTTGCGGGCAAGCCTTTGAACATGCGTTACAGCCGATACAACTATAAATTTCAGGATAAAGTTGCATCATAATTTGTTCAGTGGGTTTAACCTTTTGAATATCGTACACTTGCTTTACTAAGGGGAAGAAAGGAAGAGTTGCTACGTACATTCCTTCTTCTACTTGTTGTTGACAAGCAAGGCAAGTTTTAAGTTCGGTTTTACCCTTAATTCTATATAAAGTTGCGCACGCGCCACAGAAGCCGTTACGGCAACCGCAACCGCGAACGAGTTCATAACCTGCGTATTCCATAGCCTTCATAATAGTAAGGCTTGCAGGTACTTCGTATTTTTTACCGAAAAAGTAAACGTTTACCATTTTTTCCATAATTTTTTCTCCTAGTCCTTATTTCCGTTTATTAATACTCAGAAGGAAGTTCTTCGAGTTGGTCCATACGGAATACCGGACCGTCTTTACAAATGTATTTATCGCCAACGTTGCAACGACCGCATTTACCAATACCGCATTTCATTCTAAATTCAAGCGTGGTAAATACTTGAGTCTTTTCAAAGCCGAGTTCTAAAAGGGCTTGAAGAGTGAACTTAATCATTATCGGCGGACCGCAGAGAACTGCCGTTCTGTCGGTGGGGATATTAACTTCTTTAACGTACGCGGGTACGAAACCAACGTGGCCGTCCCATCCGTCTTGCGGACGGTCGATAGTTAAATAAACGTTAAAGTCTTTTTCGTTCTTCCATTCTTCTTGAATTTCTTTAAAGTCAACGAGGTCGTCCATAGAACGAGAACCGTAAACGATATCTACCGTGCCGTAGTCCGCTCTATTAGCGCGAACGTAGTTGATAACCGAACGCAAGGGAGCAAGCCCGATACCACCTGCAATGAAGAGTAAGTTTTTACCCTTGAAATCTTTGGTTACGGGGAAACCGTTGCCGTAAGGCCCACGAATAGTTACCATTTGACCTACTTCACAAGCGTGCAACCAAGAAGTTAAGCAACCGCATTTCTTAATGGAGAATTCCATAAACTCAGTATTCGTTGGTGATGAAGTGATAGAGAACATCGCTTCGCCAACGCCTGGGATAGAAAGCATTGCGCATTGACCGGGCATGTGCTCGAAAGCCTTCTTGCCGTCGGGTGTTACAACTCTAAAGGTCTTTACGTCGGGGGTGTCTTTTCTAATATCCGTAATAACGCCGATTACGGGAATAAGCGCTTCATTAACCATTAGTTTTTACCTCCGAGTTTTTTAATTACTTTTACGATGTTAAGTGATTGCGGACATTTTTTAACACATCTTCCGCAACCTACGCAACCGTACTCGCCGTCGTTATTAGACGGGAAGTAGCAAAGTTTGTGCATAAATCTTTGACGATATCTTTGGGTTTGGTTCTTTCTCGGGTTTTCCGCCGCCATTTTGGTAAATTCGGAATACATACAAGAATCCCAGCACCTAAATCTCTTAACGCCTGCGTTAGTTTGGAAATCTCTTATATCAAAGCATTGACAGGTGGGGCAAACGAAAGTACAAGTGCCACAACCAAGGCAAGCCTTAGAAAGTTCTTCCCATTCAGGTCTATTGAAGAGTTCCATTAAGTTTTCGCCTTTGAAGATAGAAAGGTCGAGATTAGCAAAGGGAAGCGCGTCAATTTTTTCTTGAATTGCTTTCTTTTCGCCGTCTACTGCCTTATCGCAACCGTCTTCAAGACAAGTTAATTTTTCTAAAAGCGCTACGCCCTTTTCGGTTAACGCTTCAAAGAACATTTCTTCGCCTACGATAGTTGCTTGAATATCGCCCTTGGGGTTTGCGGCGTCTACGCCGAATACCTTACAAAAGCAAGAACTTTCAGGTTTGTTACAAGCAAGAGTGATAACGGTTACCGCTTCACGCTTGGTTTGATACATAGTATCCACGGGTTCAGCAAGGAAAACTCTATCTAAAACTTCAAAACTCTTAAGGTCGCAACCGCGAACGCCGAATAATACGAAAGGTTCTGCTTTCTTTCTCGCGTCGATAATCTCAATCGTTTTATCGCCCGTTTTGAATTCCATCATATCTTCGCTTTGGGGGAAGAATAAGTCTTTTGCCGATTTTACAGTTTGAAGAGAATCAATATCAACGATAGCGTTTTCTTCATACTTTTTAAAGTTCGTAGCGCCTGCAACTTTAACGGGAAGATAAAGTTCTTGAAGAGAGGCTATTTCCTTATATAATAAGTCGATATTTTTTAAAGCAATCTTTTTCATCAGTCGTTACCTCCGAAAACGTCGCTCGGGTCTAAGTCACCCGTAGTGTAGTTAGTGAGCGGACCCCTTGATTCAGTATCTTCGCCTGCTTGGTACTCGCCGTAAAGTCTATCAATATCGCTGATGAACTTTCTGTTGAGCAAGTGAAGGGGAATACCTTGGGGGCAAACTCTTGAACATTCGCCACAGTCGGTACAACGACCTGCAACGTGGAACGCTCTAATAATATGGAACATTTTTTCTTCAAAACTATCGCTGTTTGCCTTGCTTGCAACGCCCGAATTATCGTTATCAAACACGCACTTAGTACAAGTACAAGCGGGGCATACGTTTCTACAAGCGTTACAACGAATACAGTTAGAAAGTTGGTCTTTCCAGAAAGCGTATCTTTCGTCAGCAGTCATCGCTTCTAATTTTTTAACCATTTCAAAACGGTCGATAGAAGGTTCGCGCTTTTCGTTAAAGGAAATAACGTCGTCGTAAGAAAGGGGCTTTTTAGTACAAGTTAAGCACTTGCCAAGAATAATTTCTTCCTTTTTGAACTCTTTGCCGTTTACGGTAACGGTATCAACGGTTTCAGTTGCATCCGTTACGATTTCAATGCCGTTTGCTTTGAGTTTAGAAGGATCTACCTTACCTTGACATTCAACGCCAACGGTGTAAACGTTTTCTTTCTTAATTCTGTGTTCTTTGATAAGTTGATTGAAACTATAACTATCGCAAGGTTTTAAGAATACTAAAATCTTGCCTTCTTTTTTGCTTTCTTCAACCAAGTATTTAGAAAGGTTTGCTCCGCAGAACGCGTCGTAAGTGAAATCAGATAAACTTTCAACGCTGGTAAATACCGCGGGTTCAACGTCAAAGCCGAATTCGCCTTTCTTCCAACCGAGAACTCTTTGAACTTCACCAGAAGATAAGAGCGCGGTTGCTTTTTCAATCATAGCAGTTTTTATTCTTTGCATCTCAAATCCTCCAATCTCTTATTTTCGCCAAGAGCAGCAACCTTACTTGCAAAGTCGTTCATAACTTTAGAGAACTTTGCGCCTTCCGCTGCCGAAACCCACTCAACGCGAGTTCTTTCTCTTTCAATTCCAAGATAGTCGAGCATACTGAAAAGTAAACTCATTCTTCTTCTTGCATAGTAGTTACCACTCGTATAGTGGCAGTCACCGGGGTGGCAACCGCAAATGATAACGCCGTCCGCTCCCCTTTGGAAAGCCTTTAAAATGAACATCGGGTTAACTCTGCACGAACAGGGAACTCTTATAATTTTTACGTCAGCGGGGTAAGAAAGCCTTGACGAACCTGCAAGGTCCGCACCTGCGTAACTACACCAGTTACAGCAAAACGCAACGATTAAAGGTTTCTTTTCTTTATTTATCTCTTGCATATCGCGTCTACCTCCGCCATAATTTGTTTGTTGCTAAATCCCTTAAGGTCCATAGCACCAGAAGGACAAGTAACGGTACATGCGCCACAACCTTGACATACCGCTTCGTTAACGGATGCAATTCTTCTCGTTTCGGTTTTACCACCGCCGATACGGAACTCTTTATCAACGTAAGTGATAGCGCCGTAAGGACAAACGTTAGCGCATACCGAACAACCGGTACAAAGCGTTTCGTCACTATGAGCAACGCATGCGTTACATTTAAGTTTGTCTTTAGAAAGTAATCCAACTACCTTTGCCGCACAAGCACTTGCTTGGGAAACCGTTTCGGGAATGTCCTTTGGTCCTTGGCAAACGCCCGATAAGAAGATACCAGCCGTCGGGCTTTCTACTGGGCGAAGTTTTGCGTGCGCTTCGGTTAAGAAGTTGTTAGTGTCAATACTTGCAGTTACCATAGTTGCAATCTTTCTAACCGACGGGTTGGGTTCGATTGCCGCTGCAAGAACTACTAAGTCAGACGGAATTACTACTTGTTCGTTATTGATAAGGTCAGAACCTTGAACCATAAGTTTACCGTTTTCTTCGTAAACCTTACCAACCATACCCTTGATATAGTCAACGCCGTATTGCTCAACTGCTCTACGGAAGAATTCGTCGTAGTTCTTACCAGGGGTTCTCACGTCTATGTAGAATACGTGAACTTCAGTGTCGGGATACTTTTCACGGATAAGCATTGCGTGCTTTGCAGTGTACATACAGCAAATCTTACTGCAGTACGGCTTTCCGCAACCCGACGTATCTCTTGAACCAACGCATTGAATAAAGGTGATAACCTTGGGTTCTTTGTGGTCGGACGGACGAACTAAGTGTCCGTCGCTCGGGCCTGCCGCGTTCATAAGTCTTTCAAGTTCAAGTGAAGTAACTACGTCTTTATAAGTGTCGTAACCAAACTCGTTAAAGTTTTCAAGTGAAATGGGTTTGTAACCGGTTGCAACTACGATTGCACCGTATTCTCTTTCAATAATTTCGTCTTTTTGAGTATAGTCGATTGCGTTTACTTGACATTGCATTGCGCAAAGACCACACTTGCCGTTTTTAAGTTTTAAGCATTGTTCAGGGTCAATGATTGCAACGTTAGGAATTGCTTGAGCGAAAGGAATGTAAATCGCGGGGCGATTGTTTAAGCCCATATTGAATTCGTTTTTACCTTTCTTGGACGGGCACTTTTGCATACATACGCCACAACCCGTACATTTCTTTTCGTCAACGAAACGCGCTTTTCTTCTAATTTGAACTTTGAAGTTACCAACGAAACCTTTAACCGATTCGATTTCACTAAAAGTCATAATATCGATATTTTCGTTTTGAGCACAGTCAACCATTTTCGGCGTTAAAATACAAGCCGCACAGTCTAAAGTCGGGAAAGTCTTATCGAGTTTAGCCATGTTACCGCCGATAGTCGGAGAACTTTCAACGATATCAACTTCGTAACCCGCTTCGGCAATATCGAGCGCCGATTGAATACCAGCGATACCACCGCCGATAACGAGCGCTCTCTTTACTACTGCGCTTTCGCCGGAAGTAAGCGGAGCGTTGAGTTTAAGTTTTGCAATCGCGCTTCTACCTAAGATAATAGCCTTTTCAGTTGCTTCGTCTATATCTTTGTGAATCCACGAGCATTGTTCACGAATATTTGCGATTTCAACCATGTAGGGGTTAAGACCTGCGCTTTCGGCAGTCTTTCTGAAAGTCGCTTCGTGCATTCTCGGAGAACAAGAACATACTACGATACCCGTTAAGCCGTGTTCTTTAATGGCGTTACGGATAAGCGCTTGGCCGTTTTCCGAGCACATGTATTGATAGTTTTCGGAAATTACAACGCCGGGTTCGGCTTTTAAAACTTCCGCAACTTTTTTAACGTCTACGGTCGCTGCGATATTACTACCACACCAACACACAAATACACCAATCTTTTGCATTACATTCTTCCTTCTTATTTATTGAACTTTCTAAACATACTTACGAGAAGTTGTTGAGGAATTGCTTCGTTAATAGTTTCAGGGATTTTTTCCGCTTGAACTTTGTTTCCGCCTTGAGCCCTAATAACTTCTTGGCGAACGGCTTCAATTACGTTTGCAGGAGCAACGCCACGGGGGCATCTTTCCACGCACGCAAAGCAACTTAAACACGTATATAACGATTTGCTTGCAAGAAGTTTTTCAACTTCGCCTTTTTCTATATAGGAAACGAATTGATGCGGTTTGATATCCATTTCGGCGTATGCTGGGCACCTACCCGAACATTTACCGCATTTCATACATTTTCTAACGTCCGTTCCACTTCTTTCTCTAATGAGTTTTGCTTGTTCTTTTCTATCCATAACTTACTCCTTTACACCGAGCGCTTCAGCAAGAAGTTCCGTGAAATAGTACACGGGCACGCCGTTGCCGTTTTCGGTAAGGTTATACATACAAAGGGGGCAAGCGGTAACGAGTTTTTCCGCGCCGGCGTTCTTTGCAGAATCGGTAACCTTAGTGCTCTTTTTAACCGCTAAGTCTTTTTGAGTGGTTGATACGTACGCACCGCAACATTCGTTTCTAAACGCGTAAGTTACGGGAGTTGCGCCGATTGCCGTGATAAAATCTTCAATAATCTTCGGATTTTCAGGGTTATCAAACGCTAAAGTTTCCGACGGGCGAAGAAGTAAGCAACCGTAATACGCACCTATCTTTTGACCTTTCAAGGGGTTAACTACTGCTTCTTTAATTTTATCAAAGCCAACGTAGTCTCTTAAAAGTTCAAGATAGTGAATAACGTCCGTTTCGCCAGCGTATTCTTCGTCAAGCGCTAAATAGTTGTTAGCCTTTAAACGAATATTAGCGTCGTTTTTCATATCGTCGTTAACTCTTTTTAAAACGTGGTGACAAGCGGAACATAAAGTAAGAAGTTTTCCGTCTTCTTTCTTAGCGTTTGCTAAAGTTCTAACCGCCGAAAGTTTGGTGGCAACTTCGTCTTTAGATACGGGGTAAACCGCACCGCAACATTGCCATTCTTTAATCTCTTCGAAATCAACGCCTAATTTTTCAAGGCACTTTCTTCCGTATAAGTCTAATTGTTTTGCTTTAGTTTTAAGGGTACAACCCGGATAATAAGAAACTTTCATAATTACACCATTTGTTCAGGCTTGAACACTTTATCAAATTCTTCAGCCGATAAGAAACCGAGCGAAACGCACGCTTCTTTCAAGCTGATGTTTTCTTTGTGAGCAAGTTTTGCAGTTTTTGCTGCGTTTTCATAACCGATATAGGGGTTAAGCGCAGTTACGAGCATTAAAGAGTTATAAAGGTTGAACTTCATTTTTTCTTTGTTTGCCTTGATACCCGATGCGCAGTTTAAGTTGAACGAACGGATACCGTCTGCTAAAAGCCTTGCAGATTGTAAGAAGTTATAAATGATAACGGGCATGAACACGTTAAGTTCAAAGTTGCCTTGAGATGCTGCAAAACCAACCGCCGCATCGTTGCCCATTACTTGAACCGCTACCATCGTGAGCGATTCGCATTGAGTCGGGTTAACTTTACCAGGCATTATTGAAGAACCCGGTTCGTTTTCAGGAATGAAAATTTCGCCAAGACCACAACGGGGACCACTCGATAACCATCTAACGTCGTTTGCAATCTTCATAAGATCGGCAGCGAGAGCCTTTAACGCACCGTGAGCAAACACGATTTCGTCTTTAGCGGTAAGGGCGTGGAATTTATTTTCAGCAGTTACGAAAGTTTTACCTGTGAGTTTTGAAACTTCTTCAGCAACGGCCGTGTCAAAACCTTTGGGTGCGTTTAAGCCCGTACCAACTGCAGTACCGCCGAGCGCAAGTTCTTTAAGACCAGGAAGAGAAAGCGTAAGCATTGCCTTGCTCTTTTCAAGCATATTTCTCCAACCGCTGATTTCTTGAGAGAAACTTACGGGAACTGCGTCTTGAAGGTGAGTTCTACCACTCTTAACGATTCCTTCGTTTTCCTTTTCTAAGCGTTTGAAAACTTCAATGAGCGCGTCGATTTCAGGGAAGAGTTTATCTTCGATTGCGATAACGGCTGCAATGTGCATAGCAGTTGGGAAAGTATCGTTACTTGATTGGCTCTTATTGATATCGTCGTTCGGGTGAAGAAGTTTTTTGCCTGCAATTTCATTACCGCGGTTAGCAATAACTTCGTTGGCGTTCATGTTCGATTGAGTGCCCGAACCCGTTTGCCATACGACTAAGGGGAAATGGTCGTTTAAACTGCCCGAAATAACTTCGTCACACGCTTTAGAGATAGCGTTTAACTTTTCTTCGTCAATTTTGCCAAGGCGATTGTTAGCAAGAGCCGCCGCCTTTTTCAAAATGCCGAAAGCGTGAGTGATTTCACGAGGCATAACTTCTCCGCCGATGCGGAAATTTTGATAACTTCTTTGAGTTTGGGCTGCCCAATACCTATCAGCAGGTACTTGCATTTCGCCCATCGTATCTTTTTCAATGCGGTATTCCATAATAAACTCCTTTGGTTTGCCGTAGGCAAACAGTGATATGTTGCTATCGCAACGTGATCTTTTGCCTTTCGGCAAAGTGATATTCGGCTATGCCGAGTTAAATTGACCTTTGGTCAGCTATTGATGTTTGTTTATTTAGAATATTTAAGGCGTTAGAAACAAGCAAGACAAGGCTCGTAAAGGTTTGCGGACTGAACTAACCTTGTTGGTTGTGAAGGTCGCAATACCTTTACAGTAAACGCAGTATTGCGAAGTTTATAACGACTTAAACGTTAACGGCTTCTATAACCGCCTTCATTGCATTAGCCGACGCCACTAACTTATCCGTTTCTTCTTGAGTTAAAGTGGGGGTAAGCGTAGTCTTGATACCTTCAGTTCCTAAAACGCAAGGAATTGAAATGCATACGTCGTTAATACCGTATTCACCCTTTAATAAAGCGGATACGCAAACAACCGTATCAACACCAGAATATAAGCACTTGCAAATATACGCTACTGCTGCGGCAACGCCGTTGTAAGTTGCGCCCTTTCTTGAAATAATGATACCGCCCGACTTTCTAATGTATTCAGCAACGTCTTCTTTATCGTACGCTTCAACTTTCATATCGGGGTTAGTGATAACCTTGTCGTACTCGTCAATGTTAACGCCTGCGATTTTAACCTTTGACCAAGGAACGAAAGAAGTATCACCGTGTTCACCTAAAACGTCAGCATCAACTTGCATGGGGGAAACTTTGTAAATTTCCGAAAGGCGAGTTCTAAGCCTTGCAGTATCTAAACTCGTACCCGAACCGATAATTCTATTGGCGGGAATATTGGTTGCCTTGTGGAAAGCGTAAGTTAAAACGTCAACGGGGTTAGCAACGATAACGTATAACGCTTCGGGGCAAACCGCTGAAATTTGCGGTGCAATGCTCTTAATGATATTAACGTTGATTTGAGCAAGGTCAATTCTCGTTTGACCAGGCTTTCTTGCAACGCCCGACGTAATGATAACGATATCCGAACCCTTTGCGTCTTCATAATTACCCGCTCTAACGATTGCGGGGTTTAAGAACGGAGTTGCTTGATAAATATCCATCGCTTCGCCAAGTGCTTTTTCGTTATTAACGTCAATAAACACTACTTCCGACGCCGTGCCTTGCGCCACTAAAAGATAACCAATAGTAGAACCAACTGCACCTGCACCGATAATTGTAATCTTTCTTTTCATAAATTCACTCCTATTTGTTAAAAAATTAACAATGTTTTTCAAAATCAAAAGCGGATTTTTGGCGGATATTTCGCCCTTTTCCGCTACGTACACTTGCATTATAACATAAATTTTCAATAACGCATAGCGTTTTAAGGCACTTTTTCAAATTTTTTTATTTATAAAAAAGGGTTTTGTTTGTTAAAAAAAGTTTCAAAATAAAAAAAGCAGGCGGTCGCCTACTTTTTTTCTATTGTTGAAGTTAATTTTAAGTATGTTTGAAATTATTATTAAGGCGTTAGAAACAAGACAAGGCTCGCGAAGACTTTGGGGTGAGATAGACCTTTTTGGTCATCGAAGCCCAAAGTCAAAGCAGAAACGCAGTATTGCGAAGTTTTTAACGGATTAAATTAAGGCGTCAGAAACAAGCAAGACAAGGCGTGCGAGCATTTGCGATAGGAGATGTACTTTTCGTACACGAGTGAGCAAAGCGGAGCAGAACGCAGTATTGCGAAGTTTATCACGACTTAATAGTGATTTCGTAGCCTTCTTTCGTATTCTTAATAATATAACCAAGTTCGTTAAGTTCTGCCCTTAAAGCATCGGCTACCGCCCAGTTCTTTTCTAATCTTGCAGATTGCATTTTCTCTGCCTTTTCGATAATTTCGGCAGGGATATCGCTTTCTTTTTTCTCTTCGATTTTATCAAGGCTTAAACCGAATACCCTATCAAATTCAAGCGCTAAATCGTAAATATCTTTAGACGCAGGCTCTTTAACCATAGTAAAGAGTACGCCGAGAGCAGACGGAACGTTCAAGTCGTCAGCAATATCTTCGCTAAATTCTTTTTTATATTTTTCAATAACGCTTGCATCAGTTTTTGCAAGAGAATTCTTATGCTTTAAAAGTGATGCGCATAAACGCTCGTAGGAAACTTTAGCGCCGTCCATTCCGTCAAAGGTAAAGTTTAACTTTTTGCGGTAGTGAGCGTTCAAGCAGAAGAACCTAAACACCATCGGCGAATAGCCCTTTTCTATAAGTTGGTCTATCGTGTAGGTATTGCCGAGAGATTTACTCATTTTTCCACCGTCAACGAGCATAAAGTCGCCGTGAACCCAGAATTTTGCGGGGTTTTTGCCCGTTAAACCTTCACTTTGAGCAATTTCGTTTTCGTGGTGAATGGGAATATGGTCAACACCGCCGGTGTGAATATCAAAAACGTCACCTAAATGAATTCTCGACATAGTCGAGCATTCAATATGCCAACCGGGATAACCTTGCCCCCAAGGACTTGGCCATTGCATAATGTGTTCTTTGGGCGCTTTCTTCCAAATAGCAAAGTCGTAAGGATTGCGCTTGCCGTCGTTAACTTCAATTCTCGCGCCTGCCTTAAGGTCGTCAAGAGTGTTTCCTGAAAGTTGGCCGTAATCTTTGAATTTTGAAATATCGTAGTAAATGCCGTCGTCAGTTTCGTAGCCGTAGCCGTTTTCAACTAAACCTTCAACGTATTCTATCATTTCGCCGATATAATCGGTTGCTTTACATACGATTTCGGGAACGCCGATATTGAGCCTGCCGAAGTCTTTCATAAAAATTTCGGTATAATACTTAGCAATTTGCCACGGGTCTTTCTTTTGTTCGCGGGCGGTTTTTGCCATTTTATCTTCGCCGTTATCTCCGTCGTCAGTCAAATGGCCTACGTCGGTTATATTCATAACGCCTTTAACGTCAAACCCTTCGTAACGAAGAACCCTACGAAGTAAATCCATAAACACGTAAGTACGCAAGTTACCTATGTGCGCGTAATTATATACGGTTGGTCCGCAAGAATACATTCTTACGGTATTAGTTCCGTCCATTGGAACGAAGTCGTCTTTCTTTCTTGTTAAAGTATTGTAAAGTTTCATATTATTACCTGCCTATTTTGCTTTCAAGTTCTTGAATTTTTGCTTTTAAAAGGTTGATTTCTTCTAAAACGGGGTCTCGTTTTTCTTGCTCTAAGTCTTGATCAACTCTTTTGCCGTTCATTTTGATTACCTTGCCTGGAATACCTACTACCGTAGAATATGCGGGAACGTCTTGCAGTACGACTGAACTTGCGCCTATTTTACAATATTCGTTTACCGTAATTCCGCCAAGGACTTTTGCGCCCGCGCTAATTACCGAGCCTTTCTTTACGGTGGGGTGACGCTTTTTGCCTTTATCTTTACCCGTACCGCCGAGCGTTACGCCTTGATAAATTACTACGCCTTCTTCAACCACTGCCGTTTCGCCGATAACTACCCCTGCGCCGTGGTCGATAAACACGCCTGGGGCAATAGTTGCCGCAGGGTGAATTTCTATACCGGTTTTACGCTTTGCTTTTTGCGAAATATACCTTGCTAAAAGTTTCCAGCCGTGACGATAAAAAAAGTTTGCTCGCCTATACATTATTAGCGCCTTTATACCTGAATAGGTATAGCGAACTTCAAACCGCGTTCTTGCAGCGGGGTCGTTACGCATAGCCGCGTCTATATCAAGTTTAAGTGCTTTTCTCATAAATTTTCCTTAAAAAAATAAGCCCCTTAGCCAAAAGACTAAGGGACGTGTTAACGTGGTTCCACCCTAATTTAGTATTAAAAATACTCTCGCTAGCCTATAACGGCGCTACCCGTGGATAGTTAGTCCCCCTTAACAGCAAAACGCACTTTCACTCTCTTTACGGCGTGGGCTTTCACCTATCCCCACTCTCTTTAGCCTTTACGAAAATTACTCTTTCTTGCAACGGTTTAACAAATATTATTATTTTCACTATAATTTTAACACACCCGCTTAAAAAAGGCAATAATTTTAACGCATTTAATTTTTTGGTTGTTTTACGCTTGCAAAAATTTTTTATTCGTTATATACTAAATAAAAACTTTTAAGTAGGAGAGTTTTATGATAGATATTAAACTCATTATTGAAAAACCCGATTTTGTAAAGGCTTCGCTTAAGAAAAAAGGTTACGACGTTGACTTTTCGGAACTTATCTCTTGGGATAAGGAAAAACGCGCTCTTTTACAATCGGTTGAATCTTTAAAGGCTGAAAGAAATAAAGTTTCTGCGGAAATTCCCAAACTTAAAAAACAAGGTCTTCCCGTTGAAAACATCTTTGCTGAAATGAGAGAAATCGGCGATAAAATCACGGATGGCGACGCTAAGATTAACGAAATTTCTGAAAAGATTTTCAATTTCGTTGCGTGCCTTCCCAACATGCCGGACGAAGACTTGGTTGCAGGCGAAAAAGAAGCCAACGAAGTGGTTAAAGTTTACGGTAAACTTCCAGAATTTAACTTCCCCGTTCAAAACCACGTTGACCTTTGCGTAAAGAACGGCCTTATCGATTACGAACGCGGTGTTAAACTTGCAGGTAACGGTTTCTGGGCTTACCGTGGCGACGGCGCAAGGCTTGAATGGGCGCTTTTAAACTTCTTTATCAGCGAACATTTATCCGACGGATACGAATTTATTCTTCCCCCGCATCAACTTTCTTATAACTGTGGTTTCGGCGCAGGCCAATTCCCCAAATTCTCTGATGAGGTTTATTGGCTTGACGTTGACGAAGATAGAAAGAAGAATAGATTTATGCTTCCCACCGCTGAAACTGCGCTCGTTAACCTTTACGCAGGCGAAATCGTTGAAGAAGATAAACTTCCGTTCAAATTCTTTGCTTACACGCCTTGCTATCGTAAAGAAGCAGGTTCGGCTCGAAGTGAAGAACGCGGTATGATAAGAGGCCATCAATTCAACAAAGTTGAAATGGTTCAATACACTACCCCCGAACAAAGCGACGCTGCGTTCAACGAACTCGTTAACAAGGCTTGCTCACTTATGGATAAGTTAGGCCTTCACTTCCGTCTTTCTAAACTTGCCGCTGGCGACTGCTCGGCTTCAATGGCAAGAACTTACGACGTTGAAGTTTGGATTCCATCAATGGGTATCTTCAAAGAAGTATCTTCGGTATCTAACGCAAGAGATTATCAAGCAAGAAGAAACAACACGAGATATAGAAATAAGGAAACGGGTAGACCCAATTACCTTCACACGCTTAACGGTTCAGGCTTAGCAACGAGCCGTGTGTTCCCTGCTCTTATTGAACAATATCAAAACGCTGACGGTTCGATTACCGTACCCGAAGTATTAAGACCGTTTATGGGCGGACAAGAAATTATTAAATTATAATTAAAAGCACGGCAATCGCCGTGCTTTTTTAAAAGTTATTGCAATTTATAAAAAAGCGTTATACAATATTGAAAAGGAGTTTTTATGATAATAGATATCCATTCCCATTGTTACAAAAATCCCGTTCCGTTCGTAACGCCGTTTTGTAACCCTGAAGAACTTATAAAATTTAATGCGGAAATGGGCGTTGATAAAGCGGTTTTATTGCCCGTTGTTAACGCTGAAATTTATTTTCCGCAATCGAACGACGAGATTTTAGAAATTTGCAGCGCCTATCCCGATAAATTTATTCCGTACTGCAATATTGACCCGCGCGCAATGACTAACGCGCCGAACGCCCCCCTTCACAAAGTTTTAGAATACTATAAAAACAAAGGTTGCAAAGGCATTGGCGAAGTTATGCCGAACATGGAAATTTTAGACCCCAAAGTTCAAAACCTTTTCTGCGCGGCTGAAGACGTTGGGCTTCCTATCGTTTACGACGGGTCAGACGTGAAAGACGGGGACTTCGGTCTTTACGACGACGCTGGACTCCCCGGCCTTGAACACACTTTGCAAAGGTTCCCTAAACTCAAAATTTTTGGACACGGGCCTTGTTTTTGGGCTGAACTTTTCCGCCTTCAAACGCCTGCTGAAAGGGGTTACGTTTTTAACTTTCAAGGAACGGATCAAGTTGGCGTTCGCGGAAATGAAAGCCGTGAAGAAGGCGTGCTTCCTATCCTTTTAAGGCGATACGAAAACCTTCATTGTGATTTATCCGACGGCTCGCCCATTCAAGCGTTATCAAGAAATTTAGAATACACGAAAAAGTTCTTTATTGAGTTTCAAGATAGGTTATATTTCGGTACGGATATGTGCAATAAAACGGTTAAATATCCCCACGTTGATTTTATTAAAGGGCTTTTAGCAAAAGGAATTATCTCACAAGAAATTTACGATAAAGTAACTCACAAAAACGCAATAAAATTATTAGAATTATAATAAAAGACGGCTTATAAGCCGTTTTTTTGATTAGTTAAGAAATGCTTTGCAGTAAACGCAGTATTGCGAAGTTTATAAGGGATTAAATTTTGGACTTATAGATTAGTCGCATCAAACTCTCGCTCATGTTTATGTTTTCACAAATGATGCCGTCGCCAAAATAAAGGTCGGTAGGGGCAAAGTTCCAAATTGATTTTACGCCAAGGTCGATAACGCGCTTTGCCATTTGCTCGGCAAACTCTTTTTGAACGGATATTATTGCTATATCAACGTGGTTTTTAGATAGATATTCTTCTAATTGTGAAACGTTTAATACTTCAACGCCCTTAACGGATTTTAAATGTTCCGTTTCTATATCGAAAACGGCTTTTACGAAAACGTTTTCGTCGGCAAAGCCCTTGTAACTAATAAGCGCTTGACCGATACGGCCACCACCGATAACGATTGCTTCGTGGCGTTTGTTTATGCCGAGAATTTCTTGCATTACGTTTTTAAGGTACTCAACGTCGTAACCAACGCCCGTTTGACCAAACCCACCGAAATGCGAAAGGTCTTGGCGGACTTGCGACGCAGTGATATTTAAAGCGTTTGATATCGTTTTTGAAGAAACTCTTTGTATTTGATTGCTTCTTAGATCTTTTAAATAGCGGTAATATTTAGGAAGCCTTTCAATAACTCTATCGGATATTTGTTTGTTTTCCATTTTCGTTTCCTTTTTTTAAACTTTGTGATATAATAGCGATATGGTACAAATTTCAGCAAAACTTATTAAAAATCATAAAACGATTAAAAGTTTAACCTATAAAAACGTTAGCGAATACGAAAGCGCGGAATTTTACTTTCACGTTAGTGAGATTTGCCGTCGCTTAGATATTTCAACGCCGATAATAATTAATTATCACCGCGAAAATTACGAGCAGTTTAACTTCGTTAAATTTAAGCCCGACGATTTTATTGACGGCGTTTCGTTCGACGTTTTTTTACTTGAAAATATTGAAGTATAATTTTTAATAATATCCCCATAATTAAAGTAAAGGGGGTATTTATGAAGATTACAAGTATTATTGCTTTTATTCTGGTAATCGTTGGCGCAATAGTTTGGCTTAGCGTTGGTTTGTTCTCGTTTAATCCCGTTTCATTTTTACTTGGCGCGGGCATGATTTCAAGAATAATCTATTCGCTTGTCGGCTTGGCCGGTCTTTGGGTGCTTTGTTTCACCCTTATGTACAAACCGTTTAGAAGAGTATAAAAAGTAAATTATAATAAACGAAGGTCGTTATTTACGGCCTTTTTTTATTAGGCGAAGGCAAAAGAAATCGTTGAAAGATTTTGCGTTTTGACGAATAAAACACAAAAAAATACAAGCGTTATTGCGATGGCGCATACCCTTTGCGGTCTGTAACTGAGCAAAACCGCCGTATTTTAAAGTGTTTTGCCGTCAAAACTCAACGAGAGCTTTTAACTGAGCCTTTTTTTATTGCAAAATAAATGGGCGAACCCACTAAATAAACGGCGAGTGCTTGGCCTATAAAAATTTGACATGCCGTTATTAAATAAACGACGAAACTTTCAGTTATTGCCAAAAAGGTAAACGGAACGACTATCGCGTTTATTATAACAGGAAAAAATCCGCCGATTAAAATTTTAAGCCAGTGTTTTTTTATGAGCCTACCTACAAAGTAGGTAAGAATAGAGGCTGATAAAGTTGCAAGCGTTCCAAAAACGATATCTAAAATTCCGTTACCAAAAAGATTGGATATTAAGCAACCAACGGTTAATCCTATTATGCTTTCGGGGAAAAGCAACGGAAGAAGGGTTAATCCTTCGGAAATTCTTACTTGAACTGCGCCGAAAGAAAGGGGGTAAAGCGCCATAGTGAGCGCAACGTAAATTGCGCCGATTATGCCTGCTTTGGTTAGTGATTTTGCTGTAAACTTATTGTTTAGCATTTTTTATACCTCGGTTTTTTTATTTTTTGTTTGAAGTGTTTGCCGGGGGAACCTTCAAATAATTTAGTTTTTTAAACGTGCAAATGGCTGCCTACGTTATTAAAACGCAAACAGCCACTTGTTTAAAATATATAATAAGGTGAACGAAATAATGGTTCTAATATATACTTTTGTTTTGCGTTTGTAAAGCGTTTTCACGCGAATTTTAAAAATTTTTTATTTTTTGTTTTTTTAAGGATTATAAGAGAGATAATAAAACTTGTTATCCGTAAAATCTACGATAAACCCTGCACTTTTTAAGGCTTGAAGTGAGCGTTCGTTTTTAAGGTAACACTTTGCTACGGGGGTCTTTTTCAAAACGTTTAAAGCATAATCGGAGATAAGTTTTACGCTTTCTTTAGCGTAACCCTTTCCGTGATATTTTTTCATAAGCCTCACGCCAACTTCAACTTTATTATCGTAAGAAAAATTATGAAGAACGATCTCGCCCATAGGCGTTTTATCTTGCTTGCGCCTTATGAGTAGACACAAATTGTCTTTACTCTTAAAATCGTTTAACTGCATTTCAAAAAATGCGTCGGGCGTGGGGTTTTTTATATGCTTTTTATAATCGTAGCCCCAGTATTTATTGAGAGTTTTAGCCGTGTAAAGTTTATAGTAGAACTCTTTGTCTTCAGGCGTAATCTTTGATAAAACCACCCTTTCGCCCTTTAACACGGGGAGTCTTTTTACGTTCATAGGCTTTTTAACTTCAACGAAGTTTTTGTGGATAAGCCTTTCGGGTTGATACTGAGTTTTAGAAGTTCTAAGCCCAAGGTCGCCCGAATCGTCTTCACGATTTATGTATACGATTCCGTCTTTTTTACGTTGCTTTAAAAAGGAATTAAAAGTTGCAGGATAAATTCCCCTGTAATTTTTAAGCGCTTTTTCTATATGGATAACGAGCGTTTTGCCCGCGTACTCGCCGATAGTAAAAGAAACCATTTTTTTATCGACTTCCATATAACCGCCAACGGTTTTTAATAGGGATAAATTGTCAACGAGTTTTAAGGTGTTTTTAAATTCGTTCCTTTCGATTTTGCCACCGCCCGTATGCTCTTTTTTGTACTCTTTTAAAAACTCTTTAACCCTTTCCGTATCCTTTTTTAATAGGGGCTTAAACTTGGCGTTTGGATAAGTTTTGTTAAAGGCGTTTATATGATTTCTTTGCCCGCTAAATTTTTTACCAACGAGCGTTTCTAACTTTTCATAATCGTATAAATAATCGCTAAAATCTCTATCGTATTCATACGAGATTTGCTCGCCGTAACGGGCTTTTAATAGGCTTAAATTTTCTTCTTCAACGCACATAAAGTTGAGCGATAGGGCGTTTTCAACGGCGTAATCTTCAATTTGCCTAAGTGCGCCGTCAACGTTTTTACCGATAGGCAAAAAGAATGCCGTGAGTTTGTTTTTAAAACAGCATTTTAAAATAAGCGTGCTATCAAACTCGGCAAAAGAAAGATTAAATATATCGTTCCACATAAATAAAACGCCGGCTGATAAATCGCAAACTAAATAGGGGCTTTTTTCGGTATAGCCCTGTATTAATTTCAAATCTTTTTCGGTAAAAGTTTTAAACTTTAGCATTTTCGTTTAGTAGTTAAAAAGGAAGCGAGGCTTCCTTTTTTTATCTTATTTTCGATTGGTTTTTCTCTAAAAATTCTATAACGTCACACAATCTATCAAGGTCGTCAGTCGTATAGTAGTCGATATAAATTCTACCCTTTTTATCGTTGCCGATTGCCTGAACTTTAGTGCCGAGAACTTGTTGCATTCTTGAAATCAAATCTTTGAGTTCCGCGCTTTGGTCTTGCTTTCTCTTTATCTCGCGAAGTCTTTTCTTTTCTTCGGGGGGATTAAAGTAGTCTTTAACTTCCCTTTCGATATCACGAACGGACATTCCGTCGTCAACGCATTTTCTCGCAATCTTAATTTGCGCGTCAACGGGTAAAGTTACGAGCGCTCTCGCGTGGCCTTGAGAAAGTTTTCCGTCGGAAACGAGTTTGATAACTTCCCCTTCCAAACTTAAAAGTCTAAGCGTGTTTGCTATCGCCGAACGGCTCTTGCCAATGCGTTCGCTTAGTTCTTCTTGAGTTAAACCGTAATCATCCATAAGTTGTTTCATAGCCGTTGCCGACTCAATGGGATTAAGGTCTTCTCTTTGTAAGTTTTCGATTAAGGAAATTTCTTGAATTTTTCTATCGTCGTAATCTTTGATAATCGCGGGGATACTATCCTTTCCTGCTATTTTAGACGCGCGGAAACGGCGTTCACCAGCGATAATCATATACTTGCCGTTACCGTCTTTATTTAAAACGATAGGCATAATTACGCCGTTAACTTTGATTGAAGACGCAAGTTCGTCAAGCGCCTTAGGGTCGAAAACCTTTCTCGGCTGAGAAGGATTTGGATAAATATCGGAAAGTTTAATTTCTAAAACGCCCGTTTTAATGTCTTCTTCGGTTACTCCGAAGGTCTTTTTGTAATCTTCTTCCGTCGACGAAAAAAGTGCGGATAAACCTTTTCCTAAACCTTTATTATTCGCCATCTTCTTTCTCTCCTTTTGCTTTTTCTTCTTTTGCTAAGAACTCTTTAGTGAGTTCTTCGTACGCCCTTGCGCCCGAACACTTGGGGTCGTGAAGCATTACGGGTACACCGTGGCTAGGTGCTTCCGACACCCTTATATTTCTTGGAACGACGGTTGCAAAAACTTTCTTTTCAAAGAACTTTCTAATTTCTTCGGCTATTTGACGGGAAACTAACGCCCTTCCATCGTACATCGTAAGCGAAACGCCTTCAATTTCAAGTTTTTTGTTAAGGTGTTTCTTTACGAGTTTAATAGTGTTCATAAGTTGCGATAAACCTTCTAAGGCAAAGTATTCGCATTGAATAGGAATGATTATGCTATCCGACGCCGTGAGCGCGTTAATCGTTAAAAGGCCAAGCGACGGCGGACAGTCAATAGTGATATAATCGTAGTATTTTTCTATTTTTTTAAGTTCTTCTTGTAATCGTTTTTCACGATTTTTTATGTAAACGAGTTCGACTTCCGCTCCCGCTAAGTCAATGCCTGCAGGAAGAATATCGAGCCCGTCAATCTTCGTGGGAACGATTACGTCTTTTGCGCTCTTATCGTCGATTAACACGTTGTAAACGGAGTTTTTAATCGCGCTTTTGTTAAAACCTAAACCCGTGGTTGCGTTACCTTGAGGGTCCATATCAATTATTAAAACTTTCTTTCCGTGTTTTGCAAGGCTCGCTGATAAGTTAACGCAAGTGGTCGTCTTACCAACGCCACCTTTTTGGTTGGAAAAAGATATTATTTTACCCATTTTTATCCCCTTATTCTTTGTTTTCGGGTTCGTCTTTTGCTTGCTCTTCTACTTTTTCTTCAATAGGCTGTTCAGCCTTTTTTTCCGCTTCTTTTATTTCGTTTACTAAAACGGAATCTACTTTTCTAAACGGATTTTCCTTATCTAAACCGTCCCTGCCTTCCATAGCTTGCATTATTTCAACGGCAGTCTTTCCGTCCATAATCATATCAACTTCTTCTTGGTAAATGGTTTCTCTTTCAATTAAAAGCCTTGCCATGTTATCAAGTTTAGATTTGTTTTCACTAAGAAGTTTTCTTGCCTTTTCGTGAGCGGTTTTGATAATCTTTTCAACTTCTTCGTCAATGGTTTTTGCAAGTTCTTCAGAATAAACTGCTCTCGTTTGCATATCCTTGCCGATAAACACTTGGTCGCCACCGCCGTAGTTTACAGGGCCGATTTTATCGGACATACCCCACTCGGTAACCATTTTTCTCGCCCTTTGCGTTATAACGCTAATATCGTTAGACGCGCCTGCGGAAATATCTTTAATAATGATTTCTTCTGCAACTCTACCGCCAAGAGTCATGGCAATATCGTCTAAAAGTTTGCTCTTCTCGATGTGATTACTATCGTTATCGGGCCTCGTCATAGTATAGCCTGCCGCCATACCCCTTGGGATAATGGAAACTTCTTGAACGGGATCGCACCCAGGAAGTAATCTTGCAAGTATCGCGTGGCCTGCTTCGTGGTAAGCGGTTATTCTCTTATCCGATTCGGTTACGACTCTACTCTTCTTTTGCGGACCTATAACGACTTTGTTAATCGCTTCGTAAAGGTCAACGTTCGTTATAAACTTTCTATCCGCTCTTGCAGCAAGGATTGCGGCTTCGTTTAAAAGGTTTGCAAGGTCAGCGCCCGAAAAACCTGCGGTTATTCTTGCCACCACTTTAAAATTAACGTCGGGTGCAAGCGGTTTGTTTCTTGAATGAACTTTTAAAATTGCTTCACGACCGCGAACGTCGGGAATGTTAACGTAAATTTGGCGGTCGAATCTGCCCGGTCTTAAAAGCGCGGGGTCTAAGATGTCTGCACGGTTAGTTGCAGCCATTATGATAATGCCGTCGTTTGCATCAAAGCCGTCCATTTGAACTAAGAGTTGGTTAAGCGTTTGCTCTCTTTCGTCGTTACCACCGCCAAGACCTGCGCCACGATGACGACCTACCGCGTCAATTTCGTCAATAAACACGATACAAGGCATACTCTTTTTAGCCGTTGCAAATAAATCTCTTACTCTCGATGCGCCAACGCCGACGAACATTTCAACGAAATCCGAACCCGAAATTGAGAAGAACGGAACGTTCGCTTCGCCAGCAACCGCTTTTGCAAATAAGGTTTTACCTGTTCCCGGAGGGCCTACGAGTAATACACCCTTAGGTATTCTTGCGCCAACGTCAGAGAATTTTTTGGGGTTTTTCAAGAAATCAACGATTTCTTGAAGTTCTTGCTTTTCTTCTTCTGCGCCAGCAACGTCAGTAAATCTAACCTTAACGTTTTGGGTTGCCCTTGCCTTAGTCTTACCAAAATCAAGCGCCGATTTGTTCGAGCCGTTCACTTGGCGGGACATAATTAAAATTAAAACGATGCCCGCAACGACGATGAGCGCCGGCATAATAAGTGAAGATAAGAACGAGCCGGCATTTGGATCTGAATAATCTACCACGACGCCGTTTTCATACAACAAGTCGAAGAACTTATCGCCAAACACTTCACTTTCAGAACCACGGCCGTAACTCGTGGTGTATCTTTCAACGTACTTTCCTTCGTAAAAAATATAACCCGTCAAATTATAATCGTCAACGACAACTCTAACGATTTTATCGTATTTGGTATCGCCTTGCGCATTATATCCATCAACGTAAACCGATTCTCCGTTTTCAACCTTAACGCAAGCCGCCTTTAAAAACTCGGAAGTTTCTAAGTCAACTATAGTCAATTTGTTAATTAATCGGAATATTCCTATTGCGGCAACAACCGCAACAAGCCCAAGTATAATCCATAATTTGTAACTTTTTTTCTTCATCTAAACTCCTTAAACTCTAGTAGTAATATTAAGTACTTATGTATTCTAACATAAAAAGCGAAATTTTTCAAGGCTTTCTCTTAAATATTATGTATATTTTACTTAGAATATATAATTTAACGCGAAAAAAACGTAAAAAGTATAAAACTTTTAATTAGCGCACGAATATATTTCTTTGCGCTTTTTCGATAAGTTTTATAAACTGTTTTGAAGAAAGATTAGCACGCCATTATCCTATAATAAAAAACGCATTAAAAAAACAAGCAAAACCTTAACTTTAACTTAAACCTTTGCTAAGAAACAACCAACCGAACGCTTTCAAAATAATTTATTAAATTTTATTGATTAAATCCCTTGAAAAAGACGGAAAAAGACATAAAAAGTCAGCGAGCAACTAATGATTTATAGGAGCGAAAATTTTTTGTTTAAAATTAGTTTCACGTGAAACTTTTTGCCGTTTTTTTGAGCACTAAAAAACCCAAAATCGCCGATTTTATCGAAGATTTTGAGTTTTTGAAAATCGCTTAATTTTTTTGTTTTGTTTCTTTGTCCACTGTAATTTTTTTGTCTTAAAAATAATGTTTCACGTGAAACAATTTGTACGCTTTTTAGGGGTTGTGCGTTGTTGTTTTTTAAATGGTTGATTTTCAGTTAGCGTCTACTTTGTTTTTACACCCTTTAGTTAGCACCATTAAAATTTTAGTGTTTTTAGTTATTTTATAACACAATATATAGTGGTTTACTTTAAAAAAGAAAACCGCTACGAAATCGTAGCGGTTTTTAGTTTAAATAAATAAGTTTTGAATGAAAGGAAGGTTCATAATTTTTGTAACTATAATATTGAAATAAGAATCAATTCTTTCGCCACTTTCAATTGCGGGCGTTAAAAGATTGTTCATATCGATAAATACTGAAAGGATAGTTACAAGCACGAGCGCAAAAAACGTGAGCTTAAGCGCCATGAATATTAAACCAAGAACTCTATCAATATATCCAACTGCTTTAATCTTAGTGAGTGATTTGAAAATCTTTTTGATAAAAGAGAAAAGGATAAGCGATACGATAAAGATTGCAACGAAACTGATTGCAACTAACGCCCATTCGGTTAAAACCGCCGTGAGTTTAAGTTCGCCTGCCGATTCGATAATTGAGTTTGCAACAATCGAATGCAAGAAGGTGGGAATCTTCGTTGTTGAAAGGGTTAATAAGATTTGTTCTTTCGATCCGCTCGTTACTATTCCTTCAAGCCCAAACAAGCTTTCAACCATGTTTGACACGGGGTTTTTGATAAACGGAACCTTGTCATAAATAAAGCCTGCTAAATGCTTGCAAAGAAGCACCGAGAGAACGATCGCCGCTAAACTGCCAAGGATTGAAAAAATTTGTTTTAAGAAACCTTTTACGTAGCCGATTATTGCAAATATGAGCAACAACCCGAAAAATATAAGGTCAATCAAAGCAAAGTTTAAACCACCTATGGCAATCACCGATGGGACTGCTAGTAAATTTAACATTGTCTTCTCCTAAATATATTAATTTATGTATAAATATTTTAACACACAAATATTCCTATGTCAACACGGCGTGCCGTAATTTTATTTTTACCATATAATAAATATTTAAACGGTTGGCAATAATTACGTTATGATTAAGTTTACCTTTAATTCTATCGCAAGAGAAAACCACGAAGAAATTGCAAAAGCGGTTAAAATTTTATATGGGAACGAATTCCCCGTTATTATTTGCGTTGGCTCGGATTTGGTTGTAGGGGATAGCCTTGGCCCAATCGTTGGCAGTAAACTTTTAGAAATTTTAAACGGCAAGGCTTTCGTATACGGAACACTTTCGTCGCCCATTACGGCAAAGGAAATTGAAACGATTAAACAAACGACTAAAAAACTTCACCCGCACTCAAAAGTAATAGTCGTTGACGCTGGCGTTGGAAATTCTGAAGATATAGGGCAGATAAAAATTGCCGATTACGGCATCAATCCAGGCCTTGGCGTAAACAAAATTTTACCGCTTATCGGTGACGTTTCAATCGTAGGAATCGTTGGCGAAAAAGAAAGGGGTGAACGAAACCTTAACGATATAAGACTAAACTTAGTAAACACCTTAGCTTATGATATAATCCGTGGGCTTTGCCTTGCTTTTATTAAAAATTAATCGCCTTATAGGTCAATTTTAGATAAAATAGAGCGGTTTTATAAAATTTCCTATTGACCGTTTTCCTTATTTGTAATATAATAAATAAAAAAGCAAAAGGGGTGTTTTTTATGAAAAGACTTGATGGCAAAGTAGCAATTATAACAGGCGGTAATTCGGGCGTTGGCGCGGCAACTGCGGAACTTTTTGCAAAGGAAGGCGCAAAGGTTGTTATCACGGCAAGGCGCGTTGATAAACTTCAAGAAGTTGCTGATAAGATTAAAGAATTAGGTGGCGAAGTTCTCGCAATTCCATGTGACGTTTCTAAGGTTGAAAGCGTTGAAGAAATGGTTTCAAAGGTAATTGAAACCTACGGTCAAATTGACGTTTTAGTTAACAACGCCGGCGTTTTAGAAGCAGGCTTAAAACCTATTGACAAATGCACCGACGAAGATTTAGAATACGTTTTGGGTATCAACACTAAAGGCTGTTTATACTGCACGAGAGCAGTCGTTAAACACATGATAGAAAAGAATAAAGGTTCGATTATTAACCTTGATTCAGTTGCAGGCGCGTTTGGTACGGGTGGCGCGTCTTACGTTACGAGTAAGGCAGCCGTTATCGGTCTTACTAAGCACACGGCGCTTAGATTTACGGGGACGGGAATTAGATGCAACTCGGTTAACCCGTCAACGATTATTACGCCTATGACTATGACTACCGATCCAAAATCTTTAGACCCGAATATGATGGGGCAAATGAATAAACACATGAACTTATCCGTTTCCCCCTGTATGCCGATTGACGTTGCGAATATCTTATTATTCCTTGCAAGTGACGAATCAAGGGCAATAACCGGCCAAGTAATCGTTTCTGATTTTGGCGCAACCTTATAATTAATAAAAGAAAACCGCTCAATCTTGAGCGGTTTTTTCTTTGCTGTTTTTTAACTTTTTATAAAAATAATAACAAAACGGTACTTGAACTATTATATTAAGAATCCATCCAATCGGCCATATTAAATACAAGAAAGTAAGGTTTTGATATAGCGGGAATATAAAATAAACCCAGATAAATCTAATTCCGCACAAAAATGCAAGCGACGAAACGGTTGGAATAATAGGTTTACCAAAACCGCGAAGGGTTGCGCCAAACACGTCTTGCAAACCACAGAGAAAGTAAGTGCTTGAAATTATTATCATTTTTTGCTTAGAGAACGCCACCACTTCGGGCGTATCCGTCATAAGCGATGATAGTTGCCCTGAAAATATCGCTGAAAGAGAACCTATCGTAGCGCAAAACATAATCGTAATTAAACAACCTTTATAAATTGCTTGTTTTACTCTTTTTGGGGAATTAACGCTCACGTTTTGTGAAATAAACGGCATAACCGCCAAACTTGGCGCGTATGCAATTTGATAAATTATACCATCGAAAGTGTTAGCGATGGAAATACCGTCGGTTGCGTGGTCGCCAAACTTATTAACGGTGGACGCTATCATTACGTTTGCAATCGCAAAAGTGGCGCTTTGAATCCCTGTTGGAATCCCTATATGTAAAATTGCTTTAAGTTCTTCACCGTAAAACCTAAATCTTGACCATTTAAACTTTACCGACCCTTTTCCTTTTAATAATACTGAAAAACAAAGCCCGCCTGCAATCGCCCAAGAAATAATAGTTGCAATCGCAACGCCTTGAACGGTAAAATCGGTAAAGCGTAGAAATAAATAGTTGACCAAAACCTTTAACACACCGCCAAGCGTTAAAAAATACATCGGGCGCTTACTGTCGCCTGAAGAACGAAGAATAGCCGCGCAAAAGTTATAGATTAATAGTATAGGGCAACCACAAAAATAGAGAGTAAAGTAAGTAACCGCTCCGTCAATACGATTATCGGGAGTGTTCATCCAGCGCAAAAAAGTCCTTGCAAAAATAACGCCTATCAAAAGTAGCGCGATACCACCTACAACGGCAAACGCTATAGACGTTCCTATCGCCTTTTCAACCTTTTCGTTTTCACCTTTTGCAATATGGCGAGCAATAATAACGTTAGAACCTGTTGAAACACCTATCAAGAGCCCGGTTATAAGCGTTATTAACGTGGAACAAGCGCCAACTGAACCAACTCCGGAATCGCCAACGAAATGCCCAAGCATCGTAATATCTATAAAGTTGAATATAGATTGCAAAACGTTCATTACCATTATAGGCACTGCGATTTTTAACAACCCTTTAAAAACGGGTACAACCGTCATATTTACTTCGTGCTTATGCTTTACGGCAACCATAAAAACTCCTTAAAAAGTAGCGAGCCAAAATTGGCTCGCTAATAAAGTGGTCTTTTTGTCTTGTTAAGTGTTTTAGTCTTCCTTTAAACTGTTTCCAAGGAACGTGCCGTAACCGATAGTTTTCTTTTCAAGTTTAATTACGTCACTCTTTTCTTTTTTATCACGCTTATCGCCACCGCGTTTTGCCAAGCGATTATTCTTTTCGTTCGCGGGGGTTTTTTGTTTGCCGTAAACTTCAACTTCCGTGCCTTCTTTATAGTTATCAGGAATAACTACAACGTAGCGGTTAGGTTCAACGCCTTGAGATTCAGTCTTTACTCTTTCGTTATCAGTAAGAGCAGAGTGAATAACCTTTCTTTCAAACGGGTTCATCGGCTCTAAAGAGAACATTCTGCCGTATTTAACCGCCTTATCAGCCACTCTTTGCGCTAAAACCTTTAAAGTTTCTTCTCTTTTTTCGCGATAGTTTTCGCAGTTTACAACAACTTTAACGTATTCGTCTTTTCCAACGTTTGCAGCGGCGCTTGCCAAAGTTTGAAGAGCGTCTAACACTTCGCCACGATAACCAATAATTGCCGTTGGGTTAGTAGTTAAAAGATCAATAACGATTTTATCTCCGTTTTCAACGAGATTGGTTGTTGCAGGAAGATTTAAAACTTCAAATAAGCCGTTTAAGAAATCAACCGTCTTTTCACCATCGTCAAGTTTTTTAGAAACTTCAACTTTCGCGTCGTGTGAACCGATTCCTAAAAAGCCTTTTTGCGCTTCTTCTAAAACGGTTATTTCCGCTTGGTCTTTTTCGATAGAAAGCGCCGAAAGGCCGTTGTTAATTGCTTCTTCTATCGTCTTTCCGTAAAATATAGCCATTTTTATTTCCTTTTATTAGTCTTCTTTATTGTTTTTATTTTTGTTTAAATAACCGTATCTCTTATTATATTTCTCTTCTTCTTCCTTTGCTACGTT
Organism: Christensenellaceae bacterium; assembly: GCA_045637965.1. GTDB lineage: Bacteria > Bacillota > Clostridia > Christensenellales > Borkfalkiaceae > HGM11412. The sequence continues at coordinate 18,427 of JAZUAK010000007.1, read as the reverse complement.
TTTAGCAAATCTTTTTTCAACGATTTTGTTAATTACTACGGTTGAACCGGTACTAAAGAGTGTGCTTATAATAAGATAGATTGAGAACGACGCCGTGTACATAAACGAGAATACACCAAACATAATAGGCATCATCCATTTCATCATTTTGTTAGTTTGTTGAGCAGTTTGGTCAACCGATTGAAGTTCAAGTTGAGCCTTTTGTGCCTTACCCATAATAATTTGAGATAAGAACATACTTGCAATTGATATAACAACTAAAATCATAAATCCGTTAGGTTTAGATTTAACTTCGTTAAGTTTCGGTGAACCCGTTAAAACTTCGTAAACACCTTCTTTGTTGATATCAGAAGTAATTTCAGTTGCTTTGCAAGAACAACCCTTAGAATAACTGAAAGTATTATTATTATAAATTTCAGCGTTTACGAACGCTTTCTTCCAAGGTAAATCTTCTATCCAAATATTTTTAACCCATAAGAATTTTTGGTTTTTAGAAAGTTCAAAATATTTATCAGCAGCAGCGTCTTGAGCAAGAGCAATCGCTTTTTGTTCAATTTCTACAGCCTTATCACCATCAGCGATAGTATAAATTAAAACTCTGTTTGAATTATGTTCTTCAGTTATTTCGTCAATTAAAACGTAAGTTTCTAAAATATTGTTATTCTCGTCAACGTCGTAATATCTAATTTCAAGGTCGTTAACGCCATCACCATCAACGTCTAAATTTTCTCTTATGCTGTTACTATAAGATACAGCCATTTCGTTGAAAACTTTAATTTTAGAATACGATGAGTATTGGTTGAACGCTGAAATAACTATAATAAAGAATACGAGTGTGAAAATGGTAGGTAAACAAGCGGCGAAAGTTGAATAACCTTGCTTTTTATAAAGAGCCATCATCTTCTTTTGGTAAAGTTCTTTATTGTTGGCGTATTGTTTTTGAAGTTTTTCAAGTTCAGGGCGCATTCTTTCCATTCTAAGAGCGTTTTTCTTGGTTGCAACTCTTGAATAGATATCAAGTGGTAAAGGTATAATTTTAAGAATTAAAGTAAATAAAAGTATACCGATTGCAATATATCCGCCGAACGATAATTTATCAATAACGTTTGCAACGAGTTTAGTAACACCCGTTAAACTTACGTTATCTAAATTTTTATCGTACACGGCGATTGAAATTTGAGATAAAGTATTTAAAATTTCCATATTTTCCTTAAATTTTGATTAGGTAATCCATTTTGTTTTTCTTCTACCATCAGGAACGGGGTCGTATCCGCCCGTAGATAAGGGATTACAACGTAAAATACGCCATATAATAAGCCCAATCGCAATAAAAACGTTTCTTTTTTTAAGCGCTTCTAAAGCGTATTCGGAACAGGACGGCGTAAATATACATTTCGACGGTAATATATGAGTTATTGTTTTTCGGTAAAACTTAATAAGTGCCGAAAGAATAGTTTTAATCACCTATAATCATTCCTTTTTTAAGAGAATATTCTATATCTTTTTTTAACTCAAAAAAATCGTAAGACTCTCTTACTTTTGGTAAAATAACTATATAATATGGATTAACGCCGTCTTTAATAACATCACGAACACCCGCTCTTATAAGTCTTTTAATTCTATTTCTTATATGGGCCTTTCCGTGTTTTTTGGATAAACTTATACCAAATTTAAAACTATCCTTTTTTATATATAAAAGGGTAATAGTTTTAGTATAAATTCTTCCACCTTTATTAAAAACAGCGTCAAAATCTTTTTGTTTTTTAAGTCTTGTTTCCAAAGTTTTATGCGGAAAGTTTATGACGACCTTTCGCTCTTCTTCTCTTTAAAACGTTTCTGCCGTTTTTAGAAGCCATTCTCTTTCTAAAAGCGTGTACTTTACTTCTTTGTCTCTTTTTAGGTTGGTAACTTCTTTTCATAATTGTAAACTCCTTATTTTGTAAACTTTTTTAAAGTTTTTAATTTTTAATATAATTAAAATTACATAGTAACTTTAAGATTATACTTTTTATTTTTAATTTTGTCAAACTTTTTAAGCGTTTATTCTTAAAGGTACTATAAGATATAAATAATCGTTGCCGGAATAAGGTTTTATTACGCAAGGATTAATTTTATTATTAAAGTAAAGATTAATAAATTCATCATCAATCGCTTTAATACTATCTACTATGAATTTAGAGTTAAATGATATAGTTAAATCTTTACCTTCAAGGTTAATAAGAACGTTTTCGTTCATTTTACCTGCTTCACTTGAAGATGAAACGGACATATAATTTTCTTTAATATCTAACTTAACTATTTTCTTAATATCGTTGTTTAAAGCGGACGCTCTATCAATAGCCGTTAATAATTGATTTTTATTAACCTTAACTAAAGTTAAATATTCGTCTTTTATAATGTTTCTATAATCAATATAATCGCCTTCTAAAAGCCTTGAAATTAAAACCGTTCCGTTTACTTCACACATTAAAACGTTCTTTTGAACGATTATAGAAACAACGTCGTCATCATTTTCAAGTATTCTAACTATTTCGTTTAAAGTTCTTTGAGTAACTATAATTTTAAAATTTTCACTCTTTTCTAAAAGTTTTTTTCTATAAAGAGCAAGCCTAAATCCGTCAAGCGCAATTGAAGTTATTTCATCGTTTTCAATTTCTAATAAACAACCTTTAAGAAGTGGCCTTGCTTCGTCTTGCGAGCATGCAAAACTTGACTTTAAAATAAGTTCTTTAAAATCTTTTTGCTTAATTGAAAAATACTTTTCTTTTATATCTTTATTTATAATAGGAAATTCTTCAGCGTTGAAAGTTTGAATAAAACCTTCACTTGAACCGTAATTAATTTTTAACTCTTTATCAAGTAAGGTAAACTCTATTTCATCTTCGTCTTCTATCTTTTTAACGAAATCAGCAAACATTTTACCAGGAACAACGGTTTCTCCTTCAGTAAAAGTTGACGCTATAATAGTTTTTTCAATAGAAATTTCAGTATCGGTTGCTAAAAAAGATACTTCATCACCTTTAACCGTGATTTTAATACCTTCAAGTATAGGATTAGTGGTTTTTGTTGAAACGGCTTTTACAACTTTTGATACTGCATCAGAAAGTTCATTTCCATTCACTACGAACTTCATAGATTATATTCTCCTTTATTTTAGATATAAAATAATAGTAATAATAGGTTACGTTTAAAAGTTGATAAAAAAGTTAAAAACTTAAAAAATAACCATTATATCGCAAAAAAACAAATTTTTTAATAGTTGATAAAAAGTTAATAAAAAAATTTTTAAGTTAATAAATAAAAAAATTATTAACTTTGCTGTTTATATAATTAACATATATATTATATATAATATAAGAAGAAAAATCAACGATTTTAATAAAGTTAAATTAAAAATTTAAGTTATAAACAAACTTATAAACATAGTTGAAAAATAACGTTAATAAAAAATTGAAAAGTTAAAAATAATATGTTATAATTTTTGTATGTTTGAGATTTTAAAAGAAAAAAATTTAATAAAAAATGAAAATCAAGAAAAAAAATTATCAGAGTTTTTAAGTTTACTTAAAGAATGGAATAATAAGTTTAATTTAACTTCTATAAAAGATGATAAAGATATAGAAATTAAACATTTTGAAGATAGTATAGTAGGCGAAAAATTTTTTCCTTTAAATAGTTCCGTCGTAGAAATAGGCAGTGGCGGAGGATTTCCGTCTATTCCGCTTATGATAGTAAGGGAAGATTTAAAGTTTACGCTCGTAGAATCTGTTGGAAAAAAATGCGAGTTTTTAAAATACGTTGTTGAAAAATTATCTTTAAACGCCGTGGTTTTAAATAAGCGTGCGGAAGATTTAGGAAAAGATAATTTATATAGAGAAAGTTTTGATATAGTAACGGCAAGAGCAGTTGCTAACATGCAAACGCTTTCAGAATATTGTTTACCATTAGTTAAAAAAGGCGGTATTTTCGTTGCTTATAAAAGCGTAAACGACGAACTTAAAAATTCATCCAACGCCCTTACCATTTTAGGTGGAAAATTAAAAGAAGAGTACAATTACTCTTTATCAAATGAAATGGGCGAAAGGGTTATTTACGTTATAGAAAAAATTAAAAATACTCCGCCTAAATATCCGCGCGGAAATGGTAAAGAAAGGAGTAAACCGTTATGACGGATTTTGATTTATCAACAACTTGCTGTTTTACAGGGCATAGAGTGTTGAAAAAAGATTTTGACGACCAAGTTGTGAGTAATATAATAGATAAACTTATTGAAAACGGATATAGAACTTTTTTAGTTGGAATGGCAATAGGTTTTGATTTAAAAGTTTTTGAAATACTTCAAACGAAAAAGAAATTTAATATTGACGTTATTGCCTGCGTGCCTTGTGTTGGCCAAGATAAGTTTTTTAATAAAAACCAAAAAGAACAATATAAAAACGCAATCGAGAGCGCAGATAAAGTTATATATTTAAGTGACGAATATTTTGATGGATGTATGCAAAAAAGGAATTGCTATATGGTAGATAATTCTTCTATTGTCGTTGCTTATATGTACGCAAATATTGGTGGAACAAAGCATTGCGTAAACTACGCGAAAAAGAAAGATAAAAATATTATTTTCATATAAAAAACCGCCCATTAGGGCGGTTTTAGTTTGTTTTTTATAAAAGTTCAAGTGCGGACTTTACGCGTTTAATGCTTTCTTCTTTTCCTAAGATTTCTAAGATTTCAGTTGCGCCACCAGGCGTTACTTCTAAGCCTGTGAGAGCAATTCTTAAAACGTAGAAAAGTTGGCGAGATTTAACGCCGGCGTTTTCAGCGGTTTGAGAAAGAGTTGCAAATAAATTATCGTTAGTAAAATCATTAATTTCTTCTAAAGTTTTTAATACTAAAGGAAGAACTTGTTTTGCAAGAGCGCCGTCGGTTTTTTGTTTTTTGTTTTCATATAAAACAGCGTCAAAATCAGGGCGAGAAACAAGGAAAGAAACTTTTTCAGGAATATCTGATAAAATTTCAATTCTCGATTTTATAATCTTTGCAATTTTACGAGTATCGTAAAGGCGAGAAACTTCGCTCTTTTCAAAGAAAGGAACGGAGCGCTTATAAAACTCGTCATCGTCCATCGCTTTTAAGTATTCGCCGTTAAGCCATCTAAGTTTAACGTCGTCAAAAATAGATTGAGACTTAGAAATACCCGATAAATCGAAAAGTTCAATCATTTCAGGAATAGTCATTTTTTCCGCGTTGTTTTTCGGGCACCAGCCAAGAAGGGCAACGTAGTTAATAATCGCTTCTTCGATATAGCCTTTTGAAATAAAGTCGTCAAAGTTAGCGTCGCCGTAACGCTTGGAAAGTTTTCTCGTTGCATCTTTCATAATGGTTGGAAGATGAATATAAACGGGTCTTTCCCAACCGAACGCATCGTACATAAGATTGTATTTTGGAGTGGAAGAAAGATATTCCGTTCCCCTTATAACGTGAGAAATTTGCATTAAGTGGTCGTCAACAACGTTTGCAAAGTTATAAGTGGGCATTCCGTCAGACTTAATTAAGATATTGTCTTCAAGGTCGTTATAATCAACTTCAATCGTGCCGAAAATTAAATCGTCGTAACTGCTCTTTCCTTCTAAGGGAATGTTTTGGCGAATAACGTAACTTTCGCCGTTAGCAATTCTCTTTTCCGCTTCTTCTTTAGAAATCTTTAAGCAGTGTTTATCGTACTTTCTGTTGCCGTTTTCGTCGGTTAAACTCTCAAGCCTTTCTTTAGAACAGAAACAGTAATACGCACCGCCAAGGTCTATAAGTTTTTTAGCGTATTCAAGATACATATCTTTTCTTTCACTTTGAGTGTACGGGCCGTAATCCCCACCAACGTCCGGGCCTTCATCGTAGCGAAGACCAGATGATAAAAGGGAAGAATAAATTACTTCTAAAGCGCCGTCAACAAACCTTTCACGGTCGGTATCTTCTATTCTCAAAATAAAGTCGCCGTCGTGATGTTTTGCAAACAAATAGGCGTATAAGGCGGTTCTAAGTCCGCCAAGATGCATAAAACCTGTTGGGCTAGGAGCAAATCTCGTTCTAACTTTTTTCATATTTTCCTTTTTTTGGCTTATTTATAATCCTTGGTTGGTTTTTAACGGCTAAACACTTTAAAATACTTTGGTTTTGTTCAGTTACAGACCGCTACGGGTATGCGCCTTCACAAGAACGCTCGTATTTTTTTGTGTTTTGCTCGTTAAAACGTAAAAAATACTAATCAACCAATTATTATAAATTCGCCAATATTTTATAATAATTTATATTTTTATAATAACTTATATTTTTATTTATAATAATTTATCTTTGATAATATTTTTAATGTTTTGAAGCCTGTTATCGTAAAAGTAAGAGAAAATCTCTTCCCCGCTAACGATAACGTGGTCAAATAACGACACTTTGTGAAAACTCAAAAACGCACATAATTTAGCCGTTGCCAAATCGTCTTCATCTGACGGGTAGGGATACTTTGCAAAGTGATTGTGAAGTATAATTGCAGATTTTGGTTTATAGAATAAAATGCTGTTTGTAAAACGGGTAAAGTCGAGTGAAACTTTTTCTAAATTCCCGTCGTCAAGCCTTGTTGAGCCTAAGATTTTCTTCTGCCCGTCAAGGTAAATCATATAGAAAACTTCGTGGTCTAAACCTTTGAAAAGTTCAACGCCGAGTTTTCTAACGGCTTCAATATTGTTAAGTTTAATATTTTTTAAATTCTTCTTGTCTTCAATAGTTACGAGATGGCCAACGAGAGATAATAGCGTTGCGGTCGTTTCCCCAACGCCGTCCACTTGCTTTAAAAGTTCCGTGGGCGCGGAAAGAACGCCTTTTAAACTGCCAAACTCGTTTATGAGAGTGTGAGCCAAACCGTTAGTATCCTTTCTTGCTATCGAGTAGCCGAGAAGAAGTTCTAAAAGTTCGTGTTCTTTAAACGTTTCTTTTCCTATTTCAAACTTTTCACGCAGGCGTTTTCTATGCCCTTCGTGTACGTTTTCTTTAGTTGCCATAGTTCCCCGTAAGGCTCAATCGCTTTGCTCTTTCGCCTTTTTTAAGTTTATCTTAATTATTGTAACACACTTTTATCAAAAAGTTAACTATAATACTATTTATTTTATAAAAAATAGTATATAATGAGTTTATGGATAAATATTTTTCTAACGCGATTAGCGTTTTAAAAGATTGGATAAAGATAAAAAGCACAAAATCTGAAAGTACGCAAGGCGCACCTTTTGGCGAGAATATAAAAATTATGCTCGAAAAAGCGCTCGCTGACGCTCGCGCCTTAGGTTTCGAAACGAAAAACTACGATAACTATATCGGCGAAGTAATTTTTGGTGAAGGCGACGATTACGACGGACTTGCCGTTTTATGCCATTTAGACGTTGTTCCCGAGGGCGACTTGTCGCTTTGGAGCGTAGAACCTTACGGTGCCGTTGAAAAAGACGGCTATCTTTTCGGTAGAGGCGTAGTCGACGATAAGAGTTCGGCTGTTATTTGCTTGTTTGCGCTTAAACAGTTAAAAGACGAAGGCTTCGTTCCAAGCAAAAAAATCAAACTTATCTTTGGTTGCGACGAAGAAAGCGGTTGGGGATGCATCGACCATTACGAAAAAGCTGCCGTAATGCCAAAGGTTGGGTTTTCGCCCGATGCGGATTTCCCCGTTCTTTACGCCGAAAAGGGAATTTATCACGTAAAATTCACCTTTCCGACAGGTAGTAGAGTTAAAAATATTAGCGGTGGCGAAAGAGTAAACGTCGTTTGCGATAAGTGCGCCGTATCGCTTGCTGACGGCGAAAACGTTTTATTTAGTGGTGTTTCCGCGCACGGCTCAACGCCAGAACTTGGCGACAACGCTATAAAAAAAGCCCTTTCCTATTTAGCCGAAAAAGATTGCTTTAGCGAAAAACTCGTTAACCTTTTATTCGACGGCAGTTTATTTAGTGATTTCGTTGACGAAAGTGGGCGTTTAACCTTTTCGCCGAACGTTATAAAAGTAAACGGCGATAAAATAGAATTATCGGTAGATATAAGATACCCCGTTCACTCTAAGATTGAAGATATAAACGAAAAGTTAAACGAAATAGGCGAGTTTACCGTTTTAGAACACAAAAAACCGCTTTATGCGGATAAGGACGGTTGGCTTGTAAAAACTCTTAGCAAGGTTTATGAAAAACATACGGGCGTAAAAGCCGTTGCTCAAACGACGGGTGGTGGAACTTATGCAAGAGCGCTCGAAAACGGAGTTGCGTTCGGACCTGTTTTTGACGGTGGAGCGGTGTGCCACGTGCCGAATGAAAAGATAAAGATTGAAGATTTAAAAAAGTGCTATCTTATTTATAAAGATGCAATTAAAGAATTATCAAAATAAAAAGGTCGACCTTAGCGTCGACCTTTTTGGTTGTTTGAAATTATAATTTTACTGCGCCTAAAAATTGAGTCGTTTGTGCGCCGACTTCATTTGCGCGTTTAAGCGCCTTTTCAATCTCAACTTTTGTAAAGGGTTTATTCTCAATATTTGCAAGGAACGCGCCTAAGAAAGCATCGCCAGCCCCCGTCGTGTCAATAGGTTTAACGGGCGAAGATTCAACTGTTCCGGTTTCGCCGTTATAGAAATAGAAAGAGCCTTTGCTACCAAGAGTAACCAAGATAAGTTTGTTTGGTTTATTAAATTTTAAGCACGCTTTTTTAAGGTCGGTTTCCCCTGTGAAAAGTTCAATCTCGTCTTCTGAAAATTTAACGATATCAGCGCGTTCAATAAATGGAAGGTATGCGCTTTTCGCTTTTTCAATCGAACCGAAAACGTCGCTTCTAAAATTAACGTCAAAGGAAAATAAAACGTTTAACTCATTTGCTTTATCTGCAACTTTTTTAGCAAACTCAACGCCCTTTTTTTCCGAAAGCATAAGCGAGCCAACGTGGATAAAACTCAAGTTAGAAAACGATGAAAAATCAACTTTTTCAAACTCTAAATTAAAGTCCGCCGTGTCGTGACGGTAAAATGAAAAATCTCTCTCGCCGTCGCTTAGAGATACGAAAGCAAGGGTTGTGTTTCTTTCGTTATCAATTTGAATATCCGCCCTATCAAAGTTCGCTTTCTTCATTTCCTTAAGTAAAAACCGCCCTATAACGTCGTTTCCAACTCGTCCAACGAAACAAACGTTAGCGTTTTCACGCTTGGCGTTAACCGCTAAATTGAACGGCGCGCCACCTGCAAACGACTTGAAAGTTAAAGTTCCGTTCTCGTTTGTTGCAACCATATCCGCGAGTAATTCGCCTATTGCTAAAATCATAAATTCTCTCCGTATTCAATATAAGCGTAAGGTTTTTTAAGGGTTAAAACACCGCTATTATATTCGCAATTTATCGCCTTTTTAATTTTTAAATTAGGCGCGCTAAACGATGACGAATTTGAGAAATTGACAAGTATTGCCTTATCGTTACCGTAGCGGTAAACGGCAAGTTTTTTATCGTCAAATTTTAAATTATAGTTTGTGTAAATTGCTTGTTTATAAAAGGTGTAAAAATCAGTTTCTTCAGGGTTGTTTTTATCGGTATAAGCATACTCAAGCGGGGCGTTTGCAAAGTAAACTTTTCCTTTACCTAAAGCGTTTTCGCTAAATAAAACGTTGCCGTCATTAGAAGTCTTTAACACGCTTGCAGTCGTCGGTTTTAAAAGCAAATCGTAGTTACAAGGAATTTCTAAATCGCCCGATTTTTTAGTTTTGCATATTTCTTTTCTGCCTAATACGGAAAGCCCCGTTAACTCTTCAAACTTGCCGATATATCCGCCGTTATACGAGATAAATAAGTTTGCGCCGTTTTTAACCTTTTCTATAAGCGCGTCGAGCAAGCGTTTGGGAATTCCTTTGCATTCGGTAATGCAGGGAAGAATATAGTTTTTTCTTTCGGGAAGGGGTTGGTTTTCATAAATAAAATCAACGTTAAATCCCGCTTGAACGGCTAAAAGATAAGCGCCGTAAGCCGTCTTCCATTCGTCTTGACCGTTTGATAAAATTACGGTTGCGTCAACGTTTGGTTTTTCTAAACAGCCAACCGTTTTTGCAAACTCAGCCATTTCTTTCATTTTTAAAAGTGCAAGTTTAGGCGTTTTATTGTCCTTTGCTATGCCTAAGTTTTGTTCAACGGCGAAAACGTCGTAGGGGGCAAAGTCAAACTTGTCTTGATCGAACGAGCACCACCATAAAAATCCGGTCGTTCCCGAAGCAAAACTCGTTGCAAACGCCTTTTCAAAATATTCGGCTTCCTTTTCTTCGTTAACGATCATAGGACCTAAAGATCCAATCTCTTCAACGAGACAAGGCTTTTTAGAAATAGACGAATAGTATTCGCTTTCCGCCGCAGCGTGAAAACAAGAACGCATAGTAGTAAGTTCGTCTTTAGAGCAGTACGGGGTAAATAAGGGATAGGGGTGAGTGGTTTGAACGTCGGTATAAAGCGAAAGGGTTGAAAGTTTCCACTTTCCGCTAGCCGAAAGCCCGTGCATTCCAGCAAAAACAGGGCGAGAGGAATCGCAAGCGCGAATGGTGTTAGAAACGGCTGAAAGCCATAACTCGTTTAAACTTTCTTCGCTTTCTAAACTCATCGCGTTACACTCGTTGCCAAGTTCCCACGCAATAATATTATCGTAAGTTTTCGTTTGATTTATAAAATCGGTGATAAAACGGCATTCAAAATTGATTGCCTTTGCGTCGGTTATGGGATTAAGGTGTTTTATAGCGTCGGGCATAAACTTTTTACCGCTCATCCAACCTGTGATTAACGCAACTATAACTTTGAAATCGTAGCGTTTAGCCGTTTCAAGTAAAGTTTTAAAGTTTTCAAGAGCAGACGCGGAAAGCCCACTATTTGCAAACTCGGTGTACTCTATCGGAGTTTCGCCTATTCTATAATTAAAGGTTTGCCCGCTGTAACTATCACTAACAGGTTGAAAAACGTCCCACGACGGGAAAACACGAATAGTGTTAACGCCGTGAGAAGATAAAAATTCAAAATCTTTTTCAATAACGTTTTTGTCAAAGTTACGCCAGGTGTGAAGCCCAGCGTTGCTTGCCCAATAGTTTACGCCAATTAAATATTCCATATATCACCTATATAATTTTTGCTTTAAGTTTGTTTTTCGTGTTATCGTCAACGCGAACTAAATCGGAAATCTCAACGCCGATTATCATATAAATTACGTTTTTATCCGCAATCACTAAAAGTTCGTCACGAACGGAAAGTGGGATTTTTTTATCTATTAAATACTCTTTGAGTTTTTTTGTGCCACCGCCAAATTTAGTAAATACGTCCCCGTCGCGCCTCGTTCTAATAACGGCTGTTTTGGGAACTTTGTCGCCGTCAAACAGCAAGAAAGGTTTATCGAGCGGTTGATCAGTTATAACAATGGTTTTATTTTCAAAAGTGGTTGTTCCAACGGTAAAAGGAATTTCCACTAAAGATTTTTCTTTCGCTTCGTTTGAAAAAATTATAGCGTCGTATTCCTTAATCGCAAACACGCCTTTTGGGAGCGTTACGATAGCGCCGCTTTGCAAATTTTTAAGATTTTCAACTTGTAATACGTGGATAAATTCGTAATCCTTAGTAACGCCGAGTTTTTTAAGCGCAAGAATAACAGCGCGGTCAAATAAAACTTTGCGGGTACTGAGCGGAAGATAAATTTTGCCGTCTTTTTCTTTCAAAACAGAAAGCGCAAGTTCGTCTAAAAACGCGTCTTCTTCGCTTGCAATTTTTGATAAACGATATCCAGATTCTATCGCTTCAGGAAAGCGAGAAAGTATCTTTGGAACGAGTTCGTTTCGTATAAAATTTCGAGTGTAAGCGGTGTCAAAATTCGTGCTGTCTTCAACGCTTGGCAAGTTGTTTTTCAAAAGGTAATTTTCAACGTCTTGCCTTGAAAGTTGACTTATAGGGCGGATAATTTTATCGTTTACGCTTTTGATTGCGCTTAATCCACTAAGTCCTGAACCACGGAAAAGATTGAAAAGCAAGGTTTCAAAATTGTCGTTTTTATGGTGAGCCGTCGCTATTTTTTGGGCAAAGCCGTCGTTAAGCAATTTAGCGAAAACTTCGTATCTAAGCATTCTTGCGCCTTGCTCTAACGAGAGAGAATTTTCTTTTGAAAAATTAGGTGCGTCAACTGTTTTACAAAATAGTTCAACGTTTAAATTTTTGCAAAGCGAACGGCAAAATTCCTCATCGCGCTCGGCTTCACCGTCGCGGATAGAGTGATTTACGTGCACGGCTTTTATCGTTAAAGAGAGTTCTTCTTTAACGGCAAGTAAAAGGTGGAGAAGGCAAACGCTATCCTTTCCCCCTGAGAGTGCAACGGCTATCGTTTCGCCGTGATTAAGTAACGTTTTATCAATCATTTTTTTCAAATTTGAAAATTTTATCCATAACCCACATCATAAAGTTGTGGGGTAAAAACTTTGCCATTAAGCGCAAAAGTTTAGCGTATTTTCCGGGAACGACGTAGTTTTTCTTTTTCTTATCTATCGTTTTATAAGCAACCTTAACAACGAAGTCTGCATCGTATAAAATATCGAACTTTTTAAGTTGTTCTTTTTCGTTAGCGCGTTCAAAAAATTCCGTTTTAACCCAGTACGGGCAAACGCAAAGAACCTTTATTTTTTTAGGTTTGAGTTCGTGGGCAAGTGCGCGGGTAAAACTTAAAACGCCTGCTTTAGTTGCGGCGTAAACGGAAAGGTGCGGAACGGGCTCAAAGGAACTAAGAGAGCCTACTTCTATAATTTTTCCGCCTTCTTTAATGAAAGGAAGAACCGTTTGGGTAACCAAGATAAGGGCTTTTAAGTTAAGGTCAACCATACCTGCGTTGGTGGTTTGGTTGGAGTTTATAAATTCCGCCATTTTTCCAAAACCGCTTGCGTTAACCAAGAGTTTAACGTTTGGTTTTTCGGTATCGAGTTTTTGGGCAAGGGTTTGTAAACTTTCGGGCATAGTCAAATCGAGCGCAAGCGGAACGATTTTAGCGTTAACGTCGCCAGCAAGGGCGTTAAGCCTATCTTCACGGCGGGCTATAACCCAAATTTCATCTAATTGATAGCGTTTATCTGCTTGGATAACGAATTCTTTTCCCATGCCGGACGAAGCGCCCGTAATAACAGCAATATTTTTCAAAATAAAAGTCCTTTTTTGTAATATTATTAATAATGATAGCATAAAAATAAAACACATTCAATAAAAAACCGCTTAAATTTTTCAAAGGCAGTAAAAAACTCTTGACAAAAAGGAATAATTTATGTATCATAAACGCACAAGGCATCGCGGGATGGAGCAGCTTGGTAGCTCGTCGGGCTCATAACCCGAAGGTCGTGAGGTTCAAATCCCACTCCCGCAACCACTAGATACTCGTTTGAACTTTTTCGGTTCAAACGAGTTTTCTTTTATTTCTTCTATGTTTTTGCCGTTTATTATTTCTAAGCACTCTTTTTTGTTAAGTCTTTTAGTTTCACGCTTATTGGTGTTATAGAGAATAATAACCTTAACGTCAAATAAAAACACACGGTTTATGAACGAGTTAAAGAACTCGTTTTTTTCTTGCCCATTTTCATACTGTTTTCTAGCGTAGTAGTTAAGAAACGTCCTAACGTCAACAAGTTCTAACGGCTTAATTTGTTTAGCTTTTTCTACGGCAATTTTGGCTTCTAAATCTTCTTGCGTGGCTTCCAAAGTTAGTAGTTTTTCTTTTGTGGACTTAGTATAAATTCCCTCTTCTATCGCAGTTAAAATTTTATCAATAGATTTTTTAACAGTCTTTAAGTCTTTTTCAAAAGCGAGTAGTGCCGTTGGCTTTTCAATTTCGGCGTTAAAGTTATCAACTACCGTTTTAGCAATTTTATCAACGACCTTTGGTGTTAAAACGTATTCAACGGTTGCGCCGAAAACTACGCTTTCAATATAGTCTTGCTTAACGTTTTTCTTACTGCAACTATTTTTGTCGGACTTTCTTCCAAAACATTTATAGTAGTGGTAAACTCTTCCGTTGTGGCTCGTTCCCGTCTCTGCTGTAATTGTGTTGCCACAATACCCACAGAACATTTTGCCACTTAATATGTATGGGTTTTCGTGATAAACTTCACGCTGGCGATGTTTATGTCCGTCCATAATCAAATTACACTCCTTAAAAAGTCTTTTATCAATAATAGGTGGAACGACGTCGGGGTAATTAACTCCATCTACCGTCACAATTCCTATATACTTTTCGTTACGAATCATACGGCAAATTGCGCTCATGGTAAACTTGTTGCTGTTTTTAGGCTTAATCCCTTGACTGTTTAATCTATCGATTATTGCTTTACCTTTTTCGCCGTTTCGGTAACGATTGAAAACATCTCTAACGATTTCGGCTTCTTCGGGGTTATCTACCCATTTTTTGTTTACGATATTATAACCGAGTAGGGTGTAGCCACCTATAAAATTACCTTTAAGTAAACTTTCCTTAACGCCACGCTTTGTCTTTTGTGAAAGTTCGGCGGAGTAATACTCCGCCATACTTTCTAAAACGCCTTCAATTAAAATTCCGCTTGCATCGTCTGAAATATTTTCTTTTGCCGATAAAACCCTAACGCCGTTCTTCTTTAACTTGGCTTTATAGTTTGCGCTGTCGTATCGGTTACGAGCAAAACGGTCTAATTGGTAGACCAAAACGTACTCAAAATGTTTCTTTTTACTGTCGTCAATCATTTTAAGAAACTGTGGTCGTTTGTCAGACGTTCCCGTTAACGCTCTATCTATGTATTCGGCGATAATGGTAATGTCGTTTCTCTTTGCAAAATCGTAGCACTCACGTAGTTGACCTTCAATAGATTGTTCGGTTTGTGCGTGTGAACTAAATCTTGCGTAAATTACTGCTTTCTTTTTCATAATTCCTCCTTCTTGCCGAATATGTCTTTCGGCGTTATGTTTTTAATATCTCCGCCACTATTTGCGAAGTCTAATAGTTTGTTTGCAAGTATGCTTGCTGCTTTGTTAATTAGTTCTTTGTCTGCTTCAAACGGAGAAATTTCCGTTTCGTTTGTGGAAAGGTCAATTTCCACTTTGTTAAATTCTTCTAAATAATGTCTTTTCAAATCTCCTTAATTTTTTATTTGTGCGGATACAATGTTCTCTTTCCTGATGGTAGAGCACCAATAAACTACACCTATATAGATGCGTTGTGTTTGTTAGTAAATCTTTAACCATAAACCACAATTTTCCTCCTTAATTTTTTTGATTGGTTTTTGGCTTGCTTTACTCTTTAATTAAGGGTTTATCCCGTTCATTAGGATTTTTGGTTTTGTATCCTACCCTAAATTTCGGAATAAAGCAAGCGTTTTTGATTAGTATTTTATAAAAGTATTAAATTTTTTCTTCGTGGGTTGTCTTGAAAGACTTTCACGCTGTTTAGCAACCAATTTTACTTCTTCAAGTTCGTTGGGTGCGTACTTAGATAAGAACTTCAAAAACTCCTTATGCTGTTGTAGTTCGGGAATTTGTTTTTCGTATTTTCTTAATTCATTAAAAAGATACTCTTTGTCCTTATCGGTGGTTTTCTTTTCTTCTTCAAGCAGTTTGTATTTAGCAATTAAGCCGACCACTTGTTTTTCAAGTCCACTCTTAAAGAAAGGTTTTTTGCCGTTAATAGCATCTTCAAACGCCTTCAAATACTCTTCCAAAGGTTTTAATTCTTTTGAAAGGGTATTTTTCTTTTCTTCAAGTTTTTTTATTTCCCACTCGTATTTAGTTGTGTGTTTTTTGTTGCTTCCAATCTCGCCACGCTCTAGTCCATAGCGATAAGCAACTTGCCCGTAAAAATCGTCTTGCAAATTTCCAAACGAAACTTGTCCGCCTCGTTGTTCCCAAAAATCAGAAGAACATATTTTAGGATTGGGGAGAGCGTTGTACTCGTATATTCCTTTTCCGTTTATGTCTTTGGCTTGTATGGGAGAGCCTTTTTCGTTTCGCAAAACTTTGCCGTCACTACCTTTGGCGTAAACTTTCTTTTTGCCTTGGTCTACTATCGGCACGTAATAAAGTTGCAAGTGTGGTGTAGTTTCGTCAAAATGAATTACGGCAGACAAAATATTTTCGTCCGTTCCGTGGTAACCGACTTCTCGAAGAACGAATTTATAACAGTCGTTAAAAAACTCTAAAACCTTTGGTGGTGGCTGTTCGCCTTGTACGTAGCCAAGTTTTTCAAAGAACGTTTTATCCGACGTTACGATTAGCCCTTCAAAAGCAACCGACTTTTTCGTGTCCTTAAAAGTAGCGTTTGTTTTGGTGGCGATACTTTTCCATTCAGCGTTCATGCCGTTTGCGGACTTTTTGAAATATAGATTTAACGGAGTTCGTTCCGTGTCTATGTCTTGGTTTCGGTTGTTCCCTGATGTTCTTTCGGTTTCCGCACCGATTTTTCCGAGCGAATTTTTTGTAAACTTTTGAACTCTAATTACCTGATAACTAATAATTTTCACCTCCTTTGACCGTTGTCAGTTATTTATTGAGCGTTTGGCTTTAGCCATATCTCACTAAGATACAAACTTCGTTTTTGTATCCCGTTCGCTCTGCCGAGGGCTGATTTTCAACTCAAAATCCCGTTTATTAGGAAATAAAAAAGCGCAAGTGTTCATTACCTGCGCAAATTAAAAAGGAGCACTTAAATTGATGCTCCAAGGTTGGCTAAATTACCCCTCCATATATAAACAAGAAAAGCAAATTTCTTCGCTTTGCTTGAAATTTAACAACCTATTGGTTGTTTGCAATAATTGCGACTTTTCGTTTGAAATGTCGTCGCAAATGCCTGTAAGCAAGCTTCCGTCATTTACTCTCTAATTATCAAGCGGTTAAAACGCCGAAATTATTCCGTAATTTTTAAATTTTTTGTAACAACTTTATTTTTATACTTTTTATCGAGTTTTTTACAATGCTCCATAAACGCTGTAAGTTGCTCTTTTTTTGGGCGTGTATCGTTCTCGTCAACAACCAAAACGTAATTCTCGTCAAGATATTTTTGATAGCGTTTATTACGTTTTTCAACGTAAGGTTTTGCGATACGTTCTTTGTAAAACTCTTCCGCCGTGCACTCTAAACGCGTAACTATCTCATTATACTTATCTAAAAGTTTTTGAAAGTTTACGTCAGTAGGGCGTGGTTGATTTTGCTTTTTCATCTCTTCAATGCGTTCAAAGAAAACAATAAACAACCATTGAAAACACGGTGGCTCGTATTCATAGTATTCATAAAACCACTCCCGCACTTGACGTGGTAGTTCGTTTAGTCGGTTGCCAAGTTCTAACTCGTCGTACTTTTCCCAAACTCTCATAACCAGATATTTAATGGCAAAGAAGCAATATTCTTTGTAACTATAAAACCAAGAGCAAATATACTCTTGAAGTTGTAACGGTATTTCTACACGGAACACGTCCCACAAAATATCTTCGTCACCGTCGGTAACGCCTTTATTTTTGAATCTACGCCATTGTTTAATAGCGTAAATCTCGTCATCGTCTTGGGTTTGACCTTTTAAATCATCAGTTTCCATGGCAGAGAACATTTCAGTTAAGCGTTTAGAAACTTCGCCTTGCGACAAGCCTACTTTTTGGGCAATTTCCTTTTGCGTAAACTTATCTTCATAAAGGGCATAAATATCACGGTCAAGTTCGCTAAACTCTCTGTGTAGAAGATTTTCAATATATTTCTTTCGCAAGAAATCATCTTCAGAGTCAAATTTTTTACTATGTAAAAAGCCGTTATCTGCACCAACGGCAGGCTTAACGTTGTCGGTTAATTTAACCGAATGGTCTTTATGCCTACGATTTCCGTTATACATTTCGGTATCCAACTCAACCAACTTTTCCCATTGCTCTTCATCAACTGCAATAGAATCCAACTTGTGGTTATTATAAAAGTAGTAAAGAAACTTGCCTTTTTCTTCGGCAGGTTGCTTTTCCTTATTTAACTTATACGCTTTGGTTACTTTCATACTTTTCTCCTTTTTTCTTCAGTATAACATAGTAAATATGACAGTTTGTGTCATATATTGTATGATATTATGTAAAAAATAAGAAAATTGTCTTTATGCGTCTCAAAATTAATTTAGAACGCTATTGAGACGAGCGTGTAAGAAATCGTGTAAGATTTCGTGTAAGATATTGACATCTCGTTCTAAAATATGATAAAATAAGGTTAATTATTGGAGGTAAATATGGATAAATATATTCCACCTTATGAAATCACAGAAGAAATGTTAGAATTAACGTCCGAAATAATGGAACTTTTAGGCGAACTAAAAAACGTTAATGATCTTGAAAAGTTACCAAGACTAAGACGAGTAAATCGAATAAAATCCATACAATCTTCGCTTGCGATAAAT
>JAZUAK010000006.1:0-22400 GCA_045637965.1 Christensenellaceae bacterium | reverse complement strand
TCACCGCGAACCATAACGCTTACGAGTCCGCTACCGATTTTTTCGCTACCGATTAAAACAACGTTTGCTGCTTTAACCATTGCGTCTGCTGCTTCGATAGCTGCTACAAGACCTCTGGTTTCTACCATTCCTAATGCTTCCTTCATAATATTTCTCCTTTATAAAAATTTTATCTTAATTTATCTTTGCCGAGAGCATTGAGTTTTGCAAACCACTCAATATCCGGACTTTGCCTTGCTATAACTTTGTGAGTAACGTATAATCCGCGTTGCTCCGCCGCTTGTTTGCCTACTTCTATTGCCGATTCAACGGCGCCAACGTCACCTTGGATTTTGATTGCCATAACCAAAGGTACGCGCGCATCGTCGCCGGCGGCAGGTTTATTTTTATCGATAGCAACCACTTTTACGTCAGCGGCTTTTGCCATCTTATCGGCTACGACTATTGCAGTCGCAAAACCGAAAACTTCTATCATTCCGAGAGCCATACAATTCTCCTATTAATCGGGAACGTAGCAAATCTTAATGCCTTTTTGAGCAACGTTTACTTCCATTGCTTCGTTAAGTTTGTCAAGCGGGAAAGTGTGAGTAATGAGTTCCTTAATAGGAATTCTCATTTCGCGTGCTTGACGAAGGAACGCCATAGTAGTCGGATAATCGTCAGCACTATAGTCCCAAGAACCAACTAAAGTGATTTCCTTATTGCACATTGCAAAGTGGGGGTTAACGTTGTATTCGCCGTTGTTAACGAAGAAACCCATTTCGCAAAGTCCACCACCGCGACGGATATATTCAAAAATATCTTTTGCAGCCATCGGTGCGCCCGTGCATTGGAATGCGAAATCTGCGCCAACGCCGTTTGCAACGCTCTTAACGAGTTTAACTCTTTCTTCGAGTGTGGGAACTTCTTTAAAGTTGATAACCGTCTTAGCGCCCATTTTTTTAGCCATTTCAAGTCTCATGGGAGTACCGTCGATAGCGATAATGTGGTTAACGCCAGCCGCTCTTAATACGGCGGTCATAACGAGGCCAACGGGGCCTAAGCCTTGAATTAAAACTTTAGAGTTGAAGTTGATAAGACCTGTAGAATTTGCTCTCTTTAATGCGTGAACGCAAACGCAAGCAAGTTCTAAAATCATTCTTTCTTGAAGGTCAAGGTCGTTTACGACGAAGTAAGTTGAACCTTTACCTCTAATTAAAAGGTGAGTTGCGAACCAACCGGTTAAGGGGTTAGCGTCGCTGTGAGGGATAAGCCCGAACACGCCTTGCTTGTCGCAAAGGTTAGTGTTTGCAGGTTGGTTACGGCAAACGTAGCAGTCGCCACAACTAATAACGCTCGTTACGATTTTATCGCCAACTTTAATGGGGTTACCAGCAGTGTCTTTCTTAACGTTTTTACCGAGTGCGATAATTTCGCCCGTACCTTCGTGACCGAGTGTTACGGGGATAATGCCGAACGGATCGGCTTTCCATTCGTGAACGTCCGTTCCACAAATACCGCAACCTTCGATTTTAACTAAAATGTCGTCGTCTTGAAGCGCGGGAACGGGGAATTCTTTAACTTCGATGTGCTTTTGAGCGGTAAGCATTGCAACTTTTGCAGTCTTGGGGATTTCTCCGTTACAAGACGAGCAAGAAGAACAAGCGCCTGCGCCACCGATTTCACCGAGTATTTTACGAACGATACTTTCTACTTGAGATGAAGTAATATCCATGGTGTTTCTCCTTTTCCTTATATAATATATATCTGTTAGATAATTCTGAAATTATCACTCATAACGCAACGGCGATATCTAGTGAAACTTCTTGCACTCGTTAAGCCTTCGCCGGTAGGTCCTGCAATCGTAAAGGTTGCGTGGCCTTCACCACCGAAACCTATACCTGCGTACGAAGGAGCGTTTTTAACGAAGATAGTCGTTTCAACGGCTCTTGCAAAACGGGTAAGGTGGTCAATGTTTTTAGAGTGCATGTGCGCGGTGTGGCGATTGCCGTGTTCCGCTTTAACTGCAAGGTCGATTGCTTCGTCAATGTTAGAAACTCTAACAATCGGAAGTATCGGCATCATAAGTTCTTCTTGAACGAATTCGTGTTCAAAGTTCGTTTCGCAAATAATGCAACGAACTTCGTCGCCAACGGTTACGCCGATTTTGGAAAGAAGCACTTTAGCATCTCTACCAACGCAGTCACGACTAATCGTCTTTTTAGCAATTCCCGTTTTGGGATTTACCACTTCCGTAAGAACGATTTTAGAAAGCGCTTCCGCTTGTTGAGAGTTGATAAGGTATGCGCCGTTAGCAATCATTGAGTCGATGAGTTCGTCTGCGATATTGCTAAACGCGAATACTTCCTTTTCAGCAATACAGGGAAGGTTGTTATCAAAAGTACAGCCGTCGATAATATCTTTACCGGCTTTTCTAACGTCCGCCGTATCGTCAACGATAACGGGGGGATTGCCTGCGCCTGCGCCGATTGCTTTCTTACCGCTAGATAAAACTGCTCTTACTACGCCAGGGCCACCCGTACAAACTAAAAGTCTGATTGCAGGGTGCTTATACATAACTTGAGCGGTATCGAGCGTGGGTTTAACAACCGAAGCAACGAGTATTTTAGGACCGCCCACGTTGAAACTTGCTCTGTTAACAAGGTCAACTGCGTAGTTAGAAGTTGATATAGCGTTCGGGTGGGGGTTGAAAACGACGCCGTTACCTGCTGCTATCATACCGATACTGTTACAAATAACCGTTTCCGACGGGTTCGTGCTTGGCGTAATACTACCAACAACCCCAAACGGAGCCATTTCAGTAAGGGTAAGACCGTAGTCGCCGGTTTTTACTGCGGAAACAACGTCTGAAGTGCCAGGGGTTTTATCGGCAACGAGAATATGTTTTGCAGTTTTGTGGTCAACTTTACCCATTTTGGTTTCGGCTACGCCGAGTTTTGCCATAACGGGTGCTTCTTCACGGCAAAGTCTTCTTATTTCAGTTATAATTTTTTCACGCTCTTCAAGTCTCATTGCGCGAACGGCTTTATATCCTGCCGTAGCCGCGTCAATAGCGTCGTTCATATCAGCGTAAACACCGATAAGTTTACGTCCGTTATATTGAGTTGAGTCCCAACCGCTTGCTGAAACGGTAGAAGAACTCGAAACACCCAAATTCTTAATTACGGCGTTAACGACTTGTTCTATCTGAGCGTCAGTCCAATTAATTGCCATAGTTTTTCTCCTTATAAGGCGAAATTATTTATTAAGAGCGTCAAGAACCTTTTTAGTGATAGCGTCAACGAGTTCGTCTTTAGAAACGTTAACTGCAGTAGTGGTTTGGTCGCCGTAGTCGATACCAGGGTGACGGCCAGGAAGATTCATCTTCTTTCTAAGTTCCATAAGTTTCTTAAGTTGCGGGCCGGGAATTTCGTGAACTGCACCAAGTTCCATAGCGTGCTTGCAAATTACGGCGTTGAATTCAACTTCTTCCATAACGAAGAACGCTTTAGTAAGATCGCAACCAACGGTTAACGCGCCGTGGTTTCTAAGTAAGAACGCGTCGTGGTTTTGAATGAACGGATCAAGTGAATCGGGGATTTCCATAGTAGACGGAGTACCGTAATCACAAGTGGGAACGTCACCGATAGTTAAAACTGCTTCGGGAAGAATGTATTGGTCAAGGTCGATATCAGCAACGGTGAAAGCGGTAGAAACAGGGGGGTGAGCGTGAACTACTGCGTTAACGTCAGGACGTTCACGATAAACTCTCATGTGCATCTTGATTTCAGAAGACGGATTGAGTTTACCTTCGAGTTTGTTACCGTTTTTGTCAACCTTGATAATCATATCGGGAGTTAAAGAACCCTTAGATACGCCGGTGGGGGTGCAAAGGTATTCGTTATCGTTAAGTTTTACGGAAATGTTACCGTCGTTAGCAGCAACGAATCCTTTCATCCATAACTTATGGCCTACGTCACAAATTTCTTTTCTAATTTCAAATGGTGATTTCATAATTTTCTTTTCCTTTATATTATTTTATATATTATTTTTTATTTTGATAAATTTAAGGTGTCGAGCGCGATCATGTACTCTTCGTTGGTGGGGATAACGTAAACTTTAACTTTACTATCTTTAGTAGTGATTTCGCCGTTTACGCCCGACGGAATGGTATCGTTAGCGTTCTTATCAAAGTCAACGCCTAAGAACGAAAGGTCGCCGGCAACTTCTTCACGAAGCGCTCTATCGTTTTCGCCGATACCTGCGGTAAATACGATTGCGTCAACGCCGTTCATTTCAGCAACGTAAGAACCGATGATTTTTTTAATGTTGTGTCTTAAAATTTGAAGGGCAAGTTTTGCTCTTTCGTTTCCTTCTTTTGCTGCTGCTCTAATATCACGGCAGTCGCTTGAAATTCCAGAAACACCGAGTAAACCACCTTGCTTAGTAATGAGTTTGTCGGCTTCTTCACCGCTAATACCCATAACTTTTTCAATATAAGGAACGATAGTCGGGTCGATTGCGCCGCTTCGAGTTCCCATAGGCACGCCGTCTTGCGGAGTGAAGCCCATTGAAGTATCAATCGCCTTTCCGTTCATCGTTGCGGTGATTGAAGAACCGTTACCTAAGTGGCAAGTGATGATTTTAGAATTCTTGTTGCCAAGCATATCCATTGCAACGCCTGCAACGTATCTGTGCGAAGTTCCGTGGAAACCGTATCTTCTAATTTTGTACTTTTCAAAAAGTTCGTACGGGATAGGATATACGTAAGCGTGGGGTTCCATCGTTGAATAGTAAGAAGTGTCGAACACGCCAACGTGGTTGATATTCGGCATAACTTCCTTGCACGCTTTGAAACCGCTGATTGCCGGCGGGCCGTGTAAAGGATTGATACCCACGATGCTTTCAAGATACTTCATTTCTTCATCGCCAAGCACGGTTGATTTTTTAATTTCACCGCCGTGAGCGAACCTGTGACCTACCGCAACGATTTCCGAAACGGAAGAGATAACGCCCTTTTCGCTATCGGTTAAAAGTTCAAGTACGAGTTTGATTGCTGCTCTGTGGTCGGGGAAATCTGCGTTTACTTTATAGTCGGGTTTGCCGGGGCACTTGTGAGTGATAACGCCGTCAATTCCAATGCGTTCGCAGTTGCCTTTTGCTAAAACGGTGTTGGTAGACATATCAAAAAGTTGATATTTAAGCGAAGAACTACCTGCGTTTACAACAAGAATTTTCATTTTGCTTTGCTCCTTATTTTTATAGATTTGCGTTTTTTGTTCAAATGAACAGTATATATAAACTTCTTCTTGCCAAAATGATAACATATATTTTCGTTTTTGTCCATATATGTTCATTATGTTGACAAAAAAACTTTTTAGTGTTACAATATGAACATAAACGAACACAAATGAACAAAATTCGGTGTTTTTTTATAAAATTTTGGCAAAAGGAGGTATAGTCGTGGCTCTTAACGAAAGACAGGACGGAATTTTAGGTATAATTAAAGAACAAAAAAAAGTTACCGTTCCTGAACTTGCAAGCATATTTTTCGTAAGTGAAGCGACTATTCGTCGTGACCTTGCCGAAATGAAAGAGATGGGGCTCGTTGAAAGAAGCCACGGTGGTGCGTTCCTTCCCGAGAACTCTGAAGAAGTTTCGCTCTTTTATCGTATGGAGAGAAACCCCGGCGAAAAGGATAGGGCGGCGAGCAAAGCGCTTCCGCATATTCCGCCGTTTAAGTCCGTGTTCATTGATAGTTCGTCAACGGCTCTTGCCTTGGCTGAGAAGATGGACTTTTCGTATAAGACGGTAGTAACCAACAACTTGCAAACGGCAATTCAACTTTCCAAAAAGCCTAACGTAACGCTCATACTACTTGGTGGAGCGGTGCAGTATAACACAAACTCAACTCAAGGCAGTTGGACTGCAAAGCAACTTGAAGATTTCTCGTTTGACTTAATGCTCAGTTCTTGCGCCTGCGTTATAGGTGGCGCAACGCACGAGCGTTCGCTTGATCAAAAAGAAATCAAACGCGTTGCGTTTGAACGCTCACAAAAAAGAATTTTAATTATTGACCATACTAAATTTGAAGCAAGCGCGACCTATCGCGCAAAGGAACTTAAGGATTTCGACCTTGTCGTAACCGATAGTTTCCCACCACCAGAACTCGACGACGGTTCTATTAAGTTCGTCTACTAAAAACAGGAGGTATTAAAAAGTTAGATATGATTATTCAAGATTTACACGCACACACTTATTATTCCTTCTGTTGTAATGATAAGCCCGAGAAAGTTGTTGAAACTGCAATAGCGGGCGGTATTCAAATGCTCGGCATTTGCGACCATAGTTACGGGGTCGGTTGCGCGAGAAAAGAATTTTGCTACGATAAGGGAACTAACTTGTCCGCCGATTACGGCTTAACGCTTCAGCGTTATTACGATCATATGAGCGCGGTAAGAGATAAATATAGAAACAGAATAAAAATACTTTGCGGTATAGAAGTTTCAACGCTTATCGGCAACGATAGTTACGCTCTTCCCGATAATGCCGACGTATCAATGTTCGACTTTGCCTTGGTTGAAAATTTAGACCAAGTTCAGCGCTCAACTGCAAGGGGGGATATCTTCTCGTTTGCAAAAAGGCTTAAATGCCCCGTTGGTATTGCGCATACCGATATGTTTAGGTTTATCGACCGCTTGGGCGAAGACCCCTTAAAGTATTTTAGAAAAATGGCGGAAATGGGAATTTTCTGGGAAATCAACGTCAACTTTGATAGTCTTCATTCCTTTAAAACTCACGATTACGTTACCGAGTTTTTCAAAAACAAACGCCAGCAGGAAATTATAAAGCAATCGGGTGTTAGATTATCCGTTGGTTTTGACGGGCATAACGTTCGCGAATACAAAGCACCGCGCGTTAAAAACGCGTGCAATATGTTAAAAAATATGGGCATTAGACTCGCTTTTGAAAATAGGTTGATATAATGGAAAAATTTTACTTTAATAATATAGAAAATAGAGTTATCTTTGGAAATAGCGCGATAGAACTCACGCTTGAAAAGTTAAACGGAAAGGTTTTTCTAAAAAACCTTAACAATAAAAAGACGGGATATAATTTTACTAACGGCGAAGAGAATTTACCGATAGTTTATATCCCTGGTTTCGATTACGAAAAGGCGAGCGTTTCGTTTGAAAATATTGATAATAATTGCGAAAACGGAAGTAAAAGTAGTGACCTTTTAATCACTTTTAAAACGGACGTAGCAAGTATTTTTTACACGCTTTCGCTCTATGAAAACTTGCCGGTTGTTAGTGCAAAAGTTCGTTTAAGCGGGCATTTTGACTGCCACGTTAAAACGACTAGCGCGCTTATCCCCGACGGTGTTTTAGGTGGAAAGACGGTTATAATGAAAGAGTGGATGCCCGAAAATGCAAGCGTTATAGGCATTCCTTTTTATGAAAACCACTTAAATCTCACTCAAGTTGAACTTTTTGACGCGACTGACGACCATAATTTAGTAAAGACTGAAAAAACCTTTGAACTTTTTAGCCCATGGGCTAAAACTTATCAAGGCAACATCTTTATCGTAGACAATTTCACGAGCGGTAACGCGCTTATGATGGTAAAAGAAGCGCCTTGCAAGATTGCTCAAACGGGAAATAAAGATTTTGACTTTTTCTTTAATAAGCATAGAACGGTTGCAATCACCGGTATCGGTTTAGATTTTGCAGAGCCGTTCGATATTGACGAAAGCGTTAATTTATACGGCGCGTGCATCGTCGTTGGCGATAAAAATTCGGTAATCAAAGATTACCACGACTATTATTTAAGGGGAGTATCTCCCGTTCAACGCTATCCGCAAATTTTATCTAACACTTGGGGTGACGGGCACGCCGATAGTTGCATTAACGAAGAGTTTATGCTTAAAGAACTTGAAACTGCAAAGTATTTAGGCGTTGACGTAGTTCAACTTGACGACGGTTGGCAAAAGGGTCACACCGCCGGTTCGCACGTTAAAAAGGGTGGCGCGCAAATCGGCGAAGGTATGTACGACCAGCAAAAAGATTTCTGGTTCGTTAGAGAAACTTTCCCAAACGGTTTAGTTCCTGTTTTAGAAAAGGCAGATAAAAACGGAACTGAAGTAGGGCTTTGGTACTCGTGCGATGCAACCGACGATTATAAATATTTAAATACGGATATTAAAAACGTTATCGAACTTTACAATCGCCACGGCGTTTCCACTTTCAAAATCGACGGTATAAGAATAAAGAATAAAACTTGCGAAGACAACGTTTACAAGATTTTAAGCGAGATAAGGAAAGGCACGGATAAGAAAATTAAAATCAATATGGATATTACGGCTGGCAAACGCTTTGGATATTTATATAATAGAGAGTTTGGCAACTTATTCTTAGAAAATAGATTCACTAAAGCAAGAACTTATTATCCGTACAGAACGCTTCGAAATTTATGGGACTTATCAAAATACGTTCCAACCCAGCGTTTCCAAATAGAAGTATGTAACGTTAATTCTAACGTTGATAAATACGAAGGCGACGCGCTTTCTATTGCTAACTATTCTCAAGACTATGCGTTTGCCGTTTCAATGGTAGCAAATCCGCTTATGTGGATGGAAATGCAAAACTTACCTAATGAAAGCAAGGAGCAATTAAAAGGTATCATTTCTGCTTACAAAAAAGAGAGAAAATCTTTAGCCGAATGTTTCGTCGAGCCTATTGGCAATCGCCCGTCTGGCGTAGGGTTCACAGGCTTTAACGCAAGCGGTGAAAATGGTGGTTACTTAATTTTATTTAAGGAAAAAACTAACGAAAAATCTTTTGAATATTCGGTTGATTTAAAGGGTAAAAAACTTACCGTTCTCTATTCGTCCGACAGTAGTTTAAAAGTTAAAAAGTCGGCTAATAAGGTGGTTTTAAAGGGCGGAAGACCTAATTCTTTCATTTTTGCAAAATATTAAAAGCCGTTATAAACGGCGCAATACTTCGTTTACTGCAAAGGTGTTGCGACCCTCACAACCAACAAGGTTAGTTTGGTCCGCAAACCTTTGCGAGCCTTGTCTTGCTTGTTTCTAACGCCTTTTGGAAAAGTTTTTATAATTTTGTGATATGCAATATTTTGCATTAAAAAACACGAGCAAAAACGCTCGTGTTTTAGTTTGTTGTAAAAGTGCAATTTTGGCACTTTTGGTGTAATTAAACGCTAAAAATATCGTCGTAGGAAACGCTGAGAACTTCTTTAATGCAAAGTATTTCATCGGGATATAAATGGCGTTGACCAACTTCTATTTTTGCTATCGCACTGCGAGTTATATCGCAACCTAATATTTGCAATTTTGTTGCTAAAGTTTCTTGCGTAATGTTTGCTTTTTCTCTTAAAGTTCTAATATTTTTGCCAATCTTCTTTTCAATTTCTATATTCATATTTTTAACCTTTGTTCCTAATTAAGTGCAAAACTGTTGACAATATTATAACAATAGTTTATATTATAAGTGCACCCATATAGGTGCAATTAAAAAATTTGTGGAGTTGTTATGAAAAATTATTCGGCGATAAAAGAAATGTTTTACGGTAATCGTGGAAATTGTGAGAGTATAAGATTAAGTGAAGAAGAAAGTAAAGTTTTGCTAAAAGTTGTTGAAAGTGAAGAGAAATTTTTAAGACTTATTGAAAATGATGATAATATTACTGATTTATACAGCAAGTTGAATGCGCAGATAGGAGAGATGAGCGCACTAAATTTTGCTAATGCTTATGAAGAAGGGTTTAGGTTTGGTTTTCTAATGGCGTTAGATATTTTAAAATAAAACACTTTTCCCCCGTTAACAAAAAAACAATAAATACAAAAACATTGACTTGCTTTTGCAGTAAAAAAGCCGTGGCATTTTTGCCACGGCCTTTGTATTGTTTTAAAGATTAGAATTTAAAGTAGTTTTTAGCGTTTTCATACGCTATGCCTTTAACGATTTTTTCTAAATACTTAAAGTCTTTGGGGTATTCGCCGTCTTCAACCCATTCGCCGATTAAATTACACATTATTCTTCTAAAATATTCGTGGCGAGTGTAGGATACGAAACTTCTACTATCGGTAAGCATACCAACGAATCTTGCAATCATTCCAAGGTTAGCAAGCGAACGCATTTGGTCGAGCATACCGTCGCGTTGGTCGTTGAACCACCAGCCCGAACCAAATTGAATTTTACCAGGAATATCGCCGTTTTGGAAGTTGCCGAGCATGGTCGCTAAAACGTAATTATCTTTAGGATTAAGTGTATATAAAATAGTCTTTGGAAGTACGTTGTCCTTTTCTAAACTGTTTAAGAATTTTGCAAGGTTTTCAGCAATGCAAAGGTCGTTAATACTATCAAAGCCAACGTCTGGACCTAAACGGTCGTACATCTTGGAATTGTTGTTTCTAAGTGCGCCGATGTGAAGTTGCATAGCCCAGCCGTATTTCACGTATTCCTTAGCGCAAATCTTTAAGATAGCGCACTTATAAGTGTCAATTTCCGCCTTATCGAGCGGTTTTCCGCTCATAAACTTATTGAATACTTCCTCGGGATTGCCTTCAGCGTAAGGCACGTATTCAAGAGCGTGGTCGGAAAGGCGACAGCCGTGATCGTTAAAGAATTTAATTCTATCAACGATGAAATTTTCAACGCCTTCGTAAGTTGAAACGCCAATTTGTTCAAGGTAAGGCTTAAACGTTAATTGGTCGATATTCATAAGTTTATCGGGGCGCATCGTTGGAAGAATTTTAGTTGAAAAATCTTTTAACTTTTCGTGATATTCAAGCGTGTCGGCAGGGTCGTCGGTAGTGCAAATAACTTCAACACCCGAACGCTTGATAAGTTCTTGCGCTCTAAATTCGGGTTTTGCTAAGCATTCGTTAACCTTATCCCAAACTTCTTTTGCGTTATCGGGAGTTAAAACTTCGTCAATGCCGAAATAACGCTTAAGTTCTAAATGTGTCCAGTGATATAACGGATTGCCGATAAGTAAGGGGAGAGTTTCAGCAAATTTTTTGAACTTTTCAAACTCGTCCTTATCCCCCGTAACGAAATCTTCAGTAACGCCGTTAGTTCTCATTTGACGCCACTTGTAGTGGTCACCGCCAAGGAAAAGGTCGAAAGCGTTTCTAAATTGATAGTTTTCCGCAATCATTTTGGGGTTTAAGTGGCAATGGTAGTCGATAATTGGCAAGTCTTTAACCATATCGTAAAGTTTTCTTGCAGTTTTATTTTTAAGCATAAAGTTATCATTAATAAAACTCATAAAGTTACACCATCCTTAAATATTGATATTTCACGGTAATCGTGAATTTCGTTTTTAGTTTCTTTTCCGTTGGCAACTTTGATAACGTACTCTAAAAGTTCGTCGGTTAAGGGGTTGCCGTTGAGTACAGGACTTGCGTCAAAATCAATCCATTCGGGTTTTCTTTCGGCAAGCGAATGGTTCGTTGCAATTTTAACCGTGGGAACGGGCGAGCCTACGGGTGTACCGCGGCCAGTCGTAAATAAAATAATATGAACGCCTGCTGCCATAAGGTTAGTTATAGCAACGATATCGTTACCAGGTCCGTTTAATAAGGATAAGCCGTTTTTAGTTAAAACGTCGCCGTAATCTAAAACGTCAACGACTTTAGAAAGGCCACCCTTTTGAATACAGCCGAGAGATTTTTCTTCGAGTGTTGTAATACCACCTTTTTTATTGCCTGGCGACGGGTTTTCATAAATAACTTGGTTATGGCGAGTGTAGTAATCTTTAAAGTCGTTGATAAGTTTAACCGTTTTATTGAAAACTTCTTCCGATTCGCATCTTTGCATTAAAAGGTGTTCCGCACCGAACATTTCGGGAACTTCGGTTAAAACGCAACTACCACCCATAGAGATAAGTTTATCCGAAAGCCTACCAACTAAAGGGTTAGCGGTAATGCCACTATAGCCGTCGCTACCACCGCACTTAAGCCCAAGTTTGAGTTTGGAAATAGGCACGGGTTGGCGCTTGAACGTCTTAGCGTATTTTTGAAGTTGTTTTACGATTTTAACCCCTTCCTTAACGTCGTCTGAAACTTCTTGGGTTACCAAGAATTTAACGCGCTCGTCGTCCCAAGTTCCAAGTACTTTTTTGAAAACTTCAATATTGTTGTTTTCACAGCCAAGCCCTAAAACGAGTACGCCTGCGGCGTTCGGGTGGTTAACCATTCCTTTGAGTATCGTTTGAGTAGTTGCTTGGTCGTCGCCAAGTTGAGAGCAACCGAACGGGTGGGGGAAATATCTTGCCCCAGTCTTTTTAGCAATGGCTTCGGATACCTTGTTTACGCAACCAACGGTGTTTACTATCCACACTTCGTTACGAATGCCAACGTCGCCGTTTTTTCTTACGTAACCCATAAAGGTACGAGTGCTATCGCCTTTTTCAATATCATAAAATTTTGGTTCGTAATTATATGAAATATTGCCCGATAGGTTGGTTTTTACGTTATGAGTGTGAACGTGCGCGCCTTTTAAAATATCTTCAGTAGCGTGCCCGATAGGGTTGCCGTACTTAATAATATCTTCGCCCTTTTTAATATCGCGAAGGGCGTATTTATGCCCGTCGCTAAGATTAACTTCAACGTTATCGAGTTTATTTATTAACATATTGTTCTACCTCTTGGGTTAAGAAAGATAAGTCTTCGCCCCAAAGTTTATCGTTTGCAAGAATTTCTTTAACGCCGTTTGATTTCATAAATGCAACAACGTCTGCATCGTCGTTAGTCATTTCGGTTTTGTAAAAATCAATAAGTTTAGCGAACGAGAAAAGTAAAGTTTTCGGCATTTTATTATAACGCTTAATATATTCAAGGATTGACGGTAAAACTCTTACTTTAAACTTAGAAACTGAGTTAAGCGCGATAGAAGAAAGGTAGTGCTTAATATAGGGGTTAGCGAATCTACCGATAACGCCTTCAGCGTATTCGATAAGTTCGTCTTTAGGAAGGTCTAAGGTAGGAATAATTTCGTCAAACACGCAAGCCCTGATATGAGCGAGCATTTTTTCACTGTCAATGCAAGATTTAACGGTATCGTAACCTTCTAAAAGAGCGTAAGGAACGAGCGAAGTGTGAGCGCCGTTTAAGATTCTAACCTTTCTCGTTCTATACATAGAAAGTTTATCTTTCGTTACGATTACGTTAAGACCTGCGGACTTGAACGGAAGTTCTTTTTCAAGGTCGTAATCGCATTCGATAACCCAAAGGTGGAAGTACTCTGAAGTGTTAACCATATTATCTTCATAACCAAGGTTAAGTTCTTCGCCACGGGGATATCCTGTGTTAATACGGTCAACGAGCGTGTTGCAGAATACGTTATCCTTTTCAATCCACGCTTTAAAGTCATCGCCTAAATTCCAAAGGTCAGCGTAAGCAAGAACGCACTTTTTAAGGTTATCGCCGTTTCTGTCGATAAGTTCGCAAGGAAGGAAGATAAAGCCTTTAAGACCAAGTTCAAATCTCTTTTTAAGTAAAAGGGTGAGTTTTGCAGGGAAAGTCTTGGGCGGAACGTCGGTAATCTTGTCTTCATCACTAAATACGATACCAGATTCCGTGGTGTTAGACACTACGAATCTAAAATCAGGATTTTCAGCAAGAGCAAGGTATGAGTTCCAATCGGCGTAAGGCTTAACCGTTCTCGAAATAACGTCAACGATAGTCTTTTCAACGCCTTCAACACCACGAATTAAGTGGGTGTAAACGCAGTTTTGTTTTTCAAGCATATCGCACATACCTTGTTCAATGGGTTGAACAACGACTACGTTACCTTCAAAACTGCCGTTATCATTGAGTTTTTGAAGCATCCAATCAACGAAACCGCGTAAGAATCCGCCTTCGCCAAATTGAATAATTTTTTCAGTTCTTTGTTTCTTTTCGAAGTTCATAAATATTTCTCCTTTAAGGCTTTTCGCCACAATTACGATTATATCATACGTCAAAATATAATATATTTCCTTAATTTCATTGACGGTTTTAGTAAAAAATCTTGATTTTTTTGATATCTTGTATTATAATCTTATCGTATGGAAGAAAAGCGCATTTTATTAACCGACGATTATTATTTTCAGCAAGCGTCGAAAATCAAGGGAAATAAATCAAGTAGCCACTACCATTCCGTATTAGAGATATATTATATGAAAAGGGGTAGTTGCAATTACTTTATCGACGATAAGTCCTACAGAGTGGAAGCAGGCGACTTAGTGTTTATCCCGAGTGGAATTATTCACAAAACCAATTACGACACTGAGTTTCATGACCGCTGGCTTATCAACTGCTCGGAATTTTTCGTTCCCGAAAGCGTTAGGGGGGAGATTAACTCGTTACCGCACGTATTCCGTCGCTCTCAAGTTACAGCCGAATGCGAAAAGGTTATGAAAAAGATTGATTTTGAGTATCGAAAGAACGACGAGTATTCCGTTGACGCTTTAAAGGGTTTAACTTACGAACTTATTTTCTTGCTCGTTAGAAACGCTAAAACCCAAAGTGAAACGCCGTCGGGTAGCGCGTTTATAGAAACGGCGGTTAAATATATTCAAGAAAATTATCACGGCGAAGTAACACTTTACGGGGTGGCGGAAGTTTTAGCAGTTAGCCCCGAGCATTTATCAAGAACTTTTAAAAAGCAAACGGGGTTTGGGTTTTCAGAGTATTTAACTCTATATAGATTGCAAAAAGCTGAGTATATGCTAAAAAACGAACCGGGGCGTTCAGTCAACGGCGTGGCGTTTGCATGCGGGTTTAACGATAGCAATTATTTTTCATTCAAGTTTAAAAAAGCCTACGGCGTTGCACCTAAGAAAATTTTGCAAAAACATAAAAAATAGTTGACAATTATTTAAAAACTATTGTATAATCGGTTTAATTTAATACACTTAAAAACTGTGACGAAGAAAGGCTAAACGAGAGTTTGCAGAGAGTTGGCGGATGGTGTAAGCCAACAACGAGCGTTTAACAACCTATCCCTTCCGAGTTGAAAGCCCGAAATAATAGTAGACGCTTTCCGTGATTTCTGCGTTAACGAATAGGAATTGTTAGATTCTAAAGTGATGGCGAAAAAGCCATAATTTGAGTGGTACCGCGAGTAGATATACCCGTCTCAAACGTTAGTTTAGAGACGGGTTTTTTAGTTTTTATTTTAGGTGTTATGCTTCGTTTACTGCTTCGTGTTTTGACTTCGACAACCGAGCAAGGTTAGTCTCATCCAAAACTCTTCGCGAGTCTCGCCTAACACCCAAACTAAAACCTAAAACGAATAGTTTTAATAAACTGCACAAGTTATAAAAACTTATTTATAAGGCGGTTAATCGCTTACAATATTAATTATAAAAATCTTTTTAAGGAGGAAAAACAATGAACACTAACAACACTTTAAATCAGTTATCGGAGATTGCAACGCGAATTAAGGAGTTGCGTGAAATTATTGGATTTTCCGTTAAAGAAATGTCTGAAAAGACTGACGTTAATGAAGAAACTTATCTTTCCTATGAAAGCGGAAGCGAAGACGTGCCTTTCTCTTTTATCCACAAATGCGCTTTAGCGTTTGGCGTTGAAATGACTGACCTTTTAGAAGGTAGGGCGGCAAAACTTTCAACCTATACCGTAACGAGAAAAGGTAAAGGTCAAGAAACCGTTAAAGAAGACGGCATTGATATTGCTAACCTTGCGCCCAAGTTCAAGAATAAACTTGCTGAACCTTATTACGTAACTTACGAATATTCTCAAGCGCAACAAAACAAGCCTATCCACTTAACCACACACTCAGGTCAAGAATTCGACTTGGTTTTGAGTGGCAAACTTAAAGTTCAAGTAGGTAATCACGTTGAAGTGCTTGGCGAAGGCGATAGCATTTATTATAATTCTTCTTTGCCTCACGGTATGATTGCCGTTGACGGTCAAAACTGCACTTTCGTAGCAGTCGTTATGTCGGGCGACAATTCGGCTGAAACGGTAGTTAGAAAGAGCGTTATGAACGCAAAGGCAAGCGAAAAACTCGTTTGCGAAAAGTTCGTTGAAACGGTTGAAGATGCTGAAGGCAGACTTGAAAAAATCAACTTTAAAAACACCGATACCTTTAACTTCGGTTTTGATATAGTTGACGGCATTGCTGAAAAATACCCCGATAAACTTGCGATGCTTCACTTAGATAGAAATAAATTTGAAAGGCGTTTCACCTTTAAAGATATAAAGAGAGCGTCCAACCAAGTTGCTAACTATTTTACTTCGTTAGGAATTAAGCGTGGCGATAAGGTTATGCTCGTTCTTAAGCGCCACTACCAATTCTGGTTCTGTATGGTGGCCCTTCACAAACTTGGCGCGGTAGCAATTCCTGCAACCAACCAATTAAAAGAACACGATTTCGAATATAGGTATAACAGCGCAGGCGTAAAGGCAATCGTTTGTACTGCCGACGGCGATACTTACACTTACGCTGAAAGCGCCGCTAAAAAATGCCCGCAAGTAGAAAAACTCATCATGGTAGGCGGTGCAAAAGAAGGCTGGCTTGATTTTGATAAGGAATACGGTCTTTTCTCTGGTAAGTACGAACGCCCCGAAGATTGTTCTCAAGGCGATGAATCGGCGCTTATGTTCTTTACTTCGGGAACTACCGGCAATCCCAAAATGGCATCGCACAAGCACACCTACGCGCTCGGTCATTACGTAACTGCAAAATACTGGCACTGCTGTGAAAGAGACGGCTTACACTTAACTATTTCCGACACTGGTTGGGGTAAATCTTTATGGGGTAAACTTTACGGTCAATGGCTTTGCGAAGGCGCGGTATTCGTTTACGACTTTGATAGGTTTGACGAAAACGACCTTCTTCCCATGTTCGCAAAATACAACATCACAACTTTCTGCGCTCCTCCCACTATGCTTAGAATGCTCATTCGTGGCGACCTAAATAAGTATGATTTATCGTCAATTCACCACATGACTACTGCAGGCGAAGCGTTAAACCCCGAAGTATTTAACAAATTCAAAGAAGCAACGGGTCTTGAAATAATGGAAGGTTTCGGTCAAACTGAAACTACTCTTGCTATAGCAAACCTTTTCGGAACGACTCCCAAAATCGGCGCTATGGGTAAGGCTAACCCCCAATACGACGTTGATATCGTTGATGCGGACGGAAAAAGCGTTCCCAACGGCGAAGTTGGTGAAATCGTTATCCATACTGACAAGAGCGTACCCTGTGGCTTATTTAGAGAATATTATCGCGATAGTGAAAAAACTCACGAAGCATGGCACGACGGCTTATATCACACCGGCGACACCGCTTGGCGTGATGAAGACGGATATTTCTGGTACGTTGGTCGTGTTGACGACGTTATTAAGTCAAGTGGTTACCGCATTGGACCTTTCGAAATAGAAAGCGTAATAATGGAACTTCCCTACGTTTTAGAATGTGGTGTTTCCGCCGTTCCCGACGAAGTTCGTGGTCAAGTCGTAAAAGCGAGCATAGTTTTAACTAAAGATACCGTTCCTTCCGAAGAACTCAAAAAAGAAATTCAAAATTACGTTAAAGAACACACCGCACCCTATAAGTATCCAAGAGTCGTTGTGTTTAGAGATGAATTGCCTAAGACTATAAGTGGCAAGATACAACGCAATAAATTATAAAGCGTTATTTCGGGCATTATACTTCGTTTCTGCTCAAACGATAGACTTCAATGACCGAAAAGGTCTATTTCAGCCTATCGTCTTCGCGAGCCTCGTCTAATACCCAAACTAACGCCTTATTAAATCTTTGCAATATTGTGTTAGTCCGTCTAGCCTAACTCGTTTCTAATCCGTTTTAAAAATATAATTATGAAAAAAACTTACGTTACTAAAATGCCTAACCATATCGGCGCGTTCTTAAAAGCAAGTAAATGCTTTTCAGAACTTGGCGTTAATATTACGAGAGTTAGCTATAATAAAGCCGTCGATTCGCATACCTTGTTTATCGAGGTTGACGGCGATGAAGATAAACTTTTAAAAGCCGATGAAAAACTTAGAGAAATTGGCTACCTTTCAAGTGAAAACGAGCATAGCAAAATAGTGCTTATTGAGTTTCGCTTAGAAGATAAGCCGGGTAGCGTAACTAACGTTTTAGAACTTATAAATAAGTTCAACTTTAATATTTCTTACATAAGTTCGCAAGAAAACGGAAGCGATTATCAGCACTTCAAAATGGGGCTATACGTCAGCGACGTGAACGGCTTAACAGAATTTTTATCTCAAGCCGAAAAGCTTTGCGCCGTTAAAATTATTGATTACAATAACACCGAAAAAGTTTTCGATAATAGCATTTTTTATAGTTCGTACGTAGACGACTTAGTTAAATTTGCAGGGCTTTCTTCGTCGAAGAAAGAAGAACTTTTAGTAAACGTCAATTTGGCTATGCAAACTCTTGACGAGCAAGGGCTTTCACCTTATAAAACTTTCGACAGTATAAGTAAGTTTGCTAAACTATTATCCGAGTGTAAAGGCGAAAATTTTAAGCCGAGAATAACCCGACATAAAATAACCGATAAAACCCAAATTACCCTTATAGAGCCTGACTGTGGCAGTAACGTTGCAGTTATTGAAAGCGACGGGGAAAGGGTTTTCGTAGATTCTGGTTACGCTTGCTATAAAGCTGAAATGCTCAAAATTATAGCTAACTTATTCCCAGATTTTCAAAGGGGAAAAGAAAAAATAATCGTTACCCATGCAGACGTTGACCATTGTGGATTACTCAGCGAGTTTAATGAAGTTTTAGTGGGCGAGAGAAGTGCCGAAAGTTTGCGTGCAGAAATAGACCAAAAAGCAGGTTTTAGAGAGCGCAATCACTTGCATTCGCCATATATCAACATTTGCAAAATTTTAACTAAGTACGAAACTGTTGATAAATCAAAACTAAAAGTTTTATGGGGAAAATCAAGCCTTGATTTCCCGATTGAAAAAATTGGCGATTATCGTATCGGCGAACTTTATTTTGACGTTTACGAAGGTAGTGGCGGTCATTTGCCCGGGGAAATAATTTTGATTGATAATAAGCGAAAAATTGCCTTTACGGGCGACGTTTATATCAACGTTTCCGACCTAACTAAAAAGCAAGCGGAATATAATCAATACGCCCCAATTTTAATGACTTCGGTTGATACTGACCCTAAACTTTGCTCAAGCGAGCGCGCGTCCTTCTTGCAAACGATAGGCGAAGGCGAGTGGAATATATTCGGTGGGCACGGGCAAAAGAAAGTTTATCAAAAATTGCCTTAAAAGTTGTGATAGTAGGCGTAAAATTGAACGAATAACGTAAAGTTAGTGTGAAAATTTGCGTTCATTGTTAAAAAATCGTTGACAATATTTAAAAGTAGTGTTAAATTAATATTAATTTAATAATTAAAAGATAAAGGCTATGACGAAAAGTCCTTTTTTATCTTCCCGCTTTCAGAGAACGGCGTTTGGTGCGAGCCGCAGCGGTGGTAAAAAGGTTGTAGTTTCCGAGCCGAGAGAAAGAAAGCGTTATTGCAAGTAGACTCTCTCCGTGATTTCTGCGTTAATGAATAGGAATTGATAGATTCTAAAGTGGTAGCCAAACGGCTGCAAATTGAGTGGTACCGCGGGTTAAAACTCGTCTCAAAGCATTTTTATTGAGACGGGTTTTTTGTTTAATTCGTCTCATAATTACGGAGATGAATATGGAACAACTTACAATTAAAATTCAAGAAATAGCAAACAGAATTAAAGAACTTCGCTTAATCGAAAACCTTTCAGTTTCCGATATGGCTTTCAAGACGGGTGTTACCGTTGAAGAATATGAAAATTGTGAAAACGGCCAAAGCGATTTAAACTTCGCCTTTATTTATCGTTGCGCCAACGCTTTAAAAGTTGACGTTACCGATATTATTGAAGGCCACAGCCCTAAACTTAAAGCGTTTACGGTAACGAGAGCGGGCAACGGCCAGAACGTTGGCAACGCTCACGGCATGACTTATTACAACTTGGCGAGTTCGTTTAGGTCGAGAATTGCAGAGCCGTTGTTCGTTGTTAGTAAGTTCTCGGAAGAAGAGCAAGATAAACCGATGGAACTTACCACTCACGACGGGCAAGAATGCGATATCATAGTTGACGGTAACTTGCTCGTTCAAGTTGGTAATCACAAAGTAGTTTTAAACCCTGGCGATAGTATCTACTATAACTCTGAAGCCCCCCACGGCTTAAGGGCGGTAGGCGGAAAGGATTGTACTTTCTACGCAATCGTATTAAACCCGACGGGCGAACCTATCCCAGAACTTAAAGAAAGTAAGATTATCGAAAGCAAGTCTAAACTTATTGACGACGGCAAGAAACCGAGAATTTACACAAACTACGTTGACGTTGTTCGCAACGAAAACGGAACGCCCACTAAAATCACTTTCAAAAATTACGACAAATTTAATTTTGCCTTTGACGTTATGGACAAGATTGCCGAAAAAGACCCCGACAAACTTGCAATGCTCCATATCTCTAAAGACAAAACTGAAAGAAGATTTACATTCAAAGATATCAAGAAAGAATCTAACCGCGCTGCAAACTACTTTAAGTCGCTCGGCATTAAAAAGGGCGATAGAGTTTTACTCGTATTAAAGCGCCACTATCAATATTGGTTTGCGATGCTTGGTCTTAACAAACTCGGTGCGATAGCAATTCCTGCAACCAACCAACTTCAACCGCACGATTTTGAATATCGCTTTAACGCGGCAGGCGTTTCGGCAGTTATTTCTACCGTTGACGATAACGTTCCTTCGCGTATTGAAGAAACCCTTTCCGCATGTCCTAGCGTTACTACCAAGATAATCGTTAACGGAACGCGTGAAGGCTGGCACTCTTTTGACGAAGAGTACACTCTCTTCTCAACTCATTTTGAAAGAACTGAAGATACCGCTTGCGGTGAAGACTTAATGCTTATGTTCTTCACGAGTGGAACTACTGGTTACCCGAAAATCGCAGCGCATTCACACACTTATCCGCTTGGTCATTTCCACACGGCT
Source organism: Christensenellaceae bacterium (assembly GCA_045637965.1). Taxonomy (GTDB): domain Bacteria; phylum Bacillota; class Clostridia; order Christensenellales; family Borkfalkiaceae; genus HGM11412. Next base: position 1,373 of record JAZUAK010000006.1, on the reverse strand, counting down.
AAGTATTGGCACAACGTTGACCCGAACGGTCTTCACTTTACCATTTCCGATACGGGCTGGGCAAAGGCTATGTGGGGAAAATTATACGGTCAATGGCTTTGCGAAGCAGGTATCTTCGTTTATGATTTTGACCGCTTTGATGCAAACGATATTATGCCAATGTTCAAAAAGTACGGCATCACAACCTTCTGCGCACCGCCTACTATTTTAAGAATGATGATTAAACAGGATCTTTCCAAGTTTGATCTTTCTACCATTGAACATATGTCAACAGCTGGTGAAGCCTTAAACCCCGAAGTTTTCAGGCAGTTTGAAAAGGCAACGGGACTTCAGATTATGGAAGGCTTTGGTCAGACGGAAACTACCGTAGCATTAGCAAACCTTGCAGGCACAAAGGCAAGGTTAGGCTCAATGGGTAAACCTGTTCCGCTTTATGATATTCAGCTTTTAGATAGTGATGATCAGCCTGTTGCAGTTGGTGAAGTTGGTGAAATCTGTATCAACATTTCAAAGGGCAACCCTTGTGGATTGTTTAACGGTTACTATACCGATACCGAAAAAACAAACGAATGTATGCACGATGGCTTCTATCATACAGGCGATACCGCCTGGCGCGATGAAGACGGTTATTTCTGGTACGTTGGTAGGGTTGATGACGTTATTAAGTCTTCGGGCTACCGTATCGGTCCTTTTGAAATTGAAAACGTTATTATGGAGCTTCCTTACGTTTTAGAGTGTGGTGTTTCAGCAGAACCTGATGAAGTTCGCGGTCAGGTAGTTAAAGCAAGCATCGAGCTTGTTAAAGGCACTGAAGCTACTGACCAATTAAAGAAAGAGATTCAGGAATACGTAAAACAGCGTACTGCACCGTATAAATATCCCCGTATTATTGTGTTCAGGGATGAACTTCCCAAAACAACAAGCGGAAAAATACAAAGAAATAAATTATAATCGGAGTGTGTTATTATGAAATACGATATTAAAATAACAAAAACAACAGAGCCTAAAAATAAGCCACAGGATGAATCAAAGCTTGGCTTTGGTAAGGTTTTTACCGACCATATGTTCATTATGGATTATAATGAAGAAAAAGGTTGGCACGATGGCAGAATCGTTCCATTTGGTCCTATGCCTATCCATCCTGCATCAACAGTTCTTCACTACGGTGCTGAAATTTTTGAAGGTATGAAGGCATATCGCACAGTTGATAACGAAATCTGCCTTTTCAGACCTATGGATAATATCCGCCGTCTTAATGATTCAGCAGAACGTCTTTGCCTTCCTCTTTTAGATGAAGAAGGATGCCTTGATATTTTAAAAACTATCGTAGAAATTGAAAAGGATTGGGTTCCAAAGGCAGAAGGAACGTCACT
>JAZUAK010000005.1:0-57696 GCA_045637965.1 Christensenellaceae bacterium | reverse complement strand
TTGTATTGAGTTCCCTCATTCGGATATCTACGGCTCTACGCTCATTTGCAGCTCCCCGTAGCTTTTCGCAGCTTGTCACGTCCTTCTTCGGCGCCATGTACCAAGGCATCCTCCTGTATGCTCTTTGTAGCTTATTCTTTTATTACATAAGTGTTTTATACCTACGTCCTATACAGTCTTTTTCTCTCACAAAAAATAAATTCAAAACGAACTTCTTAATCTTAATATACTTTCGTATTAACTCTTTATATTTAGAATATTTTTTCGTTTTTGCCTTCTGTACTATTTTGTTCTCGTCAACATTCCGTCTAATTTTTCATTAAACAAAACGTTAATCTTCTATGTAGTTGTCAATTTACGCAAGATAAGCAAAAGCCTACCGCCACCCATACGGACAGCCTATAAATAATAACATTACAAAAAATATAAGTCAAGCATTTTTACGCTTGTTATACAATTTTTTTTAATTTTTTTAAACTTTTTTTACGCCAACAATTTTGAGAAGGCTTCAATGAGTTTTTCTACGGAATTTTCAGCGGTTTTTTGATCTTTTCCGCTAACGGAATAGTAAATTTTAAGTTTAGGTTCGGTACCACTTGGCCTTAAACAAATAAAACCACCAACTTCAAGTTCGTAATATACGCAATTTACGCCTCTTATATCCATAGTTTCGGTCGTGCCGTCAGCATAAGTTTTAACACCCGAAAGATAATCACGCGTTGCAACGATTTTATAACCAGCAACTTCAGTTAAAGGGGTTGAACGCATTTTTTCAACGACTTTCGCCATATCGTCCATAGCGGATAAACCTTTATAGCCAACTGAAATAGTTTTATCAATAACGTAGCCGTGCTTTTCGTATAGCGAAGATAACACTCTATATACTGATACGCCCGCGTGTGCGTAATAGCATACCATTTCCGCAAAAAGCATACTCGCAACGACAGCGTCTTTATCCCTTGCGTGCGTTCCACGAAGATAACCACAACTTTCTTCAAAACCGAAAAGAAACGTGCCCTTTCCACTCTCTTCAAACTGCTTAATTTTTTCGCCTATAAACTTAAAGCCAACGGGAACTTCAATAAGTTCAACGCCGTACTCTTCACAAACGGGTTTAACCATACCGGTTGATACGAAACTTTTAATAATAACGCCGTCGCTTGCAAGAACGCCGTCTTCAGACAAACGCTTTAAAACGTAATCGGTTAAAAGAACGCCTACTTGATTGCCCGAAAGGTTGATAAACTCACCCTTATCGTTTCTAATAGCAACGCCTAAGCGGTCGCTATCGGGGTCAGTTCCAAACACTACGTCCGCGCCGATTTCGTTAGCAAGTTCGACGCCTAAAGTCATCGCTTCTTTATTTTCGGGGTTAGGAACTTCCACCGTTGAAAATTCGGGGTCAGGCTTAACTTGTTTTTCAACTACGGTATAGTTAATACCAAGTTTATTAAGCAAGGTGGTAACGGGAATATAACCCGTGCCGTGAAGCGGCGTGTAAACGAGTTTAAGGTTTTTACCGTAACTTTTAACCGCTTGCTTGGAAATTGAAAGTTTTAAAAGAGTTTTAACGTACTTTTTAACGAAAGAACTACCTAAAACCTTAACTCCCCTTGCATTTTTAATTTCATTATAATCAACCGATTCAACGGCTAAATAATCTTCAACACCGTTTATAAATTCAACGACCGTTTTAGTTGGTTCGGGGCTCATTTGAGCACCGTCGCTACCGTACACTTTATAGCCGTTATATTCCTTAGGATTGTGGCTTGCCGTTATCATAACGCCTGCAACGGCGTTAAAAGTTCTTACTGCGTAAGAAAGCATAGGAACGGGGCTTGGATTTTTGAAAATCTTAACCTTTATTCCGTTTGCTAAGAGAACGCCTGCGGTAGCCTTGGCGAACACGTCGGAATTTCTTCTCGTATCGTAAGAGATTATAACACCCCTATTCATAGCCTTTTCGCCAAGCGTTTTTATATATTCCGCTAAACCTTTAGTGGCTCTTTTAACGGTGTAAACGTTCATCATATTCGTACCAACGCCGATAAGCCCACGCATACCTGCAGTACCAAACTGCAAACTTGCGCCGAAACGATATTCCATCTCCTTTTCGTCGTTTTGAATATTTAAAAGTTCTTTTTTATCTATCGGGGCAAGATTATCGCTTTTAAGCCACTCGTTGTAAATTGCTTTGTAGTCCATTATAACTCCTATTTTTTATAGATAATTTTTCCGTCCCTAACGGTTAATAACACTTCAAAAGTTTCTTTATCTAAAACGGTTACGTTTGCACGCTTACCTTCTTTGATAGAACCTACGCTATCGTAAATTCCAAGGTTTTTAGCGGGGTTTGCAGTAGCAAATTCAATAGCCGTTTCAAGCGGAACGCCAACCGATTTATGTACGTTTTTAACGGCGTTATTCATTTTAAGAACGCTACCAGCAAGCGTTCCGTCAACGAGCCTTGCTTCGCCGTTTTTAACGATAACGAGTTGACCGCCAAGTTCACTTTCTCCGTCGGGAAGGTGCTTTGCTCTCATACTATCGGTTATAAGTATTACTTTGTCCGCATTTTTATTCTTAACTACGAGTTTTATTGCAGGAACGCTAACGTGGATAAGGTCGCAAATAATTTCAGTTGAAAGTTCATCGAATAAAAGTGCCGATCCGACAACGCCAACGTCTCTGTGATGAAGACCCGTTTGAGCGTTATAAGTGTGAGTTACGGTACTCATACCCCATTTAACTGCGTTTTCACAGTCTTTATACTTAGCGCCAGTGTGAGCAATAGACGCTACGATGCCGTTATCTTTTAAGTATTTAATAAGTTCTTCCGCACCTTCAACTTCGGGTGCTAAAGAAACGATTCTAATATTGTTACCCGAATAGTCAACGTATTTTTTCATAGTTTCAGCAGACGGGGTTGCAACGAATTCAAGCGGTTGCGCGCCGATATGTTTAGGCGAAATGAACGGACCTTCAAGGTGAACGCCGATAACTTCCGCACCACTTTCACTATTTGCGCTGATATAGTCTTTAACTGCGGTTAAAGCGTTTTTAATATTTTCAGGGCTTTGAGTCATGGTGGTTGCTAAAAATCCGGTAGTTCCTTCACTTGCAACGGCGTTTGCTATATCGGATAAAGCCTTAACGCTTCCGTCCATAGCGTCCGCACCGAACGCGCCGTGAATGTGCTCGTCAATAAACCCGGGAACGACTATCGCGTTTTCAGGAAGAACTGCTATTTCTTCACTAACTCCTTCGCCAATTTTTGCAATCTTTCCATTTTCAAAACCTAAATCTGTAGTGATAAAACCTTTACCTTCAACTAATACGCAAGCGTTTTTAAATCCTTTCATAATTTTCTCCTTATTTAGTCATATTTGCATATATTTTTCTTTGCTTTTGTAAACTTTCTTCTCTAATTTTATCAAGTTCAACTTTGTATTTTGCAACTTTTTTCTTAAGTTGCGGTTTAAAAATAAATAACCACGATAGAATCATTATCCAAAACGCCGATACCACTACTACGGGCAAAATCAAACTTTGAACGAACGTTCTTGACGCGATAATTGCGTATAACATAATCGCCGTGATTATAACTAACAATACTCCGACTATCCACACTGATAAATTCACCGTTTTTCTAATATTGGTTAACTTCGTTATCTCATTCGTATAAAACGAGCGTTCGCCCATTTTGCGAAGTTTAGCCATTTCCTTAGCGGATACTTTTTTCTCACTTTTCTGTTTTAAAAACTCATCTCTTATCATATCGTTTCTCCAATGCCTTCTTTATAAATAAGCCAGTGTAACTGTTTTCATTTTCGGCTACTTCTTCAGGCGTTCCAACGGCTACTATCGTACCGCCACCATCGCCACCTTCAGGGCCTAAGTCTACGATATAATCAGCCGTCTTGATAACGTCTAAATTATGCTCTATAACGATAATCGTGTTGCCACCATCACGAAGTTTATACAAAATATTTATAAGTTTCTTTACGTCGTGAGAGTGAAGCCCCGTGGTAGGTTCGTCGAGAATATATAAAGTTTTTCCCGTTGAACGCTTGGAAAGTTCGGTTGCAAGTTTAACTCTTTGCGCTTCGCCACCCGATAAAGTGGTTGCAGGTTGACCAAGTTTAACGTAGCCTAAGCCAACGTCTTTTAAAGTTTTTATCTTTGAATAAATTCTTGGAACGTTTTCAAAAAATTCCGTTGCTTCGTCAATGGTCATTTCTAAAACGTCAGAAATGTTTTTGCCTTTATACTTAACTTCTAAAGTTTCGCGGTTGTAACGCTTGCCTTTACACACTTCGCATTGAACGAAAACGTCTGGTAAAAAGTGCATTTCAATAGTGATTATACCGTCGCCCGAACAATGCTCGCACCTACCGCCCGATACGTTAAAACTAAATCTACCTGCCGTGTAGCCCCTTTCCTTAGCGTCAACCGTAGAGGCGAAAAGTTCTCTAATATAAGTGAACACGCCCGTATAGGTTGCGGGGTTACTTCTCGGCGTTCTTCCAATGGGGGATTGGTCGATAGCAATAACCTTATCAAAATGTTCAAGCCCTAAAACTTCGTCACAATCGCCTTTTCTTACCTTAGCGCCATTCAACACGTCCGCCGTAACGGGATATAAAACTTCGTTTATAAGTGAACTTTTACCACTACCAGAAACACCCGTAACCGCAGTTATTAAACCAACGGGGAAGGCTACGTCAATATTTTTAAGATTGTTTTGCTTTGCGCCCTTTATCGTTATAAACTTGTCCGTCGGTTTCATTCTAAAGGGTGGAACTTCAATTTGCTTTCTTCCAAAAAGATAATCGGAAGTTAAAGATTTTTCGCATTTTTCAAGCCCTCTAACGTCGCCTGAATAAACGACTTCGCCACCAAAAACACCAGCCATAGGGCCGATATCTACGATATGGTCGGCGGAAAGAGCCGTATCTTCATCGTGCTCGACAACGATTAAGGTATTGCCTAAATCTCTTAATTTTTTAAGCGACGAGATAAGCCTTTGATTATCGCGTTGATGAAGACCGATGCTCGGTTCGTCTAAAATATACAAAACGCCCGTCAATCCGCTACCTATTTGTGTTGCGAGCCTAATTCTTTGTGCTTCGCCACCAGATAACGAACCTGCGTTTCTTGATAAAGTTAAATAGTTAAGCCCCACTTCCCTTAGAAAGTTAAGCCTTGCTTTGATTTCTTTAATTATCGCTTTTGATATAATCGTTTCCGTTTCGGTAAGAGTTAAATTGTCAATAAACGAATATATATCTTCAACGCTTTTATCACACAACACGTCTATCGAAAGACCGCCAACCGTAACTGCAAGCGCTTCTTTTTTAAGCCTTTTACCGTTACAAGTCTTGCAAGGAAGCGAGAACATATATTTTTCAATTTCACTCTTCGTGTAATCGGAAGTCGTTTCGCGATAACGCCTTTCAAGGTTGGGAATAACCCCTTCGTAACTTGAATTAAAACTACCGCTAAACGAACGAGTATTATATTGCATTTCGATTTTTTCGCCGTTATTGCCGTAAAGTAAAAGATTTAAAATATCTTTAGGCAAGTCTTTGATAGGCGTGTCCATCGAAAAGCCGTAATATTTTGCAAGCGAGTTAAAATACATACTCGCCATTCTACCCGTATCCAAATTCCAACCCGTAATAGTAAGCGCGCCTTCGTTTAAAGACTTACTCGCATCGCCGATAACGAGTTTTTCGTCAACCGCCATTTTGTAGCCTAACCCTTTACAGTCAGGGCAAGCACCGAACGGATTGTTAAACGAGAATAATCTCGGCTCGATTTCAGGAATAGAAATTCCACATTCCGGACAAGCGTAATTAGTTGAGAATAAATGCTCAACACCGTCCTTTTCAACTACTACTAACCCGTCGGCAAGTTTAATTGCGTTTTCAATACTATCGGTTAAACGCTTTTGTATTCCGCTTTTAACTATAAGTCGGTCAACGACTACGCTTATATCGTGCTTAATATTTTTTTCAAGTTTGATTTTTTCGGATAAATCGTAAACTTGCCCGTCAATCGAAACTCTTGCATAACCCGATTTTTTATAACCTTCAAGTTGCTTTTCAAACTCCCCTTTTCTTCCACGAACTACGGGGGCGTTAATCAAAATTTTACTGCCTTCTTCAAAAAGTAAAACTTTATCAACTATTTCGTCGATTGACTGACGGCGAATTTCTCTACCGCATTCAGGACAGTGCGGAATGCCGATTTTCGCATATAAAAGCCTAAAATAATCGTAAATTTCCGTTACCGTACCAACGGTAGAACGGGGATTATTTGAAGTGGTTTTTTGGTCGATTGAAATTGCGGGCGATAACCCTTCTATATAGTCGACGTCAGGCTTTTCCATTTGACCTAAGAATTGGCGCGCGTAACTTGACAAACTTTCCATATATTTTCTTTGCCCTTCAGCAAAGATAGTATCGAAAGCAAGCGTTGATTTTCCGCTACCAGAAAGACCCGTAAACACCACGAGTTTATCTCTCGGGATTTCTACGGTTAAGTTCTTAAGGTTATTCTGTTTTGCGCCTTTAACAACTATTTTATCTGCCATTTTTCAACTTTCTCTTTAACGCCGATATGATATCGCGTATTTCAATGCATTTTTCAAAATCTAAACTCTTTGACGCTATCTTCATAAGCGCAGTAAGTTTTTCAATCTCTTCAGGAATATCTTTAAGTTTGATTTCCTTAGTTTTATCAATTTTTTTGGTTATTTCAAGGGTGTTCTTTACCCCTTTTATTATCGTTTTGGGAACTATTCCGTTACGAGTATTATAGTCGATTTGAAGTTTTCTTCTTCGCTCCGTTTCGTCTATCGCCCTTTGCATACTGCCAGTGATAGTATCGGCGTACATAATTACTCTACCTTCGGCGTTTCGAGCCGTTCTTCCTATCGTTTGAATAAGAGCGGTATCGCTACGCAAGAATCCTTCCTTATCCGCATCGAGTATCGCAACGAGTTTAACTTCGGGAATATCCAACCCTTCTCTTAAAAGGTTTATTCCAACTAACACGTCAATCTCGCCACGGCGAAGTTCTTGAATAATATCAATTCTCTCAAGCGTGTCTATATCCGAGTGCATATAACGGGTTTTAACACCGCGTTCTTTTAAATACTCGGTTAAACTTTCCGCCATTTTTTTAGTAAGCGTCGTTACTAAAACTCTACCACCGCTTGCAATAACTTTACTAATCTCGCCTTCTAAGTGGTCGATTTGCCCGTCTATTTTAACCACCGTAACTTCGGGGTCAACAAGGCCGGTAGGCCTTATAATTTGTTCGGCAAAATTATCCGCACGCTCCGTTTCGTAAGGCCCGGGGGTGGCGGAAACACAAATGACTTGACCTATTTTTCGTTCAAACTCTTCAAACTTTAAAGGTCTATTGTCGTATGCTGATTTTAAACGGAAACCGTAATCTACTAAATTTTGCTTTCTCGACCTATCACCGTTATACATTGCGCGAAGTTGCGGTATAGTCATATGGCTTTCGTCGATAAAGAGTAAGAAATCTTTCGGGAAGTAATCAATTAAGGTGAACGGCGGTTCGCCGGGGCTTCTTCCGTCAAAATACCTACTGTAATTTTCAACACCGCTACAATACCCTATTTCCGTCATCATCTCAATATCGTAACTCGTTCTTTGTTTTAAGCGTTGCGCTTCCAAAAGTTTGTCCGCTTCGTAATGCGCCTTAACTTCGTCTTCCATATCTCGAGTTATCATTTTGAGAGCGTTTTGCATAACTTCACTACCAACGGCGTAGTGGCTTGCAGGGAAAATAACGGCGTGCTTGAGTTCGTTTATAGGCTCGCCCGTTAAAAACTGAACTTCAGTAATTCTATCAATCTCGTCGCCGAAAAATTCAACGCGAATAACCGTTTCCGTGTTAGACGACGGGAAAATATCAACTATATCCCCACGAACTCTAAACGAACTTCTTTGAAAATCAATATCTCGCCTTTCGTATTGAATGGAAACGAGTTTTCTCATAAGTTCATCTCTATCGTAAACTTCGCCTTTTCTAAGAGATACCGCTAAACGATAGTATTCTTCTGGTGCGCCAAGACCGTAAATACAACTAACCGATGCAACGACCAAAACGTCGTTTCGCTCGCCGAGCGCACTCGTTGCGCTGTGGCGAAGTTTATCAATCTCGTCGTTTATTGATAAGTCTTTTTCAATATAGGTATCCGATGCAGGAAGATATGATTCGGGTTGATAATAATCGTAATACGACACGAAATATTCAACAGCGTTTTCGGGGAAAAACTCTCTAAACTCGTTGCAAAGTTGAGCGGCGAGCGTTTTATTGTGAGCAATAACGAGCGCGGGGCGGTTTACGTTTGCTATAACGTTAGCCATAGTAAAGGTTTTACCACTACCCGTAACGCCGACTAAAACTTGCGTTTTCAACCCGTCCAAAACCCCTTCGGTTAAGGAATTAATTGCACTAGGCTGGTCGCCCGTGGGTTTATATGGACTTTTAAGAATAAATTTTTTATCTTTTTTATCCATTTACCACACTCCCCCATTATAATTTTCTTTATTTTAACATAAAATTAAAATAAAATAAATGCTTTTTCGTTAATTTTAACAAATTATTTCAAAATCGTTTGATATAACTTTTTTCTTCTTTGAACTTTTCTTAGGTAATCTTTAGTTTCCCTGTATGGTGGCGACTTAATTTGCTCGTCACTCCACTTTGAAACGACCCCTTCACCAGCGTTATAGCAAGCAAGAACAGTCGTTTCGTCGCCGTACCTACTAAACAAATATTCAAGATAGCATATCCCTAAATATAAATTCGTTTCGGGGTTATATAAATCAATTTCGCTTGAGTAATTTACTTTTTTCGCAATAAACTCGGCAGTCGACGGCATAAGTTGCATAATTCCAACAGCGCCTTTTTTAGAAACGGCGCTTGATTTGAACGAACTTTCAGTTCGCGCAACCGCTAAAACGAGTTCGGGCTCAATTCCTTTGCTCTCGCAAACTTCCATAACGAAAAAACGGTATTTTTTGTAGCCACCTATTTCAACGACGGTAAAAACCGACGCGAATACCACAAAAAACACCGTAAATGCAACTATAAAACTTTTAACCGATAATCTCATTAATAACCGCCCTTACTTTACTTTCAAGAACACTTAAGTCCCCGTCGTTACTAATAAGAGTATGCTCAATATCGTTTAAATTTTCATATGATTTTTGATTTTTTATTCTATCTTTTACTTCTTGAGCGGATATTCCGCTTCTTAACACCACTGAATTTATCCTATCTTCTATCGGGCGAGTTACTATCAAAACCCTATCGTAAAGATTTTCAAACCCACTTTCAAAAAGCAAGGGAACTTCGTGAAAAGATATATCAAAGCCGATAGTTTTATCAAACATCTCTTTCATTATCTTTTCGTGAGTAAATTCGTTTAAAAGTTTAAGTTTTTCTTTATCGTTAAAAACGACTTTTGAAACTTCTTCTCTAAGTAGCGTTTCACTTTGACAATCTATCCCAACCGCCGAGTGAACGCCTTTAACGAACGCCTTGTCGTTTAGAAGTTCATTATAAGTTTCGTCTGCGGAAACAACCTTATAGCCAAGTTTTTTAATTATCTCGCATACGGCAGATTTTCCGCTACCTATTCCGCCCGTTATTGCTATAACCTTTCTCATTTTGCTTCAAACCAACTCTTGCCGATTTTACATTCAACGGTTAAAGGAACGGTGAGTGAAACGGCGTTTTCCATTTCTTCTATTAAGATTTTTGATGCAAGTTGACTATCTTTGATAGGCGCGTCGATAATAAGTTCGTCGTGAACTTGCAAGATAAGTTTAGCGGACGGGCATTCCCTTTCAAGCCTTTCGTGTACTTTTACCATAGCAATCTTGATAATATCCGCACTGCTTCCTTGAAGTGGCATATTCATAGCGGCGCGTTCTCCAAACGAGCGAAGTTGGAAATTGGGCGCGTTTATTTCTTTAATATACCTTCTTCTTCCAAGCAAGGTTGAAACGTATCCGTTAGCGCGGGCAAACTCAACGTTTTTGTTCATATAGTCTTTAACTTCGGGGTAAGTTTCAAAATATTTCTTAATATATTCCGACGCTTCCTTTACCGAGCATTTTACGTTTTTGGATAATCCGTACTCACTAATGCCGTAAATAATACCAAAGTTAACGGCTTTTGCCTTTCTTCTCATATCGGAAGTAACGCTTTCAAGCGGAACGCCAAACACTTGACTTGCAGTTATTGAGTGAATATCGTCGCCACGCTTGTACGCGTCAACTAACTTTTGGCAAGCGGAAAAATGAGCGAGAAGCCTTAATTCTATTTGAGAATAGTCGGCGTCGATAAGAACTCTATCTTCGCTTCTTGGAATAAAGAATTTTCTAAGTTTAGAGCCTTCTTCATCACGAACAGGTATATTTTGAAGGTTTGGCTCTTTTGAAGAAAGCCTGCCCGTTTGAGTTAACGTTTGGTTAAACGAAGTGTGAACTATTCCGTTATCTTTTATAGCCAAATCGCGAATAGCGTCAACGTAGGTTGATAAAAGTTTTTGAATAGTTCTGTGGCGTAAAATTGCGGGGATAATCGGGTGTTCATTTGAAAGTTCTTCTAAAATTTCAACGTTGGTTGAATAACTGCCGTTCTTATTTTTCTTCCCGTGCTTTAAACCTAATTTTTCAAACAGCAAAACTGCAAGTTGCTTGGGAGAATTCGGGTTAACTTCTTCCCCTGCAAGTTCTTTGATTTGAGATAAAATATCAAAAAGTTCTTTGCGGTATGCATCGCCAACCGTTTCAAGCGCTGAAATATCAACTTTAAAACCCGTTCTTTCCATATCGGTTAAGATTTTGGAAAGGGGAAGTTCAACGTCGTAATAAAGCGTTTGAATATTTTCTTCTTCGACTTGTTGAACGAACTTTTTGCAAAGTTTATAAAGTGAGTACGCAGGCGTTGATTTATTTAAGCCGTAATAATATAAGGTGTTATCAAGCGTCTCTTCTTTGCCCGAAAAATCACATAAATATCTTAAAATCTCAACGTCGTGCGCGTAGGCGTTAATTTCAACGTTAAAGTCCGAAAGTAAATCAATAAGGCGTTTTCTCGAATAAACGACTATCTTACTTTCAGCGTTTTCAAGTATCGGTTTTAACAGCGAAACAACTTCGTCAAACTCAAAGCCTTCGTCAAAAAAACCTTCTTTTACTTTGAGTTTATATTCTTTATCTCCTTGCGGATAAATATGAACGCTATCGCCGATAACGAGCGAAAACTCTGTATCTAATTTTATATTTTCAAGTTGACTTTGCGATTTTATTTCTACGATTTCAACGCTATCGCCTTCGTCTACTTCTTCACTTTCAACTTCGCTATCGAACAATTCCGCGCGCTTAGTAATTCCCCTAAACTCTAAATCGGTAAAAATTCTCTTAACGCTATCGTCAAAGGGGAATTTAAAGGTCGTATCTTCAATATTAACGGGAATTTCAACCATAGTGTTAATGGTTGCTAAGGTACGGCTTAAATACGCGCTATCTTTGCCTAGGTTAAGTTTTTCAAGTTGCTTACCTTTAAAATCGCCTAAATTATCGTAAACTCCGTCAATCGTGCCGTAAGTTTGAACTAAGGTTAAAGCGGTTTTTTCGCCAACGCCTGGAACGCCTGGGATATTATCGGAACTATCCCCCATAAGAGCCTTGAGTTCAATAACTTGGCTTGGGTTAATGCCCGTTTTTTCTTTAAAGTTTTGAGCGTTTAAAATATCGGTATCGGTAATACCGCGCTTAGTAAAGTAAACGGAAGTAGTTTCGTCAACTAATTGAAAACTATCTTTATCACCCGTTAAAATTATCGTTTCGCCTTTATAACGCTTAGCGAGTGTTCCGATAATATCGTCCGCTTCAAAACCTGCAAGTTCAAAAGTTGCAATACCCATAGTGGTAAGCACCTTTTTAAGAAGTGGGATTTGCGGTCTTAAATCTTCGGGCATAGGCTTTCTTGTTCCCTTATACCCGTCAAACATATTATGGCGGAAAGTTTTGGCGTGCACGTCAAACGCAACGAGCATATATTTAGGTTTTATATCCGTTATAACTTTTAAAAGCATATTGGTAAAACCGTACACGGCGTTAGTCGGCTGGCCGTTTTTATCGGTAAGCGGACCTATTGCGTAGAACGCTCTGTTTATTAAACTGTTTCCATCAATCAAAACGAGTTTATCCATTAAATCACCTTTTATAGCAAAAAAACGATTGCTTTTTTAAAAATTGTGTGCTATTATTGTAATGCTTAATTGCTCGTATTTATTATGCCACAAATTAAGTAAAAAATCAACAATTAAATGCCGCCGTGGTGAAACTGGCAGACGCACGGGACTCAAAATCCCGCGGTAGCGATACCGTGTCGGTTCGATTCCGACCGGCGGCACCATAAAAAATGAGATGGTTTTCACACCATCTCATTTTTTATTGCCATAGGGAGGAATTGAACCGAAGGTTCGAGGTTTTTGCCGAGGGGTTCCCCTTTAGGGGTTTCGGCAAATTCCGACCGGCGGCATACTTGATTTAAATACTATAGACAAACCGAGGTTCGAGGTTTTTGACCAGAGGTTCCCCTTTAGGGGTTTCGGCAAATTCCGACCGGCGGCACCAAAAAAAGAACGATATAATATCGTTCTTTTTTTATCCAAGCCAATTTAGGCTTGGTATGTAATCGCCATAGGCGTATGTAATCACGCTTTACGCGTGTATCTAATCGGCTTGATTACATCCAATACTTTGTATTGATTCCATACCGTCTTTGACGGATTACATCCACGGCTTTACCGTGATTTTTTTTATTTGTTGGTCATATTCCGACCGGCGTATTATATTCAAACTTGATACGAAGTTGCCGATTTGCTTTTAATCAACGTTAACGCCTTTTTTAAATAATTTATAGCAGAAAATCAAGTAATAAACGGCTATGCATAAGTAAACCAAAGTTCCGGTAATCAATATCGTTATTAAAGAACTTGCTTTCATTACGCTTGCGCTAAGTTCACTAAGATTTCCGCTTATAGCAAAGACTAAAACTATTGAAATAATAGTAACGAGCATTGAGCCAAAATAGTAAGCGGCAAACCACGAAACACCTTTAATTCCCTTTTTGTGATTATAGGAATTGCCTTTAACGATTGCGGAAAACGCCATTAAAATAAGCATCGTTACTTGAATAAATAAAACGAAAACGATAAGCATTATAAACACGCCGACGCTCATATTAAATCCACCGACTAACGCGGATAATGAAAGTTTTATAATTGTAAATAATTCTTTACTATATAAAACTAATAACAAACTTACAACCATAACGACGAACGATGAAATTATAACCGTTAAAGTAGATAAATATTTTGATATTATAAGTTGCTTTTTCGTTACGGGTAAGGTATGAGTTAAATAACTTTCGTCTTTATAAAAATTTTGATTGAAATAAGTCAAAATATTAGTAAAAGTGTTAATTAGAACGTTCGCAACTGCCGAGTAGGTTATCCCTGCAAAAACCATTCCTAAAATTTTAATTGCTTGAATGGAACTACCTAAATTTATAAGTTTAGTAACTAATGCAGACGATAAACTTATGAGAAAAAACCATCTTAATGATTTTGTCATTCTATTTAAATCACGCTTGTATAACTTTTTTATCATTTTACTTCTCTCCTAAAAATTTCATCGATAGACGCATCGTATTTTCGGCGGAGTTCATCACTATCCCCACTTAAAATAATCTTACCTTTATCGATAAATAAAACTTCGTCTAAAATCTTTTCTACGTCTGCAACTAAGTGGGTGGTAATTAGCATAGCCGAATCTTCGCTAAAATTTTTGAGTATCGTTTTCATAATATAATCGCGGGTGGACGGGTCAACCCCACCGAGCGGTTCGTCTAAAATATAAAGTTTTGCGCGCCTTGACATAACGAGCACGAGTTGAACTTTTTCTTTCATACCCTTGCTCATTTTAGAAAGGCTCGAATCTAACTCTAAATCTAAATCTTTAAGCAATTTTTCAGCGCACTCTCTATCAAAATCACTATAAAAATCTTCAAAATAGTCAAAAACTTGCTTTACCGTTTGTCCTCCGTTTAAGTAAGTTCTTTCGGGAAGATAGGAAACAATCCCTTTACTTTTTTCTGAAACGGGCATTCCGTCGACGTAAATAGTTCCGCCGTCAATAGTTAAAAGCCCGTTTATCATTTTTAAAATGGTCGTTTTACCACTTCCGTTTTTACCAAGTAAACCAACGATTTTACCACTTCGAATGGAAAAGGTAACCCCGTCAATAATCTTTTTTTCGTCAAAACTTTTCGATAAGTTTTCTATTTTTAATACTTCCATAATAACTCCTTACTTTTTTAAAATTTCAATCAACTTAGCCTTATCGTAACCCAAACTTTCCATTGAACCTAAAAATTCGCTAATCATACCGCTAACCGTCTTATCCGTCAATTTTTCAATTACTGAAGCGTCGCCCGTAACGAACTTTCCGTTCGTTCTTTCAGTATAAATTAGCCCTTCGCTTTCAAGTTCAAATAGTGCCTTTTGAACGGTATTAGGATTAACTTCGTAAATACAAGAGAGTTCCCTTACCGACGGCAACTTTTCGTTTGGCTTAAACTCTTTCTTTATTATTTGCATTTTTATGCGCTCTATTATTTGAACGTAAATCGGCGTGTCGTTTTTAAATTGGTAACTCATAATTTCTCCACTGTGTTACTTGACTAACACAATGATACAATATAAAAAATTTTTTGTCAAGAGTTATAGCGCAATTTATGACTTATCTTTATCAATAAAAAAAGCGGAAGTTATCCGCTTTTCTATTTTTTTAAGTTTACGCTAAATATTCCCGAGATAGCACCAACGCCAACGCCTAATAAAATTTCCCACAAAAACGATAGCGTAAGTTTAAAACCGCTACCAATAATTGAGAACAACACGCAAGTAAAAATGATAATAAGCCCACCTAATATCCCGCCGTTGATAATTCCCTTTTCGCCTTTTATCGTAAAGAAAACGCCTATTATTACCGACGTAATTTTTATTGCAACGGCAACGGGTTTAATAGCGTTTAACGGCACTGAAAAAATTTGAACAACACCTGCAAAAATTAGCACGGCAATAAGTGAAAAGATAATTGAGATTATTATTCCTTTTAAATAAGTAACTAAAACGCTTTTAAAATTCAACATAAAAAACTCCGATAGGCTTAATTTAACCTATGCGGAGTTTTAAATTTTTATTACGATTATTCTGCTTTTTCTTCAGCCTTTTCTTCAACTGGTTCTTCAACGGCAGGTTCAACCGCTTTTACTTTCTTTTGCGCTTGCGCTGCAGCAAGTTGCGCTTCAGCGGCGATTTGTGCTTCTACTTCTGCAGGAAGTTGCATTTGGTAGATAGAGCGCATATCAAACTTAATAAGTGAGCCGTTAGATTCTAATACGAAAGATCTTTCGTTATGGTCAACTGAAACTACGTTACCGATAATACCACCGATGGTGATAACTTTAGTGCCAGCGCAAATTCTGCTCTTCTTTTCTTGTTCTTGAACGGCTTGTTTTTTACGTTGCTTGTTTTGGAATACCGACATACCGATAAGACCTACGATTAACACGCCGAAAATAATATACATTCCCATAGTAATTCTCCTTAAATTGCTACAAATTATTAACTTTATTTATTTTACAATATTTTTTGTCGTTTAGCAAGCGTTTATTTTAAATTTAAGGGTATTTCACAATATTCCCCATATTTTTCATAAAACTCTCGCGTAAAGTCGATAAAATATCCGCCGATTATCGCTTCGCGCATTTTTTCCATAAGTTTAACAAGGAAAGTTATATTGTGAAGAGATAATAGCATAGCACCCGTCATTTCCCCAACGTTTATCATGTGGCGAAGGTACGCTTTTGAGTAGTTACGGCAACAATAACAATCGCACTCTGGGTCAAGCGGAGTAAAATCGTCTTTATACTTGCCGTTACGAACGACAACTTTTCCCCTGCTCGTCATAGCCGTTCCGTTTCTTGCAATACGGGTTGCAAGCACGCAGTCGAACATATCTATACCGCGTTTAACACCTTCAATTAAACAGTCGGGGCTACCCACACCCATTAAATACCTTGGAACGTCAGTTGGAAGTTCGGGGTACATCGCTTCAAGCATATCGTACATAATTTGCTTTGGTTCGCCTACCGATAAACCGCCTATCCCCATTCCGTATTTCGCGTAAGGTTTAACCGCTCTTAAACTTTCCAAGCGCAAATCCTTAAACATATTGCCTTGAACGATAGGAAAGAGTGCTTGTTCTTTAACTTTATGGTAATTATAGCATCTGTCAAGCCAAGCGTGAGTTCTATCCATAGCGCGTTTTGCCCTATTATAATCAACGCCGTAAGCCGAACACTCGTCAAACGCCATAATGATATCAGCACCCAAGTTGTTTTCAATCTCTATTGCTTTTTCGGGCGTTATGAAATGCTTTGAACCGTCAACGTTAGACTGGAAAGTAACTCCGTCGTCTTTAATATCGTTAAGTTTAGCAAGCGAAAACACTTGAAATCCACCGCTATCGGTCAAGATAGGTTTATTATAATTCATAAACTTATGAAGACCACCCGCCCTTTTAACGAGTTCATCGCCGGGGCGCATATACAAGTGGTAAGTGTTTGCTAAAATTATTTGAGCGCCCGCTTCGTCTAAATCGCGCGGATAAACGCCTTTAACCGTTGCTTGCGTTCCAACGGGCATATATACGGGTGTTTTAATATCGCCGTGCGGGGTGTGAAGAACGCCCGCTCTTGCTCCCGAATGCTTATCGGTTGCAATAGTTTCAAAATAAAAATTTTCCATAAATCTCCTGTTTCACGAAAGTTGTCGTGTGTCTACATATTTGAAAATTTTGATTGTTTCTATATGATCAATTGTTTAGTTTATAAAAATGGTTTTTTGGTTTTAGAAGCAAGTTAGGCAAGGCTCGTAAAGACGGGGCGGTAACAATAGACCTTGCACGGTCATTGTTAGTGCTCGGGCTTGACAGTAAACGCAGTATTGCGCCGTTTATAAAAGCAACATTGAATCCCCGAAGGAAAAGAATCTATATTTATCTGCAACGGCATAGTTGTAAATTTCCATAACCTTTTCACGAGTTAAAAATGCCGATACGAGCATAATCAAGGTGGACTCAGGCAAGTGGAAATTCGTTATCAATCCGTCAACACATTTAAACTTATAGGGCGGATAAATAAAGATTGAAGTGTCTCCCGACTGCGCTTTTACAAAGCCGTTTTCATCGGCTACGGTTTCTAAAGTTCTAACCGAAGTTGTTCCAACGGCTATAACTCTTCTACCTTCACGCTTTGCTTTATTTATAATTTCAGCGTTTTCGTTCGTTATCTCGTACCATTCGGTATGCATAACGTGATTGGTTAAATCTTCTTCTTTTACGGGGCGGAAAGTTCCAAGCCCAACTTTAAGTTCAACCGTTGCAAATTCAACCCCTTTATCCTTTAAAGCGGATATAAGTTCGGGGGTAAAGTGAAGCCCTGCAGTCGGGGCGGCGGACGAACCTAAATTTTTAGCGTAAACCGTTTGATAACGGTCTTGGTCTTTAAGTTTTTCCTTAATGTACGGGGGAAGTGGCATTTCGCCAACTCTTGAAATTATATCTTCAAACACTCCGTTAAACTTAAAATCAACAATTCTTCCACCGCTTTCAGTTCTTGATTTTACGGTTAAAGAAAGTTCTTCGTTTACGGTTAAAGTAACCCCTTCTTTTGCCTTTTTACCAGGCTTTACCATTACTTCCCACTCAGTAAGCGAAAAGCGTTTTAATAGTAAAATTTCAACCTTTCCGCCGTTTTCGGTATAGGAAAACATACGGGCAGGTAAAACCTTAGTATCGTTAATAACTAAAAGGTCGCCCTTTTGAAAAACGTTTAATATATCTTTAAATATTTTGTTTTCAATTTTACCCGACTTTATATCGTAATGAAGAAGGCGCGAACTGTCCCGTGGATAAACGGGGGTTTGCGCTATAAGTTCTTCGGGTAAATCGTAATAATAATCACTCTTTTTTAGCATATTAGGTATCAAATAAAGTCATTTGCTCTTCGGCAGACTTAGGCGGTGTTAAACCAAGGTGTTCGTAAGCCTTTTTAAGCGCTACTCTACCGCGTGGCGTTCTACCAACGAAACCAAGTTGCAATAAGTAAGGTTCGTATACGTCTTCAATAGTATCTTTGTCTTCATTAATAGTTGCCGCAAGCGTTTCAAGACCAACGGGGCCACCACCGAATTTTTGAATTAAAGATAAAAGTAAATTCTTATCGGTTGCGTCTAACCCTAATCCGTCGATATCCAAACGGTTAAGGGCAAGTTCAGCATCGGATTTTAAAATTTCACTATGACCAAGCACGGATGAAAAATCTCTAACTCTCTTTAAAAGCCTATTAACTATTCTCGGCGTGCCACGGCTTCTCTTTGCAATCTCAATCGACGCTTCCTTATCAATCTCAAAGCCCAAAGTTTTAGCCGAACGGGTTGCAATTTCGCTAAGTTCTTCGGTAGAATAAAGTTCAAGCCTTAGCATAACGCCAAACCTATCTCTAAGTGGGCTTGAAAGCATACCCGCCTTAGTCGTTGCGCCGATAAGCGTGAACTTTTTAAGGGGGATTTGCACCGTTCTTGCCGACGGACCTTTACCGAGAATTAAATCAAGAGAAAAGTCTTCCATTGCAGGATATAAAATTTCTTCAATGTTATGGCGAAGGCGATGAATTTCGTCAATAAACAAAACGTCGCCGTCGTTAAGGTTTGATAAAATTGCTGCAAGGTCGCCCGTCTTTTCAATGGCTGGGCCTGAAGTTATTTTAATTTGCGTTCCCATTTCACTTGCAATAATGTGAGCAAGCGTGGTTTTACCAAGACCCGGTGGGCCGTATAACAAAACGTGGTCAAGCGCTTCGTTTCTAAGTTTCGCCGCTTTCATGAAAACGGTAAGGTTGTCCTTAACCTTTTCTTGACCAACGTAACCGTCCATCGACTTGGGTCTTAAAATATTCTCAACGTCGTCGTAAACCGTTCTTTCAACGTCAACGACGCGTTCTTCCGTATCAAAATCTACAATGTGTTCGTCTATCATATTTTACCTTATAGTTTGAAGCGCTATCGTTATAATAGTTTCAATAGTGTCCGCACCCTTTTCCTTAGCAACTAATATAGCCTGTTCACTTTCCACCCTTGAGAAGCCTAAGCCCATTAAAGCGATGAGCGAATCTTCTTCAACCTTGTTAAGAACGGGAGCGTTCTTGGGCTTTTTGCCTTCGGGTAAATCAAGTTTAGAAATGTTTTCACGAAGTTCTAAAATAATTCTCTCAGCCGTCTTTTTGCCGAGCCCTTTTACCTTGGAAAGAGCTTTAACGTCTTCAGATGCGATAATAAAAGCCAAGTCGTTAAGTGGCATTGAAGAAAGTATCGCTATGCCCATTTTAGGCCCTACACCCGTAACGGTTATAAGTTTTAAAAACATACTCTTTTCTTCGGGAGAGATAAAGCCGTACAAATAAAACCCGTCTTCACGAACGTGCAAATAAGTAAAAATCGCACCGCTACCTTTGTTTACGAGATATTGGTATGCTTCCGCCGAACAGGTTACTTCGTAACCTATTCCGCCTGTTTCAAGTAAAACGTAACCGTTTTCGCCGTTTGATATTACCTTTCCATTTAAATAACCTATCATATTATCACCTTATTTGGAAACCTGAACTTAAATTAGCACTCGTTTGGCTATGAGTTAAAGCAACGGCTAAAGCATCCGCAGCATCGTCCGGCTTTGGAACTTTTGAAAGCCCTAAGAAAGTTTTAGTCATTTCTTGAATTTGGCGTTTTTCCGCCCTGCCGTAACCTGTGAGCGCTTGCTTGATTTGAAGTGGCGTGTATTCGTAAAGTTTACCACCGCAACCCTTAACCGCGGTAACGAGTATTACACCGCGCGCTTGAGCAACGTTAATGGCGGTGGTTACGTTGCTATTGAAAAAGAGTTCTTCAAGCGCAATTTCGTTTGGCTTGTACTTTTCAATTATACTCTTTATATCTTCTTCGATAATTTGAAGCCTTTCGGGAAGTTTCTTTTCCTTAGGCGTTAATATAACGCCGTACGAAACGACTTTGGGTTTACCCCTTTCAACGTCTATTACGCCCCAGCCAACAGTTGCAAGCCCAGGGTCAATCCCCAAAATTCTCATAGCAATACCGCCCCAATATAACTTTAATTATATTTTAATATATATATTAAAAATAGTCAATACAAAAACGCTCCGACAAGGGAGCGTTTTTTAATTAGTCTAAATTTTCGCCAAGTAAACCAACGGTTAATCTCACGCGAGTTTGCATTTCGCTATCACTTTCAAAGGTAGCAATATTTTCGCCACTTTTTAAAACGGGAAGTTCTTTATCTAACTTGAAGGTACTAAGAACGTTGAAACGCTTGTCGATTACTCTAACGTTTCCGTCGTAATCACACTCTAAAGTATCGGTAGAATTTAGCGTTGCGTTAAAGGTTATGCGTTCGCCGTTTATAATTAACGTTGGGTTCACGAGCGTTCTTTCTTCGTAACCAACTGCTTTGATAGGCTTAAGTTCAACCGTACCGCCACCGCGATAGTTGATATAGAAAGTTTCAATTCTCGTATAGTCAATAGTCGCGATATAGTAGCCGTAATATTTTTGAAGAGTAGTATAAGTGGTGTTATCAACTTCTTCAACGGGAATTTCTCTTTCGTCGCCTTGTTGATGTTCAACGAGTGCAAAATATCTCCAACCCGTAAAGTCGTTTCTTATATACATCGTGCCACGAGCGGGGGTATTGCCTTTTAATAAGCCTATCGTAAATTCAACAAGCCCGCCACCGTTATCGCCTTTTACCCAAACGCCTAAACCTAAATGTTTAGATAAGTCGGTTTCGGGGAATACGCTCTTTAAGTCAGAGCCGTTTGATAAAACACAGCCGTCGTGAATAACGATGCCGTCACTTTCGTAATCTTTTGCCGAGTAAAGATTTTCTAAGCGGATGAAGGGTTTTTGCTCATCGAACTTGTTAACGATTTTGTTAACTTTATCGGGGTGTTCAAAACGATAAACGTTGAAACTTGCCTTCTTTAAAACGCCGTTATCTATCAAGCATTCCGCCCTATTGCCTTGCAAATAGTCTTTTGACTCTTCTGAAAGTTCGTGAGAGTTTTTATAATCCGTGTACTCTTTAATTACGTCACGATACTCTAAAACCGCGGGAATGGTTTGTTTTTTAGGAACCACTTCTAAGTAGGTAGTGCAACCGTCCGTCGCCATAATCTTGCCGTATAAGAATGCAAAGTTTTCCTTTCTTTGTGGCATAAGTTGCAAGTAATAATCAGAACGCGGACTTTCAGGATAAAGTTCAAGCCAACCGTACTCTTCCGTAACGCCCATTCTTCTTGCAACTTTCTTATTGTAATGCATTTGCGATTCTTTATAATCGTTATACGCTATCTTTTCTCTATCCACCGCACCAAAACGCGAACGAATAAACCAAGTGCTAGTATACTGCATATTGTGGCAAGCATCAAAAGTTGGGTCGTGGTCGATATAAGCAAAGAATTCGCGAGCGAAATCCATTGCGTGATACCAAGCGTAATCTTCGCCGTCAAGTTGCGCAGCCCCGTCAAACGCATCAAAATAAATAGAATCAAATCCTATCTCGTTATAGAGTTTTGCCATATTTCTTGCAATTTGATAGAAAAGTTCCGAACCCGCTTTTGCAAGATAGTGGAAGAAATACTCTTTGTATTGACTAATCTTCGCACCCTTTTTATGTTCGCTAACCTTAGTTCCAAGAACGCCACGCTCAACTTGATAAAATCTTCCCGATTCGTCAACCGCTTTAAATTTTACAAGTTCGTCGTCAATTCTTAAAGTTTGAGAGTTTAAAAATACGTACGCTAAGAAAGGCGTAACTCCGTCAAGGCGTTCTACCGTGAAAATTTCAGTATCGTCAATGCCAATATCTTCTTTTAAAGTAAATTCCCTTAAAACGTCAATATCGTCGTGCGGAACGGGTGTTACGTACTTATCGTTAGGATTAATGAAAAATACGTACGGGTGGAAACCAAGTTCAAAACCCTCCGCCTTTAACATTTGAGTTATTTCTTTAAACTCTTCAAGCCCACCTGGGTATGCAGACTTCATAATATCGCACGAACCAGCGGAATAAATACCAGCGTTATGAATGTTTATTTGCTCGATACCGTAACTTCTAAAATACTCTACTTGTTCTTTAAAGTTTTCTTTATTTATAACAGTCCAATGAAGAGTGTAAGTTTTTTTAGCACTCTCTTTTGCGTTCATAGCGTAAGGACCACCACGCTTAGAAATAGGAAGTTCACCCTTTGGAATAATCTCTAACACGTCACGCTCAATGCGGATAAGGTCTTTATTCTTGCAAAGAATTATCGCACAAGCGGGCTTATACGGGCTTCTCTTGTTACCCGCAATACCAATATGAGTGTAAGCCGTTGCGCCGAGTTTTTCGTTTTTACCAGAGTGCTCTTGCATGTGAGTTGCTAAAGTAAGCGAGATTAAGCACGCGGAAAGCGCATCGGGATTTTTTTCTTCGTTATCGTAATCTATATCAACTTC
Source organism: Christensenellaceae bacterium (assembly GCA_045637965.1). Lineage (GTDB taxonomy): Bacteria > Bacillota > Clostridia > Christensenellales > Borkfalkiaceae > HGM11412. Next base: position 34,937 of record JAZUAK010000005.1, on the reverse strand, counting down.
AACGTTAATAAATTTAACTGCGTGAAAATCTTCACTATTCGTAGAATTTAAAGTGAAAGTTATAAACTCGCTGTATTCTTTAACTGCAAGCGTAATTTCAATTCCGCATTCGAATTTAACGGTTATAATATTATCCACTAAACTTGCTGATACGGGGTAACTTTCGGTTTTATCATTTTTAATTAAAACTGAAATCGGGGTCTTTTTGCAAACGTTTTCCCCACCGAAAGAAAATTCGGTAACGTAACCTAAATTATCAAAACTAAAATTAAATTTATCGTTTTTAATAGTGTAATTCATAACATTCTCCTTTAACTATTTCATTATACCAAAAACTTTTTAATATTTCCATAGAAAAATAAAAAAATCCCGAATTATTCGGGATTTTTATTGAGTGTTTTAACAAATGCACGCCTGCGCTTGTGTTGGCGATAGTTAAAGTATTTCCATTGCGACTGAACTTGAACGTTAGACTCTAAGTTTAAGTTGCTTTCACAGTATTTAATATTGCCTTTGTTGAAAATATCAACAAGCCCTTGTAACGCAATAGAGTTAACGCCTTTCGCTTGATATTTCGGCAATACGCCTATCAATGCCATATCTATAATTTCGGGCTTTTTAATAGCCTTTAAAAGCCTAAAAATCGTTGGAACGGTTAATCTTCCACCACTCTTTTGTAAAGCCTTAGAAAGCGACGGCAACGCGAGCGCAAACGCGACCACGTTTTCGTCCTTATCAAGAACTACTATTAAAAGGTTTTTATTTATAACGAGTTTAAAACCTTCAACGACTTGTTCAACAACGTCTTTATCAAAAGGAACGGTGCCGTACAAATGCTTATAGCACTCGTCGATGCAATAGAATATACCGTCTTTGTACTTATCCACGATTTGCGCGTTAGTCATACCGCTAAAGTCGGCAAGATGAAGATTTGAAAGCCTAAGCGCGTGGTCGGAAACCCTTTTGAGTTTTTCGTTAGGTTCGTCGGGAAGAGTTAATTGATATTCAAGCCAATCAACTTCTTTTTCGTAACCTAAACTTTCAATATGGTCTTGATAATAGGAATAGTTATATTGCTCTTCGTAAGTAGAAAGTTCTTCAAAGCCTTCGATTAAAAGCCCTTCGCGTTCTAAATCGCTATAACCGAGCGGACCGCAAACGGTATCTAATCCGTTTGAGATAGCGTACTCTTCAAGCGCTTTAAATAGTACCGAAGAAACGTTCTTATCGTCAATACAATCAAAGCGTGAAAATCTAATTCTCTTTTCACCGTTTACTTCGTTATAAACTTTTTGAACTATGCCTTGAATACGGCCAACGATTTCCCCATCCTTCTCGGCAAGAAAAAACACTTGGTCGCAAGTTTTAAGGTAAGCGTTTTTATCGGTAAAAATCTTAAGTTCGTCAGCATATATCGGTGGAACGAAATACGGATTGTTTTTATATAGTTTTAATGGGAATTTAACGAATTCCTTTTGGTCTTTTTTAGTAAGTACTTGTTTAATAGTTATCATAAAATTTCTAGTAATTGTTACGTATAAGTTTGCTTAAGTATAATAAGTTTATGGGCTGAACTAACCTTGTTGGTTCTGAAGGTCGCAATACCGTTACAGTAACGCAACATAACGCCTAAAATAAAGACTTAGTTTAGGTGTTAGGCAAGGCGTGCGAGCATTTGCGAAAGGAGATGTACTTATCGTACACGAGTGAGCAAAGCGGAACAGAACGCAGTATAATGCCTAAAATAAAGACTTAGTTTAGGTATTAGACAAGGCTCGCAAAGACGATAGGCTGAGATTGACCTTGGTGGTCATCGAAGTCTATTGGCTTTGCAGTAACGCAGTATAATGCCTAAAATAAGGCTTTATTCTAAGGGTTCGTCTTCACGACGGATAAAACTCAAGCCGTAACCAGCAAGCCACGGGCCGTTCGCAGAACCGGGGGCTGGGGAAACCATAACGTCTTCATGGTTAACTTTAATGTTGTATTCTTTTTCGATTTCTTTAAGGTCGTTAAGAGTATCTTCGCCGGTGTAAACGTGGTAAAGAAGATAATCTTCAGGGTTTCTATCGCCAATAATGGGAAGAATTTCTTTGCAAAGTTCGTGAAGGGCTTTCTTAGGAGTTCTAACAGTTCTAATAGAATTTAAAACCCCGTCACGGTCAAACCCAACGAGCGGACAAATTTGAAGCATTTTACCCATAAACGCCTTACCACCTTTAAGACGGCCGTTGTAAATAAGGTAATCGAGTTTAGCGTCAATACCCATAATTTGTTGGGTCTTTTTAACCCATTCGAGTTCTTTAATGATTTCTTCGGTAGGAACGCCTTTATCAACGAGTTTTTTCGCTAACCAGCATAAATAACCTTCGGGGAAGAAACAGATTTTACTGTCAACAACGGTAACTTTGATTTTATCTTCATAGTCTTTTGCAAAGTTTTGTAAAAGCGAATAAGTTCCCGATAAGTACGAACTTAAACATACGATAATCATTTCGTCATACTTATTTTCTACCGCATAATCAAAAATTTCTATAATGTCTTCCATTTTAGGCATAGCGGAACGCGGAAGATTTTCTTTTGGGTTTTTAAGGGTTTCAAGTTCTTTATAGTAAGCAACGGGATCAACGGTCGTTTCTCTATGTTCAACACCTTTGAAAATTAAGCCCATAGGAATAATTTTAATTTCTTTATCTTGATATCTTTCAGGCGCAAGGTATAAACTACCGCAACTTGTTCCAACAACGAGTCTTTTACTCATATTTTGTCTCCTTAAATTTTTTATAATTGCTCGTCTTCGCGACGAATAAAACTCAAGCCGTAGCCTGCAAGCCAAGGTCCGTTATGACAGCCTGATACGGGCGACATAATAACGTCTTCGTGATTACACTTGATACCGTATTCTTTTTCGATTTCAATAAGTTCGTCAAGAACGGAAGTGCCAGTGTAAATATGCCACATAAGGTATTCTTCAGGGGAATAACCCTCAAGTAAACGCTTGATTTCTTCACAAGTAGCGTGAAGGGCTTTCTTTTGCGTTCTAACAGTTTTTAAGGTAACGATTTCGCCATCCTTAAAATGAATGAGCGGGCAAATACTGAGCATCTTGCCCATGAGCGCTTTACCGCCTTTAAGACGGCCGTTATAAATAAGATAATCAAGTTTTCCGTCAACCCCAACGAACTGTTGGCGTTCAATTTGCCAATTGATTTCTTCTAAAATCTTATCGGTAGGAACGCCGTCGTTAACCATTTTTTGAATGTTAACTGCAAGCAATCCTTCGCCAAAGCAAGTGATTTTACTATCGATAACGGTTATTTTAAGTTTATCTTTATAATCTTCGCCAACGAGTTTAACAAGGTTGTAAGTTCCGCCGAGCGCAGAAGAAATGCAAACTATAATAACTTCGTCGTACCCCCTATCAATAGCGCTTTGGTAAAAACTTTTAAGTTCTTCAACCGTTGGCATATCGGTATGCGGAAGATTATCTTTAGGGTTTTTCAAGGTTTCGAGTTCGTTATAGAACTCAACGGGATCAAGGTCTAAACCTTCAAGATACTCGTTTCCTTTAAAAAACATATGAATTCTAATGATGTCTATCCCTAAATTTTTATATCTATCGGGTGCGTACTCAATGCAACCAGTAGACGTGCAAGCAACAAGTCTTTTGTTCATACTTTTCACCTTTTGAATTGAAATTTTTTACGTGTTCGTAGAGTGATTTTTAAGCGTTAGTTGCAAGTTAGACAAGGCACAAGATTTTTTAACGCTGAGATTAACCTTGTTGGTTATCGAAGTGTTAAAAAGTCGCAGTAACACAGTATAACGAAGCAAATAGCGACTTAAGAATTATTCGATGCAAATAAGGAAAGAATACACTTCTTGCCCACCATCGTAGGGAGTGTACTCAAGGTCTGGGAATTCTTGAGCAACTCTTTCTTCAAAAGTTTCACGCTCGTCGTCAGTTACGTCAGCGCCGATAAATACGGTTAAAAGCTCTTTATCTTCAAGGTCGGAAACCGCCTTGATAGCAGATATTCCCGCGGTTACCTTATCAACGGCGGTAGAAAGTAAATTCTTGCCCGAGATACCCATAAAATCGCCTTGCTTTACCGTTTTACCATCAACGGTGGCGTTTCTAACGGCGTAAGTAACGTCAATTCCAACGACGCCCAAAAGCATTTCTTCAATCTCTTCAACGTGCTGTGATAAATCTTCCGCTTCAGTGTTAACGAGCGATAAAGCAACGTAACCTTGCTGTAAAGTTTTAGTGGAAACGACGTAAACTTTAGCGCCTTCATACATTTTTGCCGATTGAAGCGCCGTAAGAATAACGTTCGAGTTGTTAGGAAGAACTAAAATGCTTTCAGCATTCACTTCATCAAACGCGCGAATAAAATCTTGAGTTGACGGGTTTGCCGTTTGGCCACCGTCAACGATAACGTCCGCCCCAAGTTCGGTAAAGAGTTCTTTAAAGCCGTTGCCCGAAGCAACCGCAACAACGCCAACTTTTTTAGACGGGGTTTTCTTCTTAACTTCATTGTGTTGAAGCGTCATATTTTCAATTTTTAAGGTTAAAAACTCTCCGTAACGTTGGCAAACGTTTAACACGTCGCCAGGGGTTTTGATATGAACGTGAATTTTAATTATATCTTCAGTTTTGAAAGCAACGATACTATCACCACCCAAACTTTCAAGTTCGGAAACGATTATCTTTTCGTCAAAAGACTCAACGTCAACCTTAGAATTTTGAAGCCTTAATAAAAATTCCGTGCAGTAGCCGTAAGTTAAAACGCTATCGCTTGTGAATAGGGATAAATCAATAGAAGTGGTTTCATCATCGGGCGCGTCAAACGTAACGGCTATTTCTTCGCCAGTGAGCATTTTAAGCCAACCGTCAACGATATAAACGTAGCCTGCGCCACCACTATCAACAACGTCCGACTCCTTTAACACGGGAAGCATTTCTTTAGTTTGAACTAACACCTTAGACGCGTTTTCAAAATGAGTTTTAATAAACTCTTCAATGCTCGCATCGTCACTAACGTTTGCGCATGCGTTTTCAGTCGCCATACGGAACACGGTAAGAATAGTTCCTTCAACGGGGTTTTGAACTGCCGAATATGAGCATTTGATACCTTCGTTAAACGCGTGCTTCAAATGAGCAACCGAAGCATCTTTAACGCCTTTTAAGCCGTTCGCAACGCCCTTAAACATTTGCGAAAGTATAACGCCCGAGTTTCCCCTTGCGCCAAGTAAAGCACCGCTTGCAAAAAGCGAAGCGACTTCCGAAACGCTATCGCCTTGATAGTCGTTAATTTTTAAAATACCACCTTCAACGGTTTTAAGCATATTAAAGCCCGTATCTCCGTCAGGAACGGGGAACACGTTGAGTTCGTTAACGATTTTGATATTAGCGCTAAGTTCGTTAGCGCCTGCTATTAACATACTTTTAAAAGTTTGAGCGTTAATAAAATTCACAATAATTCTCCAAAAATGCAGTTATATAAAACGGCATAATGCGCCTATAACATTCTTCCACTATAATTTAATCATACTAAAGTTAACTTTTAGTTAACTTTTGAGAAAAACGGGGATTTTTGTCGATTTTATTAGAAAAAAGTTGTGAATTTGTTTCATATATAGAAAAATTATCCGCAACTTTTTGCGATAGTAAAAATCATAACACGCATTAAATAAGGCGTTAGTTTGGGTATTGGGCAATACGGAATAGTCCGTAAAATGATTTTGAACTACCCTTTTGCCTTTACGCTTCGTTAAACCACATTGAAAATGGGGTTTACCATTATCTTCGTGCTTTGCCTTGCCTAAATGCAAAATCCTTATCTCAAAATTGCTTCGCACCTACAAGGGCGTTAATTTAAGTGGATTTTGACAAAGGCGACTGCAGTCGTATACAAATACTACAAACGAGCATTTGTTGAAAGACGCTTAAATTTCCGCCCTTGTAGGCATTTTGCGAATTATTCCGTATTGCCCCAGGCGTGTGAGCATTTGCGATAGGAGATGTACTTATCGTACACGAGTGAGCAAAGCGGAGCAGAACGAAGCATAATGCCTAAAATAACGACTTAAACAAAAAAATACTACGGAAAATCCGTAGTATTTTTTATTGTTTATATCGCTTTAGGCTTCAACGTATGTATATTTTAAGTGATTATACAATACGGTTGCAATTTGATAGTGACCAGCATCACCCGGGTGAATACCATCGCCGAAATAAATATCAACGGTGTTATCTTCTGCGCTATTCCAATAAATACCGCTTTCAATGTTCATGTCGAACACTTCAACGCCGTAATATTCGCAAGTTTCAATCATTGCTTCACACATTTGACGAAGCGTGATACCTTGAAGGTTGGTTACAGTCGGACTGTAATCCCCCCTTGAACCCATAGAGTCGTTCCAAGAAGTGATGGTAGGCGTACAAATAATGAAACGAGTGTTTGCATATTTAGCCATAGACTTGTATTCAAGAATCTTTTCGCACCAAGTTTTTGCAGAACCATAAATAGTTTTATTATCGTCACATAAGAAGGTTCCAAGACCATAGTGAGTTTCAGTTGCTCTATTAAAGTCGTTAACACCAGCCATAATAAGAACTACTTCAACGGCTTCGCCATTTTGTTCAAATTTTGACGAGTATTTAAAACGATCGTAAACTGAGCCAGATAAACTTGATACACAGAAAGTAGTACTACTTAAACCATTGTTAATGCTAACGTCTAAATCCATCATTTCAGTAAGTTCGTTTACGTAGTTGTTATCTGTAAGTTGGCAGTTATCGCCATAACCTTGAGTTATACTATCACCGAAGAATGCTACTGAAGAATATTGATTTTCAACGTAGCAACCTAACCCTACGAACGCTTCGTTACCGCTACCGATAGAAACTAATGCCCATTGGTCAGCAGTGTTACCGTAGTATACGGCTTCTAACGCCGTGCAACCAAAGAATGCATTATCGCCAATAGAAGTTACAGTACCAGGAATTACTATGCTTGTAAGTGACGTACAATTAGAGAACGCGTTATCGCCAATAGCGGTTACGTTATTACCATTATAGGTTGAAGGAAGTTCTAATTCGTTAGCAACGCCTTCAAAACCTGTTAAGGTTGCTTCGCCGTTTGAAACGGCGAATAACAACGCATAATCTCTAATATGAATTCCACAACGATCACAATTAGTGCCAACGCCGTCGTGACCTAAAGGTTCGCCTTCAACGTCGCCACATAACACACAAACTTTCGCTTCTGTGCAAGTTGCATCTTTCCAAGTGTGAACGTGTGATACTTTTGAGCCTACCCAAGTGAGTTTACCGTCAACAACCGTCCATAATCCGTTACCAGTTTCACCAGTGAAGGAATCGAAGATAGTGTTATCAGTAGCGTAAGCGTCTTGCATTTCAGCGGTATTATCGTACTTAGACGCACCATGGAATACCATTTCACCAGTCGTAGCAACTTTAGAGTTGTCAACCTCAGAAAGTTTAGTTGACTTCCAAGTGAATGCAATGGGTTGTTTCCAAAGGTCAGCAGCGTAAGTAAGAGCCGTTTCACAACAAGTTCCTTCAGTAAGGGAGAAGGTATCGCCACAAACTGCACAGTAATAACCAGGAATAGCAGTAGTATAAACGTTATTAATAGTAGTTACCTTACCAATAGTGCCAGGGTGAGTATTAGCAATCGCTGCAAAGCCAGGCTTCATACCAGTAGGAATAGGTTGATCACCATATTCTTGGTTGCCAGCGTAAGCGTACATTGCACTAGTATAAAGCGGAGTACCAGACCAACCACCGTTTCTAACGGTATGAGTATAAGTACCGTTACCGTTATCAACTGAGTAGAAGTAGTATCTAAGGTCTGAGCCGTGAGAATAATACTTAGAAAGACCACCCTTACCAAGAGAGATGAAGTTAGTTACTTGTTCGTCCATCAATGCGCTACCACGACGTAAGTTATAAATTAACGTTGCGCCGTAATAATCGCCAACATGTAAAGTCTTATCGGTAATTTCGTCGCCGTAAACAGCCTTGCTTGCATATTCAGCGTAAGGACTGCCGTATTGCTTATTGTTTTCAATATTAACAACGATGTTATTGTACTTAGTTTTACCGTTGGATTCAAGGATTAAACCAGATTGAACTGCTTCAACACCCCAAGTTACGTAAAGGTTTTCAAAGAGAGCACCATTATTATAAGTGTGAATAGTACTGAATTGAGCAAGAACCGGTTTCCAGTTGTTTTGATATTCAACGATAGCAAGGTTCTTAACCGTTGCAGGTTTCTTGATATAAACTTGAGCGCCGGTACCGAATGCACCGAAGATACCAAAATCGCCTGCGCCCTTATTATTAAAGTCAATCGTATAACCGTTACCATCAAAGATACCAGCGAAACCAGCATCCGCGCTAAGACCGTTCCAAGCACTTACTGCAGACTTTAAGTCGCTATAATCAAACTTAGTCCAATCATCGCCGATATCAATGCTATTGCCGAGTTTATAGAAACCAAAGTTGTTCTTATTTTCTTTAGAATAATCGTAATCAAGAGCAATTTTAAGTTGAGATGCAGAGTGAATTACCATCGTGCTATATTCAACGTTAGTAAATCTATAAATTGCATTGCTACTATAAACGGTTACCGTAATTACGTTACTTGCAGAAATAAGGTTGTTCATATACGGAACTGCGTTCGTTAATGAATTATCTTTATCGTTAGGAGTAAGAATATGAAGTTTCATATCGCTATCGAACGATAAACCACCGTTACCAACGTTAAGTTCAATATTACCAACTAAAACTTTATCAATAACAACGTCACTAAGCGCGGTTGACATAAGAGCGCCGGTAAACACGTCGTAATCAACAACGTAATCAAACGTTAAGTCAGCAGATGCCGCTTCGAACGTATCAGTTTGACTGCCGTGACCGCACGCGCAAGATACTTTGTAAATTGCGTTTTGACCAATAGTTGCTTCAGATACTAAATAATCCTCGCTTTCAATATATCTATCGTAAGTACATTGTTCTTCTAACACGTGGTTAGGATCTCTCGTACATACTCTTCTATGGTTACCATCATTGAAAGAAATTAAATTGTCAGAATATTCGTGGCCAAGTGCCGCAGCAATTTCTTCACCACAAATAGTACATACTGACGATTCTTCACAAGTTGCGGGAGCACCCGTACAAGTGTGTTTATATTCAACACTGTGCCACTTAAGCATACCGTCGCCGTATACAGTCCAATATCCGTTACCAGCTTCGCCAGTGAAAGATTCAAACGCATTAGCAAGACCAGCGTCTCTCATTTCAGTAGCGCTATAATATGCGTACGCGCCAGGTAATACGAGTTCGCCGTTTGCACCACTGTGAACTAAACTATTATCAACTTCAGAAAGTTTAGTGTAACCTAAAACGTATGCTTGAGCAACGCTCCAAAGGTTAGCATTATAAGTAAGATCTACTGAACACTTAGCACAAGTGCCTGCTTCTTTAGAGAAGGTATCGCCACAAGTTGCACAGTAATAACCTGCAATTGCAGTTGAAGAATTTGCAACAGTCTTAGCAATTTCAGCAAACTCAGGTTTTAAACCTTGAACAAGTTCAATGTTACCATATTCTTGGTTACCACCAGCGTAAGCGTAGTAGTATTCTGCACCATAGGTGTTACCAGTACCCCAACCACCGTGAGTAGCCTTATGAGTGTAAGTTCCGTCACCGTTAGCGGTTGATTTAATAGTTTTATAGTAAGCAGACGCAGCAGGCGCTCTTCTTGCAGAACCTGCAAGGTTAGTCTTAAGTGAGTTACCTAAAGTTACGAAGTTAGTAATATTAGTTTCAAGGTAAGAGTCAGTAGTTCTTAAGATTTGAGTAAGAACAGCTGAAGCGTAACCAGTGTTAGAATTTTGACCATCTAAGTCGATGAATACGTTATTAAGCTTAACGTCAGTACCAATATCGTTGAATAAACCACCAGGTACGTCACCGAAAGAGTTAACGTAAAGGTTTTCAATTACAACTGACTTATGTCCAGCAGTATGGTGATTCTTACCATATTTACCTAATAATAAGGTACTCGGTGCACCACCAACAGAAACGTTAACGATTGCTAAATCTCTAACGATGATATCACCCATAGTTATATCTGCAGTACCACCACCGGTGTTAAAGTTACCGAATAAGCCGTTAGATCTTGCAGTAGAGCCAAGCCAAGTCTTATTAAAGTCAATAGTATGGCCAGCACCGTCAAACACACCTGCGAAACCACCCGCACTAAATCTGTTCTTAATTACCGTGCTATAACCAACGTAATCGAAAGTTATAGGATTATTCTTATCAATAACGATATCGTTACCAAGTTTATAGAACCCGTAGTTATGCGGAGCTACTGAATAGTCAATATCAAGAGCGGCTTTAAGTTCAGCACCGTCGTTGATAATCATAGTCCAGTAAGTTACGTTAGTGAAATCATAAGTATATTCGCCAGAAACAACTCTAATAATTACGTTTTGGTAATTATAATGGTTGTTGTAAACGGGAGCATCCTTGAACAAGTAAACGTTTTTATCGTTATCTATAGATAACGTAAGAGCATTTCCATCAAGGGTAGCACTATCCACACCAATACCGCTTAATAAGATTGTAAACAATTGACCGCTTGATGCATCGTAATCCATAGCAGTATCAATTACGATAACGGCATCTTTATCTTCAAAAGTTTCAGTATCGCTTACGTGACCACATTCACAAGACTTATAGTAAACGGGGTGCTTAGCAATTCCGCCTTCTTCTTTTAAAGTTTCTTCCGACACAATTTCAAGGTCGTAAGAGCAATCTTCTGTTAAGATATGGCTATCATCTCTTGAACATACTTTGTAGTGAGTGCCATCGTTATTAGATGCCCAATCGCCAACGAAGTTGTGGCCAAGAGGTTCACCTTCAGTCTTTCCGCAGAATTCACAAGTTGCGGGAGCCGTACAAGTGGGTTCACTGAACGCACAGTCGTGGTTAACATCATCATCGTGCCACATAAGAACGCCGGTATCAGATATCTTCCACATTCCGTTACCAGTTTCTTCGTTGATAAAGGATGCAAATACGTCTTTATTAGCAGTGTATGCAGAAGACATTTCACTTGCCGTACTATATTTAGATACGCCCGCGAGCACGTACGTACCATTTTTATAAACACTGTTTTCAATAGTGTTTTCGTGCGCTTGAACGTCTAAAAGTTCCCAAGTGAACGACCAAGGAGTAGTCCAAAGGTTAGCAAAGTAAGAAAGCGCTACCGAGCACTTATCACAAGTACCTGCGTTAAGCGAGAAGGTTTCGCCACAAGTAGTACATACGTAACCAGGGAACGCGTTAGAAGGAGACTTGTTGCTTGCAATAGTAATCTTGCTCATGTTTTCATTAACAAGAGTTGCAAAGCCTGCCTTCATACCAGTCATCATCGGGATATCACCGTATTGTTGGTTACCAGCAAAACCGTAGTAGGTTTCACTCGGAGTGTACGGTTCAAGAGTACCGCTGTTTCTCTTAGCCCAACCATTAGTTTCATCGTATACCCAGAAGTTATTGTAGTTGGAACTATAAGCCCATTGATAAATAACGGGAACTTTACCGAAGGTTACAACGTTATTAATGTTAGCAGTAGTTACGCCAGAGGGGGTAAAGAAACGAGTGTTCGGGAATAATGCGCCACCGTCGTTATATTCACTGTTATTCCATGCAATTGCCTTACCAGCAACGGCAGGGCCGTATTCAGCGCCTGCTAAAACGTTACCAGGAGCAACGGTGTTACCATTAGTGTCAACTAACACGTTGTTCATCGTTACTTTATTTGCGAACGCAAGTAAACCGTTTACAGGGCTGTTATCAGCGTAAGAAACGTAAATGTTTTCAAATAAAATCGTTTTACCGTTACAGTTTGCGTATCTACCAAATACAGAACCAAAACTGTTTGCAGCCGTACTTGATTCACAAGTGAAGTTAGTAACTGCAAGGTTTCTAACTACGGTTGCTTCCATAGGATAGTTAGAACCACCAATCGTGAAGTTACCGAATAAACCGTATCTACCGGGGTTTGCATTCATAATTGCATGGCCACAACCATCAAACACACCTGCGAAACCAGTTTCATAGTTTTGGTTTTTAACCGTAGAAGTATAACCAGTATAGTTAAACTTAACGCCTTCCATATCAATATCTCGGCTAAGTTTAAAGAAACCATAGTTAGTAGTTCCTTGAACACCGGTAATAACTTCGTAAGAAATATCGAGCGCTTCTTTAAGTTCAGTTGCCGTATCGATAATCGAAGTCCAATAAGTTACGTTGTCGTAAACGTAAACAACGTCTTTAGTTTCAAATTCAAATACAGTGATTTGGCTAGCATGAGTTTGGTTAGTTTTATCAGGAACGTTAACAAAGTTAATTTCGCCATCAACGATAGTGTAATCAACGTTAGGAACGAGTTTAACGCCGTCTACACTGACACCCGTAATTTCTTTATCACTTAAAGAAGTGGTTATGAACTTGCCTTCAGCATCGTCATACTCAACCGGCTCGTCAACCGTAACGTACGCTCTTTGATTGTGCCAAATTACTTGATCTTCAGCAATCTTAAAGTAACCGGTATCAACGAGTTTTTGAACGTAATTAGTATCAGCAGCAGCCGAATATAAATTATCGTAACGACGGATACCTGCAATTTGGTAAGTCTTCTTATAGTTTGCAGCTAAACCTTTTTCAGCTTCAATAGCTTCGGCAATAGTAGTACCTTCAGCGTAATCGAATAACACTCTAAGGTCAGTTTCGTTTTCAGCGTAAGTTACGTTAGTGATACCAGCATAACCAGAACCTGCGTTCTTATAAAGGTTAATAGGCATCGGAGAAACTACGATTACGTTTTCATAGTCAGTATTCCTATTTAAAGGACTAGTAGCACCCGACATTGCGCCATAACCGTAAGCGTAAATATCGTAATAACCGCCAGTGGGTTTAGCCGCTAATTCAAGGCCAGATTCAATAGTATAACCTTCGGGCTTGGGGAAGTTAACAACTACGTTTTTAACAACTGCATCGTTACTATAGTTAGCGAAAGGTCCACGAGCACTAAGAGTGTTAACGCTTGCTTCAAAGTAAACGTTTTCAAGCGTACCGTTCATAGCATTACCTAAAAGACCGTTTATACCGAAGTTTTGGTTTATCGCACCATCACCGTAAACGTTAATAAACGCCACGTTTCTAATTTCGCCTTCAGGACGAACGCTAGCGAAGAAACCTTGCGCTTGACCGTTTATCCAACTCTTTTTACCAGTTTCATCAACAACGTGTTGACCTAAAGACCAGTTAACCAATGAAACAGTTACGTTGGAGATTGCATATCCACGACCGTCGAAAATACCGGCAAAACCATAGTCAGATGCAACGGAAGTAACCTTATCAATAGTATATCCACCATTACCATCGTCAACGTACGTTGTGATAGTATTGCCAGCAGAAATCATTCTATTGCTCATAGTAACGCCAGTCATATCGATATCGTTAGCGAGAACGTAAGATTTATCGTTTTTTCCAAAATGTTCGCCAACTATTTGATCGCCGTAGTCGAATGCTTGTTCAACTTCTTGAGCGGTCTTTAACGCTTTGTTTACGTATAAAACGTTAAGAACGACAACGTCACCCGACTCATCGTCAACGAAATAAAGTTCAGCGTAAGAACCAAGATTTGCGCTAACGATAGATGCGTTGAGAACGAGAGCGCCTTCAACGAACGAATAACCACTACCCGAAACAAGGTTAGTGTTACCTACGATAACGGTTTCATACTTAGAAGCATCAAAATCTTTGTAACCGTCAACGACTAAAACGTTATCTTCAGCGGAAACGTACGCATCGCCGAAAGTAACTTCGCCCTTGATATAATCTTTAGCCTTTTCTCCCCACGTTTCATCGCTTGCAAGACGGATAGCAACTTTGAGCATGCTCGTTGCGTATGCGTTAGTGTAAACGAGAACGTCGTTTCCTTCAGCGTCCTTATATTGAACGTAAGAAACGGCAGTCATTTCCATCGCATATAAATTTTCAAGTACGATGTCAATTTCGTCTTCAGTCGGATTTTCCTTGCCGTATACGACTTTGATAAGGTCAGTTATGTATTTTCTATCAAAAACGATAGTTGAACGATAAGTGAAACCTGCAGTCGCATGAGCGTAATCCGTTGCATTGAAGTTAACAGCAAAGTTTTCATTTGCGTTAGTTGCAACGCTCTTATCAGTACTGAAAGTATTTACCCTGTCGTTTAAAACGGTGGGGAAAATAAGCGTACCAAAAGAATACCTACTTGCGTTATTTTCAGTAAGCCATTGGGTGTTTACAGTGGTTTCAAAACCTAAACCAAAGTACGTTTCGCCCGTTTCTTCATCTTTTGCATCACGGATAGAAGCGCCTTCCGTAAGAGCAAACGACGCTACGGGTTCATCTGCCTTAACTACGCCGTTAGCGTTTGCAAACGAGTAAACTGCAACGCCTGCACAAACAGCGAGAACAAGGGCAAGAACTTTTAATGAAATAGACTTGATAGATAATTTCATTTCAATCCCCCCTTAGTTAAGCCAATCGCTTTCAAGCCAACTTTCTTTAACGTGCGCGTAGTCAAGAGCAGTTGACGTGGTTACGATGTCTACCACGTTGTACGATACAACTTGGATTGACGGGGCTAAGTAAGATTTTTTCATGTTTATTCCTCCTAAAACATGTTCTTGAAGTTTTTCAGCGCCCACTTTATAGTTGGAGTCAGATTAGTTTTAACGCGATGAGCGTTTGAGCGATGAAAAACGTAATTAATATTATAGCGACGTTTCTTAACATTTATGTTAAAGGGTAGAATTCCCCCAAAGGAAACACCGATACGCACTAATTATAATATATAATATTATGCTTGTCAATGATATTTACGAATTATTTTAAGTTTTTTTGAAAATTTATTGCCAAATTACGTGATTTTACACATAAAAAAACAGCGGTTTTTGCCCGCTGTTTTTCGTATATCTTAGCCGTTTTTTTATGAAATTTTTACTCAAATTTTAGCAGTTTTATTGCTTAATTTTTTAAATATTCTTCAATGAGAGAAAGGATTTCTTCATACGTATAATCGCCCTTATTTACTGCAATTTTGAAGTATTGAACGTTAAAACCTACGAACTCGTCGTAAGTGAGATAATCAGCAAAATCTTCATAGGTGTAAACACCGCAATTTTCAATATCTTCTTGCATCAATTTTTCATCGAATTTCATTCCATCGCCAACTGCAAAATAATTGAATAAATCGTAGTCTTTTTCTTGGAAGTCGGTTGAGAACATATCTTCAACTAAAACGTTGTAATGAACGCCTGAAATAATACCGTAAGCGTCGATATATTCTTCGGAAATATCGTAAGAAACGAGTTTAACAGCAGTGTATCCTTCGCCGTCTTTCTTAACGAAATCGCCACCTACGAAAGAACTTACGTTGTTAGCATTCATGCTAACAAACTTGTTTAAATCAGCGCTAAAGAATTGATGTAAATTAACTACTTTTACTTGAGTTCCGTCGCTAAAATTAAGGGTGATTACAGCGTTGTAATCGTAGCCGTGATTGAAGATTATTGCAGAAGAAACAGCCGAGTATTTCCCATTATAAAAATCCCAAACGAGAAGTTGATCTTCGTATGTTACGTCTTGAATTTGTTTCTTAGAGCCGTCTGCAAGCGTTACTAAAGTATCGCCGGTTACACAAACAGTTTCTTTACTAACTTTATCAAACTTATAGCCAACGTAATAAACGAAAACGTCGCCCTTATGGTCGGTGTGAGTGAACTTTAATACTATTTGAGACGCAGCCGCATCACTACCCGACGAAGAAACGTCATAAGTAGTGCTAAGCACGGGTTTATCGTTATACGTGGTTATAACGTAAGGGTTAGTCTTGTTTCCGTTGAACGCGCCCGAAACCTGAACGGTTCCGTTAGAATCAATAGCAACGGTTGAAGGCATTGCGGAACTTAAGGAATCGTACGTTGCCGTTACTTTATTGCTTGCGTCATATTCAGTTATAGATACGCCTGCAAGAAGATAATAGTAACGAGTGAGTGTTCCGCTTGACTTGCTTTGTTCGCCCGTAATAATCGGATAATATACCGATTGTCCACCTATCGTTAAACTACCGTAAGACGAATTATCTACCACGCCTGCAGCGTTTGGCATAGCGTAATTAACGCCGTCAATCGTCGTGATTATAGTTTCTTTATCGCCTGCAAAAACGAAATCGGTATCCCTTGGATCAATTGCCCAACATCTTGAACACCAATAATTTTGCCAAACGTGACCTAAAGCGTTACCTTCGGTAAGACCGCACGATTTACACGTTTTAGGGTCGGTACAAGTTGCTTCTACCCATTGATGTTCAACGCCACCAGTGGTTACGCCACAAGTTTTGCAAGTTTTAACCGTGGTGCAAGTTGCCATCGACCAATCGTGACCTAACGCTTCCCCACTAACGTCACCGCAGTAAGAACAAGTTTTAGCGGTAGTACAATTTGCGCCTATCCACTCGTGAGTACGACCTAAAGATTCACCTTCGGTAAGACCGCAAATGGTGCACGTTTTAGGGTCTGTGCAAGTAGGCTCTTTAAAATTGTGCCCATTTGAAAAAGTTTGGGCAAGAGATGCCCAAACTATTTCATTATTAGTGTTAATTACCCAGTAACCGCTATCAGCAAGTTGTTGCATTTTTTCAGCGTTTCTTTCGCTCTTATCAGCCGCCATATCAGAAAGCGTGTTATAACGACGAACGTTATTTAAAACGGTAGTCTTATCGCCTAAAGTGTTAGCAACCGTGGGATTTGCAATACCCTTGTTAAGCCAGTAATCGTAAACGACGTAAACGTCCGTTTCGTTTTCACCGTAAGTGATAGCAATCGGGTTAGTAGCAGTATCGTTAAACTTTGAACCACCTGAATTAGTTCCCATTCTAATCGGAACTTGAGAAATAACGTAAACGTTATCCATTTTTGCAGTGGTTTCAACGTTCTTTGCAAGAGATCCCGACCCGTATGCGTGCTTACCAGTACCACCAGTTGCAATAGCAAAGTAAGTGGTTTCATTATCCACGTAGTTGGGATAATCGTAAGTTACAACTACGTTCGTAAGGTTTGCCGAAGAATATATATTCCTTGCAAGACCTGATACGTTAAACGTATCAGAAGCAATTTCAATATATACGTTTTCTAACGTACCGCTCATAGAATACGCAAGTACGCCAATTAAACCAACGTCTGTATCGCTTGCTCTTGAACTATACGCTTTAAGATTCGTAAACGCAACGTTCTTAATAACGCTATCTTCGGTCATAGTTCCAAATAAGCCTTGCGAATAAATAGAACTATTGAAACGTCTCATATCAATTTTAGCGTTGCTTATAACGTAACCTTGACCATCAAGAACACCAGCGAAGAATCTTGCGCTATCGTTAACCGTTCCAATCATATTGTTATAAAGAACGTAATCACTAAAATCAATATCGTTTGCAAGAACGTAATAACCGTTGAGGGTCACTTCAGGACGAGCGATAGGCTTAGTCGATTGACGTTCGATATTGTAAACGTAACCATCCCTTCTATCAAGACCGAAGGCATCGATAAATTCTTCAGGAGTGCTAATTATTCTCGTTGCAACTTTTAACGGAATAATATACTTAGCAGTGTCAGTATAAACGGACATACTAGTATACTTATAGCCGTTCATGTATTGAGTCATACCAAGAAGCGTTCCGTCGCCGTCAAGGAATAATTCACCACCCTCGTAGGTTGCTCTAACGATATCAGAATCGTCTATTCCAAGGTATTCAGCGATAGTAACTACTTGGCCGTTATGGTAAGCAAGACCAGTATCGGAAGAGAAGATAAGGTCTTCAGTAAACGTTACGGTATTCGGCAATACTTCAAAGATAAATTTATTTATAAATTTAACACCGAACGCATCGTAAGAAAGAATTACTTCCGCTTTACCGAGTTTGTAACCAATTAACTTTTTGTTAACTTTATCGTACACGATATCGTCAGTAGTTGCGCCGTTTAAGTAATTTAAGGTAACCGTAGGCACGTAAACCAAGCCGTCAACGGTAACTGACGGAACGAACGAGAATTCGTTCATTCCGATCGTTTGAGCCGTAGGAGCGTAAACTGATTGATATAACGGAAGGTTGCCGTTTACTTTGAACGCAACTTTTCCTACTACGGTTATATCAAACTCAACTTCAAGCGTGTAATATTCGCTTGCAGAGAAGTTTCTCCAAGTTCCCCTTGCGACAACCTTAGTCGTTCCGGTTGCATGAGTCGTAATAACGCCGTTTTGGTTAATTGTAGCAACGTTTTCGTTTGCAATTTCATATTCAACTACAACGTCTGTAAACTTAACTCTACCGAACGCAACGTACGGATTTAAGCTGAAACTTGAACCAACTTCAAGCACGTCGTTATCTTCAACGGGGTACTCAAAGTTAAGAACGGGGATTACGCTACCGTAAGTTACCGTTACGTAACAAACACCAACGCCGTACTTACAATTCAAGGTAACTACCGCAGTACCAACGTCGATAGCGGTAAGTCTACCATTATTGTCAACCTTAACAACCGATTCGTCGCTTGAAGACCAAGTGAAGATTTCCGTAGGTTCGTACTTGTTAACGATAACGCTGTAATTGATTTGATGGTTTTGACCAATAGTAAGGTCTACCGAATATTCAACGTCAAGGTAACCGCCGATACCGTCGACACATCTAATTTCAAACTCATTAGAAAGGTAATTCCAATTGTTGAGGTTAAGTTTAATCGAACGCCAATCAGCCATCGTGCCTGCAAAGTCAATCTTATATATAGATAACAAGCCTGCAAACGCATAGTTGCCGATATTCTTAAGCGTAGACGGAAGTTTAATAGTTCTAATAGACGCGTCGCCGTAGAACGCATAATCGCCGATAGACGTTACGCCTTCAGGAACTTCAACGCTCGTAAGCAAGTAACAACCTTCGAATGCAGCGTATCCGATTTCGGTTACTCCGCCCCACTCAATTTCTTTAAGTTTACCACAGTTTTGGAACGTTCCCTTATTGATTGCGGTTACGCCGTTCGGGATAGAAATTGACGTAATATCCGTTCCAAAGAAGGCTTCTTCGCCAATGTAAGTTAAGTTTTCAGGAAGAGAAACTTCAGTGATTAAAGAGTTCTTAAACGCTCTATCGCCAATCTTCGTTACTGACGACGGAATCGTTACCTTAGTTATATTTCTACCTTCAAATACGCTATCGCCAATTTCAACGATAAAGTCGTAAATGGTAATATTCGTAGAAGTTCCAAGATATGCAACGAGTACGTTATCGTCAGTGTAAACGAACTTAGAACTATCAAGAATGTAAACTTCATCTGCAGTAGTTAAAGTGTAGTTAGAAGCGCTAACTGCTAAAGTGAACGCACCGAGATTATTGCAAATATTAGCAATCTCATTAGTTCCAGCAATAACTATATCAGATACGTTAGCACTTGCCGATTTAACGGTAAGACTCGTAACGTTAGTAGTATCTCTAAATATCATTCTACCTATGGTAGAAAGGTTAGAAGTTACGGTAACGCTCGTAAGCGATTTAAGACCTGCTAAACCAAATTCTTCAATAGTAGTTACGGACGACGGTAAAACGAGCGACGTAAGGCCGTTTGCGCCCTTGAACGCGTTAGTTGCAATCTTTCTAACTGCAACGCCGTTAATGCTTGACGGAACGGTTATAGAAGTGAGTTTTTTACCTTCTTCAGTAAGACCAACGAGCGTGCCGTCGTTAAGCATCATGTAGTAAGAATCAGCAAAATCGCATTCCGTATCAACAATTTCGTCTTCAGCGTATGCGCGAGCATAACCGTCTTCATCGTAATACCATTCGCCCTTGTAGTAAATGATAGCGTTACCACACCAACCGTCAGTATAACCGTAATTAGTTAAACCGTTGGGAGCAAGGTTAGTAACAATTTCGCCGTTTACGTAAAGCTTATTGCCGTTTTCATCTAATATAAGTTCACCAGTGTCTTCATCTCTCATTAACGCAGGAATCTCAAGCGCTTCACGTTGCTCCTTAGTTATATTAAGGAAGTAAATAGGTTCTGGTGAGAACATTTTAAACAATCTAACTTTCTTATTAACGTTAGGCGTATCAATTGCACTTTCAGGGACAGAAATTAACGTTTCAGGAAGAACTATTCTACCCGCTTTGCTTTCAGGTTGAGTCGGGTCGATAGCAAAGCCGTCGTTTTGACCAAACGCCCTTTGTCTAATTTCTTTAACACCCTTATCGGCAACGCCGTCGCCGTCGGTATCTTCAGTTACGAATTTAATCTTTTTGAGGTTACTACAGCCGTAGAATGCGTAACCACCTAAAGTTTCAATTCCACTACCAATCGTAACTGATTCAAGTTGAGTACAGCCACCGCAAACGTTAGTTATCGCCCAGTCGTAGTTAAGCCTGTTATATACTCCACCTTCAGGTGTCGGTAAATTATCCACTTTAGACGGATACCCACCGATAACGCTGTTCGGAATAACGAGTTCCTTAATTTCAGTGTTAGCAAGCGCGTTAGACCTAATCATAATAAGGCCTTCAGGTAAAATTACCGACTTAATAACAACGCCGTATGGGTTACCAGCTAACGCGTCACGCTTAGTATACTTACCAACGTCTCGACTATAAGCTGCATAACCATCCATTCTTTCTAAAGTATCTACCTTATTGCCATCGCTATCAACGGTATTAAGCACTTTAGAATAGTACGTATCAGTATCACTATTTCCAGTATTAAATAAGTTAGCGCCTAACGATAATATTGATACCGTGCTAGTTTTTGCTGCAACGGTTTGACCGCTTGCGTTAACGTATTCAGGTGAATATAAAGTAACCTTTTGCGGAATAAGAATGTGAATTGGAGCACCCGGTTTATCGCCGAAGAAACGAGTTAAAGACCAGCCCCAATGATGCGAATCTTGGTAAGGAACGATGTGACCAACTTGCATTATTTCGAAATATTCGCTCATTGCAAGATAAGCAGAAGATTCGTTGCGATCTATCGTAAACACGCCGAATACGTCTTCGTAAACTTCGCCACACGGACATCTACCAGAGCCGTCTTGAACGTGGCCGGTTGCAGGAACGAAGATATCGTTATAAGTTACTTCGTTCTTATCAAAGTTAAAGTATTTACCGCAATCTTCACACTTATAGTGACCTAAGTTACCAGATTCAGTACAAGTGGGAGCAATCGGTTGATTATACGTTCTAAACGTGTGAGAAACAGGAAGAACTATCGTTTCAAGTTTCACACCGTATTCATTAAAGTTGCAACCGCAATCTTGACATACGTAGTGACCAGCAATACCAGTAGTCGTACAAGTTGCAGGTACTTCGTCAATAAACGCACCGAACGAATGGTCGATCATATCTATATATTCTACGATAGAGTGACCGCATTCGCAAAGGTATAAATATTCGCCTTCTTCAGTACAAGTGGGTTCTTTGTTAAGAACTTTATCGCTATGTTCGTGAGAGCCGTAAACTAAATCGTCTTTACATACGGAACATCTCAACCAGTGAGTAGTTGAATTGTAGCCGTATTGATAGTCGTGAGATGCGTAGTCGCCGTAAGGTTGGTTACATACGGAACATACTGCACGTTCTTGACAAGTTGCTTTTCCGCCAGTATGACCGAGAGCATCAGTATACACGTCGCCACAAACGTCACAAATAGCACCAACTTCACAAGTTGCTTTTCCGCCAGTATGACCAAGCGGTTCGCCACTAGTTATACCACAAATCGAACAAGTTTTTGCCGTGTCGCAAGAAGGAGCAGTCCAATCGTGAGCGTGAGCACCTAACCAAGTAAGTCTGCCGTCAACAAGTTGCCATAAGCCGTTACCCGAATTACCAATGAACGACTTAAGCGCACCGTTTTCAGTAGCAGTTTGCATTTCAGCAACGCTGTAATAAGTGTATGCGCCAGGTAATACGAGTTCACCGTTTGCACCAGTATGACAATCTCCGTTATTAACTTCAGAAAGTTTAGTGTAACCAACGACGTATGCTTGTTCTACTGCCCAAAGGTTAGCAGCATAAGTAAGTTCTACTGAACACTTAGCGCAAGTGCCTGCAGTAGTAGAGAAAGTTTCACCACAAGTTGCGCAATAGTAGCCTGCAACTGCAGTTGAAGAATTTGCTACGTTCTTTGCAATTTCAGCAAATTGCGGTTTTAAACCTTGAACGAGTAACGCGTTACCATATTCTCTATTGCCACCAGCGTAAGCGTAGTAGTATTCTCTACCGAAGGTATTACCAGTATTCCAACCACCGTGAGAAACGGTATGAGTATAAGTTCCGTCACCATTAGCGGTTGATTTAATAGCTTTATAATAATTTGCTACTGTAGGAACACCAGCCGTACCACCAAGGCTAACTTTCTTTTCGTGACCTAACGCTACAAAGTTAGTAACGTTAGTTTCAATATATTCGTCAGTAGTTCTTAAGATTTGAGTAAGAACCGCTGAATAGTAAGAAAGATTTGTGTTTTGACCATCTAAATCAATGAACACGTTATTAAGTTTAACGTCAGTACCCATATCGTAGAAAAGACCACCGGGTACGTCACCTAAAGAGTTAACGTAAAGATTTTCAATTACAACTGACTTGTGTCCAACGGTATGGTGATTCTTACCATGTTTAGCCAACAATATAGTACTCGGCGCACCGCCAACTGAAACGTTAACGATTGCTAAGTCTTTAACGACAATGTCGCCCTTTGTCATACCCGCAAGGTCGCCACCAGTATTAAAGTTACCGAATAAGCCGTTGTTTTTTGCAGTAGAACCAAGCCAAGTTCCGTTAAAGTTAAGAGTGTGGCCAGCACCGTCAAAGACACCTGCGAAACCGCCGGCGCTAAATCTATTCTTAACTACATTGCCGTAACCAACGTAATCGAAAGTTAACGGATTGTTTTTATCAATAACGATATTGTTGCCAAGTTTATAGAAGCCGTGGTTGTAAATTTGAACGGTATAATCCATATCAAGAGCGGTTTTAAGTTCAGCACCGTCGTTGATAATCATCGCCCAATATTTAACGTTATCAAGTACGTAAACCGCCATGCTCGTTTCAACTTCAAACGTTACGGTTTGAGTTTCGCTTGAATGGTTATCTATTACAGGAGCACCAGTATATACGTAAGCGCCATTTTTATTTTCAATGGTAAGAGCAACGCCGTTAAGAGTAACGTTCGTTACGTTACCAGCAAGAGCAGTAGTTAAAAGTTCACCGGTAGAAGCATCGTAATCAATAGCGTCGCTTATAACGATTGTTTCACGAGATTTACCACAGTTATCACAGGTTTGACCATTCCAACTATGACCAAGCGCTTCAGTGTATTCAACGCTACATCTCTCACAAATTTTACCTTGTTCACAAGCAACGGTACCGCCTGTGTGACCGAGTGCTTCGCCGTATACGTAAGTGGTGCCGTTAGTTTCGCCACAATTTACGCATGCATAGTAGTAAACTGCTGCTTCAGTACAACTTGCAGCCGTCTTGATATATCCGTCGTTAATCACCTTATCGGTATAATTATGACCGAGCGCTTCAGTATATTCAACGCTACATCTACTACAAATTCTACCTTGTTCACAAGTCATCACACCGCCAGTATGGCCGAGTGCTTCGCCGTATACGTAAGTAGTGCCGTCAGTTTCGCCACAATTTACGCACGCGTAGTAATAAACCGCTGCTTCAGTACAATTTGCAGCCGTCTTGATATATCCGTCGTTAATCACCTTATCGGTATAATTATGACCGAGCGCTTCAGTGTATTCAACCCTACATCTATCACAAATTTTACCTTGTTCACAAGTCATCACACCGCCGGTATGGCCGAGCGCTTCGCCGTACACGTAAGTTGAATCGCCAACTCCACCGCAGTTTGCACAAGCATAGTAGTATACTGCTGCGTCATTACAATTTGCAGCCGTCTTTAAATACCTTTCAGTTGTAACCTTGTCAGTATAATTATGACCGAGCGCATCGGTATATTCAACTCTACACCTATCACAAATCTTACCGTGTTCGCAAGTTTCAGCACCACCAGTATGACCGAGCGCTTCGCCGTACACGTAAGTCGTGCCGTTAGTTCCGCCACAGTTTACACACGCATAGTAGTAAACCGCTGGTTCGGTACAATTTGCAGCCGTCTTTATATATTCATCAGTTACGATTTGTTGGTTGTAATTATGACCAAGCGCATCGGTATACTCAACTCTACATCTTTCACAAATTTTACCTTGTTCGCAAGTTTCAATACCGCCGATATGGCCGAGCGCTTCTTCAGTTATAGAACCACAAACGTCACAAACGCCGTTTTCAGTACAAGACGCGCTTGTGCCAGTGCATTTTTCAATTATAACGTGGGTGTTATCCTTAGCACACGTCTTGTAGTGAGAGCCGTTGCCAATTCCGATCCATTCACCGTAATCGTGCGATGCAACAACTACGACGTATTCAGCTTCAATCTCTACTAAATTAGAGTTGAAATACTTGCCACAGCATAAGCATACGTAATGACTAATAGTACCGTCTACGAAACAAGTTGCAGGCGTTCCGTCAATAAGATCGCCGTAATTATGAGTAACTTCTATGTAAATCTTCTTAGTTTGCGTTTTACCGCCAACCGTGAAGGTAAGAGTTAATTCGGTAGAACCAACAGCGCTACCAATAACGATATCGTCAACGATAGTTACGTTAGAGTTAGATGCGGTAAGTGAATCAAGAGCAATTTGAGTGCCTTCAACCCAAACTTCAACGACAGTTTGAGCGCCAACTTTAATACTTTCTTCGCCGGTATATTCATTTCCGCCAACCGTTACGGTTGCTTTAATTTCTTTATCCGTACCCCAAACGAGCTTACCGTCAACAACTTGCCATAATCCGTTACCAGAATCACCGATAAACGAATCGAAAATAGCGTTATTTTTAGCGTAAGCCTCTTTCATTTCAGCGGTGGAATCGTACTTGGACGCGCCCGCAACTACTACTTCACCCGTAGTTGCGCAGTTTGCGTTGTTAACTTCGGAAAGTTTAGTCGACTTCCAAGTATAACAAATTGCTTCTTTCCAAAGGTCTGCCGAGTACGTAAGCGCTACGCCACAAGTAGAACAGCTGCCGTCTGCAAGAGAGAATTGTTGACCACAAGTTGCGCAGTAGTAACCCTTAATTGCGCTAGCGTTTGCATAATTCTTAGCTATACTAGCAAAGCCAGCCTTCATACCAGTCATTATTACTTGATCGCCGTATTCTTGGTTACCGGCGTAGGTGTAATATGATTCGGGGCTCATCGCCGTTCCCGACCAACCACCGTTTTTAAGAACGTGGTTGTAAGTTCCGTCTCCATTAGCGGTAGACTTGAAGTAAGTATTATATTTTGTAGCAGTAGTGTAAGTCTTACCAAGACCACCACGGCCAAGTGAAATAAAGTTAGTTACGGTTTGATCGATACCAGTAGTACCACGACGTAAACTATAATATAGCGTACCACCGTAATATCCGTTTGGCGTTAACGTTTTATCACTAATATCGTTACCAAACACTTCTTTAGAAGCGTAATTAGAGTACCTACTACCATATTGTTCGTTATCTTCAATATCAACGAGTACGTTATTAATTATCGTACCTTTAGAGTTGGGTTCGTAAATAAGACCTGCTAAAACAGAATTTACACTCCAAGTAACGTAAATATTTTCTAAAAGAGCACCTTTATTATAGGTGTGTTGAGCTCCGTATTGAGCAATAATTGGTTTGAAATTATAAGAGCTTGAACCATTATTACCATAGTTAATAATTGCAAGATTTTTAATGGTTGTAGGTTGACTAATACCAACTTGAGCGCCAGTTGATAACGAACCGAAAATACCATAGTTGCCCGCACTATGTCCATTAAAATCAATGGTATAACCAGCACCGTCGAATACGCCACCGAAACCTGCGTTACAAGCAACGCCGTTCCATTGAGATACGGTAGTACCAGCATCATTGATAAGCTTTTTAGCTAAATCAGTATAATCAATCGGCGTCCAACCTTCGCTAATTTCAATATCGTTGCCAAGCTTGAACAATCCAAAGTTGTTTAAGTTGCTTGGCGAATAATCGTAATCGAGCGCATTTTTAAGTTCCCCCGCACTATTGATTATCATCGTGTAGTAGTGAACTTTATTGAAAGTAAACGTGCCGTTTTCCGTTTCAACAACCATACTAAACGAATTGTCGGCAGTATTTAAATTATTTCTAAAATTAATACCTGCAAGGGGATCGTTAGCCGAAGTTTTTGCTCTTAAATAGTAAGTTCCGTCGCCGTTATCAATAACACCACCGTTTGCAACGGTAAGTTCTTGATTGTCAACGGTAACTTTAACGATTTTTTCGCCTGCCAACGCAGTTGTAAACAACTCGCCCGTGCTTGCATCGTAATCAACGTTTTCAGTAACGATTTCGTCAAGGGTTATAATTTGAGAGTGCCAAGAAAGTTGGCCGTTTGAAACCTTAAATAGTCCAGTGTCAAGTAACGCTTTAACGTAAGAGGTGTCTTGACCAGCCAATTCCATAGTGTCGTAACGACGAACGCCTTTGATTTGATATGTCTTCTTATAGTTTGAAGCTAAACTTTTTTCAGCTTCAATAGCTTCAGCAATAGTAGTGCCTTCAGCGTAATCGAACAATACCCTAAGGTCCGTTTCGTTTTCAGCGTAAGTAACGCTAGTGATACCAGCATAACCAGAATTTGCTTTCTTATAAAGGTTAATAGGCATCGGAGATACTACGAATACGTTTTCATACTTAGCACCTCTATTGATAGGACTAGTGTGACCAGACATTGCGCCGTAACCGTAAGCGTAAGTATCGTAATAACTAGTACCATCAGGCTTCTTAGCAGATTCAAGGTGAGATTCAATAGTGTAATCATCAGCCTTAGGATAATTTATAACAACGTTTCTAAGAACTGAGTTTTCGTTATAGTTAGCGAAAGGTCCACGAGCGTGAATAGTATCAACGTTTGCTTCAAAGTAAACGTTTTCTAAAGTACCGTACATGTAAACGCCTAAAAGACCGTTTAAGCCATAGTTTACGTTAACCGAACCAGTACCATAAACGTTAACGAACGCTACGTTTCTAATTTCAGCGTCTTCACGAACGTAAGCAAAGAAGCCCGTTGCTTGAGCGTTAATATAGCCAGTCTTACCAGTTTCATCAATAATAAATCTACCTAAAGACCAGTTGGGCATTTCAATAGTTACGTTTGAGATTACGTGACCCATACCATCGAACACGCCGTTGTAACCAACGTTTGAAGCAACGGAAGTAACGTTATCAAGCACGTAACCGCCAGCACCATCGCTAACGTACGTCCTATAAGTGTTGCCGACAGTAATCATTCTATTGTTCATAACGACGCCGGTCATATCGATATCGTTAGCAAGAACGTAGTTGTTGTCGTTTCTGACGAAATTATCACCAATATGTTGGTCACCGTAATCAAACGCATCTTCAACGTCTTGAGCCGTCTTTAAAGCCTTGTTTGCAAAGAATACGTTTAAAATGTATACGTTATTATTTTCGTCAACACAGCAAAGCTCAACGTATTTACCTACGTTTTCATTTACGAAACCTGCGTTTAACGCAACCTTACCGTTGACTACGGTAAACTCAACGTCTTCATTTTCGCAAACGATTCGACTTAACGCTTCCGCATCGTACTCACTTGATTTAACAACGAGTAAATTATCTTCAGCGGATACGTACGCATCGTCAACGATAACTTCGTTTAAATAATTTGACGCAAGCGAAATCCACGACGGGTCTTTGTATAACCTAATCGCAACTTTAGTCATTGAAGTCGTGTACGAATTAGTATAAATAACACCACTATCGGTAACTACGTAAGAAACGGCAGTTAAATCCATAAGGTACAATTTGTTAAGAATAAGTTCTACCTTATCGTCGATTAACGGATCGTCTTTTTCCACTAAACCTGCGGAAATAGAAAGATTTTTAACCGTTTGGAAATCATAAACGACTGAAGCCGTAAAATACCCGTCGTATTTAATTCCGTCAGTATCGGCTAAAAACTGTATCGCGTCAAGATTTTTTCTATTTGAGCTTACCGATATCGAAGTGTCCAACTCGCCATTTTTGGTGGGGAACACTAACGTACCAAACTCGTAAAATTCGCTTTCGTTGTTTTCAAACCAAGCTTCATTTACGCGCGTAGTAAAACGTAAGCCCTTGTAACGCATTTCTTCGCCATTAATTACTTCGTCAACTTGCTCGGGCATTCTTAAACTTGCGCCTTGAACGAGCATAAACTCGGGAGCAAGATCCGCCTTAGCACCTGTTGCAAACTGGAAGTTAGCAACGACGAACGCCATCGCTACGCAACCAATAACAAATAGTAATTTGATTATATCTTTTTTGAATTTTGCCATAACGCACCTCAAAAATTACTGTCTAAATATCATACGCGCAATATTTATATAAAATATTACACGCACATTATACGCTTATATAATACTATTGTCAAGTATTTAAGAACAAAATTACAACAAATATAAAATGAAAACGGCGCTCGTTTTGAGCGCCGTTTTTATTAATTTAAGTCTTCGTCGTTATAGCAAGAAATTGCGTATTTAGCATCATCGTAATCAAATCCCTTAGACAATAAATACTTATAACACTTTTGCAAAATCTTCTTATCAACTTGCTTGTTTTTTAGATATTTTTCAGCAATGATTTTTGCCGTTTCGCCTTGATTTTCAATCTCTAAAACCGCTTTCTCAACTTGTTCGTCTGAAACGCCTTTTTGCTTTAATTGTAAACCTATAAGGCGTTTTCCTTTAGTTTTAGCATAAGTTGAAACGTATCTTTTAGCATAGTCAGCGTCGTCCAAGTAACCGTAAGATTTAACCTTTTCTACGGCAAGTGAACAAATCTCAGGAAGGTATCCTTTTTTTACTAATTTTTGATACACTTCGCGTTCGGTTTTTATTGCGCCCGATATAAAAGTTAACGCGCTATCAAAGCACGCTTGAAGTTCAGATTCCTTTTGAATTTCTATTAAAGTTTGCTCTTCAATTTCCATTCCAACTTTTAATCTATTTTTTAAAACGGTTGCAACGTCAAGCCCGCAATAATACGCCCCGTCAAGATAAACGCTGACGCGATTTTTATTTTTTGCTTGTGTTTTTAACTCGGTTATCGTCTTCATTTTAATACTCCGAATACCCGGTTTTTACTTGTTCTAACGAAGATTTGCCCGCAGATAAATCTCTTATTTCTACCGCTAAATCATCTTTCCTTTCAAACGGAACGGTAAAGGTAACGATAACGCCGTCACTCGTGTAATCTTCACTTTCTTTGATTGATTTTTCTCTTTCTAAAATCTTTAAAATTTTAGGATATAACGAATACGATACTTCCGTTTTTAAAGTAACCGAGTACAAACATTCGGAAATACCCGCTTTTAAAACGGCTTGCTTAACCCCGTCCGAATACGCCCGTGCGAGCCCACCCGTGCCGAGTTTAATTCCGCCGAAATATCTCGTAACGACCGCCGCCACCTTTTTAAGCCCCATCGCCTTTAAAGTTTCAAGCATGGGAAGACCTGCCGTACCTTGAGGTTCACCATCGTCTGAAAATTTGACGTAGAACCCACCTTCGTCGGCAACGTACGCGTAGCAGTTGTGGTTAGCGTCGGGATAAGTCGCCTTTATGGAAGAAACGAACTCTTTAGCCTCATCTTCCCCATCAACTCGTTTTAGCGTGCATATAAAACGAGACCTTTCAATTACGGTCTCGTTTCTTTCGTCTTTTTTTATAGTTAAAAAACCTTTTTTCATCTTAAAACAATTTTATAGTGTACTTTCTTACCCTTGTGTAAAATAAACTCGCCTTGTGCCTTTAATTCTTCGGTAAGATCAAAATCGTTAGCGGTAAGTTTTTTATCGCCGATAGAAACACCGCCTTGTTCAATCAAGCGCCTTGCCTCGCCTTTCGACTTGGTAAGACCAGTTGCAACCATAACGTCCATAACCGTTAAAACCGCCTTATCGACTTCTTTTACCGGCATATCTTCTTCACTACCGCCACCAAACGCTGCCTTGGTTTGCTTTTCACTTGCAATCGCTTCTTCTTCGCCGTGAACGAGTTTAGTAAGTTCAAACGCCAAGATTTCTTTAGCGCGGTTAAGCTGTGCGCCTTCCCAATCTTCCATCGCCTTAATTTCTTCAACGGGAAGGAAGGTAAGCATTTTAATGCACTTTAACACGTCACTATCCGAAACGTTTCTCCAGTATTGATAGAACTCAAACGGACTCGTCTTATTAGCGTCAAGCCAAACTGCGCCCTTTGCAGTTTTACCCATTTTCTTACCTTCGGAATTCATAAGTAAGGTAATGGTCATGGCGTACGCGTCTTTACCAAGTTTTTTACGGATGAGTTCAGTACCGCCAAGCATATTCGACCATTGATCGTCCCCACCGAATTGCATATTGCAACCAAGAGTTTGATACAAATGATAGAAGTCGTAAGACTGCATTATCATATAGTTGAATTCAAGGAAAGAAAGACCCTTTTCCATGCGTTGCTTGTAACATTCCGCTCTTAACATGTTGTTAACTGAGAAGCAAGCGCCAACGTCACGCAACACGTCAACGTAATTAAGGTCCAAAAGCCAATCGGCGTTGTTAACGACGATTGCGCCGTTTTCCCCTTCAAAATTAATAAAACGAGCCATTTGCTTTTTAAAACATTCAACGTTGTGGTTGATAGTTTCTTTAGTCATCATAGAACGCATATCCGTTCTACCGGACGGGTCGCCTATCATAGCCGTACCGCCACCGATAAGCACCACGGGGCGATTGCCTGCAAGTTGAAGCCTTCTCATTAAGCAAAGCGCCATAAAGTGACCAACGTGCAAACTATCAGCAGTCGGGTCGAAACCTATATAGAAAGTCGCTTTACCGTTGTTTATAAGTTCTTTAATCTCATTTTCGTCAGTAACTTGAGCAATAAGACCACGCTCAATAAGTTCTTCGTAAATTTTCATAGTCTTCTCCAAAGATAACTTTTAGTACTCATAGAGTTTAACATTTTATAAAAATATTGTCAACTTTAATAAATATATAAATTATTATAAAAAATATTTGCAAAAATTTTTCCGTTTTGGTATACTAAGAATAATTTTGAAAACAAATAAACTTTTGGAGGAACATTTATGCAATATTCACACGAAGTAGAACAGATGCTTTGCGTTGCGAAAGGTCCTAAACACGGCCCGGCTCCCATTCCCGAAGAAGGCAAATGGGTTCAGGCTAAAGAAATTAAGGACATTTCAGGCTTCACTCACGGCATCGGCTGGTGCGCACCGCAACAAGGCGCATGCAAACTTTCACTCAACGTTAAAGAAGGCGTTATCCAAGAAGCGCTCGTTGAAACTATCGGCTGTTCGGGTATGACCCACTCGGCTGCTATGGCTTCTGAAATTCTTCCTGGTAAGACCATTTTAGAAGCACTCAACACCGACCTTGTTTGTGACGCTATCAATACAGCAATGAGAGAACTTTTCTTACAAATCGTTTACGGTAGAACTCAATCTGCTTATTCTGACGACGGCTTAGTTGTTGGCGCAGGTTTAGAAGACTTAGGTAAAGGTTTACGTTCTCAAGTTGGTACTATGTACGGCACTGCTCAAAAAGGTACTAGATATCTTGAAATGGCAGAAGGTTACGTAACTCGCATGGCTCTTGACGAAGATATGCAAGTTATCGGTTACGAATTCGTTTCACTTGGCAAAATGACTGACTTTATTAAGAAAGGTATTGAACCCAACGAAGCGTACAAGAAGGCAATGGGCACTTACGGCAGATTCGCAAATGCTTATAAGTACATTGACCCGCGTAAAGAATAAGGAGGAAAAAGATTATGGCATTATTTGAAGGTTATTCAAGACGTGTTGATAAAATCAATGCAGTACTCAAAGAATACGGCATTAACTCCATTGAAGAATGTAAAGAAATCTGCCTTAGCGTTGGCGTTGACTGTGACGAAATCGTAAGATCTACTCAACCCATTTGTTTTGAAAACGCAGTTTGGGCTTACACCGTTGGTGCAGCAATCGCAATCAAAAAAGGTTGCAAGAAAGCAAGTGAAGCGGCAAGCGCAATCGGTATTGGTTTACAATCTTTCTGTATCCCCGGTTCGGTTGCTGACAACCGTCAAGTTGGTCTTGGCCACGGCAACCTTGGCGCAATGCTTTTAGACGACGCTACCGATTGTTTCTGTTTCCTCGCTGGTCACGAATCTTTCGCTGCTGCTGAAGGCGCTATCAAAATCGCTCTTAACGCAAACACAGTTCGTTCTAAAGACTTAAGAGTTATTCTTAACGGTCTTGGTAAGGACGCTGCTATGATTATTTCAAGAATCAACGGCTTCACTTACGTTGAAACTGAATTTGATCCGTATAGCGAAACCGTTAAAGTAGTTTATGAAAAAGCATATAGCGATGGTCCTCGTGCAAAAGTTAAGTGCTACGGCGCAGATAACGTTCCCGAAGGCGTTGCTATTATGAAACTTGAAAACGTTTCAGTTTCTATTACTGGTAACTCTACTAACCCCACTCGTTTCCAACACCCCGTTGCTGGTACTTACAAGAAGTGGTGCGTTGAAAACGGAAAACAATACTTCTCTGTTGCTTCCGGTGGTGGTACTGGTAGAACTTTACACCCAGATAATATGGCTGCTGGTCCTGCTTCTTACGGTATGACTGACACTATGGGTCGTATGCACGGTGACGCTCAATTCGCAGGTTCTTCGTCAGTTCCTGCACACGTTGAAATGATGGGCCTCATTGGCGCTGGTAACAACCCAATGGTTGGTATGACAGTTGCTGTTGCAGTTGCTGTAGAAAAAGCAATGAAATAAGCCTTATAGGTTGATTTTCTTATCATTTTGAAGCATTTTTGAAATCAAATTTAAAAATTTTATAAAAAATAAGTTGGACACATCATTTTGAAGAAATTCTTGATGATGTGTCTATTTTTTTGTGATTAAATTTGGAGGTTTAAAAATGAAGAAAATCAAAATGGTAGCAACTAAAAAACTTACTTTTAGAGAAGGCTGCGACAAGTATTTAGAAGACTGTAGGCAAAGAAATTTAAGAGAAGGAACAATAAGACATTATAGGCAAAGTTTTGATTATTTTTTTAAATACTTCGATCCTAATATGCCTTTAGATGATATTGATATTTCTAAATATACTGACTACGTTCTATACTTGAAAACAACTTTAAAAAATGACGTGAGCATTAACTCTTATCTAAGAGATTTGATAACAACTTTTCATTTCTTTATGAACGAAGGCTATATTGAGCATTTCAAAATGAAAGCAATTAAGGTTGATAAAAATCCTATTGAAACTTATAGCGAACAGGAATTAAGGTTGTTATTAAAAAAGCCTGATACAAAGAAGTGTTCTTTTACAGAATATCAATGTTGGGTAATGACTAATTTCTTATTTTCAACAGGGGTAAGACAAAGAAGTTTAATGAATATCTTAATTAAAGATTTAGACTTTGAAAACAATGTAGTTCACGTTAAAATTACTAAAAATAGAAAGGCTTTAATCGTTCCTTTGAGTTTGACAATGGTTAATATTTTAATAGAATACTTGAAATATAGAAATCATAAGTCTGAAGATGAATATTTGTTTTGCAATGTATTTGGGCAAAAACTTGTTAAGAGTACTTGTTATCATAAATTATATGATTATAACAAACGGCGCGGTGTTAAAACAACAGGAATTCATAGATATCGGCATACTTTTGCAAAACAATGGATTCTTAATGGTGGAAATGTGGTTGCTTTATCTAAACTGCTTGGGCATTCTAGTTTGGATATAACTGAAAACTATATTCATCTATTAGTTAGTGAAGTGGCTAAACAAGTAAATGAAATTAGTGTGCTAGATAAGTTTTATACTAAAAAACGTATCGAAATGAAAAAAATTAAATAAATATTTTTTAAAAACTTTTAAATTTTAATATTTTTTACTGTATAGTATAGTATCAATACTAAAGGAGACTTTAAACTAATGAACAATAATCAAAATTACAGTAAACAAATCAAAAAAATTATGAACAGTTTTACCGATTCCGAACTTCGTATATTACTTAGAGTTTATTATGAAATAAGTTATTATTGCGAATTCTTTCAATCAGAAGAAACGTTCGAAAAATTCCTACTAACCTGTTTAGATACACCTCAAAAATATGAACCAGAACCATTCAAAAAAGCCATGATACTATTCGCGACCGAATATACCGATTCATATCGATATCCAGAAGTAATAGAAACCTTAAAAATGATTAAGAACGATTATCCTTTTTCTTCAATTATTACAATACTTTATAACAAATACACAACTTCCATTTAAAAAACTAGCGACTACATAGTCGCTAGTAATTTTATATTAGCTAAATTATATAGAACGACAATATTTTGTGCTCTGTTGTTGTTTAAATGCAATTTAAAAAGTGAGATTATATTATGGAAAATATAGAGAACATTAATGATAAAACTAAAAAGTCAATAGAGACTTTAACTAAAGAACTAGAAAGTCTAAACAATGAACAATTACATGAATTTTTCATATTCTTTTATAGACTTAACCACCAACACCACTATATGATAGAACTAGACGTTTTTGAAGAATTTTTAGAATCATTTCTTGAGTAACTTTTGTTTTTAAAACAATTTCAT
>JAZUAK010000004.1:0-37634 GCA_045637965.1 Christensenellaceae bacterium | reverse complement strand
ATTCACGCGGCGTTGCTGGGTCAGAGTTTCCTCCATTGCCCAATATTCCCCACTGCTGCCTCCCGTAGGAGTCTGGACCGTTTCTCAGTTCCAATGTGGCCGATCACCCTCTCAGGTCGGCTACCCATCATCGACTTGGTGAGCCGTTACCTCACCAACTATCTAATGGGACGCGAGCCCATCCATATCCGATAAAATCTTTCATTTAAAGAAGATGCCTTCTAAAAACAATATGCGGTATTAGCACAAATTTCTTTGTGTTATTCCCCAGATATGGGCAGGTTGCTCACGCGTTACTCACCCGTCCGCCACTAAGCTAAGGAGCAAGCCCCTTAGCTTCGTTCGACTTGCATGTGTTAAGCACGCCGCCAGCGTTCGTCCTGAGCCAGAATCAAACCCTAAAGTTTAATTTCTTAAAGCTGAACCGAAGTTCAACTGCTCTAACGATTTTAATTGTTCGTTTGCTGACTGTTTTGGGTACATTAATGTACTCAATAAATAATTGACAGAAACTTTTCATTACAAAATATCTTGTAACTCAATTCATTTCCTTCTATTCAATTTTTAATCTACTTGATGAAGAACGACAGTTCTTCGAGTGCTGTTTGCAATCGACAGCCTACTCATAATATCACACAGCAAATTGTTTGTCAACTAATTTTTCGCATATTTTCAAATTTTTTTAAAAAATATTTTTTGCTTTTTAAAATCAGTTTTTTGCCGATAGATTCGCTACTTTTTTATGAAGATTGTTCATAACGGTATGCGTACGAATTGGTCGATGCTCACTTATTAAACTATATTTTAGAAAAAAAGTCAAACATTTTTTCATACATTTTTAAAAAAAATTTTTCGGTACTATATATTGTGTTTTGCGAATAAAAAAGTGAAACTTTTACACTACCACCTAAATTTATTACCATAAAAAAGTAAAACGGCGCTTTATTTAACGCCGTTTTCGTATATTATATATTATATATAGATTATATACGGATATATTATTTTTGAATTTGTAAGCTTTTGCAAATCGTCGTTTTAAGACGTTAGTTGCAAGTATATCAAGGCTCGCAACGACTTGCGGACTAAACTAACCTTTTTGGTTGTGAAGGTCGCAAGACGAAACAGTAACGCACTTGTGCGAAGTTTATAAAACTAGAGTTAAGGCGTTAGTTTAAGTATTAGACGAGGCGTGCGAGCATTTGCGATAGGAGACGTACTCCTTGTACGCGAGTGAGCAAAGCGGAGCAGAACAAAGTATAATGCTCAAAATAACGCCTTATCAATAACACCGCCACCCAAACAATACTCTCCCTTATATAAAACGCAGTATTGACCTTCGGTTATGGCGCGTTGACGCTCTTTAAAATCAACCGTTGCAGTTCCATCGCCCAATAAATTAACGGTAACGCCTTGCTCAGACTGACGATACCTAAATTTTGCCGTACATTCAAACGAACCTTCTTTGGGCATCTTGGGCATAAAGTTGATGCCACTCATGATAAGCCCTTTGCTATATAACTTATCTTCTTCGCCGTGCGCAACGTATAAGATATTATTCTTTAAATCTTTTTCTATTACGAACCACCTACCGTCGTCACCCTTTTGACCGCCTATGTCAAGGCCACGGCGTTGACCGATTGTATAATACATTAATCCGTAATGTTTACCAAGCGTTCTTCCGTCGTAAGTTTTTATATCCCCTTCTTTTGCGGGAATATATTCCATTAAGAACTTTCTAAAATTTCTCTCACCGATAAAACAAATGCCCGTGCTATCTTTCTTTTCGGCAGTGGCAAGACCGTTTTCTTCAGCGATTTTTCTAACTTCACTCTTATCAAGGTCAGCAAGCGGAAACAACACGTTATCAAACTGCGGTTGTGTTACTTGATTTAAAAAGTAAGTTTGGTCTTTATTTTGGTCTTTCGCCTTCATTAAATGGTGGCCTGTTTCATTATGCTCAATTTTACAATAATGCCCCGTTGCGATAAAATCAGCACCTAAACTTTGAGCGTACTCTTTGAACGGACCGAACTTAATTTCACGATTACACAAAACGTCTGGGTTGGGAGTTCTTCCCTTTTCGTACTCAGCAAGGAAATATTTGAACACCCTATCCATATATTGTTTAGAGAAGTTTACGGTATAGTAAGGGATATCTAAAACGGCGGAAACACGCCTTACGTCAGAAAAATCCGTTTCGGCGGTGCAAACACCATCGTCTCCGTCTTCTTCCCAGTTTTTCATAAATAAACCTATTACGTTGTAGCCTTGTCGTTTCAAAAGTAGAGCGGCAACGGAACTATCCACTCCGCCACTCATACCAACGACAACAGTTTTCTTATCCATATATTATATTATATAATTTCGACAAATTAAAGTCAATTCGGTTACACAACCTATTTACTATTTTTTTAAAAGGTGTTATAATAAATCTCGTGAAAAGATACTTTAAAGATTTTAAAACGGTCGTTTCGCTCGTTATGTATTTACTATTGACGGCCATCATATTTTATACGTCATTGACTGACGGGAATAAAAGTGCTTTGCAAAGCGGAAACTTCTCGCTAAAAATATCACAGATTTTGGAAATTTTAACTTTTGATAAAGTCGTGTTAGAAGACGAAGGTAAAAATAAAGACCTTTTCCCCGAATCAATCGAAATTAGCGGTATAAGCGAAGATTTGCAAATAGGCAAAACGTATAAGGTTACTTATGAACTTTTACCTAAAAGGACTTACGAACTTAGCGAAGTTATTTTTACTTCTTCAGACGAAAGCGTTTTTACGGTTAACGACAGGGGTATGGTTACGCCCGTTTCCGTCGGCACGGCAACGCTTACCGCTAAAGACGAGTACTCGAAACTTACCGAAACCTTAACGGTAACGGTTGGAAACGGCGTTTACGTTCCCGAAATTACTTTTGGCGAGATTACGGGCTTTTCTAAAGAAGATAATTCCGTTTACTACTCGCAATCAAACGGCGCAAGCGCGGTGTACGCGTTAGACTATAAGCACAGTATTTCTCAAAGCGCAATTTCTCTTTCGTTTAACGAAAGCGAATGCGACGCTATTTTAACAACGAATAGAATTTACTTCTACCCTAAAACTACCGGGGATATTTCATTAACTATTACTGCAACTTACGACAATATTATCGGTAAAAATCAAACCTCTAACTTTACTAAAACGATAACCGTTTTGGATAAAGTTATGCCAACGTACTCAAGCAATTTAAATATTGATATTTCAAGCACCACGCTTAGAACTGACGATAAAATTACCGTTAACGCAAACTATCAAAACTTTGCAAACGGATTATACGACGCTCAAAAGCGCATTTTCTATGAATCTGACGAACGCTTCGTTAGTATTGATTTAGGCGGAAACGATTTAGTTATAACGCCTATAAAAGTGGGCAATACGGCGGTTAAAATACACTATCCTACTTCCGAAGGCTTAAAAACTGCTACCGCTAATCTAACTATTACTCAAGGCGTTCCTAAAACAATAGAACTCGTTCCTGCGGGAAGTTACATGGTCGTTGCTGAAGCGATGGTATTTACGGTAGTTGGCGATGGGCAAGTATTTAATGCAAACGACTTTTATTGGTCGACTACGAACGGAAACTTTAGAATGAACGGTGAACTTGCTTGCTCGGAAAAAGGTAAAATCACCGTTACCGCTACGCATAAAACGGTTGAAGGTTTTACGGCAAGTTACACGATTGATGTTAAGCACTCTTATAAAACTAAAATAAGAAAAATTGCGGGGCATTTTGGATTGTTCTTTGCATTATCGCTATTTGGTTTCGTTGTGTATTATAGGCTAATGGAAGCCGTTAAATGCAAAAGAAAACTTACGTTCGGCGCAATTATATCAATAGTAGCCGGCGTTTTAACGGCAGGGCTTTCAGAGTTATTCCAATCAGAACTTTTCGTTGCAGGAAGAACGGCGTCTGTCGCTGACGTGCTTATTAACTCAGGCGGTTATATATTTGCAACGTTAATTTGCGTTTTGAGAGTTGCATTATCTATTAAAAAAGCAAACAAAAGATTAGCCAAAGAACTTGGCTACGAGATTGTTGAACTGTAAAAGTTAAACGTAATTTTTGCTTTATCTTTATTTTGCTTGATAGAATATTTAAGGCGTTAGTTGCAAGCAAGACAAAACTCGAAGCAGTAAACGAAGATAGACGAAGCAAATAACGACTTAAAACTACCCGTAGCCCAGTTGGATAGAGCGTGAGACTCCGACTCTCAAGGTCAATGGTTCAAATCCATTCGGGTAGACCATAAAAGCAGTGCAAAGCACTGCTTTTAATTTTTCCTTGCTTGATTAAGCAAGACAATATAATGTGAGCATTGATATTGACTTGCATAACTTAAAGTAGTATACTAAAAATATCTTTTTACAAAGGAGAAATATATGTTTACGACAAATCACTTTATTTGGCTTGCTATTTGCGCAGTTATTATCGCCGTTTTAATTATCGGCAGTAAAAAACTTAAACTTAATATTGACACGGTTGTGACGATTATGATAGTCATGTC
Organism: Christensenellaceae bacterium; assembly: GCA_045637965.1. Classification (GTDB taxonomy): domain Bacteria; phylum Bacillota; class Clostridia; order Christensenellales; family Borkfalkiaceae; genus HGM11412. The sequence continues at coordinate 33,085 of JAZUAK010000004.1, read as the reverse complement.
AATTTGTAGCGAAGTAACGAAGATTATGTGCAATATGTTGCCGTCGCCCCACAGCGAAGGCGGAAGATTTTTAGACCCAGGAGACCTTCCTTTACACCTTTGTTCAATACAAATATTTTTTATGTTTGCGTACAAGTTCGTGTTTAAGTCTGAAAAAGTTAAACAAACGATACTTGCTTTCCAAGTTCCAACTATGCTACTCGGTGCAGTGATTGCCCTTTTCGTTCCAACGGTTGGCGTAAAGTTTACAAACGTTCAAGTTTATCAATACTTTATCTATCACTCGTTTATAATCTTCTTCCCAGTTTACGTTTTAAGAGAAAAACTCGTTACTTGGGAATTTAAAAGATTTGGCGTTAACCTTGCTATGGTTGGTTTAATTGCGCTTTTCGTTTTATGGATAAACAGCGCGCTTTCAGTTGCGGCTTGCACTTGCGAAGAATGTATGGTTCAAGGTATCCACACCAAGTTTGACAGAGCAAACTTTATGTACCTTACCTACCCTCCGATGGATAATTTGCCACTCCTTAATCTCAATAACGGCTGGTACGTTTACTTTATAACTCTTGCTTTAACGGTAGTAGTACTTATGCTAATATTCCACCTAATAACGTGGTATTTTTACAAAAAGAAACTTAATAAACAGTAAACTAAAAGCAGTGGAATTCCACTGCTTTTTTAATTAGTTTTTACCAAGTTTTGCAAACCATTTAAAAGATAACGGCCATAAAATTCCTGCGGTTACTACAACCAAGAAATAACGAACGGAACGGGAAATTAAATGCCCGTTAAAGATAAAGTCTAAAGGATATCTCGCAAGTTCTTTTACTGCTAAAACAAGCGCTAAACCTACAACGACTTTTATAATTTGCGCCCACCAAACAGCCTTAACTTCAAAGTTTATATACTTACTATCAACGAAGTATACTGCAAGTAACCCAAACACACAACCAATTAAAGTAAAGGCGTTCTTTTTAGCCGATTCAAGATTGTGAACGTTTTCATCTAAATACACTTCGCTTGGGAAAGGATATAAGCATACGAACAAGGTGTACGCTAAAACTAAAACGAAAAGCGATGCGATTATCGTATACATCACCTTGCTGTCTTTTTCTGCGCGCTTAAAGAGCGGATAGCATAAAAATATTAAAGCAAGAGAAATTCCTATTGAAACGAATACATCGCTCGGATAATGAACGCCAAGATACATTCTTGAAAAAGGAATTAATACGCAAAGCGCAATCGAGCCGTAGCGAAGCCAAGGGGTTTTATTCGACCTTGCAATACCGCCAAAGAGCGTTACCGACGTTTGAGTGTGACCGCTTGGGAAAGAAAAACCGCTTGCGGCTTCCTTAGTTCCGTCAACCACCGTAAAATTTGGGTCTTTTACCCAAGGGCGCGGTACTCTAAATAGCATTTTTAAAAATTGATTGATAATAGTTCCTAAAAAGCCCGTAATGAGTAGGAAATACCCCTGAAACTTGCTTATGCACCAGAAAAATATTATCCCCACCGCCATGAACGCCGTTTCTTCGCCAAGCATTGTAATTAGCGAGAAAAAGGCGTTACATACGGGATTTCTAAGCCCTTCTAAAAAATATAAGAAGTTCATAAATTAAATCTATTGTTTTATTGACGAATAAGTTTTACTTATTGAATAAGTAAAAGTTTACCGCCTGTTAAGGTGTGAGTAGCGTTAAAGGTATTGCTTACTACGTTTGCTTGACCACTTTGAGCAACGTGAATAGTAATCGTCGCTTCGCCTTTAGTTACCTTAACGTAAACGTCGCCTTTATTTAATACGTTAGTGTTAAGCGGATGAGTAAAGTCGTCTGCCAACGTAATCGCATAAGCATTCATAACTTCTTGCATTACGATAAGGTTGTTAAGAGTTTCGTTTATCGTCCAACCTTCCCAAACGCCATCGGCATCGTCGGCTTCACTAACCTTGCCGAAAATATTGTCAAGGCTGTTTTCAACTTCTTCGTCAAGGTGAATAACGCCAGCGTGTTCAAGGTCGGCATAAGTTGCCGTTTCCGCACCGATACTTACTCTTTCAGTAAGTTCCATAACGGGAATTTGGCTTAAACCATCAACCGCTTCATACTTAGTATTGCCATATTCGTCTTTAATTTCACCAAGATATGCAAGAGAGAATAAACCGCTATCTAACTCGTTATCTTTAAGAACGTCACCTAAAACGAAGTTGAGTTCGGTGATACCGTGATGAGAAAGTTGATCAATCGTAAGGTCGGCAACTCTTGCTTCAACACCAGATTCTAAAATCCATTCTCCAAACTCGTTTTTCTCAAACCAAAGGTTCTTAGTTGCTAAGCAACCAGCGTTTTCGTGAACGGGGCAACCAAGTTCGCCCGTACATCTAGTAAAGCCCATTATTTCGCCGGCGTAAAGAGAGTTAATCTTAGAGCCAAGCGCATCGAGTTTAGTATCTTTTAATAATGAAAGCATATTGTTGCCTTCAGTATCAATAACGTCACCAAGCGTCATTTCGTTGACTTTAGTTGAAAGTTCGCCAACCTTAGTATTGCCTAAATATTGTAAAACTTTGTTGCTATCGTCGTTAATTTCAATAACGTCGCCAAGCGTCATGTCGTTAACTTTAGACGAGAGACCATTAACCGTCGTTCCATCTTCACACAAGAATTCAAGAACTTTATTTCCATTAGGATTAATTAGGTCGGAAAGTTTTAAATTTTGAACCTTGTCATCAAGGTTAAGATTACCACTTAACACGTCGCCAAGTAAAATATCTGCGGCGATTTTGTCAATACCAGTAACTTCAACTAGGTTTCCGTATTCATCAGTATCATACCAACCTTTAGTTTCTAAGCAATCTCCGTCACCGTGCATAGGACAGTCTACGTGTTTTTCACAGTTAGGCTCACATTCAGAAATACACTCTTCGTCGCCATTACATCTTTTATAACCTATGAAGTCACCACCGTGTAAAACTTCGAGTTTTTTAGTGATTAAGTCACCGTCTTCTAAAAGATCAGGAACGGAAATATCCGCAATAGTCGTGTATAAAACGGACGCGGGTTTTCTTGGGTTGGTGTTCTTTTCATACCAAATATCACCGTCTTTTTCAAGCCCTAAAAATTCACCAAGGTAAACATCGTCTAAAATCACGCTTATATCTAACGTGTTAAGTTTGCCAATGGGCGTATCGTAAATACCGCAAAGAACTTTTCCGTTAAGCGTGGTATTATCCACTTTAACGTCTCCGTTATACCAGAATTCGCCGTTTTTCGTAAGACCCATAACTTCGCCAACGGAAAGCTCGTTAATGCTAGATTTAATTTCAAAGTTACCGGATAAAACGTCTTCCAACTTAATTTCCGCAATAACTTTATTAACGCCCTTAAGTTCGTTTCCGTCCTTATCGTACCAAACGTTACCAACTTTAGTATAACCTTTAACAAGGTCACCTATTAAAAGCCCGTTAAGAGCGCCTTCTATAGCATCGGGGTTATCCATAAGATCGGTAATTTTAATGTTTGCAATAACAGAATATAATGCTGATACTGGCACGAGTGAATTATCGTCTTTCTTTTCATACCAAGTTTCGTCAACGAGTTTGAATCCCATAAATTCGCCGAGCTTAATATTACCCATTAAATCTTTAATTTTAAGCTTTTTAAAGCCGTTTATATCTTTATCGTAAATACTGTAGAAAATCTGTCCTTCAATGGTCGTGTTATCAACCTTTTCAGCACCGTCATACCAGTATTCGCCGTTTTTAGTGTAACCTAAAATTTCGCCAAACGTAATTCCGCTAATCAAAGTATCAATCGAAATATCGTTGTTTCTAAACTCATTTAAGGTTTTATCGTATAATTGAGCAAGAACTTGTTCTTCGGCAGTTTCTACGGGCACTGGATTGTTGCCGTCGTACCAAACATCGCCGTTCTTTTTATAGCCCAAAATTTCGCCAATTTGAAGACTTCTCAATTCGTCTTCAATGCCGAGTTCACCACCGCCACTTAATACGTTTCCAAGTTTAATATTTGCGGCAATTTCATCAATGCCGACAACTTCGGCTATTCTATTTCCATCTTCGTCTACTTTATACCAAGTGCGTTTAGTTTCCTCACCGTCAACGTACTCTTCGTAGACGTAACCCATAAGTTCACCAAGATATAAATCTTCAAGTGCACCAGTTAACGCGTCAGATTCGTTCATTAAGTCGTTAACGGACAAGCCTGCAATAGCAGAGTATATCGGCGACGCTTTATTTCCGTTTTTATCGTACCACTTGCCGTCTAACCTCTTTTCATAACCCATAAACTCGCCGAGCGATAAATCTTGAAGCGCGCCAGTCAACGCGTTGGGTTTATTCATTAACTCATCAATAGTTACGCCAACGATAGCAGAATATATCGGCGACGCTTTATCACCGTTTGCATCGTACCAACCGTCCGTTCTCTCTTCGTAACCCATAAATTCGCCAAGTTTAATTTTTCCGATTGCGCCGGTAATGGCGTTAGGTTCGCGAAGACCTGAAATGGTTAAACCTGCGATTGACGAGTATATTATTGACACTTCGTCACCGTTTGAATCCAACCAAACGTCGTTTTCTTCATCGTAGGTAAGATTTAAGAACTTACCGAGAGTTATATCACCCATAAGGCTGTCGATATTTATTTCGCCCATGGTTTCAAGCGTTTCATTGTAAAGTTTGAGCATAACCTCTTGTGCAACGTCATTCGCCACAATTTGTTTATACTCTCCGTTTTTCCATTCAAACCACGCATCTTCATCGCCTATGCAATCTTGCGGGTTTTTATGAACTGGACAATATTCAGGGGAATTTTCGCCCACGCATTGAACGTAACCAAACAATTCACCAATTTTAGAACCGTATAATATTCCGTTTAAGTCAAAACCCTCTCCGTTTAAAAGAGAATTGAGTTCAGTGCTAGCAAGATCGTTAAGCATATTGCCAACGTAAACGTTTTCTTTATCAAACCACTTGTTTGCAAAAGAACCGCAATCTCCATCGTTATGAACGGGGCAATCGCTTGCACCAGTACATCTAACGTAACCAAATGCCGAACCTAAAACCATTCCGTCAAGGAATATTGATATATCGAGATTCGAACCCATAATATCAACGATAGATACGGAACAAAGGTTAGCGTAAAGAGTATTTTGAAGATTATCTCCTTCAACGAGCGTATCGAAACTATCGTTTTTGCTACCTATATTGTAAAGTTTGCCGTCGTGAACGCCCGATTCGTGCCTTACTTTACACGAATCGTCTTGAGTACAAACTTGAACGCCGAACACTCTGCCCAACGTAAGAATTTCAAGCACGGGATTAAAGGTAAACGCATATTTTTGTTCAGCAGTGCTATAGGCAAATAAATCGCCAAACTTAATACCGCCAAATAAAGTCATAGCGTCTAACTTATCGTTAAAATCTTTTTCGTTGTCAGTGCCGAACGACGCCAAGATCTCAACCAAATCTTTGCCTTCTAAAGAATTTAAATATCCCTCTTTAACTTCGTAACCTAAATTAAAGCCTTCGCCACCTTCGCCACCGTCGGTAAGCAAACCAAGTTCAACGTTCGCAAGAAGTTCAAGCCCCATATCTTCAGTAGAGTATACGAATTCACCGCCTTTAAGTTCTTCATCGTAAACCGAACTTAAAATGCTACCGAGTTTCATTGAACGAAGAATTGAAGAAAGCCCCCTATTATCAGTGGCTTCGCCACCGAACACGTCGCCAAGAGAGTATTGCCTTAAACGGTTGCGCGCACCTTCGGAAAAAATAGGATATTTCCCAGTTTTCGCATTTTTGGGAATGAAAAGGAATAATATACCCATATTTATTTCGTAAAGCCCACTTTGACCAAACAAAGCGCCGATAGCGAGATTTTCAAAACTTTCAAGGTCCTTGGGGTTGGCGTTCTTAACGTCAACTCCTAAACTAGTAAGGAAAGCGTTAGTATCAAAACCCTGTTTTTTAAGTTCCTTAATCGTTAACGACTGCGGGTCTTTCGTAACGTCCATAACGAACGCCGTCCATTCCTCAAAAGTCATAGACGCAAGCCCACCAAGCATATCTTCACTCATTCCAACGTCTTTCGGTGAAAGATTTTTAAACGCATAATAACCTCCGCCGACTAACGCGCCGACGATTAAAACGAATGCAAATATCACACCTGCGAAAAACGCAAATACCCTTCTCATGAAATTAACCATAATTTCTCCAACACCTTTGCCACTAGCGGTGGCACGCAATCTTTAATCTATATAAATAAACTCTTAAAGTGCAATTACTTCAACTTTAATTTTAGCAACCGCATCGGGCAAGAATTTAACTTCAACGTTATATACGCCCAAATTCTTTATAGAATCTTTTAATAAAACCTTCTTTTTATCAACGCTAAAGCCCTTTTCAGATAATTCTTCAGCGATTTCTTTGGCAGTTATCGAACCGAAAACTTTACCGTTTTCACCGCATTTAATTTTAACCGTTACCGTTTCGCCGTTAAGTTTTTTCGCTTCTTCTTTGAGCGCCTTAATTTCTTCTTGCTTATGGAATACTTGCGCGTCCTTTTTAAGATTTAAACTATTAACTTTAACGGAAGTTGCTTCTTCAGCAAGGCCTTTTTTGATAAGGCAATTTCTTGCGTATCCGTCCGCTACTTCTTTAATTTCGCCAGCCTTTCCGGTACCTTTAACGTCTTTAAGTAATATAATTTTCATAGCACACTCCTAAATGTATAATCTCGTATATATTGTATTCTATCTCAAAAAGCAACTTTTGTCAATGTATAAATTGTATATTTTAAAATATACTATTTATATCTAACTCACAAGGGGGACGAAATATGAATAAGAATTGTATCGACTGCGACGTGGCTACCTGTATGTACAATAATCTTGGAAAAGAATGTACGCTAAACGCAGTAAAAATTACTACCGACTGCACTGACCTAACGTGCTGTGGCAGTTACAAAAATAAACACGTTGAATAAACGCGAGCGTGAAAATCACGCTCGCGTTTCTTTATTGCTTTTATCTTTAACCGCCTTATAAGTGGATATTCGGGGTTTTTAAACCTTATATAATTTAAGTATGCTATAAGCCTCACTACCTTTAGGGGGCGTTTTAATTTTAATTCCGCCCGCGGTTTCTTCAAAGTCTAAAATCTCATTTTTGTTTAACAGTTCAACTTTCGTTACTTTTTGCTCTAAAGGAATAAACCCACCTTCAAAGTTTTTTGCCGTTAAGTAAATATTCGTTGGCGTTTGCGTATAGAAAATATCATTAACTTTATAAGGTGCGCACGGCCTTGTTTTAAACACCGCTTCGCCATACTTTTTAAGCCAACCGCCAAACTCGTTAAGCGATTTAATAGCGTTCTTTGGCATACGCCCGTCCGGTTGTGGAGAAACGTTAAGCGCAAGGTTACCACCCTTACAAACAACGTCCATCAACTTTTCAACAAGTTCGTCGCAAGATTTGTAGTCGTCGTCATAAACGTAGTGAAAATCACTACCTAAAGTCAAACAACTTTCCCACGGCACGTTCATTACGTTTTCAGGTATAGTTTGCTCGGGGGTTATATAGTTTTCAAACTCGCCACCCGCCGTTCTATCCGCAACGATAAGTTCGGGGTTTATTTCTCTTAATTTTGGTACTATATTTTCAAGTTTAATATCAAGCCCACGCTTTTTAGCAACTTGACCACCGTCGAGCCACAAAATATCTACTTTGCCATAATCTTTTATAAGTTCTTCCATTTGCTTGTGGGTATACAAAGTAAAGGCTTGCCACTTTTCAGGCTTTTTAGTTACGTCATACGTTGGCATTCTCGTAGTTTCGCCCGAAAAATCTTTTTCCCAGTAATTTTCATTATGCCAATCGGGTTTTGAAAAATACGCCCCGATTGCAAGCCCCTTTTTTCTAAAGGCGCTAAAAACGTGCTTTACGATATCAGCCTTTTCGTGAGAGGCAAACGGGCATTCACTATCGGTAACTTTAAAATCTGTTTGATTCGTATTCCACATACAAAACCCGTCGTGGTGCTTAGTCGTGAAAATTAAATATTTAAAGCAGTTGTTTGATGCAAGTTCCGCCCAATCGTCAGGATTAAAACGAATAGGATTAAAAGATTTTTTAAGATTAAAATAGTCCTTTCTTATTTGCGCTCCGTCTTCACTCCAGGTAGGCTTGTCTCCGTTTTCGTTCATCGCCCTTGCCCAACTTTTTTCCGCATCAACAAGTCCCCAAGATGCAACCAAACCCATTTGATTATACAAGCCAAAATGCACCATAAAACCAAGTTTCATATCTTTGAATTCTTCAAGTTTATTTTTGATAATCTCACTTGGCTCAACGTACTCTTTTTCATTTGAATAATCGTGCGTGCCTTCAACAATAAAATCTTTATCCATCTAAAACTCCATTAATTTGGGTAAAACTGGGTTTTACCCAAGCCTATATTATAATTATACAACCAACCGCAAAACTTGTCTATACTATTTTTTATATAATTTAAATAAAGTTGATTGATTTTTATATAAATAGGAAAGCACAATCAAAACACCTATACTTTTTTAACTATTTTAATTCGTTAGTTTGGGTATTAAGCAAATAAAAAACTCCCGTTTTGTTCAAACGAGAGTTAATTTAAACTATTTTAATTCGTTAGTTTGGATATTAAGCAAATAAAAACTCCCGTTTTGTTCAAACGAGAGTTAATTTTAAACTATTTTAAGACGTTAGTTGCAAGTAGGGCAATACGGAATAGTCCACAAAATGATTTTGAACTATCCTTTTGCTCTTAGGCTTCGTTAAACCGTTTTGAAAATGGGATTTACCATTATCTTCACGCTTTGCCTTGCCTAAGTCCAAAATTATTATCTCAAAATTGCTTAGCACCTACAAGGGCGTTAATTTGAGTAGATTTTGACAAAGGCGACTGCAGTCGTATACAAATACTACAAAGGAGCATTTGTTGAAAGATGCTTAAATTCCCACCCTTGTAGGCAATTTGCGGATTATTCCGTATTGCCCCAAGGCTCGCGAAGAGTTTTAGATGAGATTAACCTTATTTGTTATCGAAGTCAAAATAAAAAAAGCATAGGCGAAACACCTATGCTTATTCAAAGTTTTTAAGACCTTAGAAGCAAGCAGAACAAGGCTCGCGAAGTTTACGGGATGAGTTAGACCTTTGTCGGTCAACGAAGTCCGTAAACAAAGCAGTAACGCCGTTATGCACCGCTTATAAGGGATTAAAAAAATTATTCGCCCTTAAAGGGAAGTAAATCAGCAATCCTTGCTCTCTTGATAGCCTTTGCAAGTGCTCTTTGGTGTTGAGCGCAAACGCCAGTCATACGGCGGGGAAGGATTTTGCCTTTTTCAGTTACGTATCTTTTAAGTTTAGCAACGTCTTTATAATCGATAGTTTCAACCTTTTCTACGCAGAAAGTGCAAACCTTTTTTCTTGGTGCTTTCTTGAAAGGTTTTTTAACTACGGTGGTCTTTTCTTCCATAATTATTCTCCTTAATTTAAATCATACAACGAGTGAATATTTACTTAAATATCCACTCATAAGGCAGTTTTGCCTATTAGAACGGTAAATCGTCATCGTTATCAATAGGTTCGAGTGACAATCTTTCTTTTTTTACAGGCTTAGCAAATTCTTGGCCTTCTTCTTCGCCACGATTAGTAGTTAAGAATTCAACTTCGCTCGCAACGATATCAGTAACCGTTCTCTTAACACCGTCTTTATCTTCGTAAGCGCGGTTTTGAAGGCTACCAACAACGGCAATCTTGCTACCTTTCTTCAAGAATCTTCCGCACGGTTCCGCTTGACCTCTCCAAACGATAATATTGAAGAAATCTGCTTCTCTCGTGCCGTCTGCATTAGTGAAGTTTCTGTTTACTGCTATTGAAAAACGGCAGTAGGGAACGCCACCTGAAGTTTCTGAAACTTCGGGATCACGCGTTAAGTTACCAATCAAATAAACTTTGTTCATAATCTCTCCTTAATTACGCTTTTGTAATTAATCTTCTGATAACGCCGTCGGTAATACCTGCAATTCTCTTAAGTTCTGCAACTGAAGTAGTTGCTGCTTCAAAAGACATAAGCACGTAGAAACCTTCGTTTTTATAGTTGATAGGATATGCGAGTTTTTTAACTCCCCACTTGTCAACTTTTAAAACGTTACCACCGCATTCTTTAACGATTGCATCAAATTTTGCAATAATTGCATCTTTTGCTTCGTCAGTTAAAGTAGCGTCAAGAATGTAGAGCATTTCATACTTTCTCATATTTTTAACCTCCCGGACTAAAATGGAATACGGCTGACCGCGTATTCAAGGTTTAGGGCAATCGACCGTGCCCCTTGCTTAACTAAAGCCTAATTATTATATAATACTTTTTAACCCTTGTCAACTTTTTGTAAAGCCAATTTTATTTAGTGCTTTACCATCTCGTTTTATACATTATGTTGGGCTAAATACTCGTCAATCGTCATTCCGCCTAAGAAAAACACGTCTTTTTTAAGCACGGTTGGGTGATTTCCGCCGTAAATTTCCAAAAGTTTATTAACGAGATAATCGGGGCGCAAAGTAACGTTGCCAAACATAAGTTCAGCGTACAAAACGTCCCCTTCAAAATACAATTTTTTAATTCTATCGCGAACGACTTTTTCAGCCCCTGCGCGATTGTCAAACACTTTAAATTCAACGTCGTTTAAAACTTCGTTAACGTCAAATTTATTTATGCCTTTTATTTCGTAAAGCGCGCTCGTTACGTCACTTACAACGCCCACCTTTTTATCTACCTTGTAAGCATTCAAACACCTAATCCCTTTTGGGCTTGACGCGTTGAAAAGTTCCATAAATCCGTCAACTTCACAAGGGGTGTCGAACAAGCAATATTCACTCTCACTTTTAAGCCCAAGCGCAATCGGAGAACTTAAATAAATTAAAACGTGCGGATTGAAACCTTGAGAATAGTTTATAGGTATTCCCATTCTTCTAACGGTTTTAGTAAAGTGGCGCAAAGTATCCAAGTGCGGTATAAATTCGGCACCGCCGTATTTAGTGTATCTAATGAGTATCATACGAGAGTACACCTCCCTTCAAGCCCACAGCCTTTGCATCCCGTTTGGCAACCACCCGTTACCTTTTCTTCTCTTGCTCTCTTTCTTTCTCTAAGTAAGAATTTCTTGGAAACACCAACGTCTATAAACTCCCACGCAAGAACGGAATTTTCATTAATTTCCGCCTTATAGGTGTCTTTTTTAACGTTTTCTTCATCAAAAGCGGTATTCCAATTTTCTTTAGATAAGAACTCGCCCCAACTATCGAAGATACTGCCTTTTAGGTATGCGTTAAGTATGGCTTTTCCAACTTTTCTATCACCGCGCGCAAGCACCGTTTCAAGTTCAGACGTGAAATAATCGTTCCAACTAACCGTAACGCCTTTAGCAAACAAGTGCTTTCTAACTTGCTCAAGCCTTTCTTTTACTTGATCTTCACTATAAAACTCTTCCCATTGGAAAGGCGTAAAAGGTTTTGGAATAAAAGTGGACAAACTAACGTTTATCCTAAGCCCCCTTAAGCGTTTTGGGTTCTCAGCGTATACGCTTTTAATCGTTTCAATAACTCTACGAATACCGATAATATCTTCTTCCGTTTCAGTAGGAAGCCCCATCATAAAGTAGAGTTTAATGAGAGAATACCCAAGCTTGAACGCCTTCTCTGCACCCGTTTTAATATCTTCGTCGGAAATATCTTTATTGATAACGTTCCTAAGCCTTTGAGTGCCTGCTTCAGGGGCAAAAGTTAAACTGTTTTTTCTCGCTTCTTGAGCGTAGAACTCATCAAAAGTATCAATTCTAAGTGACGGAAGCGAAACCTTGGTGTACGACGGCAAATTTTCCTTAAGCGAAGTGAGCAACGGCTTTAAATCTTTATAGTCGCTCGTTGATAAACTGTTTATAGACAAGGTGTCAAACCCAGTCGAACGAATAAGACCACACGCTTGTTCCGTTAGTTTTTCAACGCTCTTGCTTCTCACAGGGCGGTAAATAAATCCCGCTTGGCAAAACCTACAACCGCGGTAGCATCCGCGCATAACTTCTATAACGGCTCTATCGTGAACGGCTTCAATATTGCCAACCGTTTGAGTTACTGGGAAAACCGCATTTTCTAAATCTAAGCAAAAAGCCTTTTCAACTTTCTTGCCTTCAAAACCGATAATTTTACCACTATCATCGTATATAGGATAGGTAAGCGAAGGCACGTATACGCCCTTGATTTCTGTTGCTTTTTGCAAAAATTCCGCCCTATTGGTCGTTTTTAACTTAAGTTCTGCAAGTTCACGCATACTATCTTCGCCATCGCCAATAACGAATAAATCAAAGAAGTCGGCAATAGGTTCAGGGTTTACCGCGCACGGACCACCACCTTGGATAATAGGGTCGCTTTCGCCACGGTCTTTAGCAAGAAGTGGAATGCCAGCCAAGTCGAGCATATATAAAATAGTGGTGTAAGAAAGTTCGTACTGCAAGGAAAAACCAACCATATCAAAGTCTTTAAGCGGCATTTTTAAGCCGAGCGAATAAAGGGGGATTTTATTCTCTTTAAGCGCTCTTCCAAAGTCAGGCCACGGAGCAAAGCATCTATCAGCCATAGCACCGTCAACACGATTGATTACTTCTTGCACTATGCGAATACCCAAGTTACTCATAGCAACTTCGTAAACGTCTGGAAAGCACACGCAATAATTAAATTTCTCTTTGCAAATATTCGGTTCGCCACACTCACCGCCGATATATCTTGACGGGCGTTCGACCGTAAGCAAAATTTCGTCTAAAGTTTTCATAGGTTTATTTTAACACAAAACGATATATTTTTCAACTTTAATTCAAACAAAAAAACGGCAAATTGTTGCCGTTTAATTAAAGATTTACTATTGAATTTTCGTTGCAAGCGACAGTGAGCGCAAACACTTCCCCACCAAATTCTAACCACTTGGTAACGAAAAACTCGCCCGTCGTTTCAATTTTAAAGGGATTGAACGCGCCTTCGCCACGCTTTTTGTATAAACTTTCCTTTTCCGTCCATTTTTTTATAAGAAAACGGTCTTTGTCGCCGTTTATCTTGCTAAGTCCCTTCTTTTCGCTTTCCGTGAGCGTTTTTTCGATAGAAAAAGTATCTCTATTAAGACGTTCAAGGTCTATCCCTATCGGTTCGTTAGCCACGGCAACCGCCACCACGCCTTTACTATGCGTTATTGAAAAATAACACTTATCACATTCCCATTTCCCGTTTGCGCTACGCGTTAAAGTCACGTCTTTTAGAGAAAGCGAAAAACTCTTATTTAACGCGTGTTCTAAAAGTTGCCAAGAAAATACTTTTTCTTTTTTAACTTTATCACACGCGCCGTCAAGTTCTAACTCCCGTTCGGGTGGAAACAGCGGCGTTATTTGAAGTTGTTCAGGAATTATTCCCACGTACACGTCAACTTTCGCCATATTACTCGTTTATTATCTCAACGTATTCTTTTCTTTGATTTTTCGCTTTTTTATCAATAATCATCACAAGTATTTGAACTGCTACGAGCATCACTATAAACGCCGAGAAAATCAATCCGCCTAAAAGATTTCTTCCAGCGCTAAAAATAAGCAGAACTAAGAAAATTTCTACCGCAAGCATAATTATACTTATAATTCTTAAAACGGTATTAGCGGTAAACGCACCTTTTTTTAGTTTTAAAGTTTTTCCGTTTAAAACTTTTTTATAGTTTACAATAGCAAGTATTCCGTATATTATCTTGTATACGGCGTGAGCAAGAATAGGCGCGTACGCAATAATTACAAACGGCAAAAAAATAACTAAAAGTAATGCAAAGCCAACTCCGTCCCAACCTTCAAAATGCTGCTCTGACGCTACTAACCCTAACTTTAAACACATAAAGAACGCAACGCCTATGCCAAGGCATAAAACTACATCTATCAAGTTGAGTATTCCTGACGTTTTTATTTTGTTTAGTTTTCTAATCTCGCCCATAAGTTTCTCCCTTTTAAAATTAATAAAAAGTATCCGCAGTTTTTATTTTTATATTCATCTTTTTCTTTATTATATCAAAGATATTATCCGTATGCAATACTCTTTATTTGATGGTTATGTATAACTCGCGTTTTTATTTTAAAAGGATAACCTTATTTTGTTGATATTTTTTTTAGTGTATGTTAAAATGCTAATGTAAGTTAATTTTTATTGAAATTATTTTTGGAATTGAAATAAAGGCTTGATAAAGTCAAAATATAATAAAACTATATGCTTCCATAGTTAAATGGATATAACAAGCCCCTCCTAAGGGCTAGTTGTGGGTTCGATTCCCGCTGGGAGTACCAATAAGAACTTCTGTCAAACACGATCGAAGTTCTTTTTTATAAAAATTAAAATATATGACCGAAACTGTCATATATACTTTGCTATATTAGGTTTAAAATTAATTATTCATTAAAATTATGCTTTGAATTTTTCTTTGGTATTGAAGTTTCAATGCAAAAAGTGTATAATACTATATCATAAAGTTTTAAAAAATATGGTAGTTAACGTAAGTTTTAGTAGGATTAAGATATGGAATTAATAGATATTATAAATACTTCCAACTTAATAAGGGAAAAAATAGACTATATATTTAATTCTTTTAAGAAGACGTTCCCTAACGTCTATCTTAATAAAGGGAAACGTGCCCTTTACGTTTCTGAACCATACAGAAAATATATGTGCTATTTCACAGCAAATAGAGCTGGCGAAGTAAAAATTAAATTCCAAAAACAAAAGCAACAAATTTCAATATTTGATGACGTTGATTTACTTATTAAAGAAACTATTTGCTTATTTGAAGATAATGATCTTAGCCGCGGTGGTAAAGTAGAAAATAAATTCGACGATTACGTTAAAAGTATACACGTGGAACTTGAAGAAGCTCAGTTTGATAAAATTATAAAAAAGGTTACCATAGAAAAAGGGGACCTTTTAGTAGGCGAAATCTTATCTGATACAACTTCAAATGCACTCTACGCAATAGGGATAGCAAAATTAGCCCAATTGCGTGGCTGGGATCACACTAAACTAAAAAGCGAGCAAGGCTTTCATACAGCTACGTTAACCGAAATGTATTACGTTTTTCATTCTTTAATGCAAGACGAAATGCCAAAAGACATAATTGAAAAAGAAATCCTACTCTTAGATTCCAAAGCGCCGACTTGGCAAGTTGAAAACTTTTCAAAAAAAGGATATATTGTCGAATACTTAAAATCAATAGATTTTAACGAATACAAATTTACCGAAGGTAGTATTGGCAATATTTTATGTCTAAAAGAAAAAGTTAATATTGAAAATTCGTCCATTCACTTTTGCCAAGATGCAGAGCAATTAAAAGAGAAGTTTTTAGAAAATAAAGACAGGTTAGAACAACTTTTATTAAATACGAAAACCTTGTTGTTTGATGTTATTAACCACACCAAATTATCAAGCAGGGATAAAAACATAACGTTGCTATTTTTGGGTATAGAAGAAACTATCCCGACCTTAGAATCGGTTGGCGAAAGGTATGGTATTTCGAGAGAACGCGTAAGACAAGTTTTTAATAAATCGTTAAAAACAAGCGCAAAAACTTTTAATCCACACACCAAGACCGGCGTTTATCTGTGTTCTCAAAGGCGAGATTATTTCAAACTGTTTTTAGATTGCCCTATCGATATTCTTATGTTATACTTAAAAAAAGAAGGGCAAGGTTGCGTATTCAATGCTTTAAACGAAGTTATCCTGCACGGCATTGAAACGCCAAATAATCTAAACGAACGAATTGTTACAGCTGATAAGCTTTTAAAAAAGCCAGCCGAAACTCAACCCGCAAAACCAGAAAAGAAACATCCTCACAAAAAGAGCGAATTTGAATATATCATTGATGAAAATGGAGTTATATTAACTGATTTAGAACTGCTTGCAAAATTGCGAAAAGCCCGATTAGACCTATCGTTTAAATATAACTACCCTGCATATATGGTATACAATAACAAGCAATTAGTTGTTCTTGCAACTTTTAAGCCAACAACCAAAATTGAATACGCTTCCTTACACCATCTCACAGAAAACAGCTGGGAAAAGAAAGGGTGTATTATGGCTGAAATAATAAAAGAACACTTAGAAAACAAACAATAACTTTTTCACATTTATAAAAGGAGAAAAAATGAAAACAATCAACGTAATTTTTAATCACAACATTTTTGATGCGCCATACAATCAAAACGAAGTAAAGAAAATAGAAAAAACAATCCTTGACGCACTTGGAAATGACGTTAATCTGTTATATTCTTTTTCAAGCAATTCACACCCTAACCCATTTATCTACGACTTAGACTTCGTTTGCATTGAACATTCTATCCCTTTGACTTTAGGAGAAAAGAAAACTTTAGCAGAAATTATAAAAAAAGGCTTAACTAAATTAAAAAGCGAATCCCCTATTGATGCTATAATAACTTTTAGAAAAATAGAAAACGACGATTTATTCTATTTTCCCGCAGAATAACGAATAAACCCGCGCTTACGAATTCGTAAGCGGGGGTTATTGTTAATAAGCGTTAAATTTTTAATACTTTCTTTACGTTTTGGCTAAGCATTTTTTTGTTATCTTCTTCAGAAAAACCTAAAGAGAAAAAATACTCGAGCTCGTCAACTGCATCCCACATGGGATAGTCCGTTCCAAATAAGACTTTATCGGTCCCGTAGCGATTGATAATTTTTTTTGCGTCCGCTTTGTCAAGCGAGTAAAATGCAGAAGAACAGTCAACGTAAAAATTTTCGTACTTGCTTAGTTTCTTGCTCGCTTCGTCATACATCGACCAACCGCCGAAATGCGCACCGATAAGCGTTAAATTTTTAAATGTTTCTAATATGGGAATAACTCGGTTGGGATTTGAATTATCGTAACGATAATCGCCCGTGTGCATTAAAATCGGAAGATTATGCTTTTCGCAAAGTTCGTAAATTTCAAAATACCTTTCTTCGTCAATTTTAAAGTTTTGTATATCAGGGTGAAGTTTTACTCCTTTAAGCCCGAGTTCTAAAAGATGGGAGACGTCTTCCTTCATAGTTTGGCTATCTTGATGCAAAGTTCCAAGCCCAATTAAAAACTCGCGGTGAAGCTCCACTTCTTTTGCAACGAACTCGTTGATACTCTTAACTTGATGTGGAGTCGTTGCGACCGATTGCACTACGAATTTATCAACGCTACTAAGGTGCATTTCATCAATTAAATCTTGCGCCGTTCCTTTGCGTTTAGACGTTATACCGTAAAAGGTGTCAGTTCCATGAACCGCCTTATCGGCTATTTTTTCGGGGTATATATGACAGTGTGCGTCAATAATTTCATATCCGTTTATCATATTATTTTTTAAGCCCCAACCTCTCAGCGGACTCTTCTCTCATTTTATATTTGAGAATTTTACCCGCAGCGTTCATTGGGAATTCAGAAACGAATATAAAATATTTTGGAACTTTATGCCTTGCGATAGATGCGTTTCCGTATTCTTTCATTTCGCTTTCGCTTGACGTTTCGCCCTTATGAAGAATAATCCACGCGCAACATTCTTCACCGTACTTTTCATCGGGAACGCCAACCACTTGAATATCGCGAACTTTTGGGTTGGTTAAATAGAACTCTTCAATCTCACGGGGATATAAATTTTCACCACCGCGAATTATCATATCCTTAAGTCGTCCCGTAACTTTATAATATCCGTCAGCCGTTCTCATACAAATATCGCCCGAGTGAAGCCATCCGTCTTTATCGATTGCTTGAGCGGTTGCTTCGGGCATTTTATAATAACCTTTCATGATATTAAAGCCACGCGCAACGAATTCACCGCTTTCGCCGTCTGGAAGTTCTTTTCCAGTTTCAGGGTCAATAATCTTACACTCAACGCCAGGAAAAGCGCTACCAACGGTTTCAACTCTATGGTCCAAGTCTTCGTTAACTTCGCCCATAGTACAACCGGGCGACGCTTCCGTTTGGCCGTAAACGGAAATGATTTCACGCATGTTCATTTCAACGGATGCTCTGCGCATTAAGTCCGCAGGACAGTTTGCACCCGCCATAATACCCGTTCTCATATACGAGAAATCGGTTTTTGCAAAGTCGGGATGATTGAACATTGCAATAAACATCGTGGGAACGCCGTTGAAGCAAGTGATTTTTTCATCGTTTACGCACGCAAGCGACGACTTTGGCGAGAAATACGGAATAGGACAAAGCGTTCCGCCGTGAGTCATCATACTCGTCATTGAAAGCACCATACCAAAGCAGTGGAACATAGGAACTTGAATCATCATACGGTCTGCCGTAGATAAATCCATTCTATCGCCGATAGTTTTACCGTTGTTTACTATGTTTCTATGAGTAAGCATAACGCCCTTGGGGAAGCCCGTCGTACCAGACGTGTATTGCATATTACATACGTCGTCAGGCTTTACGAGTGAAGCGCGCCTTCTAACTTCTTCTTGCGGAATGAGTGACGCGCGCGAAAGCATTTGCTCGTAAGTTAAGCACCCGTCCATTGAGAATCCTACCGTTACTACGTTTCTAAGGAAAGGAAGGTTTTTAGAATATAACGGCTTGCCTGCTTCAAGCGTTTTGAGTTCGGGGCAAAGTTCGCTTATTATCTCTTTGTAATTGATATCTTTGCAGTATTCAATCATAACGAGCGTATGCGTATCCGACTGCTTTAAAAGATATTCTATTTCGTGGATTTTATAAGCGGTGTTAACGGTTACCAAAACCGCGCCAATTTTAGTGGTAGCCCAGAAGGTTATATACCATTCGGGAACGTTGGTTGCCCAAACGGCAACGTGGTCGCCAGCCTTTACGCCTAAAGAAATAAGCGCAGCGGCACACTCGTCAACGTCACGACGGAATTGTTCGTAAGTTCTTGTGTAATCTAAAGTGGGGAATTTAAAGGCGTACTGGTCGGGATAATTTTCAACCATAGTGTCTAAAACTTTAGAAAAAGTTGCATCTATAACTTCGTATTTTTTCCAAACGAAAGTACCCGTTTTTGCCCTGTTGTAATATTCGCCCGTATTTTTTGCTACTTTTTCGCGATTGAACGATGACATATAGTTTGCAAAATGGGTTAAAACTATATCCGCATCGTTAATTTCGTCATTCCATGCAACGCAAATAAACCCATCGTAATTTAATGATGAAAGGGCGTTTATAAGTTTTGCAACGTCAAGATCACCTTCGCCTAACAATACGGTTTTACCGTCTTTCATATCGCCAAGGCGAACGTATTTTATATACGCACCTAAAGTTTTAATGGTTGCTTCAGCCGATTCTTGCGCGGTAAAATACGTTCCCCTTACGTTCCAAGAAACACCTATTACCGCCGAAGAGAAGTGGTTGATTATCTCTATTACGTTTTCAGTATTGCAAAGATAACCTATCGTTTCAAATAAAATATTAACGTCTAATTTTTCCGCTTTTTTTATTGCGCTTGAAAGTTTATCGTCTAACACGTCAAAACTCGTTTTTTCTTCTAAGTGAACGATAACGTTTGAAACGCCTGAAATGGAAGCCATTTCAACGTATTTTTCAATCGTGCTTGCGCTCGTTTCATCGCTTTCAATAGCCGACGGCATTCTAAGTGCGGAAACGGCAAGATTTCTATTTACCAATTTTCTTTTAGAGCCCGAAACGCTATCACGGCGTAAAATACTATCGTGATGATTTAACCTTTCCTTAATAGCGTCGTATATTTCAAACCCTTCAAACCCGTAATCGTACGCGTAGCGACAAGTGTCTAAAAAAGACGAACGATTAACGTTTTTAGTTGAAAATGCAATTTTCATATTAAGCCTCCTCGGCTACGATTTTATTTATAGCGTTAATATACGCCCTTATACTTGCTGCAACGATATCGGTTGACGTGCCGTTTCCGGAATAAAGTTTACCGTTATTTCTAAGCCTTACGAGTGCAGAACCAAGCGCTTCTTTACCTTCGGTAACCGATTGAACTTGGAAATCGTCAAGTTCGTAGTGGTGGCCGATACATTGTTCAATAGCGCGGAACGCCGAATCAATAGGGCCGTCTCCCGCGCTAACGCCACTTATAATTTCACCGTCGCACTTTAACGTTACTTGCGACATTGAAGTTGATACGTTGCTACTAGTTGTGGTGTAAGTTTCAAAATGATAGGTGGACGGCGCTTGCATAGCGTTACTTGCAATAAGCGCTTCAAACTCTTTCGCACCAACCGTTCCCCTTTTTTCACAAACTTTAACGAGCGCTTTGTAAACCTTGCCACAGTCCGATTCTGAAAGGTCGTAACCTAATTTAACTGCCGAAGCCATAACGTCGGCTAAAGTCGACTCTTCGTCAAGTAAAATCTTCTTGCTTTCATCAACGTCGCCTACACTATAATCCTTGTGGCTAATTTTTGAAATCATATCGCCAATGCTTGCGTGAATTTTGGTGTTTTTAAGTTCAATTTCAGCGTCGATACTTGCACCGCAAACGCTTATCGCGTCTGAAATTTCGCCTGCTAAAAGAACGTCTTTACCAATCATTGCGCACTTTAAACCGTTTACGCCCTTTTTAATCGAAGCGATTGCCGAAGCCACGCCCATATTAATACGATCGGATACTTGAACGTATACGGGAATTGAAACGTTTGACTTAACTTTTTCAACTAACGAAGCAATATCTTCAGGCATAGAAGTTCCCGAATTATCACAAATGCTAACGCAAGTTGCGCCGTTATTTTCCGCTTCTTTTACGGCAGTTAACAAGAAATCTTCACTAGCGCGAGTTGCGTCAAGCGCAAAAAACTCAACGTCGTTACAATAAGATTTTGCTTCTTTAATAAGTTCAACTATTTTTTCAAGCATTTTTTCTTGCTTTACGTGATAGGTATATTCCATTTGAATAGTTGAAACGGGAAGTTCTATTTGAAGGCGTGGATTTTTAGCGTATTTAACACATTCCCAAGCGGATGCAACGCTTTCTTTAGAAAAGCCAACGGGGATAGATAATATTGCGTTTTGAACGTTTTGCGCGATAGATTTACAGATAATCGCGTCCTCACGATAATTTTTCACCGCAGGTAATTCTATAACGTTTGCACCAATCTGCATTGCATTAACGGTTATTGCTAATTTTTCACGAAAAAGCAAAGAAACTTCACGTTCCTCACTAAGTTTTTTAAGCGTAACGTCTACAATTTCGATTTTCTTCATTTTGAAAACTCCTTTTTTATATTAAATGTTGATGTTGATTTTTGATTGTTTAATAATTATTTGATAAAACGTTTAAGGCGTTAGTTTGGGTATTAGACGAGGTGCAAGGTTTTTTAACGCTGAGATAAACCTTGTTGGTCATCGAAATGTATAACGCCCGAAATAACGACTTAAAAAAGTCCCTTGACTTGCAAAAGCAAATCAAGGGACGACAATTACTACTATCGTGGTACCACCCTTTATTCCCTAAACTAAAGTTTAGGCTCAGTCGAATTCTAACAAATTCTATGCCTTGGTAACGGGGCAAGCCGTAGCCACCTACTATAAGTTCAATGGCTCTGCTCCGGAACGAGACTTATAAATTCAGCCCTATTGACTCACACCTACCGCCAACTCTCTGAAAGCGACTAACGAATTTATAATAATTCCTTCATTGCATTTATGGTATATATTTAAATTACGATTATTATATCAACGAATTTACGCCTTGTCAAATATTTTTCAATCGTTAACCAATATTTTTTTAACGTCTTCAGAAAGGTAATTCGTGATAATAATATTAGTACCAAGTTCCTTGTGAAGTTCGCGTTGGCGTTTAGCGGTAGCAGGTAAAACGCTAAGCGTTACCGCGCCAAGTTTGACGCCTGCATAAATTTCACTTCTCCCGTCGCCAACGACTAACACGTTTTCGCCGTTTACTTTAAGTTCTTTAACTAAGCGGAACATAACTTCGTCCTTAGGGATTTTTTCTTCCCAAGTTGAACCTAATATATCTTCAACGACTTTACCCTTACCTATTTCAAAGCCAAGCCCTAAAACTTCTTCGTACATACCCATTGGCGGTTCAACGCTTTTATCAACAACCGCACCCGTTACGAAATAGTTTTTAACGCCGTTATCGTAAAGATACTTCATAAACTCTTTAGAGCCTTCAACTAAGAATTCTTCGGGGTTTTCGCGCGCTTTTTTAAGGTTGTTATCTCTACAAAACCTATTTAAAACCTGCTCGTAAACCCAAAAGAGTTTGGGGGTTACTTCTTTTAGGTAAGATAAATATTCGCTCGGCTCGTCAAAACTTTCAAAACGCTCTTCGCCTTGCCAAATAAGGCTTATGATTTTAGAGTTGGTTTCGCTATTATACTTGCCGTTTGTAAGTTCTTGATTTCTTCTAATTGCCCATTCCATTTGAGTTAGAGCGGAAAGCCCTGCACTCTCAACGCAAAACTTATCCGTTTCTTCCAAAGGCTCAACTCCGCAAAGGGAAACTATTCGGTTAATATTTTCTTCGCTCGTTAAATTTTTAGGAATGCCGTTCACCGCCGTATCGTATAAAACTCTACTCATAACGGGTGGCCAATTACGAATTAGCGAATGCGTGCCGTCAATATCGTGAAACGCACACACGATTTTTCTACCTTTTACGGCGTTTATAATCTCGATAGAACTCGCGTTTTCAGTATTAACTATCATGGCTTAAATTCCTTCAAGGCAAGCGTCAACTATTTCGGAAATCTTACCGGTTGCAAGACCGATAGCACGGTCAGCAGCACCGTAATAAACGTATAAAGTATCCGTTTCGTAATCGGCGTACGGCGTGCACGGGAATACAGAGTTATCGCTATTGCCGTGAAGTTCGTATTCCTTTTCAGGCATCATAAGATAACTTGAAGTTTTGCCGATAACTTTCCAAGGTTCGTTAAGATCAAGAAGTATTGCGCCCATATAGTAATAAGTTCCGCAAGCGGTAGCCGCTACGCCGTGAATAATATCAAGCCAACCCTTGTCCGTTTTAATAGCGGGGGTAGGACCGATTTTAACGGTGTTCCAGAACTTATAACCTTGCTTTAATACAGGGCGGAAATTACCCCAGTGAATAAGGTCTGGCGATTCGCTTATCCAAATTTCGCCACTGCAAGCAGACGGATAATCGTACGGCCTATCAAGTTTATAATACATTCCGTTAATCTTTTCAGGGAAAATACTGCAACCGCGATTTCTCGGTGCAGTTATAATAGAAATGGGCTCATAGGTCGAAAAATCGGTGGTTTTACCAAGCATACCAACGGGAGAAAGCCAACCGCCTTTCATCATAACTGGCGTTACGATATAATAGGTATCGTCAATTTTAGTGATACGGTTATCAATAAAATGCTTAACCATATTGAAAGGCTCAACGTCTGGCATTTTGATAAAGTTCTCATCGGATAAAGTAAAGTTGATACCGTCTTTACTTCTTGCGATTCTCGTTTCGCCAACGTCCGTTCCTTCACCGTCAGCCGCGTAATCAACAACGGAAACGAGCATAATAAATTCGCCGTTATATTTAACCACTGCAGGGTTATAAAGTTGAGCAATACCAGGATAGTCGTCAACGTGCATAACGGGCTTTTCATATCTGGTTAAAAGTTTAGTTGCGTCTTTCTTAAATTTTTGTCCAGCCATAGTAAAATTTCCTTTTCTAAGTATTGTTTTTATTATAACATTTCGTTACCTAATTGTAAACAAATTTTTAAATTCGGTATTGATTTTTTTTAGCGCGTGTGGTAAAGTTAATCTATATTAAAATTCGCTAATTTTAAAGGAGTAATAATTATTTATGGACGATCAAATTAGAGTATTTTTAGCAGATCAGTACGACCTTGTCGTTGGGGACACGTTTCAGCTGTTTTATAGAAGCGTTATTGAAGCGCCTAATCCATATTTTTACTCGATAGTAGCCGTTTGCGAAAAGGGTAAAAACTTCCCAAGATATTTTGAATACACACCGCAAGAAGAAGGTAGGCACTCTCTTACCATTTTCGTTTATAACGCTCAGAAAAAACTTCTCGGCACGGCAACCACCACTCTTAACGTAGTTGTTCCGAAACAACCTAAAAGAGAAATTAACGTGTTATGTTTAGGCGACTCAAACATGGCAAAGGGCGTGTGGGTAAGCGAACTCAATAGAAGGATTTCAGGCGTAGGCGGAAATCCCGAAGGGCACGGAATTAAAGGCGTAAACTTCGTTGGCTCGGTAACAAGCGCCGACGGGTCCGTTCATTACGAAGGTTCCGGCGGATGGACTTGGAGCGGTTATACTTCTAATAGCGTTGGCTCTATCTTGATAAAAGCGCCAAACAATAAAACGGAAAGAGATCAACACTCGCTTTGGAAAGACGAGAACGGCTATATTTGGCAACTTGAATCTTTGCAAGTTGACTATCTCGGTCTTACACGCTACCAAGACCACGACGGCCCACGCCCCGAAAAAGGAATACTCACCCACTACAAAAACGCAAACGACACTAGCCCCATTGAGTTTTTCAGTTCGTTCGACGGCGCTGTAAGTCCGTTCTTAGATAAAGAAACCAAAACTATTAGCATTAAAAAATACCTTGAAAGAAATAATATAAAAGACATTGACGTAGCGTATCTTTATCTTGGTGGAAACGGGCTTATGCGCCAATCGGCTATGAATAAAACAAGGCGCGAATATTGCAATACCGTTGTAAAAGAAGAAGCGTGTAAACTCATTGACCTTATCAAAAAAGATATTCCAAGCGTTAAGATAAAACTCGTTTCAATGGCGTTACCATCCGTAAACGGCGGTATGGGTAGCAACTACGGAGCGGAAATTCCGTTTACCGACTGTTACGATATCATTCACTACGTTATGGAACTTAACGATATGTATAAAAACTTAGCGAAAGAAGATAAGTACAAAGATTTTATGGAATACGTTGACTCGGCAGCGCAATTCGACCTTGAATATTCTTACCCGAACGTTCAAAAGCCCGTAAACGTTAGAAGTTCTACTACCGAAAGATTTGACACTAACGCATTGCACCCCACTTTCGAGGGCAACATGCTTATTGCCGACTCGTTCTATAGAAACTTAATTAGAGTTATAGGCGAAATTGAATAAATAACGAAATAAAAGCGTGGAGCGAACTGCTCCACGCTTTTATAGTGATATTTGTCTAGCGACAAGTGATATTCGCCTGACGGCGAGTGATATTCATTACGTTGCAATGAGTGATATGCAAAACCCTGTTTTGCGTTGTGGATATATCTATATTAAACTTTTTGCAGTAGCAAAAAATATCACTGCACTAGCAATATCACTCGGCAACGCCGAATAACACGCAAACACAGTTTGCATATAACTTGAAAGCGTGGAGCGAACCGCTCCACGCTTTTTACAAAATATCAATTATTGAAAATTTTGAATAACAAATACTTCTTTTATCTAAAAATATATCCGCACCATTACCCCTATTTATATGAGAAGATACGATTAACAAATATCCATATAAAACGTTATTAATTATTAAATTTTCATCTTTAGTAGAAAAATAATCTTCTAATTTTTTACGATAGCACGAATTTTCATTTAAAAACTTTCTAACCGTTTCTTTTGCTAAAACTAAATTTTTTTGCCTAACTTCATTTTTTAAATTATCTGCTGAAAAACACGCCTTTTTATCAAGCACGAAAGAAAGTTCTACGTAAAAATCACTAACCATAAACTCGGCAATATCTTCTCTTGGATAAAGATAATCTAATAACTTTTTCTTTCTAATCTTATTCATAATTAACCTTATTGTTATTTTACATCTTTTAGTGATGTATGTCAACATAATTACATCAATTTGTGATAAGTTTAAATTATGAGAGTTGCAGAAAAAATTGGCGCAAATTTAAAACAAGCAAGAAAAGATTTAGGGCTTACGCAAAAAGACGTTGCGCAAAAATTCAATATGACACAACAGCAATACAGTAGGTTTGAAAACGGAGTGTTTGAACTTAACTACACTCAAATTTTAGAACTTTGTGCTTTTTACAACATAACACCAAACGATTTATTTACGATAGACTAAAAGCGTGGAAAAATTTCCACGCTTTTTTAGTTACTCTATTGAAATTTATAGCACAATGTGCTATTATTTTGTTATGATAGAACTTAAAGATATTCAAAAAAGATTGCGCGAAGAGATAAAAAACAGTAATCTTACTCAAAAAGAACTTGCTGAAAAGGTTGGAATAAACCCGTCGACGATAAGCAAATATTTGCGTCTAGACAAATTCCCCGCGATAGACACTTTTGCAAATATTTGCGAAGTGTTAGACGTATCGGCAGACGAAATCTTAGGTCTTAAAAAATAAGCAAAAGCGTGGAGCGAACTGCTCCACGCTTTTATACTTTTACTCGTTAGCTAAATAGCTTACGACTTGCTCGTATATTTGCTTCATTCCAAGAACGGTTGGATGCCCTTCTTCCTTATCTATATCTTTAAGGGTTAAGCATTTAACGTTATAGTGATTGCAAGCATCAACGATGCAAGAAGTAACTTCTTCTCTTAAATCGGTGTTAATGATAAAGTAGACTTCTACTTTTGGAACATTCTCTTTGAGCAAGTGCATAAAATAACAAATGGCGGGCTTAACGGCATATAGGTCGCTTTTTTGCCAATTTTCAAACGTCATTTCGCCGAGCGGACCACCAACCCAATTATCGTTCGTTCCGCCAAAAACGAGCATTGTGTCTATTTGGTTTTTATTAAAGAAATCTTCCTTGCAAAGATTATCAAAACGATAGATAAAGGAATTAACGGTGGACGCGTCTAAATTATCATAGCCCGTATAACAAATAGTTGAGCCTGACCAACTGTTATTTTGCACTAAATTAAGCCCTAATTTTTTTACCGTTTGATACCACCAAGTTTCTTCTAATTTTAACTTTTCGGCAAAGAAATTTTCATCTCTATCTCTTTTGCCGTAATAATGCTTAAAGCCACTTGGGATACAATCTTTATAGGTTGAATAACTATCTCCCATTATAATAATATTTTTCATAGTATAACCTTTCGTGTTAAAAAAGTGGGCGTTGACCCACTTTTTTTATTGATTAAAATATATGTCTTTTCAATGAGATAATTTAAGGCGTTAGTTTGGGTATTAGGCAAGGCTTGCAAAACATAAGCCTATACAAAGCAATATTTAAGACGTTAGTTTGGGTATTAGACAAGACTCGCGAAATATAAGAGCCTATCTAAAGCAATATTTAAGACGTTAGAAACAAGTTAGGCAAGGCTCGGCAAGACGGGGCGGTAACAATAGACCTTTTTGGTCATTGTTAGTGCAACGACTTGACAGTAACGATGCATAACGAAGTTTATATCATCTTTAAACTTAAGACGTTAGAAACAAGCAAGGTGGTTATTTTAGCCAAAGTACGCGTACTCCTTGTACGGAATCTTTGGCTAAATAGCCGATTTGCGAAGTTTATAACGGATTAAATTAAATTTTGTAAACCCAGCCAAACGTATCTTCAACTCTACCCCATTGAATACCAGTTAAGGTATCGTAGAGCATTTGAGTAACTTCGCCGATTTGACCGTTTGATACGGGGTACTTAACACCGTCATACATAAGTTCGCCGATAGGCGAAATAACCGCTGCGGTACCACAACCGAACGCTTCTTCTAAAGCACCCGTCTTCATAGCGTCTAAGAGTTCGTCGATTGAAAGTAATCTTTCTTCAACAACGTATCCCTTACTCTTTAACACTTCAATACAACTCATTCTGGTAATACCAGGAAGAATTGAACCTGAAAGCATCGGAGTTACTATTTTGCCGTTGATTTTGAACATAACGTTCATAGCGCCAACTTCTTCGATATACTTTCTTTCAACGCCGTCAAGCCATAAAACTTGAGAATAACCTTTATCTTCGGCACGCTTACCTGCTCTTGTGGAAGCAGCGTAGTTACCACCGCACTTAGCGTAACCAGTACCACCACGAACGGCTCTAACGTCTTCGTTTTCAATCATGATTTTAACGGGGTTAATGCCTTCTTTATAGTAACTGCCAACGGGGGAAGCGATAATAACGAATTCTGCGTTGTGAACGGAGTGAACGCCTAAAGTTTCGTCGTTACCAAACATAAACGGTCTTAAGTAAAGGGAAGTTCCAACGCTACTTGGGGTCCATTCTTGTTCAAATTCAACGAACTTGGTTAAAAGTTCAAAAGCAACGTCTTCGGGAATGGTGGGAAGACAAAGTCTTTCAGCCGAACGATTAAGTCTTTTAACGTTTTCCATAGGTCTAAACATTTGAACTTT
Organism: Christensenellaceae bacterium; assembly: GCA_045637965.1. Taxonomy (GTDB): domain Bacteria; phylum Bacillota; class Clostridia; order Christensenellales; family Borkfalkiaceae; genus HGM11412. The sequence continues at coordinate 4,679 of JAZUAK010000004.1, read as the reverse complement.
TCCGTCCGCTCTTCTATAAGCCTTTAAGCCTTCGAAGATTTCAGCGCCGTAATGAAGCACGGTGCTTGCGGGGTGGATAGAAAGGTTTTCAAACGGAACGATTCTTGCATTGTGCCAACCCTTTTCGGCATTCCAAGTAATCATTGCCATGTGGTCTGAAAAATACTTGCCGAAACCTAAAACGCTATCGGCAGGTTTAACTTTTTTGTTAGTGGTTTCAATAATTTTAATTTCCATAGTTCGCTCCTATTTCCATTGCTTTCTTATTAACGTCAAGCATATCCGCACGCTTTGCTGAAATTACTTTCTTAAGCGTTTCGTCAATCGACTTTTCATCGTATTCACCCATAACTTTTAAAAGTTTACCAACGATAATCATGTTCGCAAGAGTAGGACAGTTATTTTCACTAGCCAAACCCGTTGCAGGAAGATAAATAACGTTAACGTCAGTTCTTTCAACCTTTCTTTCAATGAGCGTGCTATCTAAAATGATAGTTCCGCCTGCCTTTACGGTAGGTTCGAATTTGTCGAGCGAAGGAAGGTTCATCGCAACTAAAACGTCAGGGTTATCAATGATTGGCGAACCGATACTTTCGTCGCTTAAAATTACCGAACAACTTGCCGTACCACCACGCATTTCGGGGCCATAGGACGGTAACCAACTAACTTGCTTATCGTCAGTTAAGCCTTTGTATGCTAAGAATTTACCAGAAAATAAGATACCTTGACCGCCAAAGCCTGAGAATAAATATTTCGTCGTTTTCATATTATTTATCCTCCTTTGCGCTTCTATCTTTGTAAACGCCTAAAGGATAATACGGAATCATTTTTTCGTCAATCCACTTTAATGCGTTAGCAGGAGTCATACCCCAGTTGGTCGGGCAAGTAGATAAAACTTCAATGAGCGAGAAGCCTTTTTTATCAACTTGGTTTTGGAATGCTTTCTTGATAGCCTTTTTAGCGTTCTTAACCGCCTTAACGCTGTTTACCGTAACGCGTTCAAGGTACTCTGGGCCGTCTAAAGTAGCGAGCATTTCGCAAACTCTAACGGGGAAACCGCAAGCGTTAACGTCTCTTCCGTACGGCGAAGTTTGAGTTACTTGGCCAGGAAGCGAAGTGGGCGCCATTTGACCACCCGTCATGCCGTAAATTGCGTTGTTAATAAAGATGACGGTTATGTTTTCGTTTCTTGCTGCAGCGTGTACCGTTTCAGCCATACCAATAGACGCTAAGTCGCCGTCGCCTTGGTAAGTGAATACGATATGTTCTTCGGGGTTTGCCCTTTTAACACCCGTTGCAACTGCAGGCGCTCTACCGTGAGCGGCTTCAATCATATCGCAGTTAAAGTAGTTATAAGCCATAACTGAACAGCCTACGGGGGCAATACCGATGGTTCTGCCTTCGATACCAAGTTCGTCAATAACTTCAGCAACTAAGCGATGAACTATGCCGTGAGTACAACCGGGGCAATAGTGCATAGAAATATCTGCAAGTGATTTAGGTTTATCAAATACTACCATTTTTTATTCCCCCTTTGCGTATTTTTCAATTTCAGCAAGAATTTGCTCTACTGACGGAATCATACCGCCCGCGCGGTTGCATAAAGTTACGGGAACTTTGCAATTAACCGCAAGTTTAACGTCTTCAATCATTTGACCCATCGAAAGTTCTACGCAAATAACGTGCTTAACTTTCTCTGCCATTTTTTCAAACGGCTTTTTGGGGAACGGCCATACCGTAATAGGACGGATAAGACCAACTTTAATACCTTTCTTTCTCGCTTCGTCAACGGCGTTTTTAGTTACTCTTGACGCGATACCGTATGCAGTAACTAAAATATCCGCATCGTCAGTTAAATACTCTTCGTACATAACTTCGTTTTCTTCAACCTTAGCGTACCTTTCAAATCTTTCAAAGTTGAACTTTTCAAGTTCTTCGGGGATAAGAGATAAAGAGTTAACGATATTGTGCTTTCTTTGAAGTTTAGTGCCGTTAGTTGCCCAAGGTTTTTCGGGTGCGGGTTCAACTTCAAAATCGAATTCAACGGGTTCCATCATTTGACCCATAGTACCGTCGGCAAGTATCATTGCAGGCATTCTATATTTATCCGCAACTGAGAACGCTTTAGCGGTTAACGACGCCATTTCTTGAACGCCACCCGGTGCGTATACTATTAAGTGGAAGTCACCGTGACCGCCACCCTTAGTTGCTTGGAAATAGTCGGCTTGGCTGGGTTGAATACCGCCAAGACCCGGGCCACCACGTTGAACGTTAATAATAACTGCAGGAAGATCCGCGCCAGCCATATAAGAAATACCTTCACTCTTTAAAGAAATTCCCGGGCTTGACGAACTCGTCATTACTCTATAACCAGCAGCGGCTACGCCGTAAACCATATTGATTGCAGCGATTTCACTTTCCGCTTGTAAGAAAGTACCGCCGATTTTGGGCATACGCTTAGCCATATATGCAGCGATTTCCGTTTGCGGAGTGATAGGATAGCCGAAATAGTGCATGCAACCTGCTTTGATTGCCGCTTCGGCGATTGCTTCGTTACCTTTCATTAAAACTTTATTTGCCATAATTACTTCTCCACCTTTATAATGCAGTCGGGACACATCGTTGCACAGAAAGCGCAAGCGATACAGTCTTGTTCCCTAACCGCTTCAACGGGTTTGTGACCCTTTTTATTGATTTTGTTTGGCGAAAGTTCCAATACTTTTTTGGGACAAACGTCAACGCAAAGACCGCAACCTTTGCAGTTATCAACGTTAATTGTAAGTTTTGCCATAATTGTTCTCCTTATATCTTCGCTTGTAAGTCAAGCGGGTAAAGATTTTCTATTTTTGATTTAAGCCCGCCGTATAAAACTCTTTTTACGGTTGTTGCCACGACGGGAATTCCCATAGCGTTTGCGATATCTTCAGCGTAGGAAAGAGAATTTAAAACGTCGTCTTCCGTAGTGAACTCGCCAAGGTTTGAGTTGTTGATAACGCCGGTGAAATTAATTTTACCTGCCCTTTCGATTTCCCTTGCTACTTCTACGGTCGTTTCTGTATCGGGGGTTAAGGGACGGAATTTATTGACTACGAGTAACATTTCGTAGTCGTTTTCTTTTACGATTTCGGGCGTTAATCTACCAAGAGCCAACGCTCCGCGGTCGTCCCCGCCAAGGTCGACTATCATTTTATAACTTTTATCGTCCGTAATAGCGTACATTTCTTGCGGAAGCGCAGGAATATCGACGTTAGAGCCAGCGTACTCGGACGAGATAAGGCGAATTTCATTCTCTTTGAAATCGCTCATACTATCTTTAGTTCTAAAATAGGGGTTTACGATATCAAGGTCGGCAACGGCAACTTTATCGAATGACTTTTTCAAGTCTATTGCCAAGTTAACGGCGATATTCGTTTTACCGCTACCGTAATGGCCTGATATAATCGTTATTCTTTTCAAATTTTTCATTGTTTTTTTGATTTTGCTTATTATTTTTAAGAAACGCAGTATTACAAAGATTTAATAAGGCGTTAGTTTGGGTATTAGACGAGGCTCGCGAAGACGATAGGCTGAAATAGACCTTTTCGGTCATTGAAGTCTATCGTTTGAGCAGAAACGAAGTATAATGCCCGAAATAACGACTTATAACTTGTTTCTTTGAATTTTTCCACTGATAGTTTTGGGAAGTTCGTCTTTAAATACTACTATTCTCGGATACTTATAGGGCGCGGTGTGTTCTTTAACGTATTTTTGAATTTCTTTCTTGAGTTCTTCGGTGCCTTCGGTTCCCTTAGTTAAAACTATGCTTGCCTTAACCACTTGACCGCGAACTTCATCAGGTTCGGCGGAAACGCCACATTCTAAAACGTAAGGAAGTTCCATGATAACCGACTCGATTTCAAAAGGTCCGATGCGGTAACCCGACGACTTAATAACGTCGTCCACACGGCCAACGTACCAATAGAATCCGTCTTCATCACGCCAAGCGGTATCGCCAGTGTGATAATATCCGTCGTACCAAACTTCTTTAGTCTTCTCTTCGTCACGATAATAGCCTTTGAATAAGCCACAGGGTGCGCCATCTGAAACTTTTACTACGATTTCGCCCGTTTCACCAACTTCCACCGACCTACCGTCACTATCAACGATATCAACGTCGTAAATAGGTGCGGGTTTACCCATTGAACCAATCTTGTGAGGTGCGCCCGTCATATTACCGATAATCATAGTGCTTTCCGTTTGACCGAAACCTTCCATGATTTGAAGCCCCGTTGCCTTTTCAAACTGGCGGTAAACTTCGGGGTTTAACGCTTCGCCCGCAGTAGTCATATGCTTAATTGAAGATAAATCGTATTTAGAAATATCTTCTTTAACGAGCATTCTAAGCATTGTGGGTGGAGCGCAGAAAGTTGTGATTTTGTGCTTTGCGAACATTGGAAGAATTTCGCTTGCGTCAAATCTATCAAAGTCGTAAACGAAAATACCTGCTTCGTTAAGCCATTGTCCGTAAAGTTTACCCCAAGCGGCTTTTGCCCAACCGGTGTCTGAAATACTAAAATGCAAACCTTCTGGGTTAACGGCGTGCCAGTATCTTGCCGTAATAAAGTGACCTAAAGGGTACTTAAAGTTGTGCATAGCAACTTTAGGGTTGCCAGTCGTGCCTGACGTAAAGTACATAAGCA
>JAZUAK010000003.1:0-300251 GCA_045637965.1 Christensenellaceae bacterium | reverse complement strand
CAGTTATATAACCATTGCGGTGACGATAGCGTCGAGGATCCACCTGTTCTCATTCCGAACACAGAAGTTAAGCTCGATTGCGCTGAAAGTACTTGGCTGGACACGGCCTGGGAGGATAGGGAGTTGCCGCATTTCATATTCCTCGTTAGCTCAGCGGTAGAGCATCCGGCTGTTAACCGGAGGGTCGTAAGTCCGAATCTTACACGGGGAGCCAAAAAGACACAAGGTGTGAATACCTTGTGTCTTTTTGCTTACTACGTAAGGTTTAGATTACGGACTTACGACACGACAGCAGTAACGCAGGCAAATTTATAATTTGCCGAGTAACGCACGGAGGGCGCGACGCGTTAAGCAAACAGTATGGTATACTGTTTGTAGCCAAAGCGGGGAGTAATTTGTAATTACGACCTGGACCGTAAGTCCGAATTAGGCCTATAAGAGCATTTTCACGCTTTTACAGGTCTTTTTTAGTGCAATTTTTCGAGAAAATTCCACGACAGATTTAGTCCCACACACTTTAAGTCAATGTATGGTAAAACTCTCCCACACATGGATTTGAACTATATCATAACTAATACTTGACTTTTCATTCAATTAGTGATATCATAGCATTATAACATTATGATATCATTATAAAACGGAGATTATGATATGAATAAAACAAAAACTGCAACGGTTGATAAGGTTACGTTTCCGTTACGTTTACCACCAAAAATGTATAAGCAGATTAGGGAAAAGGTAAACGAGATTAAAGAAAACGAAAATTATGCGTATAGCATAAATGACTTTTTAACGGAAATTATTGAAAAAGGCTTAAAGGAGAAGAAATAATGAAATCTAGTAAAGTTGAATTAATAGAAGAATTACAAAAACGCGTTGAAGATAAGATTCTTGAACCTACTAATTTTGAGTTGCTTAAAAAATTGATAGAACGTGCGGACACTTTAGATGAGGCAATAATGATTGCCGAACTAGGTACAACGTATAAGCGTACAGGTTTTCATTTTGATAAACGCTTGGAAAAGGTTACTGATACAATAAAATATTTTAAGAAAAACGAGGAACTTTCTTTTGTTACGGATTCAGCAAAGAAAACTCACAAATTGATTATAGGCGATAACTATCCTGCTTTGCTTAATTTGCTTATTGAGTATAAAGGCGCAATCGACGTAATATATATTGACCCACCTTATGGAAAAGATAGCATGGGCGAATTTGCACAAACAAATTATGAGAACGCTATTACAAGAGATAATTTGTTGTCTATGTTGTATCCAAGATTGCTTTTGGCTAAAATGCTTTTAGGTGATGAAGGGGTCATTTTATGTAGTATTGATGATAAAAACCACGCATATGTAAAAGCTTTATTTGATGAAATTTTTACCGAGAAATGCTTTGTCAACTCCTTTGTTTGGCAAAAAAACTCAAGTGGTAAAACCGAGAAAGATAAGTTTACAATTAATACAGAGTATGTGCTCTTGTATGCTAAATCAGGAGCGTATTCGTTGCATGAAACATATAAAGAATTAGCAGAATCAACTAAAGCAATGTATTGTAAGGATGATAATGATGGAAGAGGCAGATATCGTTTAATACCATTACAAAAACCAGGCAATCCTGGGCCTGAAACAACATATGATTATGTTGATAATACAGGGAAGGTTTGGGTATGCCCACAGAAAGGTTGGAGAATAAACAAGCATAAAATGAAAAAACTTGAAAATGATGGGCGTTTGTGTTTAGACAACGATTCTATAAATGAAAAGGGGTATTGGAACGAAAGGAAAAACCCTGGCAAGCGAATAGATACTCTTTGGAATGACCTTCCAGAAAATAGTGCAGCGAGCAAAGAACTTGAAAATATTTTTAATAGGCAAGGTGTATTTGATAATCCAAAACCAACGGAGCTTGTCAAGCGTTGTTTAGATATTGCATATCCAAATGCTATAGTATTAGACTTCTTTGCTGGTTCAGGAACTACCGGACAATCAACATTGGAATTAAATAAGATAGATGGCTGTAGAGAATTCATACTTGTTACAAATAATGAAATTACAGACAAAACATCAAACGGAATCGCTTATGACGTTACCACTAAAAGATTAAAGCGTGTTATGACAGGTGAATGTTATGATGGAACAAAAGATTTCAAGTGGTTAGAGAACAATGCTCCACTTGGAGATAATCTTGACGTTTATGAAATAGCGGAAGTTGCAAATTTTGAAGCGACGGAGGGCAAAACTCCGTTTGACGTAATTGACGAAACGCTTTATGGGGTAGAAAAGTTCGCTACCATTCAAGAAAAGGTTGAATGGGTTTGTGATAATTTCGAAATTACGCAAAAGAAATTGGAGGAAAACTAAATGCTACAAGAAATAGTAGAACTCCAAAAAAGCGCAGTAGCTAAATTGATTAGCGTTGTGAAAAACGAAAGAAAAGACTCATACACTTTTCGCGCGCCTACGGGTAGCGGTAAAACGTATATGATGGCTGATTTTATGAATCAAATGCTTGAAACTAATTCGGGTGTTGTTTTTCTCGTTTCTTCATTATCAAAAAGCGATTTGGCAAAACAAAACTATGATAAATTTTGTGAGTACAGGGATAAAAATTATTTTAAAAATCTTAATCCGTATTTGATAAATAGCGAAATTGCAGGAGAAGAAAGATTGCATATTCCAAGTGATTTTAACGTTTATCTTCTTCCTCGTGATTTATATAAAGAGAATTCACGCCTTATGCAAGGTCCTATGTTTGCATTTTTGACGGAAATGCGAATGATACAAAATAAAATCATAATATGGATAAAGGATGAGTGTCATATTGCAACAAGCAATCTCGATGCTATCGCCCCTAAATATTTTGAAACGACTATTAATTTTTCTGCAACACCAAGACTTTCACGCGGACAACATCCTGACGTGGAAATAATTGATGAGCAGGCAGGACGTTGTAAATTAATTAAAAGCGTTGTTTGGGGCGAAGATACGGAAGGTATAAAAGAAGCCGTTGACAAATTTAAAGAAATAAAATCTGCCTATCGTGATATTTTAAACGTCAATCCTTGTTTAATAATTCAAATATCTAATAAAAATAAGGCAGATGAAGAAATAAATAATGAAATAATGCCTGTTCTTAACGACAATCCAGAATTAAAGTGGATGTTGATTGTTAACGACGCAAAAGAGTGCGATACCAACGATGTATTCAAAGCAAAGAAGTTGCCTGTTGATAAATGGAAGGACTACGCAAAAGGAAACTTGAGCACAATAGACGTAATCGTATTTAAGTTGGTAATTTCCGAGGGATGGGATATTCCACGCGCTTGTATGTTGTACCAGGCTAGAAATTCCCGTAGTAAAGTATTAGATGAGCAAGTAATCGGTAGAATTAGAAGAAATCCGAGGTTGTTGGATTATGAAACACTTTCACAAGAAGGACAACAGCTCGCTATGACTGCGTGGGTATGGGGAGTAAACCCCGAGCCACAGGCAAAGGTTTATGGCGTGAAGTTGCATGACGACCAAGAGGAAATCAAGTCTAATATTAAAATAAAAACCACAAAATTAAAGCCATTATCTGAAAAAGAAGATTTTGATTTAGAGACGTTTTTAGCCGAACAAAAACCTGCAATAACGCATAGAAGTATATTTGAATTAAATCGTATATTAAAAAATACCGAGCAGTCAGTAAAAAAATTGATATATGATTATGCGGTCAGCTACTCTAAATGGTGGGAAGTTGCTGAAAACGTTGAGGAAATAGAAAAAGAGAGCAATAAGCATTTGTGCGACTATTCGCAAAGCATGATAATCGGTACAGAAGAAAGTTTTGCAAATAGTAGTTACTATTCGAATAGTGGAAAATACGTTAACATAAGCAACTGGGTGTGGAAACGCCGAGACGGTGCGGAACGCTTTTCTTTTGATAGTGATGCAGAAAGAGATTGGGCGGATATTTTAAAAGATATTTCTTCTCAAAGCATTCAGTCAATTCATACAGGGAAAAAGAAGAAAAATCCTTTACTTGGCAATGTGAATTTGTTTGGTGAAGTTGAAACCGATACGCTTGTTAACGAAAAAGACATCTTTTTGTGGGGCAAAAATTATGTGCCTGAATCAACAATAAAATTTGAATATTATATGGGTGCTTTGCACTCTTCATATCCAGATTTTATTATGAAAGATAAATTTGGAAGAATACATATTTTTGAGGTTAAAAGCGTTAATAAAGCAGAAGGTTTTGATTTTGATAATAATATTTATATAGCTAAAGTGGCAGAATTAAAAAAATGTTATAAGCAAGCATCTAAAATTACAGGTCAACTATTTTATTTGCCTATTTTAAGAGAAGATGTTTGGCAAATCACAGCATTTAAGGATGGCGAAGAGAGAACGTTGTCATTAGAACAGTTTAGAACATTTGTTAATTCTTAAAAAATACTTTTAGTCTCGCACACATACCCTAAAAACGAGATTTAGTCCTACACATACAAAAAGACACAAGGTATTTACACCTTGTGTCTTTTTGCTTGCTACGTAAGTTTTAGATCACGGACTTACGACACGACAGCAGTAACGCAGAAAATTTTAAAATTATATATACCCCCCTATTGACAATATACCCCCGTGGGGTATATTATGGTTATGGAGATGGAAGATATGGAAAATTGTTGCTGTAATAAAAAAACCAAAAGAAATGATGATGAAAAGAAATTAATTATCAATAGACTCAATAGAATAGGTGGGCAAATAAAAGGAATTACTAAAATGGTTGAAGAAGATGCGTATTGTAACGACGTTTTAGTTCAATTATCCGCCGTTAAAAATTCTATAAAGAGCCTTTCTACACATATTTTAGAAAATCATTTATTTACTTGCGTTGCAAGAGATTTAGAAAAGGGCGATTTAAATACTATTGATGAAATAATAAGTTTATTTAAAAGATTTAATTAAGGAGGTGTAACTATGGAAAAAATCGTTTTATGTGAAAAATGTGGAGCAATGGTTAAGGTTTTAATTGATTGCACTTGCGCTAACTGTGGTATCAAATGTTGTGGCGAAACCATGAAAGAAATTTCGGTTGAAGAAGCAAACAAGATTTTAAACGAAAAGAAATAATGCTTATAAATGAGCAAAAAGAAAAGCGTGAAGTTCACGCTTTTCTTTTTGTTTAAAATAATCTAAACGGCTTTACAAACGGAACTAAAAGTAGTATAATCAAAATGCAACGAAAAACAACTTACGTAAGGAGTATATATTATGAAAGTAATTATCAAAGACAACTATAAATCAATGAGCGATTGGGCTGCTGAACATATCGCAAACGCAATTAATAACCATAAAGAAAACCGTCCTTTCGTGCTTGGTCTTCCTACCGGTTCTTCTCCACTCGGCGTTTACAAAAAGTTAAGTGAAATGAATAAAGAAGGCAAGGTATCGTTTAAAAACGTTGTAACTTTCAATATGGACGAATACGTTGGTCTTCCTAGAGAACACGATCAAAGTTATTGGTATTTTATGCACGATAACTTCTTCAACCACATTGATATTCCTGCTGAAAATATCAACATTTTAGACGGTATGGCTGAAGACCTTGAAGCAGAATGCAAGCGTTATGAAGAAAAAATCGCCTCATACGGCGGTATCGACTTATTTATGGGTGGTAGCGGTGTTGACGGTCATATTGCTTTCAACGAACCTTTCACTTCTTTAACTTCGAGAACGGGCGTTCGCGCGTTAACTGAAGATACTTTAATCGTAAACTCACGTTTCTTTGATAACGACGTTAATAAGGTTCCCAAGACTGCACTTTCGGTTGGCGTTGGCACTGTTTGTGATTCTAAACAAGTTATGCTTTTAATTAGCGGACACAACAAGGCTCGTGCGCTCCGTCATTGTGTTGAAGGTGGCGTTGACCACGCATGGACTATCAGCGCGTTACAATTACATCAAGACGGCATTATCGTTTGCGATGAACCTGCTTGTGGCGAATTAAAAGTTGATACATATAAATACTTTAAAGAAATTTATAAAAACGAAAAATAATTACAATAAAGGCGAAGCGTTAAAACGCTTCGCCTTTTTTATTTAGAGCACTTTTATTGCAAATTTAACGAACGAATGCTATACTATATATAATAAAGGAGAAAAGTATGCTTGAACTTGCAATTAGTATTATCATAGGAATTGTTTTAATAGCGATAGGTATATTTAATATAATGGGCTATTTAGGAATGCTTCATTCCTATCACGTAAAGAGAGTTTCCGAGCAAGATAAGAAGCCGTTTGGTAGACTCGTAGGCGCGGGATTGATAGTTATTGGCATAGCGATAATAGTTGGTGCAACGTTGATTTACGCTTACGAAAAAAATGGAAACCGATCTTTAAACGTTGCAGGCTCTATCGTTATGATATCTGGCTTGGTAATTGGAATAGGGCTTAGTTTTTACGCTATGATAAAGTACAATAAAGGCATTTTCTAAAACTAAAAAATAAAAGAACCAAGGCAACGCCTTGGTTCTTTTTTTAAAGAGACATCGTTCTTCGCTTATACGCCGTTGGCGTCATTCCTGAAACTCTTTTGAAAGTTTTAGTGAAATAGTTAGGCTCGCTAAACGCTAATTTTTCCGAAATTTCTTTTACCGAAAGGGTCGTTTCCCTAAGTAATTGTTTTGCCCTTTCAATCTTTAAATTAACGTAATATTCCATTATCGTTTTTTTAGTTTTGGCCTTGAAAACTCGTTGCAAATACGCTCGCCCATAAGCAGTCTTAGTGCATATCTCGTCAATAGATAAATTAACGTATAGGGCGGTTTCAAGCACTTTTATCGTTTCGTTTACCGGTCTACTTAAAAGTTCTTTTCGGGGGAGAAAGGTTTGGTTGCCTTCCTTTGTTTCAGTGCTACTTCTAAGCAGGTTTATAAGGAATAATTCAAGGTAATTTTTAATGAGTTGCTCACCGCCAAGTGTTGCGTTTTCTTTAAGCGCCATCTTTTTAAGGCTTGGGTCGGAAAAGGGGATATCGAAAGTTTTTTTACCTTCTTCTAAAATAAAATAGATAAACTTTGCAAGTTGCTCGTCGATTAAAAACTTTTTGTTTTCGAAAAACCGCATAGCGTCGGACTTGCAAACGAACGATAGTATAAAAACGTTCGGCGCAGTTTTTCCGTTTGCCGAAAGGGTGTGAAATTCGTTGGGCTTGTGGAATAAAACTTCCCCTTCTTTAAGAATAACGATAGAATCGTCAGCCGAGCAAACGATATCTTCTTTTTCGGCGTAAACGAGTTCCCAAAAGTCGTGAGATTCGCCGTCCGTTTTAAAGTTTTTTTCAAACTCAAAGTAGTGAATGGTAACGATTTTTGAAACGTTTATAAGGTTTTGAAGTTTGTGCTTAAAATATTTCTTCATATGGAAATTGTACAATAAACTCTAAAGAAAAGTCAAGTAGATTATTTTACTCTTTTTAGGGATTTTTTTGTATTGAAAGTTTTGAAGTTATATGGTAAATTATAAATATAAATATTTATATGGGGGACTATATGAGAGTTTTAGCAATAGGAGCGCATCCTGACGATATTGAAATTGCTTGTAGCGGAACGCTTGCAAAATGCGTTAAAAGGGGGGATACGGTTATCGTATGCCACGTTTCAAGTGGAAACTTGGGTCACGTGGTAATTCCGCCCGATGAACTTAGAGTTATTCGTGCAAACGAAGCGAAGAAAGCGGGCGCGCTTGCAGGAATTGAAGTCGTGTGCGCTGGCTTTGACGATTTGGAAATTTTTGACAACAATAAAGAGGCAAGAGATAAACTCGTTGACGTTATAAAGTACGCTAATCCCGACTTTATAATCACTCACGCGCCAGACGATTATATGCCTGACCACACGGCTGTTTCACGCCTTGTGTTTGACGCAAGTTTTACGGCAACTCTTCCGAACTACGAAAGTAAGATTAAAGAGCCTGCAAAACTCGTGCCGATTTATTATATGGATACGCTTGCAGGTGTTAATTTCAATCCGACTGAGTTCGTTGATATTAGCGAAGAGATAGACTTAAAACTTAAAATGCTTAATTGCCACGAAAGTCAAGTGGTATGGATGAAAGACCACGATGGAATTGATTTTCCCGATATGGTTAGAACTTGTTCTAAATATAGGGGGTATCAATGCGGTGCTGAATACGCCGAAGGTTTTAAGCCCTGCCAAGTATATTTAAAGGGAACGACGAAAAGGTTGTTGCCATAATAAAAGGAGAAAGATTATGAATTTTAATTCGACGGTAAAAGGTAGTTGTTTAGAAGGTTTTTATCCTAAGGGATGGGATTTTGATAAGATTGACGCGTGCATTGACGCGCCCGAAAAGATAACCGAAAGGCAAGCGCATTGGAATAAAGATTTCACGCCGATAAAGTGCGAAACGCTCGGCGAGTTTGAAACTTATATGGGCCACGAAATCGCAATGCAAATCCGCCTTGCAAAAGAGAGAAAGGAAAAGATTGCTTTTATTCTTCCGGTAGGCCCGATGGGAATGTACAAATGGGTAGTTTATTTCCTTAAAGAATGGAAGATTTCTTGTGAACACGTTTACACTTTCAATATGGACGAGTGGGCTGATGCCGACGGTAACACTCTTGCGCCCGACAACAAAGGCGCATTCCAATTCGCTATGGAACAAGCGCTCTTTAATCCGCTTGGAAATTTAACCGTACCCGTATCTCAAAGAAACTTTGCAACCAAGCAAAACTTACCCACTTATCCCGAGAAAATAGCGGCGCTTAAAAAAGAAGGAGCAAAACTTATACTCGTTTACGGCATTGGTAGAATGTGCCATATAGCGTTCTGGGAACCAACCTTTGCAGAAGACTATAAAACGGCTGAAGAATGGGAAAAACAGCCCTATAGGATTGCTGCGAAGATTCATCCGCTTACGGTTGAACAAAACGCGCTCACGAGTTTCAAGTCGAGAACGACGCTCGTTCCCTGCCGTGCAAACACCATAGGCCCTGGTATTTTCTTACAAGCGGACTATGCTATCGGCGGTGCTGACGGCACGCTTGGTAGAGGAATGCAATGGCAAGGCATGTCGCTTTGGATGACGCTTAGATACGGTAAAACGCCGTGGATAACTTCTTCGTATATTCCAACGCTTGCAGGAAGATTATTCTTCTTAAAAGAACTTGCAGGACCGCTCGAAGCGGAATGTAACTAATATGAAAAGCGGTATTGCAGTTGCGGGCACTATGCTCGTTGACGAAATTAACGAAATATCAGCGTACCCAAAGTCAGGCGAACTTACAAAGATTATAAAGGTTGGGAAATCTGTTGGCGGTTGCGTGCCGAACGTTTCGGTTGCGCTCAAACGCATAAGACCCGACTATACCATTAAAGTTTGTGGCAGAACGGGTAACGATGAAAACGCAAAATACCTTAAAAAGGTTTTTTCTGAAAACGGCGTTGATTATTCAAATATGGTTGTTGGCGATAAGCCGACTGCCTTTACCCAAGTTATAAGCGTTACGGGTGGGGAAAGAACTTTCTTCACTTACGCTGGCGCTAACGACGAGTTTTCGGCAAGCGACGTTGACGCTGAAAATCTTAACGTTAAGATGTTTCACTTAGGGTATTTTCTTCTTATTGAAAAGATTGATAACGGAGAAAGCGTTGAACTTTTAAAAGCAGTTAAAAAGGCGGGAATGAAAACTTCCATTGACCTTTGCACTGAAAACTCTGATAGATACTCTTTAGTGTTGCCGTGCTTACCTTACGTTGATAATATAATTATCAATGAGATTGAAGCAGGATCAATCGCAGGCATTGAGCCAAACGAAAACAACTTAGTTGATATTGCAAAAAAGATAAAAGAGTTAGGAGTTACCGAAAGGGTTATAATTCACTCGCCAAGGCAAGCGGTGTGCGTGTCTAACGACGGGGTAACTCAACTTGCGTCTTTTGAGTTCCCGAGCGAACTTATCGTTGGAACGACGGGCGCGGGCGACGCGTTCTGTGCGGGTGCGCTTATAGCCATTTATCAAGAAAAATCCGACCTTGAGATATTAGAGTTTGCTCAAAGTTCAGCCGTTTGTTCGCTCACGGCGGTTGACGCTACGAGCGGGGTTAGAACGGAATCGGAAATTATCGAATTTTGTAAAGATTTTAAGAGGGGAAAATAAAATGCTCGTAAATTTAAAAGAGATATTAAAAATTGCTGAACAAGAAAAGAAAGCAATCGGTATGTTTAACGCTACCGGTTTTGATAGCCTTCAAGCGATAATCAAGGCGGCGGAAGAGTTAAATCAACCGGTAATTATAGCGCATGCGGAAGTTCACAACGTATATAACGATATTTCAATGGTAGCGCCTGCTATGCTTGCAGTTGCAAAATCGGCGAAAGTTCCCGTTTGCGTTCACTTTGACCACGGTGTTTCGATTGATATGGTTCACAAGGCGTTAAAACTTGGTTTTACTTCGGTTATGATGGACGCATCTGCTCTTCCTTACGAAGAAAACTTAAAAGTTACCAAAGAAATAACTGAATACGCTCACTCTATCGGCGTTAGCGTTGAAGCGGAACTTGGCAGATTAGTTACTGCGGAAGCAGGTAGCAACGGCGCGTCGCTTAGCGGTAAGCCCGAAGATTTCTATACTCGCCCCGATGAAGCGGAAGCGTTTAGTAAGGCAACGGGCATTGACGCGCTCGCAATAGCGTTCGGTACGTCACACGGCTTTTATAAGGCTCAACCTAAACTTGATTATAGCGTTATTGAAAACTGCGCTAAGGCAACGGGGCTTCCACTCGTTATGCACGGTGGTAGCGGTGTTGATGCGGACGGATATAGAGCGTCTATCAAGAGTGGTATTAGAAAAATCAACTACTATTCTTATATGTCTAAAGCGGGATATATGGCTGCAAAGCAAGTTATTGAAAGCGGAAAAACCAATTACCTTCACGACGTTGAGTTTGCTGCAATGCAAGCAATGACTGAAGACGTTAAAACCGCAATCAAAATCTTCTCAAATATTAAATAATTGTTAGTAGATATTGATTTTTTGCTCTTTTAGCGTTACAATATAGAAGATAAACTTTAGGTTAACGGCTAAACTAAAATTAGCAAGCAAAAGGAGAGTATTATGAAAACGATTAAAGCACAACCTTTAACTAAAACTGCATTTGCGCCTTACGGCGAATATTATAACTACGCAAAACCCGATGGCTATGCGTTATGTGGCGAAATCCACAAATTTTATCCCGACCGCCTTCTTGCAAACGAATGCGGAAACGTTGGTTTCTCGCCAATTCTCGTTAAGAAACCCGAAAAAATGGTAGTTACTCAAATTGAGTATCACACCACCACTTGCGAACTTATTATGCCCCTTAACGACGATATGATTCTTCACGTGGCTCAACCGTCGGCAGGTAAACCCATAACCGACCAAACTAAAGCGTTTATCGTTCCTAAAAACACTTTAATTAAAATGAACGCTGGCGTATGGCACTTAGCGCCCCTTCCTAAGAAAAAGGAAGAACTTTGCGCGTTAATTATTCTTCCTGAATGTACTTATATGAACGACTGCAAGGTGGTAGATTTAACTAAAGACGAGCAGTTTGAAGTGGTTCTTTAATGGGTAAACTCGTTCAAACCGATGCCGAACAAGAAAAGAAGTATTTAAGAAAAGCCAAGCAGTACGAAAGGGTTAAATGGATAATCATAATAACTTCTCTCGTTTTAGCGGTTATCGTTGGTATAATCGTAATTGGCAACGGCAAAATATTTAAACTCTTAGGCATTGAAAGATATCACGAAGGCTTAAATATCTTTATAATGGCGGTTTACATACTTATTATGATAGGAATAGTCTTTTTCCTATGTATGATAATAAGTTTCATAATACGGTCTATAATAGAATTTATAAAAGATCATATCTTTAGAAAATAAAAAGCAAGGCTTATAAGCCTTGCTTTTCTATTATAGATAAATATTCTTCAAATCGTTCTTTTCTTACGGGCATAACTGGGTGGGTATCGTCGTTAAAAATAAGAACGAGTGCGGGGGATAAGTTTTTATATCGTTCTACGATATGATAACTTATAAGTTTCCCGTCTTTGATAAGTTTTTTTGCCGTTGCGTGATAATTAAAGTATCCCATACGCACAGTATGCGTAAGTTTACTTAAAATACCCAATATATTTAAGTTTTAGTTTAGAAGATGGGAATAAGTGGGAGTAAAGTTCAACGAAGTAATCGTCCGTCATACTTGCTATATAGTCAACGACTATTTGGTTTTTTTCCGTTTCTTCGTACGGCGTTTCGCGTTTATAGTACGGCTTGTTTAAGTAGGCGATATGGTGGGTAAAGATTGGCGAAGATAAAATTCCGCCTTGTAAATCAGCAAGCAGTTTATCGTAGAGAGAAAGTAGCATTTCGCGAATAATTTCGCTTGACGCTTTAGTTTCGGGGTCGTTATAGATAAGCGCGTAGTTTTCTTTTTTCGCTTTACTCATTGCGGTAAAATATTCGCCGTCCATTTTAATATACGGTTTGCCGTAACTATTCTCAATCAAGTTAACGGTTAAGTTGTTAACGATTTCACTATTTATTACGCCGATGCCGTAGTCTTCAAAATCAAGCGGTTTAGAAATGCCCTTCAAAGCGTCTTGCCTATCTTTACCAAGATACGCTATAATATCCGAAATTCTCATAACGCAACCTTCTAAGGTGGATGGAACGAGTGAAGTTACCGCTTCGTAACTATGGTAGCAATTTTCCACTCGCTTATCAAACTCAATAAAGCCCGATAGGGCGGTTGGAGAATATTTTTCAAGTTCAAGTTCGCCGTTATGAGAGAGTATTCCGTCGAGCGTTTGAAGAGTTATATTAAGTGGAAAAATCTTATCTAAAACCCTAACGGAATGAACGTTATGGAAAAAGCGTTTTCCCGTTTTTTCGCTAAACGCTTCGTCTAAAAACTTTTCGCCCGTGTGGCCAAAAGGAGTGTGGCCAAGGTCGTGGCCGAGCGCTATCGCTTCGATAAGTTCAAGGTTTAGCCCAAGCGCTTTGCCGATAGTTCTTGCAATTCTTGAAACGAGTTGAACGTGCAAACTTCTTCTTGAGATATCGTCGTTTTTATAAAGTGAAAAAACCTGAGTTTTATCTGCGTAACGATTGTAAAAAGGGCAGTTTAAAATCTTATCCACGTCGCGAATAAACGGAGAACGCAAAACCGACGCGTCGTCGTGCGCGTTAACTTTTCTTCTAACGGCGTTGTCGTCTTTAAAAGAATAGTCAAAATCTCTGCCGTTTAGGTTATCGAGTTTAATTTTTTCAGTTATTTCTTTAGAGAGTTCTTTATACATACGTTAATTTTAACACGAGATTAAAAAAAACACAAGGCGTAAGGAAATTCTTTACGAGTGGTTCAAGTCACGCTTTGTGTTTTTTATTTGAGTGTTAATCGGTGATATTTTTATTATAATACTTTTTATAAAGTTTACTAACGTAATTTGCGTCGTTATAGCCGTACATTTCAGCGCATTGATAAAGTTTAAGGTTGTGATTATCCATAACTTCTTTAATTTTAGTAAGTTTAGCATTGTTTACAAATTTAATAAAAGATACGCCCGTATGTTTTTTAAATACCCAAGATAGATATTCCGGCGTAATACCTAAAAGCCTTGCAACTTCTCTTTGGGTGATAGGAAGAGTTAGATTATCGTAAACGTATTTTTTTGCTTTGTAAACGTAAATTGAGTACGAGTTTGGTTTTTTATTATTTTCAATCTCGCAAAGTGAGGCGTATTCAGAAAGAAAAAGTAAAATTAAACCGTTTATTTCAAAATTATTTTCAGGTTCAAGAGTGTTTGTTTTAATAATTTTGTCAAGTAAATCGTGAGCTTTGTTGCGCTCTGTGCAAGTAATCAATAGGGGTAACGGTATTGTCCCTTCTTCTGGCGAAGACAATATTTCGTAATCTGCGTAAAAAGATATTCCACATCGCTCGTGATAACCTTTGGCGCAAACCCTTGTTACCCTATCGTATATATTGCAAACAAAATTAAATTCTTTTTGCACGATGTATTCTTCGCCAAAATAAACGGGGATATTGCCTTCTATCGTATAACAAAATTCAATTAAGTTCTTCTCGCTTGCAACGGGCATGGTATTATGATAGTCAATTGCTTTTATCATATGAGCGTGTCTTAATACTGGTAAACTTTTTAATTTCAAGTATCTCATAATGAAAATTATATAAATGTATATTAATTTTGTCAAGAAAATCTTAAAATAATATTAGTATTTTAATTTTAGAAATGATATAGTTTTATTATCAAACGTGAGAGGGTAAAATATGCTTATTCAAGTTGATTATAAGAGTATGAAAAGGGGTAAAAATCTTTACGTATTTGAAGAAATGTTTACGTATTTTATATCTATTGCGATAGGTGGAGCATATTTTGCAAAAATTGCTTCCTCAATAGGTATTTCACAAGGGTTGACGGGAATACTTACTTCTTTTATTTCACTTTGTTCATTTTTTCAAGTATTTGCATTGTTTTTCGTAAACGTTAAACGCCCAAAGAAATTAATCGTAACTATTTATGCGGTGGCAAATACTTTATTTGCTTGTTTATATCTTATTCCGTCGATGCCTATCCCTTCCATTATTAAACATGCAACGTTTATTTCATTTTTATTTATCGGCAACTTGCTTTACAACTTAGCAACAGCGCCGAAAACTAGTTGGGAAATGTCTTTCGTTAGTGAGAGCGAACGAGGTGTTTTTACAGGTAAAAAAGAAGCAATATCTTTAATAAGTGGAATAGTATTTTCATATTTAATCAGTTTTGTGATTGATTATTATGAAAGTATAAACAGGCTTGAAATTGCTTTTATAATAAGCGCAATTGCTATATTTTTTATTACGCTGGGAAACTTCTTAACGCTTATATTGATGCCAGATAGAGAAATGCCTACGATTTCATCTTATAAAAATAGTTTTGCTAATACTTTAAAGACGATGGTGAAGAATCGTCCCGTGCTTAAAGTATTTATCGTAGCGGTTTTATATAATATAATAAATTGCTCGGTTATGGGGTTTTTCGGCACATATGCAACGGCTATGCAAAGTGATTACGGTTTAGGATACACGATGTCGTTTATAGCTTTAGTATCAATGATTGCTTGTTTATTGCGCGCGCTTATAAGTAAAACTTGCGGTATAATTGCGGATAAATATTCGTTTAAGGTTTTATTAATGATATGCCACGGGTTATACGCCATATCACTTGCTTCGGCATCGTTTATGTCGCCGAGCAGTAGTAAGATTTTCTACGTGCTAACTTACGTCTTTTACGCTCTAGCGCTTGCGGGAACGAACAGCGGAAGAATTAATTTATTATACGAAGAAGTTGCGTTAGAACAAAGAATGAGCATGTTTGCCGTTCAAAATGCAATATCTGGGGTAATGGGATTTATTTCGGCAATAGGTGCAGGTTTTTTTGTAGATTACGTTCGCTCTTTAGGTGGAAAACTCAACGGATTGTTTGCTCAACAGTGGCTTGCTATTTTTGGCGTTTTATTAAACGTTGTAATCGTGTTGTTTATATTCTTCTTTATGAAAAAGAAAAAGACTAACTAAAACAGTTAGTCTTTCACGTTTTAAAAAAATATATAGTATCGTTTTTTTAAAGTACGTTTTTAATTGCGGATAAAAGTTCGCCGTAGGTCTCAAATGCGGGAAGTTCGGGATAATCTTTTTTAATTTTATCCGTGCTTTTGAATAAGAAACCAGCCTTGCTGTTGAGTATCATGCCAAGGTCGTTATAACTATCGCCAGCGCAAATAGTTTCAAAACCAACAGACTGAAGTGCTTTAACGGTTGAGAGTTTAGACTTATCGCATCTCATTTTAAACCCAGTAATTTCGCCGTTATCCGCCACTTCTAAAGTGTTGCACATAATAGTTGGGTAGCCAAGTTTTGCCATTAAAGGAGTAGCAAACTGAGTGAACGTATCCGACAAAATGATAACTTGCGTAATTTTTCTAAGTTCGTCTAAAAACTCTTTCGCGCCTTCTAACGGATTGATTTTAGAAATAGTTTCTTGAATTTCTTTAAGACCTAAGCCGTGTTCTTTTAAAATCTTAATGCGATAGTTCATAAGTTTATCGTAATCGGGTTCTTCACGGGTTGTGATTTTAAGTTCGGGAATCTTAGTTTCTTCGCTAAACGCTATCCAAATTTCAGGAACTAAAACGCCTTCTAAATCTAAACAAACGATATTCATATCATTAGTCATAATATTTCTCCTTTAGGCAAGGTTTAGTCTATATTGACTTGCTTAATTATTATATATTAAAAATTATTACTTGTCAATTTTTTATAGTTGTGCTAAAATGATTTTATGAAAACAGTTAAGTATAAAGTTTTAAACGATGATTTGACCCCCGTTATAGCAAACGTAAACGAATTTGAAACGCCCGTTTGGATTCAGCAAAGAATAGTAGATTGCGAGCGTTCGTCGTGGCTTCGTGCAAGCGGTTGCGGGCATTGTTCCGTAACGATGATTTTAAACCTTAAAGGTGTTAAAATCGCCCCATGGGACGAGATTTTGAAGTGTCTTGAACTTTTTGGTGAGCCGAGCGTTTCAAAAAACGGAAACAAACAGTATCCTTTTTTAAGCGTTACGGGTATGGTAAAAGTGTTTAATTCTTACGGGTTTAACGCTAAATGCTTTGGCGTTGAAAACGGGGATAGAAAAAAGGCAACCGAACATATCGTAGAAGAACTTAAAAAAGGCAAGTTAATTGCGTTTGTCTCTTGCCCGAGCAAAGAATTCCCTGATAACCCTTTCTCAAAAGGTCATCATTGGGTGGTTTTAGCAGGTTTTGATGGCGACGGAAAAATCGTCGTCTTAAATAGTTCCTTAAACGGAATTTACGATAATAGCGTTTTAGGTATCAACTTAGTTGATGCAACAACTATTGAAAAGGCGTTATCAAAAGTTGCTAACCCCACGGATAAAACTTGGGGCGAAATGGAAAACCTTGATAGTGAAGGCTGTGGATACGTAGTTGTTGATTAAGGCTCAATCATAATCTCTAGTTGATTTTTAACGCCAAAACGCTTTGAAATTTCGTGCCTATCGCTCGGTTACAGACCGCATGGGTATGCGCCCTTGCAATAGCCACGCCTTTCTTTGCGTTTTATTCGCTAAAAATTAACTATTTATCATTCTTTCGCCTAAGTGTAGTCTCGTTCTATAGTTGATTTAAGGCGAACTATTGTGATACAATTAATTATAATAAATTTATATAAGGAAAATAATTATGGAAAAACTTACTAGAAAGTACGGGCTTGTTACCGCTATTTGTATGGTAGTAGGCACCGTTATCGGCTCGGGAATATTTTTCAAGACGCAAAACGTGCTCGTGGCAACGGGCGGTAATATGCCGATAGGTATTCTTGCTTGGGTAATAACCGGTCTTATAATGCTTTGTTGTTCGTTGCAATTTTCAACGATGGCAACTAAGTATGAAAAAGTTAACGGCGTTGTTGACTATGCCGAAGCAACTTGCGGTAGAAGATACGCTTATTATCTTGCTTGGTTCTTAGTAAATATTTATTATCCTGCAATGACGAGCGTTTTAGCGTGGGTATCGGCAAGATATTTTGGCGATTTATTCGGTTGGTCGTTAGTTTCCGCTGAGGTTATGACTTTGGCAGGCGTGTTCTTAATCGCGGTTTACTCGCTCAACGCTTTAGCGCCTAAACTTGCAGGTAAATTCCAAACGAGCGCAACCCTTATTAAACTTGTTCCTATCGTGTTAATGGCTATCGTTGGAACTATAGTAGGCCTTGTTAACGGCAAACTTGGTTATAACTTTGCAAACACCGTAGGCGAAGCGGTTGGCGGAACTACGGGTAGCGGATTATTTGCGGCAATAGTTGCAACCGTGTTTGCGTACGAAGGTTGGATATGCGCAACGAGTATTAATGCGGAACTTAAAAATCCTAAGAAGAATTTACCGCTTGCGCTTACTATCGGCGCAATAATAGTTATTATTGCGTACGTTTTATATTACGTTGGCGTGTTAGGTGGCGCAACGAGTGCGGAACTTATCGAAAAGGGCGCGCCCACAGCGTTTAGTAACGTTTTCGGTACTATTGGCGGTATAGTATTAAATATTTGTATCGTAGTATCGTGCCTTGGAACTTTAAACGGACTTATGATGGCTGAAACGCGCGGAATGTACGCGCTTGCCGCTCGTAATGAAGGTCCATTAGTTAATATGTTCAAGCAAATTGACAAAGAAACTAATATGGCGACAAACTCGTCCGTTTGGGGATTACTTATAACTGCGTTCTGGCTCTTATATTTCTACGGCGCAAATTTAACGAACGGTTGGTTTGGTGTGTTCAATTTTGACTCTTCTGAACTTCCTATCGTAACCATTTACGCAATGTATATCCCAATGTTCATTATTTGGATGAAGAAAGAAAAAGAACTTTCAAAGTTCAAGCGTTTTATTCTTCCCGCTTTAGCGATTATATCTTGTGCGGTAATGGTGTTTGCTGCGATTTACGCTCACGGTATAACGCCGTTTAAAAATGCTAAAGCAGATGGAAAATTTAGTTTCCCAGTTTTATTCTATCTTATCGTATTTGCAGTTATTATGGGCGTTGGCGTTATCTTTGACGTTTTGAAAACTAAAAAAGAAAAATCTGAAAATAAAAGCGAATAATTCTCAAAAACCTACGGAATATTTCCGTAGGTTTTTTATATTGACGAAATTTACATATTTTTTGATTGATTTTACATTGTTTTTAACTGTTTAATATGTTATCATTATAATAACCTTAAATAAAGGAGAAAGTTTATGAAAGAAAGAAAGCTCGAACTCTATTCCATAATGAAGTTTAACGACGATTATTTGGAAGAAATTTGTGAAGATATAATTAATCAATATAAAACGGGCGTTTGTTCGCTTCCTATGTTTAATATGACCTTAGTTCCCGAAGGCGACCCCCTTGTAGATAAGGCTGGCGAACTTTGTGAAAGTTATAAAAAATACAAAGAAATTTTAGATAAAGCAGGAGTTCCAAGCGGTGTTTTAGTTCAAGCAACTATCGGGCACGGTTGGACGCTTGGCAAGCCTTTCGGCATTCAAGCGTACGTTGGCTTAACTAACGGCAACACGAGTAACGTTGCTTGCCCTGCTGACGATAGGTTTAACGATTACATTTACGATGCGGTAAGAAAGATTGCTCTTTGTAAGCCTTCCGCTATTATGATTGATGACGACTTTAGGCTTATGGAAAGAACGGGTGGTTGTTGTGCTTGCCCTATCCACATGAAGTTATTCAATGAAAAAACGGGCTTAAACTTAACTCGTGAAGAACTTGCCGAAAAGGTTGTTGCAAACGACGAAGAGGGTATTCGTTTATCTCAAATTATGAAAGAGATAAACCACGAAACGCTTGTTAAAACTGCTGAAATTATTAGAAAAGCGATTGATGAAGTTGATCCAAGCATTCAAGGTTCGGATTGTTGCGGTGGTTATACTGCAAGGTACGACTATCAAATTACCAAAGCACTTTCGGGCAGTCAAAACCGCGTTATGTTGCGTACGAACAACGGCCATTACTCTGTTGCAGGAACAAGGCATTACGCGTTTGCATCGTATAGAGCGTCGCGCCACGTTATAAAAATTGGCGATAAGGTTGACGTTATTATGGCGGAAACCGATACTTGCCCACAAAATAGATATTCAACTTCCGCGCAAAGTTTACATACGCACTTTATTTGCTCTTTAATGGAAGGTTGTAACGGTGCAAAGCAATGGCTTACGAGAAGCCCTTACGAACCTAATAGTGGCGTTGCGTATAGAAAAATTTTAGCAAAGAACCGCGATATGTACGAAGAAATTGCGCGCTTTTCAAAAACTTTAAAGTGGCGCGGGTTTAACACCTTTGTATCAAAAGATTTAGATAGGGTAATTAGTGAAGAGTTTAACGACGGCTTTACTACTCATTTCTTAGACCAAATGGGCTTGCCGTTATCGTTTAGGAAGGACGGGAAGGGTATCAACTGTTTTGCCGGCAAGTCGGTTGGAACGTTATCCGATGAAGAAATTAAAGAAATCTTTACTGGCCCCGTTGTTTTAGCAAGTGATAGTGCTAAAATTTTAGTTGACCGTGGTTACGGCAAGTATATCGGCGTTGACGTTCGCGATTGGGTAGGCAAAATGCCCAAAAGAGAAGAGATATACGACGAACCTGGTAAATGGACCGGTATTCAACAAAACGCAAAAGAAATCGTTATAACTGATGATAAAACGGAAGTTTTAACTAGGGTTTACAACGAAACCGTGGGCTGTGAGCCGGAATATTTATTCCCCGGTTCAACCAAGTTCAAAAACGAACTTGGCGGTACGATTTACGTATTCTGCGGTACGCCCGTTGCACCCCATTCAATTCACGGTGGAGCGTACTCTTTCCTTAACGAAACGAGAAAACGCCAATTTATCGATATTTTAAAAGAACACGGCGAAGCGCAAGTATATTACCCTGGCGATGCCGAAGTTTACTTAAAAACGGCTAATATGCAAGACGGAGGCTATTTCGTATCCTTTATCAACGAGTGTGCTGACCCCATTGAAGAGATTGAACTTATCGTAGATAAGAGCGTTAAGGAAGTTTATAAACTTAACGAAAACGGCGATAGGGTAAAGGTTGAGTTTACTCAAAATGGCGATAGACTTACTTTAAAAGAAGGCGCGGTTGTTCTTAACCCCGTAATATTGTTAATATACTAAAGGTAATGGTGTTATGAAAGAGAGAAAACTTGTTTTATATTCAATAATGAAGTTTAACGACGAACATATTGAAGAAATTTGCGAAGATATCATCAATCAGTATAAGTCTGGCGTTTGTTCTTGCCCAATGTTTAATATGACTTTAGTTCCAGAAGGGGACCCCGTTATTGACAAGGCTGAAGAACTTTGCAACAGTTATAAAAAATATAAGGCAATTTTAGATAAAGCGGGAGTGCCTAGCGGTGTTTTAATTCAGGCAACCATAGGTCACGGTTGGACGCTTGGAAAAATGTTCCCTTTCCAACCCCTTATTGATTTTAATTCGGGAACGTCTAGAAACACCGTTTGTGCATACGACGAAGGGTTTAGGGAATATATTTACAACGCGACTAAAAAAATTGCGTTGTGCCGTCCTTCCGCTATTATGATTGACGACGACTTTAGATTGTTAACGAGAGTTGGTCAAGGTTGCGGTTGTCCCATTCACATGAAAAAATTTAACGAAAGGGCGGGCACGAACTTTACTCGTGAAGAACTCTTTAACGCCGTTGAAAAAAAGGATGAGCAAGGTAAAAAATATTACGATTTATTCGTTCAATTAAACCATGAACCTATGGTTGAAACGGCAAAGATTATTAGAAAGGCTATTGATGAAGTTGACCCGTATATTCAAGGTTCGTACTGTTGCGGTGGCTTTAACGCTATTCACGATGCTGAGATTGCTAAAATTTTATCGGGCGAGAAAAACCCCGTAGTTATAAGGCTTAATAACGGGCATTACGGCGCGCTTGGAACGAGATTTTATTCTTTCGACTCGTTTAGGGCTTTCCGCCAAGTAACTAAACTTAAAAAGTATTGTGACGTAATTTTAGCGGAAACGGATACCTGTCCGCAAAATCGTTACAGTACTACGGCTCACGCTCTCCACTCTCACTTTACGTGTTCGTTATTAGAAGGCGTTCAAGGTGCAAAACAATGGCTTACTCGTACGCCGTACGAACCGCAAAGTGGCGTTGCTTATAGAAAAATCCTTTCAAAGTATCGTGATTTTTACGAAGAAATTGCAAGAATTTCTAACACTCTTAATTGGCGCGGTTTTTCGTGTTACGTTTCAACTGACGAAAATATTAGGTTTAGCGATGAAGTGAATTCCGGTTGGATTGGTTACGTTTTCGACGTGTTAGGTCTTCCCGTTGCATTTAAAAGTGAACCCGACGGTATCGTTTGTGCAGACAATAAAAATATAGCAAATTACGATGATGAAACTATTTTAAAACTTCTTAAGGGTAAACTTTTATTGGCAAGTGAAGCGGCAAAAGCGTTGATTGATAAGGGTTACGGCAAGTATTTAGGCGTTGACGTTCGCGAATGGAACGGAAAAATGCAAAAGAGAGAAGATATCCTTTGTTGCAATAACAATACGAGCGTTCAAAAGGCTGGTAAAGAACTTGTTATAACTAACGAAAAAACGGAAGTTTTATCTAAAGTTATGAACACGACTACGGGGTGTGAACCTGAATATTTATACCCCGGCTCAACCAAGTTTAAAAACGAACTTGGCGGAACGGTTTACGTATTCTCGGGTGCGCCCGTCGTTCAACATAATCTCGTTGAGGGATACTCTTTCTTAACCTATTCGAGAAAGCAACAGTTTATCAATATTTTAAAAGAGTGTGGCGAGGCCTCCGTTTATTTCGAAGGCGATGAAGAAGTTTACTTAAAGGTTGCAAATATGCAAGATGGTGGATATTTCGTTTCCCTCATAAACGAGTGTGCCGACCCCATTGAAAAGATTGAACTTACCATTGATAAAAAGGTTAAAAAGGTTTATAAACTCAATGAAAAGGGCGAAAGGGTAAAAGTTAAGTTTACTCAAAACGGCGATAAACTTATCTTAAAAGAAAGTGCCGTCGTATTAAATCCCGTAATTTTATTTATATATTAAAAAAGTAGGCTGAAAAGCCTACTTTTTCTTTTAGATTTTTGGGAGTTTATCGATTGCAACTTGAATTTCTTCATCGGTGGGGATATAATCTTTCATAACCCCGTCGTTAAACTTTTGGTAACTCATCATATCGAAGTAACCAGTACCCGTTAAGCCGAACACGATAGTCTTTTCTTCACCCGTTTCCTTGCACTTAAGCGCTTCGTCAACTGCAACTTTAATAGCGTGAGCCGATTCGGGAGCAGGGAGTATTCCTTCAACTCTTGCAAATTGTTGAGCCGCTTCAAACACTTCCGTTTGCTTAACCGAAGTTGCTTCCATAAGCCCTTGGTCTTTAAGTTCGGAGAGTGTTGAAGTCATTCCGTGGTATCTAAGACCGCCCGCGTGGCTTGCGGCAGGAATGTAACCGCTACCTAAGGTGTACATTTTAGATAAGGGGCAAACTTTACCCGTATCGCAGTAGTCGTAAGCGTAAACGCCACGAGTTAAAGTGGGGCAAGAAGACGGTTCTACCGCAATTATTCTATAATCTCTTACGCCTTGCATTTTTTCAACCATAAACGGAGCGATGAGTCCACCAAGGTTAGAACCACCGCCAGCGCAACCGATAATAATATCCGCTTTAATGCCGTATTTATCAAGCGCTGTTTTAGTTTCTAAACCGATAACCGATTGATGAAGAAGAACTTGGTTTAAAACGCTACCTAAAACGTAACGATAGCCTTCTTGCGAGGTTGCCGCTTCAACGGCTTCAGAGATGGCGCAACCGAGAGAACCTGTGGTTCCGGGGAATTCTTCGTTTATCTTTTTACCAACTTCCGTAGTCATCGACGGAGAGGGTGTTACGTTAGCCCCGTAAGTTCTCATAACTTCACGGCGGAAAGGTTTTTGTTCGTACGAACATTTAACCATGAAAACCTTGCAGTCAAGCCCAAAATACGAGCAAGCCATCGAAAGAGCAGTGCCCCATTGACCTGCGCCCGTTTCAGTCGTAACGCCCTTTAAGCCTTGCTTTTTAGCGTAGTATGCTTGAGCGATAGCAGAGTTTAACTTGTGAGAACCCGAAGTGTTGTTACCTTCAAATTTATAATAAATTTTAGCAGGTGTGCCAAGCGCTTTTTCTAAACAATATGCTCTAACGAGCGGTGCAGGGCGATACATTTTGTAGAAATTGCGAATTTCTTCAGGAATTTCAACGTATTCAGTCGTGTCGTCAAGTTCTTGGCGAGCAAGTTCTTCACAGAATACTTGAGAAAGTTTTTCTAAAGTGATAGGCTTGAGCGTTTCCCCGTCTAAAAGCGGAGCGGGTTTTTTATTCATAAACGCTCTTAAGTTCATCCACGCTTTAGGCATTTCACTTTCTTCAAGATAGATTTTGTAAGGTATTTCTTTGTTTATCATAATTTTTGACTCCTTTTAGGGACAAAAAAACTGCCCCTGCATATTGCTGGGACAGGATTATAATTCCCGTGGTGCCACCCGGCTTGGCGCTTGCGCGCCCACTTAACGCATACTTTAATATGCTAACTTTTGATTACGGAAAGTTACCCCGTCTCCCATACTCAACCATAAAGGTTTTTCCGTTCGCCCTCGAAAGCCCATTCAATCACGCTTTTTCCGTTGCAATCTCACCACCTGCAACTCTCTTTGCGAAAATTTACGCAACCTACTTACTCTTTCTCATTGGTTTGTAAGTACATACTACCACAATTATAAATTATTGTCAATCGTTTATAAGTGAATTAAGTTTGTGTAGAACTGGTTCAAACTTAGCGCCGTACCAATGGTTTTCGCACTTTGCCGTTTCCTTGATTGCTAAAACGGTAAAATCACCTGCGATTTTAGACGCCTCGAATATAGTTTTGCCATTAGCAAGCGCGCCAACGAAAGCCGATGCGTAAATATCGCCCGTGCCGTGGCAACTGTTGGGTAAAAATTCGTGCCTATAATATTTGAATTCGCCGTTTTCGTAACTTACGATACCCGTATAGCCCTTTTCGTAACTAACGCCCGTGAGAACGACCGACTTTGCGCCAAGTTTAACGAGCGCGTTAACAACCGACTTAATATATTCTTCGTCGTATTCCGTTTTATACTCAATACCGCAAAGGAAGCACGCTTCCGAAAGGTTTGGAATAACTATATCGCAAACGGCAACTAAACTCTTCATTCCTTCTACGTAGTTAAGGTCGAATGCCGGGTAGAGTTTGCCGTTATCAGCAAAAGCAGGGTCAACGATAAACTTACCGCCTTCTTTAAGCGAAGGTTTTGCAAGATTAATCATATAATCAATTTGTTTTTGACTACCTAAATAACCAGTGTACACCGCGTCAAAACTCAAACCTTCATTCTTCCAATGGTTGAATATTGCGGGCATATCGTCGCTTAAATCGGTAAAAGTAAAGTTTTTAAAACCTGCAGTGTGGGTGGATAATACTGCCGACGGTAAAACGCAAGTTTCAATACCGCACGCCGAAATAATAGGAAGGGCAACCGTTAACGAACATTGGCCAACGCAAGATATATCTTGAATGGTTAATACTTTTGTTTCTTTCATAATAATCTCCTTATTTACTTTACAGTATACCGTAATTGTGATATTATTAAAATAATCAAATTTAGAGTTTATTATATAACCAGATGAAAAAATATTTATTTCTTTACGAAAAACTTAAAAACGAAATATTAAGCGGTGTTTACAAGGCGGGGGATAAAATTCCGTCCAAGCGCGTTATGGCGGACCTTACGGGGTGTAGCCAAATAACCGTTATGAACGCTTACTCTATGCTTGAGAGCGAAGGGTATATTGAAGCGAGAGAGCGTAGCGGTTATTTCGTGTGTAAAATAGATTTTTTTAAAAGGGATGAAATAACTCCCCCTTTTGAAAAGTTATGCGAAGATATTAAGTTTTCGGGCGATGAGTTTGAGTATTCGCTATGGTTTAAAACGGTTAGAAAGGTTATATCCGAAAGGGATAGAGAGTTGTTCGTAAAATCGGCAACCGAAGGTTCAGCCGTTTTAAGAAACGCAATAAGCGACTATTTATATCGTTATCGCGGAATGATTGCTCCACCCGAAAGGATAATAATAGGTTCGGGTTCAGAGCAACTTTATGAAATAGCGGTTAAACTGCTTGGTAAAGATAGGGTTTACGGCGTGGAAAACCCGTCGTACGAGCAAATAGAAATGGTTTATAACGATTGTGGCGTAAAGGTAAAAAAACTTGAAATGGGCGTTGACGGAATAAAGAGCGAAAGTTTGCTAAGTAGTGGCGTTGGCGTACTTCACGTAACGCCGTTCTCGTCCTTTCCGTCGGGCGTTACGGCAACCATCAAAAAAAGATACGAGTACTTAAATTACGCCCGTTCAAACGGCGCGTATATCGTTGAAGACGACTTTGCTAGTGAGTTTTTTATTCCAGGCAATCCCATAGAATCTCTTTACGGGCTTGACGGTGGCGAAAGGGTTGTTTATATCAACACCTTTTCAAAGAGTTTGTCGCCCGCAATGAGAATAGGGTATATGATAATTCCAAAATCTCTTATTAATATATATAAGGAAAAGACGAAAGGGTTTTCTTGTTCCGTTCCCGTGCTTGACCAATACGTTCTTGCCGAGTTTATAAGTAGCGGTAGTTTTGAACGACACCTAAGTAGAGTTAGAAGAAAAATGAATAAAAAGGCGGATAAAAAATGATACAGGTTGCGCATATAGAAAACGGCTTTTCAGATAAGTTTGGAATCCCACGCCAAAGCGGTAGGGTTGAAACTTTATCCAAAATAGTTTTCGAAAAGGAATTTAAAAATAAAGACGCTATAAGAAGGCTTGACGAGTTCTCTCATTTATGGCTAATTTTTGGCTTTTCAAAAGCGGGCGGAAAATACTCTATAACCGTTCGCCCACCACGACTTGGCGGAAACGAAAAGGTAGGGGTGTTTGCAAGCCGTTCTCCGTTTAGACCGAATAATTTGGGGTTATCTTCCGTAAAACTTGTAAAGGTGGATGACGATGGCAGTTTAATCGTTTCAGGCGCAGATTTACTTAGCGGTACGCCAATTTACGATATAAAGCCGTATCTTCCTTTTACCGATTGCCACGCTGACGCTACTTGTGGTTACGCAACCGATTTTATCGAATATAAACTTAAAATTTCAAACCCCGAAAAATTATCTGATATTGATGAAGATACTAAAAAAGAGATTTTAGAGTGTTTGAGTGAAGACCCGCGCCCGTCGTACCAAAACGATAAAGATAGGGTTTATATAATGGATTATAGTGGAGTGAAAGTTAAGTTTAAAGTGGATAAAGATATTCTTACCATAATTTAATAAAATAAAAAAACTGCTTGAGTTTTTCAAGCAGTTTTTCTTTTAGTTTTTATTCTTCGGTTTTGTCAGTTGCATCACTTTCAACAGTTTCTTCAGTTGCTTGGTATTCAACTGCTTCTTCAGTTGCTTCTTCAACTAACTCTTCAACCGTTTCTTCGGTAACTTCTTCGATTTCATCTTCTTCAATTACGGTTTCGATTTCTTCATTTTCGTCTTCCATAACTTCGGTTAAGGTGTAATCGTAATCAGTTTCATCGTCAGAAAGTTCAACGTGTTTAAGTTGTGCTTTTCTTTCAGCGATTTTCTTAAGAGTCTTTTCACGAGTAGTTCTATCAAAGCCGGATTTTTCTTCGTAGTATTCAGTAGTTTTTTGTCTTCTCTTATTTCTCTTATTAACGCCCTTTCTAATGAGAGCAACTAAGATAACTAAGATAAGAACGCCTGCAATGATAATAGAAGAAATTTGTAACGATAAGTCAGTAGTTAAAGTGTAACCTTCGTCTTCGTGTTCGTGTTCGTCTTCACTATCGTTGGTATCGCCTGGAGTGGTGTTATCAATAACTTCGTCAGCAAAGATGGTAGAGTAGTCAACGAACTTAACGAAAGCGTTGCCGTAGTAAACTTCAGTTTCTTGATAGTACTTAGTGGTTTCAGTAACTTCGCCTTCTTCTTCGCCGTCAGTAAGAATTGTTGACGGTGCTCTCGTGTGACGTTCGTAAACGAACGCGTAATCGTTACCAAGTTGCTTAAAGTCAGCGGTAAACGCATTCTTTTCTTTGGATATAAGTGCTGTATCAAAAGTTGCACTCGTTACGCTTTCAACAAGGATAGTACCTACCGAGTAAGCGTCTTTCATACCGTTAGAAACTTCAACTCTGTAGTTAACGTCTTCGTTACCAGCGGTAATATAGAAGTAAACGTAAGTCCAACCTTTAAGAGTGTAAGAATTAGATACGACTTGAGAAGTAAGCGCGAAAGATTTTTCGTTAACTTCAAAATTTTGAACGCCGTAATCACCGTCGTTATATTCAGCGTTTACGATAGAAACGTTTGCTTTAGCGTTTCCAAACGCTCTAACTTTAACTGAAACCTTAGCAGAAGTGTTTGCGCTAACGGTCTTAGATTCGGTAACGAAACGAGAGTAAGCGGCTTCGCTGTTATCAAGAACTAACGCTTGAGCGTATTTGTTAGTGGTGGTGTTAAGTTTTTCAAAGCCGGTAATATCGTCAGTGAAAATCGTTGCACCGTCGCCGTATGACTTGCCACCGTCGTAGTAGTTGCTGTTAATGATACCGTACTTAGTAGATGCGCTGGTAGATTTGAACGAGTAACCGGCAACGTTAGTAGCAGGTCTCTTCTTTACGCTGAACGATTGAGTTTTGTCAACGCTGATAGGATAAACGTCGGAAGAAGTGCTATCAGCAGCAGTGCCGTAAGAAATGTACTTTCCGTAAACTTGTTGCTTAGCAAGATAACTGTTAGTAGTAGCAAGTTTGTAAATATCTTCGTTCGTTCCTTCTACTTTAAGGTCGGCAATAATAGCGTAACCTTTTTGTAAAGCGTATGCTTCGTTCCATTCGCCGTCAATACCGAAAGTGAATTTTAACGAATAGGTAGTAGCTTCGTCGGTGGGGTTATTGATAAATACGCGGTAGGGAAT
The DNA here is from genome assembly GCA_045637965.1 of Christensenellaceae bacterium. GTDB lineage: Bacteria > Bacillota > Clostridia > Christensenellales > Borkfalkiaceae > HGM11412. Next base: position 271,507 of record JAZUAK010000003.1, on the reverse strand, counting down.
CCATTCGCCGTATCTTGCGCTTTCAAGATCCTTCGTGTCGAAAGAACTAAATAATATCGCTGGGTCATTATCGCCGTTTAACGCTTCAACTTTAAGTTTATCGGTGTTAACGTGATCTGCTTTAACCTTTACGAAGAAGGTAACTAAGTCGTAACTTTCAGGATTAATAGTGTAAGTCTTAGTAACGTAAGATGCAGAAGACGGGTCTACGAAGTTCATATAGGTAAACGATTCAAAATCGTTAGAACCGATAGCAGTTTTAATAGTTTCGGGAACTTCGTTGATATTTTTGTTAACGCCTACGTTTGTGCTACCGGTAGTAGCGGTAATTTCTATCTTTTCAGTAGTAGCGTCAGTAGCAGTTTTTGCGGTTGTAGTTAATACGTTGTAGTTAAGGTTTGCTCTATAAGTAGTGTATTTGTTTTCAGTTTCGGATTCGTTGTCGTTATAAATTAAACCCTTGAGTGATATAGGTGCGATAGTGTTCGGATCAGCAATAGTAAGGTCAACGTTTGCTGAAATGCCATCTTCGTACTCGTCTTTTTCAAGAGCCTTTACGTTAACGTTATCAAGGAATGCAAAACCTTCAACGTAATCGTTGTGGTCAACGCCGTTACCACGGCCAAGACCATACATTAAGGTTAAAGTAGTGTTAGCAATTTCAGAGCCTTGAATATAAATTTCAAACTTAGCCCATTCGCCGTTAGTGTTAATATCGTTAATAACTAATTCTTCGTAAGTGGTAGAACCAGTAGAACTCGTAAGTCTAACGTGAGCGCCGGGAACGTCAGTATAGAAACTCTTAAGGTCAAGCGTTTTAACCCAGAAAGTAAGCACTGCGTATTCAGCGGTGGGAACGGATATTGAAGAAGACGCCTTGTAGTATTGAGCCGAACCTTCAACGTTACCCGCTTTACTCTTGTTGTTAATCATTAAGATTTTAGTTCCGGTAACTTGTGGGTTAGATTGCTTATCTTCGTCTTCGTAATCGTACTCGTCAGTAACAAGGCCGTAAGCGTAAGGAGTTTTGGGGTTTGCGCTCGGCTTATTCTTGCTTTCAAGTTTACTAAACTTTTCGTCACTCGTATCAATGATACCCGAATCGCCGTTAGAACCAACTGCTGAAGTGGTATCTTTGTATAAGTTCCTCGACCAGCTAATTGAAGAAGAATAAGGGAACGCCGTATTGTCATTAGTACTAAACTCGAAGTCACCATTCTTAATGGACTGATAGTCCGTTATCGTGGTAGTAGTTTCGGTAGTAGTCGTCGAATCGTCGTCATCATCCGAAGTGTCATCATCTTTACAAGCAACGGTAAAAGCAAGCATAACAGCCATAAGCATAGCAAGTAAAGCGATAAAGAATTTTCTTAAATTAAATTTAGAATTTGAATACATAAGCCACCTTGTGTTTTAAGTAGTTTAGCGCGTATGCGCCCGCATTTTAATATAATACTAACTTAGTATAAAACATTTTTTCAAAAATTGCAATACAATTTGCGTTATTTTTTGTAAGCGAAAGTTAAATTTTAACGAAAATAAACGGGAAATAGTACTTTTTTAAAAAATTGCAAACACTATTGCTATGGAAAAGAAGAAAAAGTTATATTTTGCTATCGCGGGCGCAGGCGTTGGGTTTATCAACGGGTTTTTCGGCGGTGGCGGTGGAATGGTGGTGTTACCCGTTCTTACGATGCTGTTTAAGTTTGAACAAAAAAACGCTCACGCAACGGCGATTGCGATAATACTTCCTATAACGGTAGTGAGCGCCGTTTCGTATCTTATAGCGAATGGTTTTAAAATTTTTAATTTTAATCTTTTGTTTGCAAGCGTAGGTGTTACGCTTGGCGGAATTATCGGCGCGTTGGCACTAAAAAAGATAGATAATACGCGGTTATTAAAAATCTTTTCTGCAGTAATGTTTATAGCGGGGGCAAAGTTGTTGTTTTTTTGATTATGGAAATTTTGAAGTTTTGTTTATTCGGTGCGCTTGGCGGTGTTCTTGGCGGAATGGGAATGGGTGGCGGAACTGTGCTTATCCCCCTTCTCACGATATTTTTATCCGTAGAGCAAAAAACCGCTCAAGCCGTAAATTTAATATCGTTTATACCAATGGCGATAATAGCTTTAATTCTTCATTTTAAAAACAAACTCGTTAAAACTAAAGGGCTTTTATATATGATAATTCCCGCGTGTTTTTTCGGCGTGGGCGGAGCAGTTTTATGCCACTATATAAAAAGTGAAATTATGTCAAGAATTTTCGGTGGCTTTTTGCTTGCGTTATCGTTCGTTCAATATTTTTCGGGTAAAAATAAGAAAAAACTCACAAAAAAATAAAACCTTATTAAAATATTTTGAAAAGGGGTCTTGAAAAGTTGAGTTTTATGGTGTATAATTACAGATACTAATACTGTTGCCTGAAAAATCAGTTGATTTCACCTGAATAGTATTACGGTTTTTACTCAAAGAAAAGGACTTGAATTTAGGAGAATAAGAGTGGAAAGAATAGGAATTATTGATTTAGGCTCTAATACTGCAAGGCTCGTTATCGTGGAAATGCTTGGTGACGGCCACTTTATGGTTATAGACCAGTTAAAAGAAAGCGTTCGTTTAGGAAAGGATATGGAACGTGACGGGTTCTTAAAACCCCAACGCATAGCCGAAACTATCAAGACGCTTAAGATGTTTAGGAAACTTTGCGATGCGTACGAGATTGAGAGAATTATCCCGGTTGCAACCGCAGCCGTTCGCCGTGCGAAAAACCAAAGAAGTTTCCTTGACGAAATCGTTGCTAACACCGGCATAAAACTTAAAGTTTTATCCGCTGAAGAAGAGGCAACGTACGTTTATCGTGGCGTTATTAACACCATGGATATTTCCAAGGGTTTAATTTTAGAAATCGGCGGTGGTTCCACCAAGGTTATCTATTATAATAGAAGAAATCTTTTGCATTACGAAACTTTACCTTTCGGCGCGGTAACGCTTACCGATTTGTTCTCTTGTGACGGGTTGAATCCCAAAGAGCAAGCCGAAAAGATTGAAGAATTCGTTTGCGAACAAATCTCTAAAATAGAATGGCTTAAAGAAATTGACCCCGAAACTCAACTTATCGGTTGCGGTGGTTCGTTTAGAAACCTTTGCAAAATCGTTAAACTTATGAAGAAGTCCCCCTTACCGCTTATACATAACTATAACGTTAAGACGGAAGAGTTTGAACAGGTTTACGATATGATTAAGTCTCTTGATGGGGACAAGAAGGTTAGAATTAAAGGCGTTTCTCCGCAAAGGGCTGATTTATTGCCGTCCGCTTTCGCGGTTGCTCACGCGTTCGTTAAAAATCTCGGTTTTGAGTCAATGAGCATCTCTTCTTGCGGTTTAAGAGAAGGCATAATGTTTAACTACGCCGTTCCTATGACGGTTGAAAAGCCGATATCGGACGTGTTGACTTATAGTTTACAAACTCTCGTTAAGTACTATCATTGCAACGAAAAGCACGCTGAACAAGTTGCAAACTTATCAGTTCAACTTTTCAAGCAAATGAGAGTTCTTCATAAATTCCCCCGCCAATGCTTAAAGATTTTAAAAGTTGCAGCGTACCTTCATAATGCAGGAACGAGCATTAAATATTACGATTATCAAAAGCATACGAGTTACATTATACTCAATTCGAGTTTATACGGTATAACTCAAAGGGAAGTAGTTCTTGCGGCTCTCGTCGTATCAAATTATAAAAACGACGATTTGTCCATGGCGGATTTAGTTAAGTATAAAGAATTTATTTCTGAAGAAGACGTTGAGATTATTAGAAAACTCGGCGTAATGCTTAGAATTGCCGTAAGTTTGGATAGAAGCATGGCAAGTAGCGTAGTAAACATTGATTGTGACGTTTTAGGCGATTCCGTTATTATGAAAACGGAATTTACTTCCGACGCAACCTTGGAGATAAAGGACGCGCTTTCTTCTCAAGCTGACTTCAAGAGAGTATTTAAAAAGAATTTAGAAATTTTATAATTTAACTTTAAAAAACCCCAAAACGCGAGCAAACCGCTCGCGTTTTTATATTTATATAAAAATGTGAAAAAATTTTCACAAATACTATTGAAAATTGTCGAATAAAGTGTTAAAATGTAAATATCATTTGTGCTTAAAGCACGTATAGGAGGTTTTTCAAATGAAAAAGTTTGCTAAAGCTCTCGGATTTGATCCGGTAGCGAAGAAAACGAATATCAGAACGGAAATCGTTGCAGGTATTGTTACTTTCCTTGCAATGGCTTACATTTTGGTAGTTAACCCCGATGCGATCCTTAGCTCAAACGGCGCTGCTATGGAATGGTCTTCAATCTTCCTTGCAACCGCTCTCGGCGCTATCGTTGGTACGCTTCTCATGGCGTTCCTTGCTAAGTTACCCTTAGCGCAAGCATCAGGTATGGGTCTTAACTATTCCGTAGGTGCAATTCTCGGTGGTTCACTTGGTTTTGCAATGTCTTACGGTAATGTAATGTTGCTCGTTCTTATCTCTGGTGTTCTTTTCCTTTTACTCTCAATCGTAAAGATTAAAGGCGTATCTCTTCGTGAACTCGTGTTCGACGGTATGCCGGAAGCAGTTCGCGGAGCAATTTCCGTTGGTATCGGTTTATTCATTGCGTTTATCGGTATGCAAAACGCAGGTTTAATCGTAACTCCTGGTTTCCCCATTCTTGGCGATGGCGGTGCGTTCATCACTTGGATTCCTGGTACGCTCGTTGACCTCGTTCAATTCAACAATTACGCTGCTGGTGGTTATGCTGCTGCAGGCGCAGTTGTTTGCTTAGTAGGTTTAATCTCTATCGCAGTTCTTGAACTCTTCAAGGTTAAAGGTTCTGTTATTATCGGTATCATCATTGCAACGCTCGTTGGTATTCCTCTTAACGTTACTAAATGGTCTGGTATGTCTTGGGAATTCTGGACTTATTTTGAAAAGTTCTTCAGCTTTGATTCTGCAAACGGCGGTGCATTCTTCGCAGCGTTCACTGAAGGTTTCAACTTCGCTGAAGGCGCAGGCATTATGCCTCTTATCATGACGGTTATTACCTTCTGTATGATCGACATGTTCGATACCATGGGTACTGTAGTTGGTTGCTGCACTCCCGTTGGTCTCGTTGATGAAAAGGGTAAACCCCTTAACTACAGCAAGATTATGTTATCTGACTCAGTTGCTACTTGCGTAGGTTCAATCTTCGGTACTTCTACCGTTACTACTTTCGTAGAATCTGGTTCTGGTATTGCTGCTGGTGGTAGAACCGGTCTTACCGCATTAACTACCGCTGCATTATTCACTTTATCAATCTTCTTACTTCCCTTATTCGCATCTATTCCTGGCCCCGCTGCTGCATCTGCTCTTATTTACGTTGGCGTATTAATGCTTAAAGGTATCGTTAATATTAAGATTGATTCTGTTAAGAACGCAGTTGCTGCTTTCTTAACTATCGCTATGATGCCCTTAGCATACTCAATCACTGATGGTATTGGTTTCGGTATCGTATCTTACGTTCTTATCAGCCTTGTTGAATACCTCGTTAAGTTAATTAAGTATGCGTTCGCTAAAGGTAAAGGCGAAGCAGTTAAACCCGCTTGGGAATTACACGCTGTTACTATCATCGTTGCAGTATTATTCCTCGTTTACTTCTTCGTTCCCACCACGTTCTAAGAGAAAACTTAAAACTAAACTTAAACCCCACGGTTTTCCGTGGGGTTTTTATTTTAGGGTTATATCATAATTCACAGTTGATTTTTGACGGCAAAATACTTTAAAATTTCGTGTCTATCGCTCGGTTACAGCCTAAGGGTATGCGCCCTTACGATAGCCACGCCTTTTAATGCGGTTTACTCGTCAAATCGCAAAATTGCTAACCAACGGTTCATTATTCTATTACCCTTTACGTGAATTTTTAAGCGTTTATTTAGTTTTTGCGTCAAATATAATATTACAAATTTCGCCTGCAAAATCGTGCTCGTGGCTAACGAGTATTATTGCGCCTTCGTAGGCAAGGAGTGCCTTCTTGAGCGCGTCTTTAGCGCGAACGTCTAAATGGTTGGTCGGTTCGTCTAAAATAAGTACGTTCGACGGGGTGTTATTAAGCACCGCAAGTTTAATTCTTACTTGCTCGCCACCCGATAAATCTTTAATAGGTTTTGTTGCTAAATCGCCTTTAAGCCCCACTTTTGCAAGTTCCGCACGCTGTTCTTTTTGATTTAGGCGTGGGAATTTTTCATTGAAATATATCATTGCGTTGAGCGTTGAGTTTTCAAAGTTGAGTTCTTGCTCAAGATATGCGGGCTTGGTTGATAAATGGAAGATAAAATTACCTTTAAGCGAATGAATTTTTCTAAGAAGGGTTTTAATAAGCGTGGTTTTACCAACGCCGTTAGTACCCCTTATCCAAAGTTTATCGTTGCTTTTAAGGTGAAGATTTATAGGTGGAATTAAAGTTTTATCGTAACCGACTTCCAAGTCTTTAACTATTAAAAAGTCTTTACTATTAACGGGGATATAGGGGAAGTTAAAAGTCGCGTCGTGCACGGTCATCGGCTTTTGCATAACTTCGATTCTATCGAGCATTTTCTTTCTTGAGTTCGCCATGCCTGCGGTTGCGGCGCGCGCCTTATTTTTGTCGATATAATCTTGCATTTTCTTTATCTCGGCTTGTTGGCGGAGATAATCTTCTTCGTACTGCTTAGCGTTCATATCTCGCTGAACGATAAAGGTTGAATAGTTGCCCGAATATTTTTTAATATTGCCGTTTTCAATGTTTATAATAAACTTACAAACGCTATCTAAAAATGCGGTATCGTGCGAAATAACCATAAAGGTTTTCTTGTAAGCGTTAAGGTATTTTTTAAGCCACTCTATATGCTCGATATCTAAAAAGTTGGTGGGTTCGTCAAGTAGCATAACGTCAACTTCTTCAAGCAGTAGTTTTGAAAGCATAAGTTTTGCTCTTTCGCCACCGGAAAGCCTACCGATTAAAGTATCGTAACCAAAGTTATGAACGCCAAGCCCACCTGCAACTTTTTTAATCTTACTATCAAGGTCGTAAAACCCTGCGTTATCTAAAGTTTCCTGCATTCTTGACGACTTGTTTACCAATCGGTCAAGTTCGTCCGCATCTTCCGTTTCGCCCATTTTAAGATAAATCTCTTCAAGTTTTTCATTGAGTTCGTAAAGGTAGTCGAAAGCGTGGCGGAGATATTCCATAACCGTTTGGTTTCTATCAATATCTGCGTGTTGGTCAAGATATCCCCAGCGCGCTGAATGTTGGCGCAAAACTTCGCCGTCGTCTTGCGAAAGTTTTCCAGCAATAATATTGATAAACGTGGTTTTTCCTGCGCCGTTAAGACCAACGATGCCTAAATGCTCGCCGTTGTTGATTTGAAGGGACGCGTCTTGGAATAAATATCTATCGTCGTATCTATGCGTTAAATTTCTAATTTCAAGTATACTCATAGTATAATGATATAATATATCAAAATTTTAGTCAAATGATTTGAAAAACCAAAAAAGTGTGCTATACTACTTGTATGAATAAGTTTAAGTATAATTTTTCAAAAATATTTTATATAGTAGCGGGCGTTGGCTCACTCGTTGCAATAGCGTGCATAATTTTAAACTCGCTAAGGTATTCTTCATATATAGAAAAGGGAATAGAACTTGGCATTTATAACCACCTTTCACTTATTTTTACGGTAGTTTTGTCAGTTGCCTTTCTCGTTATTATCGCATCTGCGCTGATAAGTTCAAACTATACGATAGGTAATGAAAAAGTCGTTTTAAGATGGGGTATCGTTAGAAACACCGTTAAACTTAACGAAGTTAAAACCTTAAAACTTTGCACGGACACTAATAAACTCGAGTTCATCTTTGAAGACGATACTTATTTTACAATCGTTATAAAAAGTGAAGAATACGAAAGGTTTATTGACGAGATTAAAAAAGTAAAACCAACCGTATCTTATATTCAAGGCGAAACCGAATAGTTAAACCGCTCTTTCACGAGCGGTTTTTTGTTGACTTTAATGAATTATTATGATATCATAGTGATATCAACTAATAAAGGAGTTAGTTATGAAAGAAAAAATTATTGGTAAAAAAATAGGCATGCAAGTATTAGTTGCAATGATAGCGATTATGATTGTTTCAGTCGTTGGAATGATTAAAGGTGGAATGATAATTGACGAAGGGGGGCTTCCCGTCGTATTTTTATCAGGCTTAGTGGTGTTTACGTTATCGTTCTTTTTAATTCCAGGTTTAAAAGTTATCAAACCGCAAGAAGCGTTAGTTCTTACGTTATTTGGTAAATATTACGGAACTTTAAAAGGCGAAGGTTTTTATTTCGTAAATCCTTTCTGTCAATCGTTCAATCCTGCCGCTCAAACTAAACTCAACCAAAGTGGTGACGTTAACTCTTCAAGCGTTTCAGCCGTGGTTAGCAAGTTATCTTCTTCGTCAGCGAAAGAAGTAGCGTTATCAAAGCAAAACAAAATTAGTTTAAAGGTTATGACTTTAAATAATAGCCGTCAAAAAATCAACGATTGTTTAGGTAACCCAATTGAAATCGGCATAGCGGTTATGTGGAAAGTGGTTGATACCGTTAAAGCGGTATTTAACGTGGATAACTACAAAGAGTATCTTTCTCTTCAATGCGATAGCGCCGTTCGCCAAATAGTAAAAATTTATCCGTACGACGTTGCTCAAGGCGTAGATACGACTGGGGACGGCCACGCCGACGAAGGTAGTTTACGCGGTTCAAGCGAAGTAGTCGTTGATAGAATTAGAAGTGAAATTCAAGCAAGGGTTGAAAACGCGGGTATTGAAATCGTTGAAGCGAGAATAACCTATCTTGCTTACGCGCCCGAAATTGCTGCCGTTATGCTTCAACGCCAACAAGCGTCCGCTATAATTGACGCGAGAAAAATGATCGTTGAAGGCGCAGTTGGTATGGTGGAAATGGCTCTTGACCGTCTTGAAAAGACGGATAAAGTTAAACTTGACGAAGAGAGAAAGGCTCAAATGGTATCAAATCTCTTAGTAGTTTTATGTGGCAATCACGACGCTCAACCCGTAATTAATTCAGGTAGTATTTATTAATGGAAAACAAGGATAAAAAACAAATACCGCTTAGAGTTTCCAAAGAACTTTTCGTGGAGCTCGAACGATGGGCAAATGACGAATTTAGGTCGATAAACGGTCAGATAGAATATCTTTTAACGGAGTGCGTAAAAAAGCGTAAAAACGGCAAATACCGCGCTATAAGTGAGTTAAAAGACAAATAGAAGGTGTGGTAAAACAAAAAACGGAGCGATTCGCTCCGTTTTTTACTTTTCCTTATAATATAATCTGCAGTGGCAAAAACCTTCAAACTCAGGGTCGGCAATCTGCTCTCTAAACTCTTTGCACATACAAAGGTTATCGTCCGTTCTTTGAATACGGCAGGGGCAGTACCCGTCCTTTCTTTTAAGTCCGTCACGAATGGCGTTAACGATTTTTTCGTCAGGGTTAAAAATTATTTTCATACCTTTATCTCCTTGATTTATCTTTTAAAATAGAGTACAATCTTACTATGAGCAAAATTTTAGTTAATATAGATAATTTAAACGACTTAAACGGCGTTAGCGTTGATTTTGACGGCGTGTACGTAAAACTTAGCCCAGAAGTTGCCGTTGATGATATTTTAACACTTGTGGACGGGGGAAAGCAAGTCTTTTTCGATTTTTCTTCACTTACCGCAACGCATTGTTTGGGTTTTGCTAAAAACCTTGAAAAAGAAGTAACTTTCGTTGTTGACGATTTTCAAAAGGCAATTTTCATAAAAACCGCGCGCCCAACCGCAAATATCCATATCTATTACGATGGTTACGATGAAATGCTCGTTCCCTTTTTATCGTGCAACAAGTTTAACCTTACCGTAAAGTATACCGCCCTTGCGCCCGAACGCATTGAAAAACTTCAAAATGCAGGTATTGAAGTAAACGGATATATAGTAAATAGGCTTGACGAACTTGGCGTTTTAAAGTATTGGAATTGCCCGTATATAACGATAGATAAAAATATAAAATAAACTTTCGACAAAAAGTTTTATAATATGACAGACTTATGTCATATATAGAATAATAAAATAGCATTACAATCAACGAAAGGAGTGTAACGCTATGAGAAAGTTATTCGATAAAATTTATAACTGGTTTTTTGAAGAAGTTAGGGTTGAACAAAAGAGTGAGCCCGTATATATAAGTTGTTCAGATTTATTTTTAAAAAAAGAAGAAAGAGTATAAAAAAACTCCCACGCCGTTTGCGTGGGAGTTTTTATTTTTAAATTTTAAATATTCCCGCAAAAATACTATTTAAAGGGTTGATTTTGTGGATGAGGCTTAAAACTTCGCTAGCCCTAACAACTTCGTCGCCGTAAACGAAAATTCCTGCTTTAGCAAGCGCATAGAATAAAGCCATTAAACCAAGAACTATTCCAGCGGTTACTGCAAAGTTAACGACCATACCTAAAAGTTTATCAACAAATCCAAACACAAGAACGCCGTTAATCTTTTTGAATAAGCCAACGAGCAACTTTCTTAAAATATTGAGAACGGCGTATTCAACGATAAACGAAAGAAGGATAAATAGCGAGAAAGAAAGCCAATAGCAAACGAGTTCAACAATACTTTGACCGCCCGAAATTTTAGAATTGCCAAACAATTTTGCTAAAACGCTTTGGAATTCCGCCACCCAGCCGATTTTGTCAAACCATTTAGCAGTAAGGTAGGATAAAAGTCCAGCGCCTGCTAAACAAACTATGAGCAACAAAACGTCCATCGTGGATTTGAAAAAGCCCACTTTAAGTCCGTAGATTGTGAAACCTAAAACGAACGCTATTGCAATTACGTCAACTAAGAAATACATAATATTACCTAAATTTAACCTTAAAATTTATTTTAAGCCTTCTTGAAACTGTCCTTCATAGAAACGATTTGAGAAAGAACGAGTTTACCGTTCTTTTCCGTCTTTTTATAATAACCCTTTCTCAAGAGTTGGAAGGGCGTTGCTTCTAAAACCGATGCGATATACGGTTCAGCCTTGCCGTTAAATATATGCACGCTATCGTAATTCATTCTTTCGCTAAAATCTTGCCCTGCAAATTCCGCATCTTTTAAAAGATAATCGTAATTTCTAATCTCAACGTCAACGGCGTAATCAGCGCTTACCCAGTGGATAGTGCCTTTGCACTTGATACCGCTCGTATCTTCACCAGAACGGCTTTCAGGAACGTAAGAACAAATAAGTTCTACGGGGTTGCCGTTATCGTCTAACACAACGTCGTCACACTTAATAATGTAAGCATTTTTAAGTCTAACGTAACCGTCTTTTTTAAGGCGGAAATACTTGGGTGGGGGATTTAAAGAGAAATCGTCTTGCTCGATATAGATAGTCTTTGTAAACTTAACGTTTCTAAGTGTCTTTTCTTCAGCGTTGGGGTTAACTTCAAAGTGCATGTCTTCTTCCCCGTCGTAGTTAGAAATGGTAACTTTAAGGGGATTTTCAACCGCCATAGCCCTTTCCGCGTTAAAGTTTAAATAATCTCTAATGAAATGTTCAAAGTACGAAACTTCGATTTCGCTGTTTGCTTTAGCAATACCGATTTCTTCACAGAAATTTTTAAGCGCTTCTGCAGGAACACCGCGGTTGCGAAGACCAGTTAAAGTAGGCATTCTCGGGTCGTCCCAACCCTCAACGGCGCCGTCTTCCACGAGTTTTTTAAGGTAACGCTTACTCATAACCGTATTAGTTATGTTAAGCCTTGCAAACTCAATTTGGCGGGGCTTGTGGGGAACGCCGGTATTTTCAATCGTCCAATTATAAAGTGGGCGATGGTCTTCGAACTCTAAAGTGCAAAGAGAGTGGGTAACCCCTTGCATACTGTCGCAAAGTGGGTGCGCGTAGTCGTACATTGGGTAAATGCACCACTTGTCGCCCGTTCTATGATGCGTTGCGCGAAGAACTCTATAAATAACGGGGTCACGCATGTTGATATTAGGCGACGCCATATCGATTTTTGCTCTTAAAACCTTTTCGCCGTCAGCGTAAACGCCGTTTTTCATTTCTTCAAAAAGTTTTAAGTTTTCTTCAATCGACCTGTTACGGTAAGGGCTTTCCGTACCTGGTTCAGTAAGCGTACCGCGAGTGTTTTTAATTTCTTCGGCGGATAAATCGCAAACGTAAGCCTTTCCGTCTTTGATAAGTTTAACGGCGTAATTATAAATTTCGTCGAAAAAGTCTGAAGCGTAGTGCATTTCAAACCAATCAAAGCCGAGCCACTTAATATCTTCCTTGATGGCGTTAACGTATTCGGTTTTTTCTTTAGACGGGTTAGTATCGTCAAAGAAAAGGTTGCAAACGCCGTTGTACTTTTTAGCCGTGCCAAAGTTTAAGCATAAACTTTTAGCGTGGCCGATATGAAGGTAGCCGTTCGGTTCGGGCGGAAAGCGAGTGTGAACTCCGTCCACCACGCCTTTTTCAAGTTCTTCGTTAATAATTTCTTCTATAAAATTTTTGCTTTCAATTAAGTTTTCCATAAGTTCCTGCGAAACAAAAAAGTGATACGTTTTTATTTTAGCACAATTTTTTTCAAATATCAATAATTTAAAAGGATATTATATATCTTTTAAGGCGGTATTTGCTTGACAATGGCGGATAATTTTTATAAAATATATAAAAATATAAAACTTTTGAGGTGTTATCGTGGCTAATAAAGCAGTAACAATGGAAAAACTCGTTAATCTTTGCAAAACAAGGGGCTTCATTTTCCCTGGCAGTGAAATTTACGGTGGCTTAGCAAACACTTGGGATTACGGTCCTTTAGGTGTTGAACTTAAAAACAACGTTAAAAAGGCTTGGTGGAAGAGATTCGTTCAAGAAAACAAGCACAACGTTGGTTTAGACGCAGCAATACTTATGAACCCGCAAACTTGGGTGGCGTCGGGTCACTTAGCAGGCTTTTCCGATCCGCTTATGGACTGTAAGGAATGCCACGAAAGATTTAGGGCAGATAAACTCATTGAAGATTGGGTAAAAGAAAATAACTATACTCTTGAAAAGGGTATTGACGCGTTCACTCACGAAGAAATGAAAGCCTTCGTTGAAGAGCATAATATTCCTTGCCCCACTTGCGGTAAGCACAACTTTACTGATATTAGGCAATTCAACTTAATGTTCAAGACTTTCCAAGGCGTAACCGAAGATAGCAAGAACACCGTATATCTTCGCCCTGAAACGGCTCAAGGTATTTTCACTAACTTCGTTAACGTTCAACGCTCTCAAAGAAGAAAGGTTCCGTTCGGTATCGCTCAAATCGGTAAGTCGTTTAGAAACGAAATTACCCCTGGTAACTTTATCTTTAGAGTAAGAGAATTTGAACAAATGGAACTTGAATTCTTCTGTAAGCCCGGCACTGACCTTGAATGGTTTGCTTATTGGCGTGCATTCTGCCGTCAATGGCTTTTAGACATTGGTCTTAAAGAAGAAGATATTAGACTTCGTGACCACTCTCCCGAAGAACTTTGTTTCTACTCTAAAGCAACTACTGACTTTGAGTATTTATTCCCGTTCGGTTGGGGTGAACTTTGGGGCGTAGCGGACAGAACTGATTACGACTTAACTCAACATCAAAACGTTTCTAAGAAAGATTTAACTTACTTTGATGCGGAAACTAACGAAAGATATATTCCTTACGTAGTTGAACCGTCGCTCGGCGTTGAAAGATGCGTTTTAGCAGTTTTATCTGGCGCGTACGACGAAGAAGAAGTTGGCGAAAACGACGTTAGAACGGTTATGCGTTTGCATCCCGCTCTTGCACCTTTCAAAGTTGCCGTACTTCCGCTCAGCAAAAAACTTGGCGAAAAGGCTCAAGAAGTTTACGACGAACTTTCCAAGTACTTTATGGTTGATTACGACGAGGCTGGTTCTATCGGTAAGAGATATCGCCGTGAAGACGAAATCGGTACGCCTTACTGCGTAACTATTGACTTTGATACTTTAGAAGACAACTGCGTTACCGTTCGTGACCGTGACACTATGGAACAAGTTAGACTTCCGATTAGTGAATTAAAAGCATACATTGAAGAAAAGATAAAGTTCTAATAAAAAGCAAGGCGTGCGCCTTGCTTTTTTTATGTGATTTTGTTAAAATAAAACTATGTTAGAAATTTTGAAAGGTAAAAAATACGAGATATTAGACACCGTTGATTCCACCAACGAATATATTAAAGATAAGGATTTATTTTGCGTTATCGCAAAAGAGCAGTCGGGTGGAAAGGGTACTAACAATAGAAAATTCTTCTCGCCAAAGGGCGGAATTTATTTAAGCGTTAAACTCCCCTTAAAATTAGTTGGCGAAGATTTTTTACTTTTAACTCCGCTCGTTGCCGTTATAACCGCTAACGCCATCGATAAAATTGCGGGCGTAAAAACGGAAATAAAATGGGTGAACGATATATACCTAAACGGCAAAAAACTTGGCGGAATACTTTGCGAAAATTTATTAAAAGGCGAGCGTTCTGAAGTTATTATAGGAATAGGCGTAAACGTTAATAAACAAGCCTTTCCGTCTTTTAATTTAAACTCGCCCATATCTTTGGAAGACGTTGTTGAAAGTGTTGATAAAAACCGCCTTATAGCCGAACTTTTATTAGGTTTTAACAATTTTGAAGATAAACTAAAAAGCAGGGGTTTTTTAAGCGAATACAATGCAAAATTCTATTTAAAAAACAAGTTGGTTTCAGTTAATCAAAGCGGAAAAATTTATAGTGGAATTTGCAAAGGCGTTGATAGTAGTGCAAGTTTAATATTAGAAACGGAAAGTGGTGAAAAGTCCTTTTTGGTTGGGGACGTTTATTTGGAGAAATAAAAAATTTAAAATTTTGCTTTGCGCTATGGTTGCTTATTACTAAAAATTATAAATTTTTATATAAATAAATGCTTGACAACGAAACACCTAAGGCGTATAATCAATTTATCTTAAATCTGCGCTATTTACGCAAAGTTTATTGCGTGGTGGCGTGAAATATAAGGAGAATAATTATGAAAAGATTAAGTTTACTCGTTGCAATTTTACTCATTGCAACAATCGGTGGCGTTTACGCTGCTTGGACCTATGCAGATTCTAGCACGGATATGGGAACACACATTGAACGAAACATTACGTTAGACGATGCTGAAACAACAGGTCTTGCAGGTACTTATTCAATGTCAACCAATTTAAACATGCTTAAAATTGTACCCAACAATCAAGATGATAAGAAAGCAGTTTTAGATCCTACTTTCGTTGTTGACTCTGGTGATAAGCTTACTGTTACTCTTAACTTTACACCAACTGAGACTGCTGAAGGTTCGGTTAAGGCTAACGGTATTAAAACATACGTATATTTTGGTACCGCTACTGATCTTGTTTATAGGGGTAATCCAATTTTTAATTTTGGTTATGGCAAGGGTGCTCCTTACGTAATTAATGCTATTGGTGAAACTGGTGGCAACGCTACGTGGACTCCAAACGGGGACTCTTTCACTTGCACTATCGTATTTGAAGACTTCGCTCAATTTATT
The DNA here is from genome assembly GCA_045637965.1 of Christensenellaceae bacterium. Taxonomy (GTDB): domain Bacteria; phylum Bacillota; class Clostridia; order Christensenellales; family Borkfalkiaceae; genus HGM11412. The sequence continues at coordinate 255,882 of JAZUAK010000003.1, read as the reverse complement.
AGTTTTGCTGATCCTGATTTAGCACTTCCTCAAAGGGCTGACTGGGATGAATTTAGAAGGGCGCTTACTGGCGGAGATAGTGAATTATCGGTAAATCTCCACATGCACGTAAGCAACGTTGCACCGGTAGTTTTATCTTAAACTAAAAATTACAGTTTAATAAAACATTTACGATCCCACGCGCTAACGTGCGCGTGGGATATATTCATTTCGCGCGAGCGCGCGCTTACACGTGCGTAATAAGAAGAATAACATATGAAAGCGTTTGACGTCTATCAGTTTATTCTTTGCTTTATAGTTTTTACTCTATTGACTATTATTTTTTCCGTAGGGCTATCTTACCTAATTAGGCAAGGTTTAAAAATTATAAGAGCGGGATTAAATGATGATAAAATCAAAAAAGAATACGAAAAATCTTTAAGCAAGAAGTCGTCGGCAGTTGGCAAGGCGTTTGACAAGTTCGTGCTTATCGTTTGTTGTGTTATTTTATTTTTAGCGTTTGCGATGTCGCTTTCCGCGTCGAAATCATGTAACGGCGATAAAATTAAGGGTAGTATACCTGCAATTAACGTAGTTCAAAGTGGCAGTATGTCTAAAATTTCGCCTAACCATAAGTATTTAAAGCAAGGTGAGTATACTGACCAACTTCAAATGTTTGACGTTATTTTAGTAAAGGAACTTCCGAAAGAAGAAGATTTAAAAATAGGCGATATAGTAGTTTACGAATCTGAAGGTTACTTTATTATTCACAGAATCGTTGCTATTGAAGAGCCTAATGCAAAACACCCAAACGAAAGGCATTTCCTTTTGCACGGCGATGCGAACGACGTTGCGGACCGTTTTCCCGTTACCTACGAGCAAATGAAGGGCATATACGCTGGCACTCGCATTCCTTTCATCGGTAGTTTTATTATGTTTATGCAGTCGCCTGCTGGTTGGCTTTGCGTACTCCTTGTTGTGTTTGCAATAATTGCAACGCCTATTGCCGAAAAGAAAATCGCAAGTGAAAAGGACAAGCGTATTCAGTTTATGCTTACCGAAGAAAAGGCTAAAAAACTTGCTGAAGAAAAGGCAAAGGCTGAAAAACTTAAACAAGAAAATGCTAAACCTAAAGCGCCCGCTAAACCCGCGCCAGTTAATTGCGTTCAACTTCCGCCTCAAGGCTTACAAATCGTTTACCAGCAAATAAGCGATGCAAGTGGCACTATCTATAAGCCCGTTAACGTTGTTAAGTTTGACCCTAAAGATATTTTAAATAGCATAAATAACGGTGGTGGCAAGCAATGAGTATTTTTAGAAAATTAACACTTGTTATTGCCGTTATATTAGTCGCGTCTTCAGTAAGTGGTATTTTTGCCGTTTGGACTTACGCAACGCTTCCGCCAGAAGACGCAAGTGTTTCTAGCAATATAACTTTAAGTGAGTTTACCTATCATAACCCTGAAGAAATTCTTCCAGGCGGTGGCACAGGTACTGGTGGAGAAGAAGACGACGATGGCGACTTTGAACTTGAAGGTGCAAACCACTATAGGTTGCTTGATAGTATTTTGTGGAATTTAGAATACGGCTTAAATTACACTATGAACGGTCAAAACAAGCCTGCAATTCACAACGCGCTCAAAGAAGATGGTGACGTTATGCACTGTGAACAAACCGTTCAACCAGGTAATATGAAATTCGTTTTAATTAGTGAAGACGTAGATACTGAAAACTTGTTGTTTACAATGCAAAGAAAAACGTCAACCGAATATCATTTGTACACTATGCTTTTAACTGATGCTAAAAAGCCTGCAGGAACGAAGATAGACGTATACAAGACTATTCTCGTTGTAAAAGACGGCGAATGGACGGCAACTGAAAGTTATTTAGGAACTGCAATAACCGTCAAGATAAAAAAAGTTAACGGTATAAACGTTGACACTTGGGTTGAAAAATAATAAACAATAAAATCCGTGGAAAAACTCCACGGATTTTTTTAATCGTATTCTTTAATCCCAAGCAAATAATCGGCTGATAAATTTAAACTACTTGCAATGTCTACTATCGATTGCATAGGCGGTTCGTTATGGTCGTTTAACCATTCGCACAACGTTGACGGTTGAACGCTTATGCATTTAGCAAGGTCTTTTTGTGTTAAGCCTTGGCTCTTTAAGGCTTCTTTTACTCTTTCACCGAACACTTTCATTAATTTTATTATATACTACGCGCACGTAATAATACTTGACAATTCATAAAATATGAACTATTCTAAGAGTGTGAAATTCAACTTAAGGTTGCTCAACTAATGGTCGAGTGGTTTTGGTTTTTTACTTGAAATTTATAAAATTTAGCGGTGTTTTTTATAAAAATGAGTAAATTCAACTGCTTATTTAGTAAATTCAACGGAGAGTTGAGTAAAAACGGATGTACAAATTTTAGTTTTGCGATATAATGAAAGTACAAAAATTCACTGAGGAGATTTTTATGTTGAATTATGGCAAAACGATTACTGTGCTTAGGAAACAGCGCGGTATGACACAGGCGGAACTTGGCGAGGCGCTCAGCGTTACGTATCAGGCGGTAAGTAAATGGGAAAACGGCTTATCTCAACCTAGTATTGACGTGCTTGCAGATATCTGTAAGATTTTTAATATTACAATGGATGAGTTTATTAAAATAGCCGGTAGCGACCAAGCGGAAGAAGTTGCGGTTGCTATTTCTAATAATGAGCCCGCGCTCACGAGCGAAGAGACTGCTGCGATAGTTCGTGAAGAACTAAATAAAATTGAAGCAAAGAAACAGCAAGCGATAATAGACGCGCAAAAGGAACAAGAAAGAAAGCGCATAGAGCAAGACAAGATTTTTGAAATGCAAGAACGCGAAGGGCACTTAATAGGCTTTTACGTAACTTGCGCAATATCCGTAGGAATACTCATACTTAGTATAATATTTATAAATTATATAACGGCAATAGTATTACTTTACGCGTCTTTCGCGTTCGGCATGCACTTGGGGCACGATACGTTTATTGAAGACTTTTTCATTGGCTCGTGGACAATGAGTATAACGATGCCAGGCGTTATTTTCTCGCTAGACGTTGACGGTTTATTATTCTTACTTGCCTATAAATGTTTAATTGCACCGATTGCAAGTTTCTTAATAGGCCTTGCCGTTGGTATAGGCGGAACGATTCTTGCGATTATTATGGCAATGGTATCTTTCCCGATAAAAGCATCTTCGTTATTCAAGGAGACCTTTTAAGGCTCTAAAATAAAAATATAAGGAGAAATAAAATGTACGTAGTAAAAACCCATACGATATTTGCAGGTTTATTAGGTAGCGTAAAAATCGCTAAGGCAGACGAAGAGTTGGCTAAATTTTTAAACGAGCAAGAAAAACTTGGATTAGAGTTAGTTGCGATGACGGAAATCAACTCTAATTCCAAAGACTTTTCCTACAAATTTGTTTTCAAACGAAAATAAAACTTAATAGAAAGTCCTATTTTATAGGTTTTCTATCAATTAAAAATTCATAATATATGAAAAAAGGAGTAAAAATGAACAAACTAAGAAAAGCGGTAGTGACATTTATAGTGTTGCTCGCAACCGTTTCAATGGTTGCATGCGGTGGTGGCGGTGGAAGTTCGGACGGTAGTCAATCGTTAGAGTTTACAGGGGTGACTTTTGAAAGCCAAACCGTAAATTACGACGGTTACGAACATGAACTTTTAGTTGAAGGCAACGTGCCCGAAGGAACTAATATTCAGTACACCAACAACAAGGGTACTGAAGAGGGAACGTATAACGCAACGGCAGTTCTTTCCAAGGAAGGCTACGAAACTAAGACTCTTAACGCAACGTTAAAGATAAATCTTCCCACGTCAAACCAAATCGTACTTGCAAGGCAAAACGTTATAAATCAAAACTACCAAGGTTACGATTATCAATTCGTTTTAGAAGGTGAATTTTCAATTTTAGGTATAAGCGGTTCTGTTGACGCTACGTACACTGCAAATTATCGTCAAGATAAAGAGACGGGAAACGAGCAATTTAAAAGAGTAACAAGTGGCGAATTGCTTATCGACTCAACTTATTACGTTTACACTAAGGGAAATCAAAAAATCAAAGTTAAAATGGATGAAGATAACACCGTTAAAAAACTTTCCGTGCAAACGGTTGATGAGGAAGAAACGATGTACGTTCATAGGCCTATAGTCGCGTTAATCGACGGAATTGACGTTAATGAAATTAAAAACATCGCCAAGAATCCAAATGCACAAACTGATGGTTATAAGTATAAGGCAAGTTTAAAATTTGCATCTCAAAACCAAAACGTAAACAAAGTTGTTAATTTAGTTGGAAAGCTCGGAAGCAAAGTTTCACTCGGCGGTGCAACTTTCACCAACCCCGTAAACGGTATCGATCTTTATTTTAACTACGGCAAGACTAATAAGTTGGACGATTTCTATTTGGCTTTTAACGTTACGGTACCTGTTAAATCGGCAAGCGTGTCGGTAACTTTATCGTATGAACAAAAGCCGTCCACAACTCAAATTCAAATTCCAAACGCTGATAGTTTAATTATTGAAGATAGTAAAATTTCAAGTGAAGTTAGTGCTATAAATACCGCGCTTACGTCTTTGAAAAACGATAGCGCGTACTCTCTTGACGTTGAAGCGGAAAACGAATTAGACCCTAGCTGGAAAATAATCGCAACGACCGATAAATACAAAGCAAGATTATACAAAAACACTATTGACGGAGCAATTCACTGGAATCACTCATATATGTATAAAGCGCACCATGAAGAAGACGGGGCTGAAAACTATAAGTTTACTCTCGGTAACGTAATTGGAGAAGACGCTGGCGTTTATAGAATTATGAGAAAGGGCAAAAACTCAATTTCACCCGCACTCAGTGGAATAAGCGTTGATACTCAATTCGACTATTTAACTTCCTTAGCGATGATAAATGCAAACAATGTTGACTGCATAAGGAAAATAGCGAAGGGAACGGAAACGACTTATAAAGTTTATCTTAACAAAACCGCAGCGGTTGAAACGCAACGAAAGATACTAGAGATCATCAATTCAAACGATGCAGAGGGCGTTGGGGACGTCAACAACTATTTTAATAGCGATTGTATACTTGAAGACGCAATAGTTGAAATCGTTATGGAAAACGGAAAGATTAAGACTTTAATGTGCGAAACTGAAATTAGATACGTTCCAACTGACGGAGATTACACGGAATATACCGTTACGTTGAACAATTTAATAAAGGTAAAAGTTAACGAGAAACTTGACGACGCTCTCGACTATGAAGCCCCTGAAAAGGTTTCAAGTTTAGGCGGTCTTGGCGGATTAGTTTCAGCTAAATATTACGTTTTATAAAGCGAACGATTTTCACCACCAAAAAAAGGATGCTTCAATCGAAGTATCCTTTTTTAATCGTTATTTTTTACGTATTTCACCGTAACCGAACACCGCCAAAGTGTCAGGGCCACTGTGTATTGCAATTACTGGGTCAATATAGTTAAATATAAACTCTTTTACCTTTATTTTAATAGAGATTAGTTTTGCAAGAAGTTTAGCGTCTTCAATGCAGTCGCCGTGCCCGATGAATATCGTTTGTTCTTCGGGGTTTACAACCGTTTTAACAAAGTCGTCCGCTATTGCCATAATAGAACGCTTTCTACCGATGACTTTTCGGCTTGCAACGAGTTTTCCTTGTTCGTTAACGTGCATTACTGGTTTTATATCCATCGCACCACCAAGCACCATACTAACTTTGCTAATTCTACCGCCTTTTGCTAAATAGGTTAAGGTTTTCACGGTAAATAAACTATTGGCGTTTAAACGAACGTTTAAAAGATATTCGTAAACTTCTTTAGCGGATAATCCTTCTTGCTTTTTAATGCAAGCGGTGTAGGTTAATAAGCCTTCGCCAAGGCAAGCGTTAAGTGAATCAACGATAAAAACTTTTCTATCCTTAAACTCGGTTTGCAAGCGTTTTGACGCGTTCAATGCGTTCTCAATAGTTAGCGAAAGCCCCGAAGATAAGCCTATATAGATAACGTCGTTCCCTTTTTCAAGTTCTTCTTTAAAATACTCGTAAAAAGTTTGCTCGTTAATGCAAGCGGTGCTCATATCCGCTTTGTTTCTTAAGTTTTCATAAAAGGTTTTTAAAAAATCTTCGTCATCGCACTTAATAGGCGTTTCTTCACCGTTTATAATGCAAGTTAAGGGGATAACTTTATAATCGTATTTATTAGAAATAGTTTTAGGAAGACCTGAAGACGAGTCTGTAAATATAGTGTAATTCATAAAAAACTCCTTTTCGATTTCACAAAAAGATTATATACCAAGACTTGCTAAATAGTTCTCCACGGTTATTTTTTTTAAGTATACTAACGTTTTAGGGGTTAGTAGAGTTTAAAAAAATAACTCTACTGTGAGTAGAATTAGGTTTTTTGCACGAAAAAAAGCCACGAAAAGTGGCTTTTTTTAATTGCAAGTTATAAATCGTCTGCATCTTGCACGGGTTTATCCCCGTCTTCAGTAACGCCGGTATAAGAACCTAAGTTATCAAAGTGTGATGCAAATTTTTTCTTGTTCTTTCTTTTCATTACTTACAATTTTCAGTAGACTTCGCTCTAGACTTTGTAGAATTTTTAGCACTTTCAGTTGCTTTACTTGAAGTCTTGGAGTTTTTAGAATTTTTAACGTTTTTCATTTCGTACCTCCCTTAATAAGTGTGGGCAGGTATTTTTATTTTATTCAAATTTTTTAAAAAATCGTTCTAAAAGTTTTCAACGGCAAATATTTTATAACAAACGGAAAAAAAGGAGAAGCAAAATGAGTGATTTAGAATACGTTAAAATGCTTGAAGTTCCCGTTCAATCAAGCGGTGTTGAGTTTAAACCTATTAAAAAAAGCAAGAAAGACGTTAAGAAAAAACTAATCGATAAAGTTAACCTACAAAGTGAAGTGAAAGTAAACGATAAAGAGAAAAAGAGCGCTAAGAAAATATTATCCAAGTTGTTTACTAAAAAAGAAAAACCAAACTCTAACGTTAGTTCAGTTGAAATTCAAAAGAGTGGTTTTGATATCGTTTCAATGCAAGTGGTAACGATTTTCGTTTTAATCGTTGGCATTATCTTAACTAACATTTTTATTGAGAATAGCGGGTTAAACCGCCTTATGCGTTCAGTTTTTTCAAGTAATGACACTATGATTCAAAAAACTTACTCTGAGTTTGACGCGCTTTCCCCGTCAAAAAGTAGCGCCGTTTCGTTAGAAGGTGGGGTTATGACGGTTTCAAGCGGAAGCGTTTATTCGCCGTGCGCGGGCGTTGTTAGTAGCGTTACCGAACAAGATGGTTTATACGTTTTAACCGTATCTCACAGCGATAGTTTTTTAAGCGTTATAAGTGGGCTTGAATGCGCTTACCTTTCGGTTGGCGATACCGTTTACACGAGCATTCCCGTAGGTTACACGAGTAGCGAAGCCTACGTTTCTATGTTTTCGGGCGACGCTATATTAACTTCTTATACTATTGATGATGATAAAATCGTTTGGATGTAAAAATGCTTAAATTTAAACTGCATCCGTTGTTTATCGTTTTTGGAATATACTTTGCCTTTACCGGCAAAGTATTTTCTTTTATAATCTACACTTTAAGTGCTTTGCTTCACGAACTTGGGCATTATTCGGCTTCCGAAAAACTCGGTTATAAACTTAATAAAATAGTTTTAATGCCGTACGGCGCAATAATCACTGGAAACGCTACCGACCTTCGCTATAAAGATGAATGTAAAATTGCTCTCTCAGGGCCGTTTGTCAATTTTTTAGTCGCCGTGTTTTTCACTGCTATTTGGTGGGTGTTCCCCGTTACTTACCCTTTCACCGAAGAGATAGTTATAGCAAACTTTTCGCTTGCCGTTATCAATTTATTGCCGTGCTATCCTTTAGACGGCGGAAGGTTTTTGCTTGCTACCTTATCTTTAAAGTTGGATAGGATTAAGGCGGTTAAAATCGTTAAGTGTTTAGGCGTGTTTTTCTCGGTTTTTCTGTTTGCGTTATTCGTTTATTCAATAACTATAAAAGTAAACTATACCATTTTGTTTTTCGCGCTGTTTATCTTCTTGGGCGTAACCTTTAATAAAGGTGGTGGCGAGTATATAAAAATTTATCAAAACCTATCGTTTAAACCTGTAACCGCGCCGATTGAAGTTAAAGAAATTGCCGTTCAAGGAAACAACCAAATAAAAACGCTTTATCCCCTTTTAAACGGCGAGTATTACTATAAAGTGGCGGTTATAAACGGCGATAAGATAGCCGTTGTTAGCGGAGAAGAACTTTACGCTATGCTAAGCGTTTCTTCGCCTTACGAAACTATAAATTTTGCAATAAAAAAAGTTCACGAATTTTCGTGAACTTTTACTTTATTCCGTAACTTCAACTGAAGCAAGGTGAAGTTTTAAATATCCAATCGAGCCAAACGGAAGATAAGTTTCAATAAGCCTATGCCTATGCGTTTCTCTATCTTGAGCGTAGTAACATTCAAGGGGTGCGCCTGCAAACTTATCGTCAATAGAAATTTCAACGTGAGCGCAAGATACCGTTTCTTCAGTAAGGGCTAAATTAACGCCGTTCAAAGTGTAGTTGGGTAATTTTTTAACGTCTAATTCTTTATCTACAAGGTAAGCGTAAGATTGCATATCGTGAAGTTTGTTACTCAAAACGTCAACCGTTCTAAATTGCCTTACGAAACTGCTGTTTACGTTGAAAAGCCTATGAGCAAGAAGTAAAATATCGTTATCAATATAGGCCTTTTTGTTGTACTTTTCAAAAGTGAAGGTTTGTTCGTTCTTTCCTTCGCCATTTATCGAAGATTCGGTAAGTTTTGCAGTAGCGGTGTTACCAGCGTAAGTTAAAACGTAATCGTACTTGTAGTTTGAGAATTGGCTTTCGTAATGCTTTTCACTGCGGATAGGCGTCAAATCATCTTTAAACTCGGTTACCGTTTGATAACTTTCTTCAACTTTATCGTAACCGGTTTCAGCAGGGTTTGGAACTACGTATTCGCCAACAAGGTTAAACTCAGTGGTGTAAACGTAATAATTGCCATTTTCGGTATTGGTGAAACTTTTAAGCGTGGTGGTAAAAGTACCAGACGTAATATTGAGTGAATAACCTTCCGTACCAACGGCGTCGCTCTTTGACGGGGTTACGTTTGTAAAGGTTATATCGTAAACGGAAGTTTCCGTCCAATTTGGAGTAAATGACGACGGGTTTTTGAACCATAAGTAACCGTTGATTGCCAAGTTGCTACTCGCCGAGCAGGCAGTCATCGAAAATACGCTTATAGCAAGTATTAAAAATAAGGTTAATTTTTTTAAGAATTTCATATCCTTCTCCTAATGCTTATCTATTATATCATAGTTTTTAGAAAAAGCAAAATAATTAAGAAAAAATCTTTAAAACTTAACTAAAATATGCTAAAATATAATAGATGAACGTTTTCCTTACAGATACTACCGCTAAAACCGTTGAAACGACGGCAAGAGTAGTTAAAAATTTAATAGAGCAAGGTAAGAAAGTTATCGTTTTTTCGGAAGATAAGATAACTTTATCGTTAGAACTTTCAATAGCATCGTCTCTTGGCGGTGGCTTTTTTAATGCGGACGTTACCACTTTTAAGCGTTATTTATCTAATAAAAACGCAAATGCAAAAGTTTTATCTAAAGAAAGTTCAGTTATGCTCGTTAGGAAGATTATAAGCGACTTAGGCGGGCGTTTCGGCTGTTTTAGAAGTTCGATTAATTCGCCGAACATGGCGCTTGTGTTATACGAACTTATTTCTCAACTTGCAAGCGCGAAAGTTTCCCCTAAAGATTTAAAAAATCTTTTAGACGGCGGTAAAAACTTAAGCCCCGCGCTACTTAGCAAGATAAAAGACGTGCAGTTCGTTTACGAAGAATATCTTAATCGCGTTTTAGAAGCAGGCGTTTTCGATAGCAACGATTATCTTTCTTTAATGCCTGAAATTTTGAAAAACGATAGCGAAATTAGTAAAAGCGCAGTCGTAATTGCAGGCTTTCAATCGGTAACGCGCCAACGCTACGACGTTTTTACCGCTCTTTACGAAGTGGCTGAAAGTTTTCACGCAATAGTTCCGTACGATCCAAATTGTGAACTTTTCACGGGCGAAACGTATCAAAAACTATTAAAAATCGAGCCAAAAGCCAAGGTTGAAAACTGCTCTGGGCAACTACTTAACGAAGCGGAATTTATAAAGCGCAACCTTTTCACTCCGTTTGGCGAAGATTTTGAGCCTATGCTTACGGATAGAGTTTCACTCTATCAAGCAAGTGACGTATGCGATGAAGCCGAATGGCTTGCAAAAGATATTTTAAATGAAGTGAGAAACGGCGCAAGGTATAAAGATATTGCCGTTGCCGTTGGCAGTTTGCAAGACGGATTGCCTGCGATAAGTCGCGCGCTTGACGATTATCAAATTCCTTATTTCGTCGAGAAAACCACGCCGTTATCCGAACACCCCGTTTGCGATTTTATCATTTCGTTCCTTGATTTTTCAAGGCGTGGACTAAACGCGAAAGATTTCGTTAAAATTACGGGTTCGGGGATATTTATACCCGAAAAAAGTTTTAGCGATAAACTTTTAAATTACGTTTTTAAAAATACTATAACGAGAAAGGCTTTCAAAGCGCCGTTCACCGTTGAAGATAAGCAACTTGAAAGGTTTGAAAGCGTTAGAAAACTCGTAATGGAAGGGGAAAGCCTTTTATCAAAAGCAAGGCTCGTTAAAGATTTCGTGGTGGCGATAAAGTTTATACTTGAAAAATCAAACGCCAAGTTAAACTTAGAAAACTTAACCAAATCTTTAAAAGATTCAAAATATTCTCAACTCGCCGACTACAACGATAAGATTTTTGATAAAATCAATTCGCTACTTGACGAGATGAATTACGTTCTTGGTGAAACGCCAATTTCCGCGCTTGACTTTAAAAATTTATTCTTAAGCGGTGCGGTGGGAACGGCTATAAGTTCTATCCCTATACGAAGCGACGCCATCTACGTTGGCGAATGCAAAGACGTTAAGATTAAGAGCGCCGATGTTTTATACGCCGTTTGTTTGAACGGGGACGTGCCCTTTACCGAAAGCGACACCGCGCTTTTATCCGACGGCGACTTAAACGTTTTAGACGGGTTTGATTTAATCGTTGAACCAAAGATAAAATCGGTTAACGATAGAGAGAAAGAAAACGTTTTAGTATCACTTTGCTCGTTTAACAAAAAGTTAAAATTATCTTACTCAACCGAGAAGCAAGACGGGACTAAAAACTTTAAATCAGATGCGATAAAATCTCTTACCGCAATGTTTTCGCTCGTGCCTAAAACACGCCAAACTATTAGTGAAGAAAGCCGTTTAAACGACTTATCGGGCGGTTTTACTAATGAAACTACTGCGCTTATGGAAATAGCGAAGAGTTACTCTAAGTATAATCTTAGCGATGAAAGTACGCTTGATAAGATAGCGTCGTTTTACAAGGCTACCGAGATTTTAAACGAAGAACGATTAAAAGAAAAGGCAACTTCTTTATTAGTTAAAGATCGCCCCGAAAAGAAGATAAAAGAAGGGGAAAACTTAAGCGTTTACGGTGGCGAAATTTCCGCAAGCGTTTTAGAAACTTATTTTTCTTGCCCTTATAAAAACTATGCGTCTAACGTTTTAAGGCTACAAGAAAGCCCCGAACTTGAAGTTAAGGTTAACGAAACGGGAACGCTTCTTCACAAGGTTAACGAATTATATTCAAACAACATAAAACTCGTTTCTGATAAAATAAGTTCGGATGCGTTAGTCGGTAAAATTTACGACGAGTTAAGTGAAGATAAAGATTTTAAAAAGTACAGCGCAACTCCCAAAACTCAAGCCGTTTTAGATAGGCTCAAAAAAGAAAGCAAAAGAGTGTGCTATAACGTTTATTCATCTCTTGCAAAATCTTCGTTCGTAACGGTTAAGCAAGAAGCAAGGTTTGGTTTAAGTGCCGATATAGGTGCGATTGAACTTCCAACTAAGAGTGGCAGAACTTTCGTTAAAGGCGTTGTTGATAGGGTTGACGCTTACGATAAATACGTTCGCATTATCGACTATAAGTCTGGAAAGATTAACGATAGTGAAGAAAGTTTCTATACGGGTAACAAAATTCAACTTTACCTTTATATGAACGCTTTTGTAAATGATAAAACTATGCCTGCGGGCGCGTATTATTATCCCGTTAAAGACGAGTTTTCTAAGGAAGGCGAAGACTTCGTTATGCTTGGAAAAACCGTAAACGAAAAAGAAATTTTAGGCGCGACGGATAGTTCTATTTTAAACGGCGAATCTTCAAAAGTCGTTAAGGTTAAATTGAAAGCAGACGGAACGCCAAATAGTTATTCAGACGTTTTATCTATCGAAGATATGCTCAAATTCTTAGAGTATTCAAAACTCGTTTCCGCAAGTGGCGTTGACGAAATTAGAAGTGGTTATATCGCTCCGTCGCCATACGAAAAGGCTTGTGATTGGTGTAAGTATAAGGGTATGTGTGGGTTCTGCCAAAACGAAGGCGGGCTATTTAGAAAGAGTGAAAGCGTTACGGTGGAAACGATAACGAGTGCAGTTGATAAAACTAAAAAACTAAGTGATAAGGCGGTAAACGGCGATGAGTAAACCAAAATTAACCGAAATGCAAGAACGCGCAGTATTGCACGGCAAGGGTAACGCTCTCGTTTCAGCATCGGCGGGTTCAGGCAAAACCCACGTCGTTATCGAAAGGATTATTCGCTTAATTTTAGATGAAGGCGTTCCCGTTAAAAATATACTTGCCGTAACCTTTACCAAACTTGCCGCGGAAGAGATGAAAGAAAAACTTAAAACCGCGCTTACGAAGAAATATCTTGAAACTAAAGATAGAAGATTAAAAGAAGAACTCGACTTAGTTAACGCATCAGATATTTCAACGATTGACTCTTTTTGTTCAAAACTTATCAAAAAATACTTCTACGTTATCGGCATAGACTCAAGCGTTCAAGTTTTAGAAGAAAGCAAGAAGAAACGCCTTTCGGAAACGGCGATGAACGATTTATTTGAAGCCTTATACGAATCGGGCGACCAAGAGTTTTTATCACTCGTTTCAACCTTTGCAGTTCGCCGTTCGGATAACGGGCTTAAAGAAGTTATTTTAAAACTTAACGACTTTGCCGAAAGGGCTAACGGTATCGACGCGCTCGTAGAAAAGGTGGAAGACACGTTTACTAACGTTTACGATTATCTAAACGCTGAACTGAAAGACGTGGTTTACGATTTAGCAAGCAAGTACGCTTTTGAGTTTTCAACGCTTGCATCTTCTTTTACCGAAGACGAAAAAAGGAAAGATTACTCGGAAAAGTTAGCAAACGTCCTTTTAGAAATGGCAAAGGCTGACGACTTATTCGAGTTTTTCAATCGTTACGCTCAAATTGACTTGTCTTTACCGAGAACCAAGTCAAAGCAACCTGAGTACGCGACTAATCTTAGCGATACGGTAAAAGAATATAAAAAGAAGATAGGAAAAATTCAATCAATTTTCGCTATTGATAAGGAAAAGGATAAAGAAAACTTAAAAAATAGCCATTCACTTTTAATCGGGCTATTAAATCTCACCAAAAAGTACGCTGAAACTCTTCAAGTTTTAAAAGCGGAAGAAAACGGCGTTGATTTTATGGATATTGAGCGTTACGCTTTAGAACTTTTAAAAATTGACGAAATTAGAAAAGAAGTTTTAGACCAATACGATTACGTGTTTATCGACGAGTATCAAGACGTTAACGACGTTCAAGAAGAAATTATCAATCTCGTTACAAAGGACAACGCGTTTTTGGTAGGCGATAGTAAGCAAAGTATATACGCGTTCCGCGGTTGCAATCCCGAATATTTCGTTAAAAAATACCGCGATTATGATAACGGCGGTGGAACGGCTATTCCGCTTGATAATAACTTTAGAAGCGCGCCGAAAATCGTTGACGGCGTGAACGCTATCTTTAGTGGTGTTATGACCGAAAACTTTGGCGGTATAAATTATGCGGACAAGCGCATGGTTTACGGCAATGGTTACGGCGATTACGAAGGTGTTTGCGAAATTCACGTAATTCCAAAAGTTAAAAAGGAAGAAGGTGAAGTTTTAGAGCGCGGTGTGTATTCCGTTAAGAACGCTACCGAAAAGAAAGAAGTTGACGAACCGCTCGGCGAAGTAAAACTCATTTTAAAAATTATAGGCGAAAGGCTTGGTAAGAAGTATTACGATATAAAGAGCGGAACTTATAAAGAGATAGGTTTTTCGGATATTTGCATACTCTTAAGGTCGATAGGTAAAGATTCAGGTCTTGCTGAAAAACTCGTTCAAGCGCTTATAAAAGCGGGCGTGCCTGTATCTTCAAGCGCGAAAAAGAGCATTAAAGATTACCCCGAAATTCAAGTTCTTTTAAACCTTTTATACCTTATCGTGAACGCCGAGCGTGACGTTCCGCTTGCAACCGTTATGCTAAACTTAGGTGGGTTTAGTGAAGATGAACTCGCAAGCATTAAACTTGGTGGCGATAGAAGTAGAAAAGCAAGTTTTTACGACTGCGTTGAAAAGGCGTCCTTAAATGGCGATGCGCTTGGTCAAAAGTGTAAGTCGTTCCTTGATTGGCTTAGTGAAAAACGCCTTATAGCAGAGTTTTTACCCGTTGACGAACTGTTTAATTCAATTTTAAAAGAAACGGGATACTTGGCAAAAATTATAGCGTCGGACTATGGTGAAGTTCGTCAAAAAAGGATAGAGAGATTTATCTTAGAAAGCACCGTTGGCGGTAAGAAACTCCGTGCCGTTGAGTTTGAAAGCCATGTGGAAGAAGTGCTTGACGATTTGACCGTTGCAGACGCTTCCGGCGAAGAAACCGTTAAGATAATGACTATGCACGCGTCAAAGGGCTTAGAGTTCCCAGTCGTTATCGTTGCAGGGCTTAACAAAAAGTTTAACGATATGGATAAAACGGGTAGCGTTATCTACAATAAAGATTACGGCGCCTGCGTTAAAAGTTACGACGAATTGACTATGACCGTTAGCGAAAATTCCGTTAGGTCGCTTATTAAAACTAAAATTGATAAGACGGCAAAGGTTGAAGAGTTAAGGCTTTTATACGTTGCTTTAACAAGGGCTAAGTGTGAACTTTATATGCTAACGAGTGCTGATTCGATAGCGCTGTCGTTCGATAAAAATTCCGTGCATTCTTTGAGCGACTATTTAACCGTAACTAACATTCCAATTATTTATCACGATGAAGATAATATTGAGTTCAACTCGCTTTCAAACGCTGAAACGAGCGTAGCGGGAAAAGAAACTGTTCCCCTTTTAACCGAAAAAATCGTTGAGAACTTAACCTATCAATACCCGCATCTTAGCGAGATTGACTTGCCTATCAAAAGTTCGGTTTCTGACGTTAATAAAAAGGGCGACGATACCGAATACTTTGCTCGTACCGATAAGTTCGGCTCGTCAAGTTCCGAAAAGGGTACGGCGTACCATAGATTCTTTGAACTTATTGATTTTTATGATTATAACGGACAAGCCGATTTAGATAGGTTTGTTAAAAACGGGTTAATGGATAAAACTCAAGCAGAGTTTATTGACGTTAGTAAGGTTCAAAGCATTTTAAACTTGCCGATTTTTAGCGAGATTAAAAATTCAAAACTTTTAAAAGAACAAAAGTTCTGCCACTTAGTTTCCGCAAACGAACTTTTTGAAACGGATTCACGAGAAAAGGTTTTAATTCAAGGTATAGCCGACCTTATCGCGATTGACGATAACGGCGCTATCCTTATCGACTATAAAATTTCTACGATAGAAAGTGAAGAAGATTTAATTAAAGCCTATAAAACTCAAATGACACTTTATAAAAACGCCATTGAAGAGATTTTAAAAGTCAAGGTTAAAAAAGTTGTTTTAGTAAACGTTTTGCAAGAAATAACGGTTGAAATATGAGGTTACACCACAACCTACGGGCTGATAATATTGCGCCTGAAACGAAGCGCAATACTGCGTTAAAACCACTCGGCAAGACAAAAGTATTGTCTTCGGGCTTTGCCTTGTCTTGCACCACGTTTGATGCGCACTCTAAATAAGCCGTAAATTGTGGTATAACCTAGTTTAAAATTTAAAAAGGGCGGGGATAATAATTCTATGTTAGAATTTTTATCTTCCGTCCTTAATTATTTGTGTTGTGATTTAGTTGAAAACGCTTATATCGTGGCAATAACGCCACTTTTAACAAACCTCGTGGTTTTTATAATTGAACTCATAGTCTTAGGCTTTTCAAAGCGCAAGCGTGATAGCACTTATTATTTATGTTTTTCAATTATAGGAATAGCCGTTTCGGCATATTTTAGCATTCAAGACTTTTTAGGCGAAAAGCGTTTGTTTAATAACGCAAACTTAGTTTACGCCTTTTTAACCTTTTACGGCTGCTTGATTATAATTTTCTATGCGGTTATAAGAAAACTTTCTTCAAAACCCGTAGCGGTTAAAAACGAGCCAAAACTTGCGTTAGAAGAAGTTGCGTTAGCGCCGTCAAAGGCGGTAGACTATTTTAAAAAGCCAGATATTGAACACGGCTATTTAGATATAGGCTACGTTAAAAGTTTAATTTGTGAACTTAAAACCAAGCCTTTAAGTGATAGCGACTATCGTGAAATTGAGGAGTTAGAAGTATATCTTCTTCGCTTTATCACTCGCCAACCCGAAGGCGAAGAACGAAAAATTTTATCCGAAAAATTATCAATGCTTATCAAAAAACTCGCCCTATACGCCGTTTAAAATAAAAAAGCACGCAATTTGCGTGCTTTTTTAAGGTTATAAATAAATAATCAATAATTGAGCCTATTTATTTTGAAAGCAATATTTCATTTTACTTTCTTTTTATTTATTTTTTATAAAAATAGTAACCATAATAACTATAATTATTTTTAAAATTGCTTGCATTGGTGGTAGCGTTTGAAACGTCAACTTGTGTGCCGTTAGTTTTATTTTTCCAATCGTCATAATTAGAAGTTTTATACCAAGTGCTTGTATCACTAAACGTTACGCTCGTGAGTGAATCGCAATAATAGAACGCATGAGCACCTATACTCGTTACGCTATCGGGGATTACTATACTCGTGAGTGAATCGCAATAATAGAACGCATAACCACCTATACTCGTTACGCTATCGGGGATAGTTATTTTACCAAGCCTATCACAATCTGAAAATAAAGAGTTAGCCAAAATTTTCGTATTGCTATTAATGGTGCAAGTAGATAAGTTTCTATTCGTTAAACTATAAGCCATAAAATAGGCGTTTCCATTTGCTTTTAAATACCTAATATTATCTTTTTCAGTATATAACGAACTGGAACAATTAGAGAACGCAGAAGAACTTATACTCGTTACGCTATCGGGGATTTCTATACTCGTGAGTGATGAGCAATAAGCAAACGCATAATTACCTATACTCGTTACGCTATCGGGGATTACTATACTCGTGAGTGATGAGCAATGAGCAAACGCAGAAGAATCTATACTCGTTACGCTATCGGGGATTACTATACTCGTGAGTGAAGAGCAACCACAGAACGCAGAATAACCTATACTCGTTACGCCATTACCAATAGTTACACTCGTGAGTGAAGAGCAATATTCGAACGCATAATTACCTATACTCGTTACGCCGTTGCCAATAGTTACACTCGTGAGTGAATCGCAACTACTGAACGCAGAAGAACCTATACTCGTTACGCCGTTGCCAATAGTTACGCTCGTGAGTGAGTCGCAAGAAGAGAACGCATAAGAACCTATACTCGTTACGCTATCGGGGATAATTACTGATTTTATTGACGTATTTCTAAAGGCTTGACTATAAATGTTTTTTACGGGTAAACTTTGATAAGTGCTTGCAATAGAAACGTTAGTTGCGGTGCCGTTATATCCTATAACTTCAGCATACTTTCCATCGGCAGACACGCCGTATATTACGCCTTCAGTAGGGGGTACGTAATTGCAGTTTGAACAAGAATCTCCGCTAATGCTATGAGAATATTTGTCTATTTGATTTCCGCAAGAACATTCTTGCCAATGATATTGGTCATCGTAGTAGGAAGTGTAATAGTGAGTGTGCGAAGGTGTAGGGTTCATACAAGCTGAAAGCGCAAAAGCACAAGCACATATAAATAGGGTAGATATAAACGTTACAAAAATTCTCTTTTTCATAATTAGTTTCCTTATGTTAAAATTATATACTAACCGTTGGTTAGTTGTCAAATAAATTCTAACTAATGGTTATATAATAAATATATGAAAGATAGCACCATTAAAGAGAGATTAGGGGAAGAAATAAGGGCTAGCGGACTGACTACTATTGAAATTGCAAACAGGATAGGCGTTTCACCTGAAATGATAACTCAATATAAAACCACGAAAAAGTTACCTAAACTTGATACCTTTGCTAAACTTTGCAAGGAACTTGATTTAGATGCCAACTATATTTTAGGCTTAAAAAACGATTAATTATTGATACAAAAAAGCAAAAGAAAACAAGCACAAATTAAGTGCTTGTTTTTTTGTTAGGTCAGTTAAAAATATTATGCGAAATTACGTTTACGGTAACGACGTCCTTCCACTTAAGTAGACCTAAAAGTTGGTCGTTCCAATCGTTAAGGGGTAAGTTTTCTTGCTCTAATTCGGGGATTGACGATACCTTTTTATCAAGGAAATCTCTAACCCTTTCTCTTGCCGACTTTAGCCTTTGTTTAAGTGCGCCTATCCTTATATCTAAAACGTCGTAACCGTGGGCATTAAAGTCTTCATCCCAGCGCGCTTTAAGCGTTTTTTCAAACTTGCAAAGTTTAATTTCCGCTTTCTTTATATCTTTTATAATTAGTTCAAGTTTAGTTTCGTCGCTCTCTTTGTAGGCTTTTCTAAGGCGTTTGCCAAGTTCAAATTTAACGGATAAAAAATCGCAAAGCGCAGATTCACTTTCAAAAATATATCCGTAGTTTTTGCTGTTCTTGGCGTGTTTTTTCAACCTATTGGCGTATTTTTTATAAAGTTCGCCACTTCCATCGGGCGTGTATAAATCAAAAAAGCCGTTAAGTAAATCGCTATAAAATCCGTATTTAGACGGGCCGAACGGCCTTTTTGCTTTAACGTTATCGGCAATGCAATTAGGAAGGTCTAAGTCAAGAAAAGCGTTAAAACTTTCGCCCGTCAATTCGTAAAATTCCTTTTTGATTTTTGATATTTTCGTTTCGCCTTGGTAAACTCTTATCGCATAATATAAAGTTGAAAGAACGGCAAAGTGCGAGCATTCTTGCCCGTCGTCACCCCAAGTGCAAATAAGAACGTTTTTAACGCCCGTTTTCTTGCACGCTTTGAGCGATGCCGATAAATGCTTCATTGACCAGTTGTTGAACGGGGCGAAATTCGACCACGACCACGCCGCCCCTGCAAACCAGCACTCGTCGTTTAACTCTTTATGTGTTTTAAGCATTTTTAAATACTTATCTTCGGTTGCATCGTAATAGTTCCAATAAACTAAGTCAACGCCGTTTGGTATCGCGTTTTTCATTTCTAAAGGAATGCTGTTATAGTCGTTTAGGAAATATGCGCCACTTGCCATACTAAAGAAGGTGTCCGACCACATACACGGTGAAAAATCGTACGTTTTAGCAATTTCAATAACTCTTTGAAGGTGCTTTTTTATAAGTTCAAACCTATCTTGGTAGCCGTGCTTTTTAAAATACTTGCCAAAGCCAACGAGTTCGGCTTCGTCCATACCGATATGAATATTTTTAGAAGAAAAGCACTCTCTCGCAGTTTTAATTATTTTTTCAATTAGTGCGTAAGTCTTTTCATCGTCGGCAAGCAAAATATCTTGAGTGTCTTTTATCCCGTTATAAACGTGCCACTTAAATATGCTGTTAAGGTGGGCAAGCGTTTGAACGCAAGGGATAAGTTCAATCCCTTTAGACTTAGCGTATAAGTCAAGTTCTTTAAGTTCAGTTTTAGTGTATCCGCCACGCATATAGCCAAAGTACGGCTCGTTATCAATCTCAAAAGTGTCTTCAGTGTAAAGTTCAAGAGCGTTGTAACCAAATTTTGAAAGAAGGTCGATATACTCTTTAACTTTGCTAACTTTCATAACGCCGTTCCTTGAACAATCAAGCATAGCGCCAAAATATCCGCTTATCATAGTTTCTCCTTTTGTTAAAGTATAGCATAGCGGTTACGAGTTTACAATAAAAAGTTGTATTTTTTGTAAAACGCTAACGCTTTGCGTCTTGACTTTTATATTCATTTCGCATATAATTTAGTTTATAAGGCAAGCAAATATAATCTAAGCCTTGCCCAAGGAGAAAACTATTATGCAAATGCTCGAAATGTTATATGATGAAATTCAAGACGCAGTGGATCGTAAAGTTCCATTCGTTATTCCCATTGGTACGCTTGAGTACCACGCCCGCCACGCTTCGTGCGGAACGGATACGCTCGTTATCAACGGCTGTTTAAGAGAACTTGAAAAGGAAAAGGAAATCGTCGTTTGTCCGCCTATTTGGTACGGTGTAGCGTCGTACGCGGTGTGCGAACCTAAGCCCAGCCATTTCCACGTTGATGAAGACGCTTACGTTAATTATTTATACTATATCTTAAAGTCTATGATTGACGCAGGCCATAAAAACATTTATCTCGTTGCGCATCACCAAACTGAAGGCGCAGGCTTAATGCCTATGACTATTGCTTGCCACAAAGCCGCTAAAAAAGTTACTATGGAATATATGGAACAAAAACTCGGCAAAGGCTGGTGGGGTAGCGATGCTTACGCAACGTATTACGAAGATATGGGTAGTTCGGACGACCCGTTCTCATATATCAAGGTTATCCCCCTTATCGGTGCAGACGCGCAAATTAAGTGCGGTGGTTTCGACCATGCAGGCAAGTGGGAAACAAGCCTTATGATGGGCACTTACCCTGAACTCGTTGACCTTAGCCGTTGCGAACGCAATACTGAATGGTTTGCAAAGAGCGCAACCGAAGCAAGCGAAGAAATTGGCAAGCACATGGTTGAATGCACGCTTGAATGGTTAAGAAAAACTATCGTTTAATTAAAACAAAAAACGCCACGCTTTAATCGTGGCGTTTTTTATTGGCTGGGGTAGGAGGTAATTCCCCTTGATAAGGGGAGTGTCAACTTTAGTTGACGAGGGGATTGCGCCCTGCTAAGGGTTGCCTTTAGGCAAATTCCATAACATAGCCAATACATACACGCTACTGCGTGATTACATACGCCTACGGCGATTACATACCAATCCATAGCGGTCTTGTATAAAAAAAGAATGGTTATGACCATTCTTTTTTTATTGGCTGGGGTAGTAGGATTCGAACCTACGAATGACGGAGTCAGAGTCCGTAGCCTTACCGCTTGGCGACACCCCAATGTTAAACTTGGTTCCTTAACCAAAATAGTGCTATATAACTATTGTATGATATCAAAATTATAAAAATTTTTCAACTATTTTTTATAATCTTTTTAAGTTTTAACGTAAAACTTTTGCGTTTTATTGTTGCAAGAAAAATCGTTTAGTTGTATAATTAATTTAATATAAATTAAGGAGTGAAATTATGTTTAAACCTGAACTTGGAATGTCACTCGGTTGTTACGGTATTGAGTGGCTTGCCGAAAAACGTTATAGAATAACTTTCAAAGAAGAAGAACTTTTGCAAAAGACTAAAGAAATGGCGGAAGTTGGTATTGACGGGGCTGAACTCGTTACCTTAGGCCCGTGGAATAGAGAAGAAGAAATTGAGAATTATCCGCTCGTTCGCCGTGCCGTTGAAATCGTTAAGGATAGAGGTTTAAAACTCAACACTATCCACCTTCCTTTCTCTTGCTTGTATTGGGAATTTACGTCATTAGACGAAGAGTATAGAAAAGCGTCGGTTGAAAGCGTTAAGTGGGCTGTTTCTCATTATGAAAACAATATGCCCGCTTGTTTCGTTATTCACCCCGATAAAAAGCCTAACTCAATAGAAGAACGCCCTGCAAGGCTTGAACAACTCAAAAAGTCAATGTATGAAATTTGCGAATTCGTTCCTGCAAACGTGTGCGTTGAAAATATGACTAACGACGGAATGCTCAACGTTTCAAGCGAAGCGTTAGAACTTTTACAAGCCGTTCCCAAACTCAATATGGTTATTGACGTTAACCATCCGCTTTTTGAATCCCCCGTTCATTATATTGAACAAATCGGTTCACGTATTAAAAACGTTCATATTTCCGACCGCGATGAGATTAAGGAACGCCATTATATGCCGGGTGAAGGTATTCTTCCTTGGCAAGAAATTATCGGCGCGCTCGATAGGGTTGGTTATAACGGCGTGTTTAACTTTGAGGTTAACAGTAATTATTCGCCTAAGGAAGTTAAAGAGTGCTACGATAAACTTTTTAAAGAATACAATAAGGACTAATCAATGGATATTAACGTAATTTTAAAAGGGGTTGAGTGTGAATGCGGAAAATTCCACTCTTGCCCGATTGACAAGGTTTATATTAAAACTGACGCCATTAACGAACTTGGCGATTTATGTGCCGACTATTCTTCCGTTTTAATCGTTGCCGATGAAAACACTTATAGGGTGGCAGGCGATAAAACGGCAAGCGTTTTAGGTGCTAAAATTAAAGATAAAGTAATTTTCTTAGGCGATAAAATTTTGATTCCCGACGAAGTTGCTATTGACGCGGTTACCGAAAAGTTAAACGGCGTCGACTTAATCGTTGGCATTGGTTCGGGCGTTATTCAGGACCTTTGCAAGTACGTTTCTCACTTTAATAAAATTCCGTATATGGTAGTTGCAACCGCTCCGTCGATGGACGGGTACGCGTCTTCAGGCGCAGCAATGATTACGGGTGGAATGAAGGTAACTTATCCTGCTGGGCTTCCAAAAGCGATAGTTTCCGAACCGGAAATTTTAAAAGACGCGCCTTTTGATATGATTCAAGCGGGTTACGGCGATATTATCGGCAAGTATTCCGCGCTTAACGATTGGAAACTTTCAAAAGTCGTTAACGGCGAATATTTTTGCGACTATATCTACGATACCACCTACCAAATGATTAAAAAGGTGGAAAGTTTAGCGGACGGACTCGTTGCTCGTGATAGTGATAGCGTAAAGGCGCTTATGGAAGCGCTCGTTATAGTTGGTATTATGATGAGTTTTGCGGGGTCTTCTCGCCCAGCATCGGGTAGTGAACATCATTTTTCGCACTATTTTGAAATAGTTGGAATTTTGAACGGCGAAGACTATCTTCCCCACGGTATAGACGTTGGCTACGCTACCGTTTTAACGGCAAAAATTCGCCAAGACTTACTCAATATAAGGTGGGTAAAGCGAGAGCCTATTAGTCAAGAACTTATCAATAACGAAATTAAAAGGGTTTACAAATCTTCCGCCGATAGTTGCATTGCTCTTCAAGAAAAGGTTGGCAATTATAAAAAGGATAGAGTTTCTATCTACCTTGAAAAAGAGAATGAGATAAGGGCTATTTTATCCGAAATGCCGTCCGAAAAAGAGATTATTAAAACGCTTGAAAAGGTTGGTTTTAATTACGGCGAGTTTTTAAGTTTCTACGGCGAAGATAAAATTCAAGACGCGGTTAGATACGCTAAAGAATTAAAAGATAGGTATTCCGTTCTTTGGATGCTCCACGATTTAGGCTATTTTGCAAGTGATTTTATAGACGCTAAGAAGATTAAAATTATGGCGTTTGATTTGGACGGAACTTTATCTCAACACAAATCGCCCCTTCCTAAAGAAAATATGGAAACGCTTATCGCCCTTTCCAAAAAGTATAAAATTTTAATGGTTGGCGCAGGTATGTGCAATCGCATATTTAATCAAATGGAAAAATTCCCTGCCGATATCGTTGGCAATTACGGTATGCAATGGGCAAAGTATAACCCCGACCTTAAAGAAATCGAAATAGTTAAGGACTTCAAGTTTGGTTGCGATAGAGAAAGCGTTGAAAAAAGGGTAACCTTCCTTCGTGAAAAACACGGTTTTACCAAGTTTAAAGGCGATAACGTTGAATATCACGCATCGGGCGCAATAACTTTCCCCTTGCTTGGAACTAAAGCGGATAAAGAAGATAAACTCGTTTTCGATCCCGACCGTAAGAAGAGAAGGGCGTTTTACTTAGAAGTTTGTGAACTTTTTAATGATTACGAAGTGTTCGTTGGCGGTTCGTCGTCGTTCGATATGGCGCCTAAGGGTTTTAACAAGGCAATCGCTCTTAAAAACTATTGTGAAGAAAACGGCGTGTTGCCAAGCGAAGTGGTATACGTTGGCGACGATTACGGCTTAGGTGGTAACGACGAATCAGTTTATTTATCCGACTTTAACTATATTAAGATTGATAACTATAACGACTTTCCGTCCGTAGTAAAAAAACTTTTATAATATGAAATACGTATTAATCACCGGTGCTTACGGTGGAATGGGTTACCAAACCGCCAAGCAGTTTGCAAGTAACGGTTTTACCGTTTTTGCCCTTGACAAAGCCGTTAAAAGCCCCGAAGAAAATATCATACCTATCGAAGTTGACGTTACCGATCCGTCTTCTATTGAGCGCGCGTTTGAAGAAGTTAAAAAGGTAACGAATAGCCTTTGCGCCATCGTTCATTTTGCAGGCGTTTATATGCTTGATTCTTTGATTGAAATAGCGGATGAAGATTTTGATAAGATATTTAAAATCAACCTATACGGCGCTTTTCATATAAATAAAACGTTTATCCCACTTATGAAATCAGGTAGTAGAATACTCATGATAACGAGTGAACTTGCACCGCTTGACCCTTTGCCATTCACGGGGATTTACGCTATTACAAAAGGTGCGCTTGACAAGTATGCGTATTCGCTTAATATGGAACTTCAACTTCTTGGAATTTCCGTTTCGGTTCTTCGAGCGGGTGCGGTGTCAACTAAAATGCTGGGGGTATCTACGACGGCACTTGATAGGTTTTGCGAAAAGACCGCTATTTACAAATGCAATGCGGAGCGGTTTAAAAAGATAGTAAATAGCGTTGAAGCAAAGAGTATTGAGTCTAAAAAGATTGCGGTTAAAACTTATAAGATAATTTCAAAGAAAAAGCCTAAGTTTGCTTACAAAATTAACAGGAACAAATTGTTGTTGATTTTAAACGCTCTTCCCAAGCGTTTTCAATTTTGGGTTATTAAAAAAATACTTAAGAAATAACAAAACGAGTTCGGTTTTAGCCGAACTCGTTTTTCTTATTTAAAATATTTGGTAATTCTATCAATCGCTTCAATAAGCGTTTGTTTAGGTAAGGCAAGATTAAGCCTTATATGATGTTCTAAGCCCGTGTAGGTCGCCCAATCTTTAGTGTCGTAATAACTGCCGGGGTCGGGGAGAACTTTCCAATCGTTTAGCATTACGTTTCTTAGTTTTTCAGCGTTCCAACCTAAACTTTCAACGTCGCACCAAAGAAGGAAAGTTCCTTCAGGTTGAGTTGCGTGAATGGGTGTGTTTTTAAGAGCGTTCAAGGTGTAATTAAAATTATCGCCAACGTAAGAAAGCATTTCGTCAAGCCAACGCTCGCCCTTTTCGTACGCTGCCGTTTGCGCTCTCATGCACATTACGGCAGGTCTATCGCAAACGTGCCCGATACTGTAAAATGCTTTAACCATTTTATCTCTTAAGTCGGGGTTGGGTACGATTGCCGTGCCCACGTGGAAACCACCCATATTAAAGGTTTTAGAAGTTGAGAACACGCCTATCGACCTATCCGCAATTTCAGGTATTTGCGTTGGGGAAACGTGAATATTTCCGTTCCAAACTATATCCGAGTGAATTTCATCGCAAATAATATAGCCGTTATATTTTTTAACTATTTCGCCAACCTTTTTAAGTTCTTCGTAAGTCCACACGCGCCCCGTCGGGTTTTGTGGTGCACACATCATTAAAACTTTAGCGCCGTCTTTGAAAAGACTTTCAAGATTGTCGTAATCAATATAATAAGTGCCGTCTTTATAGATAAGCCTATTTTCAAGTTTAATTCTATCCATTATGCAAGGCGTTGCAATAGACGGAGTGTGAAGTGGTGTTTGAACGATAACTTTGTCGCCAGGGTTTGTTAGAATTGAAAGGGCAATACGCGCCGCGTATAAAACACCTGGCGTTGCAATTATATGCTCTCTTGGAACTTTAACTCCACGCCTTTTTTCTATCCAATTAATAACTGCTTGATAGTCGCGTTCGGTCATTCCAATATAGCCAAAATCGCCGTATTGGGCAGTTTTTATCATTTCTTCAACCACTTCGGGCATAATTTTAAATTCCATATCGGCAATGTTTAAGGGGATTATTCCTTCGGGAAGATCAACCCATTTAACAGCGCCCGAAACTTTACGGTCGATAGGTGTGTCAAAATCGTAAATCATATTAAATACCTTTAATTTTCATTATAAATTTTTTCAACTAATTCTTGAACGTGAACGGCGCGGTCAGCAAAGAAATAATCAAGTTCGCCACTTTCAACCGCTTTACAAAAACTATTGATTTGTTTTTCGTATAAATTTTCCTTAGCGCCAGTGTATTCGGTGGGAGCGCAAACCTTTCTCGACTGCATCGCCAAGTAATCGCCTTGCGGAGCGTATAAGTGCGAAAGCGTTCCAACTTCTTCTTGGGCAAGAGTGCCTTTGCATTGAATATAGCCTTTCGTTCCGTAAATTTCAAGTTTTCCTTCCGAAGCGTCGTCGGGGATATTAAAGTTAACGTCAATATGCCCCAAAGCACCTTTTTTAGTTTTGAAAATTATCACAGCGCCGTCTTCAACTTCGTAAGAGAAAGTGTTGGTGGAATAAAAAGATTTAACGTCGATAATTTCATCGCTTAAAACGTATTCGATAAGCTCAATGCAGTGAACGCCAAGGTCCATTACCGCACCGCCACCGCCAAGCGCTTTCTTTTGTCGCCAAGCCCCTTCAATATCTGGATACCAGCACGAGAATTGAGCGCGAACGTCGTTTACTTGGCCCACTTGGTCTGAACTTATAAGTTCCTTTGCTTTTTCGTGTAAGTTATGGAACTTCATCATATAACCGATGTTGAGTTGTTTGTTTGCTTTCTTGAACGCGCCAACGAGTTCACGGCTTTCTTTAGCGGTTAAGCAAACGGGTTTTTCAAGGAAAACGTGCCTATTAAACGAGAGCGCAAGCATTGCTTGTTTATAATGGCAAAAAACGGGCGTTGCAATATAAACCGCATCGCACTCTACGGCATTTAACATTTCTTCTTCGTTACTAAAATATTGAACGCCGTATTTTTCGCCTATTGTTTTTGCAACGGTGGGGTTAGCATCCATAACGGCAACTAACGCGTTGTTTTTATTTTTAATAATAGCGGGGATAGTTCTTCTATCGGCAATACCGCCCGCACCAATTACGCACCATTTCATTTTAGTTTTTCCTTTTAACTTAATATAATTATATTGTAACACGAGTTGTTTTTGATTTCAATATACATAAATCCACAAAAAGGGTAAAAAAACACACCAATAAAATTACGCTATTAAAAATTACCACCTAAAATAATATTTTCAAGCCTTAGGCAAGTCAAAATCAATGTTCGAATTATTTTGACTTGCCTAGGGCATACAAAAAAGCGAACCACTAAAAAGTGATTCGCTTTTTTGTATTATTTAATCTTGTTTTCAATAGTAATACAAGAGGATGACAAGAGTGTAAAAAATATTTATTTTAACTTGATTGTGAGATTTTTAAGTGATATAATTAAACTCATTATTAACTTGCACTTAACATAATTGTAAATTAAGCGTTGATTTATTAAGAAACGATGCAAGCAATTTCTCATTCTTATATGATAAACTGGATTTAGTTTTAAGGAGGAGAAATGTTTTTTAAGGTTGTGGCAAAGTGCGGGCATGTTGGCAGATATAATTATATAATAAAATCTTTTTTCGTGAAGGCTAAAACTGCAAAAGAGGCTGCTTTTAAGATTAGAAATGCACCAAGAGTGAAACATCATCACAAAGATGCAATTCGTTCAGTTGAGGAAATAAATTATGAAGAATACGTAAAAGGTGTAATTGAAATGGAAGAAGATAAATATTTTCATATTCATAATTCTTCTGATCAAAAGCGATTACAAATTGAGGGAGTTATTAGAGAAGATGAAAATTTTATGCAAAACATGTATGATAAAAAAGAAAATATAAGATATAAAATCAAAAAAGAAAAATTAAAAGAAATTGAGTACGAAAAAATTATAAGGGAGGCTTACTATGGATAAGAAGAAGATAGGAGAATTTTTAAAATCGTTAAGACAAGAAAAGGGCTTGTCTCAATCAAAAATGGTTAATGAGTTTAGTAAGTTTTTAGGCCTTTACGATGTGATATCGGAGGTTTCTATTAGTAAGTGGGAGCGCGGAGAGGTGTTTCCTGATATTAACAACATAAAAGACCTGTCAAGTTTTTTTAATGTAACAATTGATGAAATTTTCAATGGCGAAAGAAAAGAAACTATAAATTATGAAGAGAAGTATTTTATCTGTAAACGAGATTGGTATCTTCAGTATTATGAAAACAAAAAAGAAAAGGCATGGGAAGAAAATAATAGACAAAGAATTTTAGTTGAAAACAACTTTAAAAAATTATTATTTAAAATAGTTGATAATACTATTACTACGAATGAGGAAAAAGAGTTTGATTTTTTATGTGAGAGGTTTTATTTTTTACGAGATGATTTAAATATTGAAGAGGTAAAATTTAAAATTAGAAAAGAAATTTTATTAATGCATAACTCCACCAAGCAAGAAAAGTATTGGGAAGCATATAAATTTTTCGATTACAAAGAAAAGTTAGACTTTTTTAGAGACTTATGTGATAACGTTTTTGACGGAGGAGCAGAAATAATAGGTGAGAGAATAAAGTCTTCTCCAGATTTTCAAAAAGATATTTTACTTGCATTTGTTCAAAAAAATAACGTTACTCATAGGTATGGTAAAACGAATGTTTTCTATAAAAAATTTGGCGTTGAATATGATGAGGAGAAATTAACTAAAGACGTTATTAAATTACTTATTAAAAATGGTGCAAAATTAAATTATAATTTAATGGGGCGTTATGTAACAAGAAGGAATAAAATAAAAATCATAGATGTTTTAGAGAGAATGTATAAAGACTATAAAAAACCTATATTGTTATTCAAGAGAGAGTCGGCGGACGATAACAAAAATTATTATTTTCCCTCGAATAATTCTTATTATTTCATAGAAAACAACTATAAAAATAGACTTCTTCAAAAGGAATATATGGAAAGCGATAAGGATTTGGAATTTAACGAAGTTTTGTACAATGAACTTGAGGAAAAGTTATATAATGGAGAGGAAGAATACGTTTCGGAATTGGTTTCGTGGGATGGCATTGAAGATTTTGAAAGTGAAGAATTTGTTTCTTGTCGAAATGAAATTTTAAAAGATTGTTTGTTTGATATTAGGATGAATATAAACGAGCAGGCATATAAAGATTATTACAAGTGTAGAGAGGAAAAGAAAACTAAGGAGTTGCTAAAAGATTTAAATCTTCTAACATTATCGCAAATAAGAGAAAAATATTTTACTGTGGAGCCTATATTAGATGAAAAAGTATATTAAAGAATTATTAGACAGAAAACAAATTAAGCAAAAAGAACTTGCGAGTATTTTAGGGATAAGTTCCGCTGCTATTAGTCAATGGTTAACGCCTGAAAGCGTTGGTGTTGAAAACATATATAAAATCTGTAAATTATTTTCAATAACTATAGATGAATTTTTAAATAAAAAATTAAAAGATGAAACGATAGATGAAAAAGTTGAAAGGTTGTATTGTATAGATAACTATAATTTTGAAGAAATTATTGAAAATGAAGATATAGATGCATTATTAGATTTTACTTGTAAATTAAGAAATATAAATGAATCGATGTATGATTTATTATATTTGAAAATGACTAATAGGATAAGTGATAGTGAAAGTCAAGAATTAAATTACATTTATAAATATTTTGAATATAATGTTAATAACAGCAGGTGTTTTGATAAAAATAAATATGTATATTTTCTAGGTGAAGATCGAGATTTTAAAATTGCTGAACAAATAAAGAAAATGATAGACGCTAATGATAAAAATGATTTCATTTGGGAATTGAAGAAAATATATAATATAAAAAATAAAATCAAATGGGATGATGTTATAAATAAACAAAATTTAAAACTGTTTTCATTGCAAGCGATAGAAAATGTGTTAAAATCATATACTGAAATGGAATTAAATGAAGTTTATGAAAAATATTCAATATGGGGAACGATAGAAATGA
Source organism: Christensenellaceae bacterium (assembly GCA_045637965.1). Lineage (GTDB taxonomy): Bacteria > Bacillota > Clostridia > Christensenellales > Borkfalkiaceae > HGM11412. The sequence continues at coordinate 225,397 of JAZUAK010000003.1, read as the reverse complement.
AAGAAATATTATTTTCTGTTGGTGCAAATGATTTGTATAAAATGGGTTATTGTAGTTTTTTAATTGAAAATAAAGATTTTGAAAAAATAGAAGGAGTGTTAACACCTGCTGTAAAGTATAATGAGATAGATAAAATTCTCGCTAAACATATGATAAATAAAAATAGTTTAAGTTATGATGAGTATCATAAAATTATTAATTACGACGCAAGAGAATTAGTTAAACTTGCAAGAATGAAAGAAAACAATCCTATAAAATATTGGGAATGCATAAAAAATAGGAAATATTGATTAATAGGTTGAAATGCTCTTCAAACCGTTAGGGCATACAAAAAAGCGAACCACGCAAATTAAAAAATCACGCTAATGGCGTGGATGTAATCATTTGTAAAGCAAATGTATGTAATTTGCAACTTGTTGCAGTATATAATCAAGCCGATTTGATACACTCTATTGAGTGATTACATACCGCTGAAGCGGATTACATACCAAGCCTAAATCGGCTTGAATAAAAAAAGACTTTCCGAAGAAAGTCTTTTTTTAGTGCCGCTGTCCGCGTCGCAACACGCAATAAAAGTCAAGCGCCAAGGTAAACCTTAACGCTACGACGTAAAAGCGGTTGCTCCTTCTTCCCAAAATTCTTTTTATCTTAAAAACAATTTCGGGAACCCTATTAAAATAAAGTCAAGTCCGTTAGGACATACAAAAAAGCGAACCACGTAAATTAAAAAATCACGCTAATGGCGTGGATGTAATCATTTGTAAAGCAAATGTATGTAATTTGCAACTTGTTGCAGTATATAATCAAGCCGATTTGATACACTCTATTGAGTGATTACATACCGCAGAAGCGGATTACATACCAAGCCTAAATCGGCTTGAATAAAAAAAGACTTTCCGAAGAAAGTCTTTTTTTGGTGCCGCTGTCCGCGTCGCAACACGCAATAAAAGTCAGCCGTCAAAGTAAACTTTAACGCCTTGACGAAAAAGCGGTTGCTCCTTCTTCCCAAAATTCTTTTTATCTTAAAAACAATTTCGGGAACCCTATTAAAATAAAGTCAAGTCCGTTAGGACATACAAAAAAGCGAACCACTAAAAAGTGATTCGCTTTTTTGGTGCCGCTGGCCGGACTTGAACCGGCACGGTATTGCTACCGAGGGATTTTAAGTCCCTTGCGTCTGCCTATTCCGCCACGGCGGCTTGCGTTATATAATATACAACTTAATTTAACTTTTGTCAATCATTTTAATAGATAAACTAAATTAAATTTACTTTGATTGGTTTTCTTTTTTCAAAATAGTAATATTCGCTATAACCAACTCTCTTTAAAAGTTCAACGCCTTCGTTAAAACCTTGAGTTACTTTTTCCGCTACGTGTGAATCCGTTCCTATCGTGATTAGTTTTCCACCAACCGCTTTATATAACCTAAGATAATATCCGTCGGGTAAAAATAATCCGTTCCACGCCCCTGAAGTGTTAAGTTCTAAAGCGATTCCCTTTTCTATCATTATAGAAAAGATTTCTTTAATAGTATCGTCGTGCACGGTGTTATCGTAATTAACGCCACGCCTTTTTAAATACCTAAGTGGTAGCGTTAAATGGCAAACCACGTCAATATCCGTAGTTTTAACCATTTTTAAAATATAATCGTAATAATAGTTAGTAAAATCGCGTATTTCTTCTTGAGTCCACTTATCGTATTCTTGGGTAGCAGAACGCAAAAATTCGCCGTTTCTTAAATATTCGTGAGATGAACCCAAGATAACGTCGTACTCGTTAGCGGTACGCATTTTATTTGCGTTTTCCGTACGAAGGAGTTCTTCCGCAATCTCAACGCCTTTTAAAAGTTTGATTTTATCGCCGTAGACGTTTTTAAAATTTTCAAGCGCTTTAAGTCCAGCCGAAACGGTTAAAAAATCGTTTCTTTCGTTAGTGAAATTGCAATTACAATGGTCGGTTAAAGCGAGTGCTTTAACGCCCTTTTCTATTGCGCTTTCAATAAGGCTTTTAAGTTCGCAACTCGAATCGTGTGAGTATTCCGAATGACAATGACTGATAAACATAAAAAAAGTTTACCAAAAATACAAAAAAATGTCAATTTGAATTGTCAAAGATACTTGCAAAAATACTTAAAAAATTGTATAATTTTTTTATGATAGACGTAGAGAGAATTAATTTTTTAGCAAAGAAAGCAAAAACTGAAGGGCTTACTGAAGAAGAAAAGGTTGAACAAGCTAAACTTAGGCGTGAATATATTGAAAGCGTAAAGGCTAATCTTCGCGCATCACTTGGTAACCCCGAAGATTATAAAAAAGACGGAGATAAAAACTAATGTCTAAAAGCAATTTCGAGAAAATTGAAGAAAATATAAAAGAATATAAAAATCTCGGGTTTGCGTTATCGGAGTATCAAGAAAAGTTAGAAGAAATTGCTAACTCTTTAAAGCAAGAGCGTAAAAACGGCGTTTCTATGCGCGGTGTTAACCCAGTAATAGCGTCGCTTAACGAAGAAAGGGAAGAAGTAAAAGAAAAAATTAAGGACGCTAAAAAACGCGTTAAAGAACTTTTTTCCATAACCGAGCAACTTATCTTTTCTGGTATAAGGGGGAAATATAGCGAAATTTACGAACGCCAATTATCCCGCCTTTACGGTTATAAGGTTGACGTTATCGTTGTTAACCCCGGTGATTATTTTGATGAGAAAACGGCAATAGCCACGTCGCTTATCGTAACCAAGAATAAAAGCCAACACGGTAAAATTATCAAGATGATAGATTTTGGCATTCGTGACGCTCACACTTTTTACACCGAGCGTAAAGCAATGGTAGAAGTGTGCGTATACTCTAAAAAGCATAAGGCTGGAGACGTTATACCGTTTGAAAGGGGGATATTGCAATGAAAAAATATAAAATTTTAGTTTCCGATTACGACGGAACTATTGCAGGTAGCAACAATAAAATAAGTGAAAAAAATCTTTCCGCCGTTATGGACTTTATAAGTCGGGGCGGAATTTTCGTGTTGTCGTCAGGTAGGGCAACCGACGGCATTTCAAGAATACTCTTAGCGCAAGGTTTAACGGGCTTGCTTTCAAGTTTTAACGGCGCGGTTTTATACGACCTTAACGATAAGAAAATTATCGCGTCGAAATGCGTTACGGCTGAATTATGCAAAAGATTTATAAATTACGCAAATGAAAACGGCATTTACTATCACCTTTACGGCGAAACGGGTTTTAATTATCCTTTTGAAACGGAAAGAACTAGCCTTTACGAAAAGTTAACTTTAGTTAAAGGCGTTAAAATCGAAGATATGTACTCGTTCGTTGAAGAAACGGGTATGCAAACGCCTAAAATACTCGTTTTCGACGATAAGGATAAACTCGACGCTCATTTTGACGCTATCTATAACCTAATGCCTGAGTGTGACGTGGTAAGGTCAACCGACAATATGATAGATATCAACTTAAAAGGCGTAAACAAGGGCTATGCGCTTGACTTAATCGCCGAAAGTTTCGGCGTTAAAGTGGAAGATATTATCGCCGTTGGCGATGCGGGTAACGACCTTGCTATGATTGAAAGGGAATGCTTATCCGTTGCAGTTGCCAATGCAACTGAAGAAATTAAAAGGGTAGCGGACGTGGTTTTACCCGTTTCAAACGACCAAGATGCAATCGCATATTTAATTGAGAATTATTGTATATGACAAGCACCGTAGACTTACACTATAAAAAAATGACGGAAACGCCCGTTTCCCGTCTTATAATAAGGCTTGGTATTCCCACGACTATTTCAATGCTCGTTACGAGTATTTATAATTTAGCGGACACCTATTTCGTTGGAAGGCTTGGTGAAAGCCCCCAAGGCGCAATAAGTATACTATTTACCTTGCAATGTATTATTCAAGCGGTTGCCTTTATGTTTGGGCACGGCTCCGGAGTGTTCGTTGCAAAACATTTAGCGGATAAAAACGTTAATAACGCCACGAAATACGTATCTTCCGCATTTTATATAAGCGTGTTTATGGGAACGCTTTTTGCAGTTGTCGGGTTTATATTTATAAAACCGTTTATGCTTTTACTCGGTAGTACTCAAACCATTCTTCCTTACGCCGTTGAGTACGGCGCGTGCGTTCTAATTGCAACGCCGTTTATAATGGGTTCGTTCGTGCTTAACAACTGCTTGCGTTACGAAGGCAAAGCCTTTTACGCTATGATAGGTTTAGTTTCGGGTGGTTTGCTTAATATTTTAGGCGACTTTTTGCTCGTTTACGTTTTCGATATGGGCGTGCTTGGTGCAGGTATTGCAACGGCTTGCTCGCAAATGGTAAGTTTTTGCTTGCTCGTGATTTTATACTTTAAGTCGGCGCAAAGCAAAATATCTTTCAAAGCCATTTCTAAAAAATGGTCGGTTTACTTTAATATTATGAAAGTAGGCTTTCCGTCCTTTATCCGCCAAGGTTTAACGAGTATTTCGGGTGGAATACTCAATAACCTTTCTAAGCCTTACGGTGACGCGACTATTGCGGCTATGGGCGTGGTTAACAAATATACGTCGGTAATCGCTTTCGTTGGGCTTGGTATAGGTCAAGGTTTTCAGCCGGTTGCATCCTTTAATTATCAAGCAAAACGATTCGATAGGGTGAAAAAGGCCACTTTATTTACGGCTCTATTTGGAACGGCGTTAGTTTCGGTGCTTTCTATCCCTGGGATAATAGTTCCGTCGTTTATAATAAGTTTATTCCAAAAAAGCCCTGCCGTTATCAGCGTTGGAACGCTTGCTCTTAGGGTTGCGTCTTTCGGCATTATGATAATGCCTGTATCAATCGTTACGAATATGTTATTCCAAAGCACTTTCCAAGCGGGAAAGGCAAGTTTTTTATCAATGCTCCGTTCGGGGCTTGCATTTATTCCAACTCTTTTAATCTTTGAAAACTTGTTTGGAATAGTTGGTATTCAAATATCTCAACCGGTGGCGGACGTAATATCGTCGCTCGTGTCGTTGCCGTTCCTTATATATTTTTTATCGGTAACGCTTAGGAGGGAAAATGCAAAAGTTAATAGTAGCATCGGGGAATAAGGGTAAACTTAAAGAAATTAAAGCCATACTTGGCGACCTTTACGAAGTAGTTTCTATGAAAGAAGCGGGTTTTGTGGGTGACGTTGAAGAAACGGGTGTTACCTTTTACGAAAACGCGCTCATTAAAGCAAAAGCCGTTTCCGAATTTTTTGGGGAAGACGTTTTAGCCGACGATAGCGGATTATCCGTAGAAGTATTAGGCGGTGCACCGGGAGTTTATAGCGCGCGTTATGCTGGCGACCACGGAAACGACAAGTTGAACCGTGATTTACTCTTAAAAAACCTTGAAAACCAAACTAATAGAAGGGCAAAGTTTATCTCGAGCGTAGTCCTTTATAAAAAAGACGGAAGTATCGTTAGCGGTTACGGAGAAACAACCGGTAATATCTTATTTGAAGAACAAGGTTCTAACGGGTTTGGTTACGACTGCATTTTTAAAAGTGACGACCTTAATATTTCTTTCGGCTTAGCAACCGATGAAGAAAAAAATAAAGTTTCCCACAGATACCGTGCCATTTGTGATTTAAGGAGCAAGTTATGAAAGTAGTTATCGCGATTGATTCGTTCAAGGGTAGCCTTTCTTCAGTTCAAGCGGGTAGCGCCGTTAAACTTGCGGTAGAAGAAGCGGTTTTAGGAGCGGAAGCAGAAGTCGTTTCGCTTGCGGACGGTGGCGAAGGTACGGTTGAATCTTTAGTTTTAGGAACGGGTGGCGAATATCAAGCGGTTAGCGTTACAGCGCCTTTAGGCGATAAAGTTAACGCTCGTTACGGAATAATAAACGGGGATACTTGCGCCTTAGAAGTAGCGTCTGCTTGCGGTATAACGCTCGTTAAAAAAGAAGACTTAAATCCATTAAAGGCAACGACTTTCGGCGTTGGAGAAATGATACTTGACGCGCTTGATAAAGGTTGTAGAAAATTTATCGTAGGGCTTGGTGGTAGCGCTACTAACGATTGTGGCGTAGGAATGCTTCAAGCGCTTGGTTTTTCTTTCTTAAACGCTAATGGAAATGAAGTTGGGTTTGGTGCGCAAGGTGTTAGTGAAATTGCCAAAATAATAACCGATAAGGCGGATATTCGATTAAAAGAATGTTCTTTCCAAATTGCTTGTGACGTTAAAAATCCACTCGTTGGCTCTCTTGGTTGTTCTGAGATTTTCTCTCGCCAAAAGGGTGCTACCGAGCAAATGGTTAAGGATATGGACGGGTATTTAGATACCTTTGCCAACCTTTATAAAACTATAAATCCCCTTTCCGATAAAAACGCTCAAGGCGTTGGCGCTGCAGGTGGCTTGGGCTATGCGTTTAAGTATTTTTTAAACGGAGAAATGAGTTCGGGGATAGACCTTATCATTGATAAAATCGGGCTTGAAGAAAAGGTAAAAAATGCCGATATCGTAGTTACGGGCGAAGGAAGAATGGATAGGCAAAGCGCAATGGGTAAAGCGCCGATAGGCGTAGCAAAACTTGCTAAAAAGTACGGCAAGAAAGTTATTGCTTTTTGCGGTTCGATAGGCGACGGCGCTGAAGAGTTAAACGCCCACGGAATCGACGCTTTCTTTTCAATTTTAAGTTCGCCTTGCACTTTGGAAAAGGCTATGGATAGTAGCGTTGCGTTTGAAAATTTAAAGATGACGGCTAAGCAGGTGTTTTTATGCCTTATTTAACGGTCATATCGGATAGCCACGGCGCAAGGTCTAATTTATCAAGGTTAGTAGGCGACTGCACTATTAGTGATAAGATTGTGTTTTTGGGCGACGGATTGTCTGATTTAATTGAACTTTTTGAGTTTGAAGATAAAATAATAAGCGTTGCAGGGAATTGTGATTTTTCTTCGCGCTCAACCAAGCGTGCCGTATTTGATATAGAAGGCGTTAAGTTTTTAGCAGTTCACGGCGATGAGTTTGGCGTTAAGGTTTCACTTGAAAGGCTTAAAGATTACGCCAAGTCCATAGGCGCAAGCGTTGTGCTTTACGGGCATACGCATATTCCAAACGTTGAAGTTAAAGACGGAATAACTTTTATTAACCCAGGAACGTTATCAAGGTATGGAAGTAGTGAAACGTTTGCTTTTATAACGGTTATCGGTGGAAAAGTAGGCGCAAAAATAATTCCTTTAAATCGAAGAAAATAATTTTTTTGCAAATAGGGCGTTTTTTAATTGACAAGGCATTTTGTTTTTGTTATAATTCATTAGCATTGTGCGGTATGTGCGGGTGTAGTTCAATGGTAGAACACCAGCCTTCCAAGCTGGTCACGTGGGTCCGATTCCCATCACCCGCTCCATTGTATAAGGAAGGCGAGCATTAGCATTATATCAATATGCGCCAGTAGCTCAGCTGGATAGAGCACCGCCCTTCTAAGGCGGGTGTCAGGGGTTCGAATCCCTTCTGGCGTGCCAATATGGCGAGAGTAGTTCAGTTGGTTAGAGCGTCAGATTGTGGTTCTGAATGTCGTGGGTTCGAGTCCCATCTCTCGCCCCATAAATCGTTGGGGTGTCGCCAAGCGGTAAGGCACCGGATTTTGATTCCGGTATTCGTAGGTTCAAATCCTGCCACCCCAGCCAAATTAAGTTCTTCAACATCGAATAGTTGATTTCAAAGCCGTGAAACACCGCGCAAATCAATTATTTAGCCAAGGATTCCGTACAATGAGTACGCGTACCTTGTCTAAAAAACGTATTAATTGCCTTGCTTGTGTTTGCCAACTTTGATTATCAACGATTAGTTGTTTCATCACTTTAGTAAAAAGTAAATATGGTCCACTAGCTCAGGTGGTAGAGCACTTGACTTTTAATCAAGTTGTCCGGAGTTCGAGTCTCCGGTGGATCACCAAAAAGAAGCATACTCAAAAGAGTTTGCTTCTTTTTGCTTTTCCGAAGGAAAAGTCGAACTCCGCGGAGTTCGGCCGTTAGCACGGCGCACACCCCTCGTCAACTTTGTTGACACTCCCCTTATCAAGGGGAATTACTCCGGTGGATCATAAAGTAAATTATCTGGCGTGCTTTTTTGATGCTCCGCCGTCGACTCTCACTCTGCGAGTTCGGCCCCTAGCGTGGCGCAACCCTTTTGTCCTTACGGACATTTCCCCTAGCAGGGGAATCCCTCCGGTGGATCACAAAACAGTAAAGTGTGTCGATTCTCACGTTTGCGAGTTCGGCCGTTAGCACGGCGCACACCCCTCGCCAACTTTGTTGACACTCCCCTTATCAAGGGGAATTACTCCGGTGGATCACTAATCTAAACCTAAAACGAACACAAAATAGTGTAAGTTTTAGGTTTTTTCTTTTGCAAAGGTTTTAGTTTTAGCCGAGCCGACTTGTATATTACAAGGTATCGTCTAATGCTCCCAAAGAGTAAAAGGACGGTAAAAAGAAATGACAAAGACGGCAAAAGAAAAGGAATTTGAAAGGCGTTTTGAACGAATAGAAAGCAACATAGAAAGCATAATAGGAATATTAAAGGACGGTAAAACAACCGCCCGTGATATTCCTATGTTTTACGAGTATTTAGATTTATGGCTAACGGAAACGAAAGCCCCGAAAATAACGGCAAAAAGTTTAAAGATTTTGGCAAGTGGCGTAAATAACTATATTAAGCCTAATATAGAAAACAAGCCACTTGATAAAATCAAAGCAAGCGAAATGCTTATTGCGATAGACAAAGTCCCGTATAGTTATATGCGACAAGTCGTATATAGCATTTTTCGTGCGGTGTTTAAGCGTGCATATCAGTATGATATGATAAGAGAAAACCCCGCCGAAAAGTTAGATTTTGTAAAGCATGTTAGACAAAAAGGCAAAGCCTTGACGAAAAACGAGCAAGCGGAATTTGTCAAAGCAATAAGCAAGGACGGAAAGTATCGCCCGTTGTGGTTATTCTACTTGCTTTCGGGTTGTCGTTGTTCGGAAATTTTAGCAATAAAATGGACGGACATAGACAACGAGCAAAAGCTAATTTTTATTCGTGGAACAAAAACCGAAAGTGCGGAAAGATATATACCCCTATTCCCCCAAATAGCGGAAATTTTGAAAGAATTACCGCAAACAAGCGAATATATCTTCCCATTTACACAAAGGGCGATACAATGGAATTTTGACAAGATAAGAGAGAAAAACGGCTTTAAGTTCCGCATACACGATTTAAGACATACATTTGCTACAAGGTGTTTAGAAAGCGGAATAAGTTTGAACACGGTTCAAAAGTGGCTCGGTCATAAAAGTAGCGTAACGACTGCGGGAATATATCAACACGTTTTGACGGACTTTGAAAAAGAAGAAGCAAAGCGATTTAACCCGAAAATTTAAGAGAAAGAAAAAAGGCGAATCGGCAACAAGGTTGCGGAATCGCCTTTTTTTATGCTTTGAAATTTATACTGCCCGAATTATTGTTGAAACTGCCCGTGATTTGAACGGATTTTTTATTGTCGGCGTTGGACGTGCCGAGAATTTCGGCGGGGTCAACGTCAAGGACTGCACAAAGATTTGCGAAAGTATCAAGGGCGGGCATTGCTCTCCCTGATATGTATTGCCCTATTGTCGGTTGTTTAATGCCTAAAAGTTTTGCTAATTCGGTTTGAGATAAACCACTATTTTTGATTTCGGTTGCAAGCCTTTTTTGAATTTCGGTTAAAGTTATCATAAAAATACCCCCATAAAAATAATTTTATAGGAAATGCCTATAAAATACTTGACTTATAGGCAACACCTATGCTATCTTGTATATACAAGTATAGGCAATGCCTATAATTGAATATGCAAGATAGGACGGTAAAAGGCGAAATGAGAAAAAAGCGACGGAACACGGCAAGGCAAAATGACGGCGAAAAGTTATTGCGATACGGCGTAAAGGTATTTTTAAGCAATAAAGAAGTAGATGTTATAACGGTTGAAAATCGTTCGGGCAGTATTTCTTTAAGGCGTAGAGAAATACCGCAAAGCAGTGTGCACGCAATAGGCTTTACGGCAAATTTTGATGAAGACGACAACGACTACTATGAAGAAGACAAAAAAGCCCACGCAAAGCGGTTTAAGTAAAACGGTAGCGAAAGGCTATAAACCGCACGGGGTGGGCGAAATAAAACAAGAAAAGAAAAAAACGAAAAATAAAAAAAGGACGGTAAAAGACAATGAAAAATTTAACTTTAATTAGAGAGAGTTTTGACGGAAAGGACGGCAAAAAGTATTGGGCGTATATGGTAAGGGGCAATGTAAGGGGGCGTGAAGTCAAAGTTGATTTCGTGCCAAAAGACATTGGCGGATACGAGCCATTAGACATAGTTTTTGACGTGCAAGACAAAGCCGAGTTAATTATAGGACAAGAGCAAATAACGGACAGTTATGGCAATAAGAATACATACACCACCTACAAAGCGCAAAACGTGGACGAGTTCGGCATAGTTTACGACTGCGGAATAAAACCGCAACGAGATAGCGATAAATCATTACTTGCAATGCTTTTGAACGTGTTAAACGCACAAGCAAAAGCGGAAGAAGAAAAGAAAGCAAGGGAAAATAAAAAATGATTTTGATTTTGCCTTGCGCCGAAGAAATAGAAAAAATACGCAAAGGCGATATAAAGATAATTTCAAAATACTACCTTGAAAATATGGAATATTTGAAAAGGTATGTAAAATCGTTTTGCCGAAGAATAAACGATTTTAGCGAGTTTAACGACTACTTACACGAAATATATTTACATTTTGAAAAGTTAAGTTTTGAAAATGAAAGATATTTCGGGCACGATTGCTTTAAGGTGTTTTGTAATTATCATTATGGCGACCAAAGAAAGCGGGCGCAGTTAAAAGACGGGAAATGCTCTTGCGAAGAGTATATATTAGATAGCCCCGTTAAGGGTATGGAAAAAGAAGGCGTAACGGTTGGCGATACAATCGCTATAAGTGAAGACGAAATTTTCAAGGAAGAAAACCCCGATATAAGCGTGAAGTTATATATTTTTCTTTCGGGTTTTTTAGGGAAAGAGCAAACAAGGGTTTTTGAGCAGTTTTATTGGACGGGCAAAACGTATAATGAAATTGCGGAAACTCTCGGTAAAAATGTAAGGACTGTAAAACGAACACGGGAAGAAATTTTCAAAAAATTTTGTAACCGCAAAGACGAAATATACAAATTTTTAATAGCAAACGGCTACAATTACGATATAGCGTTATAAGAGAAAACGGAAACGGAACGGCGACGGCGTAAAACGGAAAAAGCCTATATAACGGCAAGACAAAAAGAGAAAACAAAGGTTTATCTTTTTAGATTGCAGAGGCAAAAGAAAAAATAAAAAATAACGAAAAATTAAGTTTACGGTTTTATATCGTAGCATACGACTAACGAAAAGCAACCCGAAAAGGTTTATCTTTTTGAGTTGCTTTCGGCAAGGCGGAAAGACGGTATAAAATGCGTTTTGTCAATAGGCAATTGGAATAAATAGCGTAAGCGGTTTATGCCGAGAAAACTATTGACGGGGCGCAAGTAAACGATTAAAAGGAACGCTATGACCGTAACAACACCACGCCCAACGCTTGAACTACTTCCCGACAGTTTCAAAATACCATTTTTTGACGAGCCAAAAAAACAATTTTGCAAAGTATATAACGATGGCGGGCATTATATAGCCGTGCCCCACATACCCCAAAGAGTGCCAAAGAAAAAAGCAAAAGAAGAAGTGCAAGAAAATTTTGACAGCCTTTACGCTATGGCGATAAAGGACGGCAAAAACGATCACGAAACGAAAGATTTTTTATTTGACAATCTTTGCGCCTTTTTTGAAAATGACGAAGAAACGGAAATTTTCATAAAAGAGCAAATAAAACGCAAAGCGTTTAACCTATACCAACGCAAAAAAAGATTTAAGCGCAAAGCCTATTTGAACGCTTGGACGCATTTTATCACTATAACTTATAGCGATAAAATGTTAAACGAAGAAGACTTCCGCAAAAAATTGCGTAAGTGCTTATGCAATTTTCATACCCGTAGGGGTTGGCGATATATGGGCGTATTTGAAAGAGCACCCGAAACGGGGCGTTTACACTTTCACGCGCTTTTATATGTGCCTGCGGGTGAAATGATAGGCGCATTAACGGAAAAGCAAGATTATAGCACAAGACAACACAAAATGCAAAAAACTATTGAAAATAGTTTCTTTGCGGAAAAATTCGGGCGCAACGACTTTAAGGAAATAACGCAAGGCGAATTAAGAAAAGGCAATACGCTTGCCTATCTTTTGAAATATATTCAAAAGACGGGCGAACGTATTGTTTATAGTAGAAACGTACCGGAATATATCTATAAAGAAATAGACAAAAAAGACATAGCAAGCGAAATGCAAGATTTCGTGTTAAAGTATGTTTTATTTGACGACGTTATAGACTGGGAAAAGGACGTTGCACACGTAACATACGAACAAATAGACATTTTCGCACTACTGCGAAAGACTGCCCCGAAAGAGAAAAAGCAAAGGCGGAAAACGGCGCAAAAGCAAGGCGGGTTAGCCGTTTTGCCCGTTTCCCCTTTGCGTTCTTGTCGGGCTTAACGCATAGGGCGATACCTTGTAACGGGGCGGGGCGTAGCCCCGCCCCGCTCGTATCAAGACAAGCTCACGTCCTGCTGTCACTTGCCAAAGTTTAGAGAAACTTTAGGGAAACAAAAGTATAATTTTTTGAAAATTTTAATTTGGCTTGGCGTACTAAAGAACTTGAAAAAAATGCCGATTTATGATATAATATAAATATTATTTAAGCATATAGGAGTAGAAAATGAAGAATAAAATCAAGTTGTTTTCCATTGTTTTATTTGTATTAGTTTGTATGCTATATATGAGTGGGTGTCAAAGCACTGATAAAAGTGATTCTTTTTTTTATTATAATCAATTTGAACAAGCAACTTTTGAGTATAACGAAGAAACAAATAAAACTAAAGTGGTGTTTAATGCCACATTAACTAATAATACAATATATAACTTTAATAGTTTTTCTGTTAGGCTCAACCTTTATAGTGATTCAAATATCGTAAATGTCGAAACATACAATTACGATAGAGGCGTTAAAAACGGCGATAGTTATACTGGATATTTTAATTTCTATGCAAACGGACAAATAGACTCGATAGAATGTGTTTCTTGGACAGCAAATTATAGTTCGTTCTGGGATACATATAAAATTTGGTTTATCGTTTTTATAACATTAGTTTCTATTGCTTTCGTCGTATATTTAGTATTTATGATTATAGAAGATTTGGAGTTATCCGATACGGTTGATGCTATTGTTGATTTTTTTGAAGAACATGGTTGGATTACTATTTTTCTGCTTATTCCTTTAGGTAGCGCTATTTGGGGAATAATTTCATCGCATTGGGTTCCCATTTTAATCGTGGTCGGGGCAATAATTTCCTTTGTGCTATTAGGATTAATTGCACATTTAATAAAATATATAATTGAAGAGTGTTCTTATGGTGGTTTTGGTGTCAGAGCAAATCAAGAATATTTAGAAGAGGACGAAGAAGAATTTTTTGACAATCAAACAGAAAATATTTGTGATTATATCAATCAACCTGAACAACTTTCTTTTTTCACGATAAAACAACTAAGGGACTATTGCAAAGAAAATAATTTAAATGGGTATTCTAAGTTAAACAAATCCGAGTTGATTGATTTAATAACATCTACTGATTGCAGTCAAAATGATACTAAAAAATATAATCAGTCAAAAGTAGTTAATAAAAAAACAAATTCTTTGGAAGAGTTGGATAAACTAATTGGATTGGAGAGCGTAAAGATTCAATTAAAGCGTATAAGAGCCATTTTGTTAAAAAATAAAGATTCTAACGAAAAATTAAACTTGCATATGTGTTTCTACGGCAACCCTGGCACAGGCAAAACAGTTGTTGCAAGGTTAATGGCTAATATTTTTTATGAAGCAGGCGTTTTACCAACAAATAAATTGATTGAAACGGATAGAAGCGGTCTTTGTGGTCAATATGTTGGGCAAACAGCACCACTTACCCATAAGAAAGTTAAAGAGGCTATGGGAGGAGTGTTGTTTATTGATGAAGCATATACTTTGTGTGCTGATTCAAATGGAGAAGATTATGGCAAGGAAGCAATAGCCGCTCTACTCAAAGATATGGAAGATTATAAGGGAAAATTCTGTGTCATTCTTGCAGGGTACAAAGACGAAATGGAAAAAATGATTGCTCTTAATCCTGGTTTTGATTCAAGAATAAATAGGAAAATAGATTTTCCCGATTATTCTATTGATGAACAACTTCAAATTTTCAACATTATGTTAGCAAAAAAGAATTATGCAATAACTGATGATGCAAAAAATAAACTTTTGGAAGTTTTTGAAATGCAATCAACTTCTAAATATTTTGCAAATGCAAGAACTGTTAGAAATATTTTAGATGGATTAGTAGAAATACAGGCTGTTAGAACAATGGAAGATGACAATCCTGAAAATGATAGTGAACGTATAATAAGGATTGAAGATGTTGAACAATATTATAATGAACTTAATATTTAAACATCTCAAGCAACATACTTGGGCGGAAATTATAAACTTTAATAGATAACTTTATGGGGTGGGGCTAAATGCCCTGCCCTTAGTTTTTATAATAAAAAAGAGCGTAAAAATTGTTCGTTTTACGCTCAAATTGGGTCACCAAAAAGAAGCATACTCAAAAGAGTTTGCTTCTTTTTGCTTTTCCGAAGGAAAAGTCGAACTCCGCGGAGTTCGGCCGTTAGCACGGCGCAACCCTTTTGTTCTTATGTGGATGACTTTTTAATTTAATGTAAAGTAATTTTTTATTGAAATTATTATTTTTATAATGTATAATAATACAATAATTCAATCGTTTTGGTGTTTTATGATTTTGTTAATTATATTAGCTTTTCTTATTATTTTTATATGTGGGATTGTTTGGATATCAATATGGATTAGTAGTATTGATACAAACAAATTTCGTGGAAAGATGGGCGAAAGTATGGTTAAATCGCTTATCTTTAAGACAGTTAAAGGGAAGATGTATTTTCTAAATGACTATATTGTCAACAATTCTGGCAAAACTGCACAAATAGACCATATTTTAGTTTGCAAAAGTGGTGTTTACGTTATAGAAACTAAAAACTATTCGGGGGGAATTTACGGAACTGAAGAGCAAAGAGAATGGACTCAAGTTCTTGCTAACGGAAAAGTAAAGAATAAAATTTATAACCCATTAAAACAGAATGAAACACACGTAAATTTAATTAAAAAAATAATTGGGGACGTTTATATTGTTCCAATAGTTGTTTTCGTAAAAAGCAATATAAAACACATTCAATCTAATAAAATATGCACCTTAAGGACATTAAGGCTTATCCTAACTAAAGGAGACGTTGTTTTTTCTGACGATCAAATTGATAAAATCGGTAAACTGTTAACTGAAAATAATGCAAGGCGTTTAGTAACTGATGAAATGCACATTCAAAACATTAAAGCCACACAAGAAAAAATTAAAATGAATATTTGCCCTAGGTGCAATTCAAAACTTGTTTTAAGGAAAGGAAAGTATGGCGAGTTTTGGGGTTGTAGCAACTATCCCAAATGTAAATTTATAAAAAAATAAGTTATGAAAGAGTATATTTTAAATTATTACCCTAAATTTAAGTGTATTGCGGAAAAATGCAGGCATACCTGTTGCAAAGATTGGGAAACGTGTATCGATATGCAAACGCTTGGTAAATATAGAGCGGAAACGTCCAGTTTTTCAAGCGACTTAAAAAGGGGAATTAACTTCAAAAAATCAACTTTTAAAATGGGTAAAGATAGGCGTTGTGCTTTTTTAAACGATAAAGGGCTATGCAACGTTATTTTAAACTTAGGCGAAGATAGTTTATGCCAAATTTGCCGTGACCACCCAAGGTTTAAGAGCGGGTTTTCGGGCGTAACGGAAACGGGGCTTGGCTTTTGCTGTGAAGAAGCAACTAAAATTATCCTTTCGTTTGATAAAAAGATAGAACCGATTTTAATAAGCGACGATAACGATTGCGTTGAACTTGATTTTTGCGAAA
Source organism: Christensenellaceae bacterium (assembly GCA_045637965.1). Lineage (GTDB taxonomy): Bacteria > Bacillota > Clostridia > Christensenellales > Borkfalkiaceae > HGM11412. The sequence continues at coordinate 209,271 of JAZUAK010000003.1, read as the reverse complement.
AAGCAGTTTTTGATTTAAGAACGCTCGTATTAGAGATTTTGCAAGATAGAACTATCTCAATTAACGATAGGGTAGATAAGGTTTTGGCGATTAGTAACGCTGATTTTAACAATATTGACTGTGTGAAAATCGCAAAAACTTTTCTTTCGCTTAAACGTTTAAATAAAAGTTGGACTCTTCGATTAAAGTCCTTAAAATCCAAACCTTTTAATTTAAGTATAGATAAGTCTTTATCACTTTACTGCGAGCAGTTTTTAGTAAATAGCGTTTATAGGCACCTATCCACCGCTGAAGATATAACGAGCGCGCAATCAATTATTCTATCAATCGTTCTTGGTTGGTTCGTTATTCAAAATATTTACAGTGTAGAAGTAGTTGCGAACGAAGAGTTTACCACGTTAGTAGACGTCGTTAGGGAGTTTTCCGCAGAAGTTGAATACTGCCCGCAAAACTTAACGAAACTTTTTAATTTTACAAGCAAGTTTATAAAATAACGGCATTACGCCGTTATTTTTAATTGCAAAATTTTCGTTTATATTTTTTTATTGCAATTTGATTTTATAGTGGTATAATTAAAATATCTACCAAGGAGGTTACTATGGTACTTCAAACTCATAATTTATCAAAACGCTACGGTTCACAATGGGCGCTTAAGGACGTTTGCATGAACGTTGAAAAGGGCGACGTTTACGGTTTCGTTGGGGAAAACGGCTCGGGTAAAACGACGATTATCCGCCTTATATGTGGACTTATCTCGGCAACCAGCGGTAATTTTACGCTGTTTGGTGCGGACGGAAAATCAAAGGGAATACTTGATGCAAGAAAGAAAATAGGGGCGATAGTTGAAACTCCGTCGATACACCTTAATATGACCGCAGTTGATAATTTAAAAATGCAACTTGGAGTTTTAGGGATAAGGAAAAACAAGAAAGAAAAGATAGAAAACGTATTAACTTACGTTGGTCTTTTGGATTTATTAAAATCAAAGAAAATAGCGTCAAACTTTTCACTTGGTATGCGCCAAAGATTAGGTATTGCAATGGCGCTTCTTGGCGAACCTGAATTTATAATACTTGACGAGCCTATGAACGGGCTTGACCCCGCAGGTATCGTTGAAATAAGAGAACTTATCTTAAAACTCAATCAAGAAAACGGCATAACCTTTTTAATTTCTTCTCATATTTTATCTGAACTTTCGCTCGTTGCAAATAAATACGGCATAATTTCAAAAGGGAAAATGGTAAAAGAAATAACCGCAAAACAATTAGAACGCGAGTGTAAACCAAGCGTGACGATAGGAGTGGACGATGAAGATAAACTTTATTCATTCTTAACCGAAAGTTACGGCGACGTTGAAAGGGTTACGGGCGGGGTTAAAGTTACCGGTGAAATATCTTTAAACGAACTTTTTGATAAAGTTTCAAAAGGCGGTTTTGAAATTAAAAACGTTAGCACTTACGTTTCAACTATTGAAGACTACTATTTAAGACTTATGGGAGGAAACGACAATGCGTGACCTTTTAAAAACCGATTTAAAGAGAATTTATAAGGATACTTTATTCTTAGTATTATTGATATTGGCGGGCGTTTTTGCATTTATTGGTCCGGTATTAATGCAGTCGATATTCTCGTTTTTAGAAATAGGGGATTTAGTTGGCAATTTAATTTTTGCAAAATCAACGTTTTTCGATGCTTTTTCAGTAAGTAGCAACGTTGGGCTTATAACCCCTATACTTTTAACGATTGCAATTTGCAAAGACGTTAGCCACGGAACTATTAGAAATAAAATTATTGCAGGGCATTCTAGAACTTCTATATATTTGTCAAGATTTATAACTATTTGCGTGTATTTGGTTGGAATAATGCTCGTTCACGCTTTATTGACGCTTGGCGTTGCGCTTATGTTTTTCGATTACCAACCCAAGCCGTTTGAATGGATTGATTTTTGGTATGCTTTATTGTCAATAGGGTTTAACGTTTTAGTTTACGTTTTAATTTCAGCGTTGCTTTCATTTTTGACGGTATCGATGAAAAATGCGGGTCTTTCAATCGTTCTTTATATTTCAGCGTTATTTCTCTTTATAATAGTTGGTACGGTTACCAACTTTGCCGTACTGTTATCAGTTGAAGAACCGAGCAAGTTCTTGGTGTTCATAGATACGGCAAACGTTTTCTCTTCGTCTATAATCGGAACGGGTAATACTTACACTTGGTTTGAAGTTTTAAGTTTAATAATTCCCAATTTGCTTTTAGCAGGCGGGTTTTTCTCGTTAGGGCTTTTAATTTTTAATAAAAAGGATTTAAAGTAACCAAAAGTTAACCTTTCAGTGATATATTTAACAAGTGTAATAAATTTTATCGAAAATATTGACAATGCAAATCGTATTTGGTAAAATTACTTTAAATTTACACATAATTTTCACAAAAGGAGAATATTATGAGAAACTTATTTTTAAACTTGTTCAAGTCTTCGCACTTCAACACTGGCATTAAAATCACCCCGTTTTCAATTCCGCATATCGTTTATTTATTATTGATTGCGGGCGGTATCGTCGGCGGATATTTGTTGCTTAGAAAGAAAGACGAATCTTGCAAAGAAAAGGCGTTAAAGATTTTAGCAATCGTATTTACTATTTCTTATATTTCCGATTTCTTCATGCACGATTTCGTATACGGCGACGGGCTTAATATGGATAAACTTCCATTCCATATTTGTACCGTTCTTTGTCCTATTGCCGTGTTCACTCAATTCAACAAAAAGTTTGCAAAGTTTAAAGAACCCGTAGTTATTTTATCAATTTTAGCACCGATGATGTATCTTTGCTATCCTGCAAGCGTAGGTTCGGGCGAGCCTTGGTGCTATCAAGCCGTTCAAACGATGTTCTATCACGGCGTTTTAATGGCGTGGGGTATCTTAAACGTATGCTTTGGCGCTGTTAAACCGGTATTTAAAAACATTTGGAAAACGACCGTTTTACTCGTTATAATCACTCTTTGGGCTAAACTTGGTAACTCAATGTATGAAGATTACAACTGGTTCTTCTTGGAAGAAGACGCGCTTTACATTGGTTTGGTAGAAGGTGGAATACTTCCCAAGTGGTCGCTTATGATTATCAACCCGATAGTATTTACTATCGCTGCTGCAGCAGTATACGGAGTTATTGCTCTTGTAAAAAAATTAAAAACTAAAAAAGCATAAAACAAAATCTCTCAGCACCGTGCTGAGAGATTTTTTGTATAGTGGAACGTGAAAAGTTTAGTGCAATAGATTAAAATCACTTTTCAACGGTCTTTTTCTTTTTAGATGATGGGAATTGAATTTGGGCAAGAATTACTGCAATGAAAACGAATAAACAACCGATAAGTTCTTTAGTTGATAACGATTCGCCTAAAACTATCCAGCCTGAAAGCGCAGCAAATACCGATTCTAAACTCATAATTAAGGTTGCGCTCGTTGGGTCTGCATCTTTTTGCGCCGTTATTTGTAGAGTGTAGGCGATGCCACTTGATAAAAAGCCTGCATACATAATTTCAAGTTTAGCATTCCAAATTATCGAAAGGTTTGGCGTTTCAAAGATAAATGCTAACACGAGTGAAATAATGCCAACTACTAAAAATTGGATGCAAGAGGTTTTTATCGGGTTTGCACCCTTTTCCATAAAGTAATCTATAATTAAAATATGGAAAGTAAAGAAAACTGCACAAAATAAAGTTACAATATCGCCAAGTTCAATCTTAAAGCCTGATTTAATGCATAATAAGTAAAAACCTAAAGTTGCAATCGGTACGCAAACGGCAATAATTTTTGGTATTCTTCTTTTTAAAAGCACGCCGAATATAGGCGTGAATACTATATATAAAGCGGTTATAAATCCTGCTTTTCCCGATGCGTTATCAGTCATTAACGAAATTCCTTTTTGTTGGCAAAAACTCGCAATGGTCAGCGCCACGCCACACAATATTCCTGCAACGATCGTTAACTTTGAGGGTATTAAAGTTTGCTTTTGTTCACCGACAATTAACTTTTTGTTTCCTTGAAAATTAAATATTGCAATTACCGGAATTAAAAATAAAAAGCCGATAAAACTTCTTGAAAAAAGGAAAGTAAAAGGCTCAACGGTATCACTTGCCGTAGTTTGAGCAACGAAGGTGCTACCCCAGATAAGCGCGGCGATTAATAACATTATATTTGCACGAAGTTTCTTTTGCATAAATTTTATTTCCTTTAATAAACGACTTTTATATTATAACAAAAAAGCCAATTTAACACAAGCAGTTTTATGCGTTATTTTATAACGGCAAAGCACTAAACGTACAGTCTAACGGGCGAACCGTAGGTGAGAGTTCCTGTTGCATAGCAAAAAAGGAACAGCAGTACGCTGTTCCTTTTTTGTGGTGGGCGATCAGGGACTCGAACCCGGGACCCACTGATTAAGAGTCAGTTGCTCTACCAACTGAGCTAATCGCCCATAGCCAAACGATTATAACACGATTAAAAAGAGTTTGTCAACAAATATTTAGCCTTTTAGCCTATTTTTCTTAAGTTTTTATGGTTAATATTTTTTTAGGCATTAAAAAAGTAAAAGACAAAAGATAAAATACTCTTATACTAACGACGGAAGAGCCTTGTGCATGCTAAAATTAATTAATAGAAAATGAACGGATATTTTTAGTTATCGTTGTAATGGTTGACTTTTATTTAAAATAAAAGTATAATAGCATAGACCTTTTAAGAAAATTTTTGTAATAGGGGCGCAAATGAAAGAGAGAAAAATTAGTAGTTTAAAACTTAAAATTTGGTCTGCAATCATATTTTTAGTGATTGCGGTAGGCCTTATCTTCTTTCTTTTTTCGGGCGGTACATTAGAAATAATTAAAGGCATTTTCCGCGACGATGTAAATAGCGAAGAAGTTCGCGAAGCGCTCTTTGCGTTTAGAATTAAAGGCTATATAACGATAGGCATTCTTTCTAACCTTCAAGTATTATTAACGATACTTCCCGCAGAACCCGTTCAAGTCGTTGCAGGTTTAACGTTCGGTTTCGTATGGGGTGGATTGGCTTGTATCGTTGGGGTGTTCGTTGGAAGTTCTTCAATTTATATTCTATATAAGGTGTACGGTCAACGCTTAACGCGTTGGTTTGAAAGTAACGCAGAGTTTGATTTTGAAGTTGCTAAACGATCTTCTAAAATTGCGGTTATAATACTTTTATTATATTTTCTTCCTGCGATACCTTACGGGCTTATTTGTTTCTTTACCGCATCGCTCGGCATTAAATATCCAAAATATATAATGCTCACGACTTTAGGTGCCGTTCCTTCCGTTGCTATCGGCGTTGCGCTTGGGCATATGGCGGTTTCGGCAAGTTGGATAATTTCAGTTTGCGTATTCGTCGTAATCATAGCGTTACTTATCGTTTTATATTTAAATAAAGCAAATCTATTCAAAAAACTTAACGAATACGTAAAAAGGCAAAATTCGGATACGATAACGGTAAAAAAATGCAATAAATTCGTTTTAAACACGGCGAATTTAGTTTCAAAAATAGCGCTTGGTAGAAAAGTTAAAGTTAAACTTGAAAATAAGGTGGGAAGATTAGAGCGCCCGTCTATAGTTCTTTCGACGCACGGCTCGTTTTTAGATTTCGTGTACTCTGGGCGAATTATCAAAAAAGAACGCCCGCATTTCGTCGTTGCAAGGCTTTATTTTTACCATAAAATATTAGGTAAACTTTTAAAGAGCATCGGTGCATTCCCGAAGAGTATGTTCTCTTCGGATATAGAAAACGTTAAAAATTGCATGACGGTTATTTCAAAAGGCGAAGTTTTAGCCATGATGCCCGAAGCAAGGCTTTCAACGGTAGGTAAGTACGAAGGTATTCAAGACGCTACTTTTAAGTTTATTAAAAAGATGGGTGTGCCCGTTTACTATATTAAACTTGAGGGGGACTATTTTGCTAAGCCAAAGTGGGGAGATAAGGTGCGCAAAGGCTCGGTTGTTAACGCAACGCTTGACGTTTTGCTTAGTAAAGAAGAGATAACGAATATTTCCGTTGAAGAACTTCAATCAAAGATTGAAACGGCACTTTACTACGATGAGTTCGAGTGGCTTGAAACTATGCCAAGCATTCACTATAAGTCTAAAACGTTAGCGAAAGGGCTTGAAAATATTTTAACTACTTGCCCTAAATGTAACGCAAAATACTCTATTGAAACGAGTGGCATGAAAGTAACTTGCTCAAAATGTGGTTTAACGGCAACGCTTAACGATAGGTACGCGTTCGTTGACGGCAAGCCGTTTAAAAATTTTGCTAAGTGGTACGAATGGCAAAAGAGTGAACTTGAAAAAGAATTTATAGAAAATGAAAACTTTGCTCTTATCCAAGAAGTAACTTTAAGGCATTCGTCTAAAGACGGAAAGAGTTTAACAAGATTTGCCGGTAACGGTGTTTGTACTTTTGATAGGGCAGGGCTTAAATACGTTGGCGATAGGGACGGTGAACAAATAGAAAAATTCTTCCCCTTATCCCAAGTTTATAGGTTGTTATTTGGCGCAGGCGAAGATTTTGAGATTTACGATGGAAAAGAAATTTGGTACTTTGTACCAAACGAAAAGCGTTCTTGCGTTGATTTTTACACGGCAAGCGAAATTTTAGAAAAATTTAAAACTTAAAAAAAGCGACTATGAAAGTCGCTTTTTTTATTTTACCTTAACTATTAAATCTTCGCTATTTACGTCAACTACGATAATGCTTTCGGGGGATAAATTACCTTTTAAAATTTCTTTTGCAATTAAAGTTTCAACCCTTGATTGAATAAATCGTTTTAAAGGTCTTGCGCCGTAAATTCCGTCGTAGCCGTTTTCAATAATAAAATTAGTTGCGCCGTCGGTAATTTCAAGGTGGAGCTTTTTATCTGAAAGTCGCTTGGAAAGTGATTTTAAGAGTAGTTTTACTATCTTTTTAATTTCGTTTTTCGTAAGTGGCTTATAGAACACTATATCGTCAAGTCTATTTAAAAATTCAGGTCTAAAACTTTGTTTTAGCAAACTTTCCACTTGAGATTTAGCGGTGGTAGTTATTTCGCCGTTTGAGTCAATTCCGTCCAAAATGATAGGCGAACCAAGGTTAGAAGTTAAGATAATAACCGTGTTTTTAAAATCGACAGTTCTTCCTTGGGAATCGGTAACCCTTCCGTCGTCGAGAATTTGGAGTAAAACGTTAAAAACGTCGGGGTGAGCCTTTTCTATCTCGTCAAAAAGTATTACGGAGTAGGGTTTTCTTCTAACTGCTTCGGTAAGTTGACCGCCGTCTTCAAACCCAACGTATCCCGGTGGCGCGCCGATAAGCCTTGACACGCTAAATTTTTCCATATATTCGCTCATATCAATACGGATTAAATTCTTCTCGTCGTCAAACAGCGTTTCGGCAAGAGTTTTTGCAAGTTCCGTTTTGCCAACGCCCGTAGGCCCTAAAAATAGGAACGAACCGATAGGCCTATACGGGTCTTGAATGCCCGCTCTTGAACGAAGAATGGCTTCGCTCACTTTAGAAACGGCTTCGTCTTGCCCGATAACCCTTTCGTGAAGAACGTTTTCAAGGTTTAAAAGTTTTTCCTTTTCACCTTCGAGTAGTTTTGAAACGGGGATGCCAGTCCAACGCGAAACGATTTTAGAAATCTCGTCTTCGGTAACTTTATCGCGAAGGAGCGTATTTTCCAGTTGCGGTTTAGATTCGGCAATCTCAAGTTTCTTTTTAAGTTCGGGGAGTTTGCCGTATTTAAGTTCCGCCGCCCGTGTTAAATCGTACTCTCGTTCTGATTTTTCTATCTCGGCGTTAACGTCGTCAATCTCTTTTCTTAAGTCGGAAGTTTCGGAAATAGTTAATTTTTCTTCTTCCCAACGCTTTTTCATTCGGTCGTATTCTTCTTGCAAAGAAGAAAGTTCGTTTTCTATAGCAACGAGCCTTTCTTTAGAAAGTTTATCCGTTTCTTTTTTAAGCGCCGCTTGTTCAATTTGAAGTTGCATAATCTTTCGTTGAGCGTCGTCCATTTCAGCGGGCATAGAATTCATTTCAGTTTTTATAAGCGCGCACGCTTCGTCAACAAGGTCGATAGCCTTGTCGGGTAAAAACCTATCGGAAATATATCTGTTTGAAAGGGTGGCGGCTGAGATTAACGCGTTATCTTGAATTTTAACGCCGTGATAAACTTCGTATCTATCTTTGAGCCCGCGAAGAATAGAAATAGTATCTAAAACGTTTGGTTCGTCAACTATAACGGGTTGGAAACGGCGTTCAAGCGCAGGGTCTTTTTCGATATACTTGCGGTATTCGTCCAAAGTAGTTGCGCCAATGCAGTGAAGTTCGCCACGCGCGAGCATAGGTTTTAAAAGGTTGCCAGCGTCCATAGCGCCGTCCGCTTTACCTGCGCCGACTATAGTGTGAAGTTCGTCGATAAACAAAATAATTTCGCCGTCCGAATTTTTAATTTCGGATAAAACGGCTTTCAGCCGTTCTTCAAACTCACCGCGATATTTCGCGCCTGCAATAAGCGCGCCAAGGTCTAACGAAAAGAGTTTTCTATCTTTAAGCCCAGACGGAACGTCCCCTTTCATAATACGAATGGCAAGCCCTTCGGCAATAGCCGTTTTACCAACTCCTGCTTCGCCGATTAGAACGGGATTGTTTTTAGTTTTTCTTGAAAGTATGCGAATAACGTTTCTTATTTCTTCATCACGCCCAATAACGGGGTCGATTTGTTGCTTTTTAGCCCTTTCAACAAGGTCAACGCCGTATTTTTCTAAAACGTTTTCTTCCGCTTCGTTAAAATTTTGATTGTATCCGTTTGCATTCATAAAAATTAATTCCTATATAATAATTTTGTCTTTTTTAAGTTCTAAAAATTTTTGTTCCACAACGGAGTAACCGTTGGGGTTAGTAAGGTTTGAAAAGTAAACGCTCAAAAGTTCGTCAAAATCACGAACGTAAGCGGTTAAAATACCTGCGAGTTGCTTGGTTGAGATTGGGGTGGAGGGGAAAGTAAATAGTCTTGTAAACTTAACACCGTCAAACATATATCTCGCGTTTTTATTATAGTGCTTCTTTTCAATAGCCGAATAAAGCGAATAAAAATCGCTCATGTGTTCAAGAAGTTCAGCGTTTTGAGTTCTAAGCGTAACTTTAAGTTGGCCAAGGTGCGAAGAGTTTGGGAAAATTTCCACGCTATAACGGATAGCAGGGTTATAGCGGTACGATAACGCGCTCATAATCGACGCCATGTACGAACTCGGCTGTTGGAGGTATCGCATAGTGGGGTTTCCCGATAAAATTCTTTCAATTTCCGAAAAAATAGTATTAGCGCGAATTTCAGGCGTTTCATATCTCACCGCTTCTGCCAAAATCTTTTCCACCATATTTGAACGGCTCATACCGTTAATTCTTGCCATTTTATCAACTAAAACTACCACTTCATCGTTTAAAAGTAGGCTATACACGCTTTTATTCATAATCATTCATTCCTTTACTTGATAACAAAATTGTAGCACCGCTTTAATAATTTGTCAATAGAATTATGTAATTTCGTTTACAAAATTATACTTGCAATAAAAAGGAGAGTGGTGTATAATGCAACTATGAAACTTGATTTTGAGATAATGCCCACGGGAGCGTGGAATAACAATTTAAGAACCGTCCTATCAAAGAAGGCGTGGGATTTTATTAGGAAAGACGCCTACGAGCGCGCAGACTTTAAATGTAGCATTTGCGGAAGAAAGGCGAAAAGGTTAGAAGCGCACGAGCGTTGGTCTTTCGATAAAGAAAGGGGAGCGCAAAAACTTGAAGACGTTTTGGCTGTGTGCCACGCCTGCCATTCAGTTATTCATATAGGAAGAACGCAGGCTTTAGGTTTTGAAGACGGGGCGATTAAGCATTTTAGAAAGATTAACGGATGTGATTATCAAGGCTATATAAAAGCGCTTAAAAAAGCGACTGAAAAAAGTTTAAAATTATCAACGGTTGCCGAGTGGAATTTAGACTTAACTTGGCTTAAAAGATTTGTAGAAGATGAAGGCGATTAAAAAATCGCCCTTTTATTTTATAAAAACCTATTGAAATTGAAAAAAAGATATGATATAATCATAATACATTTAATAAGATGAATTTGAAATCTTATAAAAATAAAAAGGAGAAAGTTATGAAGAAAAGACTACTCACAATTGTAACTTGCATAATGCTTGGTTCATTATGCGCGTTCGGTCTTACGGCTTGCGGTCACGAACATTCATATACGGATGTTGTAACTCCGCCGACATGTACCGAAGCGGGCTACACGACTCATACTTGCGAGTGCGGTGAAAAGTACGTTGACACTGAAGTTGCTGCTCTTGGTCACAGCTTTGTTAACTACGTTTCTAACAACGATGCTACTTGCTTCGAAAACGGAACTGAAACTGCTACTTGTTCAAGAGAAGGTTGTGCGGTTACTGACACTCGTGAAGATGACAACTCTATGGTTGCTCACACTTTCACAAATTACGTACCGAAGGATGCTGCAACTTGTATCAAACTTGCAACTGAAATCGCTACTTGTGACGTTGACGGTTGTAGTGCAACTGACGTAAGAGACGTTCCTAATTCTTACGCTCAACACACTTTCACAAATTACGTTTCTGATAATAACGCTACTTGTATTAAACTTTGCACCGAAACTGCTGTTTGTGACGTTGAAGGTTGTAACGAAACGGATACCAGAGATATCGCAGATTCTTACGCTCAACACACCTTCACTAATTACGTTTCTGATAACAACGCAACTTATTTAGCAGACGGTACTAAGACTGCTATTTGTGACGTTGTAGGATGTAATGAAGACGATACCGTTGCTGACGTTGGTTCAAGAAAGAACAGTAAGTTAACCATTAAGTTTAATAACGGCGCGGCTGACGTTGTTGTTGAAGGTTATAACGGTATTGCAGTTGACCCTGTTGTTGACCCCACTAAGGTTGGTTACACGTTCAAAGGTTGGACTGAAGAAATTCCTACCACCTTACCTGAAGGCGTAACTGAAATTACTGCTGAATGGACTATCAACCAATATACTATTATTATTAAACTTGGTAACGGCGAAGACGATATCGTTCTTACTCAAGATTACGATTCTGCTATTAACGTTCCCGCTGATCCTGAAAGAGCAAACTTCAAGTTTGACGGTTGGACTGAAGAAATTCCTACCAAGATGCCTGCTCTTGAAGAAGATTTAGTTATCGAAGCTAAGTGGTCTATTGAAATTGACTATGAAGCAGTTGAAGCTGAAGCAGATGGTTACGTTTCTGATGAAAACGACGTTTTAGTTCTTGACGAAGTAGAATACAATGGCGGTGACTTTATCGCTATCGTAATTGACGGCGTTGCTCTTGGCGCTAGCGATTACTCTGTAATTGACAATAATATTAAATTCTCTCAAACGAAAGTTACTGAATATCTCGGTTCTTATAAAGACGTTTACGTTCTTAACGAAGAAGGCGAACTTGGTAAAATCGAAGTATTATTCGTAAATAAAGTTTTACTTACCGCTGCTGACGTTGAAGAAGCATTCGACTACGGCGATCAAAAACTTGGCGACAAGTTTGAAGCAAACAAGAACTCTTACGTTCTTGGCGATAACATCGATATGACCGGCGTTGTTATGAACAACAGAATGATCGTTGCTGGTCAAACTATTACCACTTACGTTTCTGACGGCGCTGGTGGTTACACCGCTGATAAAGTTACCTCTGTTGCAGAAGACGTTGGTTTCCACGGTATCTTCGATGGTCGTGGATATGCAATCTCTAACGTAACGATTGAAATGCCTAACTGGTCTTTAGGTAAACACGTTGTTGACGAAACGGGTAAAGAAAGTTGGGGAAATGCTCAAGCAGCAGGTTTCTTCGCTTACGTTCGCGCAGGCGCTCAAATTAAAAACGTAGCGTTCGTTAACGTTTATGGTACTGGTTCGGTTAACGTAAACTATGGCTTAAACGGTCTTTTAGGTGTTGCTTTTGATGGTATTTTAGAAAACGTTTATTTTGAAGCAAGCATTGATACTGTTCACGCTCGTGGACCTTTCGCTAACTACGGTTCTAACGCATCTCTTAAGAACGTTGTTGTAAGCTTCCCGAAGGCAGATTACACTATTGAATCTTACCTTGAAGCTGCTAAGAAACCTAACGCTGAAGCCTACTATGATATTTACGCTTACGGTTACGGTGCATTATCTGGTCACACCAGTCCTATCAATAGAAACACTAAATACGAAAACGTATTCGTAGTATCTCCGATGCCTATTAACCTTCATAAGAACGCAAATTCTGGTTATGCAGGTATCAATAACGTAACTTACGCTGAAAACGAAACCGCTCTTAGCGTATTATTCGATTACGCAGAAGGAACAACCGTTGCTGAAGCTATCGAAGCTGAAAAAGAAGAAGGCGCAGTTAAGAGAACTTATCAACTTGCTGGTATCCGTCGTTATGATAACAATGCTGCATTAGTAGCTGACGTTGATTACGTTCAAGCACTTGTTGACACTGGTTTCTTCAAAATTGTTAATGGTCAAGTTATATGGCACAACCAAAAACCCGTTGTAACCGTTTCCGATGCTGTTGATTTTGACGCAGCTGAAGGTGAACTCATGACCACCGTACTTGAAGGAAAAGAAGTTCTTTCTGTAAAAGTAGCAGGTGAAGACGTTTCTTACGCAGAAGGCAAGATCGTTGGTATCACTGAACGCAACAACTTAATCAGTGAAAGCCAAGTATTCAGCGTTATCGTTGAAACTGAAGAAATCGTTTATAACTTCACAAAAGTTGTTTACTGGACTTCAGTAATTGAAGATCAAAAAGAACTTGTTGCTGCTCTTGATTATGATTACAGTGTAGACAACTTAAATAACTTTGGTTTCTATAAGCTTGGTAACAATATTAATATTGATAAAGCAACTTGGACCAATATTGATTATAGTGATATTGCTAAAAACCTTAAGAATGATGCTGGCACAATCGTATCTTACTGGAACGGTGTTTCTTGTAACGCAGGCTTTGCTGGTATCTTCGACGGTGCTGGTTATACTATCGACTTCAATCAAACTATCGGTAGTAACTACGGTCTCTTCGGTTCGTTAGCGTCTGGTGCTCAAGCTAACATTAAGCAACCTGCAACCGTTAAGAACGTTGCTCTTATCAACCTTGGTGGTACTAACTGGAAGCCTGTTATTGCTCAATTCGGAGCACAACATACTTACAATAAGGGTGCGCTCATTGAAAATATCTACGTATCATGGTATAACAACAATATTATGGCAGGTCTTATTTACGAACCCAACTCTAAGGGTACCGTAATTAACAACGTTGTTGTTGATATTGAAGATAACCGTCAATATGGTTCATCAATTAATCCTGCTGTATTTGCTAACAAAGCAGTTTACGGTGAAGGTATTACTGATGAAACCTTAAGCGCTGGTGGTTACTATGGTGCAACCTTATTCTACAGCTTACGTCGTGGTAATAGTGGTATTGCTGATACCGTAACCAACTTCATTTCACTTGGTCGTGGCGGTCTTGGTAAGACTTATACTGCAGGTACGAATCTTAGACATTTCTTTAAGACTACTGATAACGGTGACGGTACTTACACTCACGCTCTTAGAAACGGTGGTTGGACTGGTACTCCGCTTCAAACTGAAGCATACTTCTTATACGCAGGCAACAAAGAATACGGCGATCAAGCAATTCCTACTGGTATGAAAGCAGGCTTTGCTGCAATTGCTAACACAACTTCAAATGTAAATGCAGTTAAGGGTTACTACTGTGCTTCTTGCGGTCAAGTATTCTCACTTACTGAAGGCACTTGTTCAACTTGCGTAGTTGACGACGCTCCTGTTGCTCTCACTGAATCTGCTGACCTTTGGAAAGAAGCAATTTGCTTCACTTGGAAGGCAACTAAGCTTGCAGAAGTTAACAATGCAAACGTTGGTACTACTGGTGAAGTAGTTGTTCCTGGCGCATCTAAGTACAATACAACTGCTGAAATGCAAGCTGCTTACACTGCTAACAACGACGTATTCGCATCGTTCACTGGCGCTACTGGTAACGGTATGTGGGCTGTTGTTGAAGGTAAGCTTGTTTGGGCAAACGCTATTGCGTAAACCGTTATTTCCGTCGCAATACTTTGTTTCTTCTCAAGTGATAGACTTCGATGACCAACAAGGTCTATCTCAGCCTATAACTTTCGAGAGCCTAGTCTTGCTTGAAACTAACGATTTACTATCACTAACAAAAAAAATACTACGCCGTTTCCCGTAGTATTTTTTATTTAAGACGTTATTTGCGTCGTCTATCTGCGTTACTGCTTTGGTTGTGGACTTCGATAACCAACAAGGTTAATCTCATCTCACAATCTTCGCGAGCCTTGATATACTTGCAACTAACGCCTTAAATTAGTTTTAGTTATATGCAAAACAAAAGTTTTGCGTTATGGATAATATTTCTATATAGAACACATCCACAACGCTACCAAAGGTAGCATATAACTCACGGAGTGAATATAACGCGGACGAAAGTCCGCATATAACGATATCTAAGATATCATATAACTAAAAAAGCAAGGCTTTAAGCCTTGCTTTTAATATATTCGTCAGTTGCTTTTGCTGCAATCTTTCCTGCGCCCATAGCGGAGATTACCGTCGATGCGCCGGTAACAGCGTCGCCACCAGCGTAAACGCCTTCAAGCGAAGTTAAACCGTCTTCATTTACGACTATTCCGCCCCACTTGTTAACTTCTAAGCCTTTAGTCGTTTGCTTGATAAGTGGGTTGGGGGAAGTTCCGATTGACATAACCACCGTGTCTGCTTCAATTTCAAACTCGCTATTAGGAATTGCAACCGGTCTTCTACGGCCTTTTTCGTCAGGCTCGCTAAGTTCCATCTTAATACATTTAACGCCCGTTACAAAGCCGTTTCTAACGTCACGCTTATCGTCGGGATTGTTAAAGCCAAGAATTTCAACGGGGTTAGTAAGTAAGTTAAATTCAATGCCTTCTTCAATGGCGTTTTCAACTTCTTCACGCCTTGCGGGGAGTTCGTTCATAGAACGGCGGTAAACGATAGTAACCTTTTCCGCACCGAGTCTTAGAGCCGTACGCGCCGCGTCCATAGCAACGTTACCACCGCCAACGACGATAACCTTTCCACCCTTCATAATCGGGGTTGTAGCGTCCGTTTTATAAGCCTTCATAAGATTGTTTCTCGTTAAGAACTCGTTAGCCGAATAAACGCCTTTAAGCGATTCCCCAGGAATCTTCATAAAGTTAGGAAGACCTGCGCCCGAACCTACGAAAACTGCTTCATAACCGTCTTCAAAAAGTTCTTCAATGTTTATCGTTCTACCAATAACCACGTTTGTTTCAAACTTAACGCCTAAGTTTTTAAGTTTATTAACTTCGTCTTTTACGATTTGCTTGGGAAGTCTAAATTCAGGGATGCCGTACGTAAGAACGCCACCTTCAGTGTGGAACGCTTCAAATACGGTTACGTCATAACCCATTTTGATAAGGTCACCAGCATAAGTTAAGCCTGACGGACCAGAACCAACAACCGCAACTTTGTGGCCGTTCTTTTCAGCCTTTTCAATATCGCAAGTTTTAGCGTTGTCAGCAATGTATCTCTCAAGTCTACCAATACCAACGGGTTCGCCCTTGATTGCTCTAACGCATTTGGATTCGCATTGAGTTTCTTGTGGGCAAACTCTACCGCAAACGGCGGGGAGAGAACTCGTTTTAGATATAACGGCGTAAGCACCGCCTATATCGTTTTCTTTAATCTTTCTAATAAAGCCGGGGATATCAACGTTTACTGGGCAACCTTGAACGCAAGTTGGGTTTTTACACTCTAAGCATCTCATTGCTTCGTCTAAAGCAAGTTCAGGAGTGTAGCCGAGTGCAACTTCTTTAAAGTTTTTACCGCGTTCAATAGGGTCTTGCATAGGCATTTCGTTCTTTTTTAAACTCATATTGAATTTTGCCATATTACTTTACCCCCTTGAATAAATTGCAAGCGTCTTCGTATGCGTGGCGCTCAAAATCTTTATACATAACGCCCCTTGCCATCGCTTCGTCAAAATCAACGGCGTAACCGTCAAAGTCAGGCCCGTCAACGCAGGCAAACTTGGTAACTCTTTCGCCGTTTTCAATAAGGGTAAGTCGGCAACCTCCACACATTCCCGTTCCGTCAATCATAATCGGATTCATAGAAACGTCACACGGGATACAAGTCGGCTTTACAGCGTTAACGACGAATTTCATCATAATAAGCGGTCCAATAGTGATAACTTTATCAAACTTTTCGCCACTTTCAAACATTTCGTTAATAGGCGCGCAAACGTTACCTTGAGTGCCGTAACTACCATCGTCAGTCATAACGATAAGTTTGTCAGAACAAGCCTTAAACTCGTCTTCTAAAATCAAAAGGTCTTTAGTTCTAAAACCAATAACGCTCGTAACTTTTGCGCCACGGCGTTTAAGTTCTTCAGCAATAGGTAGAGCAATCGCACAGCCAACGCCACCGCCAACGATTAAAACGTTGTTAAGGTTTTCAAGTTCCGTAGGCTTTCCAAGTGGTCCGCAAAAATCTTGAATATAATCGCCTTGATTTTTAAGCGAAAGTTTATAAGTCGTTGCGCCAACCGTTTGGAAAATAATGCGGATAGTTCCTTTTTCACGGTCGTAACCTGCAACGGTTAAGGGGATTCTTTCCCCGTCTTCGTCAACTCTTAAAATAATGAATTGACCAGGCTGTGCCTTTCTTGCAACGAGCGGTGCTTTAATATCCATCAAAGTAACCGTCGGGTTAAGAATTTTCTTGTAAACGATTTCAAACATATTATAATTCCTTGAAAATTTAAATATATATTTAATATACCACTACTTCAAGATATTTTCAAGTAAAATTGATACTTTTACTTATACTTGACAAAAATTCATTTTTCTAGTAAAATAATAGCGTTGATTTTTTTATCAAAGGAGAAATTTTATGAAAATAGCAATTTCAGCAGATAGCGTTTTAGACTTAACACCGGAATTACTTAAACAATATGATATAAAGGTTATCCCCCTTGGCGTAGTGCTTGGCGGTGATGAATATCTTGACGATGGTTCTATTACTCCCGCAGGTATTTTCAAGTACGTTGAAGAAACTAAAGTTCTTCCCAAAACCAACGCTGCAAACGCTGAACTTTATAAAGAGCGTTTCCAAGCAATGTTTGACGAAGGCTACGAATATATTATCCACTTTAACATTTCTTCGCAAATGAGCGCTACTCACAATAACGCCGTAACTGCATCAAAAGAGTTTGGTGGTAAGGTTATAGTTATTGATAGTAAGTCGTTATCTACGGGCGTGGGCATTCAAGCAATGTATGCAAGAAAACTTACCGAAACTGAAAGTGATATCAACGTTATCGTTGAAAAAATTAAAGCGAGAGTTCCTGCCGTTCAAGCAAGTTTTATCGTTGAAAAACTCGATTATCTTCACAAGGGTGGTAGATGCTCGTCAACTGCGTTCTTATTCGGTAAAGCAGCGGGTATTCGCCCACAAATCGTGGTTACTGACGGTAAGATGCACAGCGGTAAAAAGTATATTGGAAGAAATATGCCCGCTCTTATCAAAAAGTATTGTAAAGACGTGTTAAGTGAGTTTAACACTCCCGATAAGACCATTTGTTTCATCACTTATTCTTCTGCAACTGAAGAGATGGTTAATGCTGCTCGTGAGGCAATCAGCGACGTTGGCTTTGAAAATATTTACGAAACTCAAGCGGGTTGTACTATTTGCGCGCACTGTGGTGAGCACACCTTAGGTATTTTATACTACAACGATGGCGAATAAGCCGTTATAAACTTCGCAAATCGGCAATTTAGCCAAAGATTCCGTACAAGGAGTACGCGTACTTTGGCTAGAATAACCGCCTTGCTCGTTTTTAACGTCTTATTCAAGTTGTAATAAACAAATAAAATCCACATCGCAAAACAGCGTTTTGCATATAACTAAAAAGCGTAAATAATTTTACGCTTTTTCTTTTAAACTTATGGATAAAATCATATTCCCAAACGAGTATTTCAACCCATTAGATACCCTTTCTTGTGGGCAAACGTTTCGTTATAAACAATTTAATAACGGCTATTTAGTCGTATCAAATGATAAAATTTGCTACGTCTATACCGCCGAAGATAGAACTATTATCGAAACGGAAGATAAAGACTATTTCTTTAACTTTTTCGACCTTTCAACCGATTATAGTAAAATCTTTAACTTTGCCGTTTCATACGGAAATAAAACGCTTTTAACTTCCGCAAACTTAGGCAAAGGTATTAGAATTTTAAAGCAAAATTCTTTTGAAATGCTCTTTAGTTTTATTATTTCGCAAAATAACAATATAAAAAGAATAACTCAAACTATTGAAAAACTTTGTGAAAAAGTCGGCTCAAAACTCTCTTCACCGTTCGGCGAATATTACGCTTTCCCAACAGCCGAGCAAATGGCAACCTTAACCGAAAGCGACTATAAAGAGTTGGGTTTTGGCTACCGTGGAAGATATTTTATTGAACTTATATCCAAAATAAATAACGGCTTTGATATTTTTAAACTTTCAGCCCTTTCCGATGAAAGCCTTTATAAAGAACTCGTTTCTATAACTGGTGTTGGCGATAAAGTTGCAAACTGCATCCGCCTATTCGGTTTTTATCGAACTTCTGCTTTCCCCGTTGACACTTGGATTGAAAAAATTTATATCGAAGATTTTAACGGAACTATAAAAGACCGCAAAAAAATTACCGAGTGGTTTGAAAATGAGTTTACGAATTATTCAGGTTATATCCAACAGTATTTGTTTCACTATAAACGCAATTTTAATCCCTTATAAACTTCGCAATACTTCGTTTACTGCAAAGGTATTGTGACCTTCACAACCAACAAGGTTAGTTCAGTCCACAAACCTTTACGAGCCTTGGGGCAATACGGAATAATCCGCAAATTGCCTACAAGGGCGGGAATTTAAGCATCTTTCAACAAATGCTCGTTTGTAGTATTTGTATACGACTGCAGTCGCCTTTGTCAAAATCTACTCAAATTAACGCCCTTGTAGGTGCGAAGCAATTTTGAGATAAAGATTTTGCATTTAGGCAAGGCAAAGCACGAAGATAATGGTAAACCCCATTTTCAATGTGGTTTAACGAAGCATAAAGGCAAAAGGGTAGTTCAAAATCATTTTGCGGACTATTTCGTATTGCCCTACTTGTTTCTAAGGTCTTAAAAAATTTTTGCATATACCTTAATAAAAAACAAATCCACAAACTTTTTACATTAGTAAAAATCATAACAACGCGTAGCGTTTAATAACTAAAAATACGGAGCAAATCGCTCCGTTTTTTAGTTTTTATTAACAATTTTATTACCGCTTTTTTTAAAAAACGCTTGACAGTGTATATACTTCGTGATATGATGTATTGCGTAAGGAGAAGTATGCTATGGATATACAGTTGAAAAGGGGTTTGCTTGACGTTTGCGTTTTAGCGGCTATTAAAAACGAATATTCGTACGGCTATAAAATTATAAAAGATATGAAGCCGTATATTGAAATGAGTGAATCCACTTTATATACGATACTCAAGCGTTTAGAACTTTCAAATATGTTAACGGTAAAAACTTCCGAGCATAATGGTAGGCTTCGCAAGTATTACCATATAACAAAGCAAGGTGTTAAGCGTATTGAAGAGTTTAAAAGCGAATGGCGTGAAGTTATGATGATTTATCAGTTCGTAACGAAGGGGGGCAGTGGTAATGACTAAGCAAGAGTTTATTATAAAACTAAAGTCAAAATTATCAAATCTACCAAAAGATGAAGTAGAAGAGAGAATTAATTTTTATATAGAAATGATTGACGACCGCATCGAAGAAGGTTTTTCCGAAGAGCAAGCGGTAGTTGATATTGGGCCTATTGATAATATCGCCGAACAAATAGTTTCAGATATTCCGTTAGTTAAAGTGCTAAATAGCAAAATAAAGCGCAATAGGGCGATTAAACGTTGGGAATTAGCGCTTTTAATAATAGGTTCTCCCATCTGGTTTTCAATTTTAATATCACTTTTTGCAGTAGTTTTGTCGCTTTACGTTTCGCTTTGGGCGGTTGTTATTTCGCTATGGGCGGTGTTTGTGTCGTTTATTGCAGTTTCACTTTGTTCTGTTGTTTTTGGGTTGGTCGTAGCCTTTAAAAGCGGAGCAGTGGGCGTTGCTTATATAGGTTTAGGTGTTGCATCGATAGGGCTCACCATTTTATTTTATTATGCGTGTAAGCAAATTACTAAATGGTTGGGCGGTGTTATTAAAAAGTTAATTTTTAAAGGTAAGAAAAAACTTATAAATAAGGAGGCTTGCTAATGTTAAAAAGGGTTAAAATTATTATTGCAAGCACTTTAGTTTTAATAGGCGGTGTAATTTTTTGTATCGCTATGAACTCACTTAACTGGGATTTTAAAAACTTATCAACTTCAAAGTTTGAAACTAATATTTATCAAGTAACCGATAATTTTAATAGTATCTTAATAGACGTTGACACCGACGATATAACCTTTGTTTTAGCAAGCGATGGTAAGTGTAAGATTGAGTGCTTTGAGCAAGAAAAGATAAAACATAGCGTTTTAGTTAGCGATAACGTGCTAAAAATAGAAAGTAACGACGAAAGAAAGTTCTTCGATTATTTTGGCATCAATTTTAATAGTCCTAAACTTACCGTTTATCTTGCTAAAAATAGTTACGATGCGTTAAATATCAAAGCGTCCACAGGTGATATAGTAATACCTAGCGACTTTGAGTTCAAAACTATCGATATTTCAAATTCTACTGGTGACGTTACCGTAAACGCTACTGTAAGCGATATTAAAATTAAACTTTCAACGGGCGATATCAAAGTTGAAAATGCAACCGCTAACTCAATCGACATAATCACTTCAACAGGCGACGTAAAAGTAAGTAACGTTACCGCAAATAGCGTTAAAATTAAAGTGTCTACTGGTGACGTTACGTTATCAAGCGTTATCGCAAGCAATAATTTTAATATAAAAACGTCTACCGGCGACGTAAAGTTTAACGATTCCGACGCATACGAAATTCACGTTGAAACTGATACTGGCGACGTTACCGGAACGCTTTTATCAAGCAAAATATTCTCTGCTCATACGGATACAGGAAGAAAAAACGTTCCTCAAACTACTATCGGTGGAATTTGTGAAATAAAAACCGATACTGGAGATATTATCATATCTATCAAATAATTTTCAAACTAAAAACGGAGCGAAGTCGCTCCGTTTTTTATTTTATTATATCTAAAACTTTTATTATATTATCAACTTCGTAAGTTGGTTTAATTTCGCTTGTATTAGGCGTGTTTTTACGATTTATATAACAAGTATCAATACCTGCGTTAATTCCGCCTTGGATATCGCTGGACAAACTGTCCCCAACCACAAGGGTTTTATCGTCAAACTCTATATCGAAGATTTTGGACGCTTTATCAAAGAACTCCTTGTCAGGCTTTTTTGCTCCTACTTGTTCGGAAATGCAAATACCTAAGATAAATTTCATAAACTCTTGACCGTTAAGCCTTGAGTTTTGCACGGAAGTTGCGCCGTTAGTTATAAGGTAACACTTAGCGCCAAGGTCGAAAGCCCCCTTAACCGTTTCATAAGCGTTTGGTAAAAGTTTTCTGCCTTTGCCTAAATTGATAAGATAATGGTCGTTAAACGCTTTGGTATCTATACCGCTAACGCCTATAAGGTTAAATAGCGTTTCAAATCTTTGAGTTTTGAGTTTGCTTCTTTCAATCTCGCCAAGTTCTAATTTTTTCCAAAGTTTATCGTTTATTTCGTGATATAAAGGGTTGTATTCTTCTTTGTAAGGAATATTAAACTGTTCAAAGTTTAAAAATAAAGCGTTTTTTTCGGCATCGTCAAAATCTATTAGTGTATTATCAAGGTCAAATAAAATTTTATCGTATCTCATAAGGTTATTATAAACCTTAAATATAGTTTTGGCAAGAAACTTTAAATTCCGCCGTTAAATTTTTTAAAAAATCGCTTTGATATTTAGCATAGTCTTTATTAAACTTTCTATAAAGCATAATTTTCGTTTCAAATATATCGGCGCCAAGGTTTTTCGTTTTTTGAAAGGTTGAGTAAAGCGTGTTCGTAACGTATTCTTCCGCTTTTGAGAGCATTTTTTCGTTAAGTCTACCGATTGTTGCAATTTCTTTCATTTCTTGCGGAAAATCCGTATCGGAAATTTTAATTCGCATTTTAAGTTCCCCTTTTAGTTTAAACGAGCCGTCTTCCTTAACGAGTTTAAGGCGTGAACTTGATTTCTTTATGCTTATAAGCGCTTTTCCGCTATTTCCGTCGTCATCGGTAACGTGAAGGGTAAAATACGCGTCGTTAGCATTTTTATTAAACATAGAAAAGAATAAACATTCGTCGCCCGAAAGTTTACCAACTAATTTTCCGTCGTAAAAAAGCAGACAGGACTCAGCGTCGTAAACTACCGGCGTGTTTTGTTTTTCGCCACCGCCACTTGAACCGCTATTGCTAGTTAGAGAAGAAGCGTTTGAAGTGTTGTTGCCTTTATCTTCGGTATCCACCATTTTAACTTCTGGCATAAACCCTGATTTTGACGGGGAATAGTAAAAAATAGAAAAGTCCTTAACCGTCGTTGATAAAATGGCGCTAGCGTTGCTATGGTCCCTTACGAAAATTTTAGTTAACGCGAAACTTGAAATATTATCGAGCGGAGAAATACTCATTAGTAGTTCTTTAGCCGACTTTTCACTTGCGCATAAAATAGACGAGTCTTCCACCTTATACGATCTCACGAAAAAGTCAACGACTCCCATTACGTTTTCTTCAAAAACGGAATTTCCAATAATTATAAGATTGCAAAAACTCAGTTTAGGATACCACCCCGTTCGGTTACCTATTTCTGAAACGGCATCGTATAAAGTATCGCCTTTAGCGTAGATAACGCTTTCGTTACTTTTAGTTGATTGGTTGGTCGCTTCAGGCACGGCAATTTGAGCGGTAACTTCATAGCCTTCTTCCACTTTATCTATCCCAATAGCGACTATTAGGGCGGTTTTTTCAACGTCAATGAGTAAAAAGTCAAGCGTTAAAAAGTTTATAAACACTATTGCAAATATAATAAGATAAAACTTTGCTCTCTTAAACATAAGCCCCCCGTTTAACTTTATTTTTTATAGCCACGGCAACCGCAAACGCAAAAGGAAGAAGGTATGCCATAACTATAAAAAACGGTAGAAAATATTTTTGAACGAACGCTATGCTTTTAAAGATTTCGTTTTGAAAAAAGTAGATGAGCACGGCTTGTAAAAAAACGATTATAAACGGCGATATAAAATTTTCGCGTTTTAACTTAAAAACTTTCGTTATAATCGACGCGGATATCAAAAGTGGCAAGCATATAGAATAAATGCTAACGAGCGAAAACATAACCGAACCCAAATAATCGAGCCTGCCGATATTTGAAAGGGTTATTGAATACTTGCTCATTTTTATAGGCGCGTAATATTGCCTTTCGGCGATGCTGTCGAAAACGGCGTAAAAAACGGCTACTAATAAAACGGTTACTACCGCTGAAATCACAAATGAGATAATAGTATTTTTATAAAGGTTCTTTTTAGAGGATAAATAACTTCCTAAAAATAAAACGACTAACGGGTCGCCAAACCAAATGAGAGATTTATACGAGCCGTTAAATATTTTTCTTGGCGGTTGAATAATCGGAAGGAGAGCCCCGTATTTTCCTGCTGGAACGGAAAGAGCGAAAATTATAAGCATAGCAAGAATAAATATCCAAAAGACTATTTCCACGCTTCTTGAAAATGCGTTAATTCCCTTTTTAACGATATAAAACCCGACTATAAAAAAGGGCATAAATATCAAAAGGGTGGGCTGGCTTTCGTAAAAGGTTAAACTAATCGTGTTTTTTTGTTCGATAAGGGGAATAAACGCTTTTATAAAAAAGTAAATGGCGTATAAAATAAAAGTTATATCCGTAAGGGTTTTTCCAAATATAGAAATGGAAGTTTCATAAAGTGGCTCGTTTGAGTTTTTTGTTACGAACAAGCAAACGAGTAGCAAAATTAAGTCAATTAAAAAGTTAAAAGCAACCGCGGTAAACCCCGCTTCACCCGAAACGCCTGAAACGAGTGCTGGCAAAACGTAGAATTTAGATATTGAAAATAGTGCGATTATAATAAAACAAAGTTGGCGAATGCTAATTGATTTATTGGTTGTCAAATCTCTTTCTCCTTTTATTTTTGCAGTTTAAAAACTCTGGGCGCATAGTTTGTTCGGCGTAAAAATTCATAATAATTCCGTCTTGCAAATCGTTTAAATTAAGTGGCGCTAAGGGGGACGTGTACGGCGTTCCAAAACTATCGAAAGCGCAAAGGTAGGTTAGCAATCCCGCGCTTAAAAGTATTATTCCGTAACCGCCCATAAACCCTGCAATAGTTAAAAACATTATTCTTAAAACGGATAGCGTTTCGTTAAGGTCAGGCACGGCGTAAAAGCATATCCCAGAGAGGGCTATAATCATAATCGTTGGAGTTGAAACGACCCCTGCGTTAACGGCTGTTTCCCCAAGCACGAGCGCCCCAACGACGCTCATTGCAATTCCAACGTATCTCGGCATTCTTATACTTGCTTCGTTTAGTATTTCAAAAATTAAAAGCGTAACGAACATTTCAACGCTCGGCGATAAGGGAATACCCTTAATACTTCCTACTATCGTTAGCAAAAACGCGAGCGGAATAAACTGCAAGTGAAACAGTTGCGCAGCAACGAAAAACGCAGGTAGCATTATACTTAACACCACCGCAATAAGCCTTAAAATTCTTGAGAAATTCGCCCTATAGGTGTTTATATAGTAATCTTCGCTACTTTGAAAGTCCTCAAGAAGAATAAACGGAGCGGTGAGTGCGATGGGCGAGCCGTCAACGATAATACCCACTCTTCCTTCTAAAAGTTTTGATGCGAAAATATCGGGTTTTTCGGTACTTCCCACTTGCTTAAACATAGAAGTTTTTTTATCGGAAATGCTTTTTATAATATAGGAACTATCAATAATTCCGTCTACGCATATATCGTTTATTTTATCGCGAAGAGTTTTAACTAATTCGTCGTTTGCAACACCTTTGATATAAACTAAACCAACCATCGTTTTGCTAAGTTTTCCCACCGTTAGTTTTTCGTATTTTAACTTTGGCGATTTAATTCTTTGGCGAACTAAACTCATATTTACTTGCGCGTTTTCAACGAAGCCTTCGCGCGGGCCTTTTAAAATAGACGCGGTCGGCGGTTCGGTTACCGCTCTTGACGCGGGCTTTCTCGTTGCAACGGAAATTCCGTTATCTATGCCGTCAACCAAGATAACGCTATCGCCTGCAAGAACTTTTTCAACAACTTCTTCAGTAGTTGAAAGAGTTTCGCATTCGGGAAGATTTATATAGCGGTAAAAATCATCAAACTCGTTAAACTTACTTGCGTTTTGCATAGGGCGAACGATTTGCTTACCTATGATTTCTTTATCGGATAAGTCTTCCGCGTAAATAATAACGGCGTTTTTTTCGCCTGCTAAAAACTCGTAAAAAATAATATCGTCGGCGTAGACGATTGTTTTAATTTTTTCAACCGTTTCTCGTAAATTTTTAGAAATATTCATACGGATAATTTGTATAATTTATAAAAGAATATACAAAAAGGCGGAGATTTAGAAAATCTCTCCGCCCCCCGTTTCTTATAAAATTATTTTTTCTTTTCGCTAAGCGTTTGTAAAATAAGTTTAACGACAACTTCTTTAACGTCGTCGGAAACGTCTTTCGTTTCTTTTAAAATTTCGGTAATTCGTTCGATTTTTTCGTCATCTGTCGAGTTGTGAGAAAAGTTGGTTTTAATAACCTTTACCACTTCACTTATCGTCTTTGACGATAAAATTCCTGTTAAAAGGTTGGAAATTGATTTGTTAATATCTCCGCCAGCTAACCTTATTTGCTTGGAAAAAGCGTAAATTAAAGTTGCTATTGCTCCCGTTTGTATACCTTTGTTGACGATTTCGGAAAATAAAAAGTTTTTAAAAAACAAGAAGGAATACGAAGCGTAAAGTAAAACGCCCGCAATAAAGGGAATAAGCCCTATAAAATTTTTAAGGCTTTCGGGAATAATTTTTTTGATTAAACCCGTCAACAAGCAAACGAGAACGCCAAGTACGATTACGTCAATTCCGTAATTTTGAAGAAACGATGCAAGGATTTGAATATCGTTCATAACGCCTTCCTTTTAGGTGAGTGGCGTGCCTATTTATCGCCACAGCCGTTTTGGCGCTAAGAACTCTTTTTAGATATTCAGTTTTAATTATAAGTTCGCCCACGCAACCACACCCCTTAATTTTTTCCAGACGCACCGTTATTATATCCCGCCTTTATAAAATTTCAAGATGGTTATGACGCCTTTTTAAAAATTCTTACGCAAACCGCCGTCATATCGTCACGCGGGTGGCCGTTTTCTTGTTTAAGCGCGTAATCTAAAAGGTCGTCTGTAAGTTTTTGGGGGTTTAAAGACCTTAGGTTTTTAAGATAGTTTATGATATCGGTTGACGAACCGAAAGCGTCGGAAATGCCGTCCGTTATCATTAAAACGGTTGCCCCTTCGGTAAGGGGTACGGACAAGTTCGTCGGCTTTAGTTCGTCTAAAATGCCGAGCGGAAGGGAGTTTCCGTCGATAATTTGAATGCTTTGCTCGGTGATAAGGTAACTTGACGGCGAGCCGATTTTTATAAAATTGCAAGTTAAGTCAAATAGGTTGACGGAAAGAATATCCATAGCCGAAAAACTCTCGTCCGTTCCGATTGCTAAAATTTTATTCACTATGCCAAGTACGGAATCGCCGTCAATTCCCGCCTTGTAGAACGATTCGATAAGAGATATTGCCGTTTCGGAAGTTCTATTTGCTAAATCGCCACTACCCATTCCGTCGGATAAGCACACCATAAATTTACCTTCGTCGATTTTTACTAAGGAATGAGTATCGCCACTTTTATCCGAGCCGAATTTTTTAGTAGAAGATAATCCAAACGCAGCGTCAAGCACGGGAGCGGGGCGAAGCGTTATCGAACAAGTGGTGAGTGATAGCGAAGTTCTTAAAGCCACGCTCATTTTTAAGTTGAGCGCGCTTGATATTACGCTTTCAATTTTTGAGATATTCATTTCTTCAATATCTAAAGTTAGATTGATTTCGGTTGAAAAATCGTTTTCAAGCGCCATAATCTCTTTAAAAATTATCCCGTTTTTCTTAAGTGCGTCGCTAACCGTTTTTTCGATAGAGTCGCTAATTGATAAACTCTTTGAAAAATCAAGGGCAAGGTTTTTAAGAACGGCTGCAACGCCCCCCGATTGCATAGTTATAAGTTCTTTTCCGTTAGCAATCTCTTCGCTTTGTTTAACTTTTTCGCGGTACTTAGTAATTAAAGAATTAATTTCAAAAATAACCGAGTTTACGTAGCCACATTCCGAAACGAATTTTTTAGTTAAATCAATAAGTGAAATTCGCCCCTTTGCCGCGCCCACGGAAATAATGTTTTTGAGTTCTTCTTGGTCGGGTAGCCGTTTGCTTTTGCACGCTTCGAACGACGGGCAACTTTCGCAAACGTTCATCACCACTTCGTCCGTCATTTTATAAAAGATTTCTTCACCTGAGCAAGTTTCTTTTTTAAGCGACTCAAACCCCTTTTTCATTTGGTTAAAAACGCCTGCAAGTTCGTAAAGTTTTTGCGATAGAGAAAGGCGAGTTCTATTAACGGCGTATTTAGAAAGAGTCGTTTCGCTAAGGCTATCCGCTTTCTTTTTTAAACTTTCAAAAAGTTTAGACGGTAGGAATAAAAATAAACACGGTGGAATTACGCCGTAGAGTACGTCCGTATAGTAAAACGCGCCGTAAAAATTTAAAAGAACTAAATAGGTTAAGTCACTTAAAATCGCGATTATGGAACTTAGAAGTTTAGATTTTTTATTGGACAATAAAACGGCGAGTGCCGTTAACGGAAGGGAAGCAAAGTAAGTTGTGTTTAAACTTAGAAGGGACGGAGAAAGCGCCAAAATTAACGATATCGCCACGCAAGTTCCACTTGAAAATATAAGCGACGAGCAAAGTATTATAAAAATCGCAACCGAGCGGTAGGCGTTAAACCCCCATTCGTTTATAATTCCCAAGCCTAAAACGAAAGAAAATATAGCAAGGCAAACGATTTCTTCCGTGGCGCATTTATACTTAAAATTCTTTATAAAAATCACTCTTGACGACGATATGAAAACGAGCGTTAGCAAAATAGAAAGTCCACCTTGAACGGCGTTTTTAACCATACTTTCTTGCTCAAGCAAAATAAACGGTAAAACGGCAAGTAGCGATATGGGAATAATTTTTGCGCCCACTTGCGTTTTGTTTTTTCTAATAAGCGCGAAAACGGGGCAGATAACGACTGCCACTACCACCGCCGAAAAGATTTTTTTAACGCTTAAAGTTATCAGGAATGGAGCAATAAAAGATATTGCCGATGAAAGCGGGTTAAACCCCACGTATAAAAGGGATAAAAACAGGGGAACGCTTAAAAAAGAACTACTGCTAATTCCGTTTAGCAAAAAGCAAAAAACGGAGGGAACAATAAATTTTATTGCCGAAGAATAAGTAAACTTAATTTTTTTCATAATAAAACCACCTTAACTTTGTTTTTAACACGGTAAGGTGGTTGATATTTAAGATATATTGTCTTATTTTACATTAAATTGTTAAATGCCTTCGATAAGGGTTGTACCGATTGAGCGAACTGACGCTTCAAACACGTTGCTATCCCCGAAAAGTTTTTTCATAAATTGAACGTAAGATTTCACTTCGCTATCGTTTACGAATGCTAAAATAGAACCGGCAAAGCCACCGCCGTGAACTCTAACCGCGCCGTCTTTAATAAAATCTTTAGATAATTCTATACCAAGAACGACCGGTTGTTTAATATCACCTGGAACGTAGCAGTTTTGAAGCAAGGTTAAACTTGAAGTTCCCGAATCGTTAACGGCTTTTAAGAAAGTTTTCGTATCGCCGTGTAAAAGCGCTTTTTCAGCAGTTAAAACTCTTTCGTTTTCTTGATAGAAGTGAAGGGCGCGAAGTATTGCTCTACCAGAGAATCTGCGCTTTAAGGTGGGGAGCATTTTGTTGAAGTCGCTCTTAGGAACGTCACGAAGAACTTTTTTACCGAAGAAACTTGCAACTTCTTCCATTTCTCGCCTTATAGCCGCATAATGCTCGGTTAAACTTGCGTGATTGCCACCCGTGTTAGTGATAACTAAAGTGTAGCCTTTAGGCGCTTGAAGTTTGTTGATTTTCGGTTCGGTGGGCTTGTTAAAATCAAGTTTAACGAGTGAGCCGATAGATATTCCGCTTTGGTCGAGTAATCCGCAAGGTTTTCCAAAATAAACGTTTTCGGCGAATTGAGAAATAACCGCACGGTCAACGTCCGATAACGCTCCGTTTAAGTATAAAGTATTGTAAATTTCCGCAACTAAAACTTCAAAGGCGGCGGAAGAAGAAACGCCTGCGCCCTTAAAAATATTGGAAGTGGTGTAAGCGGTAAATCCGTTAACTTTAAACCCGCGGTCAACGATTGCTTTGGTAACGCCCCTTGCAAGTGCATCCGACCTTCCAAGTTCCGATTGTTTTACTTCTAAATCGGTTATATCAATTTCAACGGGGGGATAGCCTTCGGAACAAATTTTAACGATATTATCGTCCCTTTTTCTTACCGCGGCAACAACGTCACACGAGATAGACGCTACCATCACGAGCCCGTGATTATGGTCGGTGTGATTGCCTAAGATTTCCGCGCGACCAGAAGAAGAGAACACGTGAGTAGGCTCAACCTTTTCGTTTTCTAAAAAAACGCCTTTGAGATTTTTTATTCTATTAACCTTTTCTTCAATTTTACAATTATCGCCGTAAAGAATTTTTAAATCCATAACAAACCTCTAAAATTAAATGGTAAAGGTATTTTAACATTTATTTTCAATAATGTAAACGATTAGTTGCAAAAAAAAGAGAAATAGAGTATAATTTTATCGTAATAAAAGGGGAAAAGATATGTATTTAGTCGTAGGGCTCGGCAATCCCGATGCAAAGTATAAAAACAATATACACAACTTAGGGTTTATGGGCGTTGACTCGCTTGCCGAAAAACTCGGCGTAACCTTTGATAAAAAGGGGCACAAGGGCGTGTACGCGATAACTTCCGTAGGTAAGGAAAAAGTCGTTTTACTAAAACCGCATACCTATATGAATTTAAGTGGCGAAAGCGTTCAAAGTATTGCAAACTTTTATAAAATCCCCGTTGAAAATATCTTGGTGATTTACGACGACTTAGATATTGAAATCGGTAGTATTAGAATTAGGGCTAAAGGCTCTGCCGGTACTCACAACGGTATGAAAAGCGTTGTAAATATGCTTTCAAGCGTTAACTTTCCAAGAATTAGGATAGGCTGTAAGCCGATAGATTTTAAAGGGGATATAATAGATTACGTTTTATCCAATTTAAAACCCGAAAACAAAGATGATTTCGACAGCGCGATTGACAAGGCGTCAAATGCCGCTCTATCCTTTATAAAAGGCGAAAAAATAGATATTGTAATGAATAAATTTAACGGTTAAAAATGATAAAAAGTCTTATTTGCTCCGAGCGTTTCGGGGGCGAGTACAACGAAATAGTAAGTGGCGTCTGCGGTGGTATTCCCACCGCAGTTTTCGGCGTTAATTTTGCCGAAAAATCAAGGCTCGTTAGTTCCTTTAACGCCCCCGTTTTATTCGTTGTTAGAGACGGAATTACCGCTAAAAAATTCGCAGGTGAAATTTCTCAAATAACGGGCAAAAAAGCCGTTTATCTTCCCGCTAAAGACGACGGGCTTTTATTTAAATCGGCTTTTGATAAAGAGCATTTATTTAAGCGTTTAACCGCAATTAGCGAGATTAAAAGGGGTGCGGAAGTAACCGTAACCACTTTTGAAGCGCTTATGCAATTATTTCCGCTTGAAACGAAAGTTTTAGAGTTTGAAGTAAACGGCGAGTACGAACTTTCTTCAGTTTCGTCGTCGCTTATAAAACTTGGTTACACGCGTGATGAAGTTGCTGAAGTTCAAGGCTCTTTCTCGCTTCGGGGGGACACTTTAAGAGTTTTCCCAATCAATTTAGAAAAGTCCGTGCGTTTAGACTTTTTCGGGGATACGCTCGAAAGTATTAAGTGCGACGGGGAAGAGTTAAAAAAAGTATCCGTCGTTCAGGCAACGGATATATTGATAGACCCAAGCGAAGTGGACTTTATTAAGCAAGAACTTAAAAAATCGCTTAAAAAGTACGGCAACTTAATAGTTGGCGAAAAGGCTAAAGTTTTATACAACAAAATCGTTGATAGGCTTGAAACCGACCTTTACGACCCTTCGCTTCAATATATTTTTCCGCTTATTAAAAACGCCACTCACGATTTCACCAAGTATTTTTCTAAAGATACGGTAGTGGTGTTTGACGAGAGCAAAATTACTTACGAAAACTTAGTTTATCACCACAAAGAAAAGGTTGAAAGGGTTGACGGGCTTTTGCGTTCGGGCGACGGGTTCGATTTTATTTCAAACAGCCTTTCAAGCGATGAATTCGTCGTTGAACTCTTATCGGAATATAGATGCTTAGCCGTTCAATCGCTAACGGCGAAAGTTCCGTTTTTTAACCCGATAAAGACTTATAATATTCGCTCTACGCCCGTTGAAAGATACTTTTTAAAGTCGGACGATTTGTGTCGTGACGTTAAGGCTTGGAGCGTCGTTGGTTATACGGTAGTTTTATGCGCAGGCGATTATTCGCAAGCGGAAAAAGTTTACTATAAACTTTTAGAAAATAAAATCCCCGTTAAATTTGCGGAAGACGTGTCGGGCGATACGACTGGTATTTTGGTAACTACGCTTGCTTTAGATAGCGGTTTTATCTCACACGACACGAACCTTGCAGTTATCGGCACGGGCGATATGTTCGTTAAAAAATCCCAAGCAAAATCGGTTAAGAAAAAGCGTGGCGACGTGTTTACCGCGCCGGAAGTAGGCGGTTTTGCCGTTCACGAACGCTTTGGCGTCGGTCTCGTTAAAGGGGTTAAGAGAATAAACACCGTTGAAGGCGGAAAGGATTACGTTGAACTTGAATACGCGGGCGGTGATAGGCTTTACGTTTCCACCGACCAAATGGATAGGCTTTCAAAATATCTCGGCGGTAACGAAACGCCCACGCTAAACAGAATTGGCAACGGCGAATTTGAAAGAATTAAGGAAAGGGTTAAGCAAGCGATTGCTAAAATGACCATCAACCTTAAAAAACTCTATAACGAAAGAAAGAGTTTAAAAGGCTATGCCTTTTCGGAAGATAACGCTTTGAGTTTAGAGTTTGAAAACTCTTTCGGCTTTGAAGAAACGGAAGACCAAATAGCGTCTATTGAAGAAATAAAAAAGGATATGGAAAGCGCAAAAGTTATGGATAGGCTTTTGTGTGGCGACGTTGGCTTTGGTAAGACGGAAGTTGCGTTAAGGGCTTGCTTTAAGGCAATTATGGACGGCAAGCAGGTTGCAATGGTTGCCCCCACCACGATACTTTCCGAGCAACACTATTTAACTGCTGTTGGTAGGTTTGAAGGCTTTGGCGTTAGGATAGGCGTTTTAAACAGGTTTAGAACGGCTAAACAGCAAAAAGAACTCGTTCAAAAGATAGAAAACGGCGAAGTTGATTTAGTTATCGGCACGCATAGGCTTTTTTCAAAGGATATAAAGTTCAAAGACTTAGGCTTGTTAATCGTAGACGAAGAGCAACGCTTTGGCGTTGAGCATAAAGAAAAGTTAAAACTCTTGAAAGAAAATGTTGACACCTTAGTTTTATCGGCAACGCCGATACCGAGAACTTTGCATATGTCTTTATCTGGAATTAGAGATATAAGCACTATTAACACTCCACCAAAGCAGAGAATACCCGTTCAAACGGTTGTTTCCGAACTTACCGATAGTTTGATAAAAGACGCGGTTGGTAGGGAACTTTCAAGAAACGGCCAAACCTTCATTCTTTACAACCGCGTTGAAGATATTTATTTGTTTGCGGAAAAGGTAAGGAAAATAGTTCCGTCGGCAAGGATAATAGTGGCGCACGGCCAAATGCCCGAAAGGGAACTTGAAAACAGCATTATGCGTTTCTATAACGGCGAAGCGGACGTTTTGATTGCCACCACCATTATTGAAAACGGAATAGATATTCCAAGGGCTAACACTTTAATCGTTGAAAGTAGCGATAGGCTTGGGCTTTCCACCCTGTACCAATTAAAAGGTAGGGTAGGTCGTGGAAATTTAATGGCGTACGCGTACTTTACTTACACGGAAGGCAAGATTTTAACGGACGCGTCTTACAAGCGTTTATCCGCCCTTATGGAATATACCGAAATGGGTAGCGGTTATAAAATCGCTATGCGAGATTTAGAACTCAGGGGTGCGGGCAACGTTTTAGGTAAAGAACAGCACGGTCATCTCGATAGGGTTGGTTACGAACTTTACAGTAAACTTTTAAAAGAAGAACTTGGCGAAGTTACTAAGAACGCCGAACTTGAACTTGAAATTAAGGCGGATGCGTATATTCCCGAAAGTTATATTGAGAGTGAAAAAACTCGTATGGAAGCGTATAAACTCATAGCGGAAATAAATTCCGAAGGGGATAGGGTAAGGGTTATTAACTCTTTAACTGAAGAATTCGGCGCTATTCCCAAAGCGGTTACGACGCTTATTGATATTGCAACGGTTAAGGAAAAGGCGGCGCAAGTGGAAGCGGTTAAACTTCAAGTTTCGCTTAACGTTTGCAGGCTAACGCTTAAAAATTTAGAGAGTTTAAGGGACGGCAAAATTACCAAACGCCTTAAAGATTTTAAAGAAAAAGTAACCTTAACTTTCGACGAAAGGCCTGTTCTTGTGTTTAACGTTTTAGGTGGAAAACCAGAAGACGAGATAAGGGCGGTTATCGAATTTTTGTCTTTTGACGCTTAAAAACGGCGAATTTTGAAAAAATTAGTGTAATTATTTTTGAAAGTTGCGAAAAAACTATTGCAATAAAACCAATTATTTTGTATAATAGTAACGCTATTATTATAATTATATAAGTGGCATTTTGCCCTTTTGTTTACACGGAGATTTCTATGAAAAAGTTTTTTGCTAAAATTTTATCTTGCGCTTTGGCGGCTGTGTTGGCGTTATTCGTGCTTAATGGTTGCGCTTTAATAACCACCAACGTTGAAAGAGATATGGCGCAGGTTATTGCAACGGTAGCGGTTGACGAAGCCCTTTCGGAAGACGTTTATAAGCGTGAACTCGTTTCGTCGTTCAACTCTAACGGTTATTATTACGTTGAATATCAAGGAATGACTGAAAAAGAAGCGTATGAAAAGTTACTTGACGATATCGTTCGCAATAGAATTTTAAAGCAACAAGCAAAACTCGCGTTTACCGGTGCAACTTCTATTAACGAAACGGGTTATTTCGCTCAAGCAAGTGGAATATCGTCAGCGGATAGAACGAGTTACGAAAACGTTTTAGCGGGTACTTACAACGAGGGTAAGAACTACGATGGCAAGGCTTTTACCGAAGTTACTAAGACTGACGGTATCGACCAATTTATGACGGAATATGAATACTATTCTATTCAATATAACGTTTTAGCCTCTATCAAAAACCTTATCGATAACTACTCTGAAGATGAAGAAGAACACAATCACGATGGTTACGAAGTTTATCAAGGCGAAATTAGAGCAACCTTAACTCTTCCCACCCAAGCAAACGGCAACGAATGGGAAATGGCTAATGACGACGAGATTAAGAAAGTTGACGTAAATTCTGACTTCTACAAAACTTTTGAACAAATCAATAAAGAAGCAGAACTTGGTCTTGACCTTTCAGTATATCAAACTAATTACGACCTTGCTCTTAACGTATACAAGAAATACTACGATAATTACGACCTTTTGATTAAAGATAACAGGTCTGAAATGAACAAGATCGTAAGAGATCTTAAGAAACTTGGCTTCATTACTTCTGAAGAAGCATCTAAGAAAACCCCGTTAAACAAAAAAGATATCTTAGAATTTACTTATTTCAAAGACGCTCTTCAAATTCAATACGAAAACCAATTAATTAGCAAATACAAACTTGCTCTTCAAAACGAACAAGAAAAGGCTTTGGCAAGTGACGATGCGCTTTACGCAGCATACTTAAACGTATTTAACTCTCAAAAGAATAAGTTTGATCGTGATTACACTTCGTACGAATCGGCTCTTGAAACTGCAAGCAACAGCAATCTCGTTTTATACAACCCCGAATATACCGAAGGTAAATACGGTTACGTTTTAAACCTTTTAATCGGCTTTAACGAAGAACAAACCGCAATCTTAACTGCAGTTGACGAAAACGTTAAACTTACCACCGAACAAAGAAACAGTGCAAGGGAAGCGTTGCTCGGCACTTTAACTGCTAAAGACCAAAGAAGCAGTTGGGTAGAATCGAACTACGGTTCTTACGACGTTGAAACCAACAAGTTCACTTTTGGCGAAGAATACTGCAAGACTGAAGCGCTTAGAACTTTCGACGGCGATATTTATGGGGCTAAGGAATATACCTACCATAACGATTACGATATCGAAGAAAAGGCTTTCAGTTACGAATTCGTTGGCGCAAAGGAAATGCCTTTTGAAACCTTCTATTCTAATATCGTAAAATCAATTATGGGCTTCAGCGGTAAGTCTGGTCAAATCGCTGGAACTGACGACGATATTGCTAAGTTTAAAGATATCATCTTTGCTTACTCTACTGACGCAGGTTCACTTTCCGATGGCGACGGTTACGTATATTCGCCCAAGACTTCTGCTAAGAAGTACGTTGAAGAGTTTGCTGCTGCTGCTAAAGCAATAGTAAATCAAGGCGTAGGTTCTTACGTGGTTGTTGCAACCGATTACGGTTATCATATTCTTCTTTGCACTAAGGTAATTGAACCAAATACCACGGCTATTGAGAAGACTGAATTCTTAGCAAAGGTTACTGAAGAAGATAGCATTCCGTATCTCTTCAAGGAATATCAAAAATCAAGGCTCGTTGCAACCAACGTTGAAAAGGTTACTAACAAGTTCTTCAAGGATAATTTAAAAGGAAGCGTTTCTTACAATGAAAAGGCTTACGAAGATTTAATTCCGAGTGAAGAAGACTAATTAAAATTTTATACGCCCGTGGCGAATTCGCCACGGGCTTTTTATTTATGGTTCTGTCATAAATTATGCCATAGCCTTTCTATCTATATATAATATAAGAACAATGGGTTTTACACGGCGTTTTCTTCATTTTTTGCAAAATGCCTTATAAATACGGTAAAAACGAGTTTTTCGCCTAAATGACAAAAATACCAAATGTGTTCATTAAAAAATACATTCCACTATATATTGTGTTTTTTTTAAAATAATTTTTAAAATTGTGGTTTTTGCAACAGTTATTATTGATATATTGTGTTATACTTATAAGGCATCACAAAAGGAAGGGATAATTATGAAGATAATCAAAAGAAGCGGTAAAGAAGTAGACTTTAATTTAGATAAGATTTTGAGCGCAGTTATCAAGGCTAATAACGAAGTTATTGAAGACGATAGAATTTCGGATGAGCAAATTAGAGATATTGCGAAGAGAGTAGCGGATATATGCGCGTCAAGAACGCGTTCTTTAAGCGTGGAAGAAATTCAAGACCTTGTTGAAAATGAAATTATGCGTCTTGGCGCTTTCAACTTAGCAAGAACTTATATCACTTATCGTTATAAACGTCAACTCGTTAGAAAGGCTAACACTACCGACGATAGAATTTTATCTTTAATTGATTGCAATAACGAAGAAGTTAAGCAAGAAAACTCTAATAAAAATCCCACCGTTAACAGCGTTCAACGTGACTATATGGCGGGCGAAGTATCAAAAGATATAACTAAGCGTATTCTTCTTCCCCAACATATCGTTACCGCGCATGAAGACGGGGTTATCCATTTCCACGATGCTGACTATTATGCTCAAAGAATGCATAACTGTGACCTTGTTAACCTTGAAGATATGCTTCAAAACGGCACGGTTATTTCAGGCACTATGATTGAGAAACCGCATAGTTTCTCAACCGCTTGTAACATAGCAACTCAAATTATCGCTCAAGTAGCGTCTTCTCAATATGGTGGTCAAAGTATTTCTCTTACTCACTTAGCGCCTTTCGTTCAAATCTCTCGTGAAAAAATCACGAGAGAAGTAAAGGAAGAGTTTAAAGATGCGGAAGTAAACGTTTCTGAAGAAGCACTTTCAAGAATCGTTGAAAAACGCGTTCGTGAAGAGGTTAGAAGGGGTATTCAAACCATTCAATATCAAGTTGTAACTCTTATGACCACTAACGGTCAAGCGCCCTTTATAACGGTATTTATGTACCTTGGCGAAGCGAAGAATGAACGTGAAAAGCAAGACCTTGCTATCATGATAGAAGAAACGCTTATTCAAAGAATTCGCGGTGTTAAGAACGAAAACGGCGTTTATATCACGCCTGCGTTCCCAAAACTTATTTACGTTTTAGAAGAACAAAACGTTCGCGAAGAAACGCCTTATTTCTACCTTACTAAACTTGCTGCTGAATGTACTGCAAAGCGCATGGTTCCCGACTATATTTCGGAAAAGATGATGCTTGAACTTAAAAAGGATAAAAACGGCGAAGGCCACTGCTATACTTGCATGGGTTGCCGTTCGTTCCTTACCCCGTATATTGACGAAAACGGTCAACCTAAATATTACGGTAGATTTAATCAAGGCGTAGTAACGGTTAACCTTGTTGATATTGCACTTTCTGCTAAGCGTGATATGAACTTATTCTGGAAAGTATTCGCCGAAAGAATGGAACTTTGCCACGAAGCGTTACAATGCCGTCACGAACGTTTGACGGGTACTTTATCTGACGCTGCGCCTATTTTATGGCAACACGGTGCGCTTGCAAGGCTTAAACCGGGCGAAACTATCGATAGGCTTTTACACGGCGGTTATTCAACCATTTCTCTTGGTTACGCTGGTCTTTGGGAAACCGTTTACGCTATGACGGGTAAGAAACTTACCGAACCCGAAGGCAAAGAATTCGGCCTTAAGATTATGAAAACCCTTAACGAATACACTGCTAAGTGGAAAAGGGCTGAACACGTTGACTATTCGTTATACGGCACACCGCTTGAAAGCACTACCTATAAGTTTGCTAAATCACTTCAACAACGCTTTGGTATTATCGAAGGCGTAACGGATAAAAACTATATCACTAACAGTTATCACATTCACGTTACTGAAGATATTGACGCGTTTACCAAACTTAAAGAAGAATCTGAATTCCAAGCACTTTCTCCGGGTGGCGCAATCAGTTACGTTGAAGTTCCCAATATGCAACACAATATTCCTGCGGTTATTAAGGTTATGCAGTTTATCTATGATAACATTATGTACGCGGAACTCAACACTAAGAGCGACTACTGCCAAAATTGTGGTTACAACGGCGAAATTCAAATCGTAACCGACCCTGATGGTAAACTCATTTGGGAATGCCCGAATTGTGGCAATCGTGACCAAACCAAGATGAACGTAGCAAGAAGAACCTGTGGTTACATTGGTACTCAATATTGGAACCAAGGTAGGACTCAAGAGATAAAAGAACGCGTTCTCCACCTTTAATCCGTTATTTCGGGCATTATACTGTGTTCTACTCCGCTTTGCTCACTCGTGTACGACGAGTACATCTCCTATCGCAAATGCTCGTACGCCTTGTCTAATACCCAAACTAACGCCTTAAATATTCTATGTATAGGCTTAGAGTAAACCAAACAAATAAAAAATCCACAACGCTACCGTCAGGTAGCATATAACGTTGGTGTAGCCAACATATAACGCGACGATGTCGCATATAACGTAAAGCAACGCTTTACATATAACTCAAACTATGAACTATGCAACTATTAAATTTAACGATATAGCAAACGGAACGGGAGTGAGAACTTCACTCTTCGTTTCGGGTTGTACTCATAAATGTAAGGGTTGTTTTAATAGTGAAGCGTGGGATTTTAATTACGGCAAACCTTTTACCGAAGAAGTGGAAGAACAAATTTTTAAATCCGTTGATAATTATTTTATTGACGGGTTGTCCCTTTTAGGCGGAGAGCCTTTCGAGCCTGAAAATCAAAAAGTTTTATATCCTTTCTTAAAAAAATTCAAAGAGCGTTTTCCTGATAAAGATATTTGGTGTTACACTGGTTATCTTTTTGATAAAGAACTTTTAAATGATAGCAAAGCGAAAATTGATATCACTTACGATATGCTCTCGCTTATTGATATTTTAGTTGACGGAAGGTTTATTGAAGCGCAAAAAAACATATCCCTAAACTTTAGGGGCTCTAGTAATCAACGCATTATTTGCGTTAAAAAATCACTTGAAAAAGGAGAAGTAATTCTTCATGAACTCAATAACGGTTAAATTCAAAAAACTCACTGATAAGGCGAAAACTCCAACTTTCGGAACGGAATTTTCCGCAGGTGCAGACCTTTATAGTGCGGAAGGCGAAGTGGTTATTAACCCAGGCGAAACTAAGTTTATCGGCACGGGTTTATCAACCGCTATTCCCGTTGGAACGGTTGGGCTTATTTACGCTCGAAGCGGTTTAGCGTGCAAAAAGGGTTTAGCCCCTGCAAACAAAGTTGGCGTTATCGATAGCGACTATCGTGGCGAAATTAAAGTTGCTCTTCACAATCACGGCACTGAGCCTCAAACGGTTGCGGAAGGCGAAAGAGTTGCTCAAATGGTAATTGCGCCGTACTTTGCCGTTAATTACGAAGAAACGAGCGACCTTGACGAAACTGAACGTGGCGCAGGCGGGTTCGGTTCTACGGGTGCTAAGTAAAATGTAAAAAACTTAAAGCGAACGCTTTAAGTTTTTTTTATTGACTTATGTCAATAATAGTGCTAAAATTGTTTTTATGAAAAGATTAGTTTTAAAAATTGGCTCGTCTTCACTATTTTCGGGCAACGATTTTGCTGAAAGAGAGATAGAACTTTTAGCCAAAGAGATTAAAAAAATTAGAGATGCCGGCGTTGAAGTTTGTTTAATAACTTCAGGCGCAATAGCAATCGGAATGCAAAGTTTATCTTTAGATAAAAAGCCTACTGAACTTCCGCTTAAGCAAGCGCTTGCTGCGATAGGGC
The DNA here is from genome assembly GCA_045637965.1 of Christensenellaceae bacterium. Lineage (GTDB taxonomy): Bacteria > Bacillota > Clostridia > Christensenellales > Borkfalkiaceae > HGM11412. The sequence goes on along the minus strand of JAZUAK010000003.1, from coordinate 168,797 downwards.
AAATGTACCTTATGGAAAGGTATGAAAAGATTTTTGAAAAGGTTTCTTTAAAGCCTGCTCAAATCCTTTTATCGCACGACGATTTTGGTAATCGCGATAGGGTTAAGAATTTAAACAACACGATAACGGCTCTCTTTTCTTACGGCGCAATTCCCGTAATTAACGAAAACGACGCGCTTGCCACCGAAGAAATTAAGGTTGGCGATAACGATACGCTCGCATCGATGATTGCCCTTAATATAGGTGCGGAAATGCTCGTTATTATTTCTGACGTTGACGGGCTTTACGATAAAAATCCGTCCGAACATAAAGACGCAAAACTTATCAAAGTCGTTGAAAAGATAGATAGTAAAGTTTTCGGGTTAGCGAAAGCGCCGTCGTCTAAAGTAGGCACGGGCGGTATGATAACCAAACTTAAAGCCGCAAAAATTTGCGATAACTCGGGAATTTCAATGATGATAGTGGGCAATTCTAAAATAGGCTCGCTTTCAAAAGTTATAGACGGTGAGAATTTAGGCACGTTATTCGTTCCAAACGGCAAAATGCCCGTTAGAAAGAATTGGCTTTTATCTTGCGCAAATATAAGCGGTAAAATTATCGTTGACGACGGGGCGAAATCTGCATTAAAGAGCCGTAAAAGTTTGCTTTCTTGCGGTATAATTGACCATAAAGGAACTTTTGCAAGCGGAAGCGTTGTTGAACTAAGCGATATCGATGGCGAAGTTTTTGCAAAAGGCATCGTAGCCTTTGGTAGCGATACTTTAAACTCGCTTGATAGAAAAGGCGAGCATCATTCCCAACTTATAATTCACGCTAACAATATAGTTTTAAAGGAAGAATTATGATAGATTTTAGTGGCGTAAAAAAAGCGTCGGCAGTTTTATCGCTTGCAAGTACCGAGCAAAAAAATCAAGCGCTCGAAAACGTGGCGAAAACTTTAATCGAAAACGCTGATTTAATAGTAAGCGAAAACGAAAAAGATTTACAGTTTGCGAGAAGTAACGGCATAAAAGAAAGCATGATTGCCCGTTTAACCTTAAAAAAAGAGCAAATCTTATCTATCGCAAACGACGTTTTAAAGGTTGCAAATTTAACCGACCCCGTTGGCGAGGTTATTGAAGATTTTATCTCTCGTGACGGTTTAAAGATTAAAAAAATTCGCGTTCCAATGGGTGTTATAGGCGTTATTTACGAAGCGCGCCCAAACGTTACGGTTGACGTTTCCGTTCTTTGTTTAAAAACGGGTAACGCTTGCGTGTTAAAGGGTGGTAAAGAAGCCGTTAACAGCAATAGAATTTTAGTTCAACTTATAAAGCAAGCGATATCTTCCGTTATCCCTGAAGATTCTATTATGCTATTAGAAGATAGAACGGAAGCGGATGAACTTTTAAAGGCGAAAGGCTTTGTGGACCTTATTATCCCAAGGGGCAGTAAAAACCTTATCAATCACGTCGTTGAAAATTCTAAAGTTCCCGTTATTGAAACGGGTGCAGGCGTATGCCACACTTACGTTCATAAGTCGGCTGATTTTGATATGGCAATCAAGGTAATTGATAACGCTAAAACTTCAAAACCCGCGGTTTGCAACGCGCTTGAAACGGTGCTTATTGACCGTGAAATTGCCAAAGAGTTTTGTCCGCTTATTGAAGCGTTTGCAAAAGAAAAGGGTGTTAAACTTCACGTTGATAGTAAAACTGCAAGTTATATAAACGGTGAGTTAATGGACGAAAGCGGTTATTCTATCGAGTATAACTCTCTTGAAATGTCCGTTAAAATAGTTGACGGAATTGACGGAGCGCTCGAGCATATTTCCAACCACTCAACAAAGCATTCTGAATGCATAATCTCAAGCGATAAGGCGGTTATTAGCAAGTTCTTAAACTCAGTTGACAGCGCTTGCGTTTACGCTAACGCGTCCACGAGATTTAGCGACGGTGGGTGTTTCGGCATGGGTGCGGAAATTGGAATAAGCACTCAAAAACTTCACGCGCGCGGTCCTATGGGGCTTAAAGAAATAACTTCGTATAAGTACGTTATTGAAGGAAACGGAGAAATAAGATGAGAATAGGTTTTGTAGGCGCAGGCAAAATGGGCTTTGCGATTTTAAGCGGAATTAAAGATAAACTCTTTAAAAAAGAAGATATTTCCGTTTACGAAGTTAACCCTGCAATTATTGAAAAATTAAAATCAAACGATATAAAAGTTGCTTCAAGCATTGACGAACTTTGCAAAAGCGTGGATATAATTTTAATCGCCATTAAACCGCAAGATTTTTCGGGGCTTCTAAATTCCCTTAAAGGCTATACTGACGGCAAGTTGATTATTACTATTGCGGCAGGTATTAAGATTAAAACCATTGAAAGCGTTTTAGGTAGCGTTAAAGTTGCAAGGGCTATGCCAAACACCGCTGCAACGATTGGCGAAGCAAGTAGCGTATTGTGTTTTAACTTACAAGTATCAAGCGAAGAAAAGAAACTTGCTGAAGATATATTTAACGCCATTGGTAAAGTCGTTTTAATCGAAGAAGATTTGATGGATGAAGTTATTCCTATAGGCGGTAGTTTCACGGCGTTTGAGTATTATTTTTACAAAGGCTTTTTAGAAAGTAGCGTTAAGCGTGGCGTTCCCTTTGAAACGGCAAAAAAACTTTTAGTTCAAAGCATTATAGGTTCTGCTAAAATGATAGAGTCGAGCGATAGGAATATTGACGAACTTATTGGTGACGTTTGCTCTAAAGGTGGAACGACGCTCGCTGGGCTTTCCGCTTTTGAAGATGGTAATCTTTTAGATATAATCGACGATTGCGCCGTTAGATGTTCGGAAAGAAGTAAAGAACTTGGTAAATAAAAAAATGCGAACTCGAAAAAGTTCGCATTTTTTATATTGTTTAGTTCAAAATATCTCTATGAGAAAAAGAGATAAAGATTATCAAACGGTACTTGACAAGTTAACAACCGCCGAACCAAGTGAAGTGGGCAGTATTTTAAAAGAGTATTTTTCGCTTAAGCGAAAAAAGAATAAACGTTAAAAGTCCCAACTTGGAATATATTCTTCACTTGCCGAAGATAATTCTTGCAAAAATACGTTTTCAAGATTTAATTCGCTTGCGTAAGAAACGACTTTTTCGTATTCTTTAGCGGTTATTTTGCGGTTTAATTCTAAAAGTTTATCTTGCTTAACGAGCGGTGTAAACTGCGCCATAATTGATAAATACGCGCCGTTTCGTTGGTTTTCATTAAACCAATCTAAAACCTTTAAACTATCGTTTTGGCATAGCGGAAGAATAAGGTGGCGTAGTATTACGCCCGACTTTAAAAGCCCGTTTTGAATAACGGTTTTTTTAGAGCCCATCATAAACTTTATAACGCTCTGAGCGCGCTCAAAATAGTCAGCCTTACCCGTGTAACGCTCGGATATTTTAGGGCTAAAAAACTTAAGGTCGGGAAGATAAATATCAACGTATGGGTCGATTATTTTAAGCGTTTCAATCGTTTCGTAAGAGTGAGTATTGTAAACGACGGGGATTTTAGGTTGGTAAATTTCAAACGCTTTTGCTATCTCGCAAACGAAGTGGGTTGGGGTTACTAAGTTTATATTGTGAGCGTTTTTATCTTCTAAAATTTTAAAAATATCCGCTAACTCGATAGCGGTTATTTTTTTACCGCGTTTAACCCTTGAGAGTTCGTAGTTTTGGCAAAAAGCACACTTTAAAGAGCAACCCGTAAAGAATATAGTTCCCGAGCCGTTTACACCCGAAACGAGCGGTTCTTCGTAATAGTGAAGCCCGTATTTAGCAATAGAGATTTCATTAGTTACCCCGCACGCGCCTTTTGTGGCAGTTCTATCAATACCGCAAAAGTTAGGGCAAAGTTTGCAATTTTTAACGCCGTTATTACACATATTTTAATTTTAACACTATTTGCTTTTCTTGACAATAATTTTAAAAGATTATATAATAACTTTAATTTATAAATTAACTAAAGGTGTACTATGAACAAATTTTTTACTAGTGAAAGTGTGACTGAAGGTCATCCTGATAAAATTTGCGACCAAATTTCAGACGCGGTTTTAGACGCTATTTTGGAAAAAGATCCCGAAGCAAGAGTTGCGTGCGAATGCGCTTGCTGTACCGGTCTTATTCTCGTTATGGGCGAAATTTCAACTAATTGTTACGTTGATATTCAAAAAATCGCTCGTCAAACGGTTGAAGAAATTGGCTATACGAGAGCAAAATATGGTTTTGACGCGTCTACTTGTGGCGTTATAACTTCAATTAACGAACAATCCGCCGATATCGCTATGGGTGTTAATAGTTCGGTTGAACATCGCGCTAGCGGTGATATTGCCGACCAAGTTGGCGCAGGCGACCAAGGTATGATGTTCGGCTATGCTACTGACGAAACTGAAGAATATATGCCCATTGCTTTAACTCTTGCGCATAAACTCACTAAAAAACTTTCCGAAGTTAGAAAGCAAGGAATTTTAACCTATCTTCGCCCTGACGGAAAGAGCCAAGTTACCGTTGAATACGACGGAAACGAAGTTAAGCGTATTGATACCGTTGTCGTTTCCACTCAACATTCGGACGAAGTTACTACTGAACAACTTAGAGAAGACGTGTTAAGAGAAGTTATAAAGGCTGTTTTACCTGCAAATCTTTTAGACGAGAATACCAAGTACTATATCAACCCGACTGGTAGATTTGAAATTGGTGGTCCGCACGGCGATAGCGGTTTAACGGGTAGAAAGATTATCGTTGACACCTATGGTGGCAGTTGCCCCCACGGTGGCGGTGCGTTCTCAGGTAAAGACCCAACGAAAGTTGATAGAAGTGCAGCGTATATGGCGCGTTATATTTGCAAAAACGTCGTTGCGGCAGGGCTTGCTAAAAAATGCACGCTTGAACTTTCTTATGCAATCGGCGTTGCGAAGCCCATTTCCGTATTTATTAACACCGAAGGTACGGGTGTTTTAAGTGATGGGGAAATTGCTGATATCGTATCCAAAGAATTCGACCTTCGCCCCTATTCGATTATCAAAACCCTTGGTTTAAGAGCGCCCATTTACAAAAAGACCGCATCTTACGGTCATTTCGGTAGACCTGATTTCCCGTGGGAAAAATTGGATAGAGTAGCCGATTTAAAGGCTTATTTACATCGTTAATCCCTTATTTGCGTCGTTATACTGCGTTCTACTCCGCTTTGCTCATTCGTGTACGACAAGTACATCTCTTTTCGCAAATGCTCGTACGCCTTGTCTAACTAGCAACTAACGGATTAAAACGTATTTTAAAAACAATTTAAAAATCAAGTAAAAACTATGAAAGCGATTGAATTTAAAAACGTTTCTTTTAAATACGACGAAGATAAACCCTTCGTAATCAAAAATCTTTCCTTGTCAGTTGACAAGGGGGATTTTTTGTGTGTGCTTGGAGAAAACGGTAGTGGCAAATCAACGCTTTCAAGGCTAATTAACGGGCTTTTAACGGCAACTGAAGGAACCGTTGAAGTTTTCTCTCTTTCAACGGCTGATAAAAAATCGGTTAAAGAAATAAGAAAAAAAGTTGGTATGGTGTTCCAAAACCCCGATAACCAAATGGTAGCAACGATCGTTGAAGACGACGTTGCCTTTGCGCCCGAAAATTTAGGCTTATCTTCAGAAGAAATAGGCAAGAGAATAGACTTTGCGCTCGATAGCGTAAATATGCAAAAGTATAGGTATAGTGCAGGCCAACGCTTAAGCGGTGGGCAAAAACAACGCGTTGCAATAGCGGGCGCGCTTGCCGTTATGCCTGAGATTTTAATACTTGACGAATCTACTTCAATGCTCGATCCGTTAGGCCGTGAAGAAGTAATGCAAGTTGTTAAAAAACTCAACGAAAACGGAATGACGGTTATTGCAATAACTCATTATATGGACGAAGTTGTAAACGCCAATAAGGTTGCCGTTTTATCTCAAGGCAGGATAGTTATGGAAGGCGCGCCGTCAGAGATATTTAAGCGTCAAGACGAACTTAAAAGTTACGGGCTTGACGTTCCAAGGGCTACAAAAATAGCAAACGACCTTAAAAAGAACGGCTTGGATATCCAAGGTGAAATTTTAACGGCGGAAGGTTTAGCGGAGGAATTATGCAGATTGTTTCAAAAGGCTTAACCTATACTTATAATAAAAAATCCGAATTTAGAAAAGCGGCTCTCACGGGTGTTGATTTAACTATAAACGAAGGCGAATTTTTCGGAATAGTTGGCGAAACGGGTAGTGGTAAATCAACCTTTATTCAGCATTTAAACGGCTTAATTCCCGTTGAAAGCGGATATTTAAAAGTTGGCGATTACGAACTTTCCGTAAAGGATAAAACTGAGAAAAAGGCGCTTAAAAAACGCCTTAAAGAACTCAGGTCAAAAGTTGGAATGGTATTTCAATACCCAGAGTATCAACTCTTTGCTGAAACGGTGTTTTCTGACGTTGCGTTCGCCCTTAAAAATTTCAATAAAGACCTTTCCGACGAGCAGGTAGAGTTTAGGGTTAGAAAGGCTATAGAAACGGTTGGGCTTGATTATCACGAAGTTAAAGATAAGTCGCCGTTTGAACTTTCGGGCGGTCAAAAAAGGCGTGTTGCAATAGCGGGAATACTCGTTTCCGAGCCTGAAATTTTAGTTCTCGACGAACCTGTTGCGGGGCTTGACCCAGTAGGCAAAAAACGCCTTATGAGTCTACTTCATACCCTTCACGACAATAAAATCGTTAAGACGATAATAATAGTTTCGCACGATATGGACGAGATTTCTGAAAACGTTCAAAGGGTGGCGTTATTCTCGGGCGGTAAAGCCGTAATGGTATGCACGCCAAAGGAACTCTTCCTTTCTGAGCACACGGCGGTTAAAAGGCTTGGTCTTCCCGTAACTGCGTACGCAAGCAAGAAACTTAGCGAAATAGGAATTGAGATTGACAGCAACTTTAAAGTAAGTGATTTCACTCAAAAAATAATAGAAAAATACAATCAAAAATAAACTTGTAAAATATGCTTTCTGATTTAACTTTCGGGCAATATTATCAAGCCGAGTCGTTCGTTCACAGGCTTGATCCCCGCGTAAAAATTTTAATGCTTATAGCGTTCGTTTCAATGGTGTTCGTAGCAAACTCTTTCTACGGACTTATTGCGCTTGCGCTCTTTTTAATTTTTGCGATAGTTTTTTCAAAAGTCCCCGTTCTTTCAATGCTTAGAAGTTTAAGAGCGGTGCTATTTATCATAATTTTCACCGTCGTTTTAAATATTTTCTTTTACACGAGCGAAACGGAAACGATACTTTTTTGGATAATTACTAAAGAAGCGCTTATCTTCTCTGGGTTTATGGCGCTTAGGCTTATAATTTTAATTATGGCAAGCGTTTTGCTTACTTACACGACTACGCCCGTTGCTTTGACCGACGGTTTAGAAAGTTTAATGTATCCTTTAAAACTCATTAAATTCCCCGTTCACGAAATAGCGCTCGTTATGAGTATTGCGCTTAGGTTTATTCCAATACTTATGAACGAAGCGGATAGAATTATAATGGCTCAAAAAGCGCGTGGTGCTGATTTTGATAGCGGAAATATCTTCAAAAAAGCAAAGGCGATGATCCCCGTTTTAATTCCACTTTTAATTAGCGCGTTCCGTCGTGCTGAAGAACTTGGCGACGCTATGGATAGTAGGTGTTATAGTTCCACGGCAAAGAGAACTAAGTTTAAAAAACTTAAATTTTCTTATAGGGATATCGTTGCAAGCGTTTTTGCTATATGCATATTCGGTGGTGTAATCGTTATGAGAGTGTTGGGGGTAGGCGTATGAGAATACTTTTAACTATTTCTTACGACGGCACGGATTTTTGTGGCTACCAAATTCAACCGAACGGCAGAACGGTTGAAGAAGTTTTAAATAACGCCATAGAAAAACTTACGGGTGAAAAAGTAAAGTCGATTGCAAGTGGAAGAACGGATAGCGGTGTTCACGCTCTTAATCAAAAAGTTCATTTTGATACCGAATTCAAGATTCCGCCCGAAAAATTTGCAAACGCCTTGAATCCGTTATTACCGCCCGACGTTAAGGTTTTAAAGAGTCAAAGGGTGGCGGATACTTTTAACGCAAGGTATTCGGCGAAGAAAAAAACTTATAGGTATTCGTTCGTGGTAGGTTCTGTTGAAGAACCGCTCGAAACGAGATATAAAACTCTATTGAGTTTTACGCCCGCTATTGCGCTTATGAAAAAGGGTGCGGAAATCATAGAAGGCGAGCATGATTTTAAGTGTTTTTTGGCAAGCGGAAGTTCGGTTAAAGATACCGTAAGAACGGTTTATTCTATCAAGATTACGAAGAAGGGTAGATACGTTGATTTATTCGTTACGGGAAACGGTTTCCTTTATAATATGGTGCGTATGATTGCGGGTGCGCTAATAAGGGTTGGCGAAGGAAAACTCAAGTTAGAACAGCTTAGCGAGATAATAAGCACGGGCGATAGAAAAAATAAAATCTTAACGATGCCGGCAAAAGGACTAACGCTTTACTCGGTTAATTATAAATAATTATTCTGAAAAACGGCGTTAAATTGCTTGACAACGCTCGAGTTTTTATATAAAATAGTCAATGCGGTACTCGTGATTGCCCAATGAATTAGCCCCTCAAACGGTAAAAATCGAGATACTATTTAAAGATTTTAGGAGAAAAATGATGAAAACTTTCATGGCAAAAGCCGGTCAAGTTGAAAGAAAGTGGTACGTTGTTGACGCAAGCGGTATGGCGCTTGGTAGACTTGCTTCTCAAGTAGCAGCAGTTCTTAGAGGTAAAAACAAACCTACTTTCACTCCCAACGTAGACTGTGGCGATCACGTTATTATTATAAACACTGATAAGGTTATCTTAACGGGTAAGAAACTCGAAAAGAAGTTCTATACTTATCACACCGGTTACATCGGTGGTTTAAAGCAAATTCCTTACAGCAAGATGATGGCTGAAAAGTCAGACCTTGCAGTATACGAAGCAGTTAAGGGTATGCTTCCCAAGAACAGCCTTGGTAGAAAGATGCTCACTAAACTTAGAGTATACAAAGGTGCAGAGCACAATCAACAAGCTCAAATGCCTGTTGAATTAAAGCTCGGTAAGTAAGGAGGTTAAATCATGGCTAAAGTAGCAAGCAAAAAGAAACTTCAATTCTGGGGAACCGGTAGAAGAAAGAAAGCAATTGCAAGAGTTAGACTTATTCCGGGTGGCGCAGGTAACATCGTTATCAACAAGAGAAGTATTGATGATTACTGCGATCTTGAAACCGTTAAACTCATTATCAAACAACCCCTCGTTTTAACTGATACTTTAACTAAGTACGACGTATTCGTTAACGTTATCGGTGGTGGTTTCACTGGTCAAGCTGGTGCAATCCGTCACGGTATCGCAAGAGCGCTCATCGTTGCTGAACCTGAACTTAGAGCAGCGCTTAAGAAAGCAGGCTTCTTAACGAGAGATCCGAGAATGAAGGAAAGAAAGAAATACGGTCTTAAAAAGGCTCGTCGCGCTCCTCAATTCTCAAAGAGATAATTTCAATATTATTCAAGAAACGATTGCATTTTTGCAATCGTTTTTTATATTTAAAAAAAGAAGTCTATTGACTAAATTTGTGATTATTTTTGACTTTTTTTTAAAAACGGTTGAAAGTCAAAATTGCGTATGGTAAAATATTTTTAAGACTAAATAGTCGCAAAAAAGGAGTAAAATTATGCCTAAAACTATTAATAATAATCAAGAAAATATGAGAAATTGGCAAGATCAAAAATTCGGTATGTTTATTCACTGGGGCTTATTCTCTCAACCTGGTATCGGTTGTTGGTCTATGTTCTGCGGTGCTATGGATATTGACGAATACGCTAAGCGTGCTGACGATTGGAATCCCGTTAAATTTAATGCGGACGAGTGGGTTCAAATTGCTAAAGACGCTGGTATGAAATATATGGTTCTTACCGCTAAACACCATGACGGTTTCTCTCTTTGGGATAGTAAGTACTGTTTAAACGACCATACTTCTATGAATTCTCCCGCTAAGAAAGACTTTATTAAGGAGTTTACCGACGCTTGTCATAAGGGCGGTATGCTTACCGGTCTTTACTATTCTCCGCTTGACTGGAGATTCCCCGGTTTCTTCTTCCCCAAAATGTATAAGAGAAATGCGGACGCTTTGAGAGAACAAGCGCATAAGCAACTTGAAGAACTTACCACTAACTACGGTAGAGTAGACCTTATGTGGTATGATGGTGGTGAAGATTTCTGGCTTGGTCACGGCTTCCAAATGCACAAGTGGGGTAGACCTGCGGATTATAGAACTAACCCGCAAGTTAAAGACTTCTGGCACATGGATAAACTTGACAGAATGATTAGAACTAACCAACCTGGTATTATTTGTAATAACCGTATTGCAGATAAAACTTACGGCGACTATTTCGCTCCTGAAAAAGTTATCGGCGAATTCAATATCGACGAACCGTGGGAAACTTGTGATACTATGACTAATACTTGGGAACACAATCCCGGTTCTAAGATTCGTTCGTTTAGAAACTGCATTCAACTTCTTTCAAAAGTCGTATGTAACGGCGGTAATTTACTTTTAAATATTGGTCCTAAGCCCGACGGCTCGTTTGAAGAAAACGAAATCGCAAGACTTAAAGAAATTGGTAAGTGGCTTGAAAAATACGGCGAATGTATTTACGGCACTCGCGGTGGCCCGATTAAAGTTGACCAAAGGGGTGGTACTACTAATAAAGATAACGTTATGTACTTCCACGTTCACGATTGGTCGGATGATGAAATTTATATCCCTGCAATCGGCAATCCTGAAATCACTTGCTTAAACGGCTTTGAAGTTACCACTAAAAAGGTGGGAGATTATATTGCAATCTCTATTCCGTTTGAAAAAAGGCAAGAAGTTTGCACCGTTATTAAGTGCACTTACGCTGAAAAGGTTACTGACGTTTACGGCGGAGTTGTTGATTACGACGATATATGCGCTAAAACCGTTTATAAAGACGATTCGATTATCGTTGAACAACTTAAAGACTAAAATTTACAAAACTAAATAAAAATAGACAAAACGCATTCTATATGCGTTTTGTTTTTTGCAAAAAATTCGATAAAAACGGCTGTTTTCCCATAATACGACAATTTCATACAAAATTATACATTAAAATCGTACAAAAATACTTTATTTTGAACAAAAAAGATGTTATAATACAATTAACAACATTAAAGGAGTGTATTTTATGGCAAAAAATAGGGTTGTTATTTTGCAAGACAGCGATAAAGCGATAGAAGCCTTAAAAAGCGTTATCGAGGATATGGTGGAGTTTGAAGTCGTTGGCACTTCAACTGACGGGGAGATAGGGCTTAGGTTGATTAAAGATAACAATCCTAATTTCGTTATACTTGGAATAGTTTTAAAAAACGTTGACGGATTTGGGGTAATGGAAAAGTTATTAAAAGAAAACGCTGACCTAAAAGTTTTGGTGGTGAGTTCATTTACGAGTGAAAGCATAATAACGAGAGCGTTATCTTCGGGTGCGGTATATTACATAGCAAAGCCGTTTAAGAGTGAGATAATAAAAAATAGGCTTATTGAACTTTGCGAAAAGACTATTGAAATGGAAGATTTTAGCGGTATTGAAAAGAGAAGAAACACGCTTGACGAAAAGATAAGCAAGATTTTTATATCCGTTGGAATTCCACCGCATATAAAAGGTTATTATTATCTTCGCGAGGGGGTTAAAATGGCGGTTGAAAACCCTGAAATTATAAATAACATAACGAAGCAACTTTATCCTAAAATAGGGGAAAAGTTTAATACTACCGCAAGTAAGGTAGAGCGTGCTATTCGTCACGCGATAGAAGTTGCATGCAATCGTGGAAGAATAGAAACGATAAATTCGTTACTTGGAATTAGGGCTTATTCTGCTAACGATAAGCCGACTAACGGAGAGTTTATTGCGCTTATTGCCGATAAAATGCTACTTGAAGGGGCGTAAAATAAAAAAAATTAAAAAAATATAAAAATTTTTGCAAAAAAGTGTTTACAAAACGCCTTATAGTGATTACAATATAAAACGATAATAATTTTATTATTTTTTTATTCTAAACTTTAAGGAGTAAACAATGGCTAAATACGTATTATGCCCCAGATGTGAACTTAACTATATTTTGGAAGGCGAAGAGTATTGCGACGTTTGCAAGGCGGAACTCAAAATAGGTCCGCAACTTATGTTTTCCGTAGACGGAGACGTTAAGGATCAAGTTTTATGCCCCATTTGCAAGCATAGATATATTGACGAAGGGGAAGATATGTGCGAACAATGCCGTGACCAACTCGAGTATCAAAAAGAAAAAGACGAACTTGACGATGGTGACGATTGGCGCAGATTCTTAGACGATGACGAAAAAGAAGTTATCGCAAGCAAGAGTGATGATGAAGAAGAAATGGTTTCTCTTTCTCAAATTGAAGAAGAAGAGATGATGGACGACGATTTTGAAGACGACGATATCGACCCGTACACCAACGAAAAGGTTAAAGGTAGCAACGATGATGACGACTTTGATTACGTTACCGTTAACGAAGAAGACTTCTTAGAAGACGAAGAGGAAGACGAAGAAGAAGACGACGAAGAATAAAATTACTCTTTTTTGAGCATACTAACCGTATGATTAAAAGAGTTGGAACTTTAAAAGAAACCAAAGAAAAGATAAAAAGTTTCTTAGGGAAAGACCTTGAGATAAAGGTTAACCTTGGAAGAAACAAATTCGTATCCTATACAGGCACGGTAACCAACGTGTATCCCGCACTATTTAAAATAACGCCGAATGAGTTTATGAACGTTAAAACTTCATTTTCCTATTCCGAGTATATGTGTGGGCTTGTAAAAATTAAAGAGAAATAAAGCGCAAAGGCAATAAGTCTTTGCGCTTTTTTTGTAATAATATTCCCAAGGCTCAAATAAACTATATTGTTAAATTGTCAAAGGGGGGGATAAGTATGACGATAACACCTGAAATTAAAAAATCGGATATTTTAAATATTACAAACTTGAGCGTAAAAAACGCCGTTGAATGCAAACTTTCTATACTTGAAGAAGAAATTCCTTCAATAGTTTATACTTCCGCTCGCGGTTCTCTTGATAGCGTTGAGTGTTTAAACGGCGAAATTCGTTATAGTGGCAAGGCGGTGTTTTACGCGATGCTTTATAGCGGTGGTTTAAAAAAGTGTGAAGCAGGCGTGGAATTTTCCTATAAGCAAGACTCAAAAGAGGTAAGCGAAGGGGATTGTTTCTGTGGCGATATTGCAGTTGAAAATATTAAAGTAAGCGTAAATAACGGCATTCCAACCGTAAGCGCGATGATAGTTTTATCGGGTGCGGTATATAAAAAGCGCACGATTGAGTATTTGAAAGACGCGCCTGAATTAAACCTTAAAAAATGCCAAGCGGAAAGCGTAATCTTAACTGCTTGCGAAAGCAAAAATTTTGACTTGGAAGACGAGTTTAATATTGATTTTCCCGTAAACGACGTTGTTTGGCACGATGAAATCGTTTGCGTAAAGTCGGTTACGAGCGGTATAGGTTCAGTGTCGATTGAAGGCGAGGCGGAAGTTAAAGCGCTCGTTCTTATTGACGATGGCAAGACGGAATACGTTCAAAGAGTAATACCTTTCAATTTTGAAAAGGAATTAAAATCGGTTATGCCCGATTCCATTTGCACGGCAAAGGTGAGCGTTGTTGACTCTAATTTAAAAGTTATCGTAGACTCAACTAAGGGTAAAAGTTTAGTTCAAGTATCTATAAAGGTATGCGCTCGTACGTGTGTGCACGAAAACGAGCCGATTTCATATATTGCTGACGCCTATTCCGAAGATTATTTCGTCAGTGTTGAAAAAACGCCTATTAGCGTTAGAAAAAGCCTTGGCGAAAGCGTTGCTCAAAAGAAGGTAGAACTAAAAGGTGCTATTAAATTTGAAAAAAATACTTTACTTGTATGTCCTTTGTTTGCTAAAATAGAAGAAAGCGTCGTGGAATGCGTAAACGGCAAAAAGACCGTAAAAGGTTTTATAAGGTTTGGGGTTCTCGTTAATTCGGACGGCGCGTATTCCGTTGAAACGGCTCTCGTTCCTTTCGATATAGAAGTTGACGGCGATTGCGATGAAATTGCCGTTCTAAGAAGTGAAGTTGCTAATTTTAGCGTAAGCATAGATGGAACTACTTTAAACGCTGAATTTAACCTTTGCGTTGCAGTTGAAAAGTCGGAAAGTAAAATTTACGGGTTTGCAGTATCGGTTGATAGTGGAAGGGAACGCAAAAAATCAACTTCTGCAATAAGCGTGTATATACCCAACGCTGGAGATACGCTTTGGGATATTGCTAAAAATCTCGGAATGAAAGAAGAAGAAATTTTGAAGACTAACTCAAATTTACAATTTCCGTTAAGTGGCGAAGAAAGAATAGTTATTTATAGAGAAATTAATTAACGGCTCTTTCACAATTTATACTAAGGAATATACTATGGTTAAGAAAAAGTGTTTTGGAAAACTCAATATCTCGTTAAAAATCGTTGGAACGAAAGACGGGTATCACGAACTTGATAGCGTCGTTATGTCAGTTGATAAGTATGACGTCGTTACCGTTTCCAAGCGCCGTGACGATAAAATACTCGTTACTTTCGTTGGGCCTTTCGCCGTTACGCCTAAGATTCAAGAAGAAACGAACGCCTATAAGGCGGCAAAACTCTTTAAAGACACCTTTAACACGAGTGGAGTTAACGTAACCGTTAAAGTAAACATTCCAACGGGTGGCGGGCTTGGAAGTTCCTCGGCGGATATAGCAGGCGTTTTAGGCGCGATGAAAAAACTCTTTAAAGTTGACGGGGACTTAAAACCTCTTTCCGATGCTTTAGGTAGTGATTCGGGCTATCTCTTAGATTGTGGCTTTGCAAGGCTTCAAGGTCGCGGGGAAAAAATTACGCATTTAGAAACTGAGCATAGGTATTATTTCGTAGTGATATACGCATCAAGTGGCGTTTCAACGAAAGAGTGCTTCGACCTTTACGATAAAGGTTTTGATAACCAGCCGTGCATTGATAACGATAAGGTTATCGAAGGAATTCAATCGGGTGACTTAACCTTAATTCAAGAGTTTGGCGGTAACCATTTATATCTTCCTGCGATTAAGTTAAATAGTGAGATAGAAGAAAATTTAAACGCTTTAAAATCGTTATCCCCCGTCGTTTGCGGTATGACGGGTAGCGGGGCAAGTTGCTTTGCTATGTACGAAGACTACCACATGGCGCTATGGGCAAAAGACAAACTCAAGAAAAAGTACGGCAACAAAGTTGAAGTTTTAGGATTTTATAATCCAAACGAACTTAGTGCCTTTGAAAAACTGTTTGGCTACTATCCGCCCAATCATTAAAACTCTCAATAATTGAATAAAGACCCTTGAAAGTGGTAATAATCAACTTATCACTCTCGGGGGTTTTTTTATGAAAAAAATCGGAATAAGTTTTATAATTTTGGCAATAATTTCGTTGACGGTTATCGTGGGCGCAACCGATAGCCATAACGACGTAGAATATCTTCGCATCCACATCCGCGCAAACTCAAATAGTGAAGAAGACCAAAGCGTTAAGTATCGAGTTAAAAGCGCGGTGGTTGAATATCTCACGCCTTTTATAGCCGAATGTGAAACTAAGGCGGAAGCAATTAGCCTTTTACAAGAAAAGAAAGGTGAACTTGAGGATATCGCCGATAAGGCTTTAAAGTCTAACGGGTTCAGTTATAAGAGTAGAGTTGTGGTAAGAAAAGAAAATTTTCCTACAAGGGTTTACGGAGACTTTACGTTAGAAGAAGGCGTTTACGATGCGATAATCGTTGAACTCGGTGAGGCAAAGGGCGATAATTGGTGGTGCGTCGTCTATCCGCCCTTGTGCTTTACGGGTAGCAAAAACGTAAACTACAAGTCTAAAATTCAAGAAATTATTAACGACTTTCGCAATACATAAGGGGGTATTTATGAAAAGGAAACTTAAAATTTATTTAATGGTTACGTTATCTCTTTTAGTGGTTGGCGGAACTATTGGCGTTACCGTTTCTAATATAAACGAGCCGGTAGCGGAAGTTGCGATAGTTAACGCGCAAAGCAGTAAAAGTGATATAAAACTCGTGCAACAAAAACTCAAAAATTGGGGTTATTACACGGGTTCGGTCGACGGCGTTTACGGAACTAAAACCAAATCGGCAGTAAAACTTTTTCAGCGTAGAAACGGCTTGGTGGTAGACGGAATTATCGGCGATAAAACTTTAAAAGCGATGGGTATTTCAAGCAGTATGTTATCGGGCGGAAATAGTTCAAGTTCGTCGTCAAAATATAATAGTTCAGACGTTAAACTTCTTGCAAGGCTTATTTACGCCGAAGCGCGTGGGGAGTCCTACCAAGGTCAAGTGGCGGTTGGAGCAGTCGTTTTAAATAGGGTTAAAAGTTCTTCATTTCCTAACACTATTTCAGGCGTTATATACCAGCCTTACGCCTTTACTTGCGTTAACGACGGACAGATAAATCTATCCCCGAACCAAACGGCTATAAACGCCGCAAACGACGCGATGAACGGCTGGGATCCAACTTACGGTTGCCTATATTACTACAACCCGAAAGTTGCCACAAGCAGTTGGATTTATTCAAGAAAAACCGTTGTTACGATAGGTAATCACGTGTTTGCTTTATAAGGGGGTAGCATGCAAAATAGTTATAATGAAAATGAAAAAATAAGAGAACAAAACGCTGAAAACCGCCTTATAAGGCAAAATTCAGCGCAGAATGAAAATAAAAACAAGGGCAAATGGACTAAGGGTGCGGTCTTTACGGCGGTTATGCTTGGCGCGGTTACCGTAATTTTGGGAACTTTACTTGCCTTTAGTGTTTTTACGCCTGTCGACGAATATATGACCACGTCCGTAACCGAACAGCAAGGGTTTTACGAACTCGTTAGTTACGTTGACGGAATGGACGTAAACTTATCTAAACTCGTAGTATCAAAGAGCGATGAAAAACGCCAAAAACTTCTTGGCGAAGTTAGGGTTCAGTCAAGCCTTGCAACAGAGAGCGTAAATAGGCTTGCTATAAAGGATGAAGATAAGTATTATACCGTTAAATTTATCAATCAAGTAAGCGATTTTTCTAAGTATTTAAGCGAGAAATTAATCGACGGCGAAACCTTTTCAAGTAGCGATATTGAAACGCTTAAAAGTATGCAAAAAATCAATTCCACTTTAAAATTGAACCTTAGTGAACTTGCAATAAATATGGAAGAAGATTACGATTTTAAAAGTTTACTTGAAGGGAAAGACGGGGACGTAATTATAGAAAAATTTAAAGATTTAGAAATGCTCGCAACCGAGTATCCGCACATGATTTACGACGGGGCTTTTTCGGATGGAACCGAAGGCAAAACTGCAAAGGCGCTCGAAGGGGAAAGTGAGATAAGTAAAATGCAAGCGGAAGAGAGTTTTAAAAAATATTTCTCGGCGTACGGCGTTAAAAACGTTGAACTCGTTGGCGAATCAAAAGGCGAAGTTATTGAAACTTACAACTTAGAAGCAACGGATAGCGACGGCGTTCAAATTTCCGCTCAAATATCAAAAAAGGGTGGAAAACTCGTTCAGTTTAACTACTTTAAAGAGTGCCGTGAAGATAAAATAGACCTTGCTTCAAGTGTAGAAATAGCGGAAAAATTCTTAACTAAAATAGGTTACGATGGTCTTAAAGCGGTGTGGTCGACGAGCGGTGGAAACGTTGCAACTATCAATTTCGCTTCGATGGAAAGCGGAGTTATTTGTTATCCCGATTTAATCAAAGTTAACGTTTGCAGAGAAAGGGGTATCGTTTCGGGAATGGAAGCGTCGTCTTATATCTATAATCACACCGAAAGGGGAAAGGAAGTTGCAAGCATATCTTTAACTCAAGCAAGGGAAAAAGTTGAGGGGGAAATAGTCGTTGAATCTTCACGCTTGGCAATTATTCCTAAAGGCGAAAGCAAAGAAATTTTAGCCTACGAATTTTACGGGGTTTCGGGTGGTGCGTATTACTATATTTATATCGATGCAAACAGTGGAAAGGAAGTTGATATCTTTAAAGTTATAGAAACGACCGAAGGAAATTTATTGCAATAAAAACGAAAAGTTATTGTTCAAATTTTTAAAAAGTGCCTAAAAACTAAAAATTTTATTTCTTAAGCGTTGACAAAATCTTTACGCCAATATATTATTTATTTACAAATAATATAAATTGGAGCGAATAGAATGCTTGCATTAAAAAAGATTACCAAAAATTATCACGTAGCAAGTGAGACGGTGCGCGCATTAAAAGGCGTGTCGATAAATTTTAGAAAAAACGAATTCGTTTCCGTACTCGGTCCGTCCGGGTGCGGTAAAACGACGCTTCTTAACATCATTGGTGGGCTTGATAGGTATACTTCGGGCGACTTAGTGATTAACGGTAGAAGCACCAAAAAATTTAAAGATAGAGATTGGGACGTTTATCGTAATCATAGGGTAGGTTTTATTTTCCAAAGTTACAACCTTATTCCCCACCAAACCGTACTTAGAAACGTTGAACTTGCTTTAACGATTGCAGGTATTGATAAAGACGAGAGAGTTAAGCGCGCTAAAGAAGCACTCGACAGAGTAGGGCTTAAAGGTCAGTATAAGAAAAAGCCTAATCAACTTTCGGGTGGTCAATGCCAAAGGGTTGCTATTGCGCGTGCGCTCGTTAACAATCCTGAAATTTTACTTGCCGACGAGCCGACGGGTGCTCTCGATACCGTAACGAGCGTTCAAATTATGGATCTTATTAAAGAGATTTCTAAAGAGCGTTTAGTTATCATGGTAACGCACAATCCTGAGATTGCTGAAAAATACTCTTCTCGTATCGTTAGAATGCTTGACGGCGAACTTATTGAAGATACTATGCCGTATGCTGATGAAGAAGAAGTTAAAGAATGTGAAGAACTTGCTCTTTTAGAGCAAAAAGCATTTGAAGAAAAGCAAGATGAGAAGAAACGCAAGAAGGAAAAGGCAAAAATGTCATTCCTTACGGCGTTTAGGTTATCGGCAAGAAATTTAATATCCAAAAAGGGTAGAACGACGATGGTAGGTATTGCCGGTTCTATCGGTATTATAGGCATAGCGCTCGTGCTTGCGTTCTCGGCGGGTATTAAAGGTTACGTTGCATCGATGCAAGACGATATGTTATCGGGTAATCCCATAACTATTACCGAGCAGACCTACGATTTAGAAGCGTTAACCGGTATGATGGACTCTAATCAAAAGGTTGAAGTTATTAAAAAGGCAAACAAAGTCGGCGTTGACTCAATGGTAGAGTACTTTATCAAGATGGGCGACAAGGCGGATAGTTTGCTTATTAAGAACGACATAACACAAGAGTATATTGATTACGTTAAAGAGATGCCTAGCGAATACTACGCCGCTATGAATTACGGTTACGGCATTGACGTTCACAATAATATTTACACTAACGTTAGGGAAGAAGGTAAGACGGAAGATACCGAGATGTCTGTAACCGCGTTAACCGCTCTTTATACGGAAGTGTTAAAGCAGTCTTCGTTTAAAGATTACGCGCAATACGTTTCAATGTTTATCCCAAACATGAAACAAGCGCCCAACAGCCCCGACTATATTTCTTCGCAGTACACCATTTACGGTGATATTGCTAAAGAGAAAGATGAAATCATGCTCGTTATTGATAAAGACGAGCAGTTATCTGATTTACTTCTTGCAAGGCTTGGATATTATACTCAAGAAGAGTTTATGAATATCGTTTACAAGGCTGATGAAGATTTGAAGATTGAAAAGGGTGAGATAACCGAGTACGAAAAGTTTAATCCTGATATTTATAAACAATACTTTGATTATAGTGAACTTACGGAAAAAGAATTTTACTGGTATCCAAACTCCAAAGTCTTTAGTTCGACGGGGATGCCTATTATGCCGTACGGATATAACGCCGTTGCGCAAAGCGATTGGAAAACGGACGACGCTAATTCTTTAAAACTCAAAGTCGTTGGTATATTAAAGCCAAACGAGAACGTAATGTTCGGCTCGTTGACTTCAGGTATTTACTATACGGAAGCGTTTACCGATTACGTTTTATCCGTAAACGGAGCGGAAACGGGTGGCATCGTTGAGTATTACAAAAATTTAGACGTTTCTAGTTATTTGACTCCAGAACAAGTAGCGAGTGTGGGCGTCGTAACGTACTCTTTAAACTATAGGTTCGACGGCGAAAATAAAAATTCGTTCCAATACGTAGCGCTTGGTGGCAGTGCGTCTATGATGTCGATATTTGCTGTGGGCGGAAACAGCGTTTCAGCGGAAGACGTTAAAGAGTCAGTCGTTAGAACGCTCGGCGGTAATTCGCTCATAAACTCCGTATCAATTTATCCCGTAAGTTTCGACGATATGTATAAAGTTACTGATTATCTCGACAAGTGGAATGGTGACGAAGCGGTAACGGTTGGCGGGGTGACCATTGAAGCGGTTGACCGTCAAGACGTTGAGTATACTGATACGTTGTCGCTCATTATCGACCTTGTAAACACTATGATTGATATAGTATCTTACGCCCTTATTGCGTTTACTTCGGTATCACTTTTAGTTTCAACGGTTATGATAGGTATTATAACTTACGTTTCAGTGGTTGAAAGAGTTAAAGAAATCGGCGTTATTCGTTCGCTCGGTGGTAGAAAAAAAGACGTTTCGCATCTTTTCAATGCGGAAACGTTCATTATTGGTTTATTGTCGGGTGTCTTCGGTATACTTGCATCCGTTGGTATAAGTGAGATTGTAAACGTAATTTTACATCCGCTTATAAACATAAGGCGAATAGCGGTTCTTCCGGTATCGAACGCTATATTCTTAATTTGTTTAAGCATCGTTTTAACTTTAATTTCGGGATTAATTCCTGCAAGAAGCGCTGCGAAGAAAGACCCTGTTATTGCTCTAAGAACGGAATAATCGAAAAAAAGCATATATAAAGCGGAAACTACCCAATAGGGCGGTTATCCGCTTTTTTTATTAAAAATCTTAAAAAAAAGCAAAAAAACGCGAAAAAGTAATCAAAAAATCTAAAAATAGTATTGATATATTTGGGAATATATGTTAATATATTAGTAATAAAAATAAAATGAAAATTTAATGGTGAATTATGGCGGTTAAAAAATCATTTTTCATCTCGTTCATAAGTCTAATTGCGTTCGTTTTTTGTTTGTTCCCGTCGGTTTTTTCCGTTAAGGCGGACAACTTGGGAGAAATGGAATACGCGCAAGTTTTAGACGCTGGCTATGCGCGTGTCAACGAGTTTATTTCTCAGGAAGGGGATAACGGCATTTTTACGGAAGAGAACGTTGGTGAGATGTTGAGTTGTACTTCAAGTGCGGTAATTGCAGCGGAAAATTTAAAGTATCTCGTTACCTCTTTGGAGTATAGCAAAAAGTATCAAAATAAACATACGGACGTTTTAAGGGTTTGCAAAAACACGTACGTTTGGTTAATGGAAAACGGTTATAATTTAAACGTTCAACCGTTCGTAGATTTTTCAGTTTACGCGCCAACGTCCGGTGGCATAACGCTCGTAAGGAACAAACTTAAAGAGTTTAAAGATAAAATCGAACTTTCAACTAAGATGATGGAAATTGACGTTGCTTTTGCAAGTTGGGAGTCATTTATAAATTCAGGCGAGGCGGCTTTAAAGGTTAACTCTATATCAAGTAGTAGTGGAATAGGAACTAAACTTGAAGCGAGCGGGTTAATTTTCGCGGAAGACGACGTTGTTGAAGTTACTAAGTTTTTAGATTCGGTAATAATCAAAAATACGCAGTCGGCACTTGACGGTAACGAAAACCTTTTATCTGAAGATAGCGGAATCGCGTATTTCTTCTCGTTAAGATGGAAGAGTGACGGAGTTGTCGTTGAAGGTGATAAAGTTCCTGAAACACCTATCAAAGTTTCGGTAAACCTTAAAGACTTAGGTCTTGAAAACGCAACCGACGTTCAACTTGTAAGATACAAAGGCTTAGGCGAAGTTAAATTTGTTGACGGGGTTGAAGTTAAAGACGGATACTTAACTTTCACTTTGGAAACTTTCGGTAGCGATATTGAAAGTGATTACGCTTTAGATTTTGCAGTTGTAGCAAAGGGTTACAAGCAAGAATCAAATCCAATTTATCTTTACGTTTTAATAGGCGCAGGAGCGTTATTGCTCGTTCTAATCATTTTCCAAATGATTCGCGGTGTTAAAAAGCGTAGACGCAAAAAAGATTATAAAAAGTTCTTGAAACAAAGAAAACAAGAACGTAAACATAAAAAATTTGAAGAAACGTTAGAAGAAACGATAGAAGAAATATAAAGGAGTAAATTATGTTAGAATTTTTGAAAAACCTTTCGTTAACGTGTAGAAATTTTTACGCAAACAATATAGCACCTCTTTGGCCTTGGAGTGACGTTATTAGACCTAAGTGGGTATTATTAGGAATAGTGGTAATTTTATTATTGCTTTTCATTTTAATTTGCAGAGGTATTAAGAGAAGAAAGAAGAGAAAAATTAAGTTCTACGTTAATGGTGACGTGTATTACACCACTAAGGCGAGATATAAAAGAGCGATTGCTTTCCCTGAAACTCCTGTTAAAAATGGTTTTGATTTCGTATGCTGGGCTACCGATAAAGCAGGTAAAAAGCCTTACGAAAAAACCGTTCTTAACAAAAAGCGCAAACTTGATCTTTACGCTATTTTCCAAGTAACAAAGGTTGAAGAACCCGTTGAAGACGTTAAGAATGAAGAACCGCAAGTTCAACAAGAACAACAAGAACAACAAGCGTGCATCGTTCAACCTAATACTCAATACGTAGTACCGCAACTCGTTGTTCCTCATTATATCGTTCCGCAGTACGTTCAACCGCAATATGTTCAACCGCAGTATGCTCAACCGCAGTATATTCAACCGCAATACGCACCTGCACCTGCTCCCGTTGCTGAACCAGCGCCAGCGCCTGCACCTGCTCCCGAAGCGGCACCTGCGCCTATCGAGTATGGCCCTGCGTATTATTATGACGAAATTAGATATGCTATGCTTGGTTATGAAAGAGCGGCTCAATATAAGAAACTTGGCGTTCAAAGAAAGCAAATTGTTGCTGAAATGTTCCAAAAGGGCGAAACGGTATACCTTTATCTTGCGATTGATCCCGAATTAATGGCTAAGAAGGGTTTCAAAGTTGAAAAATATCAAGACCCGCAATTTGCTATCGTTCCTTGCATGAAAGAAATTAACACTAAGGAAGATTTTGAAGATGCGTTGGCCCTCGTAAACGAAACTATGAACGTTCACAACCTTGTAAAGAGTGGCGCGACCTTCCAAAGACCTGTTAGTGATGAAAATTCAAGAAAGAGTGGTTTTGCATATTTCGTTAAGAATGAAAACGTTGCGACTACCGCTGAAGAATATTATAGACTTTTAAGAGCAAACGTATTAAGTTATCAAAGGAGAGACGGATTTAAAATTCCTGAAGAGTTTGATAACAAGATGATTCTTAAAATTTACAAAAAAGACCAACTCGTTTATGCATACCTTGCGCTTAATCCTAAGGTTGAAGGTCTTACTAACGTTGGTTTCGATAAGAATTTCATCGATACGCCTGCAATGATTGAAATTAAGTCGGCAGAAGAATTCTTAAAGGCAATTAACCTTATCGATAAACTTATGTACGGTTACGGTATGGTTAAAGATCCTAACAAGGCTGACCTTTCGTTTGCAGATGCAATCGGTGTTAACTGTGGCTTCGGTTACAGAGTTAAGGCTTAAAAATTACGGAAAACTAAATTACCGTATAATGATGCACTCCCTTGCTTAGTCATGGGAGTGTTTCGTGTCATATAAGTATCGCTTTTGAAAAGCGAACGCTAAAAAACAACAAGGAAATATTAAACATGGAAAAAATTATTCTTACCGCTGAAGGTAAAAAAGAACTTGAAGCAAGACTTAACGTACTTAAAAACGAACTTATTCCGCAAGTAGTTCAAAGAATTAAAGTTGCAAGAGAACAAGGCGACTTATCTGAAAACGCTGAATATACTTCGGCTAGAGACGAGCAAGCAAAACTTGAAGGTGAAAAGCAAGATATCGAAAACAAACTTAAATTTGGTGAAGTTATCTCTTCTAACTCTAAAGACTGTATTGAAGTTGGCACTAAGTTTAAATATCTTGATATGGAAGAAAACGAAGAATACGAATACACTATCGTTGGTACTGCTGAGGCAGATCTTGCAAAAGGTAAAATTTCTAACGAATCGCCCTTAGGTCAAGTTCTTATGGGTAAAAAAGCAGGGGACGTTTGCACCGTTAACGCGCCCAAGGGTGGTAGTTACCAAGTAAAAGTTATTGAAATTTTAGGTTGATATGGTTAATAGAATAACCAAGAGAAGACTTAGGCTATTTTTAATATACGACTTGTGGAAACTCGTAGTAGTTTCCGTACTCGTATGCGCTATACTTTTATTAGCGTTCAATTTCGTTGCAAAAAAGCCTACTGACGGGCAAGAATTTAAAATACTTATCGACGATGATATTGCTATGGGTAACGATATCGACGGTTTTTTTGAAGATTTATTCACTAAAAAGCCAACCGAAGGCGGTTTCTCTTACGAAATGCTTAAGGGCGATACGACCTATATGTATAATTCTGACGATAACCCCGAAGAATACTTATTGCAAACCGTTTACGGCGACCTTAATTATGATGACGTCGTTATTTTAGCGGAAGACTTATACCTTAAGTATCTCGAAATGGGTATGGCTACGGATATCAATACGTACATCGCGTCCGCTAAAAAGTTTTTGATAGATAACGGCTTGTGTGATGAATTTGGCGAATTTAACGAACAAAAGGTTAACGAATATTTTGATAAAACGAGAAAGCGTGATAGTCGTTTTAGGACCAAGGCTGAAAAAGAACAGGGTAGGATTGACGAGCTTGAGAGGCTTAAAGGTATCTGGGTTATGGCAACCGCGCTTGAAAGTTGTTTTGCAAGCCATCCGGAACTTTTAGATAAAGAGCGTGAAGCGAACTTCTTAGGCAAGAAAGTAAACGGCGTTTACGCATTAAATTTAGGCAAACTCGCAGGCAAACAAGGCGAAGACGTTTCTAAACTATTCTACCTTCCTAAAACTGATGAAGAAGGAAACGTTTCTTATATTGCAGACGGTATTTTCGTTGCGATAGGTAACAACTCTAACGAAAACGGCGATTTATATTATGAAATGCTCGCCGTGCTATACACATTAATTGAAAATTACACTAATTATTTATGATAGGAAAATTTATAACTTTTGAAGGTTGCGAAGGCAGTGGCAAATCAACTCACGTAACCTTATTCAAAGAATACTTAGATAAAAACGGCGTTGATTATATCTTTTTAAGAGAGCCGGGCGGAACTGAAATTTCCGAGAAAATAAGGAGTATCATTTTAGACGTTAAAAACGCTGAAATGTGTGACCAGGCGGAAGCGCTTTTATACGCTTCGGCAAGAGCGCAACTTATCGTTGAAAAGATTTTGCCCGCATTGAACTGTGGTAAACTCGTGGTAATTGATAGATATATTGACTCGTCGTTTGCTTACCAAGGCTATGCAAGGGGGTTAGGTTTAGATTTTATAGAAAAAATTAATTCCTTTGCAATTAGTACTTGCATGCCAAGTAAAACCGTGTTTTTAGATATTTCGCCAAAAGATGCCTTTAAACGAAAAGGTGGGGCGGATAAGGACGATAGGCTTGAACTTTCAGGCATAGAATTCCACGAAAGAGTATACGAAGGCTATAAAAAACTTATCGAAAAAGAGCCTGATAGGTTCATATCTATCAATCCAAGTGGAACTAAAGCGGAAACACACGCAAAGATTATTGAAGCACTCAAGGGATTTATATTTTAATGGAAGTATCTTCTCTTATTAAAAATACTAACGCTTATAAGATTTTTCAAGGCGATAAAATAGGTGGCACTTTGTCGCACGCGTACTTAATTTCGTGTGATGATGAAGTTATGCTCGAAAATTATTTATCGTTCTTTGCAAAGGCGTTGGTGTGCGGAGAAGAAGACCCTTGTGGAGTGTGCCGAACTTGTAAACTCATTGACTCAAAAACTCATACGGACGTTATTTGGTATCCGAAGGATACCACTAAAATAGTAGTTTCCGATATTGACGAACTCGTAGAAAAAAGTTATCTTAAGCCCCTTGAACTTCCCATTAAGGCGTTTTGTTTAACTAACGCGTCGAAGATGACCGTTCAAGCGCAAAACAAACTTTTAAAAACACTTGAAGAACCGCCTGAAAACACTTTTATCTTGATAGGAACGTCGTCGGTATATCCCTTGCTTTCAACCGTTTTATCGCGTGTTAAAAGGCTTGATATTCCGCCGTTTGTAGATAGCGAAATTAAATCGTTTTTACAGCCTTTAGGCTACGATGCGGATAAACTTAACGATATTATTCCATTATGCTCGGGTAGGGTTGGGGAAGTTATTAAAAGATACGAGTCAAACGAAGGTAGCGTTGCGGTAGCGCTTGCGAAAACCGTTTTAACCGAACTTAAATCGAGCAAGCAAATAGCCGAGTTTTCGGCAAAAATAACTAAAGAGATTTTAAAAGATTTTATATCTGCGCTTGCAAACTTAGTAAGAGTAGCAATAACTTGTAGCGTAGATAAAAATCGCGTGGAAGCGTTTAGTGAAAGTGCGCTAGGCGTTTTAGATTCAACGAGCGTTGGAGCGCTCATATTTATATCGGACAAGATTCGTGATGCTGAAAAGCAAGTGTACTTTAACGGCAACCATCAAGCCGTGGTAGACGGGTTGTTGTTCGGTATTTTGGAGGGAAAATTTAAATGGTCAAAATAGTAGGAGTAAAGTTTAATCACTCCTGTAAAGTATACTACTTCGACCCTAAAGACGAAAATTATAGTGAAGGGGAAGGTGTTATCGTAGATACCGCAAGGGGAACTGAATACGGCGTTATTGCCGTTGCCCCCAAGGAAGTTGAAGATAGCGAAATAATTCAACCTTTAAAACCCATCGTTAGAAGGGCAAGTAAAAAAGACACTCAGAAAGTAGAAGAAAATGAAAAAAGATTGCCAAGCGTTTTAGAAACTGCTAAGCGTGAAGTTGAAAAATGCGGGCTTGATATGAAGATTACGGGCGTTGAACTTCCGTTTGACGGCTCGAAGATAATTATATATTTTACAGCGCCGGCAAGAATTGATTTTAGAGATTTAGTTAAATCGCTTGCAACTGCGCTCAAGCATAAAATCGACCTTCGCCAAATCGGTAGTCGTGACGAAGCCAAACTTTTAGGCGGTATAGCGCCGTGCGGTAGAGTATGCTGTTGCAATAGTTTTTTACCCGACTTTAAAACGGTTACTATAAAAATGGCTAAAAACCAAGGTTTATCGCTTAACCCGTCTAAAATTAGCGGTCTTTGCGGTAGGCTTATGTGCTGTTTAGAGTATGAAAACGAATATTATGCGGACGTTTATAAGAAGATGCCTAAAGTTGGCTCTGAAGTAACCACGCCTGACGGGAAGGCAATCGTAATTTCTAACAATATGCTTAAAATGCTCGTAAAGACGAAAACTTCGCATAAAGACGGAACAATCGTTTATAAAGATTACGAACTTAAAGATATTAAGTTTAAGAACAATAAAATCAAAGAAGAAAAAGAAGACGAAGAAATTACGGAAGAATAAATACAGAAAAATGCTGTACAAATAAAAATATTTGTGCTAAAATTAAAAAGTCAAAAGACTAAGAATTATATTTAAGGAGAAAAACCATGGCATATATTATTAAAGATACTTGTATTTCTTGTGGCGCATGTGCAGACGCTTGTCCTGTTCAAGCAATTAGTGAAGGCGAAGAACTTTACGTTATCGATAAAGACGCTTGCATTTCTTGCGGTGCTTGCGCAGATACTTGCCCCGTAGGCGCACCTGAAGAAGAATAAGAACCAAAAAAAACGGGTTACTCCCGTTTTTTTTATTTATTTTGGCTTGTCACGACTTACGCCAAAGCCTTGTTTTTTAAAGAGTATAGTTTGGGAAAATTATGATAGTACTTGAAGATTTGCTTATCGACAACTTAAAAATTTATCAGGACGATACTTTGTATCGTTTCACTAGCGATGCAGTTATTCTTTCAAAGTTTGCGTCCGTTAAGAAAGGTGACGTAGTTGCCGATTTTTGCTCTGGTTCGGGTATAGTTGGCATTCATTATTACGCTCTTAATAAAAACGCAAAGTCCGTTGATCTTATTGAGATTCAGCCTGAACTATCAATTTTATCGCAAAAGTCGGTTGAAATTAACGGTTACGCTGAAATATTTAACGTTATAAATAAGCCTATTCAAGAACTATCCAAAGAATACAACGGCAAATATTCATTAATACTTTGCAATCCCCCTTATAAAAAGGCTGGTAGCGGAGAAGTTAACGGCGATATCAAGATTGCAATGTGCCGTCACGAAGTAACGGTTACTCAAGACGAAATCGTTGAAATTTCCGCAAAAAAATTAAAGCACGGCGGTAGGCTTTGCATTTGTCAACGAACGGAACGCCTTACCGACCTTATAACCAAAATGGTAAGCGTTGGGCTTAGCCCGTCAAGAATTCAGTTCGTCGTAAACAAAAGTGGCAACGCGCCGTATTTATTTTTAATTGAAGGGGTAAAGGGTGTTAAGCCCCAACTTAAAATTTTGCCAGAGTTTGTTAACGAAGGAGTGTAGAATGCTTTACTTTATTTCAACGCCGATAGGCAACCTAAAAGATATTAGTTTTAGAGCGGTAGAAACGCTTAAAGAAGTTGATTTAATACTTTGTGAAGATACTCGCCACTCTTTAAAACTATTAGACTTTTACGGTATTAAAAAGCCTTTAAAGTCATACCACAAGTTCAACGAAAAAGAACGCGTTGACGAAATCATAGAAATTTTATCGAGCGGTAAAAACGTAGCCGTTATATCCGATGCAGGCACGCCCGTTATATCCGACCCGGGTAACGTTTTATCAATGGAACTTGCAAAAAGGGATATCGAGTATACCGTTATCCCAGGTGCAACCGCATTCGTTCCCGCGCTTATTTTATCGGGGCTTGACGCATCGCATTTTACCTTCGTTGGCTTCTTGCCTGAAAAAACTAAGGATAAAGATTCGCTCGTTAAGTCCGTTGAGAACCATTTAGAAACGCTTATCTTCTATTCCGCCCCGCACGACGTTAATAAGGATTTAAAATATTTAGCATCAAAACTTGGTAATAGGGCGGTTTCTTGCGTAAAAGAAATAACAAAACTTCACGAAACGGCTTATCGTGGAACGCTTGATAGTTTGGTTATAGACGAGCCAAAAGGCGAGTTCGTTATAGTTGTTAGTGGCGCAAAGGAACAAAAATCAACCTTCCAATTAACCGAAAAAGAGCATATTGATTTATACTTATCAAAAGGCTATTCTAAAAAGGACGCGATTAAAATAGTTGCAGAAGAAAGGGGAGTTAGCAAAAATTCCTTATACAAATACACAATAGAAAATGAGCAAGAATAATCTTGCTCATTTTTTAATTTAATTTTAAAAATTTACTAAAGGTTTGATTTTTAACAATAAAATCGTTGGCGCTTTGATTGTTTCCTTCAATTAAAACTACTAAAAATTCGTTAATAAATTGTTCGGTTTTTAAAGTTGATTCATTATTGATTTCCGCAACGGCAAGTTTTTCAAGTTCAAACGAAACTTTGAGTTTATGCTGTGGTTCTAACTCAAAACTTTCAAGATTATCATAAAAATCAAGCACCGCGTCAAACAACTTAATCTTCTTTAAAGTGTCTAAAAACTTAATAAATATAAACGCGCAAACGACGATTAAAACTGACGAGATAAGTGAAAGAATGGTTACGTCAAGCACGAATGATAACACCAGTATAACGATAGCCACGAAGAGCATAACGCTCATAGTTATCACGATAGGCTTTAACGAGTCTTTCTTCTTAAAGTGGGCAGGAATACTATCTTTGAGCAAGTTCTCAACGCGGTTAAGCCTACTTGACGCTTCTTGATTTTCGTATTCGCGCATTTCTTCTTTAGGAATTTTAGTCTTTTTATAATACGGCGCGTAAATTTCTCTAATCTTTTCCTTTTCAAAAACGGGGGATAAGTCCAACGCTTTTTTAAGGTCGGAATAATGCGTGGTGTCGTTATAATCGGTAAAGTTTTTAGTTTTAGCGTAAACGCGCATCATATAAACTCTACTGTCAACTGTGGTAAGAGCGAGCGCTTCGTCGGTAAGGGCGAGCGCTTCGTCAAAATTATCGTTGTCAACGTGCCACTTGCATTCTTCAATCAAAGCGTTAACTTTAGCGTAAATTTCGCCAACGGCAACGAGTTTCTTTTCCGTTTTAATCTTGTTAAGGCTTTGATAATATTTAATTGCCTTATTAACGCTAATTTCTTTACTGCACGCTGGGCAAGTTATATATTCAATTGTTGAATCCCCCGTAAATTCGTGCGAACATTCGGGGCATTTCATTTTAAAATCAGCCATAAAAACATTATATCACAAACAAAATTATTCTTCAAGCGAATTGTTTGTGAAATAAAAAACGGGTTAGAAAACTAACCCGTTAATTTTTATTCCATCATTGATTTTGTGAAATCAAGAAGATATTTTGCTTCTTTGTCGAGCGCTTCTTCAGAAACGTCATCCATTAAGTTTCTCCAAACGTAGATATCACGCCCTACTTCGCCACCCATCTTAACGAACGGTTCGGAAACGATTCTTCCCTTGTAACCAATTTCTTTAAGAGCACCGAATACTTCATTCCAGTCGATATGACCCCTGCCAGGTGCTAAGCGGTTGTTATCGCCAGTGTGGAAACCAACGAGTTTATCGCCAACGAGCCTAATTGCATCGCCAATATTGTTTTCTTCAATATTCATGTGATAAGTGTCAAGCAATACGCCAACTTTCTTATTGTCAACGGCGTTTACGTATTGAAGGGCTTCTTTAGCGGTGTTACAAACAACGCCTTCAAAGCGGTTAACTGCTTCAATACCGTAAGTAATATCGTAGTCTTCGGCAACTTTAGCAAGCCTTTTCATAACGGCAACGCTGTTATCGAATAAACGTTCTTTTTCAAACGCGTAATTGGGAACGCCCCAACCAGCGTAACTAACGCCCGAAATAATTTTACCGCCCATTTTAGAAACTTGAGTCATAATATCGGTAAGATATTTTTCGCCACGAGCGCGAGTTTCATCGTCGTAAGAAGAAATATCGTAATATTTATCAAGACCTAAACTATAGGTAAGTTCAATGCCGTTATCGTCGGCAAGAGATTTAATTTCGTTTAACTTTTCGTCTGAGAAATTAAGGAGCGGTTGCGCTTGGAATTCTAATACGTCAAAGCCGATTTTAGATGCTTTCTTAATATATTTTTCATAGTCAACGGTCCAACTATTTTCCCAAAAGTTAATAAAAATACCAATTTTATTCATAGTGATTCTCCTTATAATTTGCCGTATTCGTTAACGAGCGGATGAACGGCTTCTTCATCTTCAACGATAGCAGAATATCTATCTAAGGGATTTAAGAAAACGTTATCGTTATTATCGTCGTTAACTTTCGAAACTTCGCCAACGATTAACATACCAGCGCCTTTCTTAGCGGTAAAGCGGTGATACATAAACGGTTCGAGAGTAACGCTGTTACCGGGCGTAACTTCAATCTTTTCGCCCGCTTTGAAAGTTCTATAAATGCCGTCCATAAAGATAGTAACGGGAGTTTGAGTGTCAAGACCGCCGTCTTCAGCCTTATAGTACGCTTCAATAACTAAGATACCGCCAGCACGGTTGATAATATCTTCCGTTTTGTCAATATGATAATGGTAGGGAATTTCTTGTTCGGAAACGTCGTCTAAAATAATGTATTTTTCACAGTAGGGGCGCTTATTCATAGTGTCGTTTTTGTCGCCGTTTCTAACGGTGAATAAAACTGCGCCAGTGGTGTAGAAATCGCCAGAGTTAAAGTCGGTAACGTCCCAACCGAGCATTGCTTCTTCAATATGCTTAATTTCAGCCTTTTTTTCTTTCCAATCGTTAAGTTTCCAATAACCAAACATAGGAAGAGTAACGTTAAATTGGTCAAGCCTTGCTATTGCCTTTTCGATATACGAATTAATTTCAGATCTTTTCATATTAAACTCCTTTATAATATTAACTTCCGTTTATTATATTGTATAATTTTTACTTGATTAAGTCCATAGAATATGTTATTATAAAACTATAAAAAATTTGCAAAATCTTACTTTTTAGGTTAATGGTTATGTTTAAAAAGATTTTATGCTGTACTGAAACGGGGCACAAAAAGGGTTACGTTTTTAAAAAAGCGGTAGCAACTCAATACTTGCTTTGTTGTTTTACAAGTCCTTTCTTTTACGAAGTAAACGGAAAGAGAATAGAATGTAAAGCGGGAACTTGCGTAATCAACAAAAAGGGTGATGCGGTAGTTCACGGGCCTATTGACGATGAAAGCCAATTTGTAAACCACTGGCTTTGGTTTGACGTTGACGATAATGGTGAGATTGAAAAACTCAATTTACCCTTTGACGTACCCATTGAAGTTCACGATAGTGATTTTTATAAAAATTCTATTAACTTTATAATGATAGAAAGCCTTAAAAACGACGAGTTTAGTCAAGAATGTATTTCTAACGAGATATATAAAATGCTCGTTGCAATTAAGCGCGCGTACACTAAGCGTGGGGAAGATATTGATAGTTCGCTTGAAAAGTTCAAGGAACTTAGAATTCACGTTTTCAATCGCTGTGGCGAGAAGTGGACGCTTAAGAGAATGGCTGAATTATCCGGTTATTCGGTAAGCCGTTTTTGTAATATTTACGTATCGTTATTTGGCAAAAGCCCTATGGATGACCTTTTAGATTGGCGTTACGAGTTTGCTAAGCGTTTGCTTAGTTTAAACACGCACAAAATTAGTGACGTAGCCGATATGTGTGGTTTTTCTTCCGTTCATTATTTTTCACGCTTTTTCACCGAAAGGGCAGGCATTTCCCCAAAAAATTTCAAATAAAAAAGGCCTTGCAATAGCAAGGTCTTTTAATTTACTTTTTTATAAATCGTTGGGCGTAGCCACACTTTTTGCATAAGTCTTCACTTGCTTTTTTGCATTTGAAACTTTCAACTATGTTCTTTGCTCTATCCGAGTTTAAAATTGCGGTTAAATCGCTTTCAAAAACGTTGCCAAGATTGATTGTTCCGTCGCTATCTAAACAGCATGGAACGACCGTTCCGTCAACTAAAATGCCTAACTGGTCTTTAAGCCCGTAGCAGAAAAACTTATCGCCTTTAATCTCTTCGTTTTCGTCAGGCCACTCAAAGCGTTCGCCCCATTCAAGATAAATATTATCGCTTAATTTTATTCCGCGCGAGTTTTCCACCCAATCGCCACCAAAACGTTCTTTCAAAACTTTAAGGGTGGTTTGATTTTTGCCGTTATCAACGCCGTTATTCCATAAACGGAACACAACGATAGTTCCTTTGTTTGACGCGGTTAAAGAAAAGTTTACTATATCATTTAAATAATTATAGTGGTCTATATCCGTTCCGTATTCAAAACTGTGAACGGAAATATTTACCTTGTGTAAACCCGATGACAAAATCTCTTCGCCACGGCTTTTAAGTAGTGTTCCGTTAGTGGTGATTATAGATTTAAAGCCCTTTTCTTTTGCTAAATTTAAAAAATCGGGAAGTAACGGATGGGTTAAAGGCTCGCCCATTAAGTGATAGTAAACGTATTTAGTTAAGCCGTTTAATTTATCGAGAATATGCGAAAATTCCGCCTTACTCATTAATTTTGGCGGTCTTTTATGTCCGTGGCAAAACGAACAATTCATATTGCAAATATTCGTAATTTCAACGTAAACTTTACTATACATTTTATCTCTCTTAATTAAATCGCGCCAAGCAAGTTGGCGCGATAGTTTTTTATAAATTGTTACGAGCAGAGCGAGTATCATAACTTGCCGTTAGGCAATCATAGTTGATTTGATGAAATCAAATCATTCCCACTCAATAGTTCCTGTCGGCTTGGGTGTTAAGTCGTATAATACACGGTTAACGCCGTCAACTTCGTGGGTAATTCTTTCAGTTATGTGATGAAGTATATCGTAAGGGATTTCTTCAATAGTTGCAGTCATCGCGTCAACGGTGTTTACCGCACGGATAATAACGGGCCATTCGTAAGAACGCATATCGTTCTTAACGCCAACGGTCTTGAAATCGGGAACAACGGTGAAATATTGCCATACTTTATCGCAAAGACCGTTCTTATCAAACTCTTCACGCAAAATAGCGTCTGATTCTCTAAGTGCTTCAAGCCTATCGCGAGTGATTGCGCCTAAACATCTAACGCCAAGGCCTGGGCCGGGGAAGGGTTGACGGTAAACCATACCTACTGGAAGACCGAGTTCAACGCCTACCATTCTAACTTCGTCTTTAAATAAAAGCCTAATCGGTTCAACGAGTTCAAATTGAAGATCGTCGGGAAGACCGCCAACGTTGTGGTGCGCTTTAACGGGGCCACTTTCTAAAATGTCAGGATAAATAGTGCCTTGAGCAAGGAAATCAATACCTTCAAGTTTTCTTGCTTCTTCTTCGAAAACTCTAATGAACTCAGCACCGATAATTTTTCTCTTCTTTTCGGGTTCGTCAACGCCCGCAAGTTTATCTAAGAATCTGTCAACCGCGTCAACGTAGATAAGGTTAGCGTTCATTTCGTCACGGAAAACCTTAACTACTTGTTCGGGTTCACCCTTTCTAAGTAAGCCGTGGTTAACGTGAACGCAGTAAAGGTTTTTGCCGATTGCTTTAATAAGTAATGCGGCAACTACCGAAGAGTCAACACCGCCCGAAAGCGCGAGTAAAACTTTTCTATCGCCAACTTGTTCTTTAATTTCTTTAACTTGTTCGTCAATAAACTTTTGAGCAAGTTCTTTAGTGGTAATTCTTGCCATATCGTCAGGTCTTTTATTGCTAAGTATCATACGTTTTCCTTCTTTAAAATCAAATCAATATCGCAAACAAAGTTTGCATATCACGTTTGCGCTAGCAAACATATCACTCGCCGTTAGGCGAATATCACGCAAACAAAGTTTGCATATCACTCATTACAAAGTAATGAATCTTAGTCCATCGGGCTGTAGTTAGGTGCTTCTTTAGTGATAGAGATATCGTGCGGATGGCTTTCACGAAGAGCAGCGTTAGTGATTTTGATAAATTCAGCAGTCGCTCTTAAAGTTTCAAGGTCTTTCGCGCCACAATAACCCATACCAGACCTAATACCACCTGTAAGTTGATAAATAATATCGGAAATAGTTCCACGGTAAGGAACTCTACCTTCAACGCCTTCGGGTACGAATTTCTTAGCGTCTTCTTGGAAGTATCTGTCCTTAGAACCAGCAGCCATAGCGGAAAGTGAACCCATACCACGATATACTTTGAAACTTCTACCTTGGTAAAGTTCGATTTCGCCCGGGCTTTCCTTAGTGCCTGCAAGTAAACTACCGAGCATTACGGCGTTACCACCTGCAGCGAGAGCCTTAGTAATATCGCCAGAATACTTGATACCACCGTCGGCAATAATGGTCTTGCCGTACTTGTGAGCCATTTCAGCGCAGTCCATAACCGCAGTAAGTTGCGGAACGCCGATACCTGCTACGATACGAGTGGTACAAATAGAACCGGGGCCGATACCAACCTTAACAACGTCAGCACCTGCATCGATAAGGCATTCAACGGCAGCAGCGGTTGCAACGTTACCAGCGATAACCTTAAGGTTAGGATATTTAGCCTTAATTTTTCTAACGCTTTCAATAACGCCCATAGAATGGCCGTGAGCAGTGTCAACGGTAATAATGTCAACCTTGTTTTTAACGAGTTCGTCAATTCTTTCAAAAGTGTCTTTACTAGTACCAACGGCAGCGCCTACTAAAAGCCTACCTTTGTAGTCCTTAGCAGAAGTGGGGTATTGGATAGATTTTTCAATATCCTTGATAGTGATAAGACCTTTAAGATTATATTCGTCGTCAACGATAGGAAGTTTTTCAATTCTGTGCTTACCGAGAATTTTTTGCGCTTCTTCAAGGCTAGTACCAACGGGAGCGGTAACGAGCTTGTCCTTCGTCATAACGTTATCAATAGGTTGTTCAAAATCGGTTTCAAAGCGAAGGTCACGGTTAGTGAGAATACCAACGAGTTTACCATTTCTCGTAATGGGAACACCACTAATTTTATATTTTTGCATAAGAGCAAGCGCATCGGAAACTTTATTTTCGGGCGCTAAGAAGAACGGGTCGGTAATAACGCCGTTTTCACTTCTCTTAACCTTGTCAACTTCTCTTGCTTGCGCTTCGATTGACATATTTTTGTGAATGATACCTAAACCACCTTCACGAGCAATGGCAATAGCCATTCTTGATTCCGTAACGGTGTCCATCGCGGCGGACATAATGGGAATGTTAAGTTCAATTCCGTCAGCAAGTTTAGTTTTGAGTGAAACGTCTTTAGGTAAAATTTCGCTTTTTTGCGGAACGAGTAACACGTCGTCAAAAGTTAAGCCTTCTCTAATAGTTTTCATTTGATTTCTCCTTGTATCGTATTAAGGTGTTAAGTAATCTCTCAAATATGAGATATCGTTTAAACAAAGTTGGTTTTTGCTTTCGCGGGTTTCAAGTTTAGAAACGACCGCCGAAAGCGCAGTTTTATCTTCCGCTTCAAGCATGGCGGAAATTAATACTCTAATTGGGTTGAGTTCGGTATAATCCGCGGTGGAATTAAAAGCAAGGTCAATAGCGGTGTTTTTTTCGCCTAAAATATATATAGACTTTGCAATCGAACCGACTAAGTAATAATTGTATCCAACGCCCTTCGCTTGAACGAATTCGCCATACCCTTTGGCGTTTATAAGTTCAAACCCGTATTTCTTAACCGACGCGTGTTTTTTAAAAACAATCGAGCGTTCAACTAAGACGGCAAGGTCGCTTATATCGTTACTTTTTTCGTACGCTTTTTCCGAATATTTTATCGCTAATTTTTCGCTACCTGTTCTAAAGTGAAAATCGCCGAGCGTTGACGGGGAAGAAACTATTAAAACGAGATAAAAAAGCGAAACTAACGCGATTAAAACGCCGAGAGAAAAAGCCACCGTTTTTACAATTAGTTTTCTCATTTATACAAACCTTTTTAACATTTTAGCAAAACAAACGAAAAAATGCAACAATATTATAAAAAATAATATATATTTTTTTAATAAAAACGTTCTTAAACGCAAATTTTTTTAGTAAAATAAACCGTCTATGAAAAAATTGTTATTTGTTTTAGCGTGTTTAGTAGCAGTTGTGGCGTTGCCGTCGTGCAAGAACGCAATCAACTTAGAAATGTACCTTTCAGAAATAAGAAGCGTAGCCTATGAATGCTCGAACGACGAGTACGCCGTTTCCGTATACGCCGAAGAAAAGGAAAGCCCTTATCTTTCCGACGGATTCGTTGCCGAAATGAAGAAATACGTCACCGTAAAAATTGAAAGTTACAAAACTTCACTCAGCGATGCAAGCGTTGTAGTAAATTACGGCGAAAATAGTATTTACGGCAAGTTTGAGTATAGCCCGTTAAACGGGAAGTTTATAACCGAGATAGAAGTTAGCGAACTTCCCGCAGAAAACTCTATTGAAGTAATTATTAAAGAGAGTGGCGAGCAAAAAGTTTTCACTGCCGAAAAGGTTATCGTTAAAGGCGCAATATCGTATAAGAATGCGCTTGATAAGGTGGCGTACTTAAAAAGCAAGCAGATAGAAAGAATGCTTTCGGGAAACGGCTCGTCAATAGAAGCGCGCGTTCGCATTTTAACCGAGGGTGGCGGGGTATATTATTTCGTTTCTATAACCGACGTTAGCGGTAAGACTTTCGCTTATTTGGTTGACGGAGAAACTGGCGAAATCGTCGCTGAAAAAGAGTGTTAGAGTAGACGTAGCGTAATACACCAAGAATTTTATGCAAGTTGCACATATAACAATATAAAAAAATATTAAAATTTGTGCAAAATAACTGTTGCATTATCCTTATATATATGTTAAAATTTTAAGGTAGAAAATTTTTGGAGGTATATTATGGCTGGTTTATTACTTGACCACATTTACAAAGTATATCCGTCTGGCGTTCAAGCCGTTACGGACTTCACTCTTGACATTCAAGATAAAGAATTCATCGTATTCGTAGGACCTTCCGGTTGCGGTAAGTCAACTACTCTTCGTATGATTGCAGGTCTTGAAGAAATTTCTGACGGTGACTTAGTTATCGACGGAAGAAAGGTTAACCTTATTCAACCCAAAGATAGAGATATCGCGATGGTATTTCAAAACTAGGCACTCTATCCTCACATGAGCGTTTACGACAATATGGCGTTCGGTTTAAAACTTAGAAAGCTTCCCCGTGCTGAAATTGACGCGAGAGTTAAAGAAGCAGCTCGTATCTTAGGTCTTGAAACTTACCTTAACAGAAAGCCCAAGGCGTTATCTGGTGGTCAACGTCAACGTGTAGCGCTCGGTCGTTGTATCGTTCGTGAACCCAAGGTATTCCTTCTTGACGAACCTCTTTCAAACCTTGACGCTAAACTTCGTGCGCAAATGCGTACTGAAATCACCAAACTTCACCACAGACTTGCAACTACTTTCATTTACGTTACGCACGACCAAGTAGAAGCAATGACCATGGGTACTCGTATCGTAGTTATGAAGGACGGTTTCATTCAACAAGTTGACGCTCCTCAAAAACTTTACGACTATCCTGCAAACATCTTCGTAGCAGGTTTCATCGGAACTCCGCAAATGAACTTCTTCGATGCAATCATCACAGGTACTAAGACTGCTCCTTGCGTTGAATTCGAAGGTCAAAAACTTACTCTTAACAAAGAAACTACTGCAAGAGTTATAAATCTTGAAGAATATCTTAACACTGGCAAGCCCGTTGTACTCGGTGTTCGTCCTGAAGACTTCCACGATGAAAAAGAATTCATTGCTAAGTCTAAAGATTCAGTTATCAACGTTAGAGTTGACGTTCTTGAAAAACTTGGTGCAGAAAGCTTACTTTACTGTGCATTCGGCGATCTTGAAGAAGAAACTGGCAGAATCGCATCTTTAGCAGAAACTACTACTCAATTAATCGCTAAGATTGACGCTCGTTCTGCAACTCAAGCACACACTAAAGTTGACCTTGCTATCGACATGAACCACATTCACCTTTTCGACAAAGAAACAGAACTTTCTATGTTAACTGGTGAAGGCACTAAGGCGTACGTTCCCGTTGTTGAACTTGAAAGACAAGCTCAACGTGCTGAAGAAGAAAGAATTAAGGCTGAAGAAAAGGCTGCTAAACTTGCTGCTAAGCAAGCGGCGAAAGAGGCTAAGAAAGCTGCAAAAGTAGAAGCTCCTGCTGAAGCTGAAGAAAAAACTGAAGAATAATTGATTAGTTTTAACGCTCACCAACAAGGTGAGCGTTTTTTGTTGCAAAATTATAAAAAGTCGTATATACTATATATAAATTTTATGCAAATTGCACAAAAAGGAATAAATAATGGAAAAAGAGTTATCAAGAATACTACAAGGTATTAAAGAAAAAACGTCCATTTTAGTACAGGCGGTATCCGTTGGTGGCGAGTATTTTGCAAGCACTATGCCGGAATTTATCGCGGTTGACGAAACGGCTGTTTCTTCTAACCAAATAACGCAAAAAGACGGGAAAACGTTTTTTAAGTTTTCGTTTGGCGGTCAGTTTTTTATAGCCGTTATCGACGGGGACGGAGAACCCGAAAAAAATTACGCTAACTTAATCACAGGTTACGTTGGTTTTTCGGAAAACAAGCCTAAAGAGTTATCTTTCGACGAGCAAATGGGTTTAATAATAACGGGTAGTTTTACAAAAAGTAGAACTATGGAATTTATGGCTGATTACTCAATACCCAAGTCTCCCGTTTACGTTTCGCTTATAAATAGTGAAGACGGCGATATTAGTGACGTAATAGAGTTTTTATCAAGTTATTACGGAGTAAACGGTTCGGCTATTAAACTTTCGCCGAGTAGTTGCGCGTTGGTAAGTTACGTTGAGTCAAGCGATTTAATTGACAACTTAACTTCCGTAAAGCAAGCCGAAATTTTAGCGGGTGCGGTATTTGAAGAGTTGGGCGTAACGGTAAAAGTGTTCGTTGGTAGCACGGTAAAAAACTTTTTAGAAGTTTCCACTTCTTTCATTCAAGCAAAGTACGCTGAAAAGTGCGCCGAAATATTTGCTGACGATAGCGGTGTTTGCGCGTATAAAGATTATCTTTTAAATAAGATTTTCGACGATTTGTCCGACGATAAGATAGCGGAATA
The DNA here is from genome assembly GCA_045637965.1 of Christensenellaceae bacterium. GTDB lineage: Bacteria > Bacillota > Clostridia > Christensenellales > Borkfalkiaceae > HGM11412. The sequence goes on along the minus strand of JAZUAK010000003.1, from coordinate 128,213 downwards.
CCTATCTTCGCTTTCGTTAAACGGCGTTAGTGAGATTTATAAAGACCAAGAACTTATGCATACGGGCGAATGCTTTTTAAGGAACAATTTAAACGTTTCCGAAACGGCAAGAGAAATGTATATTCACAGAAACACGCTTATTTATAGGCTTGAAAAAATAGAAAAACTTTCGGGCTTAGATATTAAAAAGTTTAACGACGCATTAAATTTTAAAATTTTGTATATCCTATATAAAAGTAAACGATAATTAATTATGAGTAAAAAGAGTTTTAATAGAGCAATAATTATTATAATTGCAGTAATGAGTTTAGTAGGTACGTATTTTTTAGGTTATTTTTCTTTCAAGTGGAAACTAAGCGATACGGAAAAAACGATTTTACAAATTTTAGAAGCTTACGAAGACCATTATTATTTTAAAGACGAAAATTTAGTTGACGTTATTTCCGACGCTATCTTTGACGACTATTCCACCTACTATACCCCCGAAGAGTACGAGGGCGTTGTAAATAAAGCGTTAGGCGAAAACGCTAATTTTGGTTTAAAGTTTGTGAACGAAACTTTACTAATTCATAGCGTCATCGTTAATTCCCCGTGTTTTAGAAGCGGTGTAACGGCGGGTGGAACGCTCGTTAGCGTTACGCATAATGGCGTGGAATCGTTTGGAAACGAAGGGAAGTTAGTTTTGCAAGAAGTAAGCGTAGGTCAAGAAATAACTATTAAAATAGATTATAGCGGAACGGAAAAGAGTTTTGATATAACGAAAGAAGAATACAACGAATCTTACGTAACCTACGTAGGTAGTACGGGGAGTTATTATTTTACTAACAAAACGGGCGGAATGAAACTTGAAAAATATTCTGACGATAGCATTTTGGCAAGTGGTGTAGGCTATATCAAATTTTCCTCGTTTAACGGAAGAAGAATTAACGATTACGGTTCGGCTTCGCAAATGAAAAAGGCGCTTTTAAAGTTTAAAGAAGAAGGCAACACCAAACTTATTTTAGATCTTAGGGGTAATTTAGGCGGATATATGGACGTTGCGAGTTCAATTGCCGGAATGCTCGTTGAACCTAAACAAAACAAGCAAATTTACTCCATCGCGGTTGATCGTAACGGCAAAGAAAAGCATCAAACTTTTACCCACGATAGTGAAATTGACTATTCTTGGTTTGAAAAAATTTTCGTTTTAGCGGACGTAAACACCGCTTCCGCATCGGAAGTTTTAATAGGCGCTATGCTTGATTACGACGATAAAGATATCGTAAGCGTAATAATCGAAGGGCATAACGAAGGCGACCAAATCGTATATAGAAGTCGTGGAAAAGGCATCATGCAAACGACGTATAAATATAACGACGGTAGCGCAATAAAGATGACGACGGCACGAGTGTTTTGGCCGAGATCAAGGACGTGTATTCACGGCGTTGGTATAACGACGAGCAGTAGCGAAAAAGTTCATAATGCCGTAGGAATGGACGCTCTTTCATACGCATTAAATATTGTATAATAAACAAAAAAACGCCTATAAGGCGTTTTTTAATTGAAAAAATTTCCAAGCGAACTTAAAATCTCATCGCTCGCAACGTCTTTAATGGGGTTTAAATACTCGGGCGTATGAGTGGAATTAGGCGTTTCGGCAAAAGGTTTAGTTGATGACGATTTAAAAGTTTCAATTAAAGACGTAACTAAGGGAAGAATGCTTTTCATGTCAAAATTTCCGCTCGTTATCTTCTTAATTTCATCGCTCGTTAGCGTTTTTAAAAGGTCGTTCGAAATGCCGAACAAGTTAAGTAACGGAGCAATGCTTTCAAAGTCAAACCCAGTTAGGTCGGGAATTCCTTTGCCGTTTTTCGAAAGTAAAAATATTATTATTAAAATTATTGGTAAAAAACTCATAAATTGCCTTTATTCACATTATATTTTAATCGTGCATACTATTATTTTGTAGGAGATTTATATGCGGGATTTTAATAATTATACAAGTCAAACACAAAAGAATGCGGACGGTTCTATGGAAACTTTAAAATCGTTTGCTAAAAAGTACGAAGGCGCAAGTGAAGACGAGATAATTTCTCAAATTATGATTGAAGCGGAAAAGGGCAGAAGAAACGGAACTTTATCCAATGCGGATATTGATCGTTTTAGAAATATGATTTACCCTATGCTCAATCAAAGGCAGAGAGAAAAACTCGATAAAGTCGTTAAAAAACTTAAAAACAACTAATTTCTTCGACGGCGGAAATTAACGCGTTAAGTTCGCGTTTCGTATTGTGAATGCAAGCCGAAACGCGAACTAGCCCGTCGCTATCCGTCTTTAGCATTTTATGTATTAGCGGAGCGCAGTGGAACCCACCGCGAACGGCAATATCGTATTTTGCAGATAATATCTCACTAACTTCAATTGACGGGAAGTTTTCAATTGCAAAACTAACTATACCAAACTCGTTTTTGTTTGAATAAACTTTAACGCCGTTAATTTTTTCTAAATTAGAAATTAAATATTCGGTATAATTTAAAAGTTCGTTTGCGCTAAAAACCATATTATTTTCGGCGTATGTAGCCCCTTCTTCAAGTGAGCATATTGCAGGCAAATTAAGCGTTCCCGATTCTAATTTTTCAGGGTAGCAATCGGGTTGAAAAGTGTTAAAACTTTCAGTTCCCGTTCCCCCTTGATAGATTGCATCGGGGTTAGCGTTTTTAGATAAAATCAACGCGCCTACGCCCTGAATAGAGTATAGTCCTTTATGCCCTGCAACGGCCAATAGGTCGATATTTTGCTTTTTTAGGTTTAATTCTATATGCCCAGAAGCCTGCGCGCCGTCAACTATAAACAAAGCGTTTGTATCCTTTAAAAACTTGCCTATTTGCGTTATTTGCGACTTTTCGCCCGTAACGTTTGAAACGGCGGTTAAGCATACTGCCGAAACGTCTTTTGAAAAGTTATTTTCTATATCGCTAAGCGTAATAAAACGCTTGTTTTCAGGCTCTATTATTTTAAGTTGGATAACGCCTTTTTTTTCAAGCGTAAATAGTGGTCGCAAAACGCTGTTATGTTCAAGCGTTGAAGTTATAACCGTTCCGCCTTTTATCGAGCCGTGGATTGCAATATTCAAACTTTCCGTGCAATTTTTTGTAAAAATTACTCGCGCTGGACTTTCCGCTCCGAAAAAACCGCACAACTTCTTACGACAAGAATACACGCGGTCGGACGCCGTTTTAGAAAGCCTATGCCCACTTCTTCCAACGTTCGCGTTTAAGTACTTTATAACCGAGTAAACGTTGTCGGTTACGCACGGCGGTTTAAATCCACCCGTCGCCGCATTGTCAAGATAAATCATATATCACCTACTAAATTTTTTACTTTATGTATATTCACGAAGGAGAAAATTATGAAAAAATATCTCGCCGTGTTCCGTTCAAGAACTGACGTATTGTCTTTCATTGACGATATGAGAGATAATTACGCCTTCGCAAATTCCGTTCCCACCCCAAAAGAGTTAAAACTCGGTTGCGGAATATCCGCTGAGTTTTCCGTTTCGAGCGTAAGCGTTGCAAAAAAACTCGTAAATAGCGGTAGGTATCCGTCTTTTTATACTTTTGCAACCGTGGAAAAACGCAACGGCAGAACGGTTAGCGTAAAAATTTAACTTAAAAAGATTGCTCTTTTGCGCCTTTGTGTGTTAAAATAAATTGAAATTATTTTAACGCTAGGGCGTTTTTTGTTATTTATGAACGGAAAAAAGGCAAAACTCATAGTTGAAAAACTCGCAACTGAATATCCAAACGCTCAGCCTGAACTTGTTTTTTCAAACGAGTATGAGCTTTTAGTTGCCGTTATTTTATCCGCTCAATGTACCGATAAAAGAGTAAACGAAGTAACTAAAGAACTTTTTAAAAATTATAAAACGCCCGCCGATATGTTAACGCTTTCTCACGAAGAACTTGCAAAGATTATTTTGCCTTGCGGTTTAAATAACTCTAAAGCCGAGCATATCCTAAGCGCAAGTAAAACTATCGTTGAAAAGTTTAACGGTAAAGTCCCAAGTTCGTACGAAGAGTTGTTAACCCTTTCGGGCGTTGGAAGAAAGACGGCTAACGTCGTTTATTCAGTAGCGTTTGGTGGCGATGCTATCGCCGTTGATACTCACGTTTTTAGAGTTTCCAACCGAATAGGCTTAGCAAAAGCCAAAACGCCTTTGGAAACTGAAAAGCAACTTATGAAAATCATCGATAAAGATAAGTGGTCAAAATGCCACCACTATCTTATATTTCACGGCAGAAGGGTATGCTTTGCAAGAAAGCCAAACTGTGAAGAATGTGTAATAAAATCCGAATGCGAATTTAAAAGTAAAGGTGTAAAATGATACTTGAAAATTTTTTAGATAAAGAAAGTCTTTTAATTAAATCAGGCGACGGCGGTGACGGTGCTACCTCTTTTATTCGTTACAAAGGCGTTTCAGCAGGCGGTCCTGACGGGGGCGACGGCGGTAACGGCGGTAACGTTTACTTCATCGGCGATAGGCACAAAACGAGTTTAATCGACTTTAGGTTTAAGCATAAATTCGTTGCTGAAAACGGTGCAAGGGGTGAAACTAAGAACTGCCACGGTAAAAACGGGGAAGACCTTTATATTCCCGTTCCGCTCGGAACTATTATAACCGACGCGGAAACCGGTGCTTTCATTTGCGATATTTATTACGACGGTCAAGTAAGGCTCGTAATGAGCGGTGGAAAGGGCGGTAAGGGTAACGCAAGGTTTACAACGTCGAGAAGGCATTGTCCCCACTTTGCTCAAAAGGGCGAAAGAACGGAAATCAAAAGGGTTAGGCTTGAACTCAAAGTTATTGCAGACGTTGGGCTTATAGGTTTTCCAAACGTTGGAAAATCAACTCTTCTTTCAAAGATTTCCGGGGCAAAACCCAAGATTGCAAATTACCACTTTACCACCTTATCGCCTAATTTAGGCGTTGTAAATTACTATGACGAAACTTTCGTAGCCGCCGATATCCCAGGTCTTATCGAAGGGGCGGCGGACGGGCTTGGTCTTGGCCACGATTTCCTTCGCCACATTGAAAGAACAAGGCTACTTTGCCACGTCGTAGATATTTCGGGCGTTGAAGGAAGAAACCCGATTGAAGACTATAAAACCATTAACAAAGAACTTAAAAGTTATAGCAAAACTTTAGCAGGCTTAGAGCAAATAATCGTTTTAAACAAGTGCGATATTTTCGGTGCGGAAGAAAACGTTAAAGAGTTTAAGAAAAAGGTTAAAGGCAAAAAGATTTTAACCGTTTCCGCAATCACTGGCGATGGTAAAGAAGAACTTATCAAGGTGTTAGCCGAAAAGTTGAGAGATATCCCTGCTTACGAACCGCAAGAAGACTTAGGCTTTACTTACGATAAGTTAAGCAGTGATAGTTTTGAAATTTACGTTGATGACGACGGGGCTTTCGTTGTTATTGGCGAACTCGTTAAAACTTTATCTCGTAACGTCGTTTTATCCGATATGGATAGTATGGCTTACATGCAAAAAGTCCTTCGTGACAAAGGCGTTATCAAAAAACTTCGCGACCAAGGTTGTAAGGACGGCGACGTGGTAGTTATAGGTGACGTTGAGTTTGACTTCATCGATTAAAAACATATAAGCATCGTTATACTGCGTTTCTGTAAAGGTGTTGCGACCTTCACAACCAAAAAGGTTAGTTTAGTCCGCAAACCTTTACGAGCCTTGTCTAACTTGCTTCTATGCCTTTAATATTCTATCAAGTAATGACAAAAAAAGGTTAGTTCAGTCCGTAAACCTTTACGAGCCTTGTCTAATACCCAAACTAACGCCTTAATATTACATCAAACTAAATCCAATAAAAAATTAAAAAAACCATAATAACTTTAACTCAAGGAGAATTTATGTTTACATCAAAACAAAGAGCAGTGCTTAGAAGTATCGCTCAAACTATAGAACCAGTAGGCCAAATAGGTAAAGGCGGGCTTTCCGATAATATGATTAAAAGTTTTTCAGATGCGCTTGAAAGCCGTGAACTTATTAAACTTACTTTACTTAATAATTCAGACGAGGATATTAAGTCCGTTTCCATCGAACTTGCCGAAAAACTCGGCGCTGAAGTGGTATGCACTATAGGGCATAAAATCGTGCTTTATCGCCGTTCTAATAAAAAAGGCGTAACACATATTAGTTATTAATACGTAACGAATAACGTAACAATTTCTATAACAATAAAAGCAGTCTTAATTTAAGCCTGCTTTTTGTTTTTGCTCAAAGTTTTTAAAAAATCTTAAATACGATGATATAGTTAAAAATATCCCGCCAAGTATTAAATAAAACCACCTGTAATAAGTTACCGTTGAAAATAGTAAAAATACCGCACCCCATATAAAAAACTTCTTGCTGTTTTCTCGCCTAAATACCGTTTTAAGTGGAAACTTAACCTTCTTCTTTTTAGGTAATAGGTCAAGACTCGGTAGTAATTTATATTCAAGGAGCGATAGATATAAATCTTTCGCCGTGTATAATTTTATACGCCCAAATCCACTAAAAAAACTAAAAACGCTATCTTCAAACTCATTCGCTATAAAAACCGTGTTAACCGATTTAGGCGTTTTTTTGTATGCGGAAAGAATTGTTTGCACGTCTGTTTTTTTAGGTGTAAAAGAATAAAAAACTATAAAGTTTTTCTCTTCAATATAAACACCGCCACTCTTGATAACAGCCTTATAGGTTGATTTTTGATAATAATTTTTAATAAGAGATAAAATCTCTTTGTCGCTTGAAAAATAAAGATATTTTAAAAATTCATCGTAGTGTTTTTTGTCGGATAATAAAACGTCTTTCCTCTCAAAATGCTTTTCTAAAAAGTAGCAAAACAAAAAAGTTATACTTGACGATATAATTACCGATAATATTAGCGTAACCGATATTTTTTCTATCCCGCCTTTAAGGAGCGAGTAAAAAATAAAAAACGAAAGAAAGAAAACGAATATCCCGTCAAAAAAAGTTGATAACCTTAATTTTTTCATATCGAGATTATTTCCTATTTTTTCACTTGTTATACGAAATAAAATATGTTAAACTATTATTATGACAGTAGCGCTTTTCGGCGGTTCGTTCAATCCCGTGCATAACGATCACGTTAAAATTGCAAACGCTTTAATTGAAGAACTTAGCCTTGATAAACTTTATATCATACCAACCTTTATCGCACCGCACAAATTAAATGCGGAAGTTTTAAGTGGTGAACAAAGGTTTCAAATGCTCAAACTTGCATTTGAAGGAAACGATAAAGTTGAAATTTCCGATTACGAACTTACAAAAGGTGGTATCAGTTATTCATACGAAACGGTTGAGCATTTTAGTAATGCGTTAAACCCTACTAACCTTTACTTTATCGTTGGTAGTGATATGCTTGATAATTTCCCCACTTGGAAATACCCTGAGCGCATTTTAAGTAAGGCAACGTTGGTAGCAGTAGAAAGAAGAAACGGCGAGTATAACGACGAGTTGTCCATTAAAAAAATCAACGATTTATACGGCAAAGCGGTAAAGACAGTAAAAGTATTTGGCGAAACGGTTTCAAGCACTAAAGTTAGGGTTTACGCTAAACTTAATCTTTCGCTTGACGAGTTAGTTCCTGAAAAAGCAAAAAAATATATAGAAAAAAACGCCTTATATGAAGGCGACGAATTATATAAAAGCATAGTATCTTATCTTCCCGAAAAGAGAAGAGTTCACACGGCAGGCGTGATACTTATGGCAACTTCTTTAGCAAAACGAATGGGTGAGGACGGGAAAAAGGCTGAGATTTCAGCCCTTCTTCACGATATTGCTAAGTATGAAAAAGTTGAAGATTATCCCGAATTTTCTCTTCCCGATAACACGCCAAGCGATATTATCCATCAATACCTTGGCGAACATATTATAAGAACGCGCTTAGGCGTAACCGACCAAGAGATTTTAAACGCCGTTAAATATCACACGACGGGTAGAGCGGATATGACCTTGCTTGAAAAGATAGTGTATATTGCCGATTTGTTAGAGCCGTCAAGAAAGTTTTTAGGTGTTGCTAAGTTAAGAGAAGAAATAAAAAAAGATTTCCATAAAGGTTTTAAAATTTGCCTTGAAGAAATCGTTGAATTTTTATTAAGAAGCGGAAAGGAAGTTTATCCCTTAACGCTTGAAGCATTAAAGGAGAATTAATATGGAATCAAAAGTTTTAGCAGAAGTTATTTTATCGGCGCTTAAAGAGAGAAAGGCGTTTGATATCGTAAAAATTAACGTTCAAGAAAAAACCACCGTTGCCGATTATTTTATCGTAGCATCGGCGCGCTCGTCAACTCAAGTAAAATCACTTTCCGAGCATATTGAAGAAGTCGTTGAAAAAAATGGTGGCCGAGTTCTTCGCCGTGAAGGCGTTCAAGACGCGCGCTGGATAGTTTTAGATTTTGGCGACGTTATCGTTCATCTTTTCAACGATGAAACAAGGCTCTTCTACCATCTTGAAAGGTTGTGGGGGGACGGCGAAAAAATCGAAAACGATTTTTAAGTCGTTATTTACGGCGCACAAGTTCGTTACTGCCAAGCCGTTGCATTAACAATGACCATCAAGGTCTATTGTTATCGCCCCGTCTTGTCGAGCCTGCTTGTGCTTGCAACTAACGCCTTAAAATATCGCTTAGTATAGGCTTTTTCTAACGCCTTATAATGTTTTTATAGGCTAAATTCCCATATCAACAACTATCAATATTTTCCTTTTCAATAACGCTCGCTTTGATTGGAATAACGCTTTGTTTTTCCTTGTTCTTTTTTCGGCGAGTTATATAGTATATCTTAGGCGGTGAATTTTCACCGCCTATCTTATTGAAAAAACTGCTGTTTGACGCAAGTTTAACAACCGCGCATATTAGTAGTGAAACGGCGTAAATAATTATAATAAGCAAAAATCCTTTCATAGAAAGATGATAACTAAATTTTTAATAAAAATCGTAGTAGTTTTTACCGTTTTTGAGTATATTTTGTTACTTTCACGGCAAAAATACGGATAGAATTACTTTTTGTGGGGGTATTATGGAAAACTTAGTTAAACGAGATATTGAAGAAATAAAACTTGAAGATTTACCTGTTTCAAACGAGCAGTCGTTCGTTAAAGATTATTTTACTGAAGACGGTAGCCAAAAAATAAAAGAACTTGCCGACCTTTTCGGGCAAAGCGAGTGCGAACTTAAAAAAGAGTTCGGCTCGTTTAAGGCTAAAAAGGTTTATAAAAAACTCAATTATTTTATCGACAATAGGTTTAAACTTAACGGCGATATAATCAATCTTATCAAAACCGCTGAAAAGTACGGGTTTTACGGCGTAACCGTCTATCCAACGGCGTTGCCGTTAGCGGTAGCGCTTCTCGTTGGTAGTAGCGTAAAAGTAAGAGCGCTTATTGACTATCCAAGTGGCGAAAGTTCCTTTAAAACGATTAAATACTCGTTAAAGCAAGCGCTTAATGACGGCGCGGAAGAGTTTTTAATTTCGCTATCGGCGTACGAGTTTAAAAACGACGATAACCGAGAAATTTTTAAAAAGGTTAAAAAACTCGTTAAGAAGGCGGACGGAAACAAAGTTTCCGTTTTATTAGACACGGCTATTCTATCTCGCGCTGAACTTGAAAAGATTATAAATTTACTATGGGTTAGTGGAATTTATTCTATCGTTTTAATGCGAAGCCAAGGCGAACTTGATAAAAACTTAGCGATAGAATTAGCAAGTTTTGCAGGCGATAGAATTAACGTTGAATGTTTATGCGATATCAACTGTTCTGAAGTTGCCGTTTCAACGCTACTTGGCGGTGTTTCAATGCTAACTACCGAATACTGCCAAGAGATAGTTCTTGATTTTTCAAAAAAAATCAACGCGTGCGATAGCGTAGACGCTCAACCACTTGACAAAACCGATAAAGAATAATACAATAAAAGCGTTCTTTGAGGCGGGGCGAAATTCCCCACCGGCAGTATAGTCTGCTAAAGCGCTTAAATATTTATAAGCGCTCCGACGCGGTGTGATTCCGCGACCGACGGTATAGTCCGGATGAGAAAAGGAGAAGGCTATCAAGGGATACTTGTATCCCTTTTTTATTGCCAAAAGTATTATGAGTAACAAAAAATTAGAGTTTAACGCAAAACTTATTGCTAAAATGGGAATTTTCACCGCGCTTTCTTTTGCGCTTACTTTTTTTGAATTCCCAATTTTTCCAGCAACGCCGTTTTTAAAACTTGATTTTTCAAACGTTTTCGTTTTGATTGGCGGGTTCTCACTCGGAACGGTGCCCGGCGTTATTATCTTGCTCGTTAAAGAAGCGCTTTGTCTATTAAAATCATCAACGATAGTCGGGCAAATTGCCAACGTTATAATAGGGCTTTTTTACATATTAGTTCCGCTTATTTTATACAAGTTCAAAAGGAATTTTAAAACTGCTATAATAGGCCTTATTATCGGTATAGTTTTGCAAACGGCAAGTGCGTTACTCGTTAACTATTACGTAAATTATCCCTTCTATATGGGTAGCGTTCCCTTCGTTTTAACTGAACTTTCTAAAACGATGTTTGCTAAAACTTGGATATACGTTCTTTTGTTCAACTTAATTAAAGCCGTATCCACTGCAATTTTAACGCTACTACTTTACAAGAGAGTAAAAAAGGTGCTTAGTTTTTAAGGATATTATGGAATATATATCAAATTCTTTTGAAGAAACTGTAAAAATAGGCGAAGAATTTTCTAAAACCTTATCTAAAGGCGACGTTGTTTTATTAAACGGCGAACTCGGCGCTGGCAAAACGGCGTTTACTAAAGGTATTGCTAAAGGGTTAGGGATTGATAAGGAAATTTTAAGCCCGACTTACGCTTATATGAACGATTATAACGGCGTTTTATATCATTACGACTGTTATCGCCTTTCAAGTGGTGAAGACGCTGAAGCCTTAGGTCTTACCGACTATTTTTACGGCGACGGCGTGTGCGTTATCGAATGGAGCGAAAATATAATTGACGTTTTGCCCGAAAACTGCAAGATGGTAACGATAGAAAAAATTAACGAATTTACTAGGAAGATAATATTATGAAATGTTTGGCAATAGATACGAGTGGTAATCATTTAACCGTAGCCTTAATCGATGGCGATAAGGTTATTTCGTCGTATCGCGATAATATCAATTTAAAACATTCCGTAACTCTTCTTCCCGAGATTGAAAATTTACTTTGCGAGAACAATATTTCGCTTAGCGATATCGACGTTTATTGTGCGGTAATAGGCCCCGGTTCGTTTACAGGGATAAGAATAGGCGTTTCCACCATAAAAGCACTTGCTTACGCCAACGATAAAAAGGTGCTTTCGGTTACTTCTTTTGAAACGATTGCATATAATAAACCGAACGAAAAAGTTTTGGCGATAATCGACGCTAAGCACGGCCATTATTACGCTTGTGGTTTTAATAACGGCACGGTTTCGTTACCTCCTTGTTATTTAAGCAAAGAAGAACTCGCAACCTTTGCAAGTGATTACGTTGTGATAGAAGACGGGGTGGCGGATAAACTTAACGGGTTGGTTTCGGCTGTTAAAAGTAAAATTTCTCTTGCTACTACGGATAGGGAAAGTATAATTCCTTTATACGTTAAGAAAAGTCAGGCGGAGGAAGAACGCAAATGATAAGGCAATTTGAAAAGGTAGACCTTGCTGAGATAGCCGAAATCGAAAAGGAATGTTTTAAAGTTCCCTATGCTGAAAAAATGCTTGAAAGTTCTTTTAACGCCCCCACTTTTTTTGGGCTTTTAGATAAAGAAGAAGAAATCAAAGGTTACGTTTTCGCAACGGCGGTTTTAGACGAAGTTAATATTGATAGGGTGGCGGTTAGAGAAAAATTCCGTAGCCATCAAGTAGCAACCAACCTTTTAAACGAAGCGCAAAAAATCTTTAAAGAGAAAGGTATAGTTAACGTTTATCTTGAAGTTAGAAGAACTAACGAACACGCTAAAAGATTATACGAGCATTTAGGCTTTACGGTCGTTGGCGTGCGTGAAAGATATTACGAAGGCGTGGAAGACGCGTTCGTTATGTTTAAGCAAATTTAATTAAGGTGAAATATAGTTAAAAAAGTAGCAAATTTAGTTACTTTAGATAAAGGCAGTGGGGAGGCGGTGTTATTTTTGCACGGCTATCTCTCTTGCAAGGAAAGTTTTATACGTCAAATTGATTGTTTTTCTAAAAAATATAGGGTTATCGCACCCGATATGACGGGGTTTGGCAAAAGCGATAAAATGCCTTATCCTTATTCTTTAGACGATTACGTTAACGAAATACGCTCACTTATCACCACTTTAAGCCTTGAAAAATACTCGATAGTTGCTCATTCGTTCGGCGCAAGAGTTGCTATAAAACTTGCCCTTATTGATAAAAGAGTTGATAAACTAATTTTAACGGGTGGTGCAGGTTTAAAGCCTAGGCGAAATCTAAAATACTACTTAAAAGTTTATATTTATAAACTTTTAAAAAAGTTTGTAAAAAAAGATAGGCTTAAAAATTTTGGTAGCAGTGATTACAAAACTCTTTCGCCAATAATGAAAGAAAGTTTTATAAAAATCGTTAACGAGCATTTGGACGGCATCATTTTTGGCGTAAAAAATAAAACGCTTATTCTTCACGGCGAACTTGATCGTGAAACGCCTTTATATATGGCCAAACGCTATAATAAAAAAATAAAAAATTCCACTTTAAAAGTTTTAAAAGGCTCTGGGCATTTTGCTTTTATTGACGACCCTATATCTTTTAATTATTATCTAAGTGAATTTTTAGGAGACGGAAATGTTTAATATACTTTCTAAAATCGTTCTCATAACGGAAATTTTACCTATAGAAGAAATAAATACCGCAGGCGACCTTTTTGAGCCGATAAGGTTTTTAGGTTTCGTCGTTATAGGTTTAATAAACGCTATTTTAATGATAATGGTTGCGTTTAAATTTTTAAACGCAGTTCAACAATGTGGATACAAGGGTGGGGACTATTACAAGTGGCTTAAAAAGAAAGATAACGCCTATTATAATAGAATAGCGATGCTTTCGATTTTATCCATTTTAGGTTTCGTGCTCGTAAACATGGCGGTTTCGTTTATTGAACACCCATTTATAAAGTATAGTGGGTTTTTAGTGTATTTACTTTTCTTATTTATATACTTCCGTTCAGATTTAAAAAAGAAATCCAAAGTTCCCTTTATAATGACCAAGAGAATGTTTAGGTTGATAACCACTTTCTCGACACTTAACGTAATTTTGAGTATGGTATTGATAATAGGAATTAACCTTATCGCAATACCGTTTAAAGAAAACTTACTTGCAAACTTTAGATATAGTATACTTTGTTTATGTCCGATATTTATCCCCTATCTCGTATGGCTTGCAGTAATGGTAAACATACCGATAGAAAAACTTATCAATAAAAAATATTACGATGGTTGTAGGTTTGCTCTTTCCAAAAGGGAAGACCTTATAAAGATAGGTATTACCGGAAGTTACGCTAAAACTACCGTTAAAAATATTTTAGCAACGATGCTTTCGGAAAAGTATAACGTTTTAAAGTCCCCGTCGTCGTACAACACGCCTATGGGTATCGTAAAGACGGTAAAACGATTAAACGATAATCATCAAGTTTTAATTTGTGAAATGGGTGCAAGGCGCAGTGGCGAAATTGCGGAACTTTGCTCGTTGGTAAACCCAAACGTTGCAGTGATTACGGGCGTTAATCATCAACATATCGAATCGTTTATAACGATTGAAAATATCGTAAGAACGAAAAGCGAGATTTTAAAAGGCAATTTTAACGGAAAGGCGTTTATATCTTGTGATAGCGAGCGTTCGGTTGAAATTTACGAGAATGCCACTTGCGAAAAATATTTAGCAGGCTTATCCGATAAAAAGCGTGCGTTAGTTTACGCGAAAGACGTTTTAGTTTCCGAAAACGGAACGACTTTCACGATAGTATACGGCAAAGAAAAAGCCGAAGTTCACACTAAACTTTTAGGCGAACAAAACGTAAGCAATATCGTGCTTTCCGCATCAGTTGCGTTAAAGTTAGGTTTATCGTTTGCCGAAGTCGTTTCCGCCATTGAAAAATTAGAACAAGTTCCCCACAGGCTTGAACTTATAAAATCTGAAAACGGCGTATTTATTTTAGACGACGGCTACAACGCTAACCCCGACGGAATCAAGTGCGCCCTTAAAGTTTTAAGCACCTTTAGCGGTAAAAAATATATCGTTACGCCGGGTATCGTTGAACTTGGAATATTACGCTATAGGTTTAATTTTGAAGCGGGAAGATTGATTGCTGACGTTTGTGACGGGGTAATCTTAGTTGGTAGAGATGGAAGTTTGCATATCCGCGAAGGTTTGCTAAGCAGTGGTTATAGCCCTGATAAAATCTTTATGGTAAACAATTTAGAAGAAGCGAAAGCGAAAATTAAAGATTTACTCGTTGAAGGCGACTGCGTATTGTTTGCCAACGACTTGCCTGAAATTCATTTATAATAGGCTCTTTCACAATCTCTAGTTAAGTTTTAACTTAAAAACAATTAGATAAAATTTAAAAAACACCAAAGCAAAAACTAATGCGATGGTGTTTTTTAATGGAGTTTTATGAAAAATATAGTAGTTATATTCGGCGGAAAATCTTGCGAACACGAAGTTTCCGTTATCACAGGTGTTCTAACTTTAAATAGCGTGGATAAAGAAAATTATAATCCAATTCCCGTTTACGTAACGACGAGTGGAGAGTGGTATACTGGCGATGAATTAAAAGATATATCCTTTTATAAAAATAAAGATTTTAAAAAATTAAAACGAGTAACCTTTTTAAGCTCCGAAAGCTCTTTATACTTAAAAGGCAAGCGCCTTAAAAAACTTTGCGACGTATATTCCGTTATAAATTGCACTCACGGCTTAAATGGGGAAGACGGAACTTTAGCGGGCTTTTTCGAATCGTGCCAAACGGCGTACGTTGGTTCGCCCGTTTTTGCAAGTTCCTTTTCAATGGATAAAGAATATCAAAAGTTCGTTCTTCAAGGCTTGAAAGTTCCCGTTCTTCCCTTTATATCCGTCAAAAAAGCAGATTTTTTTAGCGATATGAATAAGGCCGTTGACCTAATTGAAAAAACCTTATTTTATCCACTTATAATAAAGCCTGCAAATCTTGGTAGTAGCATAGGCATTTCAACTGCTTCTACTAAAGAAGAACTTCTAAGTAGTTTGAAAAAGGCGTTTTTATACGACGGAAAAGTTATAATCGAAAACTACCTTGAAAATTTCGTTGAATATAACGTAGCCGTATGTGAAACGTTAGAAGGCGTTATCGTTTCCGAAGTTGAAAAACCGCACAAAACGGATAAAATTTTATCTTTTAAAGATAAATACGAAAGCCCAGCCGATTTACTTGAAAGAGAGTTTCCCGCTGAAATACCCGCTCAACTCACTAAAAAACTAAAGTCATTAAGCAAAAAGGTGTACGAAAGGGGTGGTTTTAGTGGAATAATAAGGATAGATTACATATTCTATAACGATAAAGTTTATCTTAACGAGATAAATTCTATCCCTGGGTCAATGGCGTATTATTTACTCACTAAAAACTTAAAAGATTTCACGGCGTTATTATCGTCGCTTATAGAAAAGAGCGTTCAAAACCTAAATCAAAACAAATCAAGGTTATATTCTTATTCATCAAAGGTGCTTAAAGGGGTAAGTGGGGCTAAGAGTTTGACAAGAAAAAATTAAGGTGTTATACTACCATAAGAGATGGTTGTACGGCTGCGGGAATTTATATTCACGAGGAAAGTCCGAGCTTCACGTAGCAGGGTGCCGCGCTAACGGCCGGTGAAGGTGACTTTAAGGAAAGTGCAACAGAAAACAACCGCAACATTAGTTGTAAGGATGAAAAGGCGAGGTAAGAGCTCACCGTCCCTATGGTAACACAGGGAGCAGTGTAAACCCCACCCGAAGCAAGATAGGAACGTATGTATAAGATGCTACGGCGCATGCGTTCGTTTTATTCGCTTGAACCTATCGGTGACGGTAGGTCTAGATAGATAGCCGTATTAAATGACAGAACTCGGCTTACAGACCATCTCTTTTAATCCGTTATTTACAGCGCACAAGTTCGTTACTGCCAAGTCGCAACACTAACGATGACCAAAAGGTCTACCGTTACCGTTTTGCCTTGTCGAGCCTGCTTGTGCTTGTAACTAACGTCTTAAAATGGGTTTAATCTCACCTATTGTCTTTGCGAGCCTTGTCTAACACCCAAACTAACGGCTTAAAAATTTGTTATAAACGGCGTTATGCGTCGTTTCTGCTCAAACTATAGGCTAAGTTGACCGAGAAAGGTCTAACTTAGCCTATATTTTTCACGAGCCTAGCCCAACTTGTAACTAACGGCTTAAATGTTCTACATAGAACAAATCCATAACTTTTTGCTAAAAGCAAAAATCATAACGCGCGATAGTGCTCATAACATTTGCGATTAGCAAATTCATAACAACGTTAACGTTTCATAACTAAAAAACACGCTACCAATCGTAGCGTGTTTTTGTTTTATATTATACGTTAAATCTAAATAATACGACGTCGCCGTCCTTCATTACGTAATCCTTACCTTCTGAACGAACTTTTCCAAGTTCTTTTGCCTTGGTATAACTACCGCATTCAAGTAAAATCTCGTAGTCAACGACTTCCGCGCGAATAAAGCCCTTTTCAAAGTCAGTGTGAATTTTGCCTGCCGCTTGGGGCGCTTTAGTTCCATTCTTAATAGTCCACGCTCTCGTTTCAGGTTCGCCACTCGTTAAATAACTGATAAGTCCAAGTAAACGATAACTTGCTTTAACAAGCCTGTTAAGACCACTTTCGCTAAGCCCTAAATCGTCAAGGAACATTTGTTGTTCTTCAGGCTCAAGTTCGGAAATCTCTTCTTCCGTTTTAGCGGAAATAATAAGCGTTTCGCTTCCTTCTTTAAGCGCGTATTCTTGAACTCTTTTAGCAAGCGGAATATCGTCAATTTCACTTGCTATATCGCTTTCAGAGATGTTTGCCGCATAAATTACGGGCTTTGAAGTTATAAGGAATAAGCCGTTAACGTGCTTTTGTTCTTCTTCGTTAAACTCTAAACTTCTAACGGGCTTTTCATTTTCAAGCGCAGTTAAAATCTTACCTAATAAATCGGCTTCTTCTTTGTACTTCTTATCCCCCGTTTTAATCATTGAAACCGCCTTATCGTAGCGTTTTTGAACGCTTTCCATATCCGATAAGATAAGTTCTAAGTTAATCGTTTCAATATCTCTAATAGGGTCTACGCCCGCTTCAACGTGAACTACGTTTTCATCTTCAAAGCATCTAACCACGTGAACGATAGCGTCAACTTCTCTAATATGTGATAAAAACTTATTACCAAGCCCTTCGCCCTTAGACGCGCCCTTTACAAGCCCTGCAATATCTACAAATTCTATAGTTGCGGGCGTTACTTTCTTGCTTGAATAAAGCGCTGCAAGTTTATCAAGCCTTTCATCAGGCACGGCAACGACGCCAACGTTTGGTTCAATCGTGCAAAACGGAAAGTTTGCCGCTTGCGCGCCAGCGTGAGTTATAGCGTTAAATAAAGTTGATTTTCCAACGTTTGGAAGTCCAACGACACCAAGTTTCATAGTTTTTCTCCTTAATTACCATTTTATTATAACAAAAACTTTTATTATATTCAAACTTTTTAAGGTTAAACTTTAAAAATAATTGCAGTAAACTTAAAAGTATGATAATATTAACGTATGAATTACAAAAATTATATTGCTGAAAAATTGAACATTGACGGTGTTAGCAAGGAAGAAATATCTTCCTTAATAGTAACTCCGCCTGATAACTCTATGGGAGATTTTGCTCTTCCATGCTTTAAGTTTGCTAAACTTTTAAGAAAATCGCCCGTTATGATAGCGGAAGCCTTAGCATCTTCATTCGCTATTGACGACGTTATCGTTAAAGTAGTAGCGGTAAACGGCTACTTGAACTTTACCGTTAATCGTCAAGGAAGAGCGAGCGCGGTGTTAAAGGAAATTTTATCTAAAGGCGAAGATTACGGCTCTTCAACTTTAGGTGGTGGCAAAACCGTTTGCATAGACTATTCGTCTATAAACGTTGCAAAGCCTTTCCATATCGGCCATTTATCAACCACGGTTATTGGCGGTGCGCTTTATAAAATTTACAAAAAACTCGGTTATAACGTAGTGGGCATTAACCACCTTGGCGATTACGGCACGCAGTTTGGTAAACTTATCTACGCCTACAAAGAGTGGGGTGATAAAGAAGCGGTTGAAAAGGGCAGAGTTAAAGAACTTATGCGCTTATACGTTAAGTATCACGATGAAGCGGAAAAGAACCCTGCTTTAGACGATAAAGCGAGAGAATATTTTAAACTTATCGAACAAGGCGACAAAGAGTGTAACGAACTTTTCAAGTGGTTTAAAGACTTAACTTTACTTGACGTTGACAAGGTGTACAAGCAACTTGGCATTGAGTTTGATAGTTACAACGGCGAAAGTTTCTTTAACGACAAAATGGGCGTCGTTATTGACGAACTTCAAGAAAAGGGTTTACTCGTTGAAAGCGATGGAGCGAAAATCGTTGACCTTGAAGAATACGGAATGCCTCCTTGCTTAATACTTCGTTCGGACGGAGCGTCGCTTTATGCAACGAGAGATTTAGCCGCCGCGTATTATAGAAAGAAAGAATACGATTTCGATAAGTGTTTATACGTCGTTGCATATCAACAAAACCTTCACTTTAAGCAATTCTTTAAAGTTTTAGAACTTTTAGGAAAGCCTTGGGCAAAAGATATGGTTCACGTTGCGTTTGGAATGGTATCGCTTGAAGAAGGCACTATGTCCACGAGAAAGGGTAAAGTAGTATTTTTAGAAGACGTTATTTCTAAGTGTTGCGAAAAGGCTTTATCCGTTATAAACGAAAAAAATCCCGACCTTGAAAATAAGGAAGAAACGGCTAATCAAGTTGGCGTTGGCGCAGTTATATTCGGCGCGCTTTCGAGCGGTAGAATTAAAGATATAACTTTCTCTTACGATAAAGTTCTAAACTTTGACGGAGAAACGGGACCTTACTGTCAATATACTTACGCAAGAGCGGTGAGCGTACTTAAAAAAGGTGGAGAAATCGGCCTATACGACGATAATTATAACCTTAACGATGATGAGTATACTCTATTATCACTTCTTGCAGAGTATCCCGAAGTTATCAAACAATCGGCTGAAAAATACGAACCGAGTATGATTACGCGCTTTGCGGTTGACGTTTCTGAAGCGTTTAACAAATTCTATTTCGACTGCAAGATTTTAGGTGAAGAAGACGGGGTTAAGAATTTCCGTTTAGCACTTACCTTTGCAACGAAAACCGTTCTTAAGAACGCCCTTTCCTTATTAGGAATTAAAACACCGGAGAAGATGTAAAAATGAAAAAACTTATAATTTTCGACCTTGACGGAACGTTGCTTAATACCTTAGAAGATATAAGAGAATGTTTAAACGTAGCGCTTGAAAAATTCGGTTATAAAACGCTTACTCCCCCCGAAGTTTTAAAAAGAGTTGGTTACGGTGCTAAAAAACTCGTTGAACTTGCGCTTGGCAATCCCACGCCCGAAGAACTTGAAAAGGTGTTTAACGTTTACGTTCCCTTGCAAGCGGATAGCGATAATTCAAAAACCGTTTTATACGACGGGCTTGATAAAATGCTTATTGAACTTAAGAATAAGGGATATAAACTTGCAATCGTATCGAATAAACCTGATAGCGTAACTCAAATAGTATGCGATCAAAAACTTAAACAGTACGGATTTGATTTTATAACGGGCAACCGCCCCGAATTATTTAACCCAAAGCCAGATAAATCTTGCGTTGAATACTGCCTTAATTCATTAGGAATTAGCAAGGAAGACGCGCTCTATATCGGCGATAGCGAAGTTGACGTTAAGACTTTCGTTTCCGCAGGGCTTGACGGAATTGGCGTTTTGTGGGGTTTCAGACCTAAAGAACTTTTAGTTGAAGCAGGCTGTAAGCATTTTGCGTCAACAGCTGAAGAACTATTAGATAAAATTTTAAGTTTTTAATGGGGGAAAACTTATGAAAAAATTTTTTGCTGAATTTAAAAAGTTTATAACTCGCGGTAACGTGCTTGACATGGCTGTCGGCGTTATCGTCGGCGGTGCGTTCACGGGTATCGTAAACGGTCTTTCAAACAACATTTTAAAACCTATCATCAACTGGCTTATTTCATTAGTGTTAGGTAAAGAAGGTTTAAGCGGTGCAATAACGATGCTTTCGCCCTCGTATACTGACGGTGTTCTCGACCTTGCGAACTCTATCTATATTGATTGGGGCGCGTTCATAAGCGCGATTATCAACTTCTTACTCATCGCGTTCGTGTTGTTCACAATCGTTAGAATTATGAATCGCATAAACGAAGGTTGGAAAGATATCAAGAAAGAAAGTAAAGAACTTTATAGTAAAGAGTACTTTGAACTTCGTAAACAAGGAAAAACTAAAAAGCAAATTAAGAAAATCTTTGCTGAGAAAAAGCAAGAACTTATCAATAAGAAGAAACTTGAAGAAGAAGAGGCTAAAAAGAACGCTCCGCCAACTACCGAGCAACTTTTAGCGCAAATTCTTGAAGAAATTAAAACTAAAAAAGACTAAGCAAGTCATAACAAAAAGCACTCGTTCGAGTGCTTTTTTTATATCATTTATATAAGTTTTCAACCGCTTTTGCCTTTTCAATGACGGCAGATTTAAGTTTTTTAGGCGAAACAACCGTGATTTTATCGCCGAAAGAAAGAATTTTTGCCGTCAAGTAATCGTTTATTGGAAGTTTTGCCGAAGCGGTAATCTTCCCGCTTGGCGAAATGGTAATTTTGTCAACGCCAAGCCATTCTTCAACGTCTGCTTTCACGCTTTCGCTTATTAAAAGGTCGATATCTTCTTCAACTTCATCGTACCACTTTTTGAAAACTTCTTTCATATCACTCGTATCACGGCGGGTAAAAGTTTCGCTAAGCAACTTAATTTTTTGAATTCTGCCAATTTTGAAAAGCCTAAAAGTATCTCTTAATCTACAATATGAATAAGCGTACCAAAGCCCTTGTTTAAGCGCGATAACGTGCGGTTCGATAATTCTTTCGGTAGTTTCACCGTCGCGGTTAGTGTACGCAATAGAAACGAGCAAATTTTCTTCAATCGCCTTTTGAATGATTTTAAGCGTTTCGCCGTAGCCGTCGCTCGAACCCCAGGCAGTTCCGTCAATAACCAAATTACCAAAATTTATAGAAACAGCGTTTTCACTAACTTTAGATATAGAAGAGATTTTTTCAATGGCCGTTTCTAAGGTTTCGGAATTAAGTTCGCCGTTAAGCCCTGAAAGAGCGGAAATAACTTTTTCACTTTCCTCAATGGTTAAAAAGTTGGCGGGTAGTTTATAACTATCTGATATTGAGTAACCGCCGTTTCTTCCGCGTTCGTTATAAATGGGAACGCCCGCTAAAGATAATTCGTCAATATAGCGGTAAACCGTTCTAACTGAAATTTCGTAGCGGTCGGCTATATATTTAGCGGAAACCTTCTTTCTTGAGAGTAGTAAAAACAAAATTTTAAGCAACATCGTATATTTCACTTGAGCGTCCTCCGTAGTTTATATAACTCAAGTTTATTATATAATGT
The DNA here is from genome assembly GCA_045637965.1 of Christensenellaceae bacterium. Lineage (GTDB taxonomy): Bacteria > Bacillota > Clostridia > Christensenellales > Borkfalkiaceae > HGM11412. The sequence continues at coordinate 106,423 of JAZUAK010000003.1, read as the reverse complement.
TGTCAAGCGCGTGTCAACATTTCAATAATTTTTTCGTTGGCAATTATATTTTTTTCACGCCTTAGTTTTATTTTTAAGTCGTTCCGCTTTTGGTAAAGTTCTATTATTTTATCGTAAAAACTATCAATTTCATTTTGGAAAAGGCGTAAACACAAGCCTTTATTATAAAAATATTCGGCGTTATCAAGTTGGTCGCCACGCGATTCGTTTTTAGGTAGCGGAATAACGAGCGTTGGTATTTTTAGTGCGGAAAGTTCAAATAGCGTGTTTGAACCCGCTCGTGAAACGCAAACGTCGGCTACGGCGTAAGCGTATTTCATATCGGTAAACTCAACTTGATAATACCCCTTCCTTTTTATATTAGATAGATTTCCTTTGCCAACTATATGCAAAATATCAAACTTTTCTAATAGTTTATCCAAATTGTCGTAAACCGCTTGGTTTATCCTTTTTGCTCCAAGCGAACCGCCCGTTACAAGTAGAACGGGTTTAATTCCGTCTAACCTGAACTTTTCTCTCGCTAACTCTTTATCTTCAAAAAACAACTCGCCTCGAATGATCGCGCCGACGAAAATTCCGTTTTTCACCGTTTTTTCCGTATCCTGAAAGGTGGTTAGGGTATACTTAGCAAATCTGGAAGCAATTTTATTAGCAAGCCCCAAAGTTTTATCCGACTCGTGAATTATCACGGGAATATTTAATTTTTTGCAAGCAATAGTAACAGGAAGCCCAACGAACCCCCCTTTAGAAAAAACCACGTCTGGTTTTAGTTTTATAAGTAATTCTTTCGCTTCGTTTACGCTTTTAGAAAACAAAAAAGGTATTTTCAAGTTCTCAAGTGTAAGTTTTCGCCTAAGTTTAGTTGTTGAAATAGAAAAATAAGGAATGCCTTTTTCTGCTACTAAAGATTTTTCAATGCCGTTATGTGAACCGATATAGTAAATATTATCAAAGTTCTTTTTAAGATTATCAAGTAGGGCAAAGTGTGGGGTAACGTGGCCTGCGCTTCCTCCGCCCGTAAGCACTATCGTTTTCATAATAATATAATATGCAAAAAGATTTTTTGTTTACAAAATCATTAAAAAAAGTTGAAAAAAAATAAAAAAAATAGTATAATAAAAACAAAAACTTTAAGGAGCGTTATGCAAACGATTTTAGTTACGGGTGGCGCGGGTTATATTGGTAGCCACACAGTTGTTGAACTTATAAAAGCAGGTTATAAGGCGGTTATTATTGATAATTTATCTAACAGCAAGTATGAAGCGGTGAAAAGAGTTGAGAAAATCGTCGGCGAAAAAATTCCGTTTTTTGAAGAGGATATTTTAGATAAAGACGCGTTAAGGAAGATTTTTAACGAATATAAAATTGACGCGGTTATTAATTTTGCAGGCTACAAAGCCGTTGGCGAATCCGTTCAAAAACCGATAGAGTACTACAATAACAATATTGGCGGTTTAATTGCTCTCGTTGAAGTTATGAAAGAATTCAACTGCAAAAATTTGGTATTCTCTTCTTCTGCAACCGTTTACGGTGACCCGCATACAGTTCCCATTAAAGAAGACTTTCCACTTTCAACTACCAATCCTTACGGTAGTACCAAACTTTTTATCGAGTACATTTTGAAAGATTTATATAAGTCTGATAACTCTTGGAACGTTGCAATTCTTCGTTACTTTAACCCCGTTGGCGCGCACGAATCGGGAACGATTGGCGAAGACCCGAATGGTATCCCGAACAACCTTTGCCCGTATATTACTAAAGTTGCCGTTGGTAAACTTCCACACCTTAACGTTTTTGGTGGCGATTACGACACGCACGACGGAACGGGTGTTAGAGACTATATTCACGTTGTTGACTTGGCGGTTGGCCACGTTTTATCCGTAAACAAGATTTTAGGTAACAGTGGTTTATTCGTAGTTAACTTAGGCACTGGTACTGGTTACAGCGTTTTAGATATGGTAAAATCTTTCTCTAAAGCGCTTGGAAAAGAAATTCCTTATAAAATAGTAGACCGTCGCCCCGGTGATATCGCTAAGTGTTACGCTGACCCGTCTTACGCTTACGAGCTTTTAGGTTTCAAAGCGGTTAAAACTTTAGACGATATGTGTGAAGATGCTCTTCGTTGGCAGTTAAATAATCCCAACGGCTATAACTAAGTCGTTATTTCGGGCATTATACTGCGTTTCTGCTTCGTTTACGGACTTCGTTGACCAACAAGGTCTAACTCATCCCGTAAACATCGCGAGCCTTGTCTAATACCCAAACTAACGCCTTAATTTTTAAATCGTTATAAACTTCGCAATACTGCGTTTACTGTAAAGGTATTGCGACCTTCGTTAGCCAACAAGGTTAGTTCAGTCCGCAAACCTTTACGAGCCTTGTCTTGCTTGTTTCTAACGCCTTAATATTCTATCAATCAATGACCAACAAGGTCTATCGTAATCGTCCCGCCTTTCCGAGCCTTGCCTAACTTGTTTTTGACGTCTTATTTTAGTTGTAATAAACTTCGTTATAAATGGTTTATATAAAGCAGTTGTGCTGATATCAAATAAAATGCAATAAAAATAAAAAAGTAGTGGCGTAAAACCACTACTTTTTTATTATCAAAATATTGTTTTTATCAACTAAACACATGCCTAAATTAAGGGCTGTGCAAGCACCGCACAAAACGTCAATAATTCGCTGTTTAACCGCCTTATCGGTTTTGTTTAGCGAGATTATCGCAGGGGAATTACGAACGTAATTTATAATGGATAAACAATCTTCAGTACCGCTTGGAGAAAACTCTTTGATATCTTCCAAATTAGTACCTTCTTCCAAAGATTTTCGAGCCGACTCTTATCATATTCGAGCCTGCTTTTATCGCAATTTTATAGTCGTTACTCATTCCAAGGGATAAGTGCTCAAAACCGTATTTTCCCTTATAACTATCGTAAACTTTTCTTAAATCTACCGCTAATGCGTAAAGCATATCTTCATCGCTACTTTCAGGTAGCATTGCCATAAGCCCTTTAACTTTAACGCCGTTAAGGGAACTAGCGTAAGAAAGCGCGCTTTCAAGTTCAGCGTAATCAAAGCCGTGTTTTTGTTCTTCAACGCCCACGTTAACTTCTAATAAAACGTTCGTAACCACGCCTTTATTAACGCTTTGGCGGTCAATCTCGTCAAGAAGAGATAAACTATCCACGCTTTGAATTAAACAGCACTTTCCTATAAGATACTTAACCTTATTTTTTTGAAGAGAGCCGATAAAGTGATAATTAACTGGTTGAGTAACCAAAGGGTATTTATCCTTAAACTCTTGCGCACGGTTTTCACTTATATCGCAAAGTCCGCAAGCGATTGCTTCGTTTATAACGTCAACTGGAACGAACTTCGTTGCGCCAACGAGCGTTACTTTTTCGCCGAGCGTATTGCCGTTTTCAATTTCCTTAAAAATAACTTCTAAATTTTCTTTAACCATATAAACACCAAATTAAAAAGAGTTTTAGATTGCTAAAACTCCGTATATCACACAGGCGATGTTACAGCGTCGACCAAATGTAAAGTTCGAGTCAAACGGGGTATAAGACAAGGCAAATCCCGAAGATAAGAGCGTGCTTCTTTTCAAGGGGTTTAACGATGTATTATGCCACGTTTCAATCGGACTTATTTAGTCGCACGTTGTCACGGAGCCTAATTAACAAAAATACTGCGAATCAACTCTGACTAATGAAACCGAAGCGAAACCATAAATTAAAGCTCGGTCAAAGCAACCTTATGGCACACGACTATACCGTTTAGTGCTGCTATATTCCTATCCTGACACGGTTCGCGGGTTGCCGTTGCATAAGACCTTAACGTCAACGCTCGCCTTTAAAGCCAGCCTTCCATAACTTTAGCCTCGGAAGACGTTCAACCTTGCTATAGCGGATTGCAAGTTACAGGGCACCGCTAACTCCCCGTCTATCGCAGTAGTATTATTTTATAATAAAACTTTAAAATAATCAAGCAAATTGACGATATTTTTACCCCTTTTTGCTTTACTTAATTTGTTAAATTTGTTATTATATACTAAATTATTATTACATTTAGGCGAATTTTGTGCCTTTATTTACTTTTTATAAGGAGCGATTATGTATAAAAAGGTAGAAACAACCCTCAACTTTTTAGAAAGAGAAAAAGAAATTATTAAGTTTTGGGAAGAAAACGACGTATTTAAAAAGAGTATTGACGTAAACGAAGGTAAAGAAGAATTCTGTTTTTACGACGGTCCGCCGACGGCTAACGGAAAACCGCACATCGGCCACGTTTTAACTCGTGTTATGAAAGATATTATTCCTAGATATCAAACGATGAAAGGTAAGCACGTTTTAAGAAAGGCTGGTTGGGATACTCACGGACTTCCCGTTGAACTTGAAGTTGAAAAGAAGTTGCATCTTGACGGCAAGCAAGATATTGAAAAATACGGCATTGAACCTTTCATTAAAGAGTGCAAAAACTCGGTGTTTAAGTATACTAACGAGTGGAAAGAAATGAGCGACCGTTTAGGTTATTGGTGTGATATGGATAACCCTTACGTTACCTATCACGACGATTACATTGAGTCTGAATGGTGGGCACTCAAAAAGATTTGGGAAAAGGGTCTTTTATACAAAGGTTACAAAATTGTGCCATATTGCCCCCGTTGCGGAACTGCTCTTTCTTCGCACGAAGTAGCACAAGGTTATAAAGACGTTACTGAAAAATCGGTATTCGTAAAATTTAAGGTAGAAGGAAAGGAAAACGAATATTTCCTTGCTTGGACGACTACGCCTTGGACTCTTCCTTCAAACGTAGCCCTTTGCTTTAATGGTAACGAAAATTACGTTAAGATTAAGGCTGAAGACGGATGCGTTTACATCTTGGCTGAAAAACTCGCAGGCAAACTCTTTGAAAATTACGAAGTTTTATCTACTGAAAAGGGAAGTTTCTATCAATTTGCTAAGTACGAACCTTTATATTCGTTCGGCGAACTCGAAAAGAACAAAAAAGCGTACGTTTGCGTAACTGACGATTACGTTACTATGGATGACGGTACGGGTATCGTTCACAACGCGCCCGCGTTTGGTGAAGACGACTCGCGCGTTTGCCAAAAGTACGATATTTCGTTTATCAATTTAGTTGACACTCGCGGTAAAATGACTGAAAACTGCGGATTTATTGCCGGCGTTTTCGTAAAGGATGCGGACAAACTTATTATTGAAGACCTTGATAAGCGTGGGCTTTTATTCAAGGCTATGGACTTTACTCACAGTTATCCGTTCTGCTGGCGTTGTAACACACCGCTTATCTACTACGCAAGGTCAAGTTGGTTTATTAAGACTACTGCCGTTAAGGATAGAATTATCGCGTCTAACAACTCGGTTAACTGGATGCCTGAAACTATCAAGACTGGTAGAATGGGTAATTTCTTAGAAAATATTATCGATTGGGGCTTATCTCGTGAAAGATATTGGGGTACACCACTTCCCGTTTGGACTTGTTCTGATTGCGGAAAGGTTCACGTTATCGGTTCTAAGCAAGAACTTAAAGAACTTTGCGGATTAGAAGGCGATATCGAACTTCACCGTCCGTACATCGACGAACCTACCTTTAAGTGTTCGTGCGGTGGTACGATGAGTAGGGTTAAAGACGTTATCGACTGTTGGTTTGACTCTGGCTCTATGCCTTTTGCTCAACTTCACTATCCGTTTGAAAACCAAGAACTTTTTGAAAAACAATTCCCTGCGGACTTTATTAGTGAAGCGGTTGACCAAACTCGCGGTTGGTTCTACACCTTGCTCGTAATTTCCACTTTATTATTTGATAAAGCGCCGTTCAAAAACTGTATCGTTCTCGGCCACGTTAACGATAAAAACGGCTTAAAAATGAGTAAGCATATCGGCAACGTAGTTGACCCGTGGACTGTTCTTGATAAACAGGGTGCAGATGCTGTTAGATGGTATTTCTACACCGGCTCTGCTCCGTGGCTTCCGTCAAGATTCTATCCCGAAGCAGTTTCCGAAGCGCAAAGAAAGTTTATGGGAACGCTTTGGAATGCTTATGCGTTCTTCGTGCTTTATGCGGATATCGACGGTTACGACCCGTCTAAGTACGACATCAATAGTATTAAACTTTCCGTAATGGATAAGTGGATACTTTCTAAACTCAACACTTTAATCGACGCTGTTGATAAAGGGCTTGATAAATATCAAATTTTTGAAACTTCAAGAATGCTCCAAGACTATGCGGACGAACTTTCCAACTGGTATATTCGCCGTGGTAGAGAAAGATATTGGGGTAAGGAAATGACGGAAGATAAGATTGCGGCGTACACAACTCTTTACACCGTGCTTATCACTCTTGCAAAACTTTCCGCGCCTTACGTTCCGTTCATGGCTGAAAGTATTTATCAAAACTTAGTGCCTGCGTTCTATAAAGACGCGCCTATTTCAGTTCATCTTTGCTCGTTCCCTGAAATGAACGAAAAGATGATTGATAAAAAACTTGAAGACGGTATGGCTGTCGTTTTAGACGTGGTTATGCTTGGTAGAGCAACGAGAAACACTTCCAACATCAAAAACCGTCAACCGCTTCAAAAACTCTTCGTTGCAACTGAAAGGGCAGGTGCTTTAAGTGAAGACCTTATCACTATTGCAAAAGAAGAATTAAACGTTAAAGACCTTGAAATTTTAACTGACGCTAAGGGCTTTATCTCGTATAAGTTAAAACCGCAACTTAAGACTTTAGGTCCTAAGTACGGCGCAAAACTCGGCCTTATTAGAAACTTCTTAGAAACTTGCGATGCAAGTAAAGTAGTTGAAACCGTTAAGTCGGGCGTTCCTTTCGTTACTGAACTTGGCGGTCAAGATATCGAGTTTACTCTCGACGATTTACTTATTTCGTCTGAAAGTAAAGAAGGCTACGTTTCCGCTAGTGAAAACGGCGTTACCGTAGTTTTAGATACTACTATCACCAAGGAACTTTTATTCGAAGGTATTGAAAGAGAAATCGTTTCCAAGATTCAAACCATGAGAAAGGAAGCGGGATTTGAAGTTACTGATAGAATTTACGTGTACTATCAAGCGGAAGGCGATGCGCTCACCGTATTTACCGAAAATTGTAAAGATATAGGCGATGCCGTTTTAGCAGTTTCCGTTACTGAAACGAGCGAAGTTAAAGGCTTTACTAAGGATTGGGATATCGTAGGTTCAAAAGTTGTTATCGGAGTAGAAAAAGCGTAAAATGGTTGTTGCTGACAAATGGTCGGATTATCAAATTATCGCCACGGGTGACGGGTATAAGCTTGAGCGTTGGAAAGACGTTACGCTTCTTCGCCCCGACCCGCAAGTAATTTGGAAGACTGACGTTGATATGTTTAACTATAAAGGGTTAAACGCAAAATATATCCGTAGTGAAACGGGTGGCGGTAGGTGGGAACACTTAAAACCAATGCCTGACGAATGGGTTGTTAATTACGGCGAACTTAAGTTCAAGATTAAACCCATGGGCTTTAAGCACACGGGTTTATTCCCCGAGCAAGCGGCTAACTGGGAAAAGATGATGGCGCTTATTAAAGGCGCTAACCGCCCTATAAGCGTACTTAACCTATTTGCGTACACGGGAGGAGCGACGGTTGCTTGTTTAAAAGCAGGCGCATCCGTTTGCCACGTTGACGCTGCTAAGGGTATGGTTGAACGCGCGGGCGAGAATTGTAGATTATCGGGCGTTGGCGAAGGTAAAGTTAGGTTTATTATCGACGACTGCTTGAAATTCGTTCAGCGTGAAATTCGCCGTGGTAAAAAGTACGACGCGATTATTATGGACCCGCCGAGTTTTGGTAGAGGCCCAGGTGGCGAAACTTGGAAGATTGAAAACGAACTTTATAATCTCGTTAAAATTTGTTCTCAAGTTTTAAGCGACCAACCGCTATTCTTCCTTATCAATAGTTACACCACGGGTTTTCAACCGCAAGTTTTAAAAAATATTTTGACTTTGCTTATGCCGAAAGGTAATTACAAAACTGAAGCGTATGAAGTTGGGCTTCCAACTAACGAAGGAATAGTTCTTCCTTGTGGTTGCTCAGGATTATGGAGTAGAGTTCTACCGCAACCTTTAGATGATTAGATAGCGTTTGAAACACGGCGTTATACTGCGTTAAAGCCGGTTGAAAATACAAAAAGTATTATCTACGAGCTTTGCCTTGCTTAACTTGTGTTTGACACGCTCTCTTATAACCATCCAAAGATTGCAATAGAACTGATATATAAAGGAGTGCTATGGAAAATCCAATAATTTTGTATGAAGACAATCATATAATCGTTGCGTTAAAACCGCAAAATATGCCTTCGTGTGAAGATGAAAGTAAAGATCTATCTTTACTCACCGCGCTTAAAGATATGATTAAAGAGCGCGATAACAAGCCCGGAAACGTTTATCTTGGATTAGTTCATCGCCTTGATAGGCCAACCGGTGGCGTTATGGTGTTTGCTAAAACTTCTAAGGCGGCGGGTAGGCTTTCCGAGCAAATGAAGTCGGGCGATTTTGAAAAGACCTATTTTACCGTGCTCGTTGGAACTTTAGAAAAGAAAGAGCAAAGGCTTCTTAACTATCTCAAGAAAAACCCCATAAACAATATGGTTTACGTATGCGGTCAAACGGTAGAAGGCGCAAAGAGAGCGGAACTTCATTATACCGTTATGGAAGAACAGAACGGGCTTTCGCTCGTTAAGGTTAAACTTTATACGGGAAGAAGCCATCAAATTCGCGTTCAAATGGCAAATATTGGTCACGCCGTTTACGGCGATATGCGTTATGGTGGTGAAAACGCGGTTAAGGGAAATCTTGCGCTTTTTGCAACTTCTCTTTCCTTTACTCACCCCGTAACGAAAGAGAGAATGTGTTTTAAGGCTGAACCCCCGAAAGACCTTTCTCCGTGGAAGTTTTTTGACACGTCGGTTACTTTGGTGCCGTCGCTATAAAAAAATCTCTTATATTTATTGACAAAATTGACTATTAAGGTTAAAATATATTAAGTATTATATATATTATCGCGTATTATCGAGCGATTTATAGATTTTAGGAGCAAAAATGACTAAAAGACGCATAACAAGTTTAATGGCTATTATAGTGTGTGCAATATTTATTTTGCCACTCACTTTAAATTTAACCAAAGTAAAAGCCGATTCAATCGTTGCATATCAAGGCGTTGATTTTACGCTTGAAACGAGTGGCGCGGTTAAAGGCGAAGGTTCTAAGGTTGAAATCGCTGTTGAAGGTGGTTCACTTACCGAAGCGGTTACTCTTTACAAAAACGGCAATACTTCCGATTATAAAGACGGTGCAACTGCTGCTGGCATAATTTTCACTTCGTACACCTCTGATACTGGCGTTATGAAAATGAGATTTGCAAAAGTTGGCGACTATATCGTTAAGGTTACTACTTTAGGTTTAGATCCTAACGTATCTCAATCTTTCAACGTAAAGATTTCTACCGACATTGAGAATGAAGCTTTCACTGCTCCCAAGTATGAAGTTACCGATGCTAAGCGTCAGGCTTATCAAGCAAAGGTTGACGAGGCTACCTTTATTAAAAGCGATGATGAAAGTGCTGAAAAGGTAAGTTTATACGTTGGTGACACTTACGAAGTTCCCTCAGTAGAAGATCTTATTAGTGACGGTTCGTTTGCATATTCACTTTACAAAAAGACTATTTACTATGCAGGCCCTGGTTCGTCTACTTACTCTTCTACCACTTCAACGTCATTTACTATTTCTGAAATTGGCGGTTATAGATTCTACGTTGTGTTAACTCTTGACCCGATTGACGGAAAGACCTTTAACATTAACACTTTAGATACCGTTGAACATGAAGATGGTTTCTATTCAGTTAAAGCTAAGGCTGACGGAAAGGTATTAAAGATTGAAGGTTCCGGCGATAGCGCTAAATACTACTATCTTAACGCTGAAGACGAAAAGGTTTACGTTGAAAAAGAAAATACTGAAAAGGGTGACCTTATCGTTCCTATTTTCGAATTCACTATCTTAAACGCAGGCCCGAAGATTGAGATTAAAGAAAGCGTTGATTTAAAAGCTTACATTGGTCTTCAATATACCGTTAAATCAATTACCGTAACTGGTAGCGACGTAACTACTACTTACACTTTATTATATAGTGAAAACAAAAACGCTGCTGAAAGCGAATGGGTTGAAGCAGAAGAAGATTATAACACTTCCACTCACAAGTTCACTCCTGCAAAACAAGGCTATTATAAAGTTAAAGTTGAAGCGGTTGACACTGACGGTAAGAGTGCGATCAAGTATACTTCGATTATTACCGTAACTGAAAAACTTCAAAAGGTAGAATACGAAACGAGTTTCAAAAACTGGCTTAGCGTTAACAAAACTCCGTTCATCTTCCTTTGTATTTCGGCATTCTGCTTAATCGTTATCGTTGCAATCATTTTCGTTCCTGCAACTGCATTTAGCGCAATGGGTGCTAAGATTAAAGGTGTTGCTAAAATCTTCAAAAAGAGAGAAAGAATCGTTGAAGACGACGAAGAAGACGATGAATAATTAAATATAAAAAGTACGGTAAACGCCGTACTTTTTTAATAAGGTAGTTATGAAAATTTTTAAAGTAGAAAAGCCTATTAAACTTTCCAAGTTTTTGCTTGAAAGTTACGGTGCTGAATTATCGTATGGAGCGTTACAAAAACTTATTAGAAATAAGGATATAAAGGTTGACGGTAAAAGGATAAATAAAGATATTTTGCTTAGCGTCGGGCAGGAGATAGTCGTTTATTACGACGGAGAAAAAGCGGATATAACGCCCCTTTTTGAAAGCGACGGGGTTTTTGTTTTCTATAAACCGCCAACGCTCACGAGCGAAGATTTTGCCCTTAAAGTTAATAATATTTATAAAGGATTAGAACTTTGCCACCGCTTAGATAGAAACACTGCGGGACTTCTCGTTTTTGCGAAAGGTTTAGCGTATAACGAAATGCTTAAAGCGTTTAAAGAAAGGACTATTGAAAAAAGATATTTAGCCGAAGTTTACGGCAAGTTAAATCACCCTAACGCAACGCTTGAAAGTTATCTCGTTAAAGACGGAGAGCAATCAACCGTTAAAGTTTACGATAGCGAAGTTAAAGGCTCGGTTAAAATAATAACAGAGTACCAAACGCTTGAAGAAAGGGTGGAAACAACCTTAGTTGAAGTTAAACTTATAACGGGAAAAACCCATCAAATTCGCGCCCACTTTGCCCATATTGGTAACTTTATAATTGGCGATAACAAATACGGCGATAGTGAGATTAATAAAAAGTTTAAGTCAAAACGCCAAAAACTCATAGCGTATTATTTAAAGTTTAATTTTGATAAAAATAGTATCCTATATAATATAAATGGAAAAGAAGTAAAACTTGAAAATATTGAAATATAAAAAACTCGGCTGTCGTCAGCCGAGTTTTAAATTTTAAATTCTTCGTGAGAATTGGGTGTTACAACCAAAGTTTTTTGGTCGGTATAGAAAACACCGCCAAGGTTTTTTCCGCCTTGCTTTTTAACGAATTTACGCTCCGTATAATCAACTTCAACTTTTGCCCCGCCGTTTGCTTGAGAGTAGAACGCGCAAATTTCGGCGCAAGTGGTGATTACTTTATCGGTAGGTTTAGCGTTCGCTTTTAAAATTAGGTGTGAAGAGTGGTAAGATTTTACGTGGAACCATAAATCGCCCTTGTCGGCTAAAGTTAAAAGCCTATCGTTTTGAAGATTGTTTTTACCAACTAAAACTTCAAAATCGTTTATATTATACTTAATAAATCCAAGCGGTTTATCTTTTTTGTTCTTATTTTTTCGTTGCTCTTTAATAAGTCCGTATAAAATAAGTTCTTCCTTAATCTCTTCAAAATCAGATTTTTCCTTTGCGTTATCAATGGAAAATTTTATGGAAGAAAGATAACTTAATTCATTATTCGTTTCTTCAAGTTGAATTTGAGATTGAGTAAGAGTCGCCTTTTTCTTGCGGTAGGTTTTAAAATACTTTTGCGCGTTTTGTTGTGGCGTTAAATTTTCGTCAAGTTTAACTTCCGTCTTGTCTTCGCCGTTTTCGGTATAATTTACTAAACTTACCGAAGTTTGCCCCTTTCTAAGAAGATAGATATACTGCGTGATAAGTTCGCCGTAAAGTTTATATTTATCTAAGTCGTAAGACGAGTTTATTCTATCCGTTAAGGTTTCAACTCTCTTTTTAAGCCGCTTTTCATAAGCGGTTATATAAGTTTGAAGTCCGCTTCGTAAAGTTAGGCTATAGGCTGATTTTTCGGCGTTTTCATATACGCTTTCAACTGCTGAGAGTAAACTTTCAAATTGCGTTTTTTCCCCTTCAACAGTTTTATATTCAGTAAAATAGAAGTCGCTTTTTCCGTTAAAAGTTTTAACGACGGGCTTATCGTTATTTAAAAACTCAAGCACCTTTTCGTATGCGATAGAGCCGTCAAGTTCGCCGTTTAAAACGCTTTCGATTTCTTGTGCGGTAACGGGCGCAAAATCGTAAAAATTATTCGTTAAAAACTTTGCGTTTATCGGCGTTTGAGTTGCAAAAAGTTGCTTTGCTTCGGGGGATAAAATTGATATTTTGTCGCTCTTATCGGGAAACTTATACGGTGCGCCGACTAACGTAATTCGCTTTCCATCAAGCCCTTGTGGTAGAGTTCTAAGTGAGCCTAAAATGCGGTCGTTTTTAACTAAGAAAACGTTAGAGTACTTACCCATAATTTCGGCGTAAAGGTCAAGGGTAACGCTCTCTTTAAAGTCGTTAAAATTAGAAAAGGAAATTTTTATAATTCTATCGTCGTTCGCTATCGTGACGTGAGTTACTTCTGCGCCCGTTAAATGCTTTCTAAGTAGCATACAAAAATTAGGCGCAGTCAAGGGGTTTTCCTTTTCGGCATTTGAAATAGACACCCTTGCAAATTGGGCGCTTACGTTGATTATCAAGCGGAACGCTCTTTTTTGATAGAGAACGATACCGATTTCAAATGCGTTAGGCTGTAAAACCTTATTCACTTTTGCGCCCGTTATGGTTGAGTTTAACTCTTTTGCAACCTTTTTGAGCGTAACTAAGTCCTGTGGCATACGTTTATTATACAGTTATATTGCCATTTTGTAAATTAAATTTTAAAATTGACGGCGTAAAAACTTTACAATAATATTTATATTTGTTAAAATATAAAAAGATTATTAAGACTTCAAGGAGAAAAGTTATGAAATATACTGTTAAACCTGCTGAAAAAAGCACGGTAAGAGTTAACATCACGTTAAACGCTGAAGAATGGGCAAACGCTCAAAGAAAAGCGTATGACAAAACTAAGGGTAAATTTAGCGTTCCCGGATTTAGAAAGGGTAAAGTTCCCAAGAACGTAATTGAACAAATGTACGGCAAGGGAGTATTCTACGAAGAAGCAATCAACCTTTCTTTCTCTGAACACTACTTTGATATTTTAGATAAAGAAAAATCTATCGAACCTATCGACAGACCTGAAATCGAAATTGAAAAACTTGACGAAAAGGGTATTACCATGGTTGCCGTTATTCCCGTTAAACCGGAAGTAACTTTAGGCGAATACAAAGGTATAACTATTGATAAAGTTGAGTATAATGTAACTAAAAAAGATATCGACGGAGAAATTGATAGACTCGTTAAGAGAAATGCAAGAGAAGTTGCGGTTGAAGGTCGTCCTGCGCAAAACGGCGATATCACCGTTATTGACTACTCTGGTTCAATCGACGGCGTTAAGTTTGAAGGTGGCACTGCTGAAAAGCAAACCTTAGAACTTGGTTCTGGCGCATTCATTCCTGGTTTTGAAGACGGCGTTGTTGGTATGAATATCGGCGACGAAAAGGATATTAACGTTAAGTTCCCTGAAAATTACGGCGCTGAAGAATTAAAGGGTAAAGACGCTGTGTTTGCAGTTAAACTTCACGAAATCAAGGTTAAAGAACTTCCCGAAGTTAATGACGAGTTTATTAAGGAAGCAACCGGCGAAGAATCTTTAGACGCATTCAAGAAAGCAACTAAGAAGAAACTTAAAGAAGTAAACGATAAGAGAGCAAAGGCTGAAACTGAAGACAAACTTATTGAAAAGATTGCAGAGTCTTCTACCGTTGAAATTCCTGCCGTTATGGTAGAACGCCAAGTTGACGCTATCGTTCAAGATATGGAATACAGAATGATGTATCAAGGCCTTAGACTTGAAGATTTCTTAAAGTACAGCAATCAAACTATGGAAGCGTATAGAGAAACTTTCAAAGCAAACGCTGAAAAGCAAGTTAAAACTCAACTCGTTGTAGATAAGATTATCAAAGACGAAAAGATTGAAGTAACAGCTGAAGAAATCGACGCTAAGATTAAAGAACAAGCAACTGCTATGGGCAAAGATTTTGAAGAATATAAGAAGAATATGAACGAACGTCAAATCTCTTACTTTGAAAACAACGCTCTTATTGAAAAAATGTTTGCATTCTTAATGGCAAACAACAATATTGACTAATAAATACTAAAGGATATAAAGCGCGCAATTTTACGCGCTTTATATTATCTTTAAAGGAGTAAAAAATGGCGCTTATACCTATGGTCGTTGAGCAAACTAATAAAGGCGAACGCTCGTACGATATTTATTCAAGACTTTTAGAAGATAGAATTATCATGTTATCTGGCGAGATTGACGATGCTACTGCAAATACTATCGTTGCCCAGCTTATTTACCTTGAAGGTAAAGACCCGAATAAAGATATTTGCTTGTATATCAACAGCCCCGGTGGTTCGGTAACAGCAGGTCTTGCAATTTACGATACTATGAACTATATTAAGTGTGACGTATCAACCATTTGTATTGGAATGGCTGCGTCCATGGGCGCGTTCTTATTATCGAGCGGTAAAAAGGGCAAGCGTTTTGCTCTTCCTAATAGTGAAATTATGATTCATCAACCTTTAGGTGGGGCGCAAGGTCAAGCGAGCGATATTAAAATTCAAGCCGACCACATTTTAAAGATTAAAGCAAAACTCAATAAAATCTTATCCGAAAACACGGGAAAAGATATTGAGCAAGTTGAAAAAGATACGGATAGGGATAATTACTTATCCGCGGAAGACGCATTGTCTTACGGTTTAATTGACAAAATTTATTACACTCGTTAAGGAGTTTTATGGCAAACGAAAATTTAAATAACGGACTATACTGCGCGTTTTGCGGAAAACCTAAAGAACTTGCAAACAAGTTAGTTGCAGGGCCTAACGGTCTTTATATTTGCGATGAATGCTTAGAAATTTGCAATTCTATATTAGAAGAAGAAAACGAAGGTTCTTTAAGCGAAGCAGTTCCCCTTAAAAGCCCCAAGGAAATAAAGGAAGAATTAGACCAATTTATCGTTGGGCAAGAAAGGGCGAAAAAGGTATTATCCGTTGCAGTTTACAATCACTATAAGCGCGTTAATGCGGGGCTTAATAAAGGCGATGAAACGGAAATTGAAAAGAGCAACATTTTACTTTTAGGGCCAACGGGTTCGGGTAAAACCTTGCTTGCAAGAACTCTTGCTAAGATTTTAAACGTGCCGTTCGCCGTTGCGGACGCTACCACTTTAACCGAAGCCGGTTACGTTGGCGAAGACGTTGAGAATATCTTATTAAAACTTATCAAAAATGCCGACTACGATATTCAAAGAGCCGAACGCGGTATAGTATATATTGATGAAATTGACAAGATTGCGAGAAAGAGTGAAAATGTTTCTATCACGCGTGACGTGTCTGGTGAAGGCGTTCAACAAGCGCTACTCAAAATAATTGAATCAACGGTTGCAGCCGTTCCACCGCAAGGCGGAAGAAAGCACCCGCAACAAGAACTTATCCATATAGATACTACTAATATTTTGTTTATTTGTGGTGGTGCGTTCGTTGGGCTTGATAAGATTATTGAAAAGCGCCAAGATAAATCAAGTTTAGGCTTTGGCGGAACGGTATCGGGCGAAACCGTGCTTGGTTCCGTTGCGCTTACTGACGTTCAACCTAGCGATTTAACTAAGTTTGGTTTAATCCCAGAATTTGTGGGTCGTGTTCCCATAACGGTAAGTTTAGACGCGCTCGATGAAACTGCGCTCGTAAAGATTATGACCGAGCCTAAAAACGCTCTCGTTAAGCAATACAAAAAACTTATCGGTATGGACGATTGCGAACTTGAAGTAACTGACGGTGCAGTTTATGAAATTGCTAAAAAGGCAATTGAACTTAAAACCGGCGCCCGTGGTTTAAGAACGATTTTTGAAAACATTATGCTTGACTGTATGTACGAAATCCCAAGCGCTAACGCTGAAAAGGTTATCGTTGACGAGCAGGTGGTGAAAGGTGATAAGAAACCCGAAATAATAACTAAAAAAACGGCTTGATTTAAGCCGTTTTTTTATATTAAGTATTTAAGATATCCATAGCCATTAAAAACCCAAATCGAAAGCCTTCTTTATAAGCGGTTTCAACGTTTAAAGCCGATTGATTGTTTTGTTCGTTTTGCAATTTCTCATAAACGTCAAGCAAAGTTTTGTTATCACTAATTTCTCTTAAAAATACATTTTCAATCTCAATGAGTTTACTTAAACTTTCTTTCTCTCGCTTACTGATAGTAATATTTTCAGCATTACCACGATTACCATAATACATTTCACTTATAGCCGAATAATTTTTCATTTGGGTCTCCTTTGTTTATCTAAGATTATTATATCATCCAAGATAGTGGATGTCAAGTAAAAATATCCACAATTGTGATAAAATATAAATATGGAAATGTTTAAAGAAAGATTAAAAGAATTAAGAACTGATAAAAATTTAACTTTTGAAGAACTTTCAAAAGTTACAGGATTAAGTAAATCCGCATTAAATTATTGGGAAAATGGTGTGCGAATTCCAAGCGCACAAGCAGTTATAATTTTAGCAAAATATTTTAACGTTACAACCGATTATTTACTTGGTTTAGAAGATTGAAAAGCGCGCTTATAAAGCGCGCTTTTATATTTATATTTTTTCAAAGATTTTCATTTTAGTTTTTCGTAAAAACCAACCTATAAGGCGGGGAGCGGTGCGTGGGAAAAATTTAAATAAAAAGTTCATAAGATGCGCGTCAAACCCAGTTATAACTCGCTTTTTGCCCCTACTTGCCTTTCTTAAAATCTTTCTTGCAACGCGCTGTGGGTTTGCCGATATTTTATCGATAAGCCCCTTTTCTTTACCGCTAAAATTTTGCGAACGCAACACGTCGGTTTTAGTAAAACCAGGCATAACGGTTACAACTTTTACTCTTTTATTTTCATACGCCAAGCATTCCGAAAATCTTTCAACAGCCGCTTTCGTTGAAGAGTAAAGTGATATTCCTGCAAACGGGCAAAGTGACGACGAACTTGAAATATTAACTAAAACCGCTCTATCTAAACTTTGAAGGCTATCTAAAAAATATTTAGCCGAGTAAATAACGGATAAATAATTTGTTTTTATAACGCTTTCGTTTTCTTCAAAATACTTTGGCGTGAACGCTGAAAACTCAGGCAAAACGCCTGCACAGTTGATAATACCACCAAGCGTTAAACCGTTGCTTTCAATATAGGTTTTTAGTTTTTGCCACTCGCTATCCTCTTGAACGTCGGCAATTATCGGTGTGAAATTATCGCCTAGTAGCGCTTTAACTTTATTTAGTTTTTCTTCGCTTCTGCCAACGCCTATAACTTTAGCGCCGTACTTAGTTATCAAAAGTTCGGAAAGTTTTTTACCTATCCCTGACGATGCGCCGGTTACTAATATGGTCGTGTGTGCATTAAAATATTTATTCATATAACTATTTTACCATAAATCCCTTAAAAATAAAGCAATTTTAAAAAAGTTACTTGCCAAAATATATAATTTAATATATAATAATAAAACTTATTATAGTATTTAAAGGTAAATTATGGAACAACAATCAACTTTTAATCAAAACACTGTGCCGATGAGCGTTTTCGGTATGCCGTCAATGGCGGTTAGGGGTAAAGTAGTATTCCCTAACGTTTACACTACTATTGACGTTGGCAGGGTTAAATCTCTCGCCGCAGTAAACGCTTCGATGAGGGCGGATAAACTTATATTTTTAGTATGCCAAAAGGACGTTAGAGTGGATAGCCCCACCACTTCCGATTTATACGAAGTGGGTACTGTTTGTAGGGTTGGTAATCTCTCTAAAGTGGGCAACGAAAATTTCCGTTTAGCCGTTGAAGGCTTATATAGGGCAAGAATAACCGCCACTAACGATAGTGGGGAATATTTGTCGTTCAATATTGAAAAGATTGAAGGGGATATAGGTTTAGACGTTGAAGGGGAAGCATACTTTAGGTCGGCTAAAGAACTTTTTAGAGAAACTGCAAGCGTACTTCAAAAGTTTAATAAGGATACCGCTGCTAAAATTTCCGCTATGGAAAACCCTGAAGAATTCGTAAACGCAGCAACCTTTAATCTTCCCATTAAAGAAAAGGACAAGCAAAAGGTATTAGAAGCGGTTGATTTAAAAGAAAGGCTTATATTATTTTACGATTTTCTTCTTTTCGAGCAAGAAATTATCAAGGCGAATAAGTCTATAGCAGATAGGGTAAAAAACAGCGTTGAAAAAAATCAAAAAGAGTTCTATCTTCGCGAGCAATTAAAGGCTATTCACGAAGAACTTGGGGACGATATTAACGAGATAGAAGTTTTAACCGAAAAAATTAAGGCGAAAAATATGCCTAAGGAATCGGAAGAAAAGGTTTTACAAGAACTTACCAAGATGAGCAAGATGCAACCGTCTTCCCCCGATTATACCGTTCTTCGCTCGTATATCGATTGGATAATCGACCTTCCTTTCACTGAAGAGAGCGTTGATACTGAAGAACTTGCTCGTTGCCAAGAAATCTTAGAAGAAGACCATTTTGGTTTAGATAAGGTAAAGGAAAGAATTACCGAATATTTAGCCGTTTTAAAACTTACCAAGTCTTTAAAAGGCCCAATACTTTGTTTAGTAGGTCCGCCGGGCGTTGGTAAAACTTCGGTGGCAAAATCGGTTGCAAGAGCGCTTAATCGTAAACTCGTTAGAATGAGTTTAGGTGGCGTAAAAGACGAAGCGGAAGTTCGTGGCCATAGAAAAACTTATATCGGCGCAATGCCTGGTAGAATTATCTACGGAATGAAAGAAGCGGGCGTTATCAACCCCGTGTTCTTGCTTGACGAAATTGATAAACTTTCCACCGATTTAAGGGGCGACCCTGCAAGCGCACTCTTGGAAGTTTTAGACCCTGAGCAAAACTCAACCTTTAGAGATAGGTACGTCGAAATTCCTTACGATTTGCAAAAAATAATGTTTATAACCACGGCAAACACCTTGGATACTATTCCTGCGCCACTTCTTGACCGTATGGAAGTAATTGAACTTTCGGGCTATACTTTAGAAGAAAAAGTTGAGATTGCGCTTAAGTATTTAGCGCCCAAGCAACTCAAGGCAAACGGATTGACGGACAGCAACTTAGAGTTTACAAAACAAGGCGTTAAGGCGATTATCGAAGGTTATACAAGTGAAGCAGGCGTTAGAAAACTTGAACAACTCGTCGGCGCCGTTGCAAGAAAAGTTGCCGTTCAAGTTGCAAAAGATAAAAACTATCCCAAGCAAATTTTAACTGAAGAAACGGTTGAAAGTTATTTAGGCGCAGAAAGATACAAGTCTGAAGAAAAACTTGAAGAAAGCGAAGTGGGATCTGCAACGGGGCTTGCTTGGACTCAGGTTGGTGGAACGACGCTCACTATCGAAGTTGCGCTTATGAAAGGCAAGGGTAATATTTTGCTCACAGGTAAACTTGGCGAAGTTATGCAAGAAAGTGCTAAAACCGCGCTTGGCTATATCCGTTCAAACGCTAAAGAGTTTGGCATTGATGATGAAGCGTTTGAGAAAAACGATATTCACTTGCACGTTCCCGAAGGGGCAACCCCGAAAGACGGCCCGAGCGCAGGTATCACTATTGCAACGGCAATACTTTCAGCGTTTACGGGTAAAAAGGTTAAGAGAAATATCGGTATGACGGGTGAAATCACTCTTCGCGGTAACGTTTTAAAAATTGGTGGACTTAAAGAAAAATCACTCGCAGCGTTTAGGCTTGGCGTTAGGGAAATTATTATTCCTTACGGAAACGTTAAGGACTTAGAAGAAATCCCCGAAGAAATCAAAAAGCACATAAACTTTATCCCCGTTAAAAAAGCTACGGAAGTATTTGAAAAGGTAATAGAAAAATAATGGTTATTAAAGACGCAAAATTTATAACTTCGGTTGCCGATAGAAAGAACTTTTTAAAAGCCGATAAACCGATAATCGCAGTATGCGGAAAATCTAACGTTGGCAAAAGTTCGCTTATAAATATGCTTGCAAACCGCAAGGGGTTAGCGAGAACTTCGGTTACGCCAGGGCGAACAAGGCTTATAAATTATTTTGATTTCGGCGAGTTTATATTAGCCGACCTTCCAGGTTACGGTTTTGCAAAGGTTTCCGATAAAGAAAAGGAAAAATGGGGAAAACTCATGGAAGATTTCTTTGCGTATAAAGACGGGCTTTGCCACACGATAATGCTCGTTGATATCCGCCACGACCCAACGCGTGACGACCTTTCCATGATAAACTATCTTCACTCGTACGCTTTGCCGTTTACCATCGTTGCAACCAAGGCTGATAAAATTGGCAAAACGAGAATTTTTGAAAGGGTTAAATCAATCGGCAACTATTTAGCGATAGGGCAAGGTTTAGTGATACCAACTTCTAGCGAAACGGGATACGGCAAGGATAAAGTGCTTGATAAAATCGAACGCGTTTTAGAAATTTATAACGACGATTTTTTCAATGAACCCGAACCAGACGAAGAAGAAACTGAAGAATAATAAAAAACGGCTCGTTTTCGAGCCGTTTTTTAATCGTTTATGTTATAAACGTTTTTGTTTTTCTTCTTAGCATATCTATACGCTGTGTAAGTTCCGCCGAAAGTATAGCGTAAATTAAATATAATTAAATCACTATTTTCTATAATCCACTCGTTGCGTTTCGTTATTGCAAACTTAAGTGGAACGGATTCTATTGGCGGATAAATTATATCACTATATAGTTTCTTGTTGATGTTTGAAATATGGGACTCTCTTAAATAAGGGGTAATATAGTACGATTTAATATTAGGATATTTTTGCTTAAGATTGTTAACGATATTTGCACAATGATTGTCAAAATTGCTCATACCACCAAAATAAAACTCAATTAAATCATTAGTTTTAATTAAGTTTATTATAAAATTTAATATTTTGTCACTAAACAAATCGTTTATAGGATAATCTTTGTGACCAAAAAACGACACCTTCATAATTTACCTGTATCGTGGAATTCCACGATACAGTATAAAAGAAAATTTAAAATATGTCAAGTATCGTGGAATTCCACGAGATAATTTTTATTATTGTTCATATACTTATTGTGTAATTCATTAAAGGAATTCCACGAAAAGAGGGTATAATGAACACAAATCAAGCAATTATTAAAAGAATTGAAGAAGTCGTTAACGAAAAAGGTCTTACCGTTTGTGATGCTTGTTTGAAGGGTGGTATGTCCCCGTCAGCAATTTACGATATTTTGAAGGGAAGAACGAAAAGTTTAAAGGTAGTTACGGTCAAAAGATTTTGTGAAGGTGCAGGTATTACCTTAAAAGAATTTTTTGATAGAGATTATTTTAACGATATAGAAGATTAATAATAAAAAACGGCTCGATTGAGCCGTTTTTTATTGTTATTTTTTATAATTTAATTTTTGCGCCGTCTTCAAAATATTCAATTCTATCACCGTTTGAGTTAAAGGAATCAAGATAAGAAAGATATTCTTCTTTGGTAGTAAACGGAACGCTTGAGTTTTCGATAACGGTTTTTGCATTTTTACCGCCGTCTTTTAAAAGATTATATAAAAGTTGAACTTGAACGATAGCCGAGCCAACGCACGCTAAATCTTTATCTTTTATATAATAATTATCGCCGTGTGAAGTACCTATTGCGCCGGGAGCGTAGGGGTGAATTATAGGCATAATGCAAGCAAGGTCGCCCATATCGGTTGAGCCGGACGCTATAACTTCGTTAAAATTATATTCATAGCCTTGCTCTAAAATAGATTGCTCGTAAAGGCTTAATAAAGTTTTATCGTTTGAAAAGGGTGCGTAGCCTGGCGTGTCGTCAATATCCACGTTAGCGCCAAGAGATAACGCTCCGCCGATAAGAGCACGGTTTACTTTTTTATTAGCGTCCTTTATAGCGTTGAACGACGAACCGCGAACGTAACTTTCAATAGTAACGTTGTCAGGGATAGCGTTAACCGCGCCACCGCCTTTAGTAATAATTGGGTGAACCCTAATAACGTCGGGTTCTTTAAAGGTTTCACGAACGGCGTTTATTGCTGATAAACCTTGGGTTGCAGCGTAAAGAGCGTTAACGCCGTTCCAAGGACTACCGCCAGCGTGAGCGGAAACGCCTTTATAATTAATTCGTTTTGCAAGGCAACCGACCGCGCCTATATTTGCAATAAACTTAT
Source organism: Christensenellaceae bacterium (assembly GCA_045637965.1). Classification (GTDB taxonomy): domain Bacteria; phylum Bacillota; class Clostridia; order Christensenellales; family Borkfalkiaceae; genus HGM11412. The sequence goes on along the minus strand of JAZUAK010000003.1, from coordinate 83,786 downwards.
CACTTGTGGTGGTGTGGAGCATAAACGCCATATCAACGCCGTCAAAGTAACCCCTTGATAAAAACTCCGCTTTACCTCCAAGGTATTTGATAACGCCTTTTTTGATAAGTTCACTTCTATATTCAATCTCGATAAGTTCTTCCGCAGGAACTAAACAAAGCCTAATCCTACCAGAGAGTTTATCTAAAATTTCGGAGTTTTTTAGCGCGCCTGCAATACCTACCATAGCCGCGCATTGTGCCGAATGACCACAGCAATGAACCGCGCCCGTAACTTTATCGCAATCGGGGTGAGAAGTGTTTATAAGTGAGTCAAGTTCCGCTAAAACTAAAATTTCAGGACCTTCTTTACCTGTGTCGATAACGGTATAAAATCCCGTAATTCCGTCGGCGTAAACCAACTTATAGCCTAACTTTTCAAAAGTTTCTGCCATATACTTAGAAGTTTTAACTTCCTTGTAACCTGTCTCTGCGTTAGCCCAAATATAGTCTTGAGCGTCATAAATTTCTTGCTTATATTTAAGTACGGAATTTTTAATTACGTCTTTCATGTTATCTCCTTTCGGGAAGCGTTGGCTTTTCTCCGTAAAACTTAATTCTTGATTGAACTAAACTCATTGACGCGCTCTTTGGCGGAAGCGAAGACGAACGGTAATCAAACGCCATAGTGAAGTCTGTTAAGTTCTTGTGAACTTCTTCGGCGGTTGCCTTTTGCTTTTCGTATAAAACGTCTAAAAATTGTTGAGCGTACTTTTTAGCCTTGGGCGCGTTTTCAACTAAACGAATATAGTCGGGATAGCAAAAGCCCTTAACCGATTCAAATTGTTTTCTAAACTTCTCGTCGTCGCCGTAAAGCCTTGCAACCGTTTCAAAGTATCTTTCCATATTATCTTCTAAGCGGATACAAATAATGCAACTGTCAAACGCTTCTCGAAGTTTCTTAGCCGTTTTAACCGCACTTTTCACGTCGACGGGCTTTATGAGTTTATCAACTTTTTTAAGCCTTGTTGATTGTTGAAGGGCAAGCCCTAACTTATTTTTCCCAGAATATAAAAGGTCGAAATGGTCTTTGCAAAAGCCGTATTTGTTAACCTTTTCACGCTCAGCGTCTTCCATAACGGCCTCGGAAAGATAAAGTTCGGCAATATCGCATTCCGTTTTAAGTTTTAATTTGCACATTGGGCATTCACATTCTCCGTTGAACATTCTCCATATATGCATAGTTGAAATATTGTAACCCATAAAATCACCTACTAAATTATAGTCTTTTATAATTTTAACACAAAAAAAAGATAAAATAAAGAGTTTTTGTTAAAAACAAAAAACTTTCACGATTGACTTATTATAATATTTAGGTTAAAATATAAGTTAATAAATAGTTACTAGGAGAAATGGTAATGAAAAACACCGTTTTAACTAAAATTGATAGCGTTATTCCAAATAGGAGTTTTAAGTTTATTCTCTTCGTCGTTTTGAGTGGGATTCAAGCCGTTTTATCGGTAATCTTTGCCCTTGCGGTAAAAGAACTTATTAACAGCGTTGAAAAAACGAACTCTCTTCCCATAATTTACCCTGCGGTTGCGCTCGTTATAATAGTAGTTTTCACCTACCTTTTAGGCGTGTTGGTTAGGTTTATGGGCGATAAACTTCAAATATCGGCGGAAAAAAGATTAAAAGACGAAGTCTTTTCAAGTTTTATAAAGAGCGACTATAAAACGATTAGTAAACTTTCGGCAGGCGACGTCGTTTCAAGGCTTGACGGGGATATCGTTAAAGTTGCAAGCGTAAAAACCAATTTAATTCCCAATATCGTTGCAACGGCCGTAAGGCTTATAGGAACTGCAGTTGCGCTCTTTATTTTGCAACCACTCTTTACAAGCGTTATATTCTTAGTTGCGCTCGTGATAGTTGCTTGTTCGTTCGGCGTTAGAAAAATCGTTTTAAAACTTCACAAAGCGTCAAGGTCGCAAAACTCCAAGCAATCGTCTTATCTTGCGGAAGTATCAAGTAACGCGTTGGCGGTTAAAACTTTCGGTGCGGAAGATTTAATCATAGGTAACGCCAAGTCTAAATTTAATAGTTACAAAAGCGCAAGGCTTAAAGAGAGATATTTTTCTTCAAGCATAAATCTTATCATAAGTTTTTGCTTTACCGCATTTTACACGGCAACCGCAATTTACGGCGTGTACGCTATTTCAAACAGCGTTTCGGGGGTTAACTTCGGCGTTATAACGGCGATGTTGCAACTCGTTTTACAAATAAGGTCGCCAATATCGGGGATAAGCGGTTTCTTTACCGCTCACGCTGAAATGCTCGTTTCGGGCGGTAGGCTCTTTGAGATTTCTTCTTTAGAAGAAGAGAAAACGTCCGTTGATAATTTTGATAGCGTAACCTTATCAAGCGTAAGTTTTTCTTACGGCTCAAACGAAGTGTTAAAAGGCGTTTCGTTTACTATCAATAAGGGAGAAACGGTTCTTATAAACGGCGGTTCGGGTATCGGCAAGAGTACGCTTATCAAAGTTTTAGCGGGGCTTTACCCCGTGGATAGCGGAAGTATCGTAGTAAACGCTAACGGCGTGGAATACAAGCCAACCGATATTAAGGGGTTATATTCTTTCGTTCCGCAAGGCAATATGATATTTAACGGAACGCTAAAAGAAAACGTCGTATTCAACAGCGAATACGACGAAGAGAAATTAAAAAGCGCTTTAAAAACGGCAGGGCTTTACTCTACCGTTGAAAGTTTTGAGTTTAAAGAAGATACCGTTCTCGGCGAAAAATTCCGCTTATCTGAAGGTCAAGAACAACGCTTAGCGATTGCAAGAGCGGTATACGCTGGCGCTCCTATCATTATTTTAGACGAGCCTACTTCCGCTCTCGATACGAAGACTGAAGAAGAAGTCGTTAAAAACTTAGTTGCTCTTAACAAGACTTTAATCGTAGTATCGCACAAGCCTGCTTTTTCTAAGTTTGCAACGAAAACGATATCACTATAACTATTTTTTATTAACTGTGAATAACGCGGTAACGAGTAGGGCGATATTTGCGCCCACGAACGTTCCAACTATCGTACCTATAAAGAACCCCATAATTTAAATATTCCCAAAGCGATATTTTTTATAACCACCAAGCGTAAAACTGCATATAATTAAGCAAGGAGTTTAGAAATGTCTTACCCTATTATATGCGAAGTATCTACCGAAAATATCGTAGAAAACGCTCGTTCGGTTAAATCTCTACTTAGTGATAAAACAAAGTTTTATGCCGTAGTTAAATCGAATGCTTACGGGCACGGGCTCGTAGAGATTTCTAATATATTATATTCTATCGTTGACGGGTTTTGTGTTTCGTTTGCAAGCGAAGCGTTAACTTTAAGAATTGCGGGAATAGATAAAGAAATTCTTTTATTGACACCTACGCCTAAAGAGTATATTGAACCGCTCGTTTTAAACGGAGTAACGCTAACGATTTGTAATAAGGCCTCGCTTTTAGACGTAGTTGCCGTTTGCAGTAAAATTAAAAAGAAAGCACGCGTTCATATTAAACTCAACACGGGAATGAATAGGCTTGGCGTTAGTTCGATAAGCGAAGTTAACGAAATAATTAGTATCGCAGATAAATCGGAGTTTATAGACCTTAGCGGAGCGTATTCGCATCTTGGCGACCCATTAAATAAAAGGTATAGCGAAAGACAGTTAAAATCTTTTATAAAATTATCTAAGCCCGTCAAAGATTATAACGATAAAGTTATTTTGCATTTATCTTCAAGCGGTGGAATACTCCTTGGCGATAAATACCATTTCGACGGGGTTCGAGCAGGGCTTACGTTATACGGATACTCGCCCTTTAAAAATAGCAAAATTAAACTTAAACCCGCTATGAAAGTTTACGCCAAGGTTTTGTGCGTTAGAAAAAAAATAAGTGGCGAAAGGTTGCTTTACGGCAGTAAAAAATATCGTAAAGACGCGGTTACCATTATTCGCTTAGGCTATGCCGACGGATTTTTTAGGGGTGGCGGAAAAGGCGAGCCGTCCAGATGTATGGATTTATCGGCTATTGACGGGGAAAGTAAAAGCGATTACACGTTAGTGTTTGATAATGCTGAGATAATGGCAAAAAAATATAAAACTATCCCGTACGACATTTTAACTTCTTGTTCAAGGCGTGCGGAAATGAAATATTTATGAGAATAATCGGCGGAAAAAATAAAGGCAAAAAATTAAAAGAATTTAAAGGCGATGCAATTAGGCCAACTTCGGACAGGGCTAAGGAATCTTTGTTCAATATCCTTGGGCAAAGAGTTTTGGACTGTGATTTTTTAGATTTATGCGCAGGTACTGGTTCGGTTGGGCTTGAAAGTTATTCTCGCGGTGCAAAAAGCGTAACTTTCGTTGATATTTCAAACGAGAGTTTAAAACTCGCAAAAGAAAACGCCAATTCAATAGGCGTTACGGAAACGTTCGTTAAAAGTTCGGCGCTTGAGTTTTTAAAGAGAACGGACAACGCTTTCGATATTATATTTTTCGATCCGCCTTACGAGTTTTCTTCCATTGAAGAAATTTTGAAAGTCGTAAATGAAAGAAACTTATTAAACGACGGCGGAATTTTTATTTACGAGCATAAGGCGGACAAGGATTCGTTATTCGTTAGCAATTTTGAACTTTACGACACTCGTAAATACGGCATAGCAATTTTTGATTTTTACAAGCAGGTATGAATATGAAAAAATGTGTGTTTGCAGGAACGTTTGACCCCGTTACCAAGGGGCACGAAAAGGTTATAAAAAAGGCTTCTTCGCTATTTGACGAAGTGTTAGTTGCCCTTTGCGTGAACGCTGAAAAAAAGACGGATTTTTCCGTTGAAACAAGGCTTGAAATGCTTAATGCCGTTTGTGAAAAATTTAAAAATATTAAGGTTGTTTATCACGAAGGAATGCTCGTTGACCTTATGAAAAGGGAAGGCATTATCTATACCGTTAGGGGCGTTAGAAATAAAACCGATTACGAATACGAACAACGCATGCACGAGTTTAACCATTCGCTCTATCCCGAAATCGTTACGCTTTATATCCCGTGTGAAGAATCTTTAAAATCGGTTAGTTCAACTGAAGTTAAAAAAGACTTAGAAACCGCCTTATCGGTTGATAATATGCTTTCTAATGAAGTGAAAGATATTATAAAAAAATTATCGTTATAAAATAGCAAAGAACGAAAGAAACGGTTGCTTGAACTAATTTTCCAAGCACGAAGAATTTACCGCTAACGCCTGCTTTTTTCAAAAACGAAATAGATTGTAAAATTACCGATAACCCACCGAAAGTGATTAGAAAGCACGATAGCGAAACGGTTAGAGCGTTCGTTCCAATTTTTGATAAAAGCATTGAGCCTTTTGTAAATTCAATAAGCCCAACGGAAAGTGCTAAACCTTCACCGCCCAAACTATTAAGTGGCGTTAAGAGTGCGTCGAAAAGTAGCGATAGCGGATATAAAATTTTAAAGTCGGTTAAAATTTCAGATATAACGAAAAACACGCTTACGAAACCGCCTACGATTAGTGCGGATATAACGGAAGAGTATATTGCATCGTAAAGGGCGTTGTCGTCCTTTTCGGTTAGAAAAAGCGGGGTAAAATCAAGTTCTTTATCGCCAGCCTTTCTAAAAATTATAGCGGTTATAATTGCGGAAAGGACGTGGCAAAGATATAAAATAAATCCAACCGTTTTATTTTGAAACATTGCGTTCCCAACCGCGCCTATTACGAAAAGCGGGCCGGAAGTAGAAGCAAGTAGGCTAAGCCTTAACGCTTCGCCTAAAGATACGGCGTTTTTCTCTTTTAGGTCGCTAACCAATTTGCTACCTATTGGGTAGCCTGATAGCGCGCTGGTTAAAAAGGCGTAGACGGAAATTCCACCTAATCGAAACACTTTTTTGGTAAACGGGCTAAACGCGTTGCAAAAACCCGATAAAACCCCCGTTTTAGTTAGCAGTGCGGTTAGGAAAAAGTACGGCAAGACTGACGGCAAAACTGCGGTTGCCCAAAGCAAAATTCCATTAAGCGTAGTTTTTGAGTAAACGTTAGGAAAAACTGAAAGGGCAATTATTAAGAAGATTAAAACCAACGCCAAAGCGTAAGTAAAGAGTTTATTTTTATTGAGCGAGATAGCGTTTTTCATAGTAAAATATATTAAAAAAATAGGTAATTATGTACACACTTTTCGATACTTTAAACGAAAATAGCAAAAACGAGTCCACGCCGTTAGCTGAAAGAATGCGCCCTGAAACTCTAAAAGAGTTTTTAGGTCAATCGGATATAGCAAGTGACGGAAGCCTTTTAAAAAGGGCTATAATTTCCGATAAACTTGGCAGTTGCATTTTCTTCGGTCCACCGGGAACGGGCAAGAGTACCCTTGCAAATATTATCGCTAACTCAACGAGTGCTAATTTCGTTAAGTTAAACGCTGTAACGAGTGGCGTTGCAGACGTTAAAAAGGCGATTGAGCAAGCGGAAGACAATTTAAGACTTTACGGCAAGCGCACCTATTTACTTTTAGACGAATGCCACCGCTTTAACAAAACGCAACAAGATAGTTTACTTCCGTCCATTGAAAAGGGGACGATAACTTTCATTGGTTCAACTACTGAAAACCCATTCGTTGCGATGACGCCTGCAATAATTTCAAGGTGTAGAGTTTTCGAGTTTAAAAGTTTATCAACCGAGATTATCAAAAACGCTCTTAAAAAGGCGGTTGAAGATAAAAAGCGTGGGCTTGGCAATATGAACTTAAAAGTGAGCGAAGACGCTTACAACCATATTGCAATGACTTCTGCAGGCGATTTAAGAACGGCTTATAACGCCATAGAACTTGCCGCTCTCACAACCCCCGTGAGCGAAGACGGAATAGTTGAAATTACTTTAAAAGACGCTGAGCAGTCAATTCAAAAAAAGGCGTTATCCGTAGACGAAAACGGTTACTATCATCTTTTATCGGCGTTTTGCAAAAGTCTTAGGGGAAGCGATAGTGACGCTGCGTTATATTACAGCCAACGCCTTATAAAAGCGGGGCTTGACCCAATGATTATAGCAAGAAGGTTAGTCGTTCATTCGGCGGAAGACGTTGGTATGGCTGACCCCAACGCTTTAGTCGTTGCAACGAGCGCAATGACCGCTCTTCAAAATATCGGTCAACCCGAGGGGTTGATACCTTTATCGCAAGCGATTATTTACGTATGCGAAGCGCACAAGTCAAACAGCGTTATCGTGGCAATGCAAAAGGCTGAAAAGGCGGCAACTGAGATTAGGGACGACGATATTCCACCATATCTTATCAACCCGTCCTATTTAAGTAGCGAAGGTAAAAAATTGAGTGCGGAATATAAATACCCCCACGATTACGGCGAATACGTTGAGCAAGAATATCTTCCCAAAAAGGTTAGGGGGCAGGTTTTCTACGCGCCCACCGACCACGGCTACGAGAAAGAGGTTAAGGCAATTCGCGTAAAAAAAGGAAAAAAACAATAAAAATTCTTTGCTTGACTTATATTAAATGTAAGTATATAATAGTTAAGGTTAATAACACTTTTTAAGGAGTTATCAATGGATTACAAAAACAATTCAAATTTTCAAGGGGAAAAGGAAAGCAAACTTTCGGTAGCGGATATTTTTAAGATTTTGCGCGAAGGTATCGTTTGGATGGTAATTATAACCATTTTATTCGGTGCGCTTGGAATCGTATACGCAGTTGGTTATAAAAAGACCACGTACGTTGCTACGGTTGACGCGTATCTTTTTACCGACGAACTTTACGTTGAACAAACGGGTTCAAGTGAAAAACTTCAAGAATATATGGCGTACCAATACTGCGCTATGCTCGTTCCTCAAATTAGTAAAGTTTTAACGAGCAACGAAGTTGCAAGCGCAGCGCACGAAGCGAAAATTTATTTGAAAGGCTCGCTTAGTTTTTCAATTCACGAAGAATCTCCCTATTTTTCAATTAGTTACACTTATAAGCAACACGGCGGAAATCCCGAAGCGATAAAGAGAGAAGTTGCAAAAACTTTAAACGATTACGTTTTAAAGAGCATTGAAACCATTAACTCTGGTGACGTTGAAGCAGGATATTTAAAAGATAAAATAAACGTTTACTCTAAGGCTGATTGGAAGGACGTTACTTCTACTACGGGTAGAACTAAGACCGTTATGCTTGCAACCTTCCTTGGCGTAATCGTATCGATAGCATTCGTTCTTATTAAACGCCTTTTAAGTGATACCGTAATGACTAAAGAGCAAATTGAAAACATTACGAAAAACCAAATCATCGCTACCGTAGATATTTCCACTAACGTTGACCAACGCGACAAATATACTAAAAGGGGGGCGGGCAATGCTTAAAAGAAGATTATTTAAAAGATCGTCTAACGACAACCACGTTCCTAAAATAGTATTTAATAGAGTAGGTGGCGGTGCGGTAAATTACAACAGATTAAAAGATAATATTATCTTTTCTTCGGATAACGGCAAGAATAAAGTTTTCCAATTTGAATCGGCAATATCTGGCGAAGGTAAATCAACGGTAGTTGCAAATACTGCAGTTGCTCTTGCAAACAGCGATAAAAAAGTATGCGTAGTAGACCTTGACTTTAGAAGACCTATGGTTCATAGGGTTTTTGAAGTTCAAAACGTTAAAGGTATTTCGGAATACATGCTTGGCGAGTGCAGTAAGTCTGAACTCATTAAGAAAACGCCCTTTGGGGTTGACGTTGTCAACCGCGGTAAAGCGATAAACAACGCGTCTATTATATTTATGTCGGATAAGTTCAAGCAACTTATAGAAGAACTTAGAAACGATTATGACGTTATACTTTTCGACTGTCCGCCCGTATTATTAGTGTCGGACTACATTCACTATTCTTCGCTTAGCGATATGGTAATTTTCGTTGCGTGCTTAGGTGTTACGCGTCGTTCTCAACTTAAAGATGCGTACGAACTTATGTTAAGAGCAAACGCCAATATATTAGGAACGGTAGTTACTCATAAAAACGCAAGTAAACTTAATTCTCGTTATGGTGGCTACTATGGAAACAAGTACTATCGTGGACACTATATAAACGATATAGAAGAATAATTTTATAACGACCGCTTACTAAATAGTAGGCGGTTTTTTATTGCCAAAATTTGCATAAAAGATGGGCAGATATAATAACAATAAGTATGAAAAAAGCATTGACTATTATATTTGCCGTTTTGACGATAGTAATAATCGTTTCCGCCCCGTTCTTGTTAGAGAAAAACGGTGATAGTTACGGTGAAGAAAGTATTATTATAACCGTTTGGCACGCCGACGCTTTTGAAGGGGGAAAAGGGAGTAGGTGTTCGTTTTTAAGGGGGATTGCGAGTGAGTTCTCAAAACGGCATAAAGGCGTTTATTTTCTCGTTTCCAATTATTCGGCAGAAGGGTTAAAAACTGCGCTACAAGGCGGCAAACACCCTGATATCGTGTCCTTTGGCGGTTGTGATTTATCCGTTGAAAACTATGCTGGCGAAATAAAATTTAACGTGTGTGACGGCGGTAGTGTTGGCGATAAACGTTTTGCCGTAGCATACTTAAAAGGCGGATATTTTAAGATAGTTAAAGGAAACGGCGACGGCGAACTCATTATTCCAACCGGCGAGTATTTTTCGGCGGAAACGGCGTGCTTGTTTTCGGATGCTAAAGGGGCAAAAATAGTTAGGCTTAGTTCACAAGACGCATACTCAAGATTTTTAATAAAAGAAAACGCAACTTTAATCGGAACTCAAAGAGATTTGGTAAGGCTTAGAAATATAAACGCGGATTTTATAGCAACGCCTATAGAAAGATATAACGATTTATTCCAATATTTTTCAATAACCACCGATGATTACAAGTCGTCCTATTATGCAAACGAATTTATAAAATACGCGTTATCCGACGGCGTTCAAAGTAGAATTAGTAACCTTTATATGTTTTCGACAACGGGTGTTAAACTTTACTCAGGCGACGAACCTTTTTCATCATACGAGCGGTGCGAAAACGAATATACCTTTATACCTTTTTCAACGAAAGATAATTTTGAACTACTTAAAAACAAGGCTTACGACGGCTTAGTTTCAGGAGAAGATTACGATATAATCGTAAATAGTTGTAAAAATTTGATAAATGTTGTAAAATAAAGGAGAGCGTAATGAGTTTTTGCGAAAACTACTCTAAAGTCGTTAACTTGCTTGGCAAAATCGAGTGTAAAACCGATTATCCGCTTGGAAAACATACCAGATATAAAACGGGTGGAAACTGCGCTATCGCAGTTTTCCCTAAAAGCGAAGAAGAATTTATGGTTGCCGTATCAACGCTAAGGGGAATTTGCCCGTTAGAAACGGTTGGTGCAGGCACTAACTTACTCGTTAGTGATAGTGGGTACGGTGGAGCGGTAATTTTCACCGATTATATGACAAAAACTTGGCAGAGCGGTAATTTATACGTTGCCGAAAGCGGTGTTAAACTTTCCGCTGTTATAAAAGATTTAGCACTTAATTCGTTAGGTGGGCTTGAGTTTGCCGTTGGCATTCCCGCAAGCGTTGGCGGAGCAGTTTGCATGAACGCAGGTTGCTATGGGAAAAGCGTTGGCGATTTAGTTCGTTACGTCGTTTGTGAAGACGGAACTTTTAGTAAAAACGACTGCGAGTTTGGTTATAGAACGAGTAGATTTTTAACCGAAAAAAAGGCAATAATAAAAGTATGTTTTTCCTTAACCCCGACTGAAAGTGACGAGATTGAAGAAAAACTTAAAAACTATCAAGCCATGCGCCGTAACCCAAAAGGAAGAAATGCGGGTTCAGTATTTAAAAACGAAGGGTATTTCGCAGGGAAAGTTATTGACGAGTGCGGGTTAAAGGGAAGTTTCGTAGGGCGCGCAAGGGTTTCAAGCGAGCACGCAAATTTTATAATTGCCGAAAACGGTGCGAGTTCACAAGATATTTATAGGCTCATTAACTTTATCAAAGAAGAAGTATACAAGAAAAAGCAAATAAAACTAACGGAAGAACTTAGTTATATTGGAGATTTTAAATGAAATTAACGGGAGATTTTCACACCCACACCATATTTAGTCATGGAAAGGGAACTATACTTGAAAACGCGGAAGTTGCGAAAGAGCGTGGTCTTAAAAAACTTGCTATAACCGACCACGGCCACGGCCATACCATTTACGGAATAAAGAGTAAAAAAGTTCCTTTAATGAAATCGCTTTGTGAAGAAGCGAGTTTAAAAACGGGTGTTGAAGTCGTTTTAGGCGTTGAAGCGAATATTTTAGGCGTTAGCGGTAAAACGGATATGAAACAAAGAGACGTCGAGTATATGGACGTATATCTTGCAGGCATTCACAAACTTATCGCTTACGATAAACTTAAAGAGTGGTATATGTTGTTTGGCAAAAACTTTACTGCAAGGCATTTTCATCGACCGAGTGAAAGTTTGATAAAGCGAAACACTAAAGTATATATAAACGCCATTGAAAACAACCCGATAGATATATTAACACACCCCGGTTTTTGTGCGTTTATCAACGCGTACGACGTTGCTAAGTGTTGCGCCGATAACGGAACTTATTTTGAAATCGACGCAAGGAAGAAACACTTAGAAGATAGCGAGTGGGAACAAGTTTTAAAAACGGACGTAAAGTTCGTTATTGATAGTGACGCTCATTCCCCCGATAAAATCGGCGTTATAGGACAAGCCGAAGAACTTATCAATAGAGTTGGTATTCCACTTGATAGAATTTATAATATCGACGGCAAAATGCCCGATTTTTCAAGATTTAAAGAATACAAAAGGAAGATGTGATTATGACCTTTACCGAACGCGTTAAGGAAGAAATTTTATCAAAAAAATTAGCCGAACCTTGCTGTAAGGTGTCGGCTCTTTCGGCGTTCGTTAGGGGAGCGGGTTCGCTCGTCGTTTCGGGCGGAAACGTGGGGTTTGAACTTGCGACCGAAAATAAAAAGGCATACGATTACTTTTCAAAAATTATATCTTCTCTTTACGGCGTTGACCTTTCGGCAACCGAGTTTAAAGATAGGTTCAACGGAAAAGTTAAGTATAAAACTAAACTCGTTAGCAGTAAAAGTACAGAGATTTTAACCGAACTTGGAATAATTAGCGAGAGCGCGCAAGGGTTATCGGTTAATTTGAACGTGGACAAGTATTTGATTGAAAACGAATGTTGCAAGCGGGCGTATATCATAGGCGCGTTTATTGGTAGCGGTTCGGTAACCGTTCCCAAGGAAAGCGGAAGAAGTTCAACGAGTTACCACTTAGAATTCGTTTTTTCAAAATACCAAACGGCGTCTTGCGTGGCGGAAATTCTTTCTCAAGTCGGCTTTATGCCAAAACTTACCGAGAGAAAGGAAAATTTTATAGTTTACTTTAAAAACGGCGACGAAATAAGCGAGTTATTGCACTTTTTAGGTGCAAAAAAATGCGGTTTTGAAATTCAAGAAATAATCGTTAAAAAGGTTATGAACAACGATACCAACCGCAAGCGTAATTGCGATATGGCTAACATTTCAAAGCAAATTGAAGCGTCGCTAAAACAAGTTGGCGAAATAACGCTTATAGACGAAACGATAGGTCTTGATAACCTTCCGCCCGTATTAAAGCAAACTTGTTTGCTTCGCCTTGAAAACACTGAAAGCACTCTTGACGAAATGGCGAAAATGGCAGGCGTATCTAAGAGTTGTTTAAATCATCGCTTAAGAAAAATATCGGAGATAGCAAAGAACTTATAATGGAACTTACGAAAGGGGCAAAATTACTTATAAAAACACTTAACGACCACGGGTATGAAGCGTACGCCGTGGGTGGTTTCGTGCGGGATAGTTTGCTTGGTAGACCCCTTTTCGACGTGGACGTTACTACTATTGCTACCCCCGAACAAATGCTTGAAGTTTTTAAAGATTTTAAAGTTTATCAAACGGGCATTAAGCACGGCACGATAACGGTTAATAGTTTAGGCGAACTTATTGAAGTTACTACTTTTAGGGAAGACGGAAAGTATCTAGATAATCGCCACCCAGATAGTGTTCAGTTCGTTAAAGACCTTAAAAACGATTTATTACGCCGTGATTTTACCGTTAACGCTATGGCGTTCGACGGGGAAAATTTAATAGACTTATTCGGCGGGCAAAAGGACTTAAGCGATAAGGTAATAAGGGCGGTTGGCAATCCTAAAAAGCGTTTTGAAGAAGACGCTTTGCGCATATTAAGAGCGATTAGGTTTGCGTCCGTTTTAGATTTTGAGATAGAAAGTGAAACGGCAAAGGCTATGGAAGAAACGGCTCACTTACTTAAAAAAGTTTCCGTTGAAAGAATATTTAACGAACTTAGTAAAACTTTGCTTGGCAAAGGCGTTGAAAGGGTACTTTTAAACCACAAAAACGTAATTTTTGAAGTAATCCCAGAACTCAAACTTTGCGACGGATTTTCTCAAAATACCAAATTCCACGCGTACGACGTTTACGAACATACCGTAAAAAGCGTAGCGTTATCAACGCGTGATAAAGCGGTTAGGTGGGCGTTACTTTTGCACGATATCGAAAAGCCTTCGTGTTATTCGGTTGATAGTAAGGGCGTTGGGCATTTTTACGGTCATCAACCAAAGAGTGCAAAGACGGCGGTGGGAATTTTAAAAAGACTAAAAGCCGATAATAAACTTATCAAACTTTGCAACGACTTAATTTATCTTCACGATACTAAAACGGAAATCTCTCGCGGAGAGATAAAAAAACTTATGAACGAGTACGGCGTTGAAACGCTTAGAAAACTCGCGCTCGTAAAGGTTGGCGACGGGCTTTCCCACGCCGAAGAGTATGCAAGTGTTAGAGAAAAACTCGCGCTTGATTTTTTAAGTGAGATTGATTCGATAATTGAAAATAAAGAATGCTATACTTTAAAAGATTTAGCCGTTAACGGCAATGATTTAAAGAGTATCGGCATATATGGTTCTAATATAAAACTTGCGCTTGAAAAGGCGCTTAATCTCGTTATATTTGATGAAATATCAAACGATAAGGCGGAAATCTTAAAAAGGTTAGAGAATGAGAGAAGAGATTGAAAGCAAGGTAAAACTACTTCCTAAGTCGCCAGGCATTTACGTTATGCTTGATGAAGATGGAACGGTTATTTACGTTGGCAAAGCAAAAAACTTAAAAAATAGGGTTACCCAGTATTTTAGGAACGGCTTAAAAACCGAGAAAGTTTCTCAAATGGTACGAAGCGTAAACGACTTTTATTACGTTTTAACCCATACCGAAAGGGACGCTTTGTCGCTTGAAAACAACCTTATCAAAAAGTACAAGCCAAAGTATAATATTTTGTTAAAAGACGATAAGAGTTATCCGTATATTCGCGTTGACTTAAAAGAAGAATTTCCACGCTTTACGATTGCAAGAAAAATTAAAAAAGACGGCGCAAAATATTTCGGGCCGTACATGTTGAACTTTTCCGTGAGCGACGTTTTAGATATTGTTAAGGAAGCGTATAAAATACGCCCTTGCCAAAAAAACTTTAGCGGAAAACTTCAAAAAAGAGAATGTTTAAACTATCATTTAGGGCTTTGTGACGCGCCTTGCTCTGGCAAATGTAATAAAGAACAATACCTTAAAAACGTCAAAGGCGCTATCGACTTTTTGTCGGGTAACGACGACGTTGCCGAAAAGGTCTTAACTCAAAAAATGCACGCGTTTGCTGAAAACGAAGAGTTTGAAAGGGCGCTCGTTATCAAGCAACGACTTGACGTTTTGAAAAAGATTAAAGAAAAGAAAATAACCGCGCTCAACCGCTTTATAACGGCGGACGTAATATCGGTTAAAAGCGACGGGTTGTTTGCATCTATTGCCGTTCTATTCGTAAGAGCGGGAAAATCAATGGGTGTAAAGTGTTATCAAGCCGAAACTTTTTCTGACGACGGGCAAGAGCGTTTAAGCGAGTTTTTATCCGCTTTCTACGAAGGGCAAAGGGAAATTCCCGACGAGATTATTACCGAGTGTGAAGTAGACGATACTTTAAAATCGAAAATATTGGAACTTGCCGGAAAGAAAGTTATTTTCACGGTTCCTGAAAAGGCAGTAAAAAAGAGCCTATTAGAAATGGCTCGAAAGAACGCCGAAGAATACCTTAACAAGTATATCGACAAAATCGTTAGAAAGCACGAAGTAAGAGAACTTTCTTTATTAAGGCTTAAAAAAGAACTTAACCTTAGTAAACTTCCAACGAGAATGGAATGTTTTGATATATCGCATATATCGGGCGTGGATAAAGTTGGCTCAATGGTAGTGTTCACAAACGGCGAGCCGGACAAAAACGAATACCGCAGGTTCAAAATTAAAACCGTTGAAGGGAATAACGATTTTGCGTCCCTTCAAGAAGTTCTAAGAAGAAGGCTTGCAAAGTTAAACACTTTAGAAGAAGAAAAATTTTCACGCCCCGACTTGATTATTATAGACGGTGGTAAAGGTCAACTTTCTTCCGTAAAACAAGTTTTTGACGAAATGGGGATAACAGGTATCGACCTTATTTCACTTGCCGAAAGGGAGGAAGAAATCTATCTTTTAGATAGAGTTGAGCCGATACGCTTTCCAAAGTCGGACAAGGCTTTGCAAATGCTCATTCGCATTCGTGACGAAGCCCATCGCTTTGCAATAACTTTCAATAGGGATTTAAGGAATAAACGCAGTTTAAAATCTTTCCTTACCGAGATTGACGGGATTGGAAAAGTTAAGCGAGATGCGCTTATGGATAAGTTTAAAGATATCTCGGCTTTAATATCCGCGTCAACCGAAGAGATAGCCGAAACCCAAGGCATTGGCGAAAAACTTGCTTTAACTATTAAAGAATTTCTCAGCGAAGCCAAAAACCGCTCGTAAACGCTGAAATCACGATAAAAAGATTAATCGCAAATAAAATTGGCATCAAAACCATTATAAAAATACTATCTCGGCGGTATTTTAAAATAAAGGTTGAGATATAAACGCCGAGCGCGCCACCGAGCGTTCCCGATAACAAAATTTTTCCGTCCGTTATCTTTCGTTTGTTATTTATATTATTAGCCTGATTTTTTTGGATAGACATTAGCGAAAAAGCGTAGCAGTTTACCGCTAAAATATATACGATAACTAAAATTTTAATGAATAGCATCATACTTTTAGTATGAGAAGTTAAATTGTAATTATGTTTTTACCTATAAGCAAAAATGAAGTGGTAGGGGAACTTGATTTCGTAATGATTTCATCCGACGCATACGTCGATCACCCAACTTACGGCCACGCAATAATTTCACGCCTAATTGAAAGCCAAGGCTTTAATATAGGCATTATTCCACAGCCGATAACCGATGCGGAATATTTTAACTTGCCCGTTCCTAAAATTGCTTATTTAATTTCGGGTGGCGTAGTTGATAGTATGGTTAATAATTACACCGTTGCCAAGAAAAAACGCGATGGCGACGTGTACTCGCCAAAGTCCAAGCAAGGCAAACGCCCCGATATGCAAGTTAGCGTTTACGCCAAAACTTTAAAGAGATTATTCCCCGATAGTTTCGTTATAATCGGTGGGGTAGAGCCGTCGCTTAGGCGTTTTGCTCACTACGATTATTGGATAGACGGCGTTAGGGAATCTCAACTTATTGAAAGCGGTGCAGACCTTTTAATTTACGGCGCAGGCGAAAAGCCGTTTTTAGATATTTTATCTTTAATTAAAAAGGGCGTTCCCGTTAGTAAAATAACTGACGTTCGCGGGACGGTTTATAAAGTTTCAAGCGATAAAAAATCAACGCTTATTGAAAAAGGTTATAAAGAATTACCGTCTTATAGCCTTGTTTCTACCAACAAACTTGAATACGCTAAGGCGTTTAAAGAGCAATCGAGAAATACTGACGCTTTTAATGCGGACGTTTTGTTTCAAGAGCAAAAAAACGGCGATATAGTAGTTCAAAACATACCGCAATTCCCACTTTCCGAAAAGGAAATGGATTTTGTTTACAACTTGCCTTACGAGAGAACTTGGCACCCAATTTACGATAAGGAAGGCGGAATTAAATCCATTGAAGAAGTTAAGTTCTCCGTCGTTTCGCATAGGGGTTGTTACGGCAGTTGCTCGTTCTGTTCTATAAACTACCACCAAGGTAGAGTTATTCAAAAACGAAGCGATGAAAGTATTTTAAAAGAGATTGAACTTTTAACCAAAGATAAAGATTTTAAGGGCTATATTCACGACCTTTCAGGTCCAAGCGCAAACTTTAGAGAACCTGCGTGTGATAAGCAGAAGTGTAAGGGTGTTTGTAAAGATAGATATTGTATCGGTAACAAGCCGTGCCCCAACTTAAAAATCGACCACAGCGGTTTTATAAGCCTTTTGAGAAAAGCAAGGAAAATCGACGGGGTTAAAAAGGTGTTTATCCGTAGCGGAATAAGATACGATTATCTTTTATACGAAAAAGATAAAACCGTTATGGAAGAAATCGTTAAGCATCATATTTCGGGGCAATTAAAGGTTGCGCCGGAGCATATGTCTGATAGCGTTTTAAAGGTAATGAACAAGCCGTCTTTTTCCGTTTACAAGCAGTTTGCCGATAGGTATAAGAGCATAAACGAAAAACTTGGCAAAAAACAATTTTTAGTTCCATATCTCATATCTTCTCACCCCGGCTGTGAGTTAAAAGACGCGGTTACGCTAACCGAGTATTTAAAGAGTATCAAGTATATGCCCGAACAGGTGCAAGACTTCTATCCCACGCCTTCCACACGTTCAACTTGTATGTACTACACGGGCATCGATCCCGACACTTTAAATCCCGTTTTCGTACCCAAAGATAAAGCGGATAAGCAGTTGCAAAGAGCCCTTTTACAGTATAGACTTCCAAAAAATAAAGATTTAGTAAACAAAGCGTATGCTTTGAATTCTCTTGAAAAGAAAGAAAAACCCCAAAAATCCACCCGCGAAGAAAAGCCGAAAGGCGCTAAAAAGTTTATTCGTGGAACGGAAGTTTACAAAAAAGGTTTATCGTCAGGGAAAAACGGCGGAAAAAATAAGAGATAAGGCTGAAATTTTGATTAAACACTTGCAAAATTAGTTAAAAGTGTTACAATATAATAGTTAAGAATATATAATAGTCGAGTATTCTTAGGAGAATTATTATGAAATGTATGTATTGCGGATGCATCGAGAGTAAAGTTATTGATTCTCGTTCCACCGATGAAAACACTATGATACGCCGTAGGCGTGAGTGTATTGGATGCGGTAGGCGTTTTACCACTTACGAAACGGTTGAAACAACCCCCGTATTAGTAATTAAAACGGGTGGCACGCGTGAAATGTTTGACGCGGGCAAGATTAAGAGCGGTATTATTAAGGCTTGTGAAAAACGCCCCGTTCCAATGTTTAAGATTGACAATTTAGTTGAAGATATTCAAAAACAGGTTTACAATTCGCTTGATCAGGAAATCACTTCTAAAGAGATAGGCGAAATGGTTATGAACGGTCTAAAGGAAATTGACGAAGTTGCATACGTTAGGTTTGCATCGGTATATCGTTCGTTTAAAGATATCTCAACTTTCATGAGAGAACTTGAAAAATTAACTAAGGGATAAGATATAATGCAAAAAGTAAAATGTAAAAAATGCGGAAAAATCATTACTTTTGAACAAGATGCTGAAACTGTGGTTTGTTCAAAATGCGGTGCTAAATATTCTATAAATAAAGTGGAAAAAAAGCCGAGCGAATCGGTTCAAAAGCCGATAAAAAAATCGGTTGAATCAAAACCCAAGAAAAAGAAAAGTAAGATTAGAAAGCCTTTAATCACTTTAATTTCGTTAGTAGTAATCGTTGCTATCGTAACGTCAACGCTTTTCTTTATTGATTCGCTTGCGCCTGCAAACCCGAAAGTATATCACAAGTTCGTAAAGTCAACCTTTAACGGCAGTTATGACGGGGAGCATACTCCTAACGATTATTATCAAGTTCAAATCCAAAAGGATAAAGATACGGGCGAAGTTTTATACTCGTTTATTGACGTTCACGTTTCAACCGTAGGTGGAACTTCGGGTGTTACTTCCGTTTCTGAAATCTGGATTAATTTCTCTGACGTTGAAGCCGATGAACTTACGATCACTTTATCAAAAGGCTACGAGTTAAAGACTTATTTAATCAAAGAAAAGACTTATTCGAGAAAAGATATCAAGAAAGATGAAGACGGTTGGTTTAGGCTTTATCTTAACGAAAAAGAAGGGTTAGACGTTACTAAGGGCGATTTCTTAGGTCAACTTAGAATTGGATTCTCGGCAAGCGTTAGGGTTAGAGAAATAGTCGTTTTAGATACTAACAAAGACGTTTCTACTTTAGGTACTGCAAACGGCAGTGATATTAGATATTCGGTAGGTCCTAAGCCGACAACTGAAGGGGTGGAAGGTTACACTAAAGTTACCACTGCTCAATCTGATGAAACGCTTAAAAATATTAAGGGCGAATCGTCAACTTTCCCGTTCTTAAAAGTTGAAGTAGAATAATTTTATAAACAACAAAAAAGAGTACTTTTTTACAAAATGTACTCTTTTTTTATTGCCGTAATTTGCTACCATTTAACTATGAGTGTGTATATAGAGTACGCGTTTATCGATAATATAATCATTAATTATATTTTAATTGAAACGGCCGTCAGGTTAGCCCACGTTAAAAGCAGTTTTATATTTAGGTTTTTTTCCGCCTTGCTTGGAACTTTAGTTGCGCTTGTAATTCCGCTTTTTTCTATCAAAGAGTTTTACCTTATCGTTATCAAAATTGCGCTTGCTTTTTTAATGATTTACGTTTGCGGAAAATTTGCAAATTTTAAAAGGTATTTTTTAACGGTATTTCTATTTATTATTCTCACTTTTTTAAGCGGTGGCTTTATTATTGCAACCTTTTATTTTTTAGGTATAGACTATCAAAGTTATTTTATCCTTAATTACGATAGCGTTTTGCCGATAGGCGTATCGGTTTTATTAATTTACGCCCTTTCATTTTCTCTATTACGGCTTGGGAAAATGCTCGTTAAAGAAAGAAATTCTCGCCCGTTCCTAAGGAATTGCGTACTCGTTATAAATAAAAAAAAGTTCAAAATCAAGGGTTTTATTGATAGCGGAAATAGTTTGTACGACGCAAGGTCTTCTCTTCCCGTCGTCGTTTGTTCTAAAACCTTATATGAAAGATTAAAGTGTTCAGGGCTTAAAAAAAGCATATCGAAAATGGCTTTTGATACCGTTTCGGGTTCATCTGAAATGCAACTATATATAATTGACCAACTTTTGATATATAACGGCGTTACCGTGAATATATTTAATAACGTACTTTTAGGCGTTTCGGAGTTTGGTTTTATAAGTTCTGATTATGAACTTTTATTGCACCCCGAACTTATGTAGGAGAGATTATGGCTATACTATCAAAATTAAAATCGCTTATAAAAAAACTATTCAAATTAGAAAATTCCGTTCACTATTTAAGTAGTGGCGAAACTCTACCGATAGCGTATACTGCTGAAGAAGAAACGGAAAAACTTTCCCTTCTAACTGCTGGGGACGAAAGTGTTAAAAACGACCTTATAGAGCATAATTTACGCTTAGTCGTGTATATTGCAAGAAAGTTCGATAATACGGGCGTTGACCTTGACGATTTGATTTCCGTCGGTAGTGTAGGGCTTATAAAAGCGGTGAACACTTTTAATTTAGATAAGAACATTAAACTTGCAACTTACGCATCGCGTTGCATTGAAAACGAGATTTTAATGCACTTAAGAAAGGTATCCAAAGCAAAGGGAGAAATCTCTTTTGACGAGCCTTTGAACGTCGATTACGAAGGTAACGAACTATTATTAAGCGACGTATTAGGAACCGACCCCGAAATCGTTTACAAAACGGCTGAAGAAAGTGAAGAGTTAAAGATATTAAACGGCGCGTTAGAAAAACTTTCCAAGCGTGAGCGTGAGATAATGCGCCTTCGTTTCGGCTTAGGTGGAACTGATGAACTTACTCAAAAAGAAGTAGCCGATTTACTCGGCATATCTCAGTCCTACATATCCCGCTTAGAGAAGAAGATAGTTGAGCGCCTAAAAAAATCTTTTTAATCCCTTATAAACTTCGTTATGCATCGTTACTGCCGTCAAGTTACGACCCCAACAACCAAAAAGGTTAGTTGTGCCCGATAACTTGCCGTCGAGCCTTGCCTAACTTGTTTCTAAGGTCTTAAAATAGTTGTAATTAACAAGGTTTATTATCATCGCCTTGTCTAACACCCAAACTAACGCCTTAAATATTCCATCAATCAATGACCAAAAAGGTCATATAAAAGTGATATGCAAACTGTGTTTGCGTGATATTCGCCTGACGGCGAGTGATATTCATTGCGTTGCAATGAGTGATATGCAAAACAAAGTTTTGCGTTGTGGATAAATTCTCTTATATAAAAATAACGTCCACAACGCTATCGTAGATAGCATATAACTCGCCGTTAGGCGAATATAACGCATGCGTTAGCAAGCATATAACGATATCAAAGATATCATATAACTTAAAAAGCGGTGAAAACCACCGCTTTTTATAGTATGTTTTCAATTTTGAGTAAATAAGTCTTTGGGATTTGTTCACTCATTTCTATAACTACTTCAAGTTTAGAAAGTGCGTCTTCCCACATTTCCTTTTCTACGAGTGATACCGCTTCCGATACCCATAGGTCAACTTCCTTTATATCGTTATGCGGTATGAATACGTGAAGTGATTTCTTCTTTTCTAACCAAAAGTTTTGAACGGCTAAAACGTCGCTTTTTACTGCCGTTTTCTCTTCCGTTTTTTCGTACGCTATAGTAGTTATATTTCTAAAATCTTCAAAGGTGTTTTTAATATACCTTTGTTCAATTATTGATGCGCCTATTACTATTAAAAATGCAATTATCGTCGTTAATAACGCTTTTACCATTCGTTTCCCCCATTTAGTTCTAAATATCCCGTTTTGTATTTTTGATTGTACGCTTGGAAATAATATCTTCCGTTTCCGTCTACCGTGAAAATGCCAACGTCTTTAATCTTTTTTGCGCCTAAGTTTTTAATTTCATTTTCAACCCAAAAAAGCGAATAGCCTATCTTTTCAACGTTCTTTTTATCAATCTTGCCGTTTTTTATAATGGCGATGGGAATGGATGGTGTAAACGATACGTCCGTGTTCTCTACCGCCGATAACGAGCCGTTTGCCTCGTAAATTGCAAAATAAACGCTATCGAGTGAGAAATATCCAAGTATGCGCATAGATTCAATTAAATCTTGAACGTCTAAATTATTCTTTTTAAGTTCCTTAAAATCAACGCCGTTCTTATCAATCACTAAGGACGGCCTTCCGCTAAGCGTAAGTTTGAAAAAGTTTCCACCTTTATCAAGTAGCGTCATTAATTGATGAAGAATAAACATTGATAGTATTGCCGAAATGCCGTAAAGAAGTGGTATTGAAAAGTCGGACATTGGAATACAAGCAAGTTCGGCGATAAGTAGCGTTACGGTAAACTCGAACGGTTGCATTTCGCCTATTTGCCTTTTACCCATTAGTCGCATAATGATAAGCAGGGCAACGTAAATGAGAGATGAGCGGATAAATATTACAGCCATATAAATATTATCAATAATATTTTAATTATTATGCAAACACTTGCTAACCATTTTGAAATATGGTAAAATATATTTAATCAAAGAGTAGCCTGATAGCGTTAAGTGTCAAGGAATGGGATGTCGTCCTTGAACGAAAACGGCGTGAGCCGTTGCGGTTTGAAGGCGCGTCCGCTTTATTATAGGCAATTAGCCGTATTTTTTAGTGGACCTTCTATAGCGGAGGTTTTTATTATGCAAAAATATTTAGACGGGACTAAGTGGTATACTAAATTAGCCTTTTCACCATTTTTAGCAAAAAAACACGCTACCCATAAGATAGCGTATTTAGGTTTGGTTACTGCGTTACTCACCGTTTGCAACGCCTTTTTAGAAATAAAATTTATAGACGTTCAGTTTTCGTTTACGATTTTCGTATCCGTTATATCGGGAATTATCCTCGGCGCTGGCTCTGGCTTTATAGTGTGCATGATAGGTGATGCGCTCGGCTTTATGATTTGTTCTTGGGGATATCTCTATATGCCGTGGGTTGGGCTAACCTTAGCCGTTTCATCACTATTTGCAGGTTTGATTTTCTATTTTATAAAATTGAACTTTAAAGGCTCGTTATTTTTAAAATTATTTTTAATTTGCATTTGTTCATTGATTTTAGGAACTATTTTGATAAACTCAACGGGCTTTTATTTCTATAATGAAAAGATGGGTTTCTCAACCGCAGTTAACGATTTTATGGTTAATCGTTTTGGTGGGAAAGCCCCGTATTTTGCGTACGTTACTTATCGTTTATTTTTCAAAGGCCAAATATTCAACTGCTTATTTAACTACGCGCTAATCTTCTTTATAACGCCAATGCTTTTGCGCTCGGCGTACTTTAAAAAAACTATTTAAACACCACTTCTTTAAGCGAGAAAAGATTGAAAATTTTGAACAATAAATAGATAAACAAAGTGGTTAAAATCGATACCGTAAATACGGTAAGCGGAAGAGAAATAAATTTCAATAAAATACCTTTTAGTAGATATCCAAAAAGTGCCGACGGAACGATTAAAATTGCACTAACGGCTATAAAAAAGGAAAATTCAGGCGGGCGTTTACACGTCCGCTTTATTAATCTTAGATTGAAAACGGAAGTTAAAAAATAACTTAATAATAATCCAACAACGAGCGAGTAAACGCCTACGTATTTAGGCAAGAAATAAATCGATAAAACTAAGAAAAACGCACCTATAAGGTAGTATTTAAGGGTTTTCATTTCCAAGTTTAAACTGTTTAGCATACTCGTTGTAATCATGCAGATACTCATAGGTAGCATAATAATGCACGCCCTTTGAACGTATAGCCCAGCGTTTAAGTTATCGTAAACTAAAACGCCGAGTTCCGTGCCGAGTGCTAAGAACGACGGGATAATTAAGCACGATATAAACACCGAGCATTTAACTGCTTTTTCAACGTTATTTTTAAGCGTTATTTCGCTATGTCGATAAAAGTTATCGGATAATTCAGGAACTAAAACGAGGGCAATTGAACCGATGATTGTGGACGGAATATAGATAAGTGGAATGCTCATTCCCGAAAGTTCGCCAAAGCCTGCTAATGCAACGCTTTGAGAGATACCGCTTGCAACTAAGCGCATAGGTAAAATGATTGCTATTAAAGTATTAATAAGCGAAGTTGCAGTCCGCATAAAAGTTATGGGTGTTGCAGACGCTATGAGTGGTTTTAATTCACCGCTTGGGCTTTTAATTTTTCCTCCGCGCGCAAAATATAAAATCATTGCGGTAACGAACGAAAAAACGTAAGAAAATAAAACGGCGTTAGACGCGCCCTTTATTCCACTTTGCATATCCGTTGCTTTTCCTATTAAAATTACGCCGATAATAAGCATAATCGCTTCTTCGAAAAGTTCCACGAGAGAATAGGTGAAAAACATTTTTTTGCCCCAAAAGTAACCGCGAATAACAGCGTATACTGAAGTTATTACGATACCTGGGAGAATGATTTTTAAGATGGTATAGCACCGTTCGTCTTGAAAAATAAAGGAAAAGGCTTTAGGAAAGAAGAATATCGCGCTAACTATCGGTAGCGATAGGATAAGGCTAAGTATTATTCCGCCCGTAACCGTTTTATAGCCGAGTTCGCTTCTGTTTTCAGCCGAGTGCTTAGTCATAATTCGCGAAACGGTTATAGGAATACCTGAAGAAGTTAAAGTCATTATAAGCCCAACGACCGAAAGGGCAACTTGATATAGGCCAAGACCTTCCGAGCCTAAATTTCTTGATAAAAATATTCGGTAAATAAATCCGAGCAATCTTTCAAAGCACGAAAATATCGTTACGATTGCCATTGTTTTTACAATTTTTTTAATAATCTCACCCCTAAAAGTTTTCTCGGTTTAGTTTATTATCAAATTGTAAAGTTTAGAATACAAAGGTTGACTAAAGAATATAAATTGAGTATGATAACATTAGAATCGTGTTTAAGAACCCAAGGCGTTTATTATTGTGAAGACGGCGATACCATAAGTTTAGTCGCCAAAAAGTTTTCAACGAGCAAAGAACTCTTAGTTAAGGAAAACGACCTTAAAGGCGAGATAAAAGCGGGCGATTATCTCTTCGTTAAGCGATATAAAAAAGTTTACGTCGTTCAAGTGGAAGATACCGCTAAAACGGTTGCTGAAAAACTTGAAACTACGGTTGAAAAACTTTTTGAAACTAACAAAATTACGGAAGTTTACCCGTTTATGCAGGTGGTTTGTGATTAAAATCAAAGATTTTACAAATTTAATAAAGCGTTCGCTATTTAATTCGAGTTGGACTTGCAACGCCTGTGGAAAAGAGATTTTCGACGGGTATTTTTGCGACGATTGTTTAAGCGAGATAGTTAAAATTGGCGATAACAAATGCTTAAGGTGTGGACGACAAACACCGTATCCCGTGCCAACTTGCGATTCTTGTATGGAAAAAAGTTTAAGCGTAGAAATAATTCGAAGCGTTTTCAGTTATGGGTCGCCGATGAGTTTCGTTATTCAAAACTTTAAGTACAACAACTCAAAATTTCACACCGATTATTTTAGCAAGGAAATGTTTGAAGTTTATAAGCGTGAAAACCTTTCGTGCGATATTATAACTTTCGTTCCAATGAGCGATAAAAAACTAAAAAAGAGAGAATATAATCAGGCGGAACTTCTTGCAAACTCACTTTCAAAGTTGATAGGCGTTGAAGTCGTTGATTGCGTTAGTAAAATTAAGGAAACTGAAAACCAAGCCAACTTAACCTTTAAAGAAAGAGTTTCAAATTTAAAAGGTGCGTTCAGGGTGGACAAGAAGTTAGTTAAAGGCAAGAGCGTTTTACTCGTTGACGACGTTTTGACCACGGGTTCTACCGTAGGCGTTATAGGTGAAGCGTTAAAGCGTAGCGGGGCAATCAAGGTTAGCGTTTTAACGATTGCAAGCGTATCAAAATTTAAAAATCCACAATAAAAACCGTTATTCTTACAAATAACGGCTATTTTTTTGCCGAAAAACTGTTTACTAAAATTATATTTTATAGTAAAATATATAGGTATATTAAATAAAATGGCGGATAATGCGCTAAAAAACGGAGACTAATATGGGTTTAATTAAATATATTTTAACTCACGATACGAGAGTAGGGCTTAAGAACATAGGAAAAATTGCGGACAAGGTTATGGCTCTTTCGCCCAAGTACGAGAGTATGAGTGAAGAAGAACTTAAATCTCAAACTGCTATCTTAAAAGAAAGGCTTAATAAAGGCGAAACTTTAGACGATATTTTACCCGATGCCTTTGCAACCGTTAGAGAAGCAAGTTTCAGAGTTCTTAATATGCGTCATTACCGCGTTCAACTTATGGGTGGCGTGTGCGTTCACGAAGGCAGAGTAGCCGAACTTAAAACGGGTGAAGGTAAAACGCTTATGGCAACGCTTCCAGCGTATCTTAACGCGTTGACGGGAAAGGGCGTTCACGTCGTAACGGTTAACGACTACCTTGCTTCGCGTGACGCGGAGTGGATGGGTAAGGTTTACAAGTATTTAGGTCTTACCGTTGGCGTTAACGTTCACAGCCTTACAGACGACCAAAAGAGAGCAGCCTACGCTTGTGATATTACTTACGGTACGAACAACGAATTTGGTTTCGACTATTTGAGAGATAACTTGAAAGTTAATCTTAAAGATATGGTTCAAAGGGGCTTAGAGTTTGCTATCGTCGACGAAGTTGACTCGATTTTAATTGACGAAGCGAGAACACCGCTTATTATTTCGGGTAGGGGTGGCAAGTCTTCTGAACTTTATATTCAATGTAACCGTTTCGTAAAGAGTTTAGTTGCGGAAGACGATTATACCTTTGACGTTAAGGATAAATCAGTTCAACTTACGGAATCCGGCGCTATGAAAGCGGAAAGATTTTTCGGTATTGAAAGTTTCTCGGATATTGAAAACGCCGATTTATCTCACCACATTCAACAGGCTTTAAAGGCTCATCACGTATTTAAGCGTGATAGAGACTATCTCGTTCAAGACGGCGAAGTTTTAATTATCGACGAATTTACCGGCCGTATCATGATTGGTAGGCGTTATAGTGACGGGCTTCACCAAGCAATCGAAGCAAAAGAAAACGTTTCCGTTAGAAACGAAAATAAAACTCACGCAACTATTACCTTCCAAAACTATTTCCGTCTTTACAAGAAACTTTCGGGTATGACGGGTACTGCAAAAACGGAAGAAGAAGAATTTAGAACGATTTACGGGCTTGACGTACTTGAAATTCCCACCAATCGTCCCCTTGCGAGAAAGGACGAACCCGACGTTATCTACTCTACCGAACGCGGTAAAATGAAGGCAATCATTAGAGATATTATTTCCGCTCACGAGAAAGGTCAACCCGTTCTCGTTGGTACTATCACGGTAGAAAAATCGGAAGAAATTTCCAAGCACCTTTTGAAAAACAGGGTAAAACACAACATATTAAACGCTAAAAACCACCAAAAAGAAGCGCAAATCATTGCTCAAGCGGGTAAGAAAGGTGCCGTTACTATTGCAACCAACATGGCTGGTCGTGGTACGGATATTTTGCTTGGTGGTAACCCAGAATATCTTGCTAAGCAAGAACTCGTTAACAAGGGTGTAGACCCAAGCGTTATCGAACAAGCAACTTCTTACGTTCAAAACGTTTCGGAAGAAGTTTTAGCCGTTCGTGAAGATTACCGCAAGATTTTAGAAAAGCACTCGGCTGTTACCGAAGAAGAAAAGAAAGAAGTTGCCGAACTTGGTGGTCTTAGAATTATCGGTACAGAGCGCCACGAATCTCGCCGTATTGATAATCAGTTAAGAGGTCGTGCCGGCCGTCAAGGCGACCCCGGTTCTTCGCTTTTCTACATTTCGCTTGAAGACGATTTGGCAAAGCGTTTCGGTGGCGATAGGCTTATGTCGGTTTACAACTTGTTTAAAGTTGACGAAGATACGCCTATGCAATCTAAAATGCTTGCGCGCCAAATTGAAAACGCTCAAAGAACTATTGAAGGCAAAAACTTTGGTATTCGCCGTCAAATTATTGAATACGACGACGTTATGAATACTCAACGCCAAGTAATTTACGAAGAAAGAAACGCCGTTTTACGCGGTGAAAACACTCACGAAAAGATTTTAAACCTTATCCCCGATATCGTTGCAAACATTATTTCAAGAACTGTAAATATCGGTCAAGAACCTGCTAAGTGGGATGGGGAAAGACTTAATAAAGCGCTTGAAGAAAGAGTACTTCCCGAAGGAACTAATTATCTTACCGAAAGCCGTCTTGAAAAATGGGATTACCAAACCATTTTAGAAAGAACCGTTAAAAAGGTAATTGAAATTTACGAAGATAAAATTGAAAGATATAAAGAAATCGGCATTAACTTTGAGGAACTTGAAAGGGTAGTCCTTCTTAAAAACGTTGATACCAAGTGGATAGACCACATTGACTCAATGGATACCTTAAAGCGTGGCATTTCTCTTCGCGGTTACGCTAACGAAAACCCAATCAACGCATACAAGAGAGAAGGTCTTGATATGTTTGAAGATATGATTGAGAGAATTCAAGTTGATACCGTAACTTTACTTTTAAAATCCGAAGTAAAAACTATGCCTAAAAAGCAAGAACGCAAAACCGAACTTCAAGAAGGTGGCGCGGATAAACCTACCGGAACAATCGTAAAAGGTAAAAAAGTAGGAAGAAACGATCCCTGTCCTTGTGGCTCGGGCAAAAAATACAAAAACTGCTGTGGTCAAAGTTAAGGCTCAGTTTAAACGATAGATTGATGTTAAAACCGTGAAATACTTCGCAATACGAGTATTTGTCAACCGTTTCCGTACAAAGAGTACGCGTGCGATTGCCAAATACGGCTAAAATAAATAAGGAGTAAGGGATTTCTAATCGTCTTGCTCGCATTTGACAGTTTTAATTTTATCAATCATCGTATTAACTTCGCCTATTAAGAAAAAGAATTATATTAAACGAAAATCACACTAAAATAACTTTTAATTTAAAAAACTATGATAAGAACTGATTTATATTGGCAAAAAATAACCGACCTTAAAGCGACTTTAAAAGAAGCGGGATATTCATTAGATATCGAAACTGCGAGAAACGAACTTTCCGCTTTAGAAAAGGAACTTGAAAAGGAAGAAGTTTATACAGACCTTAAAAAGAGTGCTGAATACTCTAAAAAGGCTCAAGCAATAAGAAATAAAATCGAAGTTTTCGATAGGGCTGAAAAGGCTATTTCCGATGCGGAAGAGATGATAACTTTATCTGAAGAAGAAAACGACGATAGTTTTATGGCTGAAGTTGAACTTGAACTCAAAGAAGCGGAAGACGATATTGAAAAAATTCGTCTTCAAGCCCTTCTTCGCGGAAAGTACGATTCTTCAAGCGCAATTATGACCTTGCACGCAGGTGCTGGCGGTACTGAAGCGTGCGACTGGACGGAAATGCTTTATAGAATGTACATTTTATATTCCGAAAAGCACGGCTATAAACTTACGGAACTTGACCGTTTAGAAGGTGATAGCGCGGGCATAAAGTCCGTTTCGTTTAGAGTTGAAGGCGTGAATGCTTACGGCTACTTAAAGGCTGAAAAAGGCGTTCATAGGCTCGTTAGAATATCTCCGTTCGATGCGAACGCAAGAAGGCAAACGTCCTTTTCATCCGTTGAAGTTATGCCTGAAATTGAAAACGACGATAGCATCGAAATTCGCCCCGACGAAATTAAGGTTGATACCTATCGTTCTTCGGGCGCAGGCGGTCAACACGTAAATAAAACTGAATCCGCAATAAGAATAACTCATATCCCAACGGGTATTATCGTAGCGTGCCAAAACGAACGTTCGCAAATTCAAAACCGCGAACAAGCAATGCGTATGCTTATGAGTAAACTCGTTGAACGCCGTGAAGCCGAAAAAATGGCTGAAGCGCAAGAGATTAAGGGTGAAATTAAAAAGATTGAGTGGGGTAGCCAAATTCGTTCATACGTATTCTGCCCGTACACTTTAGTTAAAGACCATAGAACGGGCGCTGAAAACTCTAACGTTCAGGCTGTTATGGATGGCGACATTGATTTATTTATCGTAGATTATTTGAAAAAGAGTTAATGAAGTATTTTGATAGAGTAAAAACGGCATCTTTAAAAGAAGATGCCTTAATACTTGCAATAGAATCAAGTTGTGACGAAACCGCTGCATCGGTTATTAGGGGTGGCAGGGATATTTTGTCGTCGGTTATTATGAGTTCTATGACGGAACATATTCCCTTTGGCGGTGTAGTTCCCGAAATTGCGTCAAGAATGCACACCACGGCAATATCTTTAACCGTAGAAAAGGCTGTGGCTGAAGCAGGCGTTACTCTTAAGGATATTGACGCTATTGCCGTAACTTACGGTTCGGGGCTTATCGGCGCGCTCTTAGTTGGCGTTTCGTACGCCAAGGCGCTTGCCTTTTCGCTTGGCATTCCGCTCGTTCCCGTAAACCACGTTCGCGGGCACGTTTCGGCTGGATACTTAACCGATAAGGCGTTAAAGCCACCTTTTATTTGTTTGCTTGCAAGTGGTGGGCATACCGCAATTATCGAAGTTAAAGACTATTTAACTTACGAAGTTTTAGGCGGTACGCTTGACGATGCCGCAGGCGAAGCCTTTGATAAGGTTGCAAGAGTTTTAGGGCTTGAATACCCTGGTGGGCCTAACGTTGAAAGGCTTGCGAGAATGGGGTCAAACTCTATTGAACTTCCGCCTATGTTAAAGGGTAAAAAGGGTTACGATTTTTCGTATAGCGGTCTTAAAACGGCGGTTATAAATTACGTTCACACTAAAACTCAAAAGGGCGAAGATTATAGCAAGGAAGACTTGGCTTGTTCTTTCCAAGCGTCCGCCATTGATATATTAGTTAAAAAGGCTATATTAGCCGTTAAAGAAAAGGGTTATAGCGTTTTATCGGTAGGTGGTGGCGTTTCTGCTAACGGCTATTTAAGAGAAAAACTTATAACCGAATGCAAAAAGAAAAACGTTAAACTGGTTCTTCCCGAAAAGAAATTATGCACGGATAACGCTTGCATGATTGGCGCTGAAGGGTATTTGCAATATCTCAACAAAAACTTTGCGGATATTTCGCTTAATGCAAACGCGTTTATCGATATAACCGCCACGGAGTAAATATGCCGAATATTTTTAAATTATTTATAAAAAACGCTGACGACGTTTCTAATCCTACGGTTAGGTCGGCATACGGCAAACTCGCAAGCGTCATAGGTATAATTTTTAACGTGATACTATGCGGAATAAAACTTTTAGCAGGCGTTATTTCGGGTTCGGTTGCGGTTATTGCGGACGCACTCAATAACCTTGGCGACGCATCGAGTAGCGTTATAAGTTTTGCAGGGTTTAAACTTTCGTCACGCCCGGCGGATAAAGAGCACCCTTACGGCCACGGTAGGTACGAATACGTTTCAGCGTTCATAGTAACCATTTTGATAATGGTAATCGGCGTTGAACTTTTTAAAAGCGGTGTTGAAAAGATTATAAATCCGTCGGATATAAATTTTTCAATTTTAGCAATAATAATTTTAGCCGTTTCAATCGTTTTAAAGATAGTTTTATCAATCTTTAACGGTTCGTTAGGCAAAATAATTAGTTCGGATGCGTTGCGCGCAACTTCCGTTGACGCTCGAAACGACGCTATTTCCACAACTGCAGTTTTAATATCGTTGATATTAAGTTCGTTTATAGATTTCCCAATCGACGGTGTGATGGCGGTTTTGGTTGCACTCTTTATAATGTATAGCGCGTTAGGTCTTGTTAAAGATACTTTAGCAAGTTTACTTGGCAAACCGCCCGAAAAGGAACAGGTTGATAAAATCAAGGAAAAACTTTTAAGTTACGAAGGCGTTTTAGGTATTCACGATCTTATCGTTCACGATTACGGCGTTGGTAGAACTTTCGCTTCCGTTCACGTAGAAATGGCTGCGGAAGGGGACGTTATTGAAAGCCACGAACTTATAGATAAAATCGAAAAGACTTTTTTAGACGAGTCAGGGCTTGAAATAGTTATTCACTACGACCCCGTTTCAACTACCAATCCCTTAGCCGTTGAAATGAGAGAGTTTTTGCATTTAGCAGTTAAAAAAGTAGACGAAAACCTTTCCGTGCACGACGTTAGAACGGTTGATGGAAAACAGAGAAACATCGTAATTTTCGACTGCGTTATGCCGTTTAATCTCAATAAAACCGAACAAGAGATAAAGGACGGGCTTTGCAAGGTTATCAAAGAATCTTATCCAAAGTTCGATGCCGTTATCACTATTGATAAATCTTACGTATAAAAAAACGAGTGGAATTTCCACTCGTTTTTTGCGTGTTATAATACTTTTGATAAAAATTCTTTTAATCTTTCGTCCTTGGGGTTTTCAAAGAACTCTTTGGGCGAATTTTCTTCTTTAATAACGCCTTCGTCAATAAAGATAACGCGGTTAGCAATTTCCTTTGCAAATCCCATTTCGTGAGTAACTATCGCCATAGTCATTCCGTCGTCCGCTAAGTCTTTCATAAGTTCTAAAACTTCGCCAACCATTTCAGGGTCGAGAGCGGAAGTGGGTTCGTCAAAGAGAAGAACTTTTGGGTTCATATTAAGCGCGCGAGCAATAGCGATACGTTGTTTTTGACCACCTGATAAAGTTGACGGATAAACGTCTTTTTTATCTAAAAGCCCAATTCTTTCAAGAAGTTTTTCAGCATCCAAAGTCGCTTGTTCTTTAGTCTTAAGTTTAAGTTGAACGGGGGCAAGCGTCATATTGCCCATAACCGTAAGGTTATTAAAAAGGTTAAAGTGTTGGAACACCATTCCCATTTGCGCTCTACCTTCGTTGATATTTAAGCGGTTTTCTTTTTCAAACTCTTTGATATCTTTCTTGGTTAAAAGTTCGGGGTGCAATTCTTTATCGGTTGCGGTGAGCATTTTCTCATCGAGCCAAACTTCGCCTTTGTTGGGAACTTCTAAAAGGTTCATACAGCGAAGTAGAGTTGATTTACCTGAACCCGACGGTCCGATAATAACCACTTTTTCGCCTTGCTTGATATCGAGTGAAACGCCCTTTAAAACTTCAAGTTTACCAAAACTTTTGTGAACGTTTTTTATTTGAATAATAGGTGAATTAGCGTTTGTCACTTGCTCTTAACCTCCTTTCAATAAGTTTGATAATGAACGTTAACGAGTAAACGATTGCAAGGTAGAAAAGCGCGGTAACGGTCATGGGTGCTAAGAAGTTAGCAAGTTCGTTACCACCGCCGATAATCTTTGCAACGAGAGTTAAGTCGTAAAGCCCGCCAACCATTGATACGATAGAAGTTTCTTTAATAAGTGCGATAATTTCGTTACCGATTGAAGGGATAACGTTTTTAATCGCTTGCGGAATAACTATCTTCATCATAGTTTTGCGGTACGGTAAACCAAGCGCTCTACCTGCTTCCGTTTGGCCGATATCAACGGATAAAATACCCGCTCTAATGCTTTCCGAAACGTAAGCGCCAGAGTTAATACCGAATGCTAAAATAGCGGTGATTTCCATCGGGAAACCGCGGATGGCAAATATAACGAACGCCATAATAAATAATTGAAGCGCCATAGGTGTTCCACGGAAAATGGTGGTATAAGCGTCACAAACTACGTTTAACACGCGCATAATCGGTGATTTTGACGGAATAATTTTAACGATAGCAACTATCGTGCCTAAAATTATTCCGACAATGGACGCGCCTATTGAAATGATTAAAGTGCACTTCAATCCTTCAAGGAGCATTTCCATATATTTGGAACTTGTAAAAATTGTTGCAACGTTTTGGAAAAACCCTGCATTTAAGTTAAATAACATATAGTATATCCTTTAGGTCAAAAAAGAAACCGCTTTCCGCGGTTTCTTCCTTTTATTAGTCGTTAAGGCCAAGGTGCTCTTTAACGAGAGCGTTAATACCTTCTTCGCCAAGTTCTGCTAAAACTTCGTTAATAGCGTTTAAAAGTTCAGTGTTGCCTTTAGTAACGCAAATAGCGTATTGTTCTTCAGTAGCAGTATCAGCATCGTAGTATAAAGCCTTGCAAACGTAACCGGAATTTTTGCTTACGATATATTGAGCGGGAAGTTCGTCAACGATAACAACGTCGATTTGGTTAGCGCCGATAGCGTCAACAGCGAGTTGTGCGTTGTCGTAAGGAGTAAGAGTGCCAGTAGTTCCACTAAGTTCACCGGGGTAATCAGGACCGTCGCCGTTAATTTCAATGTCAGCGTAAATATTGCCGGTAGTATCGCGTTGAACGCCGATATCTAAACCCATAAGGTCAGACCAGAATACGCAAGCAGTACCGTCAGTTGCAGTTCTAGTGGGCATGCTAGCACCTGATTTGTAGATTACGTATTGAACTGAAGTGTAGTAGGGGTTAGAGAAGTCAACTCTTGCTTTGCGAGCGTCAGTAATAGTAATACCTGCTGCGCCACAATCGTACTTGTCGCCACTTGCAACGTTATCGATAATAACGTCGAAATCAGTGTTTTCAAAAACTACTTTTTTGCCGAGTTTTTTACCAACTTTGTTCATAATGTCAATATCAACACCCTTGATTTCAGTTCCGTCATAGTATTCAAACGGAGCGAAGAAAGCGTTAGTATCGACGTAAATAGTATCGTCTTTACAACCAGTGAAGCAAGCCATAGTAGAAACTGCTAAAACGCCTGCAAGTAAAACTTTTAAAAGTTTTTTCATAATAAGTTCTCCTTATATAAATAATATTTTTAAGTTCTATCATTATATAAAGATTTACAACGCTTGTCAAACGATTTTTATAAATTATTAAATTTATTCGTTATTTTATAAATTTATGCATAAATTATTCATTGAAATTTAAGGAGAAAATTAAAGAAGTCAAAATTAAATAGAAAAGAAGTCAAAAAAATGTGAAAAACCCCTTTTAAAAAAGTTTAAATTGTGTTAATATAGTATCGTACTAAATTTATAATGGAGAAGGCTATGAAATTTACTCCCGTTTACGATAAGAATTACTATCCCATGATTGTTAAACTCAACGAGTTTAGAAAAGCAGTCAGCCAAGAAGAAAGCAAAACTTTAAAGATTTGCGTAGAGAGAAACAAAGGTTACAACTTTATTTATACTCTTGAAATTTTTGCCGATGAGAATAAGCGTGAAGAAAACTACGGTGTTGCCGAAAGAATTATCAAAACTATTCTTTGGGTTGCAGGTGGTTACAAAATCGTTATTTGTGGCGATAAATATATTTATGAAAGAATTAAATCCGCATACTCTAAAACTGGCGAAAGAGCGTTTGACGAAAAGTTTATGTCGGGCGTTTATGAAAGACCTTTTGAAGTCGTTTACGTTGAAGAAAAAGATTTCCCCGAGGCTAAGAGTTGTTCACTCAAGGTTGGCGGTCATTTAGACGGTTGCCGTATCGGTTTTGACGCGGGTGGTTCTGATAGAAAAGTTTCCGCTGTTATTGACGGCGAAGTAGTGTATAGTGAAGAAGTCGTATGGCACCCCAAACTTAATTCCGACTGGCACTATCAATACGATGGTATTATGGAATCAATGAGAACTGCTGCAAGCAAAATGCCAAGAGTTGACGCTATCGGCGTGTCTTCCGCAGGCGTTTACGTTGATAATAAAATAATGGTTGCGTCACTTTTCTTAAAAGTTCCTGAAGACGATTTTGAAAAGCACGTTAAAACTATGTATATGGATATTGCTAAAGAAATCGGCGCTCCTATCGAAGTTGCTAACGATGGTGACGTTACTGCGCTTGCAGGTGCAATCGACCTTAAAGATACTGCAGTTTTAGGTATCGCTATGGGTACGAGTGAAGCGGTAGGTTACATCAATCGTGAAGGTTGTTTAGAAGGCTGGCTCAACGAACTTGCGTTCGCTCCCGTTGATTATAATCGTGACGCTATGGTTGACGAATGGTCTGGCGATTACGGTTGCGGTGTAAAATACTTCTCTCAAGATAGCGTTATCAAACTTGCTGAAAGCGCAGGCTTTAAGTTTGAAGACGGCTTATCCCCCGCTGAAAAATTAAAAGTTATTCAAAAACTTATGGCTGAAGATGATGAAATGGCTAAAAATATTTACGCTTGCATTGGTATTTATCTCGGCTATACTATCGCATATTATAGTGAATTTTACGATATCAAGCACGGTTTACTTTTAGGCCGTGTAACTTCCGGTAAGGGTGGCGATATTATATTAGAAAAGGCAAACGAAGTAATAAAGGCTGAATTCCCTGAATACGCTCATATTAAACTTCAAATGCCAGACGAATCGAACAAGCGTGTAGGGCAGTCTATTGCGGCAGCAAGTCTCCCCGAAATTTAATCCGTTATTTGCTTCGCAATACTGCGTTACTGTAAAGTCGTTGCACTAACGATGACCAACAAGGTCAATCGTTACCGCACCGCCTTTACGAGCCTTGTCTTGCTTGCAACTAACGTCTTAAAATAGTTGAAAATAACTCTCGTTTGAACAAAACGGGAGTTTTTTGTTTATATAACTTGTTATTGCTTTGTTTACGGACTTCGTTGACCAAGCAAGTTTCCAACGCCTTAAATAAACTTTATATAAGCATAGGTTTTCTTGCCTATGCTTTTTTGTTGCAAAAATTCAACGTTTGATTGATTTTACATATTTTTTGATTGATTTTACTATTTAATTTATAAATATTATTTGTTATAATAATATAAATGATTGTTTTATCACAATTTTAAAAATAATGATAAAGGATATAATCGTTATGAAGGTAGGTAATTATATGAAAAAAATTTGCAAAATAATTTTAGTGGGAGCGTTACTTATAACTTCGGCATGTTCGCTCACCGCTTGTAAAAATGGTGGAGATGATACGGCTATGGTAGATAATAATTCTAAAAAAATAGGCACTCACTACATGGTTAACGATGGCTTAACCGATATGGCGGCTAACGGCGTTGTTCAAGTGGTTGATGAAAGAACGGCGATTTGTTACGCCATTTACTTAGCAAGCGATCAAAAGCTTGGCGAAAGTGATCAACTCGTAAAACTTTCTAAGTTTAGCATTATGCAACCGACTAACGTTCAATGGGTTACCGTTTTTGATAGAGATATAGACTTTGAAGGAAAAAGATTA
The DNA here is from genome assembly GCA_045637965.1 of Christensenellaceae bacterium. Lineage (GTDB taxonomy): Bacteria > Bacillota > Clostridia > Christensenellales > Borkfalkiaceae > HGM11412. Next base: position 46,395 of record JAZUAK010000003.1, on the reverse strand, counting down.
TCCGAAGGTAGTATTATTGATTTAGATGAAACCTACGTTAGAGTTTACGCTATCAATATGGATACGTACGTATACTATTATAAAGACGTAAACAAAAAGACTTTAGAAGTAGGAGAACTTAAAGAACTTAAGTTTAGAATTCCTGATTCTTCCGAAAAAATCACTTTCACTAAAGATAATATTAACGCTTATCTTAGAAGTGTTAATTGTCAAGAATTTGGGCATTTAATGTTCGCTTCAAATATCATAAGCGTTAACGGTTTCTATTACGCTAATTTCGGTGGCGGTGTTGATATGACTAACTATATTTTTGCTAGGTCCGCAGACGGCGAAACTTGGAACTTTATTTCCATTGTAAAGCACGATTATAGTTACGAAGTTATGCTTGCGTATTACGATAATAAGTTCTGGGCATTTTGTAGAAACGGCTTCGTTAATCCAAGCACTGAAACTAGAGAAAACTTATTATATTCAACCGATAACGGTAAAACTTGGACTCAAAGTAACCTTGCCTTAACGGCTTCCGATACTAGACCGTTCTTATTTAACTATCAAGGCGATTTATACTTAGCGTATTCTTCGCCACTTGACCCCGAATATTCAACTGTTAGAACTCATAGATGCAATATCCATATCGGTAAGATTGCATCAAAAGACGGAAAAGAAACTTACGAAGAAATAATTTATAAAGAAAGTAAATACGGTATCGTTTATTATAGCGTTATTGATTGGTATGGCAAAATGATAATGCTTTATTCTTCGGGCGAATTAAATCCTGAAAGGGGCGCTATGAACTGGAAAACTCAAGGTAAAGACTGCATAAATTACACTATTTTACAAGAAGTTGACCCCATATTATCTTTAAAATCAAATTCTGACTAAAACTTTAAAAAGCATAGGTTACCGCCTATGCTTTTTTTATGCTAAAAAATTTTCATTTTCAACATTATCACACAAAATAAGACACGCCGTTTAAATTACAATTAGTATATGGCTAAAAAGTATGTTATAACGTCAGGTAAGGGTGGGGTTGGTAAAACTACTATCACTGCTAATTTAGGGCTTAAACTTGCCGAGAGTGGAATGAGAGTTGCCGTGGTTGACGCGGACTTAGGGCTTAATAATTTAGACGTGTTAACCGGAGTTGAAAACAAGGCGATTTTCGACCTATCGGACGCTATTAGGGGTAAATGTAGGGTAAAGCAAGCGCTTGTAGAAAGCCCGCTTAACAAGAACTTATTCGTTCTTCCGTCGTGCCATACGCTATCGTTTAACGAGATAAGTGGGCAAGACGTGAAAAACGCTATCGACTCAATCGACGGGCTTTTTGATTATATCTTGATAGATTGCCCGGCAGGTATTGACGTTGGGTTTCATAGAGCGGTTAGTTCCGCCAATTTTGCTATCGTTATAGTGACGCCGACGGTATCAAGCGTGAGAGATGCGGATAAGGTTATTTCAATACTAAAAAGTTATCCCTTAGAAAGCGTTTCCATAATAGTTAACAAGATACGCGGTGATTTAGTTTTGAGTGGTAAAAGTTTATCCGAAAGTGACGTTGAAAACACTTTAAAAACGGAAGTTATAGGCGTTATCCCCGAACTTGACGAGTTTAATTCAATCTATTGCCAAAACTTAGTTGGCGAGAGCGCAAAGGCAATAAAACTCATATCGTTAAGTCTTCAGGGAAAAACGCTTAAAACGTATGATTACTTAAAAAAATATTCGGGTTTTTGGGGTAGTATAAGAAAGGAACTTAAGCGTAGGTTATGAAGAAGAAAGAGAGCATTTTAAAAAGCATAATTTTAAACGATAGGCTAATGCTTAGCAAAGAAACTTCCGAGATGATTTGTTACGACGTTAAAAGGGTATTAGACGAGTATTTTAATTTGGACGGCGGTATCAACATTTCCGTATCGCCCGAAAAAGATTGTTATAATATAACAATAACCGCAAATGCGGTAGCGATAAAATCGTTTGGAGTTATAAAATAGTTGAAAAAACTTTAAAGTTATGATACAATAACACTAAGGAGTAAATTATGGAATTTCAAAAAGCATTAGATAGTAGATATTCAGTTAGAAGTTACAAGCAAATCCCCGTTGAAGAAGAGAAAATTCAAGCGGTTTTAGAAGCCGCTCGTATTGCGCCGACGGCAAAGAATAGCCAACCGCAAAAAATCTTCGTTGCTAAAAGCGAAGAAGCGATGCAAAAGGTGAGAGAACTCACGGTTTGCCACTTTGACGCGCCCGTCGTTTTTATCGTGTGTGGTGATAGTGACAGGGCTTGCATTTTAAAGTCCAACGGTAGAAATTTTATGGAAATTGACTGCGCTATCGTTCAAACCTATATGATGCTTAAAGCAGCCGACTTAGGCTTGGGAACTTGCTGGGTTGGAAGAATTATGCCTGAAGACGTTAAGAAGGCGTTTAATCTTCCCGAAAATATCGTTGTGTACGGCTTCTTGGTTATGGGTTATCCGTCAGACGATTGCGAGCCTGCACCCCGCCACTTCGAGCGTTTAGAACTTTCCGAGTTTACTAAAGAACTTTAATCGTATTGCCAAGAGTAGACGCTCTTGGCATTTTTTTTGCGCGTATATGCGTATAATAATTACTCAAAACAATTGTAAAATATAAAAATATATGTTATAATACCTTTCATATGAACTGTATTGATAAAATGTACAAAGAAATTGAAGAAATTTTGAGAAAAGAAAGGGAAGAAGCGGCAAAATTCGCCATTCCCGTTCGCGAAATTAAGCACGGCTTTTCGCAGGACGAATCTTTCTTGACCTTGGAAGAAGAAATTCCGCTCGTTGATTATCTTTCTATGATAACTCTTACTGACGAGTGGGATAAGAAGCCTTTACCTTTAGATAGGGCAAAGGCGTTTTGCTCGTTCATTTTTAAAAAGTTTTTGTGTTTTAACAAAACTTTGTTTGACCCGAGCAAGTTTTTAGAAAAGTTGCAGTCCGCTCTTGATAGTAGTGAAGATTTACTTAAAACGTTAACGGAATACGAAAACGAGTTTATCGACCTTATCGGCGGAGAAACGGAAGAAATAAAAGCATACTTTACTAATCCTTATAACGCTTTATTTAAGGGGGACGACGGTTACTTTGCCGTAATTTTTAAAGGTAAGTTTAGTGACGTTAAGCGTCCGTTCGGCTTTAATCCCAACCAAATGAAAAAGGTTATAAAAGAGAACTTAGAACAATACCTTAAAGATTTCAAGCAAAAATTTAGGTCGGATAAAGAGTACAACGCCTTTTCAAACTCTTTAAAAGCGGAAGTTAACAAATCTGAACTTGCGCCTATTGAACTTGAAAAATCTTGCGTTGCAAAGTTATTTGAAATTTTGCAAAAGAACGGCTTAAAGCAGGCTGAGTTTGATAGTTACCTTGCTGATAAGGGGACGACTATCGTAAAGCAAGGCAATTATTATTTTAGGAAAAACGCGTACGACGAATACGCTGAATATAAAAAAATAGAATTCCGCTACTAAGATTAAGGCTCAATCACAATTCACAATTAACGGTTCATTGTGATATCGCCTTTAGGCTCAATCACAATTTAGAAATAGCCTAAAACTTAGAATATCAACGGAATACAAAGGAGTAAATTTTTTAAAATGCCAGACGGCTCGTTACCACTGCTAATTGCGATAATAGTTTTAGTATTATTATCCGCATTTTTCTCGGCAACAGAAACGGCTTACACAAGCCTTAACACAATCAAACTTAAAAGTCTTTCACAAAAAGATAACAAGTTTAAAAAGGTTTTATCACTTTATGAAAGATACGATAAACTTATAACCACGATTTTAATCGGTAATAACTTAGTTAATCTTACCGCTTCTTCGCTTGCGTTACTATTCTTTACCAAAGTAATGCGTGAAGGTTCGTTCTTTGACCCGTCTTTTATATCGACGGCGGTTATTACGATAGTCGTTTTATTATTCGGCGAGATAACGCCTAAATTCATAGCAAAGTCTTATCCTGAAAAACTCGCGTCGTTTTTCTATCCGTTCATAATACTTTGCTATTATCTTTTCTATCCGCTCAATATTTTGCTCGGTTTATTCAAAAAACTCTTAAACGCAATCTTTAGGCTTGACCATGAAGTTGCTATTACCGATGAAGAACTTATCACGATAGTAAACGAAGCGGAAGAAGACGAAACGCTTAAAGAAGACGAAGCCGACCTTATTCGTTCGGCTATTGAATTTGACGATTTGGAAGTTAAAGATATTTTAGTTCCGAGAATTAACGTCGTATCCGTATCTATTGACGCAACCAAGCAAGAGATAAAGAAAATTTTCGATAGTGAAAGATATTCGCGTATCCCCGTTTATAAAGACACGATTGACCAAATCGTAGGCTTTATTCACGAAAAGGACTTTTATCGCAACTACTTTAAGCAAGAATTTTCTTTAAAAGACCTTATGCAAAAGGTTGTGTTCGTAGTAGAGCATACCAAGATTTCTGCTCTTCTTAAAAAGTTACAAGCAAGAAAGGTTCACATGGCGGTCGTATTAGACGAGTACGGTGGAACTAGCGGTATCGTAACGGTAGAAGATATTATTGAAGAACTCGTTGGCGAAATTTACGACGAGTACGACGAAGAGTACGAACCCATAAAGCAAGAAGCGGAAAACGTTTATATCGTTAACGGGTCGCTTGAGATTGACAAGTTCTTTGAAAAGTTTGATATTTCAGAAGACGAAGAGTACGATGCTAACACCGTTAGCGGTTTCATAACCGAAATTTTAGGCGAATTGCCGTTGACGGGAAGAAAGTTTACTTACAAAAACTTAAACTTCCAAGTAACGAGATCAACGATGAAGAAAGTTGTTGAAGTTAAAGTTACCGTTTTAGACGAAGAAATTGAAGAATAAACCATTTTACCCACTTTAAAGTGGGTAAAATTTACGGAGAAATTATGAAGTTAAAATACACCTTATATCCATCTGACGTTTTACTTCCAGACTTTACTAAGGTTGAAGGAACTAAGTGGGCGGTCGTTGCTTGCGACCAATACACGAGTGAACCTGAGTATTGGGAAAAGGCTAAAGAGTTAGTTGGGGATACGCCGTCCACCTTATCGCTTATACTTCCCGAAGTTTATTTAAGCGAATCAGATAAGCGCGTTCCGTTAATTAACGCAAGTATGGAAGAGTATTTAAAATCGGTGCTTAAAGAGAATAAGAACTCTATGATTTATACCGAACGCGTTCAGCGTGACGGTAGGGTTAAGCACGGCGTCGTTGCTATGATTGACCTTGAAGATTACGATTTTTCCGTTGGTTCAAAATCTTTAATTCGCGCAACTGAAGGCACGGTTTTAGAAAGAATTCCCCCGAGAGTTCAAGTGAGAAAGGGCGCATCGATAGAGTTGCCCCACGTAATGCTTTTAATTGACGACGATAATAAGACGGTTATCGAACCTATCACCGCTAAGAAAAACACTTTGGAAAAAGTTTATGATTTTACTCTTATGCAGGGTGGCGGAAAGGTTAGCGGTTATTTAGTGGACAAAGCGGACTTTGATAAGATTAACGATAGTTTATCCGCTCTTATAAGCGATGAAAACGCCGAGCGTTTGTACGGCAACGCTCCGTCTAAATTATTATTTGCAGTAGGCGATGGTAATCACTCGCTCGCAACCGCAAGAACTTGTTATTTAAATATTAAAAATCAAATTGGGGACAAGGCTTTAGAGCATCCTTCAAGATACGCGCTCGTTGAAGTTGTTAACCTTCACGACGACGCTTTGGAATTTGAACCTATTTACCGCGTTATGTTCGGCGTTGACGTTAAAAAGGTCGTTTCCGCATTAACTAATTACGCGAACACTTTAAACGGAAATGAAAAAACTCAAATCGTAAAGATAGTAACTAAAGACGAAGAGTTTGAAATAAAGTTTACTAAGCCTGAAAAACAACTCACGGTAGGAACTCTTCAAGATTTTATCGACTTATACTTAAAAGAGAACGAAGGCGAAGTTGACTATATTCACGGGGAAGATAGCGTTCGCAATCTATCCTTAAAAGATAACGCTATCGGCTTTATCTTTAGCGGTATGGAAAAGAGTCAACTTTTTAAAACGGTAATTTTTGACGGCGCGCTTCCGAGAAAAACTTTCTCGATAGGCCACGCTTACGATAAACGCTATTACGTAGAGAGTAGAAAAATTAAGGAGTAATTTTATGAAAAGAAAAATTTTATCTCTTTTAACTTTATCTTTTATCTTATCCGTAAGTTTATTCGTGTTCACTGCTTGTGGTGGCGGTGATTCTCACGAACACGCTTATACCGAAACGATAATAGGCCCAACTTGCGCTGAACAAGGCTATACCAAGCACGAATGTTCTTGTGGCGACGCGTACGAAGATAATTTCGTTTCAAAAATTGCTCATACTTTAAATGCTGACGGCGAGTGTTCAACTTGCACCGCAACTGCAAGCGCTGGCTTAAAAATCAACTTAGCAAGCGGTAAACAAAGCGTTAGGGGTTTAGGAACTTATACTGGTAAGGAAGTAATTATTCCGTCTTCCGTTAACGGCACTTTGGTAACGGATATTAACACTACGGCGTTTAAAAACAAAGAAATTGAAGCGGTTTATATTCCGTATACCGTTAAAACTATCGGCAAGCAAGCCTTTTACGGTTGCTCGGCTCTTAAAAAAGTTGTATTCTACGGCGACGACGAAAGCCAATTAGAATCTCTTGGAGACGGCGTGTTTAAGAATTGTGGCGCGTTAGAACTTACAGAGTTAAACGGTGGTTTATATCTTACGATTGGCAACACTCCGTTAATTTTCATGTCCGTTCAAGATGAAAGCGCAACTTCTCTTTCCGTAGTAGACGGAACTAAAATTATTTATGAAAACTCTGCGGATAGAAACGAAAATCTTACTGAAGTTTCCTTGCCGGGTTCAATAAAGCAAATGGGTAGTGAAGCCTTCTATCAAAGCCCCAATATAAAAACCGTAAATTTTGGCGGAAATTTTAACGATTGGGCTAGCATTAAGTTTATCGATTCTTATTCCCCACATTACTACGCTTGCGGAATAACTACGGAAGACGGTGACGTTAAGTCGCTTACTTTATCGGCTGAAACGATTAACGATTACGCTTTTAATAACTTTATTGATATTGAATCGTTAACTTTAACCGATAGCGTTAAGAGTGTTGGCGAAAAAGCATTCTTCGGTTGCTATAAAATGAGAGACTTAAAAATCGGTAAAGGTCTTGAAAATATTGGCGAACAAGCGTTTGAAGACTGCACTAAATTATATGAAGTTTGCAACGATTCCACTCTCAATATAACTTTAGGAACTACTGAAAACGGACACGTTTCCGCATACGCTAAAAATATTTATAGTTCAACTAAAGGCGTTTCAAAATACGTAATTAAAGATAATTTCTATACGATGCTTGATGGTAAAGACAATATCTTAGTGGATTACGTTGGTACTGACGAAGTCGTTACAATCCCATCAAACGTACAAATCGTTGGCGATTACGCTTTATATAAAAAGAGTTTTATAACTAAGTTAAATATTACCGAAGGCGTTATTCATATTGGTAACCACGCGTTTGCAGGCCTTAACCAAATAACTGAAATAACTCTTCCTGATAGTTTAAAAACTATAGGCAACAATTCTTTTGAAGGTTGCTCTAAAGCCGAAGTTATTAACTTCTCAAAAACGAGAACTTTAGAAACTATAGGCGATTACGCTTTTGCTAACTGCTCGTCACTTACCGAAGCTATTCTTCCCGATGGTTTGAAAAAGACTGGTAACTATTCCTTTAACCTTTGCTCGAATTTACTTTTGTTTAGTATGCCTGCAAGTTTAGAAGAAGTTTCTTGGTATATGGTTAACGGTTGCTACAAATGCACGGAACTTTGGTTTAGGGGAATAGAAGGCAAAAACGAAAAAGGCGTAGGTTTCACCGAGATGCTTAAACCACATGGCAAATTGTGGTGGAACTGGTACTATCAATGTGGCACTTCTAAAGTTAAATATCCCAAAGCAAACGGCGTTGAATATATAGAATATGATTTTGAAGTTCCTCACGGAAGAGGTTAATTTTAATTCTTAAAGAAGAAAAAGCCTTGCAAAAAATGCAAGGCTTTTTTCGTGCCGTTTTTTGTAAAAAATAGGCATAAATTGCTTGACAACCTAATATCCATATTATATAATAATTACGAGTTAGCAATTGCTAACAAGTTGTATTTTTGGAGTTATTATGAACCTTATCGTAGCGGAAATCGGTAAAAAGTATATCGTTAAAAACGTAAAAACTTTTGACGATGAACTTAATTCTTTTCTATTTTCTCTTGGTTGTTATAAGGGTGAACCGATAACCGTTGTTTCTCGTAAAAGAAGCGGTTTAATAGTGGCAATTAAAGATGCGCGTTACAATATAGATAAAGATTTAGCAAACGCCATTGAGATAGAGTAGGGTTCTATAACAACCAACGAGTTATTTTTTTGTAGAAATGTTAGCATAGGCTAACAAAAGTCAAATTGGGAGAAACAATGTTAATTGCACTTGCAGGTAATCCAAATAGCGGAAAAACGACTATGTTCAACGCGCTCACTGGTAGAAATGAAAAAGTGGGCAATTGGGCAGGCGTTACCGTTGATAAAAAAGTTCACGCCGTAAAAAAGTCTTACAGCAAAGGAAAAGAGATAATAGCGGTTGACCTTCCGGGCGCGTATTCGATGAGCCCTTTCACGAGCGAAGAGTCAATCACTTCAAGTTACGTTAAAAACGAAGGGGCAGACGTTATTATAAATATCGTTGACGGAACGAATTTAAGCCGTAGTTTGTTTTTTACTACTCAACTTTTAGAACTTGGAATACCCGTAGTAGTTGCCCTTAATAAAACGGACGTTAACAAGAAGAAAGAAACGATAATAGATAGTAAACTTTTGAGTGAAAAACTTGGTTGCCCGGTTGTAGAAACGGTATCCATTAAAGGTAGCGGACTTAAAGAGTTGATCGTGCGTGCGTTAGAAGTTTTAGGCTCAAAACAAAGTGCGCCGTACAGCCAAGATAATACCAATCTTAGCGATAAAAATTCCGTTGAAATTGCGGATAAACTTCGCTTTGAGTTCGTTAATAAAATAGTTTCTCAGGTTGAAAGGAAAGCGACTAATTCAAACGGGTTAAGCGTTCAAGATAAAATTGATAATATAATCACTAACAAGTGGTTTGGGCTTCCTATTTTTGCAGTGGTGATGTTTTTAGTGTTCGGCATATCTCAAGCGTGGCTTGGGCCGTTTATTGCCGATACGTTTGCTTCGTGGCTTTCAAGCGGGCAAGAACTCGTTGCAAGCGTTCTTAACGAGAGCGTTTGGTCGTCAATACTCGTTGACGGTATTATAGGTGGCGTTATAGCGGTGGTCGGGTTTTTGCCACTCGTTATGATAATGTATTTTTTAATCGCTTTACTTGAAGATTGCGGTTATATGGCAAGAGCGTCGGTAGTACTCGACCCTATATTTAAAAAGGTTGGGTTATCGGGTAAATCTATCATTCCGTTCGTTGTGGGAACGGGTTGTTCCGTTCCTGGAATTATGGCTTGCAGAACGATTAAAAACGATAGGGAAAGAAGAACTACTGCTATGCTCACGCCGTTTATGCCTTGTGGAGCAAAACTTCCCGTAATCGCGCTATTTGCGGGAGTGTTCTTTAAAGATTCGGCGTGGGTTGGGGTTACGATGTATTTCGTTGGTATTGCGCTCATATTGTTATGCGCTTTGCTAATCAACGCATTAAACGGCTATAAGGCGAGAAAAAACTTCTTTATTATCGAACTTCCCGAATATAAAGCGCCGAGTTTATGGGGTGCGTGCAAGTCAACGCTTTCAAGGGCGTGGGCGTTTATCGTTAAGGCGGGAACGGTCATTCTCGTTTGCAATTTTTTAGTTCACGTTATGCAAACTTTCGATTGGACTTTCCAAGTTGTTGAAGCGGAAAATTCTATCTTAAAAGATATTGCAACGCCGTTTGCTTTCGTGTTTGCTCCCTTTATCGGCGTTTGCGCTTGGCAACTTGCCGCGGCTACGGTTACGGGCTTTATCGCTAAAGAAAACGTTGTTGGAACGCTTGCCGTATGCTTTGGAATAACTAACCTTATAAGCGTTGAAGAACTCGTTATGATTGAAGGTACGGCAACCACCATTCAAAGCGTTTTCGGTTTGACTTCCGTTTCCGCGCTTGCCTTTTTATCGTTCAACTTGTTTTCCCCACCGTGCTTTGCCGCTATTGGCGCGATGAGTTCGGAAATAAACGATAGAAAATGGTTTTTCTTTGGTATCGCTCTTCAATTCGCGGTAGGTTTTATAGTTGCGTTTTTAATATTCTTCGTTGGAACTATCGTAACGGGTGGAAGTTTAGGTGCCGTGTGGATGCAAATAGTCGGTTGGGCAGTAGTTTTAACGATAACTTTAATATTTACCGTATTTATTATTAAAAATAGAAAAGCAAGGGCGTAAAAGATAAGTATGATAGAAACGATTTTAGTTATTTTAGCAATAGTTTTAATACTTAGCGGTGCTATTTTTTACGTGGTTAAATCAAAACTAAAGGGTAAGAAGTGTATAGGTTGCCCATACGCTCGTAGTTGCGCAAAGAAAACTTGTAACGAAGAAAAAAAGGCTTGAGAAATCAAGCCTTTTCTATTGACTTTTAAAACGCTAGTGTTAAAATATATTTGACTATATATTTTAGGAGTTTTTTATGAAAACAGGATATTCAAAACTTTGCATCAATCCACCTTATGGTTTTCCAATACTTGGATATTATATTCCCCGTAACGTTAAAGGCGTTAACGACGACTTGTTCGTTCGTGCCGTTGCGTTTTCTGACGGGGATAAAAAAGCCGTAGTTATAGCACTTGACGTTGCTCAACTTCCGCAAGCGTTGTTTGATAAAATTAAAGACTTGGTGTCTAACGATGCAGGCGTTGAAAGGGACGGTATCTTTATTAACTGTTCTCACACTCACACGGGGCCGGTTATAGGAAAGGACCTTGGCACGTCTTCTGAAAGCACTCCCGAATACGAAGCCTTTTTAGTAAACACCGCGCGTGACTGTGCAGTGTATGCTTTTCAAAACCTTGAAGAAAGTGAGTTTAGCGTTGCTAAAACTGAAGCAAAGGGAGTATCGTTCGTTCGCCGTTATCGTATGAAAGACGGTTCAGTTGCAACCAACCCAGGCGTTAAGAACCCAAATATCGTTCACGCGCTTGGCACTCCAGACGAAACTGTTAAAATCGTTAAAATTAAAAGGGAACGTGGCGAAGATATATTAATTGTTAACTTCGGAACTCACCCTGATAGCGTTGGTGGTGAATTGTTGTCGGCTGACTATATGGGCGTGGTTTGTAAAACGCTTGAAAACGCGCTTGGCAATACTAAATGTATGTTTCTATTAGGTTGTCAAGGCGACGTTAACCACGTTAACGTAAACCCCACCCCCGAAGAAGAAGCAATTTCCGTTATTGACTTTGATAGCGTTCCAAGAAGTTACGCTCACGCCGAGTATATGGGAAGAAAAATTGCGGGAGCGGTGCTTTCGGTAATTTCCGTAACAAAACCTGTAACAACTGATAAAATTAGTTATACCACCACGACGATTGACCTTCCATCTAACCAAGAAAACGATAAACTTGAAGAAGCGAGATATATCTACGGTATGTTTGAAAGTGGTAGGGCAAGCGAACTTCCGTATAAAGAAATGGCGCTTACAACCGCAGTTGCAAGAGCAAAGCGCATAATTAAACTTGAAAACGGTCCAGATAGTTTTCCGTTTAATTTCTCGGCAATAAGCCTTGGGGATTTGGTGTTTGCTGGTATCGGTGGCGAGCCGTTTACGGAAATCGGCAGAAGAATTTGCGAAAATTCGCCGTTTAAAGAAACGGTTCTCTGTTGTTTAACTAATACCGCGGGCGGATATATTCCCAACTCTTCATCTTACGATGAAGGTGGTTACGAAGCAGGCACAACCGTTATCAAAAAGGGTGGCGACGATATTATGGTTAACGGTATGACGAAAATGCTTAAAAAACTTCACGATAATTAAAAAAAGTGTGGCGAAATCGCCACGCTTTTTTATTGTTTTAAGGTGTTTTTTTCAATGAAGTATCTACTTGCAAGTGAGAGATAATGATTTTTCTTTTGATAAAGGTAAATGTTTCTTTCCGCCTTTTTATCTGATAGTGCGTAATAGTAAATTTGGCGTTCGGAATTTAAACTCTTAACGAGCGTGTCGCTTACGAAAGAAATAGCCATTCCCGCGCAAGAAACGTTAAACGCCGTTACTTGTTGGTCAAGCCTAAAGATAACGTTCGGGGTAACGTTTTGCTTTTTGAATAGTTTATCCGCTCTTTTGCCGGTATCGTTTTCAGGGTTAAGTAAAACGAAAGGTTCTTTTTCAAAAACGCTAATGTCAACGCTAACGTCTTCGTTTAAGTGTTTGTTTTGCTTAACGTCGTCCCCGGTAAGTTTAAATCGTTTAAGGTTATCGTTTATCTCAAAAGAGTTGGGAACTGCCAAAAGTAAACGCTCTGAAGAAAATACGCTCGATATAATGTTTTCGTCTTCGTTAACGGCGTTATCAACCACTATATCAAGTTCGCCACTTGCAAGTTTATTCATTAACTTTTTAGTGCTATCTTCGTAAATTTCAAACTTGATTTGCGGGTATTCGGCGTTAAAATCTCTAATTAACTTAGGCAAAATTAACGAAGAAAAGAAACTGCTACCGCCAAGCCTTATAGTTCCGGTTAAAAGATTAGTGTGGTCTGAAACGTAACGCTCGAAGTTTTTTTCCATTTCCGTCATTTCGATTGCTCGCTTTACGTATTCTTCGCCGATTTCAGTAAGTTTTAAGGGGTTACTCGAACGGTCGAATATAGGCTGAGAAATTTTTTGTTCTATCCTTTTAATGCACGCTGAAAGGGACGGCTGAGAAACGAATAGCGCTTCCGCCGCTTTAGAAAAACTTTTTTCGCGATAGATTGCAAGAACGTATTCTTTATTTTTAAACATAATTTCACCTTGGTTATAGTTTTGAAGTTATATAAAATATGATTTAATATATATTTGATTATACAGCAATATAGTAGTATAATCAAGTGGTAAACTAAAAAAGGAGAAAATTATGCAAAAATTTAGGCTTGAAAGCGACTCTATTGGCGAAAGAGAAGTTCCTATTGACGCTTATTACGGCGTTCAAACGCTTCGCGCATACGAAAACTTTAAGATTAACGGTATTAAGGCTCATCCCGAGTTTATTAAATCTATTATAGAAATAAAGAAAGCGGCGGCAATAGCAAATGGTAACGTAGGAGTGATAAGTAAAGAAATATCAAACGCTATGGTTAAGGCGTGCGATGAGATTTTAAGTGGAAAGTTTACTGAAAATTTTATCGTTGACGCTATTCAGGGCGGTGCGGGAACGTCGTTTAATATGAATGCAAACGAAGTGGTTTCCAACCGTGCGATAGAATTGCTTGGAGGTCAAAAAGGGGACTATTCAATCGTTCACCCTAACGACCACGCAAACTGCGGTCAATCTACGAACGACGTTTATCCGAGTGCTGGAAAAATAGCAACGATTAGACTTTTACAAAAGGTTATTTCATCTCTTCAAGAGTTTTATTTAGCAATCAATAACAAGGCAAAAGAGTTTGCGGACGTTATTAAAATGGGTAGAACGGAGATGCAAGACGCCGTTCCCATAAGTTTCGGTCAAGTATTTACCGCATATGCAAAAGCGATTAAGCGTGATGAACTTAGGTTTAAAAACGCAATTAAAGAACTTTCCGTTTTAAATATGGGTGGAACGGCAATCGGCACGTGCATAACGGCTGATAAAGAGTACGTAAAAAATATAGTTCCAACTCTTGCAAGAGTTACGGGGCTTGAACTCGTTCAAGCAGAAGATTTGGTAGATTCAACGCAAAATCTTGACAGTTTCGTATACGTTTCGGGAATCGTTAAGTCTTGTGCAAGCACTCTTTCCAAGATGGCAAACGATTTGCGTTTAATGTCTTCAGGACCGAGAGCGGGTTTTGCGGAAATTAATCTTCCTGCAAAGCAAAACGGCTCGTCAATAATGCCTGGTAAGGTAAATCCTGTTATTCCTGAAGTTATCAATCAAATATCATTTAACGTTATTGGAAACGACGTTACTATTACTATGGCAGTTGAAGCAGGTCAACTTGAACTTAACGCATTTGAACCTATAATTTTTTATTGTTTATTCGAGTCGCTTGAAACTATTGCAAACGGCGTTAGAATTTTCACTAAAGATTGTATTGAAGGTCTAACTGTAAATAGGGACGTTTGCAATTATGAGATTGAAAGAAGTATAGGAGTTATAACGTCTCTTTGCCCGTTTATAGGCTATTCTAAAGCGGCAAAGATAGCAAAACAAGCACTTAAAGAAAACAAAAACGTAAGAGATTTATTGGTAGAAGAAAACATTCTTTCAAACGAGCAAATAAATAAACTTTTAAATCCGCAAAATATGATATAAAATTCCACTCTTTACAAAAAGGGAAAAGCGTGTTATAATTACAAAGTAATTAAAGTAAAGGGGGTTTGCTATGAGATATCGCGAATCGGAAGAGATGTATCTTGAAACTATTTTAAGTTTAAAAAAAGCGCGTTCTTGCGTTCATTCGATAGATATAGCGAACGAACTCAATTATTCTCGCCCAAGCGTATCAAGAGCGGTAAACTTATTGCAAGGCAAGGGATATATCGTTATTGCCAAAAACGGTGAAATCAACTTTACCGATATGGGTTTAGAAAAGGCAACCGCCATTCAAGAACGCCACAGCGTTATAACTGAAGTGTTTACAAAACTTGGCGCAAATGAAGAAGTTGCCGAAGAAAACGCGTGCAGAGTTGAGCACGTGATAACTGACGACCTTATGAACGTTTTAAAAAACTTCGTTAAATGATAAGGTATGATTGTTATTTATTTTAATAAAGTCGTTAATAAAAACAAAAAGCAGTGAAAATTCACTGCTTTTTTAATTAGCTTAATTAGTTAAAATCAAACAAATCGTTAGGTGTAATATCAAATCTTTTACAAAGATAAACTATTTTATCGTAATCAAGCTGAATTTTACCCGTTTCGTATTCGCTATAATCCGATTGATACTTATTAAGTTCCTTGGCAATCTCTTTTTGAGTTATATTTTTTGCTTGTCTTGCCAGTTTTAAGTTATTTCCAACGATTTTAGATATATCCATTGCTGTTCCCCCCTTTGCATATTGTTAGTATAGTAATTATTCCTATAATTTAGTTGACATATAGGAAAAATTCCTATATAATACCCCTATCGCAAATAGGAGGTTAAAAAGATGAAATTTAAAAATTTAGTTGCGATAGTGTTGATAACCGTGATTGCTACTATGTTTACGGCGTGTGGTGGGGACGAGCACGTTCATAATTATAGTGAGGCAACTTGCATAGAGCCTAAAACTTGTATAGAGTGTGGAGCGACGTCTGGTAGTCCAGCAAGGCATAATTATGCTCCAGCCACTTGCACGACGCCTAAAACGTGTTTTGATTGTGGGCATACTATTGGTGTTCCTAAAAACCATAATTATGATGCAGCATCTTGCCTTAGTTCAAGGACTTGTAAGGATTGTGGGTATACTGATGGCAGTACACGTGAACACAAATATAGTGAAGCTACTTGTACCACGCCAAAAACATGCAAAGTGTGTGGAGATAAGATTGGTAGCGCAAAAGGACACAATATTATTGAAAGCGTATTAGTTGAAGCAACTCAAGTTTCAAGCGGAACTAAAAAATACGAGTGTAGAAACTGCGATTATTCAAAAACTGAATCGTATACCCTTGAAAAGTTAACTGCCGAACAAATTTATAATATTGGAGAAAAATGCGTAGGCGAAATTGTAACCTACGATGAAAATGGTAGTGGTTTATCGTTGGGTACAGTGTTTGCTATTTCAAGTGATGGTGAGTTTGTTACTAACTATCACGTTATAGACGGAGCGTATTCTGCTAAAATCACGCTTGGCAGTACAACGTATACGGTAGAAAAGGTTTTAGCGCATGACGTAGATATTGATCTTGCAGTATTACAAGTTAGCGCTTCAAACCTTACGCCCGTCGTAATTCAAAAAAATTATATAATAGGTGGAATGCAAGTCTATGCAGTAGGCAGTTCAGAAGGATATACATTATCTTTTTCTTCGGGTGTGGTTGCATCGCCTGAAAGAGTGTTTGACGGAGTTAAATATATTCAACACAACGCTGCAATTTCGCACGGCAATTCTGGTGGTCCTTTATTTAATGCATACGGCGAAGTTATTGGTATAAACACTGCAACAGACGTATCTGGTCAAAATCTTAACTTTGCAATTAGTTGTACCGAACTTGATAATTTAAGTTATAGTACGTCGTATACCCTTTCTGAACTTTATGATAAGTATCATAAACCAGTAGTAACCGATACGTTTACTACTTTAAAAAATTATGCTATCTATTATGGTGAATATAATAGTAAAGACGGTGAATATGAAGTCGATTTTAAAAGTGTAATCGACGGTGTAACGTATGTACGTACTTTGACTTATAACGTCATTGATAACGAAATTGAATTTTCTTTATTTGCAATGGATACAAATGGCAGCGGATATATGGTTTTCCTAACGATTGACGTAATTGACGGTTATTACGATTGGTCATGGATAGAAGGTACGTATTACTATTATTTAAGTGGTGGAATTTCGGCTTCTACTTGGACTACGAATTCTCTTTTAAGTGTATCATATTATCAAATTCCGTCGTCAATTTATACGACTGCTAGGAAACTTGCTTCATCAATGATGAATTTGATGTTACTATTTATTGAAGAAGATTTATCTACTATCGGAATTTCCGCTTATGATTTAGGGTTCTACTACTATTATTAAATTTATTAAAGGGCGTAATTAATCTTACGCCTTTTTTTATATAATAAAAAACTTGACTTTATAAAATTATAAGAGTATAATTTGTAATTGTGTGACAACACAAAAGAAGGTATTTATATGAAAAATTTATCTAACAAATGGACAAGAGCAGCAATCCCCGCGTTGCTTTTACACGCGAGTATCGGTACGGTTTACTGCTGGTCAATCTTTAGTTCTGGTTTTGAAGGAATTAGTTATTTTAGCGATAAAATTAGCCTTTTAGGTTGGGCGTTCAGTTTGGCTATATTCTTCTTGGGTATGTCGGCTGCATTCCTTGGCAATTTCGTTGAAAAGGATATTCATAAAGCAAGTTTAATTGCTACTATCTGCTTTGCAGTTGGTATTGTTGGAACAGGTTTAGCCGTTCGCATTCAAAGTGCTTGGCTCGTGCTTTTATTTTACGGCGTTATTATGGGTTTCGGCTTAGGTTTAGGTTACCTTTCGCCCGTTAAAACCTTAATGCTTTGGTTCAAGGATAAAAAAGGTTTAGCAACCGGCTTAGCAGTTGCAGGTTTCGGTGCGGCAAAAATGATTTTCGCCCCCGTTATCGAATGGCTTATCGGTTTAGTAGGTTTAGAATTATCTTTCTATATTTTAGGTGCGTTATGGTTCGTAATGATGTTCGTTGGCCACTTGCTCTTAAAGAAGCCTGAAGGTTGGGTTGAAGCGCACGATAAAGTTTCGGTTAAGGAATTCTTCGCTCGCTTTAAAATTTTCCTTGACGTTAAGTTTATTGGTATTTGGCTTATTTTCTATATCAACATCGCTTGCGGTTTAGCGCTTATTTCTTTCGAAAAGAACATCTATAAGGCGCTTGGATTAGGTTCTGTTGCTGCTCTTTTATGCACGATTACGGGCTTATTAAATGCGGGTGGTCGTCTTGGCTATTCGGCGCTTGGTGATAAAATGAAGAGCCGTAACACGATATACAAAATCATTTTGATTAGTGAAATTGCATTCACGGTAATCGCGCTTTGCACGGGCGCACTCAAGGGTGGCAACACGTTTGCGCTCATCGTTGCAATCGCGCTTATGCTCGTTGTTAACGCAGGTTACGGCGGTGGATTTAGTAATCTTCCAACCCTTCTTTCTGACGTTTACGGTATGGGTAAAATTTCGTCAATTCACGGAATTGCGCTTTCCGCTTGGGCTATCGCAGGCTTAACGGGTAACCAAATTGCAGGCGTTATACTTAAAGCAACGGGTTCGTACCAAAGCATTTTAGTATTTACCGTAATTATGTATTTAGTTGCGGCGGTTATAAGTTTCTTCTTTATAAAGCCGAATAAAGAAAATTAAAAATTGAAAAAGGAACGATTTAGTTCCTTTTTTTTATTGTAAAAATAAAAGGTTTGGTATATAATAAGTTTATGAATTCTATTTGGTTAAAAAAATTAAAAACTATTCCCGTTTTAGTTTTAATAATTTTATCTATTTTGGTGATGCCGTCTTGCGTAATAAGTTCATCGTCAAGCGATGAGGAAAATTACGATTTTATCAACGGCGTTTACGAAAACGAGATTATAACGGCTAACTTTTTAGTGGAATTTAAAATGTTCCAAACAAACGTGTTCGGCAAAAGGGTTAATGAAGCAACGAGTAAGGGTAGCGCGGTGGTGTTTAACGTTGTTAAGCCAAGTTCCACTTTAGGCGTTTATACTTACTATTTAATAACGAATAACCACGTTGTATACAAAAATCCCGTTTATACGGGTTTTGAATGCATAATTACAGATTGCTACGGAGCGTCGTACTACGCAGAAGTTTTATATCAAGACGATTCTTACGATTTAGCGGTAATTTCGTTCGAGTGTAGGGAAGATTACAAAGTGTTAAGTTTTGCGCTCTTTGACCCCGATGCTGACGATACGGTTATTTCTATCGGCAGTCCGCTCGGCGTATTAAACGCGGTTACCATAGGTAAGGTTATTGAATATACTCAAATAACGTTATCAAAGAATGCTGGGGAAGGAATTTCAAACGTTGAGTTTGACGTTATAAGGCATGGCGCACACGTTAACAACGGCTCGTCCGGTGGGGTGCTACTTAATAAAGATTATAAGATTTGCGGTATAAATTACGCTGCGGAAATTGACGATAAAGGGAGTTCTGTTGCAGGTTACGCTATTCCCGTAACTAAAGTGGTTGAGTTTATAAATATGCAAAATCAAAGAGCAAACCTATCATAATTGGTAGGTTTTTCTCGTTTTTTGCTGTTTTTTATTTGATTTTTTTATAAAAATATATTAAACTATAATAATTATTATAACTAAAGGAGTTAACTATGAACGTTGGTGAAATTATTGCGTTTATTGCTTATTTCGTTATAGTTTTAGCAGTGGGTATTTACTTTTTCGTTAAAAGTAAAGGCTCGGGTGAAAAAGAGTATTTCTTAGGCGGAAGAAATATGGGCGGTTTAGTTGCCGCTTTATCCGCAGGCGCTTCGGATATGAGCGCGTGGGTACTTATGGGTCTTCCGGGTGCGATTTGCCTTCTTGGTATGGGTCAAGTTTGGATATCTATCGGCCTTATTATCGGTACTATTTGCGCTTGGATTTTCGTTGCACCTAAACTTAGGCGTTACGCTATTAAGGCGGGCGACGCTATTACCATTCCAGAATATCTTTCAAACAGATTTAAGTCGAAAAACGGCGTGCTTAGAGTTACTTGTGCGGTTATTTTCGTTATCGCGTACTGCATTTACGCGGCATCTTCAATTTCGGCGTGCGGAACTCTTTTCCACATGGTAACCGGTGGTGCTCTTGATAAAATCTGGGGCATGATTATTGCTGCGGTAGTAATTGGCGTATACACTCTTTTAGGTGGTTTCAACGCAGTTTGTTGGACGGATTTCTTCCAAGGTCTTTTAATGCTTGCCGCGTTAATGCTTCTTCCTATTATCGCAATCTTCGTTATTAACGCTAAAGATTTCGTTCCCGTAGGAACTGTAGTAACCCCCGAAAACTATATGAGTTTATTATCAAGCGGTAAGTTTGACGGTAAGAGCGTTATCGATATCGTATCTGGTCTTGGTTGGGGTTTAGGTTACTTGGGTATGCCACACATTCTCGTTAGATATATCTCTATTAAGAGTGAACGCGAAATGAGAAAATCTCAAATCGTTGGTAGCGTATGGACCACTATCATTTGTATTATGGCTTCGGTAGTAGGTATAGTTTCTCACAAGTTCTTTGGTAACTATATCAACGGCGGTAATAGTGAACAAGTTTTCGTTATCCTTGCAAGATTTATCGTTCCGGGTGTTTTATCAGGAATATTAATTTCTGCAATTATCGCAGCGTCAATGAGTACTGCTGATAGCCAACTCTTAGCGTCTTCAAGCGCGTTTGCAAGCGATATTTATAAAACTGCTATAAAGAAAGACGCTAACGATAAACATTTACTTATGGTTGGTAGAATTGCCGTTGCCGTTATTTTAGCGGTTGCACTCGGTATTGCTCTTTTACCAGGTTCTGGCGGAATTATGGATTTAGTTTCCAACGCTTGGGCAATTTTCGGTTCAGCATTCGGCCCCGTTATTCTTCTTTCACTTTACTTCCGTCGCTTAAACTACGTTGGCGCTGTTTCTTCAATTATCAGCGGTTTCGGTGTTTCGGTGCTTTGGACTTACGTTATTGGTAAATACTTATTGCCGATTGGTCTTTACGAAATTATCCCTGGCTTTATCGTAGCGTTAGTAGTAGCAATCGTGGTATCTCTTTTAACAAAAGAGCCTTCTAAAGAAGTTACCGATACTTTCGATGAAGTTAAGGCAATAACTTATAAAAGTGAAAACTAAAAACTAATTTAAAAGCGCAAGGTTAACCACCTTGCGTTTTTTTACATATTTAAACTTTGTTTAATCATACTTATCGTATGAGTAAATCGTTATTAAAAGGCACGCTTATTTTATCACTCGGTGGCGTTATAACTAAACTACTTGGCGCGGTATACAGAATACCGCTCACTAATATTTTAGGGGCGGAGGGTATGGGGCTGTATCAAATGGTTTTTCCTCTTTACGCAATGCTTTTAACTTTTTCGTCAACGGGTGTTCCAAACGGAATTGCAAAACTTATTGCCGAAGGCAAAAACCCCGAAATAACGCTTAAAAGTTCCATTAAACTATTTGCTATCGTTGGAACGATTTTATCGCTTTTTATGGCTGTTTTTTCGGGTAAACTTGCCACCTTGCAAGGAAACTCGAATGCAGGCGTTTGCTATGCTATATTGTCGCCGTCGATACTAATAGTTAGTGTTATTTCTTGTTTTAGGGGTTACTATCAAGGCTTTTCAAATATGAAGCCCACGGCAATATCTCAAATTCTTGAACAAGCGGTAAAACTTACCTTAGGTCTACTTCTTTGTTTAACTTTTACGGAGAACGCTATTTTATCTTCTTCGCTTGCGATTTTAGCGGTAACGCTATCGGAATTTATAACGCTTATATATTTTTTAATAAAATCTAAAGGCGTAACTCTATTGCTAAGCGTAAAGGTGGAAAGAAAAGATTTTTACCCTATTTTTAAAACCGTTCTACCTATGATGGCGGTAACTCTCGTTATCCCAGTAGTTAGAACGATAGATAGTTTTTTAATTATAAATATCCTAAAAGGATATAATAGTTCGGCAACCGAACTTTACGGATTGCTAACGGGTGCGGTGGAATCGCTTATAAGTATGCCGATTGCCGTTTGTTACGCAGTTGCGGTAACGAGTATTCCCATTATTTCAAAACTCAATAAAGACGGCGAAAACGCCTATAAAAAATGCTCAAACACGTTTTTAACCACAATGGTTTTAGCCCTTTTATTCGGGGTGGCGGTATATTTGTTTTCGCCACTTGCTGTTAAACTATTGTACGGCGGGCTTTCGTTAGAGAATAAATCAACGGTTGTTAATATGCTCAAACTTTCTTCCATTTCCGTCGTTTCAATATCGCTAATGCAAACTTCGGTGGCGTGCGTGAACGCCCTTGGTCGCTTTAAAATAACGCTGATAAGTAGTGTGGTGGCAGGCGGTATAAAAATTGCGCTAACCGTCATTTTACTAAATAATCCGAAAATTAATATTTTCGGGGCAATATACGGGGATATTTTTTGCTATTTGGTTGCGACTTTTTTAAATTTGAGTTATATTATTTATAGCGACTTTAAAAAAAGGGTGTCTTATGCGCGAAATAACTATTATAGGGTTAGGGGTTGACGGCTTCGATTTACCGTCAATCGCTCAAAAACTTATTGAGAAGCACGACGTTGTCGTTGCGAGAACGGGCGAAACTTTAAGCGTTAAATTGCTTATGGAAAAATTCCCGCAAATTAAAACGCTTGATAGCGTTTATTTAAAGAGCAGAAATTTCGATACTTTAAACGCAAATTTAGGCAAGGAAGTTTTATCTTTAGCCAAAGATTTTTCCGTTTGCTATTTGGTAGACGGTTCTGCAAGTGAAGATAATTCCGTTAAGTATATCCTTAAAAGAAATAAAAACGCTAAAGTTATATCGGGCGTATCACACGCAGTTAAATGCTTGGAAAGGGTAAGGGCGTGCGAGCCGTCGTTCACTTCCGTTTCGGCGTACGATTTAGATAGCGCAAGTTTAAGTGAACCGCTCGTCGTAACCGCTATTGATAGCATTATTTTGGCAAGCGACGTAAAACTTAGTTTATCCGAGCGTTTCGGCGAAGAACGCGATATATTCGTTTCGTCAAACTCGTTTGTTAAAAAGATTAAACTTTACGAACTTGACCGCCTTAGAAACTACGATTATTCAACCTGTTTATATTTGCCAAGCCTTCCGTTAACTAAGAAGCACCGCTACGAGTTTAACGACCTTCTTAAAATACTTAGTATTTTACGCGCGCCTAACGGTTGCCCGTGGGATAGAGAACAAACGGAAAAAACTATACTTAAAAACGTGATAGAAGAAGCCTACGAACTCGTTGATGCCGTTGAGAAAGAAGACGACGAGCAAATTATCGAAGAAACGGGCGACCTTATCTTACAATCAGCGTTCTATATTATATTTGGCGAAGAAGATTATAGGTATTCTCGTGGTGACGTGTTAAGCGGTATTTGCCAAAAACTTATATCTCGCCACACCCACGTTTTCGGTGGTGATAAAGCGGTTAAATCAGACGACGCGCTTTCCGTTTGGAATAAGAACAAAATAACCGAAAAAGGCTTTGAAACGGCTACGGAATATTTAGAGTCCGTACCGAGTGCGATGCCGTCACTCATGCGTGCTGAAAAAGTTGGCAAAAGGGCGGGTAAATACGGTTTTGATTTTGCTTGTTTTGAAGACGCGGTTAAAAAACTTAACGAAGAAATATTAGAACTTAAAAATGCTAAGCAAAGCGGGGATAAGGAAGAGATAGAAAAAGAGTGTGGCGACGTGTTGTTTAGCGCCGTTAACGCCGTTAGGCTTTTAGGCGTTGACTCCGAACTTTCGCTTGCTCGCTCGGTTGAAAAATTTATTAAACGCTTTTCTTTAGTTGAAGAGAAGGTAACTAAACAAGGCAAAACTTTAACCGATTTAAACTCGGAAGAACTCGATAAAATTTACGAGAGTATAAAATGATTAAGAAACTTAAAATCGGCGGTATAGAAACGCCGAACAATATATTTTTCGCACCGCTTGCAGGCTTTTCCGATTCGGCTATGCGCATGGTATGCTCTTTAGCAGGCGCAGGGCTATGTTTTACGGAAATGGTCAGTTGCAAAGGGTTAAAGTATACCCCTCAAGCGTCAAGCGAATTATTGCATACCTACGACGGCGAGAAAATTAAAGCCGTCCAAATATTCGGTTCTGATGAGAATATAATGGGCGAAATTGCTCGTTCAAACTATTTAGAGCCGTTTGATATCATAGATATCAATATGGGTTGCCCCGTTCCTAAAATTTACACTAACGGCGAAGGTAGCGCTCTTCTAAACGATATAAAGCAAGCGTCAAAAATCATTTCGTCGGTTGCAAAATGCGGTAAGCCCGTATCGGTAAAAATTAGAATAGGCGTTGAAGAAGGAAAGTTTATAACTGAAGATTTTGCCAAAATGGTTGAAGATTCTGGCGCAAGTATGCTCACCGTTCACGGTAGAGTTAGAACTAAGTATTATCAAGGCGAAGTGAACTATAAAGAGATAGAAAAGGCTAAAAAATCCGTTTCTATTCCCGTTATTGCTAACGGCGGAATTTTTACGAAAGAAGACGCGTTTAAAATGATGCAAGAAACGGGTGCGGACGGTGTTATGGTAGCCCGTGGCGCGCTTGAAAACCCACTTATCTTTGAAGAAATCTTAGGCGAAAAGTGTGGATATACTTTAAAAGACTTAATCTCTAAGCAAGTAGAGTTGCTTAGTAATCGTTACGGCGCTACGCGTGCGGCGGTCGTTTTTAGAAAGCAAGCGGCGTATTATCTCAAAGGCGTTAACGGAGGTAAAAAATTAAAAGAAAAGATATTTTCTTCACTTGATATAAACGAAGTAAAAAATATCTTGTTAAGTGCGCCCGAATTGTAACTTTCAAGCGTGATTATCACTATTATATTATAGGTGGTAATCTATGCTTAAAATTTATGCCGATAAGGTTAATGGTTTAAATTCGCTCAGCGTTGAAGAGTGTAAAAACTCGGCAATAGTTTTAACGGGCTTTAATTCGCTTGGTAAAGTTAGTTATAAATACGAACTTTCGGGTTCTGAGAGTAAGTTGCCAACGCTCAGCGCGTTTTCAAAAAAGACGGGTGGAGTAGTTATAGCAGGAGCGGTAACTGATAACTACGGAATACTCAAAAAATCGGTTATAATTGCCGATAAAGGTAAACTTTTAGGTATTTCCGATGCCGTTATCGGCTATGGCGAAACGGCTTTTCAGGGTGGCGGAACTTACAAGGTTTATCAGACTTCCGCGTGCAAAATAGGCGTTATCGTTGAAGAAGACGTGAAGAATTTTGATGCTGTAAAGTCAATGTCGCTTTGCGATGCGGACTTAATCGTTATAATTTCGTCGCAAGAAGAAAAGAAAGAACATAATTTTTTAATAAGGGCGTACGCGTACTTATTCGGCGTATCGGTGGTGCTTCTCACTAAAACTGGGATAATGGCATCGGATATTTACGGTGAAATATGCGGTAAAAGCCTTGAAGATAAATCAAGTTTAATTATCCCCGTTAAACGGCAGTACGTTTTAACTAAAACTAAGCGCCGCGGGGTAGAATAAAAGGAATACTTATGAAACTTAACGTGGTACTTTTAGAACCGGAAATTCCGCAAAATACGGGCAATATCTCAAGAACTTGCGCGGCAACGGGAAGTTCGCTTCACATGATAAAACCCTTTGGGTTTGAACTTTCGGACAAGCATTTAAAAAGAGCAGGGCTTGACTATTGGCAATATTTAGACGTTCACTATTACGAAAACTGGCAAGAATTTTACGATAAAAATATAGGAAACGGCAATTTTTATTTTATGTCGACCAAAGGTCAAAAAGTGTATAGTGAAGCACCTTTTAAAGACGGCGATTATCTAATTTTCGGTAGGGAATCTCACGGTCTTCCCGAACCCCTTTTAAAAGAAAATTACGATAAAACTTTGCGTATACCAATGCTTGGGAATTTACGCAGTTTAAATCTTTCTAATTCCGTAGCTTTAACCGTTTACGAAGCCCTTCGCCAAAACGATTTTGAAGGTCTTAACGAAATGGGTTTTTTGACCGGAAGAGATAATTAAAAAGGCGGTATTTACCGTCTTTTTTTGTGCATAAAATTCATAATTTTAAAAGCGTATAAGTATATTACTTATATGTACGCTTTACAATATGTCTTTTTAACTCTTGGCGGTATTACCTTTTTCCTTCTCGGCTTAAAATTTATGAGCGATAATATGGAAAAACTCGCTGGCAAAAAAATGGAAAAAGTTTTGTCTGCTTTTACTAAAAATAGATGCGCAGGCGTTTTAACGGGCGCAGTTTCAACCGCCGTTTTGCAGTCAAGCATAGCAACCAACGTTATACTCGTTGGTTTCGTTTCAAGTGGAATGCTTTCTTTTTATTCGGCTTCCGCCGTCGTTATGGGTGCAAATATCGGCACTACTATTACCGCGCAACTCGTTTCACTCTCGGGTAGTTCCGCATTTGATATAACTGCTTTTGGCGGTGTTATAGCGTTTATCGGGTTTATCCTTTCATTTTTTAAAAATGAAAAGAGCAATTTAATTGGCGGTGTTATGGCAGGATTTGGAATGCTATTTTTTGGGCTAAACGTCGTGTCGGATAGTATTGGATACTTTAAAAACTTTGAAGCGTTTAGAAATATTTTTACCGTTAAAAACCACTTGCTACTTTTATTAAACGGCGTAGCAATAACCGCCGTTATTCAAAGTTCTTCCGCAGTAACGAGCGTTATGATAATACTCGCTTCAAACGGATTGTTAACCTTTGAAAGCAGTATGTTTTTAATACTTGGCGCAAATATCGGCACTTGCATTTGCGTTATAATTTCGGCTATGAATAAATCCGTTGACGCGCGCCGTTCAGCCTTTTTCAATATTTTCTTTAATACTTTAGGCGCGACTATATTGTTTCTTCCGTTGTCGCTATTTAGTGGTCAAGTGGCAACTGCGTTTGCAAACTTTTCGGGCGGAATTGAACGCCAAATTGCAAACTTTCATACGCTGTTTAACGTGTTCGTAACGATAATCCTTCTTCCCATATTAAAACCCGTAACCAATCTCGTTTGTTTAATCGTTAACGACGAACGGACAAAAAAAGTGAAAAATCGTGGGTTAAGGGGCGTAAAAGTTTATAAAACGTAGTTTTTTGTTTGACAAGGCGTTAAAAAAAGATTAAAATGTTAATAGTAAAAATTGAAGGAGTTATTCTATGAATAAATTAACTGTTAAAGACATTGAAGTTAAAGGTAAAAAATGCCTTGTAAGAGTAGATTTCAACGTTCCTATGAAAGACGGTGTTATCACTGATGAAAACAGAATTAACGGCGCGCTTCCCACCATCAAATATCTTATGGAAAACGGCGCTAAAGTAATTCTTTGTTCGCACATGGGTAAGCCCCACAATATCTTCAACGAAAAGATTAAACTTAACAAGAAAGAAAAGAAAGCAGTTGAAGCCCTTCCTGAAGAAGAAAGAGCAGCAGCAACCGCTGAATATATCGAAAAGGCTAAAAAGGATATTAAAAAGTTCACTTTAAAGCCCGTTGCAGACAGACTTAACGAAATTTTAGGTGGTAAAGTTACTTTCGCTACCGATATCGTTGGTGCTGACGCTTGCGCTAAAGTTGAAGCCCTTAAAGAAGGCGAAGTTTTAATTTTAGAAAACACTCGTTTCGATGCAGGCGAAGAAGGTAAAGATTTAGAATTCTGCAAAAAACTCGCTGCTTTTGCTGACGTTTACGTTAACGACGCTTTCGGTACTGCTCACCGTTCTCACGCATCTACCGCTGCTATCGTTGAATACGGCCTTGTTAAAACGGCTGTTTGCGGTTTCCTTATTGAAAAAGAACTTTCAGTTATGGCTGACTCGCTTGAAAACCCCGTTAGACCTTTCGTGGCAGTTCTTGGTGGCGCTAAGGTTGCGGACAAGCTTAACGTTATTTCTAACCTTTTAGAAAAGTGCGATACTTTAATCGTTGGCGGTGGTATGGCGTACACCTTCTTAAAGGCTAAAGGCTATGAAGTTGGAACTTCACTCGTTGACCTTGAAAAGATTGATTACTGTAACGAAATGATTGCTAAGGCTGAAAAACTTGGCAAGGAACTCGTTCTTCCTATCGATACCACTATCGCTAAGGAATTCCCAAATCCCATTGATGCCGAAATTGAAGTTTCAGTAGTTGATAGCGATAAGATTCCTGCAGATATGATGGGTCTTGATATTGGTAACAAGACTATGGAACTTTTCGCAAGCAAGGTAAAGAGCGCTAAGACCGTTATTTGGAACGGACCTATGGGCGTATTTGAAAACCCCACTTTAGCAAAAGGTACTATTGCAGTTGCTAAGGCTATGGCTGAAGCGGAAGGCGCAACTACTATTATCGGTGGTGGCGATAGCGCTGCTGCGGTTGCTCAACTTGGCTTTGCTGATAAGATGAGCCACATTTCAACGGGTGGCGGTGCATCCCTTGAACTTTTCGAAGGTAAAGTTTTACCGGGTATCGCTTGTTTAAACGAAAACTAATAAATAGATAAAAATTTTGGAGATTATAGATATGAGAAAAGCAATTATTGCAGGTAACTGGAAAATGAACCTTACACCTTCTCAAGGTGTTGCACTTGTAAACGAACTTAAGCCTTTAGTAAAAGACGCTGACTGTGACGTTGTTGTTTGCGTTCCCGCAACTGACATTTATGCAGTAGGCGAAGCGCTTAAAGGTTCTAATATTAAACTTGGCGCTGAAAACGTTCACTTTGCTGATAACGGCGCGTACACCGGCGAAATTTCCGCTGATATGCTTTTAGAACTCGGCGTTGAATACGTTATTATCGGTCACAGCGAAAGAAGACAATATTTTGCTGAAACTGACGAAACCGTTAACAAGAGAACTTTACAAGCGTTAAAGAAAGGTCTTATCCCCATCGTTTGCGTTGGTGAAACTTTAGAAGAAAGAGAAACCGGCAAGACTGAAGAAGTTTTAAAGACTCAACTTATTGAAGGTTTAAAGGGTGTTGAAGACCTTACTAAACTCGTTATCGCTTACGAACCCGTTTGGGCTATCGGTACTGGCAAAACTGCTACTAGCGAACAAGCAAACGAAACTATCGGTTACATTAGAAAAGTTCTTGCTGAAAACTTCTGCGAACACTGTGCATCACTCGTTAGAATTCAATACGGTGGTTCTATGAAGCCTGCTAACGCTAAAGAACTTATGGCTATGGAAGAAATCGACGGTGGCTTAATTGGTGGTGCAGCGCTTAAGGCGG
Organism: Christensenellaceae bacterium; assembly: GCA_045637965.1. Taxonomy (GTDB): domain Bacteria; phylum Bacillota; class Clostridia; order Christensenellales; family Borkfalkiaceae; genus HGM11412. The sequence continues at coordinate 17,445 of JAZUAK010000003.1, read as the reverse complement.
CAGACTTCTCGGCAATTGTAAACTACAACAAATAATTCGTTATTTGCGTCGTCTATCATCGTTACTGCTTAGCGTTTTGACTTCGATAACCAACAAGGTTAATCTCATCCAAAACGCTTCGCGAGCCTTGATATACTTGCAACTAACGCCTTATTTAGACTTTTTAAGTCGTGTTTCTAATGGCTTAAAATTTTATATAACTTGTTATATACTAACTTTAACCACTCTTTGAGTGGTTAAAATTTTGGAGAATTTATGAAAACTAATCCAGTTGTTTTAATTATTATGGACGGTTACGGCTTAGCAACCGCCGAATACGGCAACGCTATCACTTTAGCAAACGTTGGCGTTATTGAAAACCTTAAAAATAACTATCCTTATACCACGCTTGGCGCAAGCGGTATGGACGTTGGCCTTCCTGAAGGTCAAATGGGTAATAGTGAAGTTGGTCACTTGAATATGGGCGCGGGTAGAATCGTTTACCAAGATTTAACTCGTATCACCAAAGAAATTCAAGACGGCGATTTCTTCAAGAATGAAGAACTCAATTTCGCCATTGATAACGCTATCAAAAACGATAAAAAATTGCACCTTTACGGTCTTTTATCAACGGGTGGCGTTCACAGCCATATAACTCACCTTTTCGCCCTTTTAAAACTCTGCAAAGAAAAAGGGCTTGAAAAAGTTTACGTTCACTGTTTCCTTGACGGGCGTGACGTTGCTCCCACTAGTGGCGCAGACTTTATCAAAGACCTTCAAAACGAAATCGATGCTATCGGCGCTGGTAAAATCGCATCAGTTTGCGGTAGATACTACGCTATGGATAGAGATAATCGTTGGGATAGAGTTGAAAAGGCTTACGATATGTTAACTATCGGCACTGGCGAAAAGGCTGTTTGCCCTGAAAAAGCCGTTAGAGATAGTTACGTAAACGGCGTTACCGACGAATTCGTTCTTCCCACGAACGTTGTTGACGAAAGCGGTAAGCCCATAGGGCTTATTGAAAAGGGCGATAGTATTATTTTCTTCAACTTCCGCCCCGATAGAGCAAGAGAAATCACTCGTGCATTCACCGTTGAAAGCTTTGACGGGTTTGAAAGAAAAACGGGATATCTCGCTCCTTGTTACGTAGGATTCTCTACCTACGACGCTACTTTTGAAAACGTTAAAGTTGCGTTTAAGAAAATTAAACTTACTAACACTTTAGGTAAATTTTTATCCGATAAAGGCTATAATCAATTAAGAATTGCTGAAACGGAAAAATACGCTCACGTAACCTTCTTCTTTAACGGCGGTATTGAAGCGCCTGAAAAGAACGAACAAAGAGATTTAATTTCTTCCCCCAAGGTTGCAACTTACGACCTTCAACCTGAAATGAGCGCTTTAGAAGTTACCGATAAAGTTCTTGAAGAAATCAATTTAGATAAGTTTGAAGTTATTATCTTAAACTACGCAAACTGTGATATGGTTGGTCATACCGGCGTTCAAGATGCGGCTGTTAAAGCAGTTCAAACGGTTGAAAACTGCGTAAAGAAAGTAGTTGATAAAGTTCTTGAAAAGGGTGGTAGCGTTCTTATCACTGCCGACCACGGCAATGCGGATAGAATGTTTGAAGACGAAGCAGGCGTTAAACCCTTCACGGCTCACACTACTAATCCCGTTCCGTTCATCTTAGTTTCTGATACTTACAAGGGCGCAACTCTTCGTAACGGTGGTTGTTTAGCGGATATCGCACCCACTATGCTTGAAATTCTCGGCGAAGAAAAACCTGTTGAAATGACGGGCGTTTCATTATTGAAAAAATAATACGTAAAAAAAGTTGTAAAAATTAAAAACTTGTGTTATAATGCATTAGTAACAACTTTTAATAAGTATTTAATAGGTGAATTATGTTTAATTTATTAGCAATTTCTTATGAAGCATATAAGGTTTTAAGTTTAATATGCCTTATCCTTTCGGTTTTAGTTTCCATTTTCGTAATTGCAGTTGTAATCATGCAACCGGGTAACTCTAACGGCATCGGTGCTGTTAACGGTCAATCCGAAACCTTTTACGGAAAAAATAAAAACAAAACTTTAGAAAGTAAAATGAAAAAACTTACCGTTATTTCTATCGTAATTTTGGTAGTTTGTATGATTTCTTTCTATATTTTGTCTTTAATTAAAGGTATCTAATAAAACTAAGGCGTGAATCAATCACGCCTTTATTTTTTGGCAGTTTATATTTATGATTTTAAAAGACGTTTTACTTGAAAAATTTAATAGTGGAGAAGCGGAAGGTTTGGGGCTTAAGCGCTTGTGCGAACTTATGGGAGCAAAAGCGCGCTTTGAGAAAAATTCCGTGATTAACGCAGTTTACGAACTTGAAAACGAAGGCCGTATCGTTTACGATAACGGCAGGTTTGTATTGTTTGAAAATAGCGGTCTTTTAAAAGGAACTTATAAAGGCAACGAGCGTGGTTTCGGTTTCGTTATAACGGATAACGGCGATTATTTTATTCCGCCCAAATGCTCAAACGGTGCGCTTAACGGCGATACGGTCGTTATCAAAAAGCAACTCTCTTCAAAAGGGTCTACTGACGAAGCGAAGGTCGTTCAAATTCTCACCCGTGGCGTTCAACAAGTGGTGGGCACTTTCGATGGTGAAAACGGCTACGGTTTCGTTATTCCCGACGATAGAAATTATTCCGTTGACGTCTACGTTCATCAAAAGAACACTAAAGGCGCAAAATCGGGCGATAAGGTGGTTGTTTTAATTACCGATTATCCTGAAAAGTCAAGAAACCCCGAAGGTAAAATTATAGAAATTCTTGGTAGAAAGTTCGATTTAAAGGCTGAAGAACTCTCTATTATCAAAGCGTTTGGCTACTCACTCGAATTCCCTGATAAAGTGAACGCTGAACTTGCAAAAATTCCCGATAGCGTTAACGAAGAAGAAAAGGTGGGTAGAGTTGATTTTACGGGGGACTTAGTCGTTACTATTGACGGTGAAGATTCTCGTGATTTTGACGATGCCGTTAGCGTTAAGAAAAAACCAAACGGATACGAACTTGCCGTTCATATTGCGGACGTATCTCATTACGTTAAGTTTTATTCCGAGATAGGAAAGGAAGCCTATAATCGTTCAACGAGCGTATATTTCCCCGAACGAGTAATACCTATGCTACCCAAAAAACTTTCAAACGGTATTTGCTCACTTAACGAAGGGGTGGATAGGCTTACTTTATCCGTAATAATGGATGTGGATTTAAACGGCGAAGTTAGAAGTTTTGAAGTGGTTAACGGCGTTATTCGTTCTAAAAAGAGAATGACTTATACTGCCGTTCAAAAAATTATCGACGGCGAAGTGGTTGGCGGGTACGAAGAATTTCTTCCGCTTATCAAAGATATGCACGCTCTTCAACAAATTCTCACCAAGAGAAAAAGGGCAAGGGGAAATATTGATTTATCCGTTAAGGAAAGCCACATAACCGTTGATGAAAAGAAGAATATTATCGTTGAACCAAGAAAGAGCGAAGGCGCATATAAAATAATAGAAGAGTTTATGATACTTGCCAACGAAACGGTTGCCGAGTATGCTTTTTACGCTGAAATGCCGTATATTTACCGCGTTCACGAAAAGCCGTCGCCAGAAAAAGTTGAAAGTTTTAAACTTTTCTTAAAGGCGCTTGGAAAAAGCGTTAAGTGGAATGCGGAAACCTGCCACCCCAAAGACTATCAAACGCTTCTTGACGGGGTTAAGGATACGCCACTTTTTAGCGTTGTGAATAAAGTTATGCTTCGCTCTATGCAAAAGGCGAAATACTCGCCTGAAAACTTAGGGCATTTTGGTTTATCAAGTAAGTGCTATTGCCACTTTACGTCGCCTATAAGGCGGTTTCCCGACCTTGTGGTTCATGCAGTACTCAAAGATTTAATCGCAGGAAAAGACGCGGTTTCAAGGTTTTCTTCCTTCGTTACTGAAGCGAGTAATATATCTTCGCAAAACGAAAGGCACGCTGACGAAGCCGAACGCGCTATGGACGATTTGTATAAATGCCGTTATATGAAAAAGCATATCGGTGAAATTTACGAAGGCGTTGTTAGTGGCGTTAATAATCACGGCGTTTTCGTTGAACTTGAAAACACCGTTGAAGGTATGGTTAAACTTGAGCATCTTCCGCGCGGTAGATACGAACTTGACCAAACGGGATATTCTCTTCGTTCGGGAACTAATTCATTCACGCTTGGCGATAAAGTTGCCGTTCTTGTTTTAGGCGTTGACCAAAGAGCAAGAAGAATAGACTTTAAACTACTTGAAAAATATAATTAATTTTGATAATATATAGATATGAAACTAATTAGTGAAAATAGGCAAGCCCGCCACGAATATTTTATTGAAGATACTTATCAATGCGGTATCGTGTTAGAAGGTTCGGAAGTTAAGTCAATTAGGGCGGGGAATATAAATTTGAAAGACAGTTTTTGTCTTATCGCACACGGCGAAGTGTTTATTAAAAATATGCATATAGCCGTTTACGATAAGTCGGGCGCGTACAACACGAGAAACAGTAAGCGCGATAGAAAACTTCTTCTTCGCCGTGCCGAAATTAACAAACTTATCGGAAAAGTAGGGGAAAAGGGTTACGCCCTTATTCCACTCGAAGTATATTTTGAAGGTAGTTTGTGTAAGGTAAAGATGGGTTTATGCAAAGGTAAACACACCTACGATAAAAAGGAAACTATTAAGCAAAGAGATATTGAAAGGTCAACTGAAAGAGAAATAAAAAATTATATCTAAATGGGGATGCACCGGATTTGATTATGCGGTAGGGCATTCGTAAGCGTACCGAAGCGCACGGCTTCGTAAAAACGGGCAATTTTTTAAATTTAAATGCAGACAACAATCGTTTAGCATTTGCTGCTTAATTTAAAGCAGTTGCCGAGCAAGACTTACCGTCGGGTTTTGTAAGGTATCATTATTAGGCGGGACGTTATATTCGGGCTTTGGTTGTGGCACGAATATAACTATTAACGCAACCACTTTCTATCGGGTTTGTTCGTTGAAACGATAGGATAAGATAAAGACGGAATACGTACGTAGAAAGCGGTGTTGAGCCGTGTAAGACGCGGGTTCAACTCCCGCCATCTCCACCAACGAATAGACGCCAATTTCGGCGTCTTTTTTCGTTGGTGGAGATGGCGGAGGAGAACCCTTGGGTTCAGGGCAACGCCAGTTGCTTTGCCGAGGGTTTCCCTACGTAGTAGGGTTTCGGCAAACTCCCGCCTAAAAAAAGTTAAACTCGACGTTTAACTTTTTTTACTGTATTATAATTCGCCAATTTCGGCGTCTTTTTTCGTTGGTGGAGATTAATGAAAGAACCCTTTCGTAATTTTTCTAAACTATTAATATTTTGAGCGGTTTTTTATTGCTTTTAAATTTTTTTGTGATACAATATATATATGCTCACGTATTTTGACGAAAAAAACGGCGTTATCGTTTACGAGTATCGTATTTTTGCTAAAGGTGTAAAACGCAAAGTTATCTATCAGTTTTCGGACGTGCATTTGACGGAATACGATGAACTTTCTTCGGATGGTGAGAGGGCGTTTGCTATTTATCAATCTCCACGCTGGGAAAATATGAGAAGATATTACGCTAACGCTCATAAAGAGCCGTACGATATTTTTCAACGATTATCCCCGTTAAAGCACCTTGAAAATTTAATATCCATCTCAAATAACGGCGATGCGGTTATTATGGCAGGGGATATTTTAGACGTTGTTTCCGGGGCGAACGTAAGGGCGTTTAATAGCGCGGTTAAAAACCTTAAAAAACCTTTCGTTTACGTTTGCGGTAATCACGAGCCAAGCGCTGAAGTTCCAAGCGATTTTGCTTGCAAAAGCGATACTCAAAAGATAGAATTTAGCGATTTAATTATCCTTGCTTTTAACAATGAACAAAGGGTTATAACTAAAAAACAAATAGATTTTTTAAAGGAAAACCTTTCGCTCAATAAGAAAATCGTAATTGCTATGCACGTTCCTATTTTATGTGATAGCAATCGTGAAAAGGTGGAAAGTTTAGGCGAATATTTCCGTTTAAATAACGATAATTCAACGGCGGAAACGTTAGAATTTATTGATATAATCAATAAAAACAAAGAACTTATCGTAATGGTAGGCTGTGGGCATTTGCACTTTAACTACCAAAGTAATTTAGATAGTGGTATACCCCAAATTATCTCTTCGCAAGGGATAACGGGCAGTATAAATAAATATATAATTGGTGAATATGATGGCGAAAAATAAGAAACTATTTTTTATTGTGATTGCAATTTTACAACTCGTTGTATTATCCTTTTCACTCGTGATTTTTATTAAAGTAATTCCCGAAAGAAAAGCTGAAGATGAAAGAGATCGTCAAGTAGAAGAATATTACGATGCAAAACTTGAACTTTACGCTGAAGAAAACGAACTTTACGAAGATTACGAAATTGACGTTGCGTTCCTTGGCGATAGTTTAACCGACGGTTACGATCTTGAAAAGTATTATCCCGAATTTAAAACCGCTAACCGCGGAATCGGTGGGGAAACTACGGGCGGTCTTTTAAATAGGCTTAAAGTTTCGGCTTACGATTTAAAACCCAAGGTTGTAGTTATGCTCATCGGAGCAAATAATATAGATACGATGTTCAATCACTACGAAACTATTTTAAAGGGCTTTAGAGAAAATCTTCCTGATACCAAAGTAGTGTTATTATCGCTTACCGCTATGGGTGGAGAGCATTGGGGACCGAAAAATCCGCAGGCTTTATACAATAACGTAAAAATTGAAGCGTACGCTGAACTTTACGGCTATACTTACGTTGACCTTTTTACACCGCTTTTCGATAGAATGAAAGGGGAAGTTAAAGAAGGCTTAACCGTTGACGGCGGTCATTTTACCGATGCCGGATATCAACTCGTAACCGACCAAATTAAGCCCGTATTAACCGCGCTTTTACAATAACGATTAACGCCCTTAGGGGCGTTTTTTGTTTGACAAATTTTGCTAATTTTTATATATTATAGTTACTATGAACGAAAATTCTAAAAAAACACAAGGTTTAAATATCGGCGTTAAGTCTTTTATTATCGCTATTTCGGTAATTTTTGCTTTAATGCTCGCAACTTATATTTTAACGCTCGTAATTCCCGCAGGTTCGTATGGCAGAGTGGAAGATGCTAACGGCAATTTGGTTATTGATACTGATAGTGGATTTACTTTCGTTGAAGGTGGTATTCCGTTTTGGAAATGGCTTTTATCGCCGTTCCTCGTATTAGGGGCGTCGGGTAGCGGTTCTATTATAGCGGTTATTGCATTCTTGCTCGTAATAGGCGGTGTGTTTACCGCGCTTGACAAATGCGGTCTTATCAAATATATGCTCGGCAAAATTACCGCTCGCTTTTATAAAGTTCGCTATAAACTTATGGCGGTAATTATTTTCTTCTTTATGGCGCTTGGCGCAATGGTAGGCTCGTTTGAAGAAGTTGTTCCGCTCGTTCCGATAGTCGTTGCGCTTTCAGTAAGCCTTGGTTGGGATGCGCTCACCGGTATAGGAATGAGTTTACTTGCCGTTGGCTGTGGTTTTGCATCAGGCGTATGCAATCCGTTCACGGTCGGCGTTGCTCAGCAAATTGCAAACCTTCCTATGTTTTCGGGTGCGTTGTTTAGAATTTTAGCGTTCGCGCTCATTTATCCGTTGCTTTACGGGTTTGTGTATATGCACGCTAAAAAGGTTGAAAAGGCTGTTGCTAACGAAACGGAATTTAGTTCGTTCGTTAGAGAAAAACAAATGGATAAGGCGACTATCGTGTTTGCTACGGTGCTTGGAATCGGTATTTTAGCAGTGCTTTCTTCGGGCTTTATTCCTGCAATTCAAGATTACACGATGATTATCGTTGCCGTTACCTTTTTGGTTGCGGGCATTAGCGCAACTTTAACTGCTAAAATGCAACCTAACGACTTAGGCTTAAGTTTCTTAAACGGCGTTGCAAGTATCTTACCTGCCGTGCTTATGATACTTATGGCGTCGTCTATCAAGTACACGATGGAACAAGCAGGAATTTTAGATACCGTGCTTTACGGCGTTGTTAAACTTGCCGAAAGTATGCCAAGATGGTCGATTATTCTTCTTATCTACTTTATAGTTTTAGTTATGAATTTCTTCATTCCGTCGGGGTCGGCAAAGGCGTTTATGCTTATTCCTATTATCGTGCCGATTGCAAGCATATTTGGAATATCTAGCCAACTTGCTATCGTAGCGTTCGCGTTTGGCGACGGATTCTCTAACGTTTTCTATCCAACTAACGCAGCGTTGCTTATAAGTTTAGGGCTCGTAAACGTAAGTTATTCAGCTTGGTTTAGGTATTGTTGGAAATTCCAATTTTTAAATTTAATATTGACTTCACTCATTTTATTACTCGGTCTTTGGGTGGGAGTTTAACCAAAACGCTCGAAAGGGCGTTTTTTTATTTAATAATTTGTAATTTTAGGGTTAGTTGTGTTGACAATAAAAATTGAAAGTTGTAAAATTAATTCGTATAGACTAACGTATTTAAAATAAATACGTAAAAATTCAAATTTTAAGGAGAAAGCAAATGGCAACTGTTGTAATTATGCCTCGTCAAGGGCAAAGCGTAGAAAGTTGTGTTATCACCGCTTTTCAAAAAAAGGTTGGCGATACGGTAGAAAAGGGCGAAGTATTATTCTCGTACGAAACGGATAAATCTTCGTTTGATGAGCCTGCTCCGGTATCGGGCAAGATTTTAGCGATTTTTAGAGAAGAAGGCGATGACGTTCCGTGCCTTGAAAACGTTTTAGTTATCGGTAACGACGGGGAAGATTTCTCTGAATTCGTTCCTAAGGCTGAAGGCGATAGCGCTCCCGCTACGGAAGTAAAAGAAGAAGTTAAAGTTGAAACTAAGGTGGAAGAAAAGATTGAAGCAGTTGCATCTTCAGTTGACGCTACTTCTATTTCGCCAAGAGCAAGGCTTTTAGCGGATAAGACTAACGCTGATTTATTAAAGGCAGTTCCCACTGGTCCTAACGGAAGAATTATTGAGCGTGACGTTCAAAGGCTCGTTGATATGGGCTTAACCGTTTCTTCCGCAGCAAAGGGTGGTTACACTCAAAGTGTTGAAGGTTCTGGTATCAACGGTAAAGTTATGCTTGGCGACCTTAATAAAGTCGTTAACGCTCCCGTTGAAAACGATTATGAAGACGTTAAACTTCCCAACGTTAGAAAGGTTATTGCAAAATCAATGCACGCATCACTTTCTACTATGGCTCAACTTACTCTTAATTCGTCTTTCGATGCAACTAAACTTCAATCGCTCCGCGCATCTTTAAAAGCGGGTGCTGAAGCGTACGGCCTTAACAATATCACCCTTAACGATATGGTATTATTCGCCGTATCAAGAGTACTTAAAAATCACAAGGACTTAAACGCTCATTTCCTTGACGATAAGATGAGATATTTTAATTCCGTCCATTTAGGCGTTGCAGTTGATACTGAAAGGGGATTACTCGTTCCCACCGTATTTAACGCTGATAAACTTACCTTAAACGAAATGGCAGTTGCTACTAAGGCTGTTATTAAAGACGCACAAAGCGGAAAGATTAACCCCGATTTATTAAAGGGCGCTTCCTTTACCGTAACCAACCTTGGTTCACTTGGCGTTGAATCGTTCACACCCGTTATCAACCCCCCGCAAACCGCAATTCTCGGCGTATGCTCGATTACTCGTAGAGTAAAACAAGTTAACGGCGTTGACGTATTCTATCCTGCGATGGGCTTGTCTTTAACTTTCGACCACAGAGCGCTTGACGGTGCTCCCGCCGCTAAGTTCTTAAAAGACGTTTGCTTCGCACTTGAAAACTTTGACTTGTTATTAATCAAATAAGGAGATAATATGTACGATTTAATTATTTTAGGTGGCGGTCCTGCTGGTTATAACGCTGCTGACCACGCTGGTCACGCAGGGCTTAAAACTTTAGTTATTGAAGAAAGAGCGCTTGGTGGCGTTTGTTTAAACGAAGGTTGCGTTCCCACCAAAACCTTATTATACTCGGCGAAAATTTTTGATTACGCTAAGCATTCGGCTGATTACGGCGTTAAGTTTGAAAACCCGTCAATCGACCACGCGTTCGTAGTTGAAAGAAAGAATAAAGTTATTAAACAACTCGTATCGGGCGTTGGCGCTAAACTTAAAAAAGCAAAAGTTGACGTTGTGTACGCTTCTGGCGTTATCAAAGAAAGAAATGCAGACGGCTTCGTCGTAACCGCAGGCGATAAGGAATACGTTGGTAAGCAACTTCTTATCTGCACGGGTTCGAATCCTGCGCTTCCCCCGATTGACGGTCTTGCCGATTCTTTAAAGTCAGGCTACGCGCTTACTAACCGCGAAGTTTTAGATTTAAAGGCTATCCCCAAGGATATCGTTATCGTTGGCGGTGGTGTAATCGGTCTTGAAATGGCTTCGTATTTTAACAGCGTTGGTTCTAAAGTTTACGTTGTTGAAATGATGAACAATATCGCAGGCCCCGTTGATAGAGAAATTTCCACTATGCTTCAAAAAGAATACGCTGCTCGTGGCGTTGAATTTATTCTCGGCGCAAAAGTAGTTTCTATTAAAGATAACGCGGTATCTTACGAAAAAGACGGCAAGGTTAACGTTATCAAGAGTGATTACGCTCTCGTTTCTATCGGTAGAAGAGCAAGAACTCAAGGTATCGGTTGTGAAAACGTTGGCTTAATGCTTGAAAGGGGCGCTATCGTTACCAACGAGTTTGGCAAAACTAACGTTCCTGGTATTTGGGCGGCGGGTGACGTTAACGGAAAGTCAATGCTTGCTCACACTGCATACCGCGAAGGTGAAGTTTGCATCAACAACATTTTAGGTAAGAAAGATAGAATCAACTATAATTCAATTCCGTCCGTTATCTATACAAACCCCGAAGTTGCTTGCGTTGGCGAAACTGAAGAGTCCGCTAAGCAAAAGGGTTTAGACGTTAATATTCAAACCGTAACTTTAAAGTACAGCGGTCGTTACGTTGCTGAAAACGAAGGTGGCAACGGCGTTGTTAAAGTTATCACCGATAAAAAGCACAACAATATAGTAGGTCTTCACATTATTGGTTCTTACGCTTCCGAAATGATTTACGGCGCAGCCATGATGGTTGAAACGGAAATGAGAGTGGCTGACGTTCAAAAACTCGTATTCCCACATCCTACCGTATGTGAAGTTATTCGCGAAACAATGTTTTTAATGCACTAATTACGGCGTCTATCATCGTTTCTGCTTAGTTTGCGGACTTCGTTGACCAACAAGGTCTAACTCACCCCGCAATCTTCGCGAGCCTTGATATACTTGTAATTAGTACCTTAAACTTCATTCTAACAAACTTGGTTTGGCGCGAGCCTCGTCTAACACCCAAACTGAAACCTTAAATACTTGTTCTATAAAACTTGAGTTCATCAACTTAAAAATTAAAAAATAAAATCAATTTAAAAATTGAAGGAGATATATTATGCCAAAGAGTCAGTACGTAGATCCGGCGAAAGCCTTTGAAAAAGGTTATATTAAATTTGAAGATATTCCCGTTTGTCAATACAATAAAACCTTAAAAGAAGAACTAAAAATCTATTCTAAAGAAGATATGCTTAGAATTTATCGTGATATGGCTATTATCCGTGAATTCGAAACTATGCTTAACGAAGTTAAAACTAAGAGTGAATATAACGGCGTTCAATACAACAACCCCGGTCCCGCTCACTTATCAATCGGTCAAGAAGCATCGGCAGTAGGCGAAGCGTACTGCTTAGATATTAACGACTTATCGTTTGGTTCTCACCGTTCTCACGGCGAAATTCTTGCTAAAGGCTTATCGTCTATCGAAAAACTTGACGATAAAGAACTTTACGATATTATGAAAGAATTCTTAGACGGTTCAGTTTTATCGGTTGTTGAAAAACACATGAACGCTGGCGGTAACGTTAAAGAACTTGCTATTAACTTCCTTCTTTACGGCGCACTTGCTGAAATCTTTGCAAGAAAGACGGGCTTTAACCGTGGTTTAGGCGGTTCAATGCACGCATTCTTCATTCCTTTCGGCTTAATGCCCAATAATGCTATCGTAGGTGCTTCCGGTCCTATCGCGCTCGGTGCAGCACTTTATAAGCGTTCTAACCACAAGCCTGGTATTATCGTTTCTAACTTTGGTGACGGCGCTACCGGTCGTGGCCCAGTTTTAGAATCAATGAACTTTGCTTCTATGGACCAAATCACTAAACTTTGGGGTATGGACGGCAAGTATGAAGACGGCGGTCTTCCCATTTTATTCAACGTGTTCAACAACCACTACGGTATGGGTGGTCAAACTCGTGGTGAAACTATGGGTTACGATATGGTTGCTCGCCTTGGCGCAGGCTTCAATCCCGAACAAATGCACGCTGAACGCGTTAACGGTTACGACCCCTTAGCAGTTATCGATGCCGTTGCAAGAAAGAAGAAACTTCTTCTTGAAGGTAAAGGCCCTGCGCTTTTAGACGTTGTTACCTATCGTGTTTCCGGTCACTCTCCGTCAGACTCTTCTACTTATAGAACGGCTGAAGAAATCGAAGCATGGAAGAATGCTGACCCGATTGAAGCGTACAAGGCTAAACTCGTTATGGGTGGCGTTGCTAAACTCGAAGAGTTTGACGCTATTAAGGAAGATATCGTTAAGCGCATGACTGAAATCATGAAACTCGCTATCAACGATGAAATGTCTCCGCGTATGGATTTAAATAAAGAACCCGACGCAATCTCTTCTATCATGTTCTCTAACCAAAAGGTTAAGAGTTTTGATACTACTCGCGAAGCAGATATGCTTATGCCTAAGGAAGAATGCCCGCGTGTTAAGGAAATCAAGGGTAAGGTTAGAACTTCTAAAGACGCTAACGGCAAACCTGTTTCCAAGATGAAAATGTACAATATTTGCGACGGCTTGTTTGAACCTATCATTGATAAGTTCTATGAAGATCCGACTTTAATCGCTTACGGTGAAGATAATCGTGACTGGGGCGGTGCGTTCGGCGTTTACAAGAAGATGACTGAAGCAGTTCCGTATCACAGATTCTTCAACTCGCCCATTTCCGAATCGGCAATCGTTGGTTCGGCAGTAGGTTACGCAATGTGCGGTGGTAGAGCAATCGTTGAACTTATGTACGCTGACTTTATCGGTTGCGCAGGCGACGAAATCTTCAACCAAATGGCTAAGTGGCAAGCAATGAGTGCCGGTATTCTTAAAATGCCCATTATCTTAAGAGTTTCCGTTGGTTCTAAATACGGCGCTCAACACTCTCAAGATTGGACTGCGCTTTGCGCTCATATTCCCGGTCTTAAAGTCGTATTCCCGTCAACTCCGTCTGACGCTAAGGGTTTAATGACTTCCGCTCTTGAAGGAACTGACCCCGTCGTATTCTTTGAATCTCAAAGAATTTACGGTATCGGCGAAGACTTCTTACCCGGTGGCGTACCCGAAGGTCATTACGAAATTCCGTTTGGCGAACCCGATATTAAGAAAGCAGGTAAGGACGTTACTATCGTAACTATCGGTGCCGTACTTTATAGGGCTCTTGAAGCGGCTAAAATCTTAGAAGAAAAATACGGCGTTTCCGCTGAAGTTATCGATACTCGTTCTATCGTTCCGTTCAATTATGAAAAGGTTATTGAATCGGTTAAAAAGACTGGTAAGATTATCTTCGTTGGCGATGCTTGTGAACGTGGTTCAGTAATGAGAGATATGGCTTCTAACATTACCGAAATGTGCTTTGATTATCTTGACGGTCCTGCAGTCGTTGTTGGTTCAAGAAACTGGATTACACCCGCATTCGAACTTGAAAAGAGTTTCTTCCCGCAACCCGAATGGATTATTGACGCTCTTCACGAAAAGATTATGCCACTTCCCGGTCACGTTCCCACCACGAACTTTACCGATATTGAAAAGATCGACAGATCTAAAAAAGGCTTATAATAACTGAATAAACGGGAGCCGTTAACGCTCCCGTTTTGATTAAACTTATGAAATTTTCTATTTTAGATACGATAGACCCACACTATAACTTAGCGGTGGAAGAATATCTTTTTTCAACTTCTTTAGAAGAAGTGTTTTTGCTATGGCAAAATTCCCCCACGGTAGTTATTGGTAAAAACCAAAACGCTTTCGCCGAAATAAACAAGCCCGTTCTTGAAAAAAACGGCGTAAAATTAGCAAGGCGCATAACGGGTGGTGGTGCGGTTTATCACGATGAAGGTAACGTAAATTATTCTTTTATCACGCCTAACGCTAAGACGGACGGCATAGACTTTTCCTATTACGCCGAGCCTATTTTAAACGCCCTTAAAACTTTAGGTTTAACGGCTACGCTATCGGGTAGAAACGATATATTAGTAGGCGATAAAAAAATCTCTGGCAACGCTCAGCATAGGGTTGGCAATAGAGTTCTTCATCACGGAACTTTGCTATTTTCAAGCGACTTAGAGTTTTTATCAACCGTTCTCAACGTTGACGAAACGAAACTAAAATCAAAGGCGGTAAAGTCAACTCGTTCAAGGGTTGAGAACGTCTCAACGCTTATAGATAAATCTTTAAGCGTTGACGACTTTATTGCACGCCTTTCTTCCTTTATAATCACTACCTATAATCCTGAAATTATATCGGTCGAAGAAAATCCTGAAATTAACGCTTTATATGAGAGAAATAAATCTATAGGGTGGTTATATCCCGACAGAGCGATAGTTTCCGACTATACAAAAACGGTTAAAAACAGGTTTAGTTTCGGTCTTGTTTCGATAGAACTTTCAATGAAGAACGACGCGATTATCAATGCAAAAATCGAAGGCGATTTCTTCGGCGTGTTACCGATTGAAGAACTTGAAAATAAACTTAAAGGCGTGAAAATGAGCGACGTTTCAAGCGTTCTATCATCCGTTAAAATCGGCGATTATATTTTAGGAATGGAAAATTTAGAATTTATCAATTTACTGCTTAATTAAACTTTTAAATATCCGTGTTATTTTTTTAAATCTATTGACACGGGTATTTTTATTTGTTAAACTTATGATAAGTTTAAATGGGAGGCTTATATGACTGAAATAAACGGCGATTTATGTTTTAAGTCTTTAATCAAAAACCAAGAGAAAAAACTTGCTTATAATCCCGCAAACGATTACGCAAAGTGGAAAAGTCAAATAAAAGATAAGTTCTTTGAACTTATCGGTATGGATTCCGTTATTGCTAACGCTTGCCCGATTAACGTTTCCGTTGAAGAAGTTTTGGATATGGGTAATTACACGAGAACTCGTTTCGTATTTGAAAGTGAAGTTGGCTCTTTCGTCCCTTGTTACTTATGCGTACCCAAGGGCGAAAAGAAATATCCTTTAGCAATAGCGTTGCAAGGTCACTCTTCAGGGTTCCATAACACCATTGGAGTTCAAAAGTTTGAAGGTGACGAGCATTTTTCTAATTTAGATTTTGCCGTTCAAGCGGTAAACAACGGTTATGCGTGCCTTGCAATCGAGCAACGCGCTATGGGTGAAAGGTACACTAACGTTCACGATAAATGTAGTTTAAGAATGTGCACGTTTTTAGCGTTTGCAGCGATTGAACTTGGAAGAACGGTTTTAGCAGAAAGAATGTGGGACGTTTCTAAGGCGATAGACGCTATGGAATTTTTTAAAGACCAAGTAGACGTTGACAAAATTTTCGTTATGGGCGTATCTGGTGGTGGAACGGCTACCTTCTATTCGGCTTGCTTTGACGATAGAATTAAGTTGGCAGTTCCAGGTTACGCGTTCTGTAATTATGAAGATTCTATTATGGCGATGTACCATTGTCCTTGCAATATGATTCCAAGTGCGATGAGATATTTTGAAATGGGCGATTTAGCGTGCTTGCTAAACGGTAAGCCCGTTCTCTTTATCGCAGGTAACAAAGATTATTTATTCCCACCGAAAGGCGTAGAAAAGGCTTTTGCCACGGCTAAGGCTATTTACAAAGCGGAAGGGGTTGAAGATAAGTGCCGTCTTCTCTTTACTGAGCAAGGGCATAATTGGGGCGGAGATGCCGAGTGGACCGCCATAAATGAAGAAATTAAAAAACTCGGCTGGGAGGTATAAATTATGAAATTATTGTTTGGTGCGGACTTAGTTCCTACTCCGTTTACTGAAAAGGGATTCGTTGAAAAGAATCATAAACTCGTTTGGGGCGATATTGATAAAGTGGTTAAAGATTACGATCGTTTCGTAGTTAACCTTGAATGCGCTCTTACAAAAGAAGAAAAAGAAGTTAAAAAATTCGGCCCCGGTATTAAGGCTGATCCCCTTTGCGCTGATTCTTTAAAAGAATTTGGCGTAACTGACGTTATGCTTGCAAACAACCACGTGTTTGACTTTGGTAAGAAAGGTTTTCAAGATACTATGGATAACCTTGACAGAGTAGGTCTTCCTTACGCTGGTGTTGGTAAAGACGACGTTGATTGTAGGAAAATTTACTATATCGAAGATAAGGACGTAAAAATTGCAATCATTAACGTTTGCGAACACGAATATTCGTACGCTCTTCCTAACAGAATGGGAACTAATCCTTACGAAGTATTCCAAACCATGCGTGAAATTAAAGAAGCAAAGAAGAATGCGGACCACGTTATAGTAGTTTATCACGGTGGTAAAGAACATTGCCGTTATCCGTCGCCAAGGCTCTTAGAGCACATGAGAGAAATGGTATTATCGGGTGCGTCGGTAGTATTAACTCAACACAGCCATTGTATCGGTTGTTATGAAGAATACGAAGGCGGTCATATCGTATACGGCCAAGGCAACTTAAACTTCGTTGTAAAGACCAATCGTGAATCTTGGAAAACGAGTTTAATGGTTGGTGTTGTAGCGGATAAAGATAGCGTTAAACTTAATTTCCACCCAATTTATCAAAAAGAAGGCGTTGACGGTATGGATCTTGCAACCGGCGACCTTGAGAAAGAGATTATGGACGGTTTCTACGCTCGTAACGAAGAACTCAAAAAAGGCGAATGGGTTAAAGGTTGGGATGATTTCTGCAAAGAAATTGAAAGTATGTATCGTTACATGCTTAGCCCACAATACGCCATAGATTTTAAGAACGAAGAACAAGGCGAACAAGTAAAAGCGCACTTCTTAGATTGTGAAGCGCACTTAGACGTAATCAAGCATATATATCGTTCTTGGAACTTAGACAACGAACTTTAAGCCGTTATTTCGGGCATTATACGTCGTTGTGCTCCGCTTTGCTCACTCGTGTACAACAAGTACATCTCCTTTCGCAAATGCTCGCACGCCTCGTCTAACACCCAAACTAACGTCTTAATTTAAGCCGTTATAAGCGGCGCACAAGTTCGTTAACTGC
>JAZUAK010000002.1:0-49923 GCA_045637965.1 Christensenellaceae bacterium | reverse complement strand
TTTTCCCATTGTTCTTCATCTACGGCAATAGAGTCTAACTTGTGGTTGTTATAAAAGTAGTAAAGGAACTTGCCGTTTTCTTCGGCAGGTTGTTTTTCTTTATTTAACTTATACGCACGATTAACTTTCATCTTTTACTCCTTTTCTTTAAGTATAGCATAGTAAATATGACAGCTTATGTCATATATTGTATGATATTATATAAAAAATTAAAAAAGAGCAATGCGCTATATTTATTATTATCTATAATATATATTTAAGTAGTTCTATGATAGAAGACAATAAAAGGCGCCAACAATACTGAATTTGACATATTTTTACAAAAGATTGTCAACATACTGACAATTATATATATAAAAAATGTCATTTGCTATTGACTTTTTGAAATTAATATGTTAGAATTTAGAAAAAACATTTCTAGGAGAAACAGAAAAATGATGTTAGCAAATCCAGAAAATATATTAAATTTATTATTTTCTTATAATCCTTGGTGGCAAACTGGTGCTATTCAAAAGGAATTTAATAAACCTATGAGAAGATTTGCTTATTATGAAGCAATAAAAACGTTATCGCATCCAATAAGAAGGTCGGTTATTTTATGTGGAGCAAGAAGGACAGGTAAAACAACCATAATGTATCAAGCTATAAATAAATTATTGGAGTCGGGGGTTTCGCCAAAAGATATATTATTTATTTCTTTCGACCATCCTTTATTAAAGCTGTGCACCATAGAAAAGGTTTTAGATGTTTATCGTTCTAATATTTCAAGTAGCGAAACAATTTATTGCTTTTTCGACGAAATACAATATGCTGATGATTGGGATAGATGGTTAAAGATTTTATATGATACACAACCAAATATCAAGGTAATGGCAACGGGTTCCGCTAGTCCTATACTAGAAGAAAAAACAACTGAAAGTGGTTTGGGGAGATGGGTTATAATACATGTCCCAACTTTGTCATTTTTTGAATATTGCCAGTTGTTAAATATAAAAGTTCCAGACTTACCAATAGATTTAAAGCCGACACAAATGTATTTGAGACCTTTGCAAGAACAAACAGAAATTTTTAACAAATTATCGATGTTGCAAGTGCATTTTATAAGGTATTTACAAGTGGGCGGATTTCCAGAATTAGCACAAAGTATGGATGATATCTATGCTCAAAGAATTTTAAGAGAAGACATTGTTGACAAAGCCTTAAAAAGAGACTTGCCTTCTATTTATGCGATTCGTAATATAAGCGACATTGAAAAGATTTTCTTGTATTTATGTTATACATCATCAAACATTATAAATCTTCAAACGATGTGTAAAGAGCTTGAGGGAGTGAGTCGTAACACAATAGATAAATATATCGGCTATTTGGAAAGTGCTAATTTGATATATATCAGTCCTGTAATAAACGTAGGCGCAAAGCAATTATTAAAGACTCAAGATAAAATATATATTGCTGATGCTGCGGTAAGAAATGCGGTATTAATGAAAGACGATATTACAAATGACCCCGAAGAGTTGGGCATAATTGCAGAAACGGCTATTTATAAACATATAAAAGCTTTTTATTATGATGGTTCAACGAAAGTTGGTTATTATAGGGGTGGAAAAAAAGAAGGCGAAATAGATATTGTTGTAAAGTCTAAAAAGTTCCCAACCATTATGATAGAAGTAAAATACAGAGACCAAGCAAAAATAAGCGAATCGGATGCAATAGTGGAAATGACAAACGAAAAATTCCCAAATTTAGTTATAACTAAAAAAGCAACGGATTTTGGTAAATGTGAGTATGGCGAAAAAAGCATTTATCGTATGCCTGCCCCTGCGTTTTTGTATATGTTGGGATATGTAGAAAACCAAAAAAATAAGAGTAAGGAATAACATTAAATTTATTTGTGTAAAAAGATTTTATGTTAAAACATGCAGATAAAACTTAGGAGAAATTAATGGCTAAAAGCAGGATTATCAAAGAACTTGTTAATAATGAAATATCTTTAGAAATAGCATTAAAAAGGATTTACGTTTTAGCAAGTGATTTGGACAATGAACAAATAAAATTATGGGCAGAAAAGGAACTTTATGGTTATCTAGATGAAGATAACTTGCCGGAATATAGGGTTTTTCATGGTTGTAAATTAACTTATTCTGGCATTAATGGTGGTTTTCAAATTACGAATCAACCATTATCTTTGACGTGGTTAAAATCTTCCACCGTTGAAAGATTATCTGTCCAAAAAATTTATGACCCCTTGTCTGAAGTTGAAAAATTTTCTAAAACAGAACAGGGCGTTAGTAGAGATTTGTCCTATTTAGCTGGAGAGGTTGAACAAAAAACTCGTAATGGTTGGCTACAAGGGGTTCAATGCGTAAAAATTAGTCAAATTATTTATCCTACTGAATTTGCAAGATTATTAAGTTCGGTGAGTAGTAAGGCTTTAAAAATATTGATAGAACTTGATAAACAATTTGGTTGCCTTGATAATTTAGATATTGGAAGTGAAAAGATTGGTAAAAAAGAGAAGTCTGTTTTATTTGATACGCTAAATCTTATTGTGAACGACAATTCAACAACAAAGGAAAAAACGGTTATTAAAAATTCAAACGTGGGAGACAACAATACAATTGATAAAGAAACAAGTGTTGAAGTTTCGTCTTCGGTAGAAGTAAATAGAGACGAAAAGAAAAGCAGATTTTTATCGTGGATTAAAAGAGTTTTTGGGCGAAAGAAGTAATAACCGATATAGCGCAATAAAAAATTTAATACTTGAGTGAAAAAAGGAAGGATATATGAAAAAGCCCAGAGTATTTATCAGTTCAACTATATATGATTTTAAGGATTTGCGTTCTGCAATTAAATATTTTTTAGAAGAAAACAACTTTGAAGTAGTAACTTCTGAAAATGTGGATTTTCAAAATTCAAACAAAAACAATTCATACGAAGCATGCCTTGATGCAATAACAACTTGTGACTATTATATATTGTTGATAGGGGCGAGAGCTGGTGGGATATATACATATAAAAAAGCGTTTGGAAGAACTGAAAAAATAACAATAACTAGAGCTGAATATAGGCGAGCATATGAGCTTTTTAAAAAGGGACAAATAAAGTTAATTAATTTTGTAAGAAAAGAGATTTTCGATGTTCGAGAAGATAGAAAAGGACTAGAACAAGTTTTGCTAAACCTAAAACTTCAAGAAGAAGAAAAATTGCTTGTTAAAGAACATGAGAGTAAAATTTTAAGGGAAGCGGGGGATATTTTTAGGTTTTTGGATGAGGTTGGACGAAATGCCGAAATGAAAGCTGCTAACGAATCGGAAGAAAAGGAATATCCTAGTGGAAATTGGATTTATCAATTTTCTAGCTTTAATGATATTGCAACAGTATTGAAAAACTCCTTAAACATTAAAAGAGATTTTAGCAAACAAATAGTTTATGAAAATATAAAAAATGAACTTGTTAGAAATTTAACGAAATTAACAGAAAAGCGTAATGGGAAAATCTATGATATTTTTACTTATGCCCAAATAGACCGAAAAAAATTAGTTAATTCAAAAAGATTACTAATTACAGGCAAGGAATTGTTTAAATTGTACGATTTTTTTCTTATTTATGCGGGGTTTGCAGAGAGTTTAAGTAATAGAAGACTTATGCAAGCTTTGGATAGTGATGTTTTTTTTGAATACGATAAAGTAAAACAAAAATTTGCACCAAGTAAAATACATGGATTTATTACGCTGTTGTCAGAAAAAATAGATAAAGCCAAGGCTGCATATTCTGGGACACAAGTTCAAAAAGAGGCATTAATACAATTCTGGGAAAAGCATGATGTAAAGAATTTATATGGAGATGAAACAACACATAGTTTAGACCCAGTGTTATTTGTTTTTTTGATAAATCTACCATATATCTATGATGATATACTTCAACTTTCGAATCAGTTTTTACTGCATTATAAGGACAATGATTACATGCCACAAATAAAAGAAAAAGTAAAAACAACCGTTTTTTCAGAAACAGCAAAAGGCGTTGAAGAAGAAAAAGTTACAGTAAAAGATATAGAAAAAATTCTTGATTTATTAGATGGAGAAGATTATTGATAAAAATGAAGTTATAAGCAAGATAAATATATGACAAAAAGAAAGAGTAAAGTTTCAAAGAGAAAATTTTAATTTGAAGAAAAAATCAAATAAATTGTAGTTGTCGCATATCATTCGACCAATTTTAGAATGAATATTATATAATAATTACAGTAATGGAAGATTGTTAAAGTAAACAAAAGGAGAAAAAATGGGATTTAGATTGTCATATAAAAGTGAATTAAGTGTTAAACAAAGCGAGATTGTAAATTTGAGACCAATATATGACAAAATGGATACATTAGGAAAAAGAATCTAACCATATTTAATTTCGTATGTAGGCATAATTGTTGGTCCTTGTTTGCATAAAGAGGCAAGGAGTGATAGATATTCAAGTTTTATACAAAAATTAAAGGAATAACCTGGATATCCGCACGTTGTAGAGGCAAGAGATAGTTGTGGAGAATTAAAAAATACAAAGACATCGTTTAAGAAATGTTTAGATGAGATGATGAGGCACTTGAAGTCCATTAATTAATTTTATAATACACTTAAGGAGAAACACAAATGAGTAAGTGGTTTTTTTCACCAAGTTTTACAATAGAGGGACCATCTGATCCCGGCGTAGAAATGTTTAAGGGAGAACCAATAAGAGCTATGGCACGTGAAGCGTGCCAAAATTCGCTTGATGCTAAATATAATGAAAGCAAACCTTTAAGGGTTGAAATTGAAAGATATTATATACGTACAAAAGATTTTCCCGGAATTGAAGAGTTGAAAGAGATACTTGTTAAGTGTTCTCACTTTTGGGCAGGAGAAAAAAACGAACAAACTCGTAGATTTATTGATAAAACAATATCAGCAATAAAGCAGGAAAAGATATACGTCTTAAGAATCAGTGATTATAATACAACGGGTTTAACGGGAGCTTTTGATGCTAGACTTGATACGCCTTGGAAAGGATTAGTTCAAGGTAAGGCATTTTGTGTAAAACAGGCAAATGATGCAGCAGGAGCATTTGGTATAGGGAAATATGCGCCATTTGCAGTTTCCCAACTTCACACGTTATTTTATAGGACATATGATGTTCAAGGCGTACGTGCAGTTCAAGGCGTAACGCATTTGGTATCATTTAGAGAAGAAAATGATAATGATGCAGCAAAAGGAATTAAGAGTTCGTCAGGTTATTATAGTGATGGAATACATGATAAACCATTTGAATCACTAGAATTATTAGACAAGTTGAACAAAAGGAACGAATATGGAACGGATTTGTTCATATTGGGTTTTGATAGTTGGGCAGACAAGGGCGCAGATTGGAAAAGCGATATTATAATTGAACTACTTGAAAACTTCCTTTATTCGTTATATTCGGGAAAGATGGAAGTAAAAATTGATGATACTATCTTAAACAAAAATAATTTATCAGGCTATATAAAGAGATTTTTACCTAAAACAAAACACGCAGATTCATTTTTGAAAGTTATAGAAGAAAATGAAAGAGTTGTTTCGGAAAGAAAAAATTTTTATAATATGGGGTATTTGAATTTAAGGTTGTTATATTATCCTGATGCTATAAAGAAGATATTGGTTGTAAGAAAGTCAGGAATGAAGATTGCTGACATTTCTGCATTGCCTAAAGCGATTCCTTTTGTTGGTTTCTTAGAATTGGAGGGGAAAGACTTAAATACTTTTTTTAGAAATATGGAGAACCCCCAACATAACGCTTGGGAACCCAAGAGACATCCAGATGAACAATTGGCTCGGAAATATAAAAATGAGATAGAAGAATGGGTAAGGGAAACCATCTTAGAAAAGGTAAAAGAAAATATCGGTGAAGAAATTGATATTGATGTAAATGCGTTCTTTGCTACCGAAAACGAAGATGAAAGAGGAGATAAATCAGAAAATATTGTTGATAAGGTAAAAGAAATGACTATCATCCAAGATGAACCAACTGATAGAAAGTTTAAGGTAAAAGATATTGGTGGACAATATGGAAAACCTAAAGAACAGCTAAAAAGGGGAAGAATAGACGATGAAGGTTCAGAAAGCGGACATAGGGCACCGACAGGAGAAAAAGGAGGTTTACCAACAGGGCGCAAAGGAGTTGATGATGATTCAGGAGATGATTCAATATATGATAAAATGCATGAAGTAAATGTTTCTGCACGAATTATAAAAGGCTATAATAGGAGTAATAAATTAATCTTTATTCCTGATGAAAACATAGTACAGGGAGAAATAGAAATTGTTACGATTGGAGAAAACGGTAAAAATTTAAGGTTGAACATAAAGAGCATAAAAGGTATAAATGTAAATGCTTGGTTACAGGATGGTCATATTGTAATTAGTTCGGTTGAATGTGGCAAGAAAAGCATAATAGAATTTGAGATTTATGGTCAATCTAATTACGCTATGGGGGTAAGGGCTTATGGAAATTAAAAATAGATTGTTTCCTTATCCGGTTTTATGTGAGGAAAATGATGATTACGTGGATTGTTCTTTTAATATAAAAACAGAAGTAAAGGAAGAACTTAACGATATTGTTATTGATTTTACTGTTAATATAGAGAACAATGAAGAATTATTATGGTTAGTAAGAGACGGTGTAGCAAATATCATTATACACGTAGAGTGTTCTCATACCGCTTATCGTAAAATTTTTAGAGTACTTGGAGAAAGAAAGACCATTAAAATTCCTAAAACGAAAGTAAATATAGAAGTAGCACTATTAGGTGCAATAATAGCGAATAGAGAAATAAAACATTATGCTAACAATAAACTAAATGAGGATTATAGAGAAGAAGATTTGTATTTCCCAAAGGGTGCAATTTTAGCATATCGCAATTTACCAACAGTAAGAGTAATAAAGAATTATGAGGAGTTAAAGAAAGATGATGCTTTCTTTACGATTGTAAAAATTACTAATGCAGATGCTTATGCAAGGCGAGCTATTTCTTGCGAATTGAGTGGGCATAAAATAAAAATTTATGTAGATGAAACGACATATAATGAATATATTAAATATCACAACAATCCTGTAATGGAGCCATTGATGACATCTTTAATAATTTTGCCTGCACTAATATATGCGATTGAACAAATGAGAATGAATGGAGATTGTTCAATGTATAAAGGTAATTATTGGTACCAAAAATTATCAAAAGCTTGTAAAATTAACAACAAAGATTTTGAAAATGATATTGTTTTTGGTGAAAAGTCAAGTGTTGAATCTGCTCAGGAAATGTTGAATATGCCAATAACGGAAGCATTTGTAGGATTAGGAGTTGCACTAGAGGATTAAATATGAAATTATATTTTATGAAACAGAAAGCACTAGATTATATGAAAGCAAATATAGGTGCCTTTTACGAAAAATATTATATAGAAAAAAACAATTTATGGGTAAAGGATTTGTTTGACTATGACCCTTTCGAGGTGTTTATGGAAATACCTGATTTTGAACTTATGCCATTAACTAATAAAAAAGGTGAAGTGGATATTGAGAATTGTAAAATAATGTACTCAAAATTATTAAAAATAAGCGAATCGCAAGCATCGGATGAACGTTTGTGGGCGGGGCTTTGCCATAGCACATTTTATGATTATGTTGTCAATCGTTGGGATTATAGAAATCTAAAATTAAAAGATAGCGAAAAAGATGCTAGTGCGATACTATCAAGGTTTTTCTTTAGTGGTGGAATTCGAGCAGGTTTTTTTAGAAACACATTAGCAAAATATTGGTGGGTTGGGAAAGTATCATATGAAGCAGATAAAAAAAATAGATTTGAAATATTGGATAATCTAGGACCTGAAGATTTCGCAACGAAAACGAATGAACTTTTTTACAGTAATACGTTTTCTTCTAACCAAACCATAACTCGTGGAGTTAGCAAAGCGTGGAATCAAATTGCAGATGAAGGAAAAAAATTAACGGTAAAAGAATATTTAAGACCTGCTTTACAATATCTTAATGCTCTAGGGGGAGGAATTTTATTAGATAGTTTGGATGAAAAAGAGATTCAGGAATTACTGTATAATTATATGATGCGATTATATAATGGTGAGGTTCCTGCTGATATAATTGAGGATGAATTTGAGCAAGATAATGTCAAAGTAGATGAAGAAAATGAAGAAATGATTGCTTCCGAAACAATTAATGAATTTAGAGAACAATTTGATGAAGAAAAACAACGCAAGAAAAAGGGATGTGTGTGGATTCATCGTACATTTGGAAGATGTGTTGTGATAGATGTTAAAGATGATACCGTTAGGGTACAATTTGCTGATGGTAAAGTGAGACCAATGAGTTACAAGCATTGTTGGGGAAATGGAGTTGTAAAGTTAGGGGATTAAAGGAGGTTTTTTGATTGCCATTACATATAATTAGACAAGACATCACAAAAGTTAAATGCGATGCAATCGTAAATACAACTAATAGAGAAATGATTGGATATAGCGGTGTTGATGAAGCAATTCACAATGCTGCTGGACCGTTGCTTGATGAGGAATGTCAAAAGATGTATCCTCTTGGTCTGGGTTGTGCAAAAATTACAGGTGCATATAATTTACCATCGAAATATGTAATTCATACTTCTGGACCTATATGGCAAGGTGGCTATATGGGTGAAAGTATAATTCTTAAATCTTGTTATATCGAAAGTCTAAAATTAGCAACAAAATGTGGTTGTAATTCTATTGCTTTTCCACTGATATCTTCTGGAACGTATGGATATCCTAAGGACCAAGTCTTGAAGTTCGCTATAGAGGTTATTTCGGAATATTTATATGAAAACGAAATGGCGGTATATCTTTGTGTTTATGATAAAACTTCTTATGAGTTCAGTAAAGAGCTCTTTAATGACATTAAAGATTACATAAACGAAGAAATTGAAGAAGACGAGGAAGTAGAGGATGGAGACTTAGTTAATGCCTATTTTAGTAAAAAGGTAAAAAGCTGTTCTTTAGCTGAGGAATCGTTTGATGGAATGATGTTAAATTCCTCAATTCGTGAACCGAATGGAAAATTAAAATCTCTTTCTTCTTATTTAAAAGATATGGACAAACCGTTTATGGAAACTCTTTTTGACTATATCCACAAAAAGGGAACAACAGACGTTGAATGCTATAAAAGGGCTAACGTAGATAGAAAAACTTTCAATAAATTAAAGAATAATCCAAAGCAAAAACCAAGTAAGCAAACTGCTATTGCTTTTGCCGTTGCACTCAAATTAGATTTTGATGAAACTCAACATTTACTTTCTACTGCTGGATTAACATTATCTCGTAGTAATGTGTTTGATAAAATAATTAGATATTTTATTAAAAGTGGGAATTATAATATATACGAAATAAATGAGGCACTATTTGAGTTTGACCAAGTTCTATTAGGAAGTTTTTAGGGCGGCAATAATGGGAAAAACAAAAATATTCAAAGGACATCGATTACCAAGTGTATTCTTTTGGATTTTAATAATTGCTGGAGCTATAGCAGGAGCAGTTTTACTTTTTAGCCAACGGGGCTTGGAATGGTATCAAGAAAATGAATTAGAGTGGGAATATGGGATTTTTAGTATAATATTTCTTATAATCCATTTGATTCCTTTTTTTGTGTCTATTTTAGGTGGTGGCGCTATAGGTGGAGCAATTGGATTTGGTTTAGCTTTGGGAATAAATTGGATTGCGGATAAATTATTAGAAAATCAGGTTGATGAATTAGGCAATGCAAAAATATTAACTACCCCAAGAAAGATAGCTTTAATATGTGTCGCGGTTGTTCTTGTTATAGTTTCTATAATAGTTATTTGTAAAGTATCTGAAAAGAACAAAATAAGATTTGAGATTGAAAATTATTTATCATCCGAATTTGGATTAGAGGATATTGAGATTAAATTCACAGAACCATATTCAGATGTTTGGAAATATGGAGTTGAAGTGTCTTCAAGTAATTTAGATACATTATCTTACGAAAAAATGACAAGAATAGAGTATTATTTGACGAGTCATACTAAGCTTGACAGTGGAGATGTTGTAGTAAATTGTTATATATGTGGTGAAGATACGTATAAAATTTATACTACGGCTGTTTATAAAAATGGTGGTTGTGTTTATGAATATAAGGCTCCGCCAAGTTCAAGTGTGATTTCTGCTGAGGGTCCTTACTATGGAATGTCTGCTAACGATGTGGGAAAAACAAAATTGGGAAGACCAGATAAAACAGAGTATTGTAGGGATTATTCAGCTTTAAGACCAGAAAGAAGGTCAATAACATTTAAGTGGTTTGATAATAAAGGTAAACTGATGTTTGTTGCTTACTCATATGGTGGTAAAATAATTAGCACAACTGATTTTAGAAAATAAAAAAATATTTGATAAATGATGTCGCCTGACATTCGACCAATTTAATATTTTAATTTGTTACAATATGGCTACAAGGTTAAAAAACCAAGTAGTCATATTTTTATTTTAGGAGGATTTCTTATGAAGAAAGAAGTTATAACAAATTGTGGTGGCATTAAAATGGATGACGTAGAACCTCGTGGAATACCAAAGGAAATAGAAAAAAAGGTTAATTCTAAAAACACAACTGAACTTGTATTTATTTTGGATAATAGCGGTTCAATGTCTGGTACGGAAAAAGATACAATAGGTGGCTTTAATTCTATGATAGAAAAGCAGAAAAAAGAAGAAGGAACGGTTTACGTTTCTACGGTGCTTTTCTCTAATACATCAAAGGTTATACACGATAGAGTAGATATTAAGAAGATTGAACCAATGACAGAGCAAGATTATCAAGTTAATGGTTGCACGGCGCTTTTAGATGCTATTGGTGGAGCAATTCACCACATTGGTAACGTTCATAAATATGCGAGAAAAGAAGATGTTCCGGGCAAAACTATATTTTTAATCACGACGGACGGGATGGAAAATGCGAGTAGAGAATATTCAAGTCAACGTGTAAAAGAAATGATAAAAAGACAAGAAGAAAAATATGGATGGGAGTTCTTCTTTGTTGCTGCAAATATTGATGCAGTTGAAACTGCAGAGCATATTGGTATTCGTAGAGAAAGAGCTGCGAACTATAGCGTGGAAGAAGGAACTGAGGTTATGTATTGTGCAATGAGTAAAAACATATCGGAATATCGTAAAACGGGAAAAGTTAGTGATAATTGGAATGAGGAAATAGAAGCTACGGTTAAGGTTAAGAAAAAGAAATAAATATGATAGAAATTGTCACCTTTGATGTGTTATGCCATTATAAATGAATGTTAGGAGTCTAAATATGCGAAGAACAGATAATAGTGATATTTTGAAAGGTTTAGGAACATGTCTTTTAGTTGCTATACCGGGAGGATGGGTTATTTTGTTGCTTATACTTTTGTTTAGTTAATAAAAAAGCTACAAGGAGGAGTATGATGGAGAATTATATAGATAAAGTCAAATCTGTCATGGTTGGGCACGCTATTGGCGATGCGTTAGGTGTTCCTGTTGAGTTTATGTCAAGAGAAGAATTAAAAGAAAATCCTGTTACGAGTATGCAAGGATATGGTACTTATCCTATGCCAAAAGGTTCTTGGTCAGATGATACAAGTATGTCTTTATGCGCTTTAGACACTTTTGATGGTGGAAAACTTAATTTTGATAAGGTAATGTTAAATTTTGCTAGATGGTATTACGAAGATTTATTTACACCTACCGGAGAAATGTTTGACGTTGGAAACACTTGCAGTTTCGCTATAGAACGCTATATGAAAGAAAATATATCTTGGCGTGAGTGTGGTTTAACTGATGAACGTGCAAACGGTAATGGTTCTTTAATGAGAATTCATCCTTTTGTTTTATATACTTATGGGTTGGGCACAAACACTAAAACAAAGATTGAAATTATTGAATTAGCATCTGCTTTAACTCATGCTCATCCCCGTTCTAAAATGGCTTGTGGTATATATGCTTTTGTTTTATGGGAATTATTAGATGATACTCATCAATTTAGAGGAAAAGAAGCTATCCGTAGAGGTTTAAGAAAAGCACGAAGATATTATATGGGCAACCCTGAATTTGATTTCTTTTCATTAAAATTATGCCGTCAAATTGCAGATATTGACCATATATGGGAAGACCCTGATACTTATCATAGAGCAACTGAAAAAGATATTATAAGTGATGGCTATGTGGTTCATTCTTTAGAAGCTGCAATATGGTGTTTATACACTACCAATTCGTATAAAGATTGTGTGTTGAAAGCTGTAAATTTAGGAGATGATACGGATACTATTGCTGCTATTGCGGGCGGTTTAGCTGGAGCGCTTTATGGGTATGAAAGTATACCCCAAGAGTGGAAAGATGCGCTTATAAAAAGAGATTATATAGAAGCGCTCTGTGAAAAGTTTTGTAAAAGGGAAAAGTAAATTTTAAGTTTTAAAGGCGAGAGAGTTCTCGCCTTTTATGTTTATGGTTTACAAACTTAAAATTACGCCGATTGACCATTTATAACTAAATAGTTCAATTAAATTGACGGACGTGCAACCAAAAAGAAAACACTCATCTTTTGATGGGTGTTTTTTATTAAAAAACATTAAAAACGGCAAAAGAAATTTTTATTGTGACTGAAACTGTCATATATTGCATGATACAATAATTTAAAATTATAAGGAGAGTTGGTATATGAACAGCGAACAAAATCAAAAAATATTTAAAGATTTTTATGTGAAAGAATTAAGTGAAGAAGATTTTTATAAATTAAGCGGAGCAAAAGAAGACGTAGAATATTTTAAACAAAAGGAAACGACTGCTCCAAAGGAAGATATAAAAACTTTTGAGCAAATGACGAAAATAATCACAAAAATACACTGCAATGCTATCAAAAATAGTAAACCTTATGGGATATACGAAAAAGATGTTTACGTGGGGTTTATTTGTTTTGATTGTACTTTGCCTAAAAGCCCAGAACTCGAAATAAATATTAAAGAAGAATATCGAGGACAAGGGGTTGGATATAACGTTTCGAAGTTTCTCATAGAAAAAGAGTTTAAAAACCAAGGGGTTGAATTTATTCTTTATAGGGCAAAAGTCGATAATGAAGCAAGCATAAAATTAGTTAAAAAACTTGGAGGCAAAGAAGTTTTTTCAGGTGAAATAATCGAAAAAATAATAAAGACGTATCACATTTATAGGAAAGATTAGATTTTATTGTTTAAAGGCAAGCCACGAAAGGCTTGCCTTTTTGCTTGCTATTGTTCCGCAAACACGCCAAATATTATTCCGCAAACGCATTGACATTGTTCCGCAAATTTAAAATGACAATAGAAAAATTTCTACACATTTAAGACATAATCATATTGACAACGCCAAAACTCCTTTTATTATATAGTAAACGACATTTTTAACTAAAAGTTTACAAAAGGGTTTACGATTTGGTTTACGATAATGTTGACAAACGCAAAAAAATAGTTTACAATAAAACTAACCATAGGAGGAGCAATATGGACAAAAAAGAATGTTTAGATATAGTGTTAAGTAACGACTACTATACTATTAACGATTTAAGATACAATCAAAAATTAGGTTTTTTATTTTCAAGAGACAAATTAGAAGAGTTTTTTAAAACTAAAGAAATATTGATTGAGGCAGGAGAAGAAAAAATTAAGAGATTGCCGTTAAAAACTTTTAATTCAAAATACTGCTTTTTTGTTGATGGTATGTATATTAATTCTAATTTTAATCAATATTTAACAACATTGGTTGAAGATTTTAGTTTAAACAAAAAAAATCTTTTAGAAAGAAATTTTAACGATATACTATTATCAAGGATTTTCTCAGAAGTTGAAGGAACGTTGAAAGTAGAAAACGTTCCCACAACTCATAAGCGGATTAGGGAAATTTTCAACAATGAAAATTTGGTTGATAAAAATGATATTATTATAAAAAATATGTTTAATGCAATGGATTTTATAATAAAAGACAAACCAGCATTTAA
Source organism: Christensenellaceae bacterium (assembly GCA_045637965.1). GTDB lineage: Bacteria > Bacillota > Clostridia > Christensenellales > Borkfalkiaceae > HGM11412. The sequence goes on along the minus strand of JAZUAK010000002.1, from coordinate 35,871 downwards.
CAAAGATAATCTTTTAAAATTGTACAATTTATTAAGCAAAGATTCGCTAGATGAAGAAGATCAATTAAAAGATGGGGCATATTACAGGCATGAGAGCGTTTTCGTGGGTGCTTATGAAGGAGCGGATGCTTCTATTGTTGAAGAGTGTATGGATAGTTTATTTGCGTTTGTAAACGATCCTGAAACAATTAAAAAGTATTCTGCACTTTTACCTCATATTTGCCATTATTATATTTTATACGTTCATCCATATTTTGATTATAATGGAAGAACGGCGAGAATGGTTTCGTTTTGGTTGCATTATTTATTTAATATAAGTGAAGCGCCATGGTTTTTAAGTGAGGCTATCAACGATAATAAAAAACAATACTATGAAGCTATAGTAAACACACGAAACACTAAAAATGATTTAACGTACTTTTTAGGTTATGTTTTAGAAACGTCGATAAAATACAGTTTATTGTATAAGAATTTAGAAGAGATAAAAAATTTTTTAGCTCAATCGGGGGATTCTTTAACTTCTACAGAGTGGGGCTATCTTAAAAAAATCATAGCTCATAATCCGGACGGGTATTTTAACTATAAAATGTTTTTTGAATATATACATTCAACTATGACAAAAGCGGGCGGATTAAAAGTTCTTAATTCTTTTGTTGATTGTGGAATTTTAGAAAAAAGCATAAACAAGAAAAAAGAAGCTATTTTCAAAATTAAAAAAGGCATGTTGACTTATAGTATGAAGAAATAATAAAGGCATAAGAGGAATTATGTTAATATGACAGATTGTTGTCATATAAACCGTGCTAAAATCTAAAAGATTTTACACAAGCAAAAGAAGACGTGCTTCCATTTGTAAAAGACAAGTCAAAGTTAGACTTATGGAGCAAAGAGTTTTTTATAGAAATAACCAAGCAATTACAATAGTAGAGAAACAAAGGAAAAAGATATGAACGGGGAAGAAAAATTTGTTTTTAGAAAAAATATAGAACGTCAACCAAAATTTTTATATAAATATTTTAGCAATATTGAACATGCTATGGATGTTATTGTAAATAATAGAATTCACCTTGAAGTTCCGTCTAGGTATAATGATATTTTTGACAGTGCGTTTACAATCACTCCAAACCAAATGAATAGAATTGAGTATCATGAATCTATGATAAATAGAGTAGTGTTTTTTACTAATGTTCAACATAAAGAAAAAATAAAAAATATTGAAGTGGAAAAATTTTCTAATTGCAAAAACATGTTGGATTATTTTAAAATTTTAGAATGTGAAGGAGTAGATAAAAGTATAATTTCCGAAACAATAAAGAACATGACAAGATTTTTAGTAAATGTAAAGGCAGATAATAATAAAGTTACTTGTTTTAGTGAAATTAACGATTCAAATTTGATGTGGGCGCATTATGCTAATCATCTAAAGGGTGTCTGTCTTGTCTTTGATGCTGATTTAGATAAAAAATTATTTTCCAATTTACACAAAATCGATTATACAAAATATCGTAAAAACGATGAACAAAATAATTTTAATTTTTATTTTGAAAAATCGATAGATTGGAGCTATGAGCAAGAATGGAGAATAGTTATTGATACTCAAGAAGAATATGTTTCGACAAATGCTTGTTGTGGTATTATTGTGGGAGACAAAGCGCAAATGATACCAGAAGACGGAAATGTTTGTGATTTAGAAAAAAACGGTTATATTGGAAGACTGATGATAAAGGCTTTAGAAAAAGGATTAAGTATATTTCGAGCAAAAGCTGACACGAAAGAATATAAAATAAATATAATTGATGATAATAATTAAAAAGTTCAAACAAAAAGCAGTTCAAAATTTGAACTGCTTTTCCTTTTATAATAAATCGATTAACGCTTTTTGCTTTTTAGGGGGAAGTTTTCTAAAATTCTCTAAAAGGCTTTTTTCTTGTTCGCTTAAAACTTCTATTTTTTCATCTTCTAAAAAGAACTGTGCGAGCGTTATTCCAAACGCGTTGCAAATTGCTTGCAACGTGTCTAACTTTGGTGGTGAATTTCTTGCTTTCATTGAAGCGATTGTTGACTGCGTTATCATAGCTTGTTGCGAAAGCTCATAATCTGTCCAACCACGCTCATTTTTCAACTTATCAATTTTTGCAATAATATCCATAAAATTTCCCTTTTTATTTATTATACTACGCAAAAGAAATAAAGATAATACGCAATTAAGTTGACAATATATCGTAAATAAGTTAAAATAAATCGTATAAGCGATAAGAGTTTTGTTTTAAAAAAGAGGACGATTTATGAAAAAGAAAATTTTATCAATTTTAATAACAATTTTTGCATTATGCATATGTATGTTTTCTCTTACGGCTTGCGGTGAAGATGAAAAACAGCCAACAAGTGAACTAACAAGTGAAGGACTAGAATATGTTTTAATAGATAGTGATACTCATTATGAAGTTAGAGATATAGGCACGTGTACTGACGTTGATATAATTATTCCTACAACCTACAACGGTAAGCCAGTAACAAGTATAGGTTCTTCCGCTTTCTATAATTGCGAAACGCTTGCCAGTATAAAAATACCTAACAGTATAACAACTATAGGTTCTTCAGCGTTCTATTCTTGTGGCTCATTAACAAGAGTAACTATAGCTAATAGCGTAACAAGTATAGGTGAAGAAGCGTTTTCTTATTGTTCTTCGTTAACTATATACTGCGAAGTAGAAAGTGTGCCTAGTGGTTGGTATGTTGATTGGAATTATTCATGTCCTGTAGTATGGAACTGTAATAATAACGATGTGGCAACCGATGGATATATTTATACGGTAGCTGACGGTATTAGATATGGTATAAAAGATAATGTAGCAACGGTAGTAAGACAACCAGAAAATATAACAACTGCAAATATAGCAAGTAGTATTAATTATAAAGGCAACGCCTATAACGTAACAACTATAGGTGATAACGCATTTGAAGATTGTTATTCATTAGCAAGCGTAACTATAGGTAACAGCATAACAAGTATAGGAGAACAGGCGTTCGCTAGTAAAGATCTATTAACAAGTATTGAGATACCAGATAGTGTAACAAGTATAAGTGAAGAAGCCTTCTTTTATTGCCCTGCGTTAACCATATATTGCGAAGCGGAGAGTCAATCTAGTGGTTGGAGTTATGGTTGGAATTGTTCACTCCTTCCTGTAGTATGGAACTGTAATAATAATGACGTAGCAACCGATGGATATATTTATACGGTAGCTGACGGTATTAGATATGGTATAAAAGATAATGTTGCAACGGTAGTAAGACAACCAAAAAATATAACTACTGCAAATATACCAAGTAGTATTAATTATAAAGGCAACGTCTATAACGTAACAAGTATAGGTGATAGCGCATTTGAAGATTGCGATTTATTAACAAGTATAGAAATGCACGACAGCGTAGAAAGGATAGGTGAAAAGGCGTTCTTTTCTTGCGATTCGTTAACAAGTATAGTAATACCAAATAGTGTAACGTGGATAGGAAGGCAGTCGTTCTATATTTGTAGTTCATTAACAAGCGTGACTATAGGCACAAGTTTAACTACAGGTATAAGTACAAGTATAGATAAACAGGCGTTCTATAGTTGCAATAAACTCGTAAGCGTAACTATGGGTAACAATGTAAAAAGTATAGGTGAACAGGCGTTCTATTGGTGCTCTTCATTAACAACCATAAACTATCGTGGAGGAGAAGGACAGTGGCTGAAAATTAATAAAGGGTTTCGCTGGGATTATAAAGCAGGTTCATATACTATTGTTTACAATTACACAGGGACATGAGTATAAATTATAACACTAATTGATAGAGGGAAATTACAACTAAAAGAAGATATAGAAGAAAATACTTCATTATTATTAAAAATTATGGAGATTTTTTATGGATATCAATGAATTGAAAAAAATATTTGATTTAGCAAAAAAGAAATTAGACGACGCTAGTAATTTGCTTAATAGTTTAAACAATACAAATTTTAAGACAGTAACACCAAATGTGAGAGAGGGAATCAATGCTGTTCAAACTTATATTACTCAAGCAGAAGAAATTATTAATTGGTTGAAACAATAGGTTTAATATGGAGTTTTTAATAGCAAATAAAAATGATTCTGTTATTAGGAGGGTATGCAGGCATTTTCCTTGTGTGTATGCTATAGAGATTTCCGAATCTGAGTTATGACTTACATTTTATAGCTATTGTAGAAAGCATAGATGGTGAAAAAAATTATTAAATTTAGATAATTACAAGAGAATGTTGCAAATAAAAGCGTTAGAAAATTTCTAACGCTTTTTAAGTTTTGGTTCTTTCAGTTCGCTAAATGGACAAACGCTAGACTATCGATTGAAGCACATAGGTTTATTGATAGTCTTTTTCTATTGTTTTGAAATTAGATTAATAAAAAGATACGGCTTTGATAAAACAAGGTAGAGCCGTGTCTTTTTTTGATGCCTTAAAATAATGCTTAGCCTTTTTTATTAGAAATTATTTTTTAATAAAATTATTAAAAATTAAGTTTTTGTAACGCTTTTGTAACGAAGGGAGGGTTATATATAAATAGTTTCATAATGGGGTTTTATATAAGCGTTAAAAACCTATTTGCAAAACGCGAGTAAAGTGTTATAATATTACGATAAACGAGTTTGAAAATGGTAACTAAAGAGCAAATACTTAAACAATTAAATAAAATGGGTGCTCCGCAAGATAAAATCGTTATCGTTCATTCTTCGCTTAGGGCTGTTGGCGAAGTTGAAAACAGAGCGCAAGGCTTGCTTGATGCGTTTATTGAGTATTTTACGAAAAACGGTGGGGTACTTTGCATTCCTGCTCACACTTGGCATAACACAAAAAAGGATATAACCTTAGATAAAAGTAGCGAAGATACTTGCGTTGGAACTCTTTCTAAAATTGCTATTTTGGATAAAAGGGGAGTTAGAACTTCTAACCCAACTCATTCGCTAATTCTTTTTGGCGATAAAGAAAAAATTGCAAACGTTTTAGATGCGGATGAAAAGGTTTCAAAACCCACCGATAAAAACGGCGCATACTCTAAAATAGAGCGCGTTATGCTCGTTGGCGTTGGGCAAGAAAAAAACACCTATCTTCACGCCGTTGAAGAAATTATCGGCGTTCCTAACAGGCTTTCAAGCGAACCCGTTTTAATGAGAATTAAAGACTATAACGGCAATATCATTGAAAAGAAGTTTTACTATATTGAAGAAAGAGATTTAGGCGACGTTTCAACTAAGTTTCCTAAATACGAACCTGCTTTTAGGTATTATAACGGCATAGTTGACGGGTTTATTGGAAACGCCAAAACTCAACTTTGCGATGCCAAAATTCTTGCGGACACGATGAGCCTAATCAGAAAAAATAGCGGAAAAATCGAACTATTAAAAGACCATGCGCCATTAGAAAAAAAGTGGTATATTTAAAGTGTGCGAATGGAAAAACTCATCAGAAAACAAACAAAGAGCGACCTATAGGGCGTTCTTTTTATTATACTCAAACCGAAATAAAACGGCTATCTAATAGTGATGTCGTGTCGTAAGCAATGCAATTATATTATATTTAAATCGCCATCCAAAACCAAGCGATAAAAATTTATTTTTTATTTTTTATTGTAAAATGCCTTATAATATGGTGATTTTTTGCGTTTTGGTCTTGTATAATAATAAACGTGGATATAAAACTTTAACGTTTTTAGTTGATTTAAAGGTTTTTATATGTTAAAATATAAAAATTAAAAGCTTTTCAGTTTTAAAAAGGAGAAATTTATGGCTAAAGTTAAAAAGAAAAAATCTAAAATAAGATTTTTACTCACACCTTTCACATCAAGCGTGTCAAGGTTTATTATCGTGATAATTGCTTTATTGATAGCATCGGCCGGAGTTCTTTTGATGGATGCGGAAAACGGTTTATCAAGGACGATTTTTGGGTTTTTAAAAGAAAACTTCGTTTTAAAAGCTTTTGACTATCTTGGAATAGAAAGAATCGACTTAATGTTCGGCGCTTGGCTTTTATTCTTAGGGGTGGCAACAGTTATTTTCATCTTGGCTTTATTAGATTTGGTTAGATCTCAAGCAGTTAAGAAAAGAGAAAAGCATTTTGGAATTAATCTTGCATGCACGATTTTAGGGATATTAGCAATCGTAGGATTTATCGTGCTTGTATTCTTCATCGAAAAACTTGATGCAAGCCTTAACTTTAGAGGAAATACGTTCTCATTCTTTGTAATCGTTAAACACGGTGCTTTCATGTTAGCGGTTGGATTTGCTGTTGCTTTACTAATTCCGTTAACGATGTTGGCAATCTATATCGTGTTGATGGCTATCTATATCGCTTTCCTTATCGTAAAACTCGTTGCTTATATTATTATTCGTATTTGCATTTACTTCAAAAACCTTGCAAAAGACGCGGACACTAAAGTTAAGCGCAAGAGAGGCGAAGCTGAAGAAGAAAATGCAGATTTTTCTGCAAAGAAAATTTTCCCCGCGCTCGTTAAGATTGACGCGGCTGGCGAAGCAAAGAAGACGTCAAGTACTTCCATCACTCTTGAAGAAATGGCTCTTCAATTCCAGTCGTTTGCTGCAAACGAACATAAAATTTATTACGGTCTTCCGTTAATTCGTTCGTTCTTAGCAGGCTTAGCAACTTCTCGTTTAATGATTTTAGAAGGTTTAAGTGGTACTGGTAAATCAATGATGCCTAGAATGTTCTCAGAATTTACCGGTTCAAAAGCGTTCTTCGCTCCCGTTCAAGCAACTTGGAGAGATAAGACCGACGTATTAGGTTTCTACAGTGAATTTGCAAAAACCTTCAAAACTACTCAATTCTTAGAAAACCTTTACGAAGCATCGTATTTTGACAAAGCAAACTTAATGGTACTCGACGAAATGAACTTATCTCGTGTAGAATACTATTTTGCAGACTTCTTATCAGTTATGGAATATCCGTCTGAAGACTGGAAGATTAGAGTATGTGAAGTTCAAGCAGGCCAAACTTTACCCGCAAAACTTACCGCTGGTTGCGTTAGCGTTCCGGTTAACACTTGGTTCATCGGTACTGCTAACACTGACGACTCTACTTTCACCATTACCGATAAAGTTTACGACCGTGCAATCGTTATTGATTTTGAAGAAAAAACTTCGCCTATCGTAACTGATTATAAAAAGGATACTATTAAGATTTCCGCTGAAAAGTTAACCGAACTTTTCGAAGTTGCAAAAAATGACGAAAGAAAGAAACTTACCGCTGAAGATACGGAAAAATTCTTATCCGTTTGCGAATTCGTAAAAGAATCGTTCGACGTTGCTTTTGGTAACAGAATTATGACTCAAATCGAAAACTTCGTACCCGTATACGTGGCTCTTGGCGGTACTAAAGAAGAAGCGTTAGACTTTATGTTTGCTCGCAAGATTTTACGTAAAGTAGAAGGAATGTTTGAAGATTTCGTAAAAGAAGAACTTATTAAATTATCCAACCTTCTCACTAAGTTGTACGGCAAGGGTGTATTTGCTGAAACTGAAAAACTTATCGCAAAATTCACGAAAAGGTTGGTATAATAAAAAATGAAAGATAACAGCCTTAGCATTTTAAAGAATTTTACGCGTAAACTTGCTAATTGCCGTTATAGAGTTGCCATCGAAACCTTAGTTGACGACCTTAAGAAAGGGGGTTTTGGCTATACCGTTGCCGAAGGCAAAGAAGAAGTTGTTAATAACGACTTCGTTCTTGCAGACGACTTTAAAACTCTATTAAAAAGCATACGCGTAGTATTTAGAGATCCGCGCCTTCACCTTAAGAGAGAAGACGTAGTTCTTCGCGCGGAAGCCGCTTCTAAACAAAACGTAAGCACGATGAACGCAACGTTTAAAGATGAAAAGATATGGCGTGTAAAAGATGGTGAGCCTAAGCCGGAATACGTTCATTCTTACGTTTATGAAGACAATCATGCAATTTACGAAAACAGGTTCGTTTGTTACGTAGTAGATAGGGTGTTAGACGAAGTTTCTAAAAAGATAAACTCGCTCGCTAACAATATCGAAACGCTTGACAAAATTATTAAAGCGAAGAAAAGACCTTCTTCGTTACAATACATTGAAGATTTAGGCGATGAAATGCCTATGCTCGTTACCGATGAAAACGTTGACGTGCAGATAATTCAATCGCTCGTAGAAAGCAAAAAATGGTTAATATCTCTCAAGCACACTCCGTTATATCAAGTGTGTAAGAAAGAAGGCGTATTTAATCCGTTAGGATTAAAGCCGACCAACATTTTAACTAAAGACCCTGCGTATTACAACGTTTACAACTTCTATCTTAACTATCTCAATAAAGAACCTGCGCTTCAAACTGAACAAGGAATGTATATGGGTTACGTAACCGTTCACTTGTTCTGCGCGTTGAGAGAATTAGGCTTTAGCGTAAGTGAAGAAACGAGCAAAATTGGTATCACCAATTCCGGCACGTTGAGATTTACTTCGGTTGAGTTTAATAAGGGCGTGTTTAACGTTGTTATTACTCAAGAAGACGGCGCGATTATTATGTCGGTAAAAGCGGTTGACGGAACTGAAGGTAAATACGTATTTAAAGTATTATCAAACGCTCAAACTGCCGAAATGGAAGGATTCACCACTATTGCTAACTACGTTGAATCGTTACCCGCAAGGGAAGACGTGGTTAAGACCTTTATCGTTAACGACGTTGAAAAATATTCAGTTGCAGGAACGCTTTACTTAAAACCCAACTTGGCAAATGCCGTTCGCGTGTTCACCAAGGTTTTAAAATCTTGCTTGTTAGTAGGCGTGGGTTCAACGTTTATGTATTCAAGATACTGCCCCGTTTGCGGTTCAAGCCTTATTGCATCTGACGGGCAAGATATTTCTTGTAGCAACTGTTACGCGAAGTATCACTTGTTTGAAAACGAAGGAAAAGAAATGGTTTGGTTCAAGAACTTACCCGACCACGAATAAAAACGAAAAAAACCATAAAAAAGGACTGGCCTTAATTAGCCAGTCTTTTTTGCTATACGAAATTATTTTTTCTTTCTAAACGATGGGATAAGAATGAACGCTAAAGCGCTTATACCAAGAAGGTAGGGGTAGAACAAGTAGGGAAGCACTGAGCCTGCCGAAACGGCGGTTAAACTTACTGCGGTTATCATTTGCGCGCCGTAAGGAATTATGCCTTGAACTACGCTACCGAAAATATCGAGAAGAGATGCGGTTTTAGTGTTCGTAATGCCGTAATCTTCACTAATAGTTTTAGCAATAGGCGCAGCCATAACGATAGCAACGGTATTGTTAGCGGTGGCAACGTCCATAGCGGAAACGAGTAAACTTATACCAAGTTGACCACCTACGCGACCTTTGAACATTTTGTTGATGCCCGAAAGCAACGCGTCGAAACCGCCGAACTCTCTCATAAGTGCGGAAAGCATAGAAACGAGCATCGTTACCATTATAACTTCAAACATTCCGCTCGCACCCGCACCCATAGAATATATAACGGCAAGCACTTCGATACCGAGCGCAAGTTTAACTATAATTGCTGTTAAAATACCAACTATTAAAACGATGAAAACGTTAATGCCCACAACACCGCCCACGAGAACTAAAACGTAGGGAATAATGAGCCATAGGTTGATTTTATCGGGTTGATAGTCGGAAACGCCACTTGAAGTTAAAGCAAAAACAAGAAGGACAGCAAGCGTTAAAATAGCGGCGGGAAGAGCGATGAAAAAGTTCTCTTTAAACTTATCTTTCATCTTGCAACCTTGAGTGGTGGTTGCAGCGATAGTGGTATCGGATATAAAGGATAAGTTATCCCCGAACATAGCGCCGCCAATGATAGAGCCGACGATGAGCGGAAGGGAAACGCCCGTTACCGACGAGAGCGCAAGGCCAATCGGCGCGATAACGGAAATAGTTCCGCAAGACGTACCCATCGCAGTTGAAACGAAGCACGAAACGATAAAGAGAACGAGCGCCGAATACTTAGCAGGGATAAAACTTAAAAATAAATCGGCAACGGCTGAAGCGCCTTCTCTACCAATAGTTCCTGCAAAAACGCCTGCGGCAAGGAAGATAAGAATCATAGTGATAATATTTTTATCAGATACGCCTTTAGCCATAATTGAAAGTTTATCGTCGAATTTTAATTTCTTGTTTTGGAAACAAGCAACGAGTATAGCAATTAAAAAGGCAACGACAACGCTCATGGCGTAAAAGTCGTTAAAAATAACGCTCACGCCGATATACACTACTAAAAATACGGCAATGGGGAGTAGCGCCCACCAATTACCTTTCTTTTGTAAATTTTCCATAAAAACCTCTTTTAATAAAATTAAAACTAAAGTTAAGTATAAGGGTAAAGTGAAAAAATGTCAATTATAAAACCGCTTATATAAATGTAAAAAATTATACGAATTTTTTTAAAAACTATATCTTTTTATAAAAGAATATGTTATAATCAATCGGAACGTTTTTTTACGCATAGAAAAATTAACTAAAGGAGTTATTTTATGAGCACAATTTGGTTGTTTATAGTACTTGCCGTGTGCTTGCTTGCTCTTATCTACGTGGTTTACAATTACGTAAGCATCAAAAAGATGAAAGAAGGCAACGAGCGTATGGTAAAAATGAGCGCCATCATTCGTGAAGGCGCAGGTGTTTTCCTTAAAAAAGAATTCACTACTATCGGTATCGTAATTTTAGGTATCGCGGTATTGTTCTCTTTATTTATTGAAAAGTTCAGTGGTCTTACCTATATTTTAGGCGCGCTTATGAGTAGCATCGTTTGTGTCTTAGGTATGAAGAGCGCAACTTACGCTAACGTTAGAACTGCTAACGTTGCTAAAGAAACTCTTTCTATCGGTAAGACCGTTAAAGTTGCCCTTGGCGGTGGTTCAGTAAGCGGTATTTCCGTTCAAGCGTTAGGTTTACTTGGCCTTTTATTAATTTTATTAATAAGTGGCGTTGGTCCGCAAAGCAACGAAATCGCAACTTTAATCGGTGGCGGTCTTCAATCTTACGAAGGTTGCGGTATTATCTTTATCGACGCGCTTCTTACTAACGCTTCGGTTATGAGAATTACTACTTACGCGTTAGGCTGTTCAACCGTTGCTATGTTCAACCGTGTTGCTGGTGGTAACTTCACTAAGGCGGCTGATATTTCAGCGGACATTTTAGGTAAAATCCGTAACGACTTACCCGAAGACGATAGCCGTGTTCCCAACGTTATTGCAGACTTTATCGGCGATAACGTTAACGATATTGCAGGTAACTGTTCAGACCTTTTAGAAAGTTTCGTTGCTACGATGGCGGCTTCTATCGTCGTTGCAGTAGGCTTCTTATCTCAAATTGGTATGACCGGTTCAATCTTCACTTCAACTTACGTGTTCCCCATCGTTATTGCGGGTGGCGGTTTAGTAGGCTGTCTTGCAGGTTTATTATACGCTCAAATTAAGAAAATGGGTGACGACCCGTCTAAAGAACTTAACTTAGCAACGTATATATCCGCGGGCATTTCCGTTATTACTTGTGGCGTTGGCGCGTTCTTAGCGTTCGGCAAAGTTGACGTTACCGTTCTTAAAGAAGTTTTAGGCTTCAAACTTGGCTGGGCATCTCCTTGGGTTTGCGCAGTATTAGGTATTGCAAGCGGTGTTGCTATCGGTGCTATCACCGAATATTACACTAGCGATGCTAACAAGCCCACTCAACAAATCGCTGAATACGCTGCTGAAGGCGAAGCCTTCTTAGTAACTAAAGGTGACGCGGTAGGTTCTCGTTCTTGCTTATATCCCATTGCAATTATCGCAGTTTCGCTTCTCGTTTCAGGTATTTTATGTGGAACTTACGGTATCGCAATTGCTGCACTTGGTATGCTTTCATTCGTAGGTACGACCGTTTCTATCGATGCGTTCGGTCCTATTGCTGACAATGCCGGTGGTCTTGCTGAATCTTGCCACTTAGCGCCCGAAGTTCGCGTTATTACCGATAAACTTGACTCTGTTGGTAACACTACCGCAGCAATCGGTAAAGGTTTCGCTATCGGTTCTGCTGCGTTTGCAACCGTTTCACTTATCGTTGCGTTCATTGGTAACTACGCGTCAATGGGCATAACTGCTCCGCAGTTTACCGACTTATCGTTAATTCCCGTAGTAGCAGGCTTGATTATCGGTGGTGCGCTCGTTGAATTCTTCAGCGCTGTTCTTACCGATAACACCATTCGTTCGGCAAAAGAACTTGCCCACGTTGGCGATAGGCAACTTTCTGACCCCGCTATCTTAGCAGGCGAAAAAGATCCCGACTATAACGAATTAGTTCGCTTAGCAACGTCATCGGCACTTAAGAGAATGCTCTTCCCGTCGATTATCGCGTTGGCTGTTCCGCTCGTTGGCGGTGTAATTTTCGGCGTTAACTTCGTTCTTGGTATCTTGCTCGGCGCAACCGTCGTTGCAATTCCCAGAGCAATCTTCATGGGCAACTCGGGCGGTGCGTTCGATAACGCTAAGAAGTTCATTGAACAAGGTAAACTTGCAGGCCACGGCAAAGGTTCGGCAGCGCACAAAGCAGCCGTTACCGGCGATACGATTGGCGATACGAGAAAAGACGTTGTTGGCGTTGCACTCGATATCTTTATCAAAATGATGTCAACCGTAGCAACCACTTTATTCGTTGTGATTGCGGTACTTAGTGGCTTAATCGGTTTAATGTAATTAAAAAACAACGTAAAAGGCGGAGGGGGCTCCGCCTTTTTTAGTGCAAAAAAGTGAAAATTGATAAAACTAAGGGGTGGGTTTTGTGAAAATTAGGCGAAATTATTACGGCCAAAGGGTTTATTTGTTGAAAACGCAAATATTTTGTTGTAAAATGAAACCATAGTAAAATGGAAATTTATTTCCATAAACTAAAAACCATGTAGGAGAAGGCGCAAATGAAAAAAATCAATAAAAAAGCCTTTACAATCGTTGAACTCGTAATCGTTATAGCGGTTATGGCGGTTCTTGCTGCAGTTTTAATTCCCACCTTTAGTGGAATTATCAAAAACTCTAAGTTAAGAGCGGACGAATCTGAACTTTCGGCAATTAACACTCAACTCGCTATTTTCAAAACTGAAAACGGCAGAGAAATTGAGTCCGAATCGGATATTTATAACGTAATTCAAGAAACTTACGGCGAAGATAAAGCGAAAGATTTTTCGCCCCGTTTAGCAAAAGACGGTTATCATTTTTGGTACGATACTGAAGCGAATAAAATCATAATGAGTTCGATTGAAGACTTAGAAGATGCTAACGTGGTAGCGATTTCGCAAACTTCCGAGCCGACTGAAAGCGAGTTTACCGATAAGAATAAAAACAGCTTTAGAATGTTTAAGGGCAGATATTTCTTCCTTGACAATGGTGGTAGTGACGTTGCGAACGCTTTAAACAAATTGGATAACGTTGGTAAAGACGGTGACTCGATTGGTAGCGTTTTAACGGCGCTTAGCGAAATAAGTGGAGAAGATAAAGCATTTGCTGATAGCGCTGCAAATATACTTCAAAACACGGCAGTTGTAGCTTACGGCTTGGGTACTCACGTGGCTAATGCAAACAACGAGATCAAAGACGTTTATTTTTCTAAAACGATTGAAGAACTTTACGCAACGGACGTTATAATTAACAACGATTCCGCTCTCTATTTAACCTTGCCAAAAAACGTTGAAAAAATCAATAGTTACGCTCTTGAGTTTAAAACCCAATCGTATCTATATATTGATGCAAGTGAAGAAGAACTCAAAGAAATACTTTCGGCAGATGGCGTTGTAAACTGCGAAATTGTGTTAAGTAATGGTGCGAAATATTTTGTTGATGGTAGCGAATTAAAAAAATCGGATAACACGGTTGTTAGTACGTTAGATTATTCTTCGGCATCGGTTGTAGACGATATAATCTTAAATGAAATTGAAACGGATAAACTTCAACTTGTTCGTCAAGAAGACGGCAGTTATAAATTATACGTTGCCGTTGATTATACGGGCGAAATTGAGTTAAATGTTATTGAGTTTAAAGGCACTAACGGAGAAGAAATTGTCGCTCGTGGCGAAACATGGTCTGCAAAAGATAACATTACTTACGAAAATGGTAAATTTACAGTAAACGGCTACGAGAACACTACCGAAGCAAAAGCTGGCGAAATTACGGTATCCATTCAAAATTACACTAAAACTATCAAGGTTTACGGCGTTAAAGTTAACAACGTTGTTGTAAGGGGTTATGAAAACCTTGGTTTAAATATCCGCTATGAAGACTATGTTTCTATCGAACAGTTTACAACGGTTATAACCCTTCCTTACGCTCCCAACTCAAGCGTTAATACTTGGGAATTTACTCCTTCTATGGTAACTAACTATCCTGGCACTTCAGTTATTCCTACTGGTGCGATTGCTGTTTCCGATTTGGACGGTATGACTTATAGTTATGAAAACGGCAAAGGCGCGCTTTCTATTAATAGTGGTTATGCCGATAATACTATTTTCACGGCAAGCGTTTCATTTAAGTATTCTGACGAAAGGTTTGATTCAGTTGAAAGCAAAATAACTTATAAGTTCCATTTAATTAATAGTGAAGATAAATCGTTTGAATTGGCAGACGTTGTTTCTAGCGTAAAAGATAAACTTGGTAGCGATTACGTTCTCGGAAACACTAACGCCATTGCTTTAAAATATTTATTCAAACCTATTGAGGGTAAGAATTTGGATAACCAAAAAATAGCTGTAGAAGTTAGTGCAGGTGGCAGTTCTTATATTATCCGAAAGGATGACGTTACGAAAGAAAATCTTGCCGAATATCAGTTAGACCTTAGTGTAATTGATCGCGATGGTCTTAATGACGGTGATGATGGTAATAAACGCATTAAAATTAGTATTTGTATCGGTGCAGTTCAAAGTGTTGATGGTGTTGACGCGATAGTTAACGTAGGCGCTCAAACAACGTTGACGGCAATTTTCGTTGACGCAAATAACATTACCGCTGAAAACGTTGCAAGTATGCCAAGTAGTAATAGCACAAATATCGTTCTCTTGAGTGATATTGAGTTAACCACTGCAAAAGTTCTCAAGAACGTACATGGTAATTTGCATAAGATAAATGCAAGAAACGGTGAAACGAAAACAACTGGCTATTGGGATGCGTTTATCACGTTAAACGGAACAATGGATAACACGCTAGTGCTTGGTCCAGTATATCCGTCAGTAGGATTTTTAGAATCTAATGCCAAATATGCGTGGGACGGGGTTAAATTAACAGGTGCTTCTTCAAGCGTTAAAAACTCGTATTTGTTTGGTTTCCGTGCTCCAGTGCAGATAATTAGTGCGACTAACGCTCAAATTATTGATAGTGTGATTGAAGGTGGTACTTATGCTAACGTACACGTTGCAACTAGTAAAGTCACACTCACTAACGTTGCTTTAATTCAAGATAAAAATGGATACACGTCCACTTATGATAGCAGTATCAAGGTATACGGCATGGGTATTTTCTGTGATACTGCGGCAGGATGTGAAATTATTATGGATGGTAGCACCAAGCAGTATAACTGGATTAGCGTGCAAGATGCAGAAAAAATAAATACTACCAATAGCACATCGGGGCTTACACTTTCAGTTTCTAGTATAATTGAAGAAATGATTAATGAGGGTGACAAATACGTTCATTATGTTACGGACGCAGACGGCAACGATGTTACGGACGCAGACGGCAACGTTGTTAAGTATGTAAACACGGGCATTATTCAAGAAACGGAAATGAAACATAATAAAAAGTGGTTGATTACATATGAGGTTACAGATGAGCCAGTTAGGGAAATAAGTTTAGTTTGTCAAAATGGTCAAACATATGAGAAGTCTAAACGATACGACTACAAATTGATTACCTGTGCGAAAGTAGGAGATTTATGGTCTTGTAAACACTATTATGCACGTTCCATAAGCAATGCTGAAAACAATAAAATTAGTGTTGCAGATTTCTTGCCTAGTGGCTGGACGTCGCAAAGTAATGAAAATTACAAAAACTATCTTAGTTCAAGAGTGTAACGTCAAACTTTACACCCGCGAATAGTCGCGGGTGTAAATAACTTTTTAAAACTCAATAAAAAAGAGAAAGAAAATGGGAAAAAATAATAAATTTGATTTTAATAATATAAAGTTTAATAGCCGTTCAAATCGTTCTGACCGCCCAGAAAGGAAGATTAAAAAGAAAACGTGGGTTATATTATCAATCGTTATAGCGTTCGTTTTAGTTTTGGCGGTTGCTCTATCGGTTATTATTGGGAATATTCGAAAAAATGAAGAGGGAAGGCAAGTTGCAGACGTTACGATGACTTCCTTGCCATATAAAACAACCTTTTATATTGGCGAAGAGGCGAGTTATACGGGGCTTGTTATCACAACCACGCTAAATAACGGAACGACTTATACTGACGGGCCTGAAGCTTGCACTTTTTCGGGGTTTGATAGTCGCTTTGCAGAAAGCAATCAAGTAATTTACGTTACTTACGGCGAATATAGTTTCGTTTATAGTATAACCATAAAAGAACGCCCAAGAGAGGCGTCGGCTCTTGTAAGTGCAACTTTGATTTCTCTCCCTAAAACAGAGTATAAGATTGGCGACCCGTTAAGCGTATCGGGGGGCATTTTAAAACTTGAATATGAGAATGGGACTAACCGTGAAATTCAGTTAAAATACAATCATATTTCTAATTTTTCATCTCAATTTGCGGGAACGTTTACCATAGTTGTGTTCGTAGAAGAAGACGGATATTTGGCAACTTGCACTTACGAAATAACCGTAGTTGCGCCTACGCAAAACGAATAGTTTTAATGAAGAATTTTTCTACGGAACTAAAGGTTACAAAATCAAACTCAAAACTTTTAAAAACGAGCGTATTTTAGGTTTTAAAGAAAGTGAAACTGGCGAAATTAAGTATTTGCCAAACGAAGTAATAACTCTTGGAAAACAAAACCTTAAACTTTACGCAGAATACGAAGAAAATTAAAAAACAATGCTCGCAAAATCTTGCGAGCATTGTTTTTTTGCTGTTGACAAAATTACGAGTGTAATATATAATTATATTACAAAAATTTTTATCTTTAGCGCGCGCAAAGGCGCGCACAATCCAAATTAAAGGAGGAAATTATGAAAGCATTGAAAAGAATTTTAGTTTCCGTGTTATCGCTTTGCTTGTTCTTCTCGGTTGCTACCATGATTGCTTGTGGTGGCGGTGGGGACGGCGGTGATACGCCTAGCGGTTACACCGTTACCTTTATGGTAGAAGGTGAGCAATACGGAAATACGCAAACTGTTCAAAGAGGTAGGCGTGTAACTAAACCTACTGACCCCACGTTCTCTAACGACGGTTACGTGTTCACGGGTTGGTTTACCACCGATTCTTTTGACGAAGGTACGGAATGGAATTTCGCAACGGGTATCGTTACTGAAAACGTTACGCTTTACGCAGGTTACAGAGTAGTTAGCGCGCACGTTACAGGTGTTGCAAAGGCTAACGAACCAGTGACTAGCAAACTCGTTTGGACTCAAAAATCGGCTTCTGCTAGCACGGATTACACCGTTACCATTACTGGCGCTAACGGAACTCCTATCACTTTAACAGGCGACGTTGCTTTTGACGCTCAAAATTATCAAGTTACCTTTACTCCAAGCGTTATTCCCCAAGGTGGAACCTATACCGTTTCGGTAAAAGATAACACCAAAACTGAAAACGCTTGCGTTGTTGAAAACGTTTTATTCAACGGCGCTGGTACTGAACTTAACCCGTATTTAGTTGCTTCTGAACTTGACTTTAAGGCTATTAACGGCGCTAACGTTAGTGAAGGAACTATCTTTAGTTTAGTTAAGAGTATTTCTATCACTACTAATCGTGACGCTCAAAAAGATTACACCTTTAACGGAACTTTAATCGGTAACGGCAGAACCATTACTATTACTGGTAACGCGGGTGCGATTTATAAAGTTGGCGAAAACGGTGTCGTTAAGCAAGTTAGCGTTGCCGGTGCAATTTCCACTTCGCTTTATGATAGTATCGGTACTATCGTTGACTACAACGCAGGTAGAATTGAAAAGGTTAGCGTAACTGCTAACGTTGAAAGCACTGCTGGTACCGTTGGTACTTCAGGTATTGACAAAGCGCTCAACGAAACGCTTGCTGACGGCGCGGGTAATCGCGGTATTGCCGGCGGTGTGGTTGGTACTAACCTTGCTAGTGGCGTGATTTACAACTGTAAGATTACAACGAGCAGCTCTTCTACCGGTACTGTAAAAGCACGTATTGGTGGTGGTACTATCGTTGGTTACAACAAGGGTACCGTTGAAATGTGTACGTCTGAAGGTTGTTTAGGTGCTTGGAACTCTAAAGAAACTGGTAAATCGACTAGTAACTATAGTTACGGCGGTGGTATCGTTGGTATCAACGCAGGTTCGGTTACTAAGTGTTCAGTTCAAGGCTCTGGTAAACTTCTTGCTCAACGTATTACAAACGAAGGCAGTATCGTAGAAGGCACTACTAACGCAAACATTGGTGGTATTGCTGGTTACAACACTGCAAACGGCACTATCGGTGAATGTTATTTCACTGGTATCCGCGTTCACGGTGACGAAAACGTTGGTGGTATCGCTGGCCTTAACGCAGGCGCTATTTCCGATTGTTACGTTGCAGGCGCTTACAATTCGACCACTGCTATCTATACTTACGTTGGTGGTAGAACTAACGTTGGTGGTTTAGTTGGTAAAACTGAAACTGGCGCAAGCGTTTCTAACTGTTTCGTAACGGCTAACGTTTACGCTTACGGCACTAACGGCGTTGCTTACGCTGCTGCTCAAAACGCAAACAGCGTGGTTTACCTTACCGCTAACTTAAACGCTAAGAGCAAAGACGATGCTAACGTTAACCCCGACCCTGCAAGCATTATTGCACCTAACGGAACGAGCAACGTTGCTATCGAAGTAACTTACGGCTCGGCTGACGGCGTTACTACCGATTACGCTTTAGCAGAATCTTATTTAGCAACTATCAACGGCAATAGCAAATTCTTCTTTGAAGAAACTATTAAACTCAACTTCATTAAAGACGTTCCGCCCGAACTTACTATGAATATCGGCCTTTACAATGCTGACGGTTCGTTCTTTGCTGACGACGTCGTTGCCGAAACTGGCGCGGCTGTTGCAGGCCCTGTCGTTAAGGGTTACGTATTCGTTGGTTGGGCAACCGAACTTAACGGCGACGTTGTGTTCGCTAAAGGCTCGGCAATCTCTATGTACGACTTGTTAGACTACGCTGGTTCTGACGGAAGCGTTAAACTTTACGCGGTTATGGAAGTTCGCATTCCTAACGAAGGCCTTATCGTTGCAGTTTACGATAGATATATCGACGTTGTAGTTGAAGGTTCTTCTCAAGCAATCGAACAAGCGTTCGCTGATTGGATGGAAAGCAAGGGTTACACCTATTCCGTTGAATTTAGACACTATGCTGGCGATAAATTAGCAGTTGCTGATTTTGGTGCGGCTGTAAATAGCGATAGCGATATCGACGTTATTATCGGTGCAGGTGCAAACATTTCTTCTCAAGGTAAAGTTGACTATATCGCAAGAGCATATATGACTTACGAAGGTCTTACTTCAAGATACGCAGTGTTACTTACCGATACTGAAAGAGCGATTGATTTCTACGCGTTCGTTGCTGGTTTAGAAGTTGGCACTGCAACCGTTA
Source organism: Christensenellaceae bacterium (assembly GCA_045637965.1). Taxonomy (GTDB): domain Bacteria; phylum Bacillota; class Clostridia; order Christensenellales; family Borkfalkiaceae; genus HGM11412. Next base: position 16,083 of record JAZUAK010000002.1, on the reverse strand, counting down.
AGTTTGACGTTGACGGTACTATTACCGAAGGCGAAGTTGACGGAATTTACGGCACTACCGTAACTGCTCCGAGCGTTGTTGCTCCCACTAATTACGAATTTATCGGTTGGGCTACTACTCAAGGTGCTACCGAAGCGCAAATTACTGAAAGCAAGATTGGTTACGCTTTAGTTAAAGATTATATCGTATCGGGCGTTGTTACTTTATACCCCGTATTTGAACAAGTGATTATCGAAGAACCCGAAGAAGAAGAGGACGTTACTCTTAAAGTTTCCGTTTGGACTAAGGGTGGTTCTTGGGTTACCGAAGACGAACTTAACGCAGTTAAGAGCGGATTCCTTTCTTACCTTACTAGTCAAGGCGTTGATACTTCTAAGATAACTATTACCTACGTTGAAACTTCAACTTCTAAGGTTGCTGACCTTGGTAAAGAAGTAAACGATGCAGGCGATTACGATTTCATTATCGGTTGCGGTAAGAACGTTACTACGGGTGGCGGTGTTGAAACGATTGACAAGCAAGAAATGGCTGCTTCAGTATTTGCAGCAGGCAGCAGATACGTTGCTATTTTAACTGACAACACTTTAGCAGTTCACCTTTATAATTACTTCACTTCACTTAACGCTTAATAGTAAACGGCAAAAATTCAAAACGGCGAAACACTTCGCCGTTTTGTTAAGATAAGAAAATTTTTTTGGAATAAATAAAAATGAAAACTTTTTTAAACAACGTTAAAAATTGGTTTAAAAACTGGTGCAAGCCTAAAACCGCGCTCGCCGTTGCGCTCGCGCTCGTTTTAGTCGGCGGGTTCTTAGCCAATATGATTCAAACTGACTTTTTCAGGGTTTCTATCGAAACGAAAACTATCGTAGTTGACCTTGAAAAGACTGGCAACGCTACTTCAAGCGCTATTCAACAATCTAAAGAATCGGGCGTTCAAACTAAGAGCGTTGCGGATATTTACAAGCCTAAGTACGCTAGCGCTGAAAACCCCGTTCCTATGGTTTTAGTTGCGCCTGGTATTCAACGCACTAAAGAAACGCAAGCGTCGTTCTGCATTGAACTCGTTAGAAGAGGTTACGGCGTTATTTGTATCGACCCGTACGGTCAAGGCGAATCTACTCCGTCATACGAAAAGCAATCCGCTACTAACGAAGGCTACGGTCTTTTCCACTGGATGGACTATATGTATACCGACGAAGGTAAGGAATATTTCGATTGGGTTGACTATTCTCGAGTTGGTGCGACTGGCCACTCGGCTGGTGGTAACGGTGCACAAAAACTCGCTGAACGCGAAGGTAAAAACGCAACCGACCGTGGCGAAGCAACTTCACGCCTTGCCGCAGTTTATATCACGGGTTATATCCGCGGTTGGAACTGGAACACAACCAAGAGCAATATCGGTATAAGTTATTCGTCCAAAGACGAAGGCGCTTATCAAAACGAAACTGCGCTTAAAAAGAAGGCTATTCAAGAAAAACTCGATAAAGGCCAAACTATTACCGCTGAAGAAGAGTGGTGGCTCACCGTCGGCAACGCTGACATGCGCTACGCTCCCGAATCTATTGAAATAGTTAACTATCAATTAAATAGAAACGGTGAAAACTCTATAGACGAAGTTGAAATCGGCGTTGATTACGGCAATCCGTACACTCATTCTTACGCAGTTATTAACAACGAAAAGTGTTTGCACGCTTTACAGCCTTACGACTCGGCAACCCTTACTCACATGGTTGCGTTCTTCGGTTACGTTTTTGAAAACTACGATGAAAACGGAACTACTCAACGTGGCTTAAAAGATAGTTCTCACTCGTGGCTTTTCAAAGAAATCGGTGGCGGTATGGTAATCGTTGGCGGTTTCACGTTCATTATGGCGTTATTCCTTCTCTTATTAAAGACAAAACTCTTTAAGAGCCTTAAAAAAGAAATGCCTGATAGAACTGGCGACCAAAAAGTTAAGGGTAGAATTTTCTTCTGGGTTGCTTTCGTAGCAGGTGCGGTTATTGCATACTTCTTATATATGGTTGCAGTTCAAAAGTCTGTGGAATGGTTCCCGGACGCGTCTGGTAGCGTTCAAACGTGGAAGTTCCCGCAACGCTTCACGAACGCCATTATGATTTGGGCGGTTGCAAACGGCCTTATCGGTATTGCAATCTTCTTCTTAACTTGGGGTATAGAATACGCTATCGATTATTGCTGGGCAAAGAAGTTATCTTCAATCGTGATTCGTCGCGATGCAAACGGCGAAACTTTTTCCGTTTCTACGAAAGAAGACGTTCACAAGTCCTATAAGAGCAAACTTGACCCCGTTAAGTTAAAGGGCAGTGATTTCTGGAAAACGCCTTTGCTTGCCGCTATTTTAATTCTTTCATTCTTTGCTATCGACGGGCTTTGCTATGCAATATTCCACGTTGATATGCGTTTCTTCTTCATTTCGGCAAGATTTACTCTTAACTTTAAGGCAATACTCGCTATGGCGATGTATCTACCTTTCTTCTTCATATTCTATATGTCTAACTCTTTAAGAGTTAACTGCTCGATGAGACCGTCTAACTGGCCGGAATGGTTAAGTAAAGTTATTGCCGTTTTAGGTAACACTTTAGGTTTAGTTGCCCTTCTTATCGTTCAATACGCTCCGTTTGGTTCAACCGGAATGGTTGGCTTTAGGGGTGAAGTTGGCCCGCAATGGCTCTTCGTTAATATGCTCTTTAGCATTATTCCTATGATGGCTGCGCTTCCGCTTTTCAATAGATGGTTCTTCAATAAGTCTGGTAGAGCGTGGATTGGCGCAATGGTAATTTGTGCTATCTTTATCATTATGACGGGTAGCGGAACGACTATTTACTACGCATTATAATTTTATGAAAAAGATTTTATCAATTTTAATTTCGGTTACTCTTTGTTTTATCTCAAGCGTTATTTTTAGCGCTTGCGATAAAGGGAGCGACGGGCAAACTATAAGCGGTTCGGCGTTGGTTTCTCAAAGCAACCCACTCGTTAAGTGGGAAGGCAGATACGCCTTTTTTGACGCTGACGGCGAAACCCCCGCAAGAGTAACTCAATATCATTCCGCAACGGGCTTTACCGTTGACTTTACAGGCACTAGTTTATACGTTGAGTTCGACTCTATCGTTTCAGGCTCAAAGGAAAGCCGTTACCCTTACTTTAACGTTGCGGTGGACGGCGAGATTTTGCCTACGACCGCCGAAAATAGAACGTTTAGGCTAACTGGCGGAAGGGAAAGGATTTGCCTTATAAGTGGGCTTTCTAACGGTCGCCACACCGTTAAATGTTTAAAAATGAGCGAGCCGTACGACGCAACCGTTTCCGTTTTATCTTTAGAAACGGACGGCAAGTTTCACGAAAGAAATTTGGTTGACGATAGCGGAGCGTTAAGGTTTATGTTCGTGTGCGCGTCGGGTGGTTCCGGCCACGGTGCGCTTGGCTTTAAAGGTCAAGGAAGAAACACCGCTAATAGCAGTGCGCTTCACTCGTTTAACTACCTTACCGCAAGAATGTTCGGCGCGGACGTTCAGTACGTTGGAAACAGCGGTTGGGGCGTTCACTATCCGTCTGGACACTCCGTTTATGAGGTTTTAGATTATACTGGTATTACTACGAGTAACGACGTGGCAGGTGCAAAAACAACACCGCTTTGGGATCATTCAAAATGGGTACCCGACGTAATTATTTTTAATATCGGCGGTAACGATACCCCGGCAGGCAATTTTAACGTTTCAACTTATAATCAAAAAGTCGTTGCAATGGTTAATAAACTTCACACGCTTTATCCAAACGCCTATATGGTTTGGACTCACACCAACTCAAAGGCGGGCAACTACGCGATGGGCGCGCTCACTGATGCAGGCGTTGTTACGGCGGGGCATTTACGAGAAGTTATTATTCCAAAGGTTGGTGCGGACGGAACTGAAGGCGCAAACGGACACAACAGTTTAAACACTCATATAAACACCGCTCAAATTATTGCCGACGCACTCTCTTCTACTTGGGGCTTTACGGCAATAGAACAAAATATCGTTTTAGAAGATTATCAAGGATAATAGATTATGAGAAAAGTTTTAAAAAAGATAGGTTCGGTAACGCTACTCGTTCTTCAATGCGTTGGCTACTTAATTTACGTTTTAACGCTTATGTGGTTGTTATTTGATATTCTTCCAAAAAACAAAAAATAAAAAAAGGCTCGAAAGAGCCTTTTCGTTTGCAAAAAAATAAAAAAGCACGGAAAATTCCGTGCGAATTAATTATATCGTATAAATATATTATACCATAGTTTAATATCATTTGTCAAACAAAAATAAGCATAAAATTAAAATAAACGCCTTGATAAAAAAGTTAATGTATGATATAATTTTAATGCTTAAAAAGGAGAAAATAATGGCTTTTAAGAAAAATTTCGTTTGGGGTACGGCAACTGCGTCTTACCAAATAGAAGGCGCGTGGAATGAAGATGGTAAAACTCTAAGCGTATGGGATAGATTTTCGCATACAGACGGAAAGATAATCGACGGGCAGACGGGAGACGTGGCGTGTGACCATTATCATCGCTACGAAGAAGACCTTTTGCTCATGAAAAAACTCGGTGTTAACGCATACCGTTTTTCGCTTTCTATGACGAGAATTTTAAATCAAGACGGGGCTATTAACGAAAAGGGCGTTGAGTTTTATAACAAAGTTATAAATCTTTGTTTATCGTATAAAATCACGCCTTACGTTACCTTATACCATTGGGATTTGCCCGTTTATATTCAAGATAAAGGCGGGTTTTTAAACCGCGAGTTAATAACTTCATTTTTTGAAAACTACGCGCGCGTGGTTGCTTCGCAGTTTGGCGATAGGGTTAAGCATTTTATAACCTTTAACGAGCCGTTCTCGTTCATAAGCAACGGCCACGTTTACGCTAGGCACGCACCCGGGCTTACGCTTGATAAAAAAGACACGCTTTCAGTTATTCACAATATGCTCGTTTGCCACGGCGTTATCGTTAAAACTTTAAGAGAAAAGGTTGAGAACGCTAAAATCGGCATTTCCACGTCAAGTTGGGTGGCTTGCCCTATAACGAACTCTAATGAAGATTACGAGCGTGCAAAAGCGGAATATTTTGCGCTTGACGAAAGTAGTCCGTCCGAAAACGTTTCTATTTATTGCGACCCAATCTATCTTGGCGATTATCCAAAGGAATATTACGAAAAGTTTAAAGATATTTTGCCGGAGATTAAAGACGGCGACTTAAAGTTAATTTCCACGCCGACTGATTTTATCGGGCATAACATTTACACGGGCTATAAAATCGGAGTTCAAGGCAAGGTTAAAAACTTTCCTAACAAGATTGGTAACGCCGTAACCGATATCGGTTGGGAATTTATGCCCGAAAGCATTTATTACGGCGTGAAATTTCTATACGAACGCTATAATTTACCAATTTTTATAACCGAAAACGGAACTTCTATGACGGACGTTGTTAATAAAAAAGGTAAAGTTCGAGATACCGCGCGCATTGATTACGTTTCCTCATATTTAAGCGAACTTAAAAGGGCAACGGAGGACGGCGTTGATTTACGTGGATATTTCTATTGGAGTTTTTGCGATAATTTTGAGTGGGCGTGCGGTTATAGAGCAAGGTTCGGATTAATATATACCGATTACGAAACGCAAAAGCGCATACCTAAAGACTCGTATTATTGGTACAAAAAAGTCGTTAAATCAAACGGCAAAAAATTAAGTTAAACAAATTTTACAAAAGGAAATTTTTATATGGGAAATTCTTCTAAAAAAATGCTCGCATCTATCGGTAATTTTTTCAAAGCGGTAGGCAAGGGCATTACTAAAATTCCGTTTATTGCAAGGGTTGCAATAGGCTTAGCAATAGGCGTTATCTTAGCGCTTCTTGCGCCAAAGGCAACTTTTATTGCGGTGTTCGGTTCGGTGTTTGCGGGAGCGTTAAAAGGTATTGCGCCCGTGCTTGTATTCATTCTTATAGTTAGCGCGTTATCGTCCGCTGGAAAGAACTTAGGTTCAAGATTTTTCAAGATAGTATGCTTGTATATCTCAACGACCTTGCTTGCAGCCATTTTAGCGGTCGTTGCAAGTTACGCGTTTAAACTCACAATTCCTTTAGCGGACAAGCCTGAAGGTTATAATCCGCCGAGTGGTCTTGGGGAAGTGTTCTCAACGCTCTTAACGAACGTCGTTGAAAACCCCGTTTCCGCCCTTATAAACGGCAATTACGTGGGCATTTTGACTTGGGCTATAATGCTTGGTATTGCGCTTAGGTTTGTGGCTTCAGATAAAACTAAATCGGCTATGAACGATTTGGCAAAAGGCGTTTCTAAGATCGTTGGTTGGGTTATTCAACTTGCGCCTATCGGCGTTATGGGTTTAGTGTTTAGCACGGTTAGTTCCTTAGGCGTTGAAATCTTCGCCGATTACGGCAAACTCGTGTTATTGCTCGTTGGAACGATGCTTGTTTTCTCGCTTGTCGTTAATCCGCTTATCATGTTCTTATGCCTTAGAAGGAACCCCTATCCGCTCGTTCTTCGTTGCTTAAAAGAAAGCGGTATTCAAGCCTTCTTTACAAGAAGTTCCGCGGCAAACATTCCCGTTAATATGAAACTTTGTTCCGACCTTGGCTTAGATGAAGAATACTATTCCGTTGCTATTCCGCTCGGCTCAACTATCAATATGGACGGGGCTGCTATAACCATAACTATTATGAGTTTAGTTGCTGCCTTCTCTTTAGGTATTAACGTTAATTTCTTCGTGGCAATCTTGCTTTGCTTCGTTGCAACTTTAGGCGCGTGCGGTGCGTCGGGCGTTCCCGGTGGCTCGTTATTGCTTATTCCCATGGCTTGCTCGCTCTTAGGGGTTGACTCGGGTATTGCTATGCAAATGGTTGGCGTTGGCTTCGTTATCGGCGTTATTCAAGATTCCGTTGAAACTGCGCTCAATTCGTCGGGCGACGCTATGTTTACCGCAACTGCTGAGTTTATGGAATGGAGAAAAGCGGGTAAACCTTTCTATTTTACCGAAAAACAAAGGGCAAAAGCCTTAGAAAATCAAGAAAAATAAAATTAACGACTGCTTTTAGCAGTCGTTTTTCGTTAAGGGTATTTACAACAGATAAAAATAGTTGTAAACTATAAACATAAATCTTAAAGGAGTATTTTATGGCAAAGAGTGTTAAAGACGTTTTGTTAATGATTAAAGAAAACGGCGTTAAAATGGTAGACTTTAAAATGGTGGATATTAACGGTCAATTCCGTCACGTTACTATCCCTGCGGAAAACTTTTCGGAAGAAGTTTTGAAAAGCGGTATCGGGTTCGACGCGTCTAACTACGGTTACGCGGTAGTTGAAAAGAGCGATATGGTATTTATCCCTGACCCTGACACTGCGGTTATCGACCCGTTCTGTTCAATTCCCACCCTTTCAATGACTGGTAACGCGATGATTATTGCATCGCCCGAACATAAGCCGTTACCTCAATATCCAAGAAATATTATTAAGGCGGCGGTTGAAGAAATGAAGAAAAGTGGCGTTGCCGACGAAATGTTCATTCTTCCCGAATTTGAATTCTATCTTTTCGACCAAGCAGGTTGGGAAATTAGCGGGCGCGAAATTAGCGCTACCGTTGATGCCGTTCAATCGTATTGGAATAGTTCAACCGAAGGTTTAGGCGTGGTCGTTCCCAAGCAAAAAAACTATCATATTGCAAAGCCGTTTGACGTTTCGTATGAATGCCGTAGTGAAATGTGCATGCACATGAAAGATATGGGTATTGATATCAACTATCATCACCCCGAAGTTGCTGCGAGTGGTCAGTTTGAAATTGAACCGCAACTTGGCGAAGTCGTTCACATGGCTGACGCTACGATGAATATTAAGTATATTATTCACAACACGGCGCTCAAGTACGGCAAGACGGCTACTTTCATGCCCAAGCCCATTTACGGCGAAGCGGGTAGCGGTATGCACGTTCATATTCTTCTTAAAAAGGATGGAAAGCCCGTGTTTGCAGACGATAAAGGTTACGCTGGTCTTAGTGAAACGGCGCACTATTTCATGGGTGGTTTACTTAAGCATATTGCATCGCTTTGCGCAATCACTAATCCTAGCACAAACTCGTTTAAACGCCTTATACCTGGGTTTGAAGCGCCCGTAACGGTAGGTTACGCAACGAGCAATCGTAGTGCGGTTATAAGAATTCCTGCTTATGCGAAGTCGCCTGACAAGCGTCGTTTTGAACTTAGAAACCCCGATGCAACTTGCAATCCGTATTTCTGTTACGCTGCAATTTTAATGGCAGGTCTTGACGGTATTAAGAATAAGATTGACCCAAGCGTTCAAGGTTGGGGTCCGTTCGACTTTAACCTTTATCATCTTCCTGAAGAAGAGAAGGCAAAACTTCAAGGTCTTCCCGTTTCGTTAGACCAAGCGCTTGACGCGTTAGAAAAGGATAACGATTATTTGACTGCGGGCGGAGTATTCCCGAAAGAACTCATAGCAAACATCATAAAGAGCAAGCGTGCAGAGTGTCGTGAAATGTCAAAGATTCCGCATCCTGCAGAGTTTGATAAATATTTCAACCTTTAAGGCGTTATTTGCTTCGTCTATCTTCGTTTACTGCTTCGAGTTTTGACTTCGACAACCAAAAAGGTTAGTCTCATCCAAAACTCTTCGCGAGCCTTGATATACTCGCAACTACCACCTTAATTTTTAAGTCGTTATTTTGGGCATTATACTTCGTTACTGCTTAGCCGATAGACTTCGATGACCGACAAGGTCAATCTCAGCCTATCGTCTTCGCGAGCCTTGTCTAACACCCAAACTACCATCTTAAAAAACTTTTTTAATAGGCTTTGTGTTTAAAAAAGGCATTAAAAAATCATAGAAAAAGCCCGATTTATTCGGGCTTTTCAAATGCAGTAAAAAATTTTTTTAAAAAAAGGGGCTAATATATTTGACAAGATTAAAAATTTTATATATAATCATAAGGCATTTAACTGTTAAAGCAGTTTTTTATGGCGGCGTAGCTTAGCTGGTTAGAGCGGCCGGTTCATACCCGGCAGGTCGTTGGTTCGAATCTGACCGCCGCTACCAATCTACACCGTTTAACAAGAATATGGCCCCTTGGTCAAGCGGTTAAGACATCGCCCTTTCACGGCGGTAACACGAGTTCGAATCTCGTAGGGGTCACCAAACAAAGTAAAGACGAACCCGTTTCCTTTAGGAGACGGGTTCACCTTTGTTTTTAGGCTGAAAAAATAAATATTAAAGCGTAAAACAGTAAGGAAAATCCTTGCCGTTTTACTATTTATAGAACTTTTCACTTGTCAGTAAACCTTGATTATGGGATTTTTGCATGATATAACCAAAGTAAAACCATATTCAAGGAGAATCAACATGAAAAAATTTTATATTGGCGAAAACAAATATTTAGAGCAGAAAGTTTTGGCTTTTTATAACTGCGACTACATTGGCTATCAAAAGCAAGGCAATCCTGACTTTATAAACCATCTAAAAAACATGACTAATCAATACAACGAGTTAGATTTAGTTGAAGATTTTGTTCAGGTTTCTGAAAGGTTTGTTAAAGATATGGAAAGTATTTTTAATAAAAGCGATTTTAAGAATTTTACAGTTTGCGTTATGCCTCGTTCTAAAAGGGAAAGCAAGTATAAACAAAGTCAACTAATGTACAAAAAAGCAATTTCAAGTTGTGCTAATAAATTAGGCTTTATTAATGGCACGGATGCTATAACAAGGGTTAAAGACACTAAAACAACGCACAATTGGAGACTTGAAAATAATACGGGCGACAATCCATATAAAGGCATCACAAAAGACACTTGCAGGGTTGATTTAAGTAAAATAAAAGGCAAAAACATTATTTTAGTTGACGATATCTACACGGAAGGTGTTAACGTTATTGAAGATTGCATACAATATCTATTTGATTTAGGAGCAAAAAGTGTTATACTATACGTAACGGCAAAAACAAGGTAAAGATTATGAACTCAAATATTTCATTAAAACTTTACAATTTAATAAAAACGGGCGTTATAAAAACTAACGCTCACTTTTGGAAATCGTTTTATAATGAAGATTATATAAATACTTTTTCTTGCGATTTACAAGCCGTAGAGCAAGAACTTAAAGATAAAGGTATAAACGTCATCTGTGTTTTTGATGAAAACTTTCCTAGCACAAATGTTAAACTTAAAAATAGCGAAAAGGCGTTTTTCTTCGCATACAAAGGCGATATAACGCTACTTAATAACGTAGATAAAAACGTAGCAGTTATAGGTGTTTTAACGCCAACTAACGAAATAGTAGAAAGAGAACAAAAAGTTGTAAAAAGTTTAATTGAAAAAGGCTACAATATAGTTAGTGGACTTGCAAAAGGTTGTGATACTGTTGCGCATAGCGAAAGCGTTAAAAACAATGCAAAAACTATCGCTTTTCTTCCGTCAACAATAGAAAATATTTATCCAAAAGAAAATATTAGTCTAGCAAATGAAATTGTTAAGAACGACGGACTTCTAATAAGCGAATACGTAAACGAGCCTAAAAACAAATACGAAAGCGTTAAAAGATTTATTGAACGTGATAGGTTGCAAGCATTATATTCTAAAGCCGTTGTTTTAATTGCAAGTTTTCGTAAAGGCGAAGGCGATAGTGGCTCTCGATACGCTTTTGAAAAAACCAAAGAATACGGCAAAAAAAGGCTTGTTATGTATAGAGAAAGCGACTCTAACGACTTAATGTTCGGCTTAAATAAAGAGTATGTTGTGCAAGGCGAAAAGATTGTGACGTTAAAAGAGATAGAGGAACTATAATTGGTTTACGTTGTAGATTTAGACGATACGTTGGTTTTGACTAAAAACTTAAATAACGATGCCTACAATTTCGCTTTAGAGAAGAGCGGACAAAAACGTTTTAGTTCAAATAAAAGAATAACGAGAGAAGACTTAAACAATATACCAAAAAATCAAATAATAACTGATAAACAAAACTATTTTACTCAAAAGTGGCTAAAATATAGAGTGGTTGTTAACGAAGATATATTAGATTTATTGAAAACCCAAGATAAAGCAAATTGCTTTCTTTGGACGAGTGCAGATAAAAACCGAGCCGAGTTTATATTAAAAGAGCTTGATTTGTATAAATACTTTAATAAAATAATTTTCGACCACAAAAAAGACTTAAATAGTTCATTAAAAAGATTAAAAGACATTACCAAAAGTAACGTCTTTTTAATTTTCGAAGATAACGATGGTTTATTTAAGGATCAATTTATAAAAATAAAATTAGCGCTTATATCTCGATTTTTTATGGTAAATAAATATTTGATTTCCATGGAAAGTATTTGAAAATAAGAAATAATAAATGGCAGAATTTGCGTTTTTAAAAGGGTAATTTTAAATGTAAAGTGATAAAAATTATAAAAATAGTTAAAAATAGTTTACAAAGTAAAACAAGTGTGCTATATTAATAATACCCTATTAAATAGGGTTAATGTATCGAAAGGAGGAAAAATTCTTTGCAAGAGTCATATACTGTAATAACAGACATAGATGCTATCGACCAAGCTTTTGGCGAAGACTCTCCTTTTCGATTAAAATCCGATGCAAGAAATCACAATTTGACTCAAGATATGTTAAATATTATAGGTGTTGATTTAGCGGATGAGATGAAAGGTGGTTTTGAACAAAAAACCTGTAAAGCATTACATTGGACTCCAAATAGAAAAGGAAATTATGCAAAAATTAGAGCTATAAATTCTAAACAAAATTTTGGAAAATCAAAAGGTTATAGATGCATTGTTTTGTGTGATGTGATTAAAAAGGAAGGATATTTATTACATATTTTTGACCACGAAGATAAAGATAATCTTTCAAAAAAAGAACAAAAAGCGTTAAGCAAGCTTGTTGATGAATATATAAAAGCTTTATATAAATGATGAATTTTATCTAATAAGGAGAATACAATATGATTAATTTTGATGTGTTGAAAAAAGCGGCAAGAATTAATGTGACTTATACTGTAGATGAAATAAATAGTGAATACGTAAAAGAGTTTCGTCGCAAATATGCGTTAACTCAAATAGCATTAGCAAACATTATGGGAGTTACAAAGAAAACAATAGAGAAATGGGAACAAGGAATAAATAAAGTTAGCGGAAGTAGTTCGGTTTTATTTACATTGTTGTCGAAAAATGAAAATTTATTGCACCAAATACGAAAAGTTGAATTGATAGCAGAAGATGGAACAGTGCAGGATTTTAAGGTTGTTGCAAAAGATTGTTATACTATGCCAACATATAATTTAGATTTAGATATAAAAGTTAATCATCCTAATGAAGGATATATTTCAACTAAATCAAATAATTATATATTCACTAGCAAAAAAGCTATTGTAGAATATGTTTAATAAGGAGAAGATTATGGCGCAAAAGGAAATAAAAAGTCGTTTGGAAATGCAAGATTTATATTTCCCAGAGTATTCTTTTAAATATAACAAGAATCAAGGAAATATGAATTTGACTACTAGTTTTAATGTTAACTATGCAGAGAAAACAGATGATAAAAATCAAGTTCGTATTGAATTAACTACTTTAATTAAAGACGATAGGGATTTGTTTGAGTTAAAACTTGTTGCTTTAGCATTTTTCAAACTAAATCCAGAAGAACTATCAGAAAAAGAAGCTTCCCAAATACTTAGAACCAATACAGTTGCGATTATGTTCCCGTTTGTTCGTAGCCAAGTTTCATTATTAACTACGCAACCTGGAATGACGCCTATTTTGCTTCAGCCGATTAATATAGATGCATTAGTTCAAAATATTTTTAACGAAGAAAAAAGTAATAATTAAAAAAAGCGGTGAGGAAATTAATCCCCACCGCTTTTCTACCGCCTCTTGCGGTCTAAAACTACATATACAATGCTCCTATGATTACAACGGAGCTACATTTTTTTGATTTTTAATATTAAGTTGTCGTTGTTTTTGCCATTCAGCATAATCTTTTTTACCCTTTTCAGAATTACAGTATTCTATTATAGAAGAGTATAAAACTCTTGCGATAGAATCGAGTTCCGAATTGGGCAGCCCTGTAGTGTTCTTGCGCCTTCTTGCCATTAATATTATAGTTTATCATTCTCCCTTTCAAATTGTTTCCTAAATGGATTCCTCCTTTACACGTTCTCTCGTGTGTCCGTTTTATTTTCTCTTGTCATCTGCGACTTTGTATCTATCATTCTCGTATTGTCATTCTAAGCCGCACCAAATCTTTAATAAAACCTTTATTTTCTATCCGTTCTCGACTACAACGGAATTACTTAGTCCACCAATTTTTCTTATCCAACGTGGTGGGCTTTTTCTTTTGCGAAATTACTTCCCGATAGATTTCGGGGTGTTCTTGTTGTAAACGGCCTAATACGGTAAGCGCTATCGAAGTTTTTACCTTGTGTCCTTTCAGCTCTTTGTTTTCCTTATCAAGTTCTAAAACTTCGCCCATTGACGTATCTAACCGTTTTTTCAAGTCGGCGTTTTCTGCCGTAAGTGCAACGATTTGCTTTTTAAGTCCGCCTTTTGACCAAGCAAACTCGCCTTGTTCGGCTTGTGTTAACGACTCAGCATAATCTTCCGTTTTCGCCTTATTGCTTTCGGCTTCTTCTAAAATCTTTTTTGCCTTGTATTCGGCAGTAGATAAATGTTCAACGCCGTTGCCCGACTTTCCACGTTCCAATCCGTACTTTTGCCCAACTTCTTTCCATATCTCCGTTTGAAGTTTTACGAGTTGTCCGTCAAACAATTCCTTTGCACATAATTTCCCGTCAACGATAGGGATAAGGTTTAAGTGCATATGAGGATTCGTTTCGTCTAAATGGACGATAGCGGAAAGTACGTTTTCTTCTCCATACTTATCCTTAAAGAAGTTAGTAAAGTCACGAAAGAATCGTTGCTGTTTATCGAGCGTTGCAACCTTGAAAAATTCAGGGCTTGCCGTCAATACGAAAGAACACATATACACGGCATCCGAGCGAACTTTGCGTTTTAGGTTTAAGCCCGAAATTCTATCTTCGATAACGTCAAGATATTTTCCTTGTGGACATACCATATGATAATTTTGATACGTTCTCGAACTGTCGATACAAGCGTTAGAGCCTTGATAGGTTTCGTCACGTTCGTTCTCTTCTTCGACGGGTGAAACGTCCGATTTTTTGAGTTTGTCTAAATTGCAAATGATGTAAATAAATTTGTCCTCCTTGAATATAAATTTTGAGATTTTGCAAAAGTGTAGCTCACTACACTTATTGCATAAGTTTCGTTCGTCCTGCGGAGCTTTTTCGTCCACTGAACAGTAAAAAGCTGATTGTTTAACGGCTATCGGCAAAGCCAAAAGTAAATCATTTCAACCACCTCCAAAAGTTTTAAGGCAAAAGAAAATCCCACAGTAGAAACTGTGAGACTTCAATTAAGTATTTAGGTGTGTTTTGCCCTCTCACTTATATAAGGACACACCTTGCCGTAAATTATGCAAGGATTTTTAAAAAGTTAAAAATTTTTATTTTTTTAAGGTTTCTAATCTTTTTTGTTCTTTCTTTGGCAAACTTTTAATTACCTTTTTAAGTTGTTCAGATATAGGGGTTGAGTTATCTTCTTTATCCAAGATGAAGCCTAACTCTTTTTTAGCAAAGGCTAACGTTTGCTTTGAGTATTTGCTTTCCAAGTAAGGTAAAAAGGTATTCTTAAAGTATTCCATAGGCGTAGTGTTTGCCTTTTTTGCAATTGCTTTAAGTTCTTTAATAAAGCGATTGTGCTTGCGTGGTTTCGGCTTTTTGAATAACGCTTGCCGTCTTTCTATTTCTTTTTGTAGTTGTAAATATAGCCATTGATATTCTAACGGCAAGTCGGTCATAAACTGCATAAAATATCCACGTGCGGATAAGTCTTTCAAAGAAAACATCTCAGTATAAATGTTTCGTGTAGAATAATCTTCCAACTTATATCGCACCAAAAACTTTATGCCGTAGCGATATAACTCACTTTCCGTGTAAAACCAACAACGGATTCTTTCATCTTCTTCGGGTAGTAAATTGGAAAGGAAATCTTCCATAGCAACGTTTTCTAAATGCTCTAATTTGCCCGTTCTTCGATAGTAATCGTAAGCATAATCTACTTTTAGCGTAATCTCATCACGAGTGCCGTCGTCTAACTTTGCCGTATAGATAATTTCATCAAGCTCTTTTAATATACGGCTTACTTGGTATTGCTCTAAGTTTAAAGTTTTAGCGATTTCTTGCTGTGTGAAGTCTTGAATATACGATAGATTATATATATCTTCTTGTTCTTCTGTTATTCCCATTAAAATATTTTGAATATCTAATCTTTCGCAAGCATCCGCTTCAGCATAAAAACTTTCCACGTCGGCTTGATATTCCATCGGGTCGGTTTCATCGCCATCTTCGTCTTGATAGATAGGGAAACGTGCAAAATATCTATCGTCGTAATGTTTTAAGTTGCTTCTATATAACCGCTTGTTGAACAGATACAACTCTTTCCACTGTTCAATGGTTATTTCCGTTTTAATAATAACGCCGTTTATCTTTTGAAAATAGTAAACCATACCTTCCGTTTTTGCTCGTTTCGGAAAGCAGTTCAAGTAATATTCTTCATTTTCTTGATAGCACATCACGTCTTTTGCGTGGAGTTGAACGCGTTTCTTCATTCTATTACACCTTGACGTTATTATATCATAGTAAATGTGACAGATTGTGTCATATATTATAAAAAACTTCAAAGAAAATAGCAACTTTGAAATGTCCAAAAGTTGGGACATGTTGGGTAGAAATCAAAATATTTTTACTTGCAAGCAAAAAATTCTTGGCGAACGCAAAGTTTCTCTTGATTTTTATTTTTAGATGTGCTACAATGGTATAAACTACAATATGGAGAGTTGTAAAAATGGCAGTTAGCTACAAAAAACTATGGAAACTTCTCATAGATAAAGACATGAAAAAAGAAGAATTACGTGTTGCGGCAGGTATTTCTACGAATACTATG
>JAZUAK010000001.1:0-182500 GCA_045637965.1 Christensenellaceae bacterium | reverse complement strand
AATAAAAACACGCTTGAATGTCAAGCGTGCTTAATTGTTTTTATCTAATAAACTGTCTATCGAAACGTCAAAATAGTGGGCAATTTCAACGAGTGTGTCTAAATCGGGTTCTCTGCTACCTGTTTCCCAAAAGCTAATCGTTTGATTGCAAACGTTAAAAACTTTTCCAAGTTCTCGTTGAGATAAACCTTTTTCAATCCGTAAATCTTTTAATTGTTTACCGAAATAATTATTCTTCATAATTATATGTTACTACAAAATGTAGGAATTTATTTGACATCCTACATAATGTAGGATATAATATTAAACATGGAGGAGTAATTTGTATGAAAGCTTTACTTAAAATTGCTGTTTTATTTTTTTTT
The DNA here is from genome assembly GCA_045637965.1 of Christensenellaceae bacterium. Lineage (GTDB taxonomy): Bacteria > Bacillota > Clostridia > Christensenellales > Borkfalkiaceae > HGM11412. The sequence continues at coordinate 182,135 of JAZUAK010000001.1, read as the reverse complement.
ATAACTTTAAGTTTAGGTATTTTTACTGCTTGTAGTGAAAATAACAATGGATATGATGGGGGGAGTAGTAATCCTTCAAGTCACACACATAATTATACAAACTTAAATTATAACACGTCAAAGCACTGGTATGAATGTTCTTGCGGTGCAAAATCTAATGAAACAAGCCATAATTATACAAACTTAAATTATAACACGTCAAAGCACTGGTACGAGTGTTCTTGCGGTGCAAAATCTAATGAAACAAGCCATAATTATACAAACTTAAATTATAACACGTCAAAGCACTGGTACGAGTGCTCTTGCGGTGCAAAATCTAATGAAACAAGCCATAATTATACAGACTTAAATTATAACACGTCAAAGCACTGGTATGAGTGCTCTTGCGGTGCAAAATCTAATGAAACAAGCCATAATTATACAAACTTAAATTATAACACGTCAAAGCACTGGTATGAGTGCTCTTGCGGAGTTAAATCAAATGAAGAAAATCACATTGAAGGAAGTGGTAATTGTAAAGAATGCAATTATGCTTTTCCAGCAACTGAAGGTATTGTTTATGATATTTCGCAAGATGGCACTTATTATAAAATTATAGGTTATGTTGGTGATAGTTCTAACGTTATCATTCCAACCACATATCTTGGCTTACCAGTAACAAGTATAGGTGATGAAGCGTTCTATAGATGCGATAAACTCACAAGTATAACTATACCTAATAGTGTAACGAGTATAGGAATGGATGCTTTTGAGGGGTGTACTAATCTAGAATATAATATTCAAAACAATTTAAAATATTTGGGAAATACTACGAATAAATATATGTATTTAGCAGGTGTACTTAGCAAAAAAATAACTTCTGCAACAATTGATAGTAATTGTAAATTTATGTCTTACTCTACATTTAGCGAATGTAGTTTATTAAAAAGTATAACAATTCCTAGTGGTATAAAAAGTATAGGTGAGGATGCATTCAACGACTGCTTATCACTTGAAAAAGTTAATTATTTAGGTAGCATTGATGAGTGGGCTCAAATTGTATTTTGTACAAGAACTTCAAATCCATTATATTATACAAATAAACTATATATAAACGACGTACTTATAACAAAAGTAGTATTGACTACAGCAACAAAAATATCTAATTATGCGTTTAATGGTTACGATTTACTTACAAGTGTAACTATAGGCGATAGTGTAACAAGTATAGGTTCATATGCGTTCAATTGTTGCTCGTCACTCACAAGCATAATAATACCCGATAGTGTAACGAGTATAGGTAAATATGCGTTTCAAAAGTGCACATCACTTACTAGTATAGTAATCCCCGATAGCGTAACAAGTATAGGTTCATATGCGTTCCATGGTTGCCATATTCAATCGGCTACACTTCCAACAAATGCAATAACTTATATTTTAATGGATAAAATAAGAGAACTTGTAATAAACGGTGATACTAGTATAGCAGATAGAGCGTTCTATAATTGTGATTCCCTCACAAGCGTAACTATAGGTAATAGAGTAACGAGTATAGGTGATTATGCGTTCGAAGGGTGTGAGTCACTCACGAGTGCAACTATTGGTAATAGAGTAACGAGTATAGGTGATTATGCGTTCTATAGTTGCACTTCTCTCACTAATGTCGTAATGCCCGATAGTGTAACGAGTATAGGTGATTATGCGTTCTTTAGTTGCACTTCTCTCACTAATGTTGTAATGCCCGATAGAGTAACGAGTATAGGTGATTCTGCGTTCAATTATTGCACTTCTCTCACTAATGTCGTAATACCCGATAGTGTAACGAGCATAGGTGAAAAGGCGTTCATACAGTGCTATTCCCTTGAGAGTGTAACTATGGGAAGCAGTGTAAAGAGTATAGGTAGATCAGCGTTTCAAATGTGCACATCACTTACTAGTATAGTAATCCCCGATAGTGTGACGAATATAGGTGATTATGCGTTCGAAGGGTGCGAGTCACTCACGAGTGCAACTATTGGTAATAGAGTAACGAGTATAGGTGATTCTGCGTTCCATTATTGCATTTCTCTCACTAATGTCGTAATGCCCAGTAGTGTAACGAGTATAGGTTCATATGCGTTCTCTTACTGCAGATCACTTAAATATATTAAGTATCGTGGTTCGTCGTCACAATGGTGGGATATAAGAAAAGGTAACGATTGGAGTTATGGCGCGAGTTTTGGGGTGACTTATAATTATAGTGGAAATTAGAAAAATAAAAGGCAAATTTTATGAAGATAAACTGGGAAGAGTTTGTAAAAATATTAGAGTGCGAGTTTATTAAAAATTCAAATGTCGTAACGGAAGATACGATAAGATATTTGTTTATAGATGGCGTTAAACTTGCTGTCGATAATTTACAAATCGAAAAACCATATACTGATTTCACGGGTTTGTTTAAGCCCAGTTATCCGACTTTAAAATCTACGATAAAAAATTCACAACATTTAGATTTATATTTTGAAGAAAACAAAACGAAATATTTTTTTGAGTTTAAATACGATAAGGGCTCTAAGCATACAGAATTCGCTGGCAGTGCATTTAATGATTTAAATAGATTATCAAGTATAAATGCGGGTGAAAAATATTTTGTGTATCTTGTCAATTCAAAACTACACGATTATTATAAAAACAAACTAGGCGATTGCTTTTATGGAAAGACAAGTAAAATAAAGTTCAATATAGATAAAACGTTTAAGTTTAATACAAAAGGTACGTTTCCAAATAATTTTATTAAATATGCGTTTAAGTCTTTTGTTGGAAGTTATGCAGATTTTTCTAGTTTTTCATATAAAATAGAAAGAGTAGTGTTTAAAGAAATTGTAAAAGATAATATTTACTTTTTGGTATACAAAGTTTTATAAAAAGAAAAGCCGACGGATTTTTTATCCGTCGGTTTTTATATTAAAAAGTGAAAAAATTGTAAAAAATAAAAAAGTTTATTCATAAAAATTGACAATAAAATAATATATTGTTAAAATGTTAGTGTTCTAACAAAATTTATAAAGGATAATTATGTTTAACGTTATAGATGAAGTTAAAATTCTTCATAACTTGATAAGGCAAAAATTGTGTTCCGACCCGCAAGCGATAGCGGACGGAAAACTTATGGGTGGGCATGGGTATTTCTTAAAATATTTAGGGGATAACCAAGGTAAAGATGTTTTCCAGCGCGATATTGAAAAGGCGTTTAAAGTTAGGCGTTCAACCGTTACGGCAACCCTTAATCGTATGGAAGAAAATGGGCTTATTGAAAGAAAATCAGTTGAGTTTGATAGTAGGCTTAAAAAGATTGAACTAACTGAAAAAGGCGTTTTAATGCACCTTTCGTTTAGAGAAAGAGCCGAGCGTTTGGATAAAGAACTTTCTTGCGCTTTAACCCAAAAAGAAAAGGAAGAGTTTTTAAAAATTATTAAAAAACTTCAATCAAAAGTCGAAAATAAGTCTTAATAAAGGACAGTTTAGTTATGCATATTTTAAGATTGTTTAAACATTTAAGAGAATATAAAAAACCTGCGATAATAACGCCGATTTTGATGGTTATAGAAGTGGCGATGGAAGTGCTTTTACCGCTCATTATTTCGTGGTTTGGCATGTGCATCACTTCAGGCGATATGCGTGGAATGATAAAGTACGGTATCATAATGATAGTGGTTGCGATAATTTCACTCCTTGCAGGTATGTTTGCAGGTAAATTTTGTGCTAAAGCATCAACCGGTTTTGCTAAGAACTTGAGAAAAGATATGTACGAAAACGTGCAAAAATTCTCGTTTTCTAACATAGATAAATTCAGTTCTTCGTCATTGGTTACGAGGTTAACGACGGACGTTATGGGTGTTCAAATGTCGTTTATGATGCTTATAAGAACGGCTATTAGAAGTCCGCTTATGTTTATTTTCTCAATCGTTATGAGTTTTTCAATAAACAGCGTGCTTCCCGCAGTATTTTGCGTAACTATTCCCATCTTGGTATTTGCAATCGTTATGATAACGAAAAACGCTATGCCGATATTTAAAAGGGTATTTAAGCGTTACGATAATCTTAACGAATCAATTCAAGAAAACGTTAAAGGTATGCGCGTTGTAAAAGCGTACGTTAGAGAAGATTACGAAACTAAAAAGTTTGAAAAGGTTTCAGACGAACTTTGCAAAGATTTTACCAAAGCGGAAAGAATTCTTGCAATCAATGGCCCGATAATGACGTTTTGTTTACAAGGCGGTCTTATTGCAATCGCTCTTCTTGGTTCAAGGCTTATTCTCAACTTTGTTCCGGGGCTTTCGCCGTTTAGTTTGCAAAGTATGCTCACTTATTCCCTTCAAATTCTCATTTCACTTCAAATGCTTTCGATGATATTCGTAATGCTTACGATGTCGGCAGAATCGGCAAGGCGTATAAAGGAAGTGCTTGACGAAAATAGCGATCTTTCAAATCCTGAAAACCCGATTATGCAAGTTAAAGACGGCTCAGTAACCTTTGAAAACGTTTGCTTTAAGTATTCAAAATCTGGCGAAAGATACGTTTTAGATAACGTTAATCTTGATATTAAGTCGGGAGAAACGGTTGGTATTATAGGGGGAACGGGTTCTTCAAAATCAACGCTCGTATCACTTATTTCACGCCTTTATGACGTAGACGAAGGTGCTATAAAAGTAGGCGGTGTTGACGTTCGCGATTATGATATGGAAGTTCTTCGTAACCAAGTTGCCGTAGTATTGCAAAAGAACTTGTTATTCTCAGGCACGGTTAAAGAAAATATGCGTTGGGGTAATGAGTTTGCAACCGACGAAGAGATTGTTAGAGCGTGCAAAATTGCTCAGGCTGACGATTTCGTTTGTTCTTTCAAAGATGGATACGATACCTTTATCGAACAAGGTGGCGCAAACGTTTCGGGTGGTCAAAAGCAAAGGCTTTGCATTGCAAGGGCTCTTCTTAAAAATCCTAAAATCTTAATTTTAGACGACTCTACTTCAGCAGTTGATATGAAAACCGACGCTCTTCTTCGAAAGGCGTTTAGGGAAGAGATTCCCAACACCACGAAGATTATTATTGCTCAGCGTATAGCGTCCGTACAAGATGCGGATAAAATCGTGGTGCTTGACGGTGGTAAAATTAACGCCGTTGGTACTCACGAAACGCTTATAAAAGAAAACGAGATTTATAAGGAAGTATATTTTTCTCAAAACAAAGTGGACGGGGGTGAGGCGTAATGGCAGGAATGAAAATGCACGGCCGTCGCGGTCTGGTGCCACCTATGGGTAAAATGAAGAAAGGCGTACTTAAACGCCTTATGGGAATACTTTTCAAGAACTATAAACCACTTTTATTAACTATTGCCGTATGTTTAGTGTTTAGTGCTATCACGGGTTCAGTTGCAGGGTTATTCTTAAATAAAGTTTACGATGCTTTAACTCAGGCAACGATAGAAAACACTATATCTATATCGGATGCGTGGGTGAAAATTATTTCCACCTTAATAGTACTTGGCTGTATCTACGTTTTAGGTATCGTTGCAAACTTTATCTATCAACAACTCGGCGCAATTTTAACGCAAAGATTTTTGAGAGATATGCGCGTTAAAATGTTTACCAAAATGCAACGCTTACCGATAAAATACTTTGATACAAACACACACGGCGATATAATGAGTTCTTATACTAACGATATCGACGCTATCCGTCAACTTATTTCTCAAAGTTTACCGCAAGCGTGTTCAACGCTTATAACTATGATATCGCTTTCTTTCGTAATGCTTTATCTTAGCGTGTTGCTTTTCTTGGTGGTTGTCGTGGGCTTAGTTGCTATAACGATGGTAACTAAAAAGATAGGTAAAAACAGCGCTAAATACTTTATGGCTCAACAAAAATCGGTTGGCGAAGTTGAAGGCTATATCGAAGAAATGATGAACGGCCAAAAAGTAGTTAAAGTATTCAACCACGAAGAAAAATCTATTGAAAAGTTCAACCGCTTAAACGAAAACTTATTTGAAGTTTCTAACAAGGCAAACGCATTTTCAAATATGCTTATGCCTATCATTCACAATATCGGAAACGTATTATACGTTTTAGTTGCGTTTATTGGCGGTGGAATATATATCTTCTCGCAAGGCAACGGTTTAAATATTAGTTTTTCATCGTTGTTTGCAAGCGGTAGTATGTTATCTCCGCTTAGAATAAGCGTAGTCGTATCTTTCTTGGGTATGGCAAGGCAGTTTGCTAACATTACCGGTCAAATAAGTAACCAAATAAACTCGGTCGTTATGGCAATGGCGGGCGCATCGAGAATATTCGACCTTTTAGACGAAAAGGAAGAAGACGACGACGGTTACGTTACTTTAGTTAAAGTAAAAACTTCACAAAACGGCGAATTTGTTGAAACGGATGAAAAGACGGGCGCTTGGGCGTGGAGACATCCGCATAAAGCCGACGGCACAATAACTTACACTCTTTTAAAGGGTGATATCCGTATGTTTGACGTTGACTTTGGTTACGTTCCTGACCAAATAGTTCTTCATAACGTAACTTTATACGCTGAACCTGGTCAAAAAATTGCGTTCGTTGGTGCAACGGGTGCTGGTAAAACTACGATTACCAACCTTATAAATCGTTTCTACGATATAGCCGACGGGAAAATTCGTTACGACGGCATAAACATTAACAAAATTAAAAAAGCCGACCTTAGAAAATCGCTTGGTATCGTTCTTCAAGACACTTGCTTGTTTACTGGAACGGTTATGGAAAATATTCGTTACGGCAGATTAGACGCAACTGACGAAGAATGTATTAATGCTGCAAAACTTGCAAACGCTCACGACTTTATTACTCGACTTCCCAAAGGTTACGATACTATGCTTACGGCTGACGGCGGAAATCTTTCCCAAGGTCAACGCCAACTTATATCAATCGCAAGGGCGGCCGTTGCCGACGCTCCCGTTATGATAATGGACGAAGCAACGTCTTCAATCGATACTCGTACCGAACTTTTAGTTCAGCGCGGTACTGATAAACTTATGGAAGGAAGAACTGTATTTATTATTGCACACCGCCTTTCAACCGTTCGCAACGCTGACGTTATCATGGTGCTCGACCACGGTAGAATTATCGAGCGTGGTAACCACGACGAGTTAATTGCGAAGAAGGGGCATTATTATGCTCTCTATACAGGCGCCTTCGAATTAGATTAAGCCGTTATTTACGGCGCAATACTGCGTTACTGCAAAGGTATTGTGACCTTCACAACCAAAAAGGTTAGTTCAGTCCACAAACCTTTGCGAGCCTTGTCTTGCTTGTAACTAACGCCTTAATATAGTTAAAAAGACTATTATCGCAAATACTCGCACGCCTTGCCTAATACCCAAACTAACGTCTTAATCGGGTTGGCAACAACACTCAAACTATACCCAATAGACGCGTGTTTTCAAAATAAGAAAACACGCGTTTTTTTAATAATTAACTTGCATATCTGTAAGCAAAGTGCTATACTTTACTTGCGACCTAACTTAATAATTTGCGTAAGCGTATACTCTTTCGACAGAGTATGCTGTTTTGCTTTTACAAAAAATCGTTTACGTAGATTATTATTGTAGTTAGTGTCGCAACTAAGCAAACGGTGTCTTTGTAGGTGTCGTTTCGCTTAGGAACGACACTTTTTATTTTGGAGGCTTTTATGAAAAAGAGACTACTCACTATTCTTACCGTGCTTGCAGTTAGTTGTTTATCGTGCTTTGCATTAAGCGCATGTAAAAACTATAATTCAACCGATGAAAGCAGTGTCACCCCGACTATTGAAATCAGTCAAGACGGTTATTGGGTAATCAACGGCGTTAAGACCGAGCATAAAGCAATTGGTGTTGACGGTGCTGACGGTATCAATGGCACTAATGGTACAAACGGTACTGACGGTGTTACACCGACTATTGAAATTAGTCAAGACGGTTACTGGATAATCAACGGCGTTAAGACCGAGCATAAAGCAATTGGTGTTGATGGTGCTGACGGTATTGATGGCACTAATGGTACAGATGGGACTGACGGTGTTGGTATTTTAGATATGTACATAAGTAAAGATGGATTCCTTATGGTTAAATACACCAACTCTAACGAATACGTTAATATTGGGAAATTAGTTGATAATAGCGTTTCAAGAGGTTTGTTATACGAGTTAAATGAAGATGGTCAAAGTTATTCAGTAGTAGGCATAGGAGATTGTAGAGACGAAGATATAATTATACCGTCAACTTACAATGCAAAACCTGTAACCATTGTGGGAGATTTCGCTTTTAAATCGTGTTCTTCTATTAAGAGTGTAATTATACCTAATAGCGTAACTGGTATAGGATTTGGATCGTTTGAAGGGTGTAATTCCATTGAAAAGATGACTTTACCAACACTTAATGGAACAGGATATGCTCGTCCTTATTCTGTTTATTGTAGTCATATCATCCATGATTATGATAATACTACACCATCTGGTTATCTTGGTTACATGTTTGGAGCACCTTGTTATGAGACGAACAGATATATGATTCCTAGTTCACTCAAATCCATTGTGATAACTGGAACTACAAATATCGAGGACTATGCGTTTTTTGATTGCTGCTATCTTGAAAATATCACTTTTGACAAAAACAGCAAAATAACAACAATTGGCGAGGGTTCATTCGCTTGGTGCCATAGCCTTACGAGCATAGAAATACCTGATGGCGTAACGAGTATAGGTGTTAGTGCGTTTAGCGAATGTAATTCACTGCAAAAAATATTAATTCCTAACAGCGTGACAAGAATTGGAGATAGGGCGTTTTATATTTCTTGGGCACTCAATATATCGTTCGGTGGTACAGTTGCTGAATGGAATAATATAATTAAGGGAGATGATTGGAATCTTGGTCTTAATACAACAAAGGTTATTTGTACTGACGGAGAAGTTTAGATATAATAAAAAGGTAGGCGATTGCCTACCTTTTTTAAGTGGTATTTTGGCAAAAGTGATATTTTCGCTTGCGCGAAAGTGATATTTATTACAGCGTAATGAGTGATATGCTACCTATGGTAGCGTTGTGGATAAATCTATTATATAAAAAACAAATCAATAACTTTTTACGGTAGTAAAAATCATAACGAGCAATCGCTCTTATAACGTTTGCAACAGCAAATTCATAACAATCTACGATTTCATAACTCAAAAAACCCTGCCATTAGGTAGGGTTTTTCATTATTTTTCTATCCATAGCAAACAAACAAGTGTTTTTTGTACGCCGACAAAATATTTTGTGTTTTCCGTAGAAAAACACTTGTCTTTTTTTCTTCAATAATATATTATATTATCTATTAAGGAGATAAGTATGTATATTAGTACGAGAAGTGGTGAAAAGTTAACTGCAAGTCAAGCAATTCTTAAAGGTTTAAGTTCGGACGGTGGTTTGTTTTTACCTGAAAGCATTGAAAAATTAAATATAACTCCCGATTTTTTTGATAAAAATTATTGTGAGATTGCAAAATCCGTTTTCAAGATTTTCTTAGACGACTTTACCGATGAAGAAATTGATTTTGCAATTTCTTCGGCTTACGATAAAGTTAACTTCCGCGAACGTTTCGTTGCGCTTAAGCATTTTGACGGGGTTTCGTTTTTAGAACTTTTCCACGGACCAACGCTTGCGTTTAAGGATATGGCGCTCACCGTTTTACCTTTCTTAATCGATATTTCAAAGAAGAAAAACGGCGTTGATAAAAAATCGCTTATCTTAGTTGCAACGTCCGGCGATACGGGTGGCGCGGCTCTTTCAAGTTTTATAAAGAGTGGTAAGTTTGATACCGTCGTTTTATATCCCGACGGTGGCGTTAGTGAAATTCAAGAAAAGCAAATGCTTTATTATACCGACGAGAGAACCAAGGCTTTTGCCGTTAAAGGTAATTTTGACGATTGCCAAACTTTCGTAAAAGAAATTTTCTCTCGTTATAATCAAAAAGACGTGTTGCTCTCTTCAGCAAACTCTATAAACATAGGCCGTCTTATTCCGCAAGTTATCTATTACGTTTATTCTTATTGCCAAATGAGAAAAACGGGTAAACTTTCAGAAGGTGAAAAGTTTAACGTTTGCGTTCCAACGGGTAACTTTGGCGATATTTTCGCAGGATACTTAGCAAGAGAGATAGGCGTGCCCATTGAAGAGTTTATTTGCGCGTCTAACAAAAACAATATTTTATCTGATTTCTTCGCAACGGGCGTGTACGATAAAAATAGAGAGTTCTATAAATCTAACTCGCCTGCGATGGATATACTCGTATCTTCTAACCTTGAGCGTTTAGTTTATCTCGCTTGCGGTAGAGATGGGGCTAAGGTTGCAAAATATATGCAAGACCTTAAAGAGTTTGGCAAATACGAAATATCCAGCGAAGAAAAAGATTTCTTAAAAGATTTCAAGGGCGGTTGTTCAACCGAAGAAGAAACTATCAAAGCAATCGGTAAGTGCTATAAGGAACTTAATTATCTTATTGATCCGCATACTGCCGTTGCTTACGACGTTTATAATAAGACCGAGAAAAACGGACTTAGAACTTTAATCGTTTCAACTGCAAGCCCTTATAAATTCCCATTTACAGTTGCTAAATCGCTTGAACTTCCCGAAAAGGTAAGTGAAGTTGAACTTATCAAAGATATATCGGCATTCACGGGCGTTCAAGTTCCGTTCGGCATAAAGAAGTTAATGTACTCTAAAAAGCCGACGATTTTAAAGACTAAAGAACAAATTGAAAGTATAGTAAACTATGAAAATTTAAAAGTTGAAATATCCGTTCCTTGCTCTTCGGCTAACCTTGGCGTAGCGTTTGACGGCGCAGGTATTGCTTTTGGGCTTTACAACACCTTCGGTTTTGAAATGAGTAGCGAAGACCAAGTTGACGGTTTCGGTGGAAAGAATTTTGATAATAATTTAGTGCTTAAATCTTACAAGAAGTTGTTTGAAATAAGCGGTAAAGATTATATTCCCGTTAAAATCACTCTTAAAAAGTGTTCCGTTCCGTCGTCGAGCGGTTTAGGTTCGAGCGCAACTTGTATAGTAGCAGGCGTAATGGCTGCTAACTATATGCTCAAGAACGCTTACGATAAAAAATATCTCTTATCGGTTATGAACTCTATTGAAGGGCACCCCGATAATTTAGCGCCGGCGTTCTTAGGTGGACTTACTTTTTCTTACGTCAACGGCGAAGAAGTGATTTCAAGAAAGGCTGAAATAAGTAAAATCCTTAAGTTTTACGCTTTAATTCCGTCAGCAACCACTTCAACTAAAAGCGCAAGAGAGATAATTCCTGAAAACTGCACTCTTAAAGACGCCGTTCACAACTTATCTCGAGCGCTTAACTTAGAGCATGCGTTCAAAGTTGGCGATATAGCGCTTATTAAAGACGTGTTTGACGATAGGCTTCATCAAACTTATCGTTTCCCCCTTATCAAAGGTGGGGAAGAGATGAAAAATCTCTTAGAAGAAAACGGATATGCGGTAGCGATTAGCGGTGCAGGTCCTTCACTTTTAGCAGTCGGTTCAAAAAGCGGGCTTGAAAAATTAAACTTACAAAATATCGGTGGTATAAAGTGGAAAGTTAAATTCTTAAAAGTTTGCGATAAAGGAGCGATTCTTAGATGAAAGGGGATTTCTTAATTATCCATAAAGACGTTATGCCACCGTTCTTAGTAAAAGTGGTAAAAGCGGTAAGGCTTATTGAAGAAGAAAACAAATCTGTTTCAGACGCGTGCAAAGATTTAGATATTAGCCGTTCGACTTTTTATAAGTATAAAGACAAAGTTTTTGAACTTAAAAGCGATTTTGGTAGAAAGGCTATTCTTTCGTTCAAAGTTGAAAATGCGATGGGTGTTCTTTCCGATATTATTAACAACATATCAAAGTATAAGGGAAACATTTTGACGATAAATCAAGATATGCCAATTCACAATTTGGCGTACGTTTCCGTTATGATAGACGCGAAAGATATGCTCGTATCCATTTACGAACTTATCACGGAACTTAAAAAAATTCAAAAGGTAAAAGACGTGAGTTTAGTTGCGTTTGAATAATACGATAGGAGTAATTATGAAAGTAGGTATTTTAGGATGCGGAACGATTGGCGGTGGGGTGTTAAACCTTATTGATAATCTTCCCGAAAGTGCAGATATAAAAGTATTAAAAGTATTTGACCTTCCGTCTAAAAAGGAAATGCTTGGTGAAAGGTTTGCCGAAACTATTGACGAAGTGTGTCAAAATAAAGATATTGACGTTGTTATCGAAGCGATGGGTGGCGATAAATTTCCTTATGAATGTATAACCAAGGCGCTTAGAAATAAGAAGAGCGTTGTAACCTCCAATAAAGAAACGGTAAGTTTACATATGGACGAGTTTTACGCGCTTGCTAAAGAAAACGGCGTTCAATTTATGTGCGAAGCGTCGGTGGGTGGCGGAATTCCCCTTATTTGTTCGCTTATTGAATCGGTCAAGGTTGATAAAGTTGATAAAATTTACGGTATCATAAACGGAACAACCAACTTCGTTTTAACTAAGATGAGCAAAGAAGGTCTTTCAATGGAAGATGCGCTCGCTGAAGCAAGGCGTTTAGGTTTTGCTGAGTTTGATGCAACTGCGGATATTGAAGGGCTTGATTTAACGAGAAAGATTTGTATTCTTTCAAGCATTGCTTACGGCAGTTACGTTCCTTATTCTGAAATTTATCATTACGGCATTTCTAAAGTAACGCCGGAAATTTTAAAAGATATTAAAGAAAAGGGTTACGGCTTAAAATTCGTTGCTGAATCGAGAAGAACGGGTGAAAACACTTGCAAAGTAAGCGTTGAACCTTGCCTTATAACTTCGGATAATCCGTTATCGGCGGTATCTTACGAGTTTAACGCAGTATATTATAATTGTGAGTCTAACGGCTTGTTAGGTTTTTACGGCAAAGGCGCGGGTAGGTATCCTACCGCAACTGCAATGGTTAGCGACGTAAAGAGAATTTCCGAAGGCTCAAACAAGTATTATTATAAACCGAGTGGTAATTTTAAAGTTGAAAACTTCTTATCAACTGAAAGTTATTACGTTTATAAAGATGGTAAAAGTGAAATCGTAAACGGAATTAAGGACGCAAGTGCTTATGATTTCGTTGCTCGTATATTTTAAGTATTAAAGGAGAAATTATTATGAAAAATTACAAAGTAGCAGTAGTAGGTGCAACTGGACTCGTTGGTTCAACCTTTTTAAAACTTTTATGGGAATATAAGTTCCCCATTGAAACTTTAACTTTATTCGCTTCTGAAAGAAGCGCAGGTAAAAAAGTAACCTTTGGCGATAAGGAATATACCGTTCAAAAACTTGAAAAGGGTTGTTTTGACGGTATTGAAATTGCTCTCTTCTCGGCAGGCGGTAGCGTAAGCCAAGAATGGGCTCCCGAAGCAGAAAAAAGCGGTGCGGTAGTTATTGATAACTCAAGCGCTTGGCGTATGGTTGAAGAATGCGCGTTAATCGTTCCCGAAATCAACCTTGACCACTTTGATAAAGCAAGAAAAATCGTGGCAAACCCCAACTGTAGTACCATTCAATCCGTTCTTCCTTTAAAACCGCTTGAAGATAAATTCGGTCTTAAAAGAGTTGTTTACTCGACCTATCAAGCAGTATCGGGTAGTGGTATGAAGGGTAAAAACGACTTGGCTAGAACTTTAGCAGGCGAAGCACCCGAATTCTATCCTTACGATATTTCTAAAACTTGCATTCCGCAAATCGACGTGTTTACTGATAACGGCTACACTAAAGAAGAACTTAAAATGGTTAACGAAACGAGAAAAATTCTTGGTAAGCCTGACCTTAAAGTTTCCGCAACTTGCGTTAGAGTTCCCGTTATGAACGCTCACGCCGTATCTGTTATGGTAGAACTTGAAAAACCGTTCACTTTAGAAGAAGTTAGGGCGGCGTTTGAAGGTCAAGACGGTATTAAGGTTTTAGACGATCCTAAAAATTCTATCTACCCCGTATCGACCGTTGCTAACGACAACGATTTAGTTTACGTTGGTAGAATTAGAAGGGATTTATCAACCGATAACGGTTTACTCTTCTACTGCGTAAGTGATAATATTAGAAAAGGTGCGGCTGCCAACGCTATTCAAATAGCAAAGGCGCTTATTAAGGCGGAAAAAATATGATAACTGTAGTTAAATTCGGTGGTTCGTCCGTTGCTTCAAGCGGACAATTTGAAAAGGTAAAGAACATAGTTTTAAGCGATGAAAAACGCAAGATAGTAGTAGTTTCAGCGCCTGGTAAAAGGTGCAAGGAAGATAACAAAATAACGGATATGTTATACTTATTATCTTCGCACGTAAAATACGGTATTGACGCAAGTTCGTTAATCTCTAAAATTTCCGAAAGATACGAAGAAATTGCTAACGAATTGCACCTTAGCGTAGACGTAAAACGCGAGTTTGAAATCATTATGGAAAAGGCTAAAAACGGCGCGGGCGAAGAGTATATCGTATCGCGTGGCGAATACCTTTGCGCTAAGCTTATGTCGGCGTATCTCGGCTATCCGTTCGTTGATGCTGCTGAAGTGGTTCGCTTTAATTACGACGGCACTTTAAATGAAGAACAAACTGCTGAAGCGGTAAAGAGCAAGTTCGAAGAACTTGGATCTATGGTAGTTCCCGGTTTTTACGGCGCTTACGCTTCGGGCGAAATCAAACTTTTCTCTCGTGGTGGGTCGGACGTTTCAGGTTCGCTTATGGCAATGGCTGTTAACGCTGAAAAGTATGAAAACTGGACTGACGTTTCAGGTATGCTCGTTGCAGACCCGAGAATCGTTGATAGCCCTGCAAGAATTGAAGAAGTTACTTACGACGAACTTAGAGAACTTTCCTATATGGGCGCAAGCGTTCTTCACGAGGAAAGCGTGTTCCCCGTAAGAGAACTCAATATTCCTATATACGTTTTAAATACCAATAAACCTAACGAACCCGGCACTAAGATTTGCAAACAATCGGATATTAACGACAACTTCGTTACGGGTATTGCAGGTAAGAAAAATTTCAAGGCGTTAACCGTTTCTAAGAGTATTAACGCGGATAAACTCACGGTTATTAGCGACGTGTTGGGCGTATTCAAAAAGTTCGGCGTTAAGATTGAGCATATTCACACTTCAGTTGATAGTTTCACCGTTTTAGTGAACGCTAAAGACGTTGACAAGAACGTGTTCGACGTGCTTGGCGCAATTAGAATGGTTAGCGGTGTCGTTTCGGTTGACCTTGATAACGATTTGGCGCTCGTTGCGGTAGTTGGAAGAAATATGAGATTAAAACCCGGTATCTCGGCTAAGATTTTCTCAATCTTCGGTAAGAACAACATCAACATTAAAACTATTGCGCAAGGAACTACTGAAATTAACATCATAGTAGGCGTTCAAAACGCAGATTTTGAAAAGGCAATTCGCGCGGTATACGACGAAGTTGTAAAAGCATAAAACACGAAACTCGGCAGTTAAAAGCCGAGTTTTTTGATTTACGAAAGAAAAAAGATATAAAAAACGGTTTTATTATATAAAAATCCCATAAAAAATGCGAAATATTATTGACTAAAATCGAGTTTACATTTATAATAATTAAGTGTATAAGTGTTAAAAGCGAAATTGTCGCTTTGACTATGGCAAACTCTAATGGAGGATTTCATGAGTAAGAGAAAATCAGGTATCGTACTTGCAATAATTATTCTTCTTACCGCACTCTTTGCGGTGCTCGATTTTGCATCTTTTAAACTTCCGTCTTGGTATAAAGGTGGTATAAAAGATTACAATTCGATTGGCAGTACGATTGGTCTTGGTATCGACCTTAAAGGTGGTTACGCTGCGGTGTTAACCCCGAAGTATACTGACGACCAGAAGGATTCAGGCAACATTGACGAACTTTTTGAAGGCGCGGTTGATATTTTAAGAACCCGTCTTGACAATAAGGGTTATACTGAAGCGGTTATTACCATTCAGGGTGTAGGCGACGGTAGGGAAATCAGAGTTGAAATTCCCGAAGTTGAAGATGCGGATGAAATTTTGAGCGTAATCGGTTCTTCCGGTAGGCTTTCGTTCGTAGACTCTGCTGATACGGAATATTTAAACGGTGACGATATTAAAGATGCGTACGCAAGTTATGACGAAAACGGTAACCCCGTAGTAGTTTTAGAGTTTACTTCGAGCGGTACTTCAAAGTTCTCTAACGCAACTGGTAAACTTACCGGCGATACTATGTACATTAAACTTGGCGATGAAGTTATTTCTTCTCCCACGGTTAATGAACAAATCACTAGCAGTAGCGCTCAAATTACCGGCCTTGAATCTTACGAAACTGCTGAAACTATCGCTGCGGTTATCAAAGCGGGTAGGCTTGATTTCGAGTTTGAAATCGGCTCGTCTAACAAGATAAGCGCAACGCTTGGCGAAAATGCTTTACCTGCAAGCGTAATGGCTGGTGGTATCGGTTTATTAATAATCTTTGCGATTATGATATTCTTCTATCGCGGTATGGGTTTAGCGTCTTCTCTCGCTCTTACTATTTACGCAGTGCTTTTGATTATTCTTCTTGCGCTCGTTCCTTGGGTAGAATTAACTCTTCCGGGTATCGCAGGTATTATTCTTTCTATCGGTATGGCGGTTGACGCAAACGTTATTATTTTTGAAAGAATTAAGGAAGAATACGTTTCTGGTAAAACGGCAACGTCTGCAATCAAAACTGGCTTTAAGAGAGCGTTCGTAACTATTTTCGACTCGAACATTACAACCGTTTTAGCGTCTATCGTTCTTTGGATCTTATGTCCTGGTTCAATCAAAGGCTTTGCTATCACGCTTTTAATCGGTATCATTCTTTCAATGTTCACTGCAATCGTTGTTACAAGATCTATTCTTAAATTGATATACAATATATCCGGCGGAAAGGCTTCTTTCTTAGGTCTTAAAAGGGAGGTAGTTGAAGATGATGAAGATTAAGAATATCAAATTCAATTTCTTTAAAAACTTTAAGTTCCTTGCTCCCGTATCCGTTGCGATTATTTTAATCGGTTTATTCGTAATGATATTCAAGGGTATGAACGTTGGTATTGACTTTGCCGGTGGTGCAAACGTTTCTATCGACTTTGGCGATTACGTGGCAACCCACCAAGAAATCAAAGACGATTTAGTTGACGAAGTAAACAGCGTTATTGAAGCGGAAGGTTTTGAAATCGGCTCGGTAAGATGGTCGGGTGACGATGCAAATATTTATGAAATCGGTCTTAAGTATACGCTTAACGGTGAAAAAGTTGATTCTAAGAGCGAAACTGCTCAAAAAGAATTCCTTGACAAAATCACCGACGAAACCGACGGATTAAAGGTTAAAATTGCACAGGCTATTAACGATTATACTTCTGAGTTTGAATTTACTAAAGATAATATTAGCGAAAACATCGTTGGTGGCGAAACGAGTAAAAAACTTTTAAAGAATGCAATTTGGGCAACGGCAATAGCAATTGTGATAATGCTTATCTACATTGCAATCCGTTTCACTTTAACGAGTGGTTTAGCGGCAATCGTAGCACTTTGTCACGACGTATTGATTATGTTGGCTCTTACTACGATTTTCCAAATTCAAGTAAACACCACGTTTATTGCGGCGATTATAACTATCGTTGGTTACTCAATTAACGCTACTATCGTTATCTTCGATAGAGTAAGAGAAATCTCTAAACTTGAATCAATGAAGAGTGCAAGTGACGATGAAATTGCTAACAAGGCAATTAAAGATACTTTAGGAAGAAGTATTTTAACCACGCTTACTACTTTAGCAACAATCGTTGTTTTAGCAATCGTTTGCTCGGTGCTTGGAATATCAACTATGTCTGAATTTGCATTACCGATCGTATTCGGCTTAATTGCAGGTGCATTCTCTTCCGTATTCTTGTCGGCACCCATTTGGGTATATTTCCGTAGACTCGGAAGAAAAATTAAACAAGGCAAGAAAGCATAATAATAAAACGTTAAAGGCGGACGGGAGATATCCCGTCCGTTTGGATTTTTTTACTAATTTATGAGAATAATTAAAAAGTCGTACGATTTACGCGAGAAAAACTTAATAAAGTCCTTGGCCGAAAAAGCAGGCGTATTACAGTCCACAGCCGAAATATTGTACGGCAGGGGTTTTGATACCGAACAAAAGATAACGGAATTTTTATCCCCAAACAAATGGCAAAGGTTTTCCCCGTTTACTCTTAGTGGAATGGCTCAAGCGGTTGAAAGGATAACTTATGCAAGGGATAACGGAGAAACGGTCGTTATTTACGGCGATTATGACGTTGACGGTATTTGCGCTACCACTATTTTATGTAAATCACTAAAAATCTTTGGTATTGACGCGCACGCCGTAGTTCCAGAAAGAGAGAATGGTTACGGGCTTAGTGAAGGTGTTTTAAACGAAGTTTTAGATAATCTTTTCCCCGACCTTATTATTACGGTTGACTGCGGTATTAGCGCTGTAAAAGAAGTTGAATATTTGAAAGACTTGGGTGTTGACGTCATTATTACCGATCACCATGAATTCCCTGAAATTATTCCAGATACGCTTATCGTTAGCACTAAAACTAAAGGTCAAGAATATCCTTTTGAATACCTTTCGGGTGCGGGGGTTGCATATAAACTTTCGTCAGCGTTAATTGGCGAAAGAGCGGATAATTTTTTAGATTTGGCAGCACTCGCAACGATTGCGGATAGTATGCCACTCGTTGGCGAAAATAGAAACATAGTTTATCACGGTGTTGAACTTATCAAAAACGGCAAGTGTTCAAAGTCGCTAATTTCCCTTTTATACGCAAGCGGAGCAAGAGATATTTCCGCGACGGGCTTATCTTTTACCGTTGCTCCGAGAATTAACGCTGCGGGAAGAATGGGGGATGCGTATTCTGCTCTTAAATTATTATTGACTGAAAGTCAAAAAGAGCGCGACGAACTTACTGAAAAACTTAATAAATACAATCAAGCCCGTCAACAAGAATGCGAAGTTATGTATAACGACGCTAAACTTAAACTTAAAACGGCTGGTAATTACGGAAAGGTTATCGTTCTTTGCGACAAGGCTTGGAACGGCGGAATACTCGGTATAGTTGCCGCAAGGCTCACTGAAGAGTTTGGTGTTCCGTCTATTCTCTTTTCTGAACTTGACGGCGCTCTTCACGGCTCAGCGCGTTCTAACGGGGACGTAAGCGTTTACGACGCTATATCTTCCGCAAGCGACCTTTTAGTCGATTACGGCGGGCATTCTCAAGCCGCAGGCGTTACGATTAGCGAAGAAAATTTAGAAGAGTTTGCTATGCGCGTTAACGCATTTATTGAAAACAATTACGATTCGGCAGCGTTTGAAAGAAGCGTTGAACCCGACTATATATTAGAAGGTAATTTCTCTTTGCGTTTTGCAAAAGAAATATCTAAATTCGAGCCGTTTGGCTTAGGAAACAAAAAGCCGATAATCTTAACTGAAGAGTATGAAGTTTCGGCAAGACCTTTAAAAGCGGGTTCTTTGCATTTAGCGATTAAAACGCCTAAACTTGAACTTATGCACTTTAACGGCGTGAAATGCTTAACGCCGTACGGCTTAGAACTTAAAAAGTCAATTCTCTTTGAAAGTTCAATTTCCGCTTATAACGGAAGAGAACAAGCAAAGGGTATCGTTAAGCAAGTTGTGTTCGGGTTTGAAAACTCTAACGAACTTAAACTATTAAGTCTTAAAAACGCCTTTTCAACCGAGAAAATAAACGGCGTGGATAATTTTAGCGTTATAGATTATAACGGGCTTAAAGGCCTGATAAACGGCATTACGCCGTCAGGGCACGGAACTTTATTTATTCTTTCTAACCCCGATAATTACGATGGTTACGGCTTGTTAAAAGACTATGCGATTTGCCCGTTAAGTTTAACCGTTAGCGGTGGCAAAAACGCCGTGCTTATCGGTGCGGATTTAATTGAAGTGGACTTGGCGCCATACCATACTTTAATTTACTTAGACGAGCCTTTAAATGTTGTTGGAAACGGTAGTCAAAGCGTGTTCGTTTTATCTAAGCGTTCGTATGATTTTTCTTTAATATCAACCGATAGGTCGGTTTTAGTTCAAGAATTTAGAAACGCTAAGGAACTTATAAGGCGTGGCTATTCGTATGAAAAAATACTTTTAGAGAGTGAAAACGCTATTCAAACGGCGTTTGCTCTTGAAGTGTTTAAAGAACTTGGTTTTATAAAAGAAAACGGTTATATTGAACTTGTGGAAGGGGTGAAAAAGGACCTTTCCGAATCTAAAATCTATCAAAGATTTACGGAGAATTAAATGATTAACACTTATAGCGTACTCGATGATATAAATAAAGTTTACCCCGAAGACGAGGTAAAGTTTTTATCGCGCGCTTATCAGTTTGCAAAGGAAGCGCATAAAAATCAGAAGCGCGCGTCGGGCGAAGAATATTTTACTCACCCTTGCGCCGTAGCGCAAATACTTATCGGGCTTAAAATGGATTTTAGAACGATTGCGGCAGCCTTTTTGCACGACGTTTTGGAAGATACGCCCGTATCGGCAAGCGATATCGAAAAAGAATTTGACGCAGAAGTTTTAGGTTTAGTCGAGGGCGTTACCAAACTTGACAAAATTGAGTTTAAGTCCCAAGAAGAAGAGCAAGCGGAAAACTTTAAAAAGATATTCGTTTCAATGGCGAAAGATATTAGAGTTATTATTATTAAACTTGCAGACCGCCTTCATAATATGCGATCGCTTAACTTCTTATCACACGAACGCCAACTTAGAATGGCAAACGAAACGCTCGATATTTTCGCACCGCTCGCAAGAAGGCTTGGTATTTCTAAACTTAACTGCGAACTTGAAGATTTGTGTCTTAAATACATTGACCCTGAAGCGTTTGAGTATTTAGCGGAAAACATTCACAATAAACTTGAAGAGCGTGAAGCGTTCGTTCAAAAAATGGTTGACGAACTTAGAAAAATCGTTTTTGAAAGCAATATCAAAGGCGAAGTTTTCGGTCGCCCCAAGCATTTTTACTCAATTTATAAAAAGATGAAAGCGAAAAATTTATCGCTTGATCAAGTTTACGACTTGACTGCGCTTAGAATTTTAGTTAATTCCGTTGACGAATGCTACGAACTCTTAGGTAAAATTCACAAAAACTATACGCCGATGCCGGGAAGAATTAAAGATTACATTGCTATTCCTAAAGAAAACATGTATCAAAGCCTTCACACCACGGTCGTAACTCCGTTCGGTAAAGTTTTCGAAATTCAAATTAGAACTTATGAAATGAACAATACTGCCGAGTACGGTATTGCGGCGCATTGGCAGTATAAAGAAAATAAAAATTCTTCCGATAACTTTGATAAAAGGCTTAGTTGGATAAGGGAAGTAATGGAATGGCAAGGTGGTCTTAAAGATAGTAAAGACTTCCTTGAGTCGTTAAAAGGCGACGTTTATAATACTGAACTTTTAGTGTTTACGCCAAAGGGCGAAGTTATAAGTTTGGTTAAAGATAGTACGCCCGTTGACTTTGCTTACCGTATTCACACTCAAGTTGGTAATCGTTGCGTTGGTGCGAGAATAAACGGTAAAATGATGCCGCTTACCACCGTTTTAAAGGTTGGCGACGTGGTTGAAATAATAACTTCCAACACGAGTAACGGTCCGTCGTGGGATTGGCTTAAGTTCGTTAAAACGAATGGAGCAAGGGCTAAGATTAAGGCTTTCTATAAGAAAGAAAAATCCGACGATATGATTAGACTCGGCAAGCAAATGCTTGAATCGGAAGCGAAGAATAAAGGTTATAACTTAGGCGAACTTTTAACTAAAGAAAACTTTGAAAAACTTTGCGAAAAGTTCTCGTTTTCAGGTCAAGAAGAAATGTATATTGCGGTGGGTTCTGGCGCTCTTAACGTAAATCAAATTTTAGTTAAACTCATTGACTATTATAGAAAAGAGCATCGCCCCAAAGTTAGCCATTACCCGACGGGCATTACTTCAAAAATCGTTCACTCTACGGGCGACGTTGTGATTAAGGGTGTCGACGGGCTTTTAATTAGGTTTGCTCGCTGTTGTAACCCCGTTCCCGGTGATAAGATTATAGGTTTCGTTTCTCGTGGTAGGGGCGTTGTCGTTCATAGGCACGACTGCCCGAATATGAAAGCGGAAGATTCGGCAAGATTCTTGGATGCTGAGTGGACTGGTAAAACGGGCGACGACGGTTATAACGTAAGTTTAAGAATAACCGCTAAAGAAGACGCAACTATTTTATCTCTCGTTTCCAACGCTTGCGCAAAGTTCAATACTTTTATACTTGCAATTAACGGTAGAGTGGATAATAAAAAGCACGTTTCACTCGTTGATTTAACTCTTAAAATTAACAAGAAAGAAGACTTGGATAATTTCTTAAAATACGTATCGGCAGACGGTAGCGTATTAGACGTTTATAGGAATAATAATTAATATGAAACTTTTAAAATATCAACTTGGCGATTTATCCGTTAACTGCTACGTTTTAGTTGACGAAGCAACGGGTAACGCCGTTGCAATCGACGTTGGTGGCGACGAAGGGTTTTTACTTTTAGAAGAATTAAAGCACGGCTACAAAATTAACGCCGTGCTTTTAACCCATTGTCACTTTGACCATATCGGCGGTGTTTATAAATTTTACGAGCGTGGCGCGGATATCTATATGAGCGCAAAAGACGAAAAAGGCATACTTGACGGCGGTTATAATTTATCTTCGGTTTTCGGCTTTGAAGTTAAGCCGTTCAAGTTAAAAACCGCCTTATTGGGCGGTGAAACGCTTAAATTTGGCGAGATTGAAGTGGAAGTTATCGCTACGCCGGGTCATACCGAAGGCGGTCTTACTTATAAAGTTCAAGATATGCTCTTTTGCGGGGATACCTTGTTTAGCGGTAGTTTTGGAAGAGTTGATTTTCCAAGTGGCGATATTAAAGTTTTATGTGAAAGCGCTAAAAAACTTTTTGAGTATAAAGGGTGTGCTTTGTACTCAGGCCACGGCGGAAAGACTACCGTTGAGATAGAAGAAAAATCAAATCCGATAAAATATTATTATGCTAAAGACTAATAGGGAAGATTATAAAAAAGAACTCGAAGAAGTTGTTTATATGTTTTCAACGGGTGAAGATTTAACGATTGAGCATTTTCAAGAAGAAAACGAGCATCGTTACTTTGATAGCGTTACCGTAAACGGCAACGTTTTTTCGTTTGAGAATTTTCATAAGCCAACCGACGACTTGGATAAAAAGCGCTTTGAAAAAAGGTTTTCAAAACTTGCTATTTATTTATCGCTTACTAAATTTTACGGCGTTAAACTTCCGTGGGGCGCGCTCACGGGTATTCGCCCCGTTAAAATGGCGAGAGATTTAGGCGATGGTTTCGAGGGGGAATTTAAAACTATTTTCGACGTGTCCGACAAAAAGACTATGCTCGTTAAAGAGATAGTTGAAAATCAAAAGGGCTTGTTTGACGAAAACGGTGAATACGCGGGCTTGTTCGTTGGGATACCGTTTTGTCCGTCTAAATGCGCGTACTGTTCGTTTGCGTCTGAAATTATAGGAAAAAGTAAATACGTTAGCGAGTATACCGACGCTCTCGTTAAGGAAATTTTAGCCTTAAAAGGAACCTTGAAAAAAGTTCGTAGCGTGTATATCGGCGGTGGAACGCCCGTATGTTTGCCTGATGAAAATTTACTAAAAATCACTTCGGCTGTTAGAGAAGTGGTTGATAATAACGATATAGAATTTACCGTTGAAGCGGGAAGGCCAGACGTTATCACGGAAGAAAATTTAACTATTTTAAAGCAAGCGGGCGTAACGAGAATTTGCGTTAACCCACAAACTTTTTCTGATAAAACTTTAAAATTAATTGGTAGAAATCACACTTCAAGCGATTTAATTTGCAAATTTAACCTTGCAAAATCGTTCGGTTTTATAATCAACGCCGATATAATCGCAGGGCTAACGGACGAAAGTTTTGAAGATTTTAAAAACACCGTTGACACTGCAATTTCGCTTGATGCCGATAATATTACCGTTCATACTTTATGCTTGAAAAAGGGCGCAAAACTCAAAACTGAAACGGAAAGATTAAAGGTTTCAGATATTGATAAAATGATTGATTATTCATACTCAGCACTCAAAAAAGCGGGCTATAGGCCGTATTACTTGTATCGCCAAAAATACGCGGCGGGAAATTTAGAGAATACCGGCTACTCAAAAAAAGGCAAAGAATGCATCTATAATATCGACGTTATGGAAGAGTGTTCCGATAATCCCGCGTGCGGTGCGAACGCCGTTTCTAAGAGAGTGTTTTTAAATGAAAACCGAATTGAAAGGTTAGGTTCGCCCAAAGACGTTAAGACTTATATTGAGAAAATCGATAAAATAATTGAAGATAAAATTGAATTTTTCAAATAAGCGTTAAAAATTGTTGCGTTTTTTAATTTTATATGTTAATATAACTATAGACTTTTTTCTGGGTTTTGCGATTACTCTACGCATTGCTCGGGTAAAAGCGTAATAATTTCCATAATGGAGGATAAATAAAAATGGAAAAAGAAATCAAAGCAGGTATTATTGACAGTTACAAAACTCACGAAGGCGACACAGGTTCAGTTGAAGTTCAAGTTGCTCTTTTAACCGAGAGAATTAACCACTTAAACGAACACTTAAAAACCAATAAGCAAGACAATCACTCAAGACGTGGTCTTATGAAGATGGTTGGTAAGAGAAAAGGTCTTTTAGACTATCTTAAATCTAAAGACATTGAAGCTTACAGAACGCTTATTGCTAAACTCGGTCTTCGTAAATAAGAGAGTGAAATTTGGGGAGTGGCGCAAAACACTCCCCATTTTTAAAATCTCGCCTTTATAATTTGAATGTTCAATTTTTGCACGAGGCGTGTAAAAATTTTATCAGAGTATAGAAAAAGTTTAAGGAGATAAAAATGTTAGAAAATTTTAAAGTTTTCAAAACCCAAATCGGCGGTAGAGAAGTTATCGTTGAAGTAGGTAAGTACGCTCAACAAGCAAACGGTTCTTGCGTTATTAGATGCGGAGAAACGGTCGTTATGGTTAACGCTACTATGGCTCCCACGGCAAGAGAAGGAATGGATTTCTTCCCGCTCAGCGTGGATTATGAAGAAAAGATGTACGCCGTTGGTAAAATCCCCGGCGGATTCAAAAAGAGAGAAGGTCGCGCTAGCGATAAGGCTATCTTAGTTTCAAGACTTATTGATAGACCTATCCGTCCTTTATTCCCCAAGGGTATTTTTAACGACGTTACCGTAGTTGCAACCGCTTTATCGGTTGACGTTGACGTTTCACCAGAACCCCTTGCAATGCTTGGTAGTTCAATCGCCCTTTCAATTTCGGATATTCCGTGGCAAGGTCCTACCGGTTCAGTTCAAGTTGGTATGATTGACGGTGAATATATTATCAATCCTAACGTTGCTGAACGTGAAGCAAGCGCTTTAAGTTTATCGTTATCGGGTACTAAAGACGCTATTATGATGGTTGAAGCAGGCGCTAAGGAAATTGAAGACGAACAAATGATTAAAGCGATCTTGTTCGGTCATGAAGAAATTAAGCGTCAATGCGAATTTATCGAAGGTATCGTTAAAGAATGCGGTAAAAAGAAACTCGAAATGGATTTATACAAAATCCCCGAAGATCTTGACAACGCAGTTAGAGCGTACGCAGGCGAAAAACTCGACTACGCGCTTGACACTTTTGATAGAGAAGTTCGCCAAGAACGTCAAGATGCAGTTGAAAAAGACTGTTTAGAACATTTTGCTGATATCTATCCCGATATGGCAAGAGAAATCAAAGATTCACTTTACTACATCACTAAAGAAAAGGTTAGAGCAAAGATTACCAACAACGGCGTTCGTCCTGACGGTAGAACTTTAACTGAAATTAGACCTATTTGGTGTGAACACGGCGTTCTTCCGAGAGTTCACGGTTCGGGCGTATTCACTCGTGGTCAAACTCAAGTGTTAACTACTTGTACTTTAGGAACTATTAGTGAAGTTCAAAAACTCGAAGGCTTAGACGAAGAGGTTTCTAAGCGTTATATGCACCACTACAACATGCCTGGTTACGCTTCTGGCGAAGCAAAACCCTTAAGAAGCCCAGGTCGTCGTGAAATCGGTCACGGTGCGCTTGCTGAAAGAGCGCTTGAACCTGTTATTCCTAGTGAAGAAGAATTCCCGTATGCAATTAGACTCGTTTCTGAAGTATTATCTTCTAACGGTTCTACTTCTCAAGGTTCAGTTTGTGGTTCTACCATGGCTCTTATGGATGCAGGCGTTCCCATTTCTCGCCCCGTTGCAGGTATCGCTATGGGTCTTATTAAGGACGTTGAAAGTGGTAAAGTTTCCGTTATGAGCGATATCCAAGGTTTAGAAGACTTCCTTGGTGATATGGACTTTAAGGTTGCTGGTACTACTAAGGGTATTACTGCTATCCAAATGGATATTAAAATCAAAGGTATTGACGAAGCGATTTTACGCCAAGCAATCAAGCAAGCAAACGAAGGTAGACAACACATTTTAAATAAGATGCTTGAATGCATTCCCACCGTTAACGAAAACCTTTCTAAATACGCTCCGAAGATTATTTCGTTCAATATTGATCCTGAAAAGATTAAAGACGTTATCGGCAGTGGCGGTAAGACTATTAACAAGATTATCGCTGAAACGGGCGTTAAGATTGATATTGACGATTCGGGTAAGGTATTTATCGCAACTTACGGCGAAGATATGGAACAAGCAAACAAGGCTAAAGCAATTATCACCGCAATCGTAAGAGATTTGGAAGTTGGCGATATGTTCATTTCCACCGTTGTTAGAATTTTACCGAAAGTAGGCGCGTTCTGCGAACTTGCTCCTGGTAAAGACGGCATGATTCATATTTCCAAGATGAGCAAAGAAAGAATTAACAGCGTTGAAGAAGTTTTATCTATCGGTGATACCGTTAAAGTTGAAATTATTAAGATTTCGGATAAGGGTGTTGACCTTAAACTTCTTGAAAAAATGTAAAAATCTTTTAACAACGAACTCGTTCACGAGTTTAAACGGCTCGGGAATCATATTCCCGAGCAATTTTTTTAAAGGTGTACTATGAAAAATTACAATTTAGATACTAAGTGTGTTCAAGCAGGTTACACTCCTAAAAATGGTGAACCGAGAGAAATGCCCATTTATCAAAGCACTACGTTCAAGTACGATACGAGTGAAGATATGGGTAAACTTTTTGACCTTGAAGCGAGCGGTTATTTCTACTCAAGGCTTCAAAACCCCACCTGCGATTACGTAGCGGCAAAGATTTGCGAACTTGAAGGCGGTAGCGCTGCAATGCTCACGTCGTCTGGTCAAGCGGCAAATTTCTTTTCTATATTTAATATCGCGAACGCGGGCGACCATATTATCTCTTCCGCATCAATTTACGGCGGAACTTTCAATCTTTTCAACGTAACTATGAAAAAAATGGGTATTGATTTTACCTTCGTTTCTCCCGAAGCGACCGAAGAAGAAATTCAAGCGGCGTTTAGACCTAACACAAAAGCGGTGTTTGGCGAAACGATTGCAAACCCCACTCTTCACGTTTTAGATATTGAAAAATTTGCTCGTATTGCTCATAAAAACGGCGTTCCGCTTATTGTTGACAATACTTTCCCAACTCCGTATTTTTGCCGTCCTTTTGAATGGGGCGCTGATATCGTTACTCACGCAACCACTAAATATATGGACGGGCACGCTTCAACGATTGGTGGCTGTATCGTAGATTCTGGTAACTTTGATTGGCTTGCTCATAAGGAAAAATACCCTGGTCTTACCACGCCTGACGATAGTTACCACGGTATTGTTTACGCTGAAAAGTTTGGTCAAGCAGGTGCGTATATCACTAAGGCTACCGCTCAACTTATGAGAGATTTTGGTTGCACTCAATCTCCCCAAAGCGCGTATTACATTAACTTAGGTTTAGAAAGTTTACACGTTCGTATGCCTAAGCACGCTGAAAACGCATTAAAAGTTGCTGAATTTTTAAAGAACGACGATAGAATTGAGTGGGTTATTTTCCCTGGTCTTAAAGGCGATAAGTATTACGATCTTGCTCAAAAATATATGCCTAACGGAACTTGTGGCGTTGTAAGTTTCGGTGTTAAGGGTGGAAGAAACGCTGCTGAAAAGTTTATGAAAAACTTAAAACTTGCAGCCATTGAAACCCACGTTGCCGATGCTCGCACTTGCGTATTGCACCCTGCAAACGCAACTCACCGTCAACTTTCTGACGAGCAACTTAAAGCCGCTGGAATTTCTCCCAACCTTATTAGATTCTCTTGTGGTATTGAATCGGCAGATGACTTAATCGCAGATATTAACCAAGCCCTTTCTAAAGCGTTTTAAACTTCGCACAAGGTCGTTAACTGTCAAGCCGTTGCACTAACAATGACCGAGCAAGGTCTATTGTTATCGCACCGTCTTGCCGAGCCTACTTGTGCTCGTTTTAAACGCTTTAGAGTGTTTCTAATGCTTTATATTAGAAATAATTCAAACAATAAAACAACAAAAATAAAAGGTGAATTATGCCTATTAAGATTCCTAACGGCTTGCCTGCCGCTCAAATGCTTCTTAACGAAAATATCTTCGTTATGAATGAGATTAGGGCTGAAAGTCAAGATATAAGGCCGTTAAAGATAGTTTTACTCAATTTAATGCCGACGAAAATCGTCACTGAAACACAGTTTTCTCGCTTGCTCGGAAATACTCCGCTTCAAGTTGAGTTAACTCTTTTAACCATGTCTTCTCACGAATCGAAAAACGTTTCAAAAGAGCATATGATTGCTTTTTATAAAACTTTTGATGAGATTAAAGACGAGACTTTCGACGGAATGATCGTAACGGGTGCGCCCGTTGAACAATTCGATTTTGAAAAGGTTGATTATTGGCAAGAACTTTGCCAAATTTTCGATTGGGCGAAGAAGAGTGTTCATAGTACGGTATTTATTTGTTGGGGTGCTCAAGCCGCGCTTTATTATCATTACGGCGTAGATAAAATTATGCTAAAAACTAAGCTATCGGGCGTTTATTCGCATACCGTTGCGGATAAAAGGTCGATGCTCGTTAGGGGTTTTGACGACGTTTTTAATGCTCCGCATTCCCGCCACAGCGGTATCAACGAAGAAAAAGTTTATCAAAATGAAAACCTTAAAGTTTTAGCAACTTCTGAAACGGCTGGAATATATCTTATTAAGTCAACGGATAATTCTCAAGTGTTTATCACGGGGCATTCTGAGTACGATAAAGATACGCTTAAAAAGGAATACGAAAGAGATAAACTTGCTGGGCTTAATCCAAACGTTCCTGAAAATTATTTTCCAAATGACGACGATAGTAAAGAGCCTATCGTTTCTTGGCGTTCACACGCTAACTTGTTGTTTTACAACTGGCTCAACTATTTCGTATATCAATCTACTCCGTACGACCTTAACGAAATTAAAAAATAAACTTTTAAACCGCTTGCAACTTGCAAGCGGTTTTTGTTTAAATTTAAATTTTATTTAAAAAGTCGTAAAAAAGACTTCAAAAACGGTATATTTTTTCGATTTACGCTTGAAAAATTATATATTATATTATATAATATTATTAAATATATACTTGCGGATGTAGTTTAGTGGCAAAACAGTGGCTTCCCAAGCCACGGTTGTGGGTTCGATTCCCATCATCCGCTCCATAAAAACGGTAGGTTGTTGTATGTATAAATACTTTTTAAAAAGATTTTTCGATATTTTCGTTTCGGTTATTGGGGTAATAGTTTTATTTCCAATACTTTTAATCGTTGCTTTAGCAATTAAGATAGATAGCAAAGGTCCCGTTATATTTAAGCAAAAGCGCATCGGCAAAAACGGAAAGGTTTATAACATCTATAAATTCCGTTCAATGTGCGTTGGCGCTGAAAAAACGGGCACGGGCGTTTATTCGGGAAAAGGCGATGCAAGAGTTACTCGCGTTGGTAAGTTTATAAGAGCAACGTCGATTGATGAGTTGCCACAGTTTTTTAATATTATCAAGGGTGATATGAGTTTAATTGGTCCGCGCCCCGTTCTTACTTACTATCCGATGAACTATGAAGATTACACTGAAGAACAATTAAAGCGTTTTGCCGTTCGCCCCGGCGTTACCGGTTGGGCTCAAGTTCACGGAAGAAAAACTAATAGCGTTGAAAAGCGTTTTGAGTACGACAATTATTACGTTGAAAATTTATCGTTCTGGCTCGACTTTAAAATCTTTTTTAAGACTATAAAAGCGGTGTTTACAAACGAAGGAAATCTCGACGAAGTTTCTACTCAGACTTCGACGGAAACTGAAACTAAAACGGACGCTACCGTATAACCTATAGTGGTATGTTTCATTTTATTTTTTACCTTAGGAGTTTAGCGGCAGTATTTGCATTAAACTCTCACTACGGTGCCATTTGGCCGATTAGCGGAATGGCGATGGGGGGACTGCTTGCAAACGTTTTGTTCTTTGCCGTTTCGGGGTTTTGCAATTTTAATACAAAGAGCAATTTTATCGTATGGTATGCAAAGCGTTTGTTTAGGATACTTCTCACGGCAACTACTTGTTTCGTACTCTTAAGGCTATTGTTTTTATATGGCGTGCTTCATAACGATGCGCTTAGGTTATTCGTTAAATATCCAACCATCCACGTCTTTTTGATTTGGCTAATCTCGTTATACCCAATCTATTATTTGGCTATATGGCTTTCGAAAAAGTTTGACTACTTGTTAGAATGTTTACTCGTGGTGTTTGCGATAATTGCAGTTTTCGTTTCGGATAAGCCGTACGTGCCAAGTATTACGTTTTTGTATTTTGCAAGTATGCTTACGGGTGCTGTATTTAGAAAGCATTACGAAAAGTTTCAAAAGAAAAGAATTAGAAACGTCGTTTTACTCGTAGTATGTTTCGTGTTTTATGCCGTTTCAAACGTAATTTATCCTAAATTCACTCAAAGTTATGCGTTAATGGTGCTTTGCAATCTTGGTATTATTCCGTTGCTTTGCTCTACGTTTGCAGTATTTATTAGTCTTGAAAAAAACCTTTCAAAGTTCCCCGTTATTATTAGGATTTTTATTAAACACTTCGGTAGTGTAACTTTGCAAGTTTTTTTAGTCCAATTCGCTATAATTATGAGATTTGTGTCACTCGTGTTTCCGCTGAACTTTTTAGTAGTTACTGGGTTAATTTTTGCAGTTGCGAGTGTTTCGTATTTCATAGAAAGGCTGATATATAAGTTTATTTTTGTATTTGTAAAACTATTTAAATTTTTACTTGTAAAAATATTAAAAAAGGAGAACTTAAGTGAGCCAAATTAAAATCCCCAAAACTGATTTGATGGTGTCAACCGTAGCCATTGGCGGATGTCCGCTCGGTGGATACGGCTGGGGTAACGTTCAAAGAGAAGAACTTATCAATACCGTTAAAACTGCGGTTGACAATGGAATAAATAATTTCGATACGTCCGACACCTATGGGCTTGGTGAAAGCGAAAGGGTGCTTGCGGACGCGTTTGGCGTTGATAATAAAAAGGTCGTTATAGCCACTAAGTTCGGCGTGAGAGTCGAAAATGGAAAAACGACCTATGATAATACGCGCGCGTACGCACTAAAATCGATTGAGGGCAGTTTGAAAAGGCTTAATAGAGATTACGTTGATATTTATTACGTTCACTATCGCGATGGGGTTACACCGCTTACCGAACTTGCCGAAACGATGAATTTACTTAAAAAGCAAGGCAAGATTCGTTACGCTGGGCTTTCAAACGTTTATGAAAAAGATTTTGAAGAATTAAAACTTTTAGGAAACGATAATCCTTTCGTAACCGTTCAAGACGAGTACTCGCTTGCTTGCAGAAAAAACGAAGCCGACCTTGTTAAAATGAGAGAAGAGTTTTCTTTAACCCCGTTTACTTGGGGAAGTTTAGGTCAAGGGATTCTTTCTGGTAAGTACGATGAGAATTGCAAGTTTGAAAGTAACGACCGTCGCTCAAGAGAAATCTACGTTAATTTTCACGGCGAAAAACTCGTTAAAAACTTGCAAATCGTAAAAGTATTAAGAGAGATTTCCGAAGAAGTATCTAAGCCCGTATCGGTAGTTGCGATACGCTTTATACTTGATTATTTAAAAAATTCAGTGGCAATAGTTGGAGCAAAAAATCCAAGCCAAGCCCTTCAAAACGCGCAAGCGATGAATTGGATGCTTAGTAAAGAACAAATTGAAAGACTTGAAAAAGTATCAAAGGAGTAAATTGTGAACAGTCAACAATTAGCGTGGCTTATTAGACGCCACGGAGTAGAAATGACGCATTTATCAGGCGGTAGCCATATCGGTTCTATCTTATCGGTAGCCGACGTTGTTGCCGTGCTTTATTCGGGCGTTGCTAATATTTCGCCAAGCAATATTAAAGACGACGGTAGGGATAGAGTGGTTTTAAGTAAAGGTCATGCCGGCGCTTCAATTTACGCTGCGCTTGCGGAAAATGGGTTTTTCCCCGTTTCCGAATTAAAAACTCACTATGCTGATGGTAGCCGTTTATCAGGCCACGTTTCGCATAAAGGTATCCCAGGCGTTGAAATTTCAACGGGTTCGCTCGGTCACGGCGTATGTATGGCAACGGGTATTGCTCTTAACGCCAAACTTGATAAAAAAGATTATTTTACCTACGCTATAGTTGGCGATGGAGAGTGTGACGAAGGTTCGGTTTGGGAAACGGCGCTCTTTGCGAGCCATTTTAAACTTAATCAACTTGTAGTTATAGTCGACCACAATAAAATGCAGAGCCTTGATTTTTGTGAAAACACTTTAGCGCTTTCTCCGTTTGCTGATAAATGGAAATCTTTTGGTTGGAACGTTTTAGACGTTGACGGGCATAATCACGATGAACTTAAAAACGCTTTTGCAAAGGCTAAAGAGAGTGTGGACAAACCTACCGTTATTATTGCAAACACCGTTAAAGGTAAAGGTATTTCGTTTATGGAAAACGATATCTTATGGCATTATCGCTTCCCGCACGACGGCGAAGAGTATGACGGTGCTTTAAGTGAACTTAACAAAATTAAGCCGAACGGGGTTGAAGACCCGTACGCTATCGGGGGTGCGAAATGAGAAATACTTTTGTAAAAACTCTCTTCGATATAGCAAAGAACGATAAAAACGTTTATATCATAACGGGCGATTTAGGGTTCGGCGTATTAAAACCTTTTTTTGAAGATCTTCCAGATCAAATTATCAACGCTGGTATTTCCGAACAAAATATGACTTCGGTTGCGGCAGGGCTTGCCCTTCAAGGCAAAACGGTGTTTACTTATTCAATAGGTAATTTCCCAACTCTTAGGTGTATTGAACAAATTAGAAACGACTGTGCGTATCACGATGCTAACGTAAAAGTAGTTTGCGTAGGCGGTGGTTTCGTTTACGGCTCGCTCGGTATGAGTCATCACGCAACGGAAGATATTGCCGTTATGCGTTCTCTTCCTAACGTTACGGTATTTGCGCCTGGCGATTTGGTTGAAGCGGAAGAAGTTACTAAAACCGCTTATAAGACCCCGGGGACTTGCTATATCCGTTTAGGTCGCGGTGGAGAAAAGAGAATTCACGATAAGATTGACGGTTTCACGCTTGGAAAGGCTGTTGAAATTCAAAAGGGCGAAAAGGTTGCCGTTTTATCAAGCGGTGCGATTTTCGATGAAGTTAAGGATGCGCTTAGTGAATTAAGCGAAAGTTCTATCGTTCCAAGCGTTTATACGTTCCCGACCGTTAAACCTATAGATAAAGACGCTATCGTTAAATTAGCAACTACTCACGAAACGATAATCACGGTTGAAGAACACAACTTGTCCGGTGGCTTCGGTTCAGCAGTTGCGGAAGTTTTAGCGGAACTTGGCGGAATGAAAGCAAAACTCGTGAGAATTGGGCTTGAAGATAAATATTCTTGTATCGTAGGCAGTCAAAAGTATTTAAGAAAAGAATATTCAATCGATTCTCAAACGATTATTAAAAAAGTTAAAGAAAATTGGTAATATGAAAAAAATTCTTATTTTGGCAAATGAAGATACCACTATTTTGCAGTTTAGGTGCGAACTTATAAAGGCGCTCGTTGAAGACGGTAACGAAGTGCTCGTGAGCGTGCCTAATTCTCCGCGCGCGGGCGAAATTGAAGCGCTTGGCGCAAAGGTTATAGCCACTCAAGTTTCTCGCCACGGCAAAAATCCATTCAAAGACTTAAAACTTTTAAAAGAGTACAAAAAACTTCTTAAGTCCGTTAAACCAGATATCGTTTTTGCTTACACTATAAAGCCTAACGTTTACGGTGGTATGGCGTGCGCAAAGTTAAAAGTTCCTTACGTTTGCAACGTTACGGGGCTTGGCGTAGTAGGGGACGGCGGGCTTTTGCAAAAGGTTACGCTTTGGCTTTATAAAAAAGGCTTAAAGAAAGCAAAGTGCGTATTCTTCCAAAACTCGTCGAACAAAGAGTTTTTTGAAAGTAAAAAAGTGGTTGGTAGTAACGCCGTACTTTTGCCAGGTTCTGGCGTAAACGTAGAAAGATTTTCTTACCTTGACTATCCCGAAAGCGACGTTATCAACTTGTTGTTTATTGGAAGAATAATTAAAGATAAGGGTGTTTACGAACTTGCTGCCACCGCCAAATATTTTGAAGATAATAAAAACGTAAAGTTTACGGTGCTTGGAACTTGTGAATACGGTTCTGAAAATCCGTTTGAAAATCTTTCTAACGTTGAGTGTTTAGGTTATCATAAGGACGTTAGACCTTTCGTTGAAAAGGCGCACGCAATAATTCTTCCGTCGTATCACGAAGGAATGGCAAACGTTTTACTTGAAGGAGCGTCGTCGGGCAGACCTATTTTAGCGTCTACGATCCCAGGTTGTAAAGAATCGTTTGACGAAGGTGTTACGGGTTTTGGTTTTGACGCTCAAAACGAAACTGATACGATTAACGCGGTTAAGAAGTTTTTAACTTTATCTTACGAAGAAAAACGCCAAATGGGCAAACGCGGTAGAGAAAAAATGCTTAACCAATTTGATAGAAAAATAATTATTGACAAATACTTGGGTTTACTCAAGTAACGGAGAAAAACAATGAACGCAGCGGCAATAATTTTATGCGCGGGCAAGGGTACGCGCATGGGAGACGATTCTAAGAACAAAGTTTGTTTTGACTTAGCGGGAGTCCCTACGATTAAAAGAATAATTGCTAATATGCGAAACGCAGGTGTAAGTCGTTTCGTTATCGTAATCGGTCATCAAGCGTATTCCGTTATGGATACTTTAGATGGGGAAGACGGTATCGTTTACGCATACCAAAAAGAGCAAAAAGGTACGGGGCATGCAGCAATGTGCGGACTTAAGGCTCTTCAAACGGTTGGTTATAGCGGTTCGGTAATAATTTCTATGGGCGATAAAATTATCGCTACGGAAGTTGTTAAAGGTCTTTTAGAAAAGGCGGAAACGAGCAAAGCGGTTTGGGGTGTTCAACCTTTAATCGCCAACTATAACGGCGGTAGAGTGGTTACCGTTCAAGATAAGCCGTACGGTGTTGTCGAGTTTGCCGACGCTGCGCTTATGAAACTTGGCGAAGTTGAGCCTTGCGATTACGAAAAGACTTTAAAGGCGTTAAAGTTAAACGCTAAAAAGGCGGAAAAGGTTATTAAAAAGGCAATAGATAATAAACCTTTATCAACCGTTACGCTTTGCGGTAAAACTTTTTCGGCTGACGAAGTTTTAAATACTAAGTACGCTAACGCTGGGCTTTATTGTTTTGACGTTGATAGTGCCGTAAAAGTTATTGAAACGCTCGGCAGTAACAACGCTCAAGGCGAAATATATTTGACGGACGCGCTCGAAAAATTCGCTATGAATAACGATGCGACCGTTTACGAAGTTAATAGGGCTGAAGATATGCTCACTTATAGCACTAAGATGGAACTTCGTGAAATAAGTAAATATTTTATGAGAACGGCTTCAAAGTTTATTAGCGATATTGAAAGCGGGCTTGAAGACGGAACCTTTAAAAAACTTTATGGCGAAAATTGTGAAGAACAAAAGCGTCGCTATATTGAACTTTTAAACTTATTTATTGAAAAATACGGCGATGAAAAAGTAGTTATAACCCGTTCGCCCGGTCGAGTTAATTTAATGGGTAGGCATATCGACCACCGCGGTGGCGGTATCAACGTTATGGCTACGGATAAGGACGTTGTTTTCGTTTCTTCAATGCGTGAAGACGATGAAGTTTATATATCAAACGTTAACTCTGATTTCCCCGATGAAAGTTTTTCAATTTCTAAAACTCTTGGGGATGAAAAGTATGAAAAATGGCTTGATTATCTTTCGGACGAAAGAGTTTCTAAAGAACTCGTTGCTAATAGCGGACGATGGTCGAACTACGTTAAAAGCGCGGTCGTAAGGGCTCAGTTTGATTACGAAGCAAAACTTTGCGGTATGAATATGGTTGCGGGTGGGACTATTCCCGTGGCGGCGGGGCTTTCATCTTCGTCAAGTATCGTAGTTGCCGTGATGGAAGCGGTTGTTGCGCTTAATAGTTTAAATATTTCCGATAAAAATTTTATCAACCTTTGTGGCGAAGGCGAATGGTTCGTTGGTTCAAGGGGTGGCGCGGGCGACCACGGTGCAATGAAGTGTTGCAGTGAAAGTAAAATAACTCACTTAGGCTTTAAGCCGTTTGAAGTGGGCGAATCGGTTGAGTTTTCAGATAAGTATGCCGTTTTAGTTGCTAACAGTATGGTAAAGGCAAAAAAATCGGAAGGCAGTAAAGATAAGTTTAACGCTAAGATTGCGTCTTACGAATTTGCTTTGATGCTTATTAAAAGGGCGTATCCCGACTATAATTTTATTGAGTTTAGAGATATAGCGAAGGTAAGACCTTTTAGTAAAATTTACAAGATGTTGCTTTCTATTCCCGAAACGGTAACGAGCAAAATGATGATTGAACTTCTTCCTGAATACAAGGAAAGAATTGAGAGAATCTGCAGTAGTTTCGTAGAGCCTGATAGTTACGACGTGCGCGGTGTTGCATTATACGGCATTTCCGAATGCGTGAGAGCGGAACGCACGATTGAACTTTTAAAGAGTGCTAAGTACGAAGAACTCGGCGAATTAATGAAAATTAGTCACGACGGGGACAGGCTTGGTGGTGCAAGGGTTACCAACGAACTTTTAGAAAATCTTGCAAGCACTAACGCGGATATTGCTTACGAACGTGGTAAATACGATTGCTCGGTTGAAAAAATCGACTATCTATGCGATATCTTAAACGCTACGAACGGGGTTTTAGGTAGTGAAATAGCAGGAGCGGGGCTTGGCGGTTGCGTAGTTGCGCTCGTGGAAAAGGCTAAGGCGGATAAGATTATTGCCGTCGTTAATAAAGAATATTACGATAAATTTGGCTACGAGCGTTCTGCTCACGTTTATAGTGCGTCGCACGGCTCGGTCGTATTATTCTAAGGAGAGATTATGGGATATAAAAATTTAAAATTTCCTGAAAATTCATTATTTTTAGTAACGGGTGGCGCAGGCTTTATCGGTTCTAACCTTTGCGAAGCGTTGCTTAACATGGGTTGTAAAGTTCGTTGCTTAGATGATTTGTCCACGGGTTTTCAATCAAACGTTGATATGTTTTTAGATAACCCAAACTACGAGTTTATCAAAGGCGATATTAAAGACTATGAAACTTGCTTAAAAGCGTGTGACGGCGTAGACTACGTTTTAAATCAAGCGGCGTGGGGCAGTGTTCCCCGTTCGATTGAGATGCCGTTGTTTTACTGCAAAAACAATATTGAAGGCACTTTAAATATGCTTGAAGCGGCAAGGCAAAAGGGCGTTAAGAAGTTCGTTTACGCATCGTCTTCATCAGTTTACGGCGACGAGCCTAATCTTCCTAAAAGAGAAGGTAGAGAAGGTAATTTATTATCGCCTTACGCACTCACCAAGCGATGCGATGAAGAGTGGGCTAAACTTTACACTAAACTTTACGGCTTAGATACTTACGGGCTTAGATATTTTAACGTTTTTGGCAGAAGGCAAAACCCAGACGGTGCGTACGCTGCAGTTATCCCTAAGTTTATCAAGCAGTTATTAAAAGGCGAAACGCCAACCATTAACGGTGACGGAAAGCAAAGCCGAGACTTTACCTATATTGAAAACGTTATTGAAGCAAACTTAAAATGTTGCTTAGCACCGAGTGAATCGGCTGGTAGGGCTTACAATATTGCTTACGGTGGTAGGGAATATTTAATTGATATTTACTATTCGTTAACGAGTGCTTTAGGTAAGAACGTTGAGCCTAATTTTGCACCCGATAGAAAGGGCGATATAAAGCATAGTAACGCAGATATAAGTTCGGCTCGCGAATTGATTGGTTACGATCCTGAATACGATTTCAAGCGTGGTTTACAAGAGGCAATCAACTGGTATAAGGAAAATTTATAATTTTTTAAGGAGACTTTATGCTTTTTAGTATAGTTGTTCCAATATACAAGGTGGAAAAATATCTAAATCAATGCGTTGATGCGATTTTAAATCAAACCTTTAAAGATTTTGAAGTTATTTTGGTTGATGATGGTTCTCCGGATAATTGTCCAGCCATTTGCGACGACTATGCGCTTAAAGATAATAGGGTGAAAGTTGTTCATAAAGAAAACGGCGGATTGGCTGATGCTCGTAATGCAGGGGTTAAAAATGCAAGTGGAGAATATCTAATTTTTAAAGATTCTGACGATTATTGGGACGACGAAAACGCTTTAGCAAAAATTAAAACTATTATTGATGAAACGTCGCCAGACGTAGTGACTTGGAGAAGAAAAAAACTTTTCGAAGATTCGGGTGAGATTTCACCTGTAGGATATAATATTGAATATTTTGGCGATTCCGACGTGAATAAACTTTTTACAAGCCGAAGTCTTGATACTTCAGCTTGCATGAAAGCCATAAAAAGAGTTAGGTTTGGTAATGGTGAATTATATTTTGAAAGGGGAGTGTTATCCGAAGATATAGAGTGGTGTGCAAGACTATTATCTATAATTGATACTATTCAAGTTTCAAATTTAGATTTTTACGTTTATCGCAAGCGCTACGGTTCTATTACAAATCAAATTGGAGAAAGAAATATTCGTGATTTAAAATCACATATTGAGAAGATTAAACACATAGTTGATAATGCGCAAAAAAATAAGAAATTGCTTCAAATTTTTTTAGCTGAACAGTTTTGTAATACGGTAATTGCGATAAGTAGATACAAGGATAGAAACGTACAAATATCATGGATAAAGCAAAATAAAAATCTACTAAAATATGGAGCGTCTAGAAGGTCAAAGTTGCTTAATATAGTGCTCAAATTAGCAGGAGTAAAAATATCGCTTAAATTGATTGGTAAAATGTAAGGGATGCAAGATGAAAATTTTGGTAATATCAAATACTACTTGGGACAATTCAGGTAGTTTTGGCAATACCTTTTCAAATTTATTTGGAGGTATGCAAAACGTTGAAATATATAATATTGCTTGTAGACACGGAAAGCTGAACAGTTCTATAGTAAAAAGAGCCGTGCAACTTACGGATAAGACTGTATTAAAAAGTATTTATAAACTTAAATTTGATCCTTGTTTTGAAATGAATAAAGATGAAATAAACGAATCTTTAAATATAGAAGTTTCTTTAAATGCAAGGAAAAAAAGAAGAGTTTTCTCTTTTGTTATTCGGGACGTTATTTGGAAATTAGGTAGATGGGAAAAAAGCAAAAAACTCAATTCCTTTATTGAAGAGATAAAACCAGACGTTATATATTTGCCAATTTATGCTAGCCCGCATATATGTGACTTTCAAACAAGCATCATCAATAAATTAAACGTTCCAGTAGTGGGGCATATATCCGATGACGTTTATTGGGAGTCGCAGAATTTATCAATATTTCAAAAATCGTATAGAAAAAAGATTAGGAAAAAGATAAGAAAAGTAATATCAAAATGTGCATATTTAGAGGTTTTTGCTAAAAATATGCAAGAAGAATATTCTAAAATATTTGGCAAAGATTGTTTTATTGTCGGTAAAGGTATTAAGAAAGATTGTATCGATAAAGTTGTGGTAGAAAAGCCGATAAACGAAAGAATGCATTTTGTGTATACTGGTAATCTTGGTGGTGGTAGATTTGGTCCGCTTATTGAGATAGGGAAATCTCTTGAAAGTATTGACGCGGTATTAGACGTGTATTCAGCAACCCCATTGACCGATGAGATGAAAGCGACTATTAATAGCGTTAAATCGATTAACTTTAAAGGCGTTGTTAGTAGCGATGAGGTTTTAAAAATTCAAGCACAAGCAGATTATTTGGTCCACGTTGAGGGATTTACAAATGAAGCAATATATTCGTCTAAAATGTCGTTTTCAACGAAAATTATAGATTATATGTTGGCGTCAAAACCAATATTTGCGTATGGGCCTTATTGCGTTAACTCAATTTCGGTTTTAAAAGATAATGAAATAGGTGTTGTTTCAACGTCGACTGAAGAACTTAAAGAGAATATGTATTTGTTAAGGAATAATAATGTTGATTACGATACGTTGTCTGCAAACGTAAAAAAATATTTATATAGTGAAAGAGATATAGATATTATTCAAAAATCAATATACGATAGGTTAAAAAATTTGGTTTATAAAAATGAAAGTTCTACAAATTAATGCAAACTATGGATTTGGAAGTACGGGCATAATCGTCAAAGATATAGGCGATACGCTTAAAAATAACGGTGACGAGCCGTACTACGCCTATCAATCCACGAATTGCGAAGTTGAAAACGGCTATAAAATCGGGAATAAAATAGGTTGGAAGTGGCACGCTTTGCACGCTCGAATTTTTGGTAAACAAGCGTACGCAAGCAAACTTGCAACTAAAAAATTCTTAAAATGGGTTGATAAAATTAAGCCTGACGTTATTCATTTTCATAACTTACATAGCAACTACGTAAACCTTAATTTGATTTTAAACTATATAGCAAAAAACAAAATAAAAACGGTTGCAACTCTTCACGATTGTTGGTTCTTTACTGGAAAATGTTCTCATTACGTTGAAGAAGGTTGTGATAAATGGCAAAACGCTTGCGGAAACTGCCCAAGGAACAAAAAAGAAGTTAAAAGTTTGTTTTTTGACGCAACTTCAAAAGTCTTAAACGATAAAGTTTCAAGGTTTAATAAAATTGAAGATTTAACTATAGTTGGCTGTAGTGAATGGATAGCGAACGAAGTGAAAAAATCAAAACTAAAACCAAAATGCATTACTTATATTCGCAACGGCGTTGACACTTCGATTTTTTATCCAAGAGAAAGTTCTTTTAGAAAAGACAATGGGTTGGATAATGAGTTTGTGGTTTTAGGGCTTGCAAGCAAATGGTACGACAGCAAAAATAGAGAACAAGTCAAAAAACTTATTAACGATAACTTGGGTGTAAAATTCGTTATGTTAGGCGTTAACGATAATAATAAGGAATTTTTCAGCTCTTTTGAAAACGTTATATCTTTAGGGTACATAAAAGATAGGGTTAAATTGGCGGAAATTTATTCTTCAAGTGACGTTTTCGTAAGTTTAACACACGCCGATACTTTGCCGACGGTTAATATGGAAAGTATTTGTTCGGGAACGCCTGTTATCACCTTTAACGCGTGCGGTAGCCCTGAACTTATTGAAGATGGAATTACCGGATTTGTCGTTAAGGAAGGTGATTTTGAAGGTGTTCAAGAAAAAATTAATTATATAAAAAATAATTCGCTTCGATTTGACGTGTCAAAGCAACAAGCGAAGTTTGATAAAAACGAAGCGTATAAAAAATATTTAGAAGTTTATAAAAATTAAAACCTTATGCTTTATTATCTTATAATAGCGACGTGCCCATTATTATTTTGGGCGGTGTACGAAACGCTACTAAAAAACAACGAATATAATGAAAAGCAAGAAAAAAAGCTTAAAAAATGGATGGTAATACTTTCAGTTTTACCTATGTTTTTGTTGTTCGTTTTAAGATATAAGCGCGTTGGTGCTGATACAATCGGCTACGTTAAATTTTTTGAAGAAATGAAAGGGATTTCCTTTGCGGAGTTGTATCTTGATAAAGAAATGAGAGTTGAACTCGGTTATAGGCTTTATGCTAAACTTATATCGCTCATAACCGATAATTACACGGTGTATTTTCTATTCAACGGTATTATTATTTTTGGATCCCTCTATCACTTTGCAAATAGATACGTTAAAAATCCATTCGTTTTCTTCTTTTTATTCGTTTCGCTTGGAACTTATAGTTTCGTTGAAACGGGGCTTAGGCAATCGCTTGCAATGGCGGTGTGCTTGTGGGCTGTTGATTTTGTAAAAAACAAAAAACCGATAAAGTTTATTTTAACGGTATTACTTGCTTATCTTTTCCATAAATCTGCAATAATCTTTTTCATGTTATATCCGTTAACACTAATTAAACGTTACGACTGGATGATTTTAATTTATGGAATATTAGCAGTTGTTTTCGTAGTTGGGTTCTCTGCATTTCAAGGTTTTTTCAACGAACTGCTTGGGTACAACTATGAGATTGAAGAAACGGGTAATGGTGGAATCTTTATGATGTTAGTTTTAATCATTGCCGTGTACAGTTTATACGTTACCTACGACAAAAAAGGCGAAGAAAGAGTTCCGCAAATCGTGACTCACATGGCGTTTTTAACCGTACTCTTTTGGGTTTTAAGGCTTGTTTCAAGAACGGCGGAAAGGATTAGTTTTTACTTTATATACGGTCTTGCTGCATACTTCTCGCATGCGCTAACTAATGATAAAGATAAGTACGAAAGCCTTGCGAAATGGGCGATAATAGTCGTGTGTTTAGTATTGTATATCTATAGAAATATGGGCGTTAAATATTTATTCTTCTGGCAGGGGGCGTAAAATGGAAAAATTAAGCGTTATAGTTCCCGTATACAACGCGGAAAAGTATATTGATAAATGTATTAATAGCATTTTAAATCAAACGTATAAAAATATTGAACTTTTACTTATTAACGACGGATCGAAAGATAATAGTTTATCTATTTGTAACGTTTACGCTGAAAAAGACGAAAGAGTAAAAGTTTTTGACAAGCAAAATGGTGGAGCGGCGTCTGCAAGAAATTTAGGGATCAAAAATGCAACGGGATATTACATAGGTTTTTGTGATGCTGATGATTTTTTTGAGTTAGACGCATTTGAAACTTTAATTAATATTATGGAAGAAAACGATTTACCAACAATTGAATGTTTGGCAAACGTATATTCACAGGATTTAACCCTTTTAGATAAGTCTGAAGATAATAGAACGTTAACTACTTTAGGGGACGAGCAAGCCATAAGAGATATTTTTCTTCGCAAAGGAAACGTATCGTTGGCGGTGAGAGTAACTAAAGCTGAATTTATAAAGGACTTAATAATTCCCGAGGGAAAAAGAGTTGAAGATTTTTATTTTACAATTTTATTACTAACAAAGACTAAAGGAACTGCAACTTATAACTACCCATTCTATAACTGCGTAACTAGCGATGGTAGCGTAACGCGTAGCGTTGGTGGGGCGATATACGTTGACGCATTATATTTTTATGAAAAAGCTGTTAGTTATTTAAAAGATTTTGATTATGATTTAAAAGATGCTCAAGAGTATTATCTTTTGAAAATGTATTATTTGCTTGCAATAAGTTTAACTAGAAAAGAGAGAAAAATTTTTAAAGGACAAATCAAATTATACAAAAATTATTTAAGGTCTAATAAACGAGAAATTAAATCTCAAAACCATTTAATGAAAAAAGAGAAAATCACGTTGAAAATTGCATCGATTTCATTTAGGTTTGCAAGAATTTTATATCTTATGAAAAATATTATTTAAGGTGGTTTAATATGAAGATAGCATATATAATGTTGGCACATAAAGACCCTTCACAAATTTTGAGACTTGTGAATGCCATAAAAGGTACTGGTGGTGATTTTTATATAAACGTTGATAAAAAAAGCAATTTTGAACAGTTTAATGAAGTTTTTAAAGACGTTCAAGGTGTCTATTTTTATAAGCCTCGTATAAACGTTACTATGGCGGGTTGGTCAATGGTTAAAGGCTATATGGAACTTCTCAATATGGCGTATACGTCAGAAAAAAAATACGATAGATTCGTTTTTTTAACTGGTCAAGATTATCCGCTTATGACAAACGCTGAAATTATATCCGAGTTTGAAAATAATTTAGAAACAGAATATATTATGGCGTATAATATAACAACGTCAACCGTTCCAACAGATAAAAACAAAGTTATAAAAAAGTGGTATTTAGATAATCCATTTAGGTCAAGGTTTTTGCAGCGCGCGTATAAAAGCATTATGTATCATTTAGTGACGGTTCCATTTTCTAAAAAACAACTTAAGGTTCCTCTTAATGGAAAACTTGTTGATCCGTATTTTGGTCAAATGTTAAGCGCGTTTACGAGAAACGGGGCTAAACTTATACTAGATACGTATTTTA
Organism: Christensenellaceae bacterium; assembly: GCA_045637965.1. Lineage (GTDB taxonomy): Bacteria > Bacillota > Clostridia > Christensenellales > Borkfalkiaceae > HGM11412. Next base: position 137,448 of record JAZUAK010000001.1, on the reverse strand, counting down.
ACGATAAGAAATTCAATAAAATTATGAAAACTTCGTATGCGGCTGTTGAATTATATTGGCAAACTATTATCTTTAATTCTGACTTGAGAAAAAATACGGTGCAAAATGGTGAAGAACACGTTATAACCGAGCATTTTGGTTGGGCACCCCTTCATTATCATCACTATTACGTTGACACTTCTATATTTAATGAGGGTGATTATGAAGAGATTAAAAACAGTGGCTACATGTTTTTTAGAAAGGTAGTTCCCGGTGTGTCGGACAAGTTAATGGATTTAGTTGACGAGTGGAGAAATGAAAAAGAAAATACTAATAGTATCGAGTAGTTTATCAACCGGTGGGCTTGAAAAGTGCTTAATCAATCTTTGCAATAATTTCGATTACGAAAAATATGAAGTTGATTTGTATCTTTTCAACGAGGGTAGAGCGTTACTTGAAAAACTTAATAAAAACGTTAATTTGCTTGGCGATTCACCATATTATACAACGGTTTATAATCGCTCGCTTGGTGGTGGCGTTAAATCGCTTATAAAAAGCAAAAAAATTGGGCTGGCATTTTATCGCATAGGAAGGTTTATTCGCGCTCGATTAGGTTTGAAAAAGTTTACGAAACGCGATTGGAAACAAATGAAAAAAACCATGCTTAAAATCGATAAGCATTACGACGTTGCTATTGGTTTTGAAGAGGGTTCCGCGTGCTACTACGTTGCAGATTGTATAAACGCAGATAAAAAAATCGGTTGGATACACACCGACATTAAAAAAATTAATAACAATAAGAAGTTAGATGAGAGCGCGTTTTCAAAACTTGATCACGTTGTAACTGTTTCTCAAAACTCTCTTAATAACTTAAAAGAAGTTTATCCATTATATAAATATAAATTTAAGTGCATAAGTTTGCCAAGGCTTATTAACGAAGAAGAAGTTAAACGCCTTGCAAGCGAGCCAAACTCAATGGACTTTGGTGGTATCAAGATTTTGTCGGTAGGAAGGCTCGTTGAACTCAAAGGCTTTCATCTTTGCGTTCCCGCGCTTAAAAAACTCATAGACGACGGATATAAAGTTCGTTGGTACGTTGCCGGTGACGGAGATTATAGACAAGTTGTTGAAGATAAAATAAAAACTCACGGCGTTGAAAACGACTTTATCTTGCTTGGCAACTGCCAAAATCCCTATACGCTAATGAATTCAGCGGATATTTGCGTTCAGCCGTCCAGTTACGAAGGGTATTCAGTTGCCGTTTTTGAAGAAAAACACTTTAAAAAAGCGGTAGTCGTTTCTAACATTCCTAGTAACTACGAAATGATAGAAGACGGAGTTAACGGGATTATCGTAAAACGCGCGATAGAAGATATATACAACGGCGTTAAAAAACTTTTAGATGATGAAGATTTAAGAATTACTCTTTCCGCCGCCCCTGCAAAAGGTGCGTCGACAAATGCGGATCTTATTAAAGAAATAGAGAATTTGTTTAACTAGTATGGGAAAAATAAAGGCGATATTTAAAAAACTTAATAGCCTATCACCTGCGGCAAAGGCGTCGGTTTGGTTTGTAATTTCAAACGTAGCTTTAAAGGGTATTTCGTTTATTACGACGCCGATATTTACTCGCCTTATGGAAGTTGAAGATTACGGTGCAACGAGCGTTTTCGTTTCGTGGGAGAGCGTAATTTCTATTTTTGCAACTCTTTCTCTTGCGGGTGGGGTGTATAACGTTGCGCAAACCAAATATGGTGACGATATAAGGGCGTTTACGTCATCAATGCTAACGCTTTCGTTTGTATGTTCGCTTATCGTTTACTCGATTTGTATCGTATTTAACCTATTAGTTCCGTCAGTCTTTGAACTTGATACGCCGTTTTTAATTTTTATGTGGGTTCAAACGTTTACGAACGCCGTAATTTCTTTCTGGTTAATGCGTAGAAGGTTCGTTTACGATTATAAAAGCGTTATTGCGTATACGTTTGCAAATTCACTTTTAAGCCCAGCAATTGCAATCGTTGCAATAGTATTGTTCCCAGATAGCGCAGCGTATGCTAAAGTCGTTGGTGCGGGAATTGCAGGTATAGTTTTTGGTATAATCCTTTGTATTCTTACTTACGTTAAAGGTAAAAAAGTTTACGATAAAAATTATTGGGGATACGCGTTAAGGTTTAATTTACCATTACTTCCACATTATTTATCGTCAACGCTTCTTCATTCGAGCGATAAACTTATGATAAACTCTATGATAAGTTCCGCTCACGCAGGTATTTATTCAATAGCACATAGTATTACTGGGCTTATAAGTTTAATTACGGGTGCAATTAATTCAGCACTCATTCCATTTACCTTGCAGTCTGTTAAGGCTCAAAATTACGGTAGTTTAAAAAAGGTAACGGCAGGGTGCACGATATTAGTTGCCGTAGTATGCGCGGGTGTTACGCTATTTGCAAGGGAAGGGATACTTATCTTTGCAACTAGAGAATATTTAGACGCAGTGTGGTTTATTCCACCGCTTGCAATGTCGGTACTATTTTCGTTCGTTTACGGAATAGTTGGCAATATTATGTATTATTATGAAAAGACGTGGCAAATGTCTGCAATAACAATTATTTGTGCTGCAGTAAATCTTATTTCAAATTACTTTGGAATAAAGTATTTAGGCTATATTGCAGCGGGGTACACCACGCTTGGGTGTAGCGTAATTCAAATGCTTGCGTACTATTTCGTGGTAAGAAAGTACGAAAAGAATTTACATAAAATTTTCGATATTAAAATATTTGCTTTAATAGTTTTTGCTTTTGCTATAATCTTTATTTACAGTTTGATTTTCAACGGTATTATATGGGCAAGACTAGGTCTTATATTAGCGATAATTATTTTAGTTATCGTTTTCCGTAAAAAGATAATAGCGCTTTTTAAATCAATGCGTAAAAAATCAGGTAGCGAAAAAATAGAAAAACCAATTATGGAAAGTAAATAATATGGATAAAAAGTTGGCAAATAAAAAAATTGGAATTATAACCGTTCATAAAAATATTAACTACGGTGCGAATTTGCAAGCCTTTGCAAGTTGTAAATACTTGGGGCTTTTGGGTTACGACTGTAGTGTTTTAGATTATACTTTGCCTGAACATGAAAAGTCTAATCATATATTTTCTTGGCTTAAACAGTCTTACGATGGGGTAAATAATAAGTCTTTAATTTACAAGATAAAACTTTTTATTTCTTTAGCGTTATCAATGGGCTGGAAAAGAAAAAGGCTTAAAAGCTTTTCAAAGTTTAGAAAAAACAATATTAAACTCACCAAACAGTTAAACGATAAAAACGATATAGAAAAATTAAATCTTGACGCTATCGTTTGTGGTAGCGACCAGATTTGGAACCCAGATATTATAGGTAGTATCAATCCCATATTCTTTGGTGATATTCGTGGCGTTAGGAATAAAATTTCTTACGCGGCAAGCGTTGGAAAGGAAAAATATAGCGATACAGACGAGTTAATTGCAAAAGAATTAATTCAAAAACTTGACTACGTATCCGTTCGCGAAGAAGATTCCGCTAAATATCTGTCTCAAATTTCTGGTAAAGAAATAAAAACCGTATGCGATCCCGTGTTTTTACTTGATAGAAGTGAATACGATAAAGTTTTGTCAAAGAGAAAAATAAAAGGCGATTACGTGTTACTATATAAAGTTGCTCGTGACGATGATCTTTTTCGAACCGCAAAAGATTATGCTGATAGGAACGGTCTTGAATTAGTTCAAATTGGCGCGCATAAGGGCGCAAAGCACAAACAAATCGTAACTTACGGACCTAGCGAATTTTTAACTGCTATAAAATACGCAAAAACGGTGTTTACAAATTCCTTTCACGGAACTGCATTTTCTATAATATTTGAAAAAGATTTTTACGTATATAACAACAAGGCTCGCGGATCTAGAATTACTAATATTTTAGATAAAGCAGGGTTAAAAGAAAGGCTAATTAGCGGAAAAGTAACCAGCAATTTCATACCTATTGATTATAAAGTAGTAAGAGATAATTTAAAAGACTACGTTGATTTTTCAAAAGAATTTTTAAAAAATGCAATAAGTTCCGAAAAGGAATATTTAGCATGTAAAGATTGCGTTAGTTGTGGGGCGTGTGTAAACGTTTGCAAATTTGATGCAATAAGGCTTGTTGAAGATAAAAAGGGATTTTTGACTTCGGTTATAGATAAGTCGAAATGCACTAATTGTGGGCTTTGTAAAAAGGTTTGCCCTGCGATTAACGGCACGGATAAAAATCCAGAGTGTGAAAGTGTTTACGCGTTTAAAGGGGAAGACGAGTTAAGGCGTAAAAGTGCGTCTGGCGGTGCGTTCTCTGCTATCGCTGCGAGCGTTTTAAATAACGGCGGTGTTGTTTACGGCGCTAGTATGAGAGATTTCAAAGTTTCTCATATTAGGTGCGAAACGGTAGAAGATTTATCTTTAATTCAAGGAACTAAATATATTCCAAGCGATATTCAAAAGTGTTATAAGTTAATTGAAAGCGATTTAAAAAACGATAAAACCGTGTTGTTTTCAGGAACGCCTTGCCAAGTTGACGGAGTTAAGCATTTTGCAAAACTTAAAAAATTACCGCTTGATAAGTTATATACGATAGATATAATATGCCACGGCGTGCCATCGCCAAGAATATTTAATTCGTATATTGGCTGGCTTGAAAAAGAATATAAAAGCAAAGTAAAAAGTTTTTATTTTAGAAGCAAAAAGATTTCTTGGCGTGGGAGTTCTTGTTACGCCGTGCTTGAAAACGGTAAAGAACTTAAAAACGGCAAGAAACTTTGCGGGTTTATGAATCTTTATTATTCAGATAATATAACGAGAGATAGTTGTTATTCCTGCCCGTATACTTCAAAGCAAAGGGTTGGCGATATAACCGTTAGTGATTACTGGGGAATAGAAAATCTTGATAAATCGTTTGAAGACGCGTTAGGCGTTTCGATGGTCGTTATAAATAGCGAAAAGGGGAGTAGATTGTTTGACAGTGTTAGCGGTACAAAGATTATAGCAACGCTTGGAACGGCAAAGCAACCGCAACTATCAAACCCAACTAAAAAACCCCAAACACACGACGAGTTTTGGGCTGAATACGAAAGTAAAGGCGTGGATTTCGTATTAAATAAATACGGTGCAGTAAAAGAAAGTTTTAAAGCAAAACTTTATAAATTAAAAAAGAAATTATTAAAATAAAATGAAGATAGCATTTTTTTCAAATTTTTTAAACCATCATCAACTTCCACTATGCAAAGCGCTTTTAAATAGTGAAGGGGTTGAGTTTACGTTCGTTGCGACTATGCCAATAGAGAAAGAACGGCTTGATATGGGATATGAGGATATGAACTTATATCCGTTCGTTTTACGCTCGTATGAGAGTGATGATGCGTATAACGAATCTCTTAAACTTGCCGTTGAGTGTGACGTTATGATATTTGGCGCAGCGCCTATAAGTTATCTTAATCTTCGCATGAACGAAAATAAACTCACGTTCTATTTTACCGAAAGGATTTTAAGGAAAGGTTATTATAGGCGATTTATCCCACAAACGAGAAAGAAAATTAACGAGCGTTTCATTAAGTATAAGGACAAGCCGTTATATATTCTATGCGCAAGTGCTTTTGCATCATACGATTTATCGCTTTGCGGTTTTGATATTAATAAATGTTTCAAATGGGGATATTTTCCTGAAATTAAAGAAAAAGACGTCGACTCGTTATTAATGGAAAAATCAAAAAAAGATAAAGTTGAAATTTTATACGCTGGTAGATTATTAAAATTAAAACGAGTTATTGACACCGTAAAAGCCGTTAAATTGCTAAAAAATCAAGGCTACGATAACGTTCATTTTACGATTATTGGTGATGGGAAGCAAAAACAAAATATCGCTAATTATATAAATAAAAACGATTTAAGTGATTGCGTTACTATTTTACCGTTTATGCCTGCAAAAAAAGTTAGAGAATATATGGATCTAGCAGACGTTTACGTTTTCTCAAGCAATATCTTTGAAGGCTGGGGCGCAGTTATGAACGAAGCGTTAAATAGTGCGTGCGCAGTCGTTGTAAGCCATGCGGTAGGGTCTGCACCATTCCTAATTAACAACGGTGAAAACGGATTGATTTATAAGTGTAAAGACTATAAAGGGCTTGCTTCTAGTTTAAAACGTCTATTAGACGACGAGTCGTTTAGAGATAAGATTTCTCGCAACGGATATAACACCGTGTCTAATATGTGGAATGCGGACGTAGTAGCGCAAAGATTTTTAAACGTTTTAAAAGAAATTGAAAATGATAAGGTAAAGCATATTTATGACGATGGCGTTTTAAGTTTTGCCGAACCACTTAAAAATAATTGGATAAAAGGAGAATAATTATGGGACTTTTTACTAATAAAACTTTACTTATTACAGGAGGTACGGGTAGTTTTGGTAACGCCGTACTTAACAGATTTTTAAAAACCGATATCGGTGAGATTAGAATTTTCTCACGCGATGAGAAAAAGCAAGACGATATGCGCCATGAATTTCAGGCTAAAATGCCCGAAGTTGCGTCTAAAATCAAGTTTTATATCGGTGACGTAAGAGATATTCAAAGCGTTAAAAACGCGATGTACGGCGTTGATTTTATTTTCCACGCTGCAGCGCTTAAGCAAGTTCCGTCTTGTGAGTTTTTCCCTATTGAAGCAGTAAAAACTAACGTTTTAGGTACTGAAAACGTACTTAACGCTGCAATTGAAGCAGGTGTTAAAAATATCGTTTGTTTATCAACCGATAAAGCAGCTTATCCCGTAAACGCTATGGGTACTAGTAAAGCAATGATGGAAAAAGTTATAGTTGCAAAAGCAAGAACTGTTGACCCTGCAAAAACGAAAATTTGTTGCACTCGTTACGGTAACGTAATGTGTAGTCGTGGTTCGGTTATTCCCCTTTGGATAGACCAAATTAAAAACGGACAACCCATCACTTTAACTGATCCAAAGATGACTAGATTTATTATGTCGCTCGATGAAGCGGTTGACCTTGTTTTATTCGCGTTTGAGCACGGCGAAAGCGGAGATATTTTAGTTCAAAAAGCACCTGCTTGTACTATTCAAACTCAAGCGGAAGCTGTATGCGAAATTTTTGGTGGCGATAAGAACAATATAAAGGTTATTGGTATTCGCCACGGCGAAAAAATGTTTGAAACTCTTCTTACTAACGAAGAATGTGCAAAAGCAGTTGACCTTGGTGATTTCTATCGTGTTCCTGCCGATAATCGCGGGCTTAACTATGATAACTACTTTAAAAACGGCAACGTTGAAAGGGTAAAATTAACTGAGTTTGACTCAAATAATACTGAATTATTAACCGTTGAAGAAACCAAACAAAAAATCTTATCTCTTGAATATATTAAGGAACAATTATAAAACACTTGTAATCTATAATTTGGATGGATACGAACTAATATGTTAAAAATAGCAAAACTAAAGGCTGTATTAAAAGAAAAGGCATATCAAAAAAGGCGAGAAAAATTATTCAATGATAAGAAAAAACAATTAATAAATAAAGAGTTTTCATTGTTTTCGTGTAACTGCATTGGTTGTTGTGTTTTAAATGATTTAGGGTTGCGATTTAACTCTCCCTTTGTAAATCTTTATTTAGTAGCAAAAGATTATTTAAAATATTTAAAAAATCCTGCCTATTATAACTCATTAGAATTAAATTTTATCGAGTGGAATAATTACCCGATTGGGATGCTTGATGATATAACAATTTATTTCGTTCATTATAAAACCGAAGCTGAATGTATTGATGCATGGAAAAGAAGGGTTGAAAGAATTGATTATAACAACTTATTTGTTCTTTTTATTGAAAGAGATGGGTGTGAAAAATCGGATTTGTTAGAATTTGATAATTTGCCTTATAAAAACAAAGTTGTGTTTACTAAAAATCAATATAATGATATTAAATCATCATATCTTATCAAAGACTTTGAAAACTGTACGGAAGTAGGTAATCTAATTAATTGGAAGTCAAAAGAAGTTAGATATTATGATGCTTTTGATTTTGTGAATTGGTTTAATGGTGGTATAAATAAATGAAAATATTAGTAACCGGTGCTAATGGGTTCGTTGGAAAGAACCTTTGTTTAGCGCTTGAACAATTAAAAAAAGGTAACGATAAAACTCGCCCAAATTTAAAAATAGACGAGATTTATCGTTACGATATAGATAATACTGAAAAAGAACTCGACCTTTTTACTAAAGAGTGCGATTTCGTGTTCAATTTAGCGGGCGTTAACCGTCCAGAAAACCCCGAAGATTTTATGAAGGGTAATTTTGGCTTTGCGTCAAACCTTCTTAACAACCTTAAAAAACATGGGAATAAATGCCCGATAATGCTTTCCTCGTCAATTCAGGCAACCTTGATAGGTAGATACGCTGGCGGTGAGTACGGCAAGAGTAAAAAAGCAGGCGAAGAACTCTTTTTTGATTATGAAAAAGAAACTGGTGCAAAAGTTTTAGTATATCGTTTTCCAAACCTTTTTGGTAAGTGGTGTAGACCTAACTATAATAGTGCCGTTGCAACTTTTTGCAATAACGTTGCAAACGATTTGCCTATTACCGTTAACGACCGAGCTATTGAACTTGAACTTTTATATATCGACGATTTAGTTAAAGAAATGCTTGACCTTTTAGAAGGTTTAGAGCATCGTTGCGAGTACGATGGGCTGACTCCCGTTGAAAATAAAAACGGCAGATATTGCTTCGTTCCAACAACACATAAGGTTACGCTTGGCGAAATAGTTGACTTACTCTATGAGTTTAAAAATCAACCTATAAGTTTAGTTTTGCCTGAAATTCCTAACGGAAGTTTTGCTAAAAAGTTGTATTCCACCTATCTTTCTTACCTTCCTAAAGATAAAGTTTGTTTTGACCTTAAAATGAACGTTGACGATAGGGGTAGTTTTACTGAACTTTTAAAAACTCAAAGCGTTGGTCAGTTTTCAATCAACGTTTCAAAACCTAATATCACGAAAGGACAACATTTCCATCATAGCAAGTGGGAGTTTTTTATAGTAGTATCGGGTAACGGCTTAATCGAACAAAGAAAAATAGGTACAGATGAAGTTTTACGCTTTGAAGTTTCAGGCGATAAAATTCAAGCAGTGCACATGCTCCCTGGCTACACGCACAATATTATAAATTTATCAAAAACTGAAAACTTAGTTACGGTTATGTGGGCTAACGAGCAGTTTGATAAAAATCACCCGGACACTTTTTTTGAACCGGTTTAATAAGTTATGAGTTTTAGTAAAGAACAAATTTTATTACTCAACTTAATAAAAAAGAGCCTAAACCCCGAAATTCAAATTTGTGAAGAGTTATTTCAAGGAGTGGACTGGAAGGTTTTAGTTAGAGAAAGTCGCGTTCAATCGGTAATGTATCAATGCTTTGACGTGTGCAAGGAATATAAATCACACGTTCCAAGTGACGTTTACGCCGTTTGGGAAAACGCTTCTATGCTCGTTTTAAAATCAAACTTTTCAGTGTTTAACGACCAAGCAAACCTTGTTAACCTTTTAGGAAACGACTATCCTTATATAATATTAAAGGGGCAATCGGCAGGGCATTATTATCCTAACTCGGAACTTAGAGCGTACGGCGACGTTGACTTTTTAGTAGAGAAAAAATATATCGACGAACTTACTAAGTTGCTTAGCGATAACGGCTATGAAAAAGTTGGGCTTGAACACGATAACCACGTCGTATTTAAAAAGGGAACTGCAAATCTTGAAATGCACTTTAGAGTTGCCGGTATTCCTTTTGGTGAACTGGGCGAAAAAGTTGAAGCCTTTTTAGCTCCCGCTATAAAAACTGCGGTTAAAAGAGTTTGCGATTTTGGTGAGTTTAATGCTCCAAGCGATTTGTATCACGGCTTAATTTTGCTTCTTCATATGCAACATCACTTGCTAAGCGAAGGTATAGGCCTTAGACATTTATGCGACTTAGCAGTCTATTTAAAATCAACCTATAATCAAGGTTTTTGGCAAGAATCGTTAATTCCGTTTTTAAAAGATATTGGTCTACTTAATTTTACGGCAGTAATGAGTAAAACTTGTAGCGTTTACTTTGGCGTGCCTGAGATTGATTTTGGGTATGAAGTTAGTGATGATTTATGCAAAGAAATAATCTTAGACGTATTTAACGGCGGAACTTTCGGCACTAAAGACGAAGAGCGCAAAAAAAGTGGAATGCTTATTTCCGAACACGGAAAGGCGGGAACTCGCCACGGCGCGATTTACAATTTAGCGCACGGGCTTCACGTAGCGGTTATAACGCAAAATAAAATCGTTAAAAAAGTTTGGATATTATATCCCTTTATATATTGTTATAGAGCGTTTAGGTTTTTGTTTTTAACGCTAATTGGCAAAAAACCAAAACTTTCTAAAATGGCAACTAAGGCAAAAGAAAGAAAATCAGTTTACGAAAAACTCAAAGTTTTTGAATAGGAGTAATTATGAGTGAAATTAAACTTAATTATAGCGACGTAAAATTTAAAGATAACGGCAAGTTAAAACTTTTAATCATCGTTGGAACACGCCCTGAAATAATAAGGCTTGCTTCCGTTATTAAAAAATGCCGTGAATATTTCGATTGTGTTTTAGCGCACACCGGTCAAAACTACGATTACAATTTAAACGGCGTATTCTTTAAAGATTTAGGACTTGACGCTCCTGATACCTATATGAACGCAGTAGGCGACGATTTGGGCGCTACGGTTGGTAATATTATCAATTGTTCATATAAACTTATGGCTGAAATTAAACCTGACGCCCTTTTAATTTTAGGCGATACCAACAGTTGTTTATCGGCAATCCCTGCAAAAAGGCTTCATATTCCTATTTTCCATATGGAAGCGGGTAATCGCTGTAAAGACGAGTGCTTACCCGAAGAAACTAATCGCCGTATAGTTGATATAATTTCTGACGTTAACTTGGCGTATTCCGAACATGCAAGAAGGTATCTTGCCGATTGCGGACTTCCTAAAGAAAGGACTTACGTTACCGGTTCGCCCATGGCTGAAGTTTTAACTGAAAATTTAGATAAGATTATGGCAAGCGATATATTATCAAGGCTTAATCTTGAAAGTAAAAAGTATATTTTACTTTCCGCTCATAGAGAAGAAAATATTGATACCGAAAATAATTTCAACTCTCTTTTCACAGCAATCAACAAGTTGGCTGAAAAATACGATATGCCTATTCTTTATAGTTGCCACCCAAGAAGCAAAAACCGTTTAGAAAAGAGTGGTTTTAAACTTGATAAGCGTGTAATTTGTCACGAACCGCTTGGTTTTAACGATTATAACAACTTGCAACTTAACGCTTACTGCGTTGTTTCTGATAGTGGAACGCTCCCTGAAGAAAGTAGTTTCTACACGAGCATTGGAAAATCTTTCCCCGCCGTTTGCATTAGAACGAGCACCGAGCGCCCAGAAGCACTTGACAAAGCGTGCTTTATATTAGCAGGGATTGACGAATCGTCATTATTGCAAGCCGTTGAAACTGCAGTTCAAATGAACTTAAGCGGTGATTTAGGAACTCCCGTTCCAAATTACACCGATATAAACGTTTCCACCAAGGTTGTTAAACTCATTCAATCGTACACTCGTATAGTTGACAAGATGGTTTGGCGCAAATTTTAACTCGCTTCTAACGCCTTAAAATGTTCGTTACACGGGCTTTTATATACCTAAACTAACAACTTAAATATTCTATATAAATAAACGTCAATTTTAATTCAATAAAAATATAAACAAAAATAAGATAATTAGTGTAAAATAGTATTATGATTTATGAAAACGTATTGCAGGCGATAGGGCATACCCCTATTATTCGCCTTAATAAAATGGTAGATAATGATAGCGCTCAAATTTTAGTTAAATTTGAGGGCTTAAACGTTGGTGGCTCTATTAAAACTAGAACTGCCTATAATATGATACTTGACGCGGAAGCCCGCGGAGTGTTATCAAGCGATAGTATTATCGTTGAACCAACTAGTGGTAACCAAGGTATTGGACTTGCTCTCGTCGGTGCCGTAAAAGGCTATAAAACGATAATTATTATGCCCGATTCCGTTAGTGAAGAAAGAAGAAAACTCGTTAATCATTACGGCGCGGAAGTTATACTTGAACACGATGACGGCAATATTGGCGATTGTATCGACCGTTGCTTAAAAAGAGCAATAAAAATGGCGGAAGAAAACCCTAAAGTTTTCGTTCCGCAACAGTTTGAAAATCCCGCAAATCCCACCGTTCACCGCCACCATACGGGTCTTGAAATTTTAGAACAAGTTGCAGGCCCGATTGACGGGTTCTGTTCTGGTATCGGTACGGGTGGTACGATAACGGGTATTGGCGAAGTTTTAAAGGCGCAAAACCCAAACATCAAAATTTGGGCGGTTGAACCTGAAAACGCTGCGATCTTAGCAGGTGGAACTATCGGCACTCATATTCAAATGGGTATAGGCGATGGTTTAATTCCTGCCGTTTTAAACACTAAAATATTTGAAGACGTGTGCATTATATCCGATGAAGAAGCCCTTCAAACAAGCCGTGATTTAGCCCGCCTTGAAGGAATTATGTGCGGAATATCATCTGGTACTAACGTTGCCGCTGCAAAAAAACTTGCCAAAGTTTTAGGTAAGGGTAAAACGGTAGTTACAGTTCTTCCAGACACCGCAGAAAGATATTTTTCTACGCCTTTATTTGAAAATGAATAGAAAAATCCGAGCAAGTGCTCGGATTTTTTAATACACGATTTCAGGTAAAACAATGTCGTTAAACATTTCGATAATCGGCTTATCGGTTACTATATAATCTATATCACGAGTAGTGCACGTAAAGTAGGGGGATATCTTACCAAACTTAGTGCTGTCTGATAAAAACACCCTTTTATTAGCGTGTTTAAGCATCGCGATTCGCGGTGGGTTTTCTTCTTCAAATATATCGTAAAGTTTTCCGTCGCGCGTGATTGAAGCAACTGAGAAAAACGCAATATCGGCGTGAAACTTCTCAATCATATTGATAGTGTGTTCGCCACCGAGCACGGAATTGTTGTCTTTTAATACGCTACCGCCAGTGGAATATGCGTTAATTCCGTTTTTAACGAGTAATGAAAAAGTATCGATTCCATTCGTTATAACCTTAATATCTTTAAAACCCGATAAATAATCGGCAATAAAGAATGCCGAAGTAGATCCGTCTAAAAATATAACGTCGCCGTTTTTGATAAGTTTCGTTGCGGTGAGTGCTATCTTTTTCTTTTCCAAACTGTTTTGGTGAGTGCGGTAAGAAAAACTCGGTAAAAAGTTACTCGAGTCGTTTATCTTAGCGCCACCGCGAGTTCTCGTTATTAATCCTTTTTCTTGAAGACGGGTAAGTTTTCTTCTCGTCGTTGACGGGCTGATAAATAAAGTTGAAGATATATCTTCAACGCTCGCGTATTGCTTAGATTGAATAAATGATAATATTTCTTGCTCTTGAAAATTGCTCATAATCTCTCATTTTGCTCAAATGAGCAGTTAAAATTGACCAAAAGCCAAGTTTTAACGCCAAAATGTAAAAATTTCAATAAAAATATTGCTCAAATTGGTTAATTGTATTATAATCAAATTAATAAATATTGTCAATAATTTAAGGAGAATTATGTTTGACGTTTTAGTTGTAGGTGGTGGCGTTATAGGTGGCGCTATCTTAAGAGAATTAACAAAGTACCAAGTAAGTGCAGTTATGGTTGAAAAATCAACTGACGTTTGCATGGGGCAAAGTAAAGCAAACTCGGGCATTTCGCACGCTGGTTACGATGCTAAGGTGGGTTCACTCAAAGCGAAGTTCAACGTTCTTGGTAACAAGATGATGCCTTCTTATGCTGAAGAACTCGGCGTTAAGTATAAAAATAACGGTTCGCTCGTAGTTGCTTATTCGGAAGAAGAAATTAAAACTCTTCACGATCTCAAAGCGCGTGGCGAACAAAACGGCGTTGAAAAGTTAGAAATTATAGGAAGGGAAGAGTTAAGGGCTTTAGAACCTAATATTTCCGATAGTGCAGTTGGCGCTCTTTACGCTAAGACGGGTGGTATCGTTTGCCCGTACGAACTTACTATTGCTGAAATCGGCAACGCTATGGATAACGGCGCTGAACTTATTTTAAGATTTGAAGTATCTTCAATCACCAAAAACGACGGCTATTACACCGTTACCGCGCTTGACGGAAGGTCGGTTGACGCTAAAGTAGTTATCAACGCGAGCGGTTTATCAAGCGGAAAGATTGCTAAGATGGTTGGAGATAATTCCTTTGAAGTTGGTGGAAGAAAGGGCGAATACGTTCTTTTAGATAGAGAAAGCGGAAATTTCTGCTCGCACACCATATTTAAAACTCCTACCGAAAAGGGTAAAGGTATTTTAGTAACTCAAACGGTTGACGGAAATATTTTGCTTGGGCCTACCGCTGAAGTCGTTCAAGACGGGGAAACCTACACTTCTCAAATTGGACTCAACTTCGTTATCAAAACGGCTAACGAAATGTGCAAAAACGTTCCGTTATATAACACGATAACTTCGTTTGCAGGCGTTAGAGCGTTCTCAAATAGAAACGACTTTATTATCGAAGAAAGTAGCGTTGCAAAAGGCTTTGTAAACGTTGCGGGTATTGAGTCGCCAGGTCTTACTTCCGCACCTGCTATCGGTAAATACGTCGTTGAAGAAATCGTATCGAAGATTTTACCGCTTGAAGAAAATAAGAATTTTAACGGAAGAAGAACTCCCGATTATTTCTTTAAAAATTTGAGTGTCCAAGAAAAGAACGAAATAATCAAAAAAGATAAGCGTTACGGTAAAATCGTTTGCCGTTGCGAAGAAATAACGGAAGGTGAAATCGTTAGAGCAATTCACGAAAATCCCAAAGCAACGACCGTTGACGCGGTTAAGCGTAGAGTTAGAGCGGGTATGGGTAGATGCCAAGGTGGGTTCTGCCAACCGCACGTTGCTGAAATTATTGCAAGAGAACTCAATATTTCAATGGAAGAAGTATTAAAGTGTGAAGAAAGTTCAGAACTTTTAGTAGGTAAAACCAAATGAAAAGAAATTACGATATAATTATTATTGGCGGTGGCCCGGCAGGTCTTGCCGCAGCGATATCTGCATACGATAATGGTGTTAAAGATATTTTAATACTTGAAAGAGAGTCTTCTTTAGGGGGAATACTCAATCAATGCATTCACAACGGCTTTGGTCTTGCTCGTTTTAAAGAAAGTTTAACGGGTCCCGAATACGCTGAACGTTTTATTGACGGCGTTGTTGAAAGGAATATTGAATATTTAACGGAAACCACCGTTCTTTCCGTTTCGGAAGATAAAAAAGTAACTGCAATCAATACGAGTGAGGGCGTGTTTACGGTAAGCGGAAAGGCAATCGTTTTATCAATGGGTTGCCGTGAAAGAAGCCGTGGCGCTTTAAACGTTGCAGGCACTCGCCCCGCAGGCGTATATTCGGCAGGTACTGCTCAAAAGTACGTTAACATTTTAGGCTATATGCCGGGTAAGAGCGTAGTTATTTTAGGCTCGGGCGATATCGGTCTTATAATGGCGCGTAGAATGACTTTAGAAGGAGCAAAGGTTCACGCCGTATGCGAAATTATGCCACATTCGTCGGGTCTTAAAAGAAATATCGTTCAGTGTCTTGACGATTTTAATATTCCGTTGTATCTTAATCATACAATCGTAAATATTGAAGGAAAGAACAGAGTATCAGGCGTTACTATTGCTGAAGTTGACGAGAATAAAAAGCCTATTAAAGGTACGGAAAAACATTTTGATTGCGATACGGTGTTATTCTCAGTTGGTTTAATCCCTGAAAACGAACTTTCTAAGACTTGTGGTGTTGAACTTTCTCAAAGAACGAAAGGCGCGGTTGTTGACCAAACGAGAGAAACGAGCGTTGACGGCATCTTTGCTTGCGGTAACGTACTTCAAGTTCACGATTTAGTTGACTTCGTTTCCGAAGAAGCGGAAATTGCAGGTAAATACGCTGCAAACTACGTGTTAAACGGCAAGAAAGAAAAGAGCGTTATTGAAAGTCAATGTGGATCTAACGTTTCTTACGTTTTACCGCAAAAGATTGACGTTACCGCTCAAGAAAACGTTAAACTTTTCTTTAGAGTAAACAAAGTTATTAAAAACTGCACGGTAAAAGTTACTTGCAACGGCGAAACGATTGCAACTAAGAAGAAAAAGATTTCCGTTCCCGGTGAAATGGAAACGGCGCTTATTCTTGCTGATAAACTCAAGAGTTTAAACGGAGATATAACCGTTTCAGTGGAGGGTGAATTATGATAAGAGAACTTACTTGCGTTGAATGCCCGATGGGTTGCAAGATTACCGTTAAAGAAGAAAACGGCGTTAAAGAGTTTTCGGGTTATTCTTGCCCCCGCGGTAAAATGTATGCTGAAAATGAAATAGTTGACCCCAAAAGAGTAGTAACGAGTACCGTTAAACTCGTGGGTGGCGGTGTTCTTCCCGTTAAAACGGATGCGCCCGTTAGCAAAAAAGATATGTTTAAGGTTATGGAAGTTATAAACTCTATAACCGTTTCAACCCCTGTAAATACTGGGGATATCGTAAAGGAGAACGTTTTCGGTGCGAATATCGTATCGGCAAAAACGGTAAAATAATAAATGTTTGATAAACTCTACGAAAGCCTCGGTGATAACACCGTTGCAATAACGATAATATCAATATCGCTAATATTATTTCTTGGTTTTTTAGCAACTAGAATAACTAAGAAATTAAGGCTTCCAAACGTAACGGCGTACGTTGGCGTCGGCGTTATAATGGGGCCTTTTTGCCTTGATGTTATCCCAAGTTCCGTTATAACGGGTTCAGCGTTTATATCGGATATTGCGCTTGCGTTTATTTCGTTTGGTATCGGCGAGTTTTTCAAAATAGGAATAATTAGGAAAAATATTAAGAGTATAACCGTTATAACCTTGATGGGTATAGCGGTTACTTCCGTTTTAATATTTATATTAACTTTCTTTATCTTTAAGTTAAGTTTAGCGGTTTCAATAGTGCTTGCGTCCATTTCCTTCGTCGTTTCGCCCGTATCTACCGCTATGACCATTCGCCAAAAGGACGGCAAGGGTGATTTCGTTGAAAACCTATTATCCGTTATCGCATGCAAAGATATTTTCGGCTTAATTTTCTTCTCGATAGCAATATCAATTGGCGCAGGTTTATCGCTTGGTTCAGTTACCGTAGGAAGCGTTGCAAGGCCTATATTATTGAACGTGTTTATGATGGGCTTCGGCTTTGTTTCGGGCTTGGTTTTAAAGGCTCTTATGGCAAGGCGTTCTAACGATAACCGCCTTATAGTATCGATTGCGCTATTATTTATGCTTTGCGCGGTTGGTTCAATGCTCGGCGTTTCGCCACTTCTTGGCTGTATGATAATGGGTGCGGTTTACGTTAATATTTCTGAAGATGAAAAACTATTCAAGCAACTCAGATATTTCTCGCCACCGATACTTTTAATATACTTCGTTCGTTCAGGGCTTAACTTTGATTTGAAGGCTCTTACAACTACTGGGGTAACGGCTATTCCGCTTATCGTTTTGTGTTTAGTTTACATACTCGTTCAGTTCGTTGGTAAATACTTGGGTGCGTACGCAGGTGCGTCGCTTATGAAAAAGCCTAAGGAGTTTACAAAGAATTTCGGCTTAGCGTTATTACCGCAAGCGGGAATTGCGATAGGTTTATCGGAACTAGCGTCAAGATATTTGACGGGCGAAGACGGAACGGTCGTAAAAACGATAATTATTTCAGTTGGTCTTATTTGTGAAATATTTGGGCCCGTACTTGCAGACTTTGCCCTTAGAAAATCGGGTTCGTACGGCGCGGAAGAAACTGTGATAGATGAAAATGCTTTAAAACAATATCGCCACGAAGAACTCGTTAAAAAACTTAACGATATAAAACAAGAGATTAGCGTTTCTAATTATGCAAGAAGCGAATACGAAGAAGCGTTTATGGACCTTGATGAAGAAGAATATTTTATTCCAAAAAATAGAAAATTTAGAAATAGGAGATAGTTTATGGGTCAAGATTACGTTGTTCAACTTTTAGGTGATTGGTCAAACGGATTAGGCGTTGGCGCGGTTGCGTTAAAACTCTCGCTTGCCTTTATTTTAGCGATGGTAACGGGTATTGAAAGAGCAACTAAACGCCATGCGGCAGGTCTTAGAACGTTCGTTTTAGTAGCGCTCGTTTCAACTCTTGCATCAATGTGTGACGAGTATATTATCGAGAGATTTGGCGTGCAGTTTTCACTCGTTACGGCAGCAACCGTAATAGGTATTGCAATTCTTAGTTCCAACACTATTTTATATAGTTCAAAAAATCAACTCAAAGGTGTAACCACGTCGGTTGCGCTTTGGGGTATAAGCGTAATCTCAATCTTTATCGGCTTTGGTCATTATACGATTGCGCTCTTTAGTTTCTTCGTGTATATCGTATGTATTGCACTTTTCCCAAACTTAGAAACGTATTTCAAAATGCGTTCTAACCACTTTGAAATTCACCTTGAATTAAAGGGTAAAAACCACCTTACCGAGTTTATTGAAACTATTAGAAGATTAGGGCTTAGAATTGACGATATTGAAATTAACCCGGCGTACGCAAACTCTGGCTTAGCCGTTTATTCGGTTGCGCTCACTATCGTTTCAAAAGAACTTAGAGAATGCAAAACTCACGACGAAATCGTTTCGGTTTTAAAACAACTTGAATACGTAAATCACGTAGAGACGATTATTTGATAATGCTCCGTTACGATTCCTAGTTGATTTTTGGCGCGAAAATACTTTGAAATTTCGCGACTATTGCTCGGTTACAGACCGCACAGGTATGCGCCCTTACAATAGTCACGCCTTTCTTTGTATTTTGCTCGCCAAATTGCAAAAGTTGCTAATCAACTATTTATCGTGCCATCGCATTAATGAGAGATGCCGTAGTAGATTTTTGGCGTAAAACGATTATTAAATGAATAAAAAGCGGTGCAAACCGCTTTTTTTCGTGCTTAAAATGTCTAAGTTAGATAAAATTAGGTAAATATATTAAAATATAAACGAAAAGGATTGAAAAAAAATTCGTTAGAGTGTATAATAATAAAGAAATTATTATTATTTTAAGGTTAAATTATGGCAAGAAAACGCAAAGGTATATTTACAAGAATTATTGAAGGACCAGAAAGAAGCGAAGATTACGCAAGAAAAACGTTGCCGTCAAGTAGATGGTCGCTTGGATGGGACTTATTTAAAACCAACCTTGGAAAACTCGTTAAAATCAATCTTTTAACGATGATTTTCGTGTTCCCTATTTTGCTTCTCTTTTATTATAGAAATTTACTTATGCAATCACAGGCATACGAATCTTTATTCTCAAGGAATTTAGGTCTTGGTTATCCTGCAATTCCGTCAACTCAACTTCTCGGTGTTGCGGAAGGTATAATCTTTAGGTCGGATATGACTTTCTTCGTATTCCTTTTCGTATTAGCGTTCTATTTCTCGATAGGTATTGCAGGTGGTTTCTACGTTATGAGAAATCTCGTTTGGACGGAAGGTATTTTCGTTGCTTCAGATTTTTGGCGTGGCGTTAAGAAAAACTATTTAGTTACTTTAAAAAGCACTTTGCTTATAATTTTCGTTTTAGCAATCGTAGTGTTAACGATAGATATTGCAAACATTCAAATTGCAGTTAACTCGAGTATTAAGTGGCTTTACATTATTATTAAAGTAGTTGGCATAATTCTTGCTTTGACTTTAATAATCGTTTACCTTTTCAAAATAACTCTCGGCGTTACTTACAAGTTAGGGTTCTTTGCGCTTATTAGAAACTCAATTATCTTATCTATCGGTTTGCTTCCGTTTAACCTTTTCTTTGCGGTTTTCTCGTTAGCAATCTTTGGTATGTTACTTATCAATCAAGCGTCCGTTTTATTTACGTTAGGTTTAGTGTTAATCGTTATTATCGGCATATCAATTTTCATGCTTATTTGGACGAACTATTCACAATGGGTGTTCGACGAAGTTATTAACGATAACGTTGCAGGCGCTAAGAAATACAGGGGTATTTATAAGAAAGGCGAAGTTAAAGAAGCGGAAACCTTCGTTTATAAGAAGACCGTGTTAACTGCTAAACCCGTTAAACCGATTACTGACGAAGAAGTTGAAATTCACGCTCTTCCTGAAAATTATTCAAGAGCAGACCTTATCCGTTTACAAGAAAGTAAAGATTTCATGATTGAAGATAGCGCTCGTTACGCTGAAGAAAAAATGAAAGAAATGGAAGATAAAACTGCAGTTGAAAACTTTATGGAAAACACCCCTTCAACTGAGCCCGTTAAAAAGCAAGTTACTGAAAAGAAATGGCAAAACCCCAAAAAGAAGGGTAAAAAATAATGGGAATTGCTCCTTACGAAGTCCTTTCTAAATACTATCAAAAGTTAATTTTAGATATAGAGTACGATAGGTGGACGGATTATCTTTTAACCGTAGTTAAACAGCACGCCGAATATCCTATCGGGTTAGACGTTGGCTGTGGAACGGGTATATTTACTCGCAAACTTAAAAAGGCGGGGTTTGACGTTAGCGGTGTTGATATATCCGAATCAATGCTTACGGTAGCGGAAACGATTTCCCGCAAGGAAAGAGTTAAAATCGATTATATGAAAGGGGATATGAGAACTATATCTCTCTTCAAAAAAGTCGGATTTATAACGCTCGTTAACGACGGAATTAACTATATCGAACCCAAAGACGTTTTGAAAACTTTTAAAAACTTTAATAAATGTTTGCAAAAAGGTGGGCTATTAACGTTCGATATGTCAACTCAGCATAAACTTCAATTCGTGCTTGGCAACAATATGTACGGCGACGATAGTGAAGATTTATCTTATATTTGGCTTAGCGAATACGATAGCGTTGAAAACAAGGTCGATATAAATATTTCATTCTTTGAAAAACAAGGCGAAGTTTATAAAAGATATAACGAGTATCAAACTCAGTTCGTTCACGACGTTTCTGCCGTTGAAACCGCCCTTATGGAAAGTGGTTTTGAGATAGTTTCAGTTACTAATCCATACGGCGAAGATATAACTTCAAAAGAAGAAAGAATTTTATTTATTGCTAAGAAAAAATAATATGGGAAAAATATATAAAACTTTACTGTTTGACGGAATGATATCCTTAGCGATTATTGAAAGTACGGATATAGTCAATCAGGCAATTGAATATCACAAATTAACGCCGGTTACCGCCGCTGCCCTTGGCAGGACGATGACGGCGTCCATTTTTATGGCGTCAAATCTTAAAAACGCAGGCGATAAATTATCGGTATCGGTGTGTGGCGACGGCAAGGGCGGTCATATTATCGTTAGCGTTGACAGTAAACTTAGGGTTCGCGGTTATATTGATAATCCGCAAGTTGACCTTCCCTTAAACGAACACGGCAAACTTGACGTTAAAGGCGTTGTTGGAAAGGGTAGAATAACGGTTGTTAGAAATATGGGGCTTAAGGAACCTTACTCCGGCTCGTCGGAAATAATTTCAGGCGAACTTGCGGAAGATTTTGCTTACTACTATACCATTTCCGAACAAGAGCCAACCGCTATGGCGCTCGGCGTGTTAATTGACGGGGACGGAAAGTGCATCGGCGCTGGCGGTATGGTTATGCAAGCGCTTCCCGGTTGCGATGATGAAACGGCGTTAAAAGCGCAAAAAATCATTATGCAGTACGGGGATATAAGCGCGCATATTAAAAATCGCGGAGCAAAGGGGATAAAGGACGAAGATTTTAAAGGCTTTTACTTTACTGAAAGCGAGCCTAAATACGAATGTATTTGCTCAAAAGATTATATCGACGGTATGATTATTTCGCTTGGAAAAGACGAAGTTTACGATATTTTAAAAGAGCAAGGCGAAATACTCGTTGAATGCCAATACTGTGATAAAAAGTATAGATATTTAAGCGAAGACGTTGAGAAACTTTTAGGCGGAAACGATAATGGCTAAAGTTTACGAAAATTACGATCGCTTGCAAGCGCTAAACGGCATTTTCGATAAAAAGTTTGAAGAAAAAGACTATTTGAACGCGCTTTTAACTATAAATTCCCTTGAAAAGAGTGGGCTTTCGGAAACAGACGTTTGTTTAAAGAAAGCAAAAGTTTTCTTTCAAATGGATAGGTTTTCTCAGGCGGCGGACGAGTGGTTTAAATATTTGGGGCTTATTGATAACGAAAAAAGTTACGCAAGGGCTTATAACGGGCTTGGGGCGTGCTTTTTTAAGATGGGCGACGAAAAGGTTGCAGGCTATTACTTTAATCGTCAAATTATGAGCAATAAAAAAGGCGTTTACGATTATTCTTACGTAACCGCCGAATTTTTTGAAGAAATGCTCTCCGCTGATAAAAACTACTATCTTGCTTATCCTTACGATAAGGCGGACTTTACTAAGGTTTTAACAAAGGCAGAAGACCTTTTGAAAGGTGGGGATTACGACGGTGCGTTAAAAGTTTTAGAGGTCATTCCACAAAATTCAAAGTTTTATGCAACTTCGCTCGTAACGAGTTCAATTGGTAAATTTTTTAAAGGCAACGTTGAAGGCGCGTTTTCAGATATTGAAGAATCAATAGAGAGAGAAAGGTCGGTTATAGCAGTTTGCAACGCAATTTCAATGTACACAGCGGAAGGTAAAACTGAAAAAGCCGAAGAATATTTAAAGATTTTAGAAACGCTTAAAATTGAAGACGATGAAGATATTTATAAAGTATCAATGATATATTGTGAGCGTGGAAACGATACTCTTGCGCTTGAATACGCTCAAAGATATTTAAAAAACAACCCGTACGATGCGTCAATGCTACTACTATACGGGATAATGAATTATAACTTAAAAAACTATTCGTTATCCGAAGAAAGTTTTAAAAAAGCGTATCAAATAACGGGCGGTTACGTTGCTAAATATTACCTAAAAATTACCGAAAAAAAGGCTTACGAAAGGCTTGAATACACGTACGATTTACAGCCCGACGATAAGATTAAAACGCTTAAAAAGTTGACGGCAATAATGAAAGCCGACGCTGAAGAAAGGCTAATTCGCCAAGACGAAATATACGAACTTGCCGATTACGCTTTTTCTTCAAATTCATATCAATTTCAATCGTCAATAATAACTTTGCTTGGCGAACTTGCCACTGAAAGCGCTGTTTCTCTTATGAAAAAAGCGGTGCGGCTAATTAACGTTTACGATAGGATAAAAGCGGGCGTTTTAGGGTTTTTGACCGCTGACGGTTTTGACGGCGAGTTAGGTTCTGTATTTGGTAATATTTATAGAAAAATAAAGTTCTATAAGGCGGTTTTCGATAATGACGATACGGTATTTACAGAAGCCTACGCTTACGTTTTTGCTAAACTTGCACCTATGGAAACGGATATGATGGCGATAAGAGATTCGGCTGAAAACATCTATAAGAATTTAAAAGAAAAAGGGCTTTTAAAAGAGATTTCAGACGTTAGGTCGCTATCGGCTGTAATTTACGAACTTTCTATGATAGCCAAGATAAAATCAAGGCGAGAGTTTGCGTCCTTTTTTGAAGCAAACTTAAAAGAAATAAAGAGAATTAAATCGTTAATACAAGAAAATCTCACAGAATAAACTGTGAGATTTTTTAATTATCGTTTAACTATAAGTTTTTCAAGTAGCGAAACGCCAAGATACATAAGCCCTGCTAATAAACAAAGTATTACCGTTGACGCCATTACTAAATCAAGCCTAAACACTTGCCCGCCGTAAACTATCAAATAGCCGATGCCTTGCTTAGAAACTAAGTATTCGCCCATTATTGAGCCTATCCAAGCCATACCAACGTTGATTTTTAAACAAGATATAAAGGTTGGAACGGAAGACGGAATTACGAGTTTAGTAAGTATTTGAAGTTTATTAGCGCCAAGCGATCGCATAAGTAAAAGTTTACCTTGCTCAACCGCCATAAAGCCGTTAAGCATAGTTATAATCGTGACTATAACGGTTACTAAAACCGCCATAAAAACGATAGATTTCGTTCCTGCGCCAAACCAAACGATAATGATAGGTCCAAGCGCAATTTTAGGTAAACTATTTAATATTACGATATACGGCTCTAAAGTTTTTCTCAAAAACTCGCTAATCCATAATAGCAATGCTATTAAAGTTCCCACGGCAGTTGCTATTATAAAGCCGAGCATCGTTTCGTAAAGGGTAGTTAAAACGTGCTTTTGTAATTCGCCACTTGTTATCAATGAACCTATCGTTTTTAGTATTTCAGACGGCTTGCTCATTAAAAAACTATCAATCACTTTAAGGCATGCAAGTAGTTCCCAAAGCCCTAAAAAAATAGCGAGAATAAGTATTTGAGCCGTAAGCGTAAAAATTTTAGCGTTTCGCCGTTTTTTTAAGTATAATTCTCTATCGAGAGTTACGTTTAATTTATTCATTGCTAAGTTCCTTCCAAAGCGTATCGAAAAGGGTTGAAAACTCTTTTCTTTCCCTTCGCTTCAACGGCGAAAGGTTTTTATCGAAGTCTAAAACGTGTTCCTTGTAAACTTTAGCGGGGCGTTTTGTTAACACGATTATCCTATCCGACATTGAGATTGCTTCAGCAATATCGTGCGTTACTAAAACGGCAGTTTTTTGCTCGGAACGGATAATTTTTGAAACGTCACCGCTAACTTTTAATCTCGTTTGAGAGTCAAGCGCGGAAAACGGCTCGTCAAGAAGAAGTAAATCGGGGTTAGATGCAAGCGTTCTAATTAGGGCAACTCTTTGGCGCATACCGCCAGATAATTCCGATGGATACGCCTTTGAAAATTCACTTAGCCCGTATTTTTCAATTAGAGAAAGTGCGCGCTCGCGAGTTTTATCGTCGTTTAACTTTTTAACTTCCAAGGGAAGTAATACGTTTCTCTCAATGTTTCGCCAAGGAAAAAGTTCATCGCGTTGGAGCATATAGCCGATATTTTTATTCGTATCGGTTAGTGGTTTTCCCTTATATAAAATCTCTCCGCTTGATTGTTTTAAAAGCCCTGCAATTAGTGAGAGAACGGTTGTTTTACCGCACCCTGACGGGCCAATTATTGATAAAAATTCAGTGTTTTTTACTGAAAAAGAAAGGTCTTTTATCGCGGACGTTTCAACGAGTTCGCTTTGATATAATAGCGAAACGTTTTTAAATTCAAGTACATCGTCCATAATTTCTCCATTGCAAATTAATTAATTTTAGTAAAGTTCTTCGTAAATTTTTGTTGCAAAGCGATTGTCAACTATCTTTTCATAGGTTACGTTTTCGGCGCTTTCGCCAGCGCTCGTAATAACGTCAATTAAAGTGTTATACATGCTTTGGGGAAGAGCCATATTGCTCATCCAAGTATCAACTGATTTATAGTTTCTAAGTGAGTTTGCCGTAGCGGTTATTTCAGATCCTTTAAAGTGCTTGCAAAGATACTCGGCAACTTCTTCTTCGGGTGCGGTTTCAACGTATTTAATCGCCTTATACATCGCTTTTACAAACTTTTCAACCTTTTCTTGATTGTCGTTTAGATAACTTTCTAAAGCGATGAAAGACGTGTATGGAATTTCGCCACTATATTCGCCAACGCTCGCTACTATATAACCGTTTCCGCTAGATACGAATTCGGTTGCAACGGGTTCGAATAAGGTTACGTAATCGGCGCTTGAACTTTGGAAGGTGGGTGCCATAAGGTTAAACTGAACGTCCGTTCTTAGCGTTACGTCAACGCCTTCAACAAGTCCTAAATTTTTAACCACGTATTGAAAAGTCATAGCGGGAAGCCCGCCTTTTCTACCGATTATAATTTCTTTACCGCGAATATCGTTCCAAGTAAAGTTTGGTTCGGGGTTTTTGGAAATTAAAAAACAACCGTCTCTTTTTGTAAGTTGAGCAAAAACTTTAGGTGCGTCGCTTCTATTTTGGCGGTTTACGTAAACGGCTGTTTCAGGACCTGCCAAGATAATATCGGCGTTCTTAGATAAAAGCGCCGTCATTGATACGTCCGACCCACCGCCGTTAGTAAGTTCTATCGTTAAGCCTTCTTCTTCAAAAAAGCCTTTTTCAATAGCAACGTAGAAGGGGGCGTAGAAGAAGGAGTCAGTAACTTCGTTAACTCTGATAACGTTATCGTCTTTATTTCCTTTGCATCCGACTAAGGAAAACAAAAGTAAAGATAACGTTCCAATAAATGCAATAATTTTTTTCATAAAAATCTCTCCAAAAAATTTTAAACTAATATTACATTGTATGAAAGCAAAGTTTTGTTTGACAATAATTTAAAAATTATATATACTATTTAGGCGATATTGAAAATTACTTAACGAAAATCACTCTTTAGGAGAAAAGATATGGAAATTTCAACAACTTATAATCCGAAGTCTTTTGAAGACAGAATTTATAAGGAATGGGAAGAAAAAGGTTATTTTAAAGCACAACCTAATCCCGACAAAGTGCCGTTTACGGTGGTTATTCCCCCGCCGAATATTACAGGTCAACTTCACATGGGCCACGCGCTTAACGATTCTATCCAAGATAGTATCGTAAGGTTTAAGCGAATGCAAGGTTATGAAACGCTTTGGCTTCCGGGAACGGATCACGCGTCTATTGCAACGGAAGTTAAAATCGTTGACGCTATGCGTGAAGAAGGTTTAACTAAAGAAGACGTTGGCCGTGAAGAGTTTCTCGTTCGTGCTTGGGCGTGGAAAGAAAAATACGGTGGAAGAATAGTTGAGCAACTTAAAAAACTCGGCTCGTCTTGCGACTGGTCGCGTTTGGCGTTCACTATGGACGAAAATCTTAATAAAGCCGTTAAAGAAGTTTTCGTTAACCTTTATAATAAGGGTTTAATTTATCAAGGAAAGAGAATTATCAACTGGTGCCCCGTTTGTAAAACGGCTCTTTCCGATGCGGAAGTTGATTATACTGAAGAACAATCTGGCTTATGGCATATCAAGTACCAAGTTAAAGGGGAAGATAGATACGTAGTCGTTGCGACAACTCGCCCCGAAACTATGCTTGGCGACGTTGCCGTTGCAGTTAACCCCAAAGACGAAAGATACAAGGATATTTTAGGTAAGACCTTAATTTTACCCCTTGCTAATCGTGAAATTCCGCTCGTTGAAGATAATTACGTTGAACTTGACTTCGGTACGGGCGCAGTTAAGATTACTCCTGCTCACGATCCGAACGACTTTGAAGTTGGTCTTCGCCATAATCTTCCCGTTATCAAAACTATGAACGACGACGGAACTATGAACGAAGAAGCAGGTAAGTACGCTGGCCTTGATAGATTTGAATGTAGAAAGCAAATTATCAAAGACCTTGAAGCGTTAGGTTTACTTGAAAAAACCGAAGCGTACGCTCACAACGTTGGTCATTGCTATCGTTGTTCTACTATTGTTGAACCTATTATTTCTAAACAATGGTTCGTTAAGATGGAACCGCTTGCAAAACCCGCGATTGACGTTGTTAAGAAAAAGAGCATTAAGTTCACTCCCGATAGATTTACCAAGATTTACTATAATTGGATGGAAAATATTAGGGATTGGTGTATATCTCGTCAACTTTGGTGGGGTCATAGAATACCTGCTTACTACTGCGACGAATGTGGCGAAACTATGGTTTCTAAAACTGACGTTACGGTATGTACTAAGTGCGGTAGCAAGAAAATCCGTCAAGACGAAGACGTTTTAGATACGTGGTTCTCTTCTGCTTTATGGCCGTTCTCAACTCTTGGCTATCCCGATAATACGGAAGATCTTAAATATTTCTATCCTACCGACCTTTTAGTTACCGCTTACGATATTATTTTCTTCTGGGTAGCGAGAATGATATTCTCAGGGCTTGAACACACCGCTCACATTCCTTTCCGTGACGTGTTAATTCACGGCTTAGTTCGTGACGCTCAAGGTAGAAAGATGAGTAAGAGTTTAGGCAACGGCATCGACCCGCTCGAAATTATTGACGAGTACGGTGCGGACACCTTGCGTTACGCTTTATTAAACGGTATTGCTCCTGGTAGCGATACGAGGTTTAGTAAAGATAAAATCGAAGGTTGCCGTAACTATATCAATAAGATTTGGAACGCTTCTCGTTTCGTACTTATGAACTGCGAAGGCAAGAAGATTAAAGATATTTCCGAAATCAAACTTACCCTTGCTGATAAGTGGATAATTTCAAAACTTAACAATACCGTAAGAAAAGTTACGGTTAATATGAATAAGTATGAAATCGGTCTTGCTTGTGGCGAACTTCAAGATTTCTTCTGGAACGATTTCTGCGACTGGTATATCGAACTTTCTAAGCCGTACTTATACGGAACTGACGAAGAGAAGAAAACGGGAGTACTTAGCGTTTTAATTTACGTTTTGAAAAACACTTTAAAACTTCTTCATCCTTATATTCCGTTCATAACTGAAGAAATTTATCAACATATCCCAGGTGTTAACGAAAGCATTATGGTTTCTGAATACCCGAGATACAATTCTAAACTTGCATACCGTAAAGACGCTGAAGATTGCAAATACGTTATGGATATAATAACGGCTATTCGCCAAATTAGAGCGGATAGTGGTTGCGCTCCGAGTAAGAAGTTAGATTTATTTGTTGTAAGTGAGAAAAAACGCCTTATTGACAAGGCTTTAGTCTATATTGAAAAACTTGCAAACGTTAACGAAATTAAGTTTATTGCGAGTAAAGACGAACTTACTGAAAAGACCGTTTCTACCGTTTTAGATAAAACTGAACTTTATATTCCGCTTGGTGAACTCGTTGATTTTGAAAAGGAAATTGAACGCTTAAACGGTGAACTTAGTAAAGTTGAATCTGAAATTGCAAGAGCAAACGGAAAACTTTCTAACAACGGATTCTTAGCGAAAGCGCCAAAATCACTCGTTGACCAAGAAAGAGAAAAGCTTAACAAGTATATCGATATGAGAAAGAAAATTCTTGCTAACATCAAAGAACTTTCTGGAGAATAATTTTAAAAGCACGGCTTTGCCGTGCTTTTTGCTTGAATATATAAAATCGTTGTGATATAATTTTAACAGTAAAATTAACGGGAGAAAAATCGTGCCTTATTTATATCTTGCAGTAGCAGTTATATTCATAGCGTCAGCAAGCGTACAAATGAGAACAAGAAAATCACTTTAAAGTGGATAATCTTCGTTGCGCTCACTTTCTTTTCTAACGCAGGTTGCGCAATCGTTCAAAAAACGCAACAAATGGCGTTTAACGGCGAGTACGGAAACTTCTTTATGTTTGGCGCAACGGGTATTTCCGTTATCGTTTGCTTAGTGTTATATTTAAGAAGTGATAGGGGTGGCGATTTAGTCGTATTAAAAAAGAATGCCGTTTTACCTATTTGCGCAGGAGTGTTTAACGGATTGCAAAACTTGCTCGTAATAATTTTAGCGTCGTCAATACTATCTCCAAGTTTAATTTACCCCGTTCTTTGCGTAGGAGGGCTTATGATAACCACTCTTTCGTCGTTCTTTGTGTTTAAAGAAAAAATGAAGTGGTGGCAATGGCTTGGCGTTTTGATTGGAACTTGCGCTTGCGGAATACTTTCAATATAATGATAAAAGCGTGGAAATTCCACGCTTTTTTTGTCGAATTAGATTGCTTATTAAATATTGTGTTTACAAAAAAAACCAAATATGATAAAATATTTATGTAATAATATTTTAAGGGGCTTGCAATGAAAAACAAAAACAATTTAAAAGTGAGATTTTTGGGCGGTGTTTCTGAAATCGGTAAAAATATGACCGCTCTCGAATTTCAAAAAGATATAATAATAATTGACGCGGGGCTTACTTTCCCAACTCAAGATATGCCGGGGATTGACCTTGTTATTCCCGATATAACCTATATTTTACAAAACAAGGATAAAATTAAAGGCTTATTTTTAACTCACGGGCACGAAGACCATATCGGCGGTGTGCCGTACCTACTAAAAGAACTCGATATTCCCGTTTACGGAACGAAACTCACGCTTACTTTAGTTGAAACTAAACTTAAAGAACAAGGCGTTCGCTCGGCAAAACTCTTTGCCGTTGAGCCTAAAACGGTTATTAAAGCAGGGTGCTTTTCAGTCGAATTTATTAACGTTAACCACTCAATCGCAGGCGCGGTTGCGCTTGCTATCAACACCCCCGTTGGCTTAGTGTTCCACTCGGGCGACTTTAAAGTTGATTTAACGCCGATAGGCAACGATATTATCGACCTTGCAAGGCTTACTGAAATCGGCAAGAGAAAAGTTCTATTAATGCTTTGCGAATCAACCAACGTTGAACGCTCGGGATACTCGATGAGCGAAAGCGTTGTGTACGATAACCTTGATAGGTTGTTTGCGCAAAATAAAAATCGCCGTTTAATCGTTGCTACTTTTGCTTCTAACGTGTATAGAATTCAGCAAATTCTCAATCTCGCGCAGAAAAATAAGCGTAAGGTTGCGCTTTCTGGAAGAAGTATGCTAAACGTTATTGAGTCGGCTCGTTCAATAGGTGAACTTTCCGTACCCAAAGATATTATCGTCGATATAGACCGTATCAAAAACATTCCCGATAAAGAGTTAGTAGTAATCTCAACGGGCTCTCAAGGTGAACCAATGAGCGCGCTAACTCGAATGGCGTCGGGCGAATCGCGTGACGTTACGATTGGCGTAAACGACACTATTATAATTTCAGCATCGCCAATCCCTGGAAACGAGAAAAATATATACCAAGTTATAAATAACTTGTATAGAAAGGGTGCGGAAGTAGTTTATGAGAGTTTAGAGAAAATTCACGCTTCGGGGCACGCCTGCCAAGAAGAACTCAAGATTATGCACTCACTCATTCGCCCCAAATTCTTTATTCCCGTTCACGGCGAATATCGTCATCTTAAAAAGCACGTTGAACTTGCTAAAGATATGGGGCTTAAAGATAACCAATGCTTAATTTGCGATATTGGCGATACCGTTGAACTCACCGCTAAAACGATGCGCCGTGGCGAAAAATTCCCAGCGGGTAGCCGTTTAGTTGACGGGCTTTCAGTTGGCGAAGCGCCGAGCGTCGTTAGGGATAGGCGTTATATTTCCGCGGAAGGAATTGTAGTTGCCGTAGTTTGCATATCCGCTGAAAGCGGGCTTATTCTTCAAGAGCCTGACGTTATTGGAAAGGGTGCAGGCCTTACTGAAGAGCATATTGCGGAAATGAAGAGCGTTATACTTAAAGTGTTTAACGGATATGACGTTAAGTCTGCAGGTAATAAAACGGAAATTACGAATAGTTTAAGAAGAAAACTTCGCGATTACGTGTTTAAAAAAATAAAGAAAAACCCAATGATTTTACCAATTATAACAGAAGTATGATAAACGAATACACGAAAAAACTAACTGAAAAAAGCGCGGAGTTTTCTCTACCTGAAGAACTTATCACGCTTAGAAAATTTTATAAAGATAGCGGAATTCCTACTATTTTAGACGAGAGTTTGAGTGAACTTTTACTTACCGTTGCCATTAAAAATCCCGAAAATATTTTGGAACTTGGCACGGCAACGGGTTGTTCGGGAACTGCTATTCTTTTAACTCAAAAGTCGGCGAAACTTACCACCATTGAAAAGCACCAACCGTCCCAAGAAGAAGCGATTAAAAACTTTAAAAAGTTTGGTGTTTACGATAGGGTTACTTGCATTTTAGGGGATAGTTACGAATCCGCCACCCAAATAAAAGGGGAGTTTGATTTTATCTTTCTTGACTGCAACAAGGCAAGTTATTTTAGGCTTCTTCCCGTTTTAAAAAACTTACTTAAAAAGGGTGGGGTACTTTTTACCGATAACGTACTATTTAGGGGTTACGTTTCCGGTGAAAAAGAACCGCCCAAAGAATACCGTTCACTTGCTCGAAAGATAGGCGATTTTAACGAACTTTTATCTCAAGATAAAGATTTGATAACGTGCTTTTTTGACGTTGGCGATGGTATCGCAATATCGTTTAAGAAGTGATAAACTTCGTTATGCATCGTTACTGTCAAGCCGTTGCACTAACAATGACCAGCAAGGTCTATTGTTACCGCCCCGACTTGCCGAGCCTTGCCTAACTTGTTTCTGACTTCTTAAAAAAGAGTTAAATTGGCTTGTTACAAATAAAATCTAAAACATAGGGATTATACTTATGAAAAAAATTGAACTTTTAGCGCCTGCGGGCAACTTTTCAAAACTTAAAACTGCGCTTAATTTTGGCGCGGACGCTGTGTACGTTGGCGGAAAAACTTTTTCGCTTCGCGCGTTTTCCGATAATTTTAGTGAAGACGAATTGAAAGAAGCGGTAGAATATACTCACGGCTTAGACAAAAAAATCTACGTTACCGTTAACGCCTTTATGAAAAACGGCGACATTGAAAAACTTGCCGATTATTTTAAGTTTTTATATTCTATCGGTGTTGACGCGGTTATCGTTACCGACCCGGGCGCAATCTATCTTGCAAAATCGGTTGCACCCGATTTAGAACTTCACTTGTCAACCCAAGCGAACACTTTAAATAAACTTTCGTGCAAGTTTTGGAAAGAACTTGGCGTTAAGAGAATAGTTTTAGCAAGAGAATTATCTTTGGCAGAGATTAAAGATATTAGCGTTCATAACGAAACGCTTGAACTTGAAGCCTTTATTCACGGCGCAATGTGCATAAGTTATAGTGGAAGATGTTTACTTTCCAACTACCTTACGGGGCGTGATAGTAACCGTGGCGAATGCGTTCAAGCGTGCCGTTGGAATTACGGAATCAAAGACCTTTCTAAAGAAGGCGACTATTTTCCGATTGAAGAAGACGAGCGCGGAACTTACATTTTAAACAGCAAAGATTTAAACCTCATCGAATATATCGGCGATATGATAGACGTAGGCGTATGCTCGTTTAAAATTGAAGGCAGAATGAAAGGGGAATATTATTTGGCTACCGTTATAAACGCTTATCGTAGAGCGATTGACGAATACTACGAAAAGGGTAGTGAATATAAGAAAAACCCATTATATATGAGCGAACTTAAAAAGACTTTCCATAGAGCGTTCACCACCGCTTACGCCTTTGGCGATAACAAGGAAACGGTTAACTATGAAAATAGTCAATCAACGGGCGATAGTTTATTTATCGCAAGCGTTTTAGATTATGCTGACGGCGTTGCCACGGTAGAAATGCGCAATCGCTTTATGGTTGGCGATATTTTAGAAGTGTTATCCCCAAGAGATACCTTTAATAAAACGTTTACCGTTACCGAAATAATAAACGAAAAAGGCGATTCTATTGAAGACGCTAAGCGCGTTCAAGAAATATTGAAAATCAAGTGTGAACTTCCTTTAAAAGCAGGGGACTTTTTAAGACGTAGCATAATTTAACAAAATTCGACATAGTTTTCTCTTACGGAGAAAATATATGTTTTTAGAATTCTTAAATTTTTTAGTTGGCAAAATACTATTTTTTTGCGGTAGCATAGCAAGCGATTGTTTTCCAAAGCCGTTAAGCGCTGAAGAAGAAGCGCAAGCGATAAAACTTTATCGTGAGTGTGGGGATAAAGACGCTAAAGATAGGCTTATTAAACACAACTTGCGATTAGTGGCGCACGTCGTTAAAAAATATCAAGGCGCGGATAATAACGACGATTTGATTTCAACGGGAACGATAGGGCTTATAAAAGCAATAAACACCTTTGACCCAAGCAAAAACATTGCGTTAGCAACTTATACTGCAAGGTGCATTGAAAACGAAATTTTAATGCTCATTCGCCAAAATAAGAAAAATTCGCACGTATTATCACTTTCGGGCGTGGTTGGCGCGGATAAGGACGGAAACGAGTTAACTCTTTTAGACGTTTTGCCTGATGATAGCGAACCACTCGTTTCTCAAGTAGAGAGAAAAACCGA
Organism: Christensenellaceae bacterium; assembly: GCA_045637965.1. Lineage (GTDB taxonomy): Bacteria > Bacillota > Clostridia > Christensenellales > Borkfalkiaceae > HGM11412. The sequence goes on along the minus strand of JAZUAK010000001.1, from coordinate 103,394 downwards.
AAATAAAATTTTAGTTGAGATAGTTAAAAACTGCTTAACTTCAAGAGAGTATACGGTTATTAAACTTAGGTTTGGGCTTGACGGAAACGCTCCGCTCGCTCAAAGGGAAGTTGCAAAACTACTAAAAATATCCCGTTCGTACATTTCGCGTATTGAAAAACGCGCGGTTGAAAAAATTAGAGAAGAAATGCTAAAGAAAGGAGCGTATTTCGATTGACAACTTACTCGTTGGTAACGGGCGCGTGCGGTGGCATAGGCAGGAAATTTTGCAAGCAACTTGCGCTTCGTGGCGAAAACTTAATAGTTTTAGGAAGAAACGAAGATAAACTTAAAAGTTTAAAGGAAGAACTTTTATCAATAAATTCTTCTATTTTAGTTATTGATAAAGTGGTTGATTTAACGGATAACTCTTCTATTAGCGAGTGTTTTTCCTATCTTTCAGCAAGTAAAATAACTCTTTCGGGGATTTACTTGGTTGCAGGAATTGATACGAGAAAGGCGTTTACTAAGTATAGCGTAGATAAAATTGAAATGCAGTCGAGAGTTAATTTTGAAAGCGTGGTAACGCTAACGAGGTTATCTTTAGATATAAGGGCGGAAGAATTTAAAATACTCGTCGTTTCGTCAGCGTGCGGTTTAACGCCGATGCCGTATTTTTCGTTATACTCGGCAACGAAGAGTGCGCTCATTTATTTTTTCAAAGGGTTAAAAGCCGAACTTAAAGGTCAAAAGGTTAAAATAACCGTGGTTTGCCCTGGAAGCGTTCCAACGCGTGAAGATATTATTGAAGATATAAAATCCCAAGGTTTGCAAGGAAAACTTTCTAAAATAGAACCGAAAGAAGTCGTTATAAAAAGTTTAAAGGCGCTAAAGAGAAATAAAACGGTGTTTATTCCTGGGCTATATAATAAAATGGTAGCGTTTATATCAAAACTCACGCCGTACGCTATCAAGTCAAGAGTGATAGCAAAAAAATTCAAAAATAAAGAGAAAGACGCTTTTTGATTATTTACTTTTAGTAAGTAGTGTGTTAAAATATTAGAAAACGAAAGGAAATAAGTATGAGTTACGCAGATAAGGTTTTTATTGAAAATTGTAAAGATATTATAAATAACGGATATTGGGATACGGACCAAAACGTTCGTCCCCGCTGGGCTGACGGCACGCCCGCTCACACGGTTAAGAAGTTTGGTATCGTTAATCGTTACGATTTGCAAAAAGAATTTCCTATACTCACTATTAGAAAAACCTTCTTCAAGTCGTCTATTGACGAACTTTTATGGATATGGCAAAAAAAGAGCAATAACATCAACGACTTAAATTCTAAAATTTGGGATCAATGGGCTGATGAAAACGGTTCTATCGGCAAGGCTTACGGTTATCAACTCGGCGTTAAGCACAAGTATAAAGAAGGGGAAATGGACCAAGTTGACAGGGTGCTTTTCGACCTTAAAAACAATCCTTATTCAAGAAGAATAATGACTAATATTTATACTTTCCAAGACCTTCACGAAATGAATCTTTATCCTTGCGCGTACTCAATGACTTTTAACGTTTCTGACGGTAAACTTAACGGCATTTTAAACCAACGCTCAAACGATATGGTCGTTGCTAACAACTGGAACGTAGTTCAATACTCAATTCTTCTTATCATGCTTGCTCAAGTTTCTAATTTGCAAGTTGGCGAACTCGTTCACGTTATATCTGACGCGCACATTTACGATAGGCATATTCCAGCGCTTGAAAAAATGTTTGAAACGGAGCAGTTTGAAGCGCCGAAACTTATAGTTAATCCTGACGTTAAGAATTTTTACGATTTTACCGTTGACGATTTTAAACTCGTTGACTATAAGTCCACACCGCTTGACACTAAGTTGGAGGTAGCAATCTAATGAAATCAATAGTAGCAGTAGATAAAAAATGGGGTATTGGTAAAAATAACGACCTTTTGTTCTCGCTCATAGAAGATATGAAGTTCTTTAGAGAACAAACGAGTGGTAAAGTTTGCTGTATGGGTTACAACACCTTACTTTCTTTCCCTGGTTCTAAACCTTTAAAAAATAGAGTAAATATCGTTCTTGCGCCCCAAGGCGTAACGCGTGACGATTGCACTATCGTTTACACATTAGAAGAACTTTCAAAAGAACTTTCAAAGTATAATAGCGACGATATTTTCGTTATCGGTGGCGCAATGTTCTATAGAACGATGGTAGATTATTGTTCTGAAATTTTAGTTACTAAAGTTGATGCGGACGGTGAAGCAACGGTATTTTATCCTAACCTTGACGAAAAGGAAAATTTTGAAATGATTTACTCGTCTGATGAAATCGTTGACGGAGATTATAAGATAAGATTCACCACTTATCGTAACAACGATATTAAGAAGTTTTAACAAAAGACCTTTTAAGGTCTTTTTTATTTTTCAGTATTTACAAAAAGTAAAGTTTTGGTTATACTAAAATTACAAGGAGAGATTATATGACACCACATAATAGCGCAAAATTTGGCGATTTTGCTAAAACGGTTTTAATGCCGGGCGACCCTAAGCGTTCAAGATTTATTGCTGAAACTTTTTTAGAAGATATAAAACTTATAAACGACGTTCGCGGAATTCAAGGCTACACGGGTACTTATAAAGGAGTTCCCGTATCGGTAATGGCGTCGGGAATGGGAATGCCGTCAATGGCAATTTACTCATACGAACTTTTTAAGTTTTACGGCGTTGAAAACGTTATAAGAGTAGGTTCTTGCGGTTCGCTCGTAAAAGAACTTAACCTTTACGATATAGTCGTTGCAAGCACGTCTTGCACGGATAGCAATATGCTTTCTTATTTTGATATTCCTATCGGATTCGTTCCCACGGCTGATAAAACTCTTTTAGACTTAGCAGTTAGCGAGTGTGAAAGGCAAAAACGCGCCTATAAGATGGGTAAAGTGTTTTCAACTGATAATTTTTATTGCGATAAAAGTGCTCTCGAACGCGCTGAAGAAGGCTCGCTTGCCGTTGAGATGGAAACGACTGCGTTATATTTAAACGCAAGTATTTTTAATAAGCGCGCGTTAACTTTACTAACCGTTTCCGATAGTTTAGTAACGGGCGAAGAAACTACGAGTGAAGAGCGACAAAGCGCCTTTACCGATATGATGAAGGTGGCGCTTGAAGTTGCGGTAAAAATGGATGGGCAAAATGACAAATAGAATTTATTTAATGGTAGTTGATAGTCTTGGTATTGGTGGGGCGGACGATAGCGAAAAGTTTGGCGATAAGGGTTCAAATACTCTTTTATCAATACGAAACAGCGAATATTTTTCCGTTCCAACTCTAAAGAGCCTTGGGCTCTTTAATATTGACGGAGTAGGGGGTGGCGTTGATAATCCCACCGCAAGTTACCTTCGCCTTAAAGAAAAGAGTAACGGAAAAGATACTACTCTTGGGCATTGGGAGATTGCAGGGGTCATATCAAGCGAGCCGTTGCCAACCTATCCAAACGGATTTCCAAGTGAAATAATTAACGAGTTTGAAAGGCTTATCGGCACTAAAACTCTTTGCAACAAGCCCTATTCCGGAACGGAAGTTATTAAAGATTACGGCGAAGAGCATATTAAAACGGGTTATCCTATCGTGTACACTTCGCAAGATAGCGTTTTCCAAATCGCTTGCCACGATCAAGTCGTTTCCGTTGAAAAATTATATGAATACTCAGAAATTGCAAGAAAACTATTAAGCGGTAAACACGCCGTTGGTAGAGTTATTGCAAGGCCGTTCACTTCCACCTATCCTTTCGTTAGAACGGGGTATAGAAAAGATTATTCACTTTTACCGCCTGAAAAAACTATGCTTGATAAAGTGAAAGAAAGCGGTTTAAAAGTTATATCGGTTGGAAAGATTTACGATATTTTTGCAGGGCAGGGAATAACGAAAAGTTATAAAACGAAGTCAAACGCCGAAGGCTATAGAAAGACCTTGCAACTTTTAGACGAAGATTTTAAGGGGCTTTGTTTTATAAATTTCGTTGATTTCGATAGTGTTTACGGGCATAGAAACGATATAGATGGTTACGCCCAAGAGTTAACTAACTTCGATGTGTTTTTATCAAAGTTCGTAGTGGGAATGAACGATAGCGATTTATTGATTATTACTGCCGACCACGGTTGCGATCCGTCAACCCCGTCAACCGACCATTCGCGCGAAGACGTTCCTTGTTTAATTTATCAAAAGGGCGTAAAAGCCGAAAACTTAGGAACGATAAACGGGTTTGATTATATTTCAAAAAGGGTACTTTCAGAGTTTAATTTATGAGAGCGTACGATTTAATAAAGAAAAAACGCGACGGCGTTGAACTTAATAAAGAAGAAATAGATTTTATCGTTTCGGGCGCAGTTTCGGGCGAGATAAAAGATTATCAAGTGTCTGCGTTTTTAATGGCAGTATACTTTAACGGTATGACTGAAAATGAAACGCTTAATTTTACTTTAGCAATAGCAAATTCTGGAGATAAAGTTCAACTTAGCGATATAAAAGGCGTTAAGGCGGATAAACACTCTACGGGTGGCGTTGGAGATAAAACGAGTTTAATTATTTCGCCGGTGATTGCAAGCCTTGGCGTAAACGTTGTTAAAATGAGCGGTAGGGGGCTTGGCCACACGGGCGGAACGGTTGATAAACTTGAATCAATTAAAGGTTTTAAGGTTGAACTATCGTACGATGAGTTTATTTCCGTTGCTAAAGAAACGGGGCTTTGTATTATTGGTCAAACGGGAACTTTTGCGCCTGCCGATAAAATTTTTTACGCCCTTCGTGACGTTACCGCCACGATAGATAGTATTCCGCTAATCGCTTCAAGTATTATGGGTAAAAAACTCACCGCTGACGACGACGTTATCGTCTTAGACGTAAAGACTGGTTTAGGTGCGTTTATGAAAACGGAAGAAGATGCAGAAGAACTTGGTAAAGTTATGGTTGCAATCGGCAAGGGTGCGGGCAAAAAAATATCCGCCGTTATAACCGATATGAACGAACCGCTCGGCAACTATATTGGAAACGCCTTGGAAGTAAAAGAAGCAATAGACGTTTTAGCGGGTAAAACCAAAAATGATTTATACGATATTTGCAAGGCTCTTGCCGTTGAGATTTTAGTTTTATCGGGCTTTGGCGATAGCAAAACTTGTGAATTTGCGTTTGACGATGCTATTTCAAGCGGAAAAGCCTACGCTAAGTTTAAAGAGTTTGTCGAAAAGCAAGGCGGAGATTTAACGGATATTTTAAACGGAGATTATCACGCTCGATACTCGTTTGATATAACGGCAAGCGAAAGCGGATATATTTCAATTCTTAACGCCGAAAGCGTTGGCGTTGCAAGTCTAATACTTGGCGCAGGTAGAACTAAAAAAGAAAACGCTATTGATTACGGCGCAGGTGTAGTTTTAAATAAAAAGTTAGGCGATAGGGTAGAAAAAGGCGAAGTTATAGCAACTTTATATTCGTCTAACGAAAACTTATTTAGTGGCGCGGTTAAAGAGTTTAATAACGGCGTTACCGTATCTTTAGATAAACCTACACTCTATAGCAAGGTTAAAAAATATATAAGATAAAAGTGACAATAAAAAAACGCTTGTATAAACAAGCGTTTTTCGTTTACTTTCTATTTTTTGCCCATTCTTTCATTCTAAGGTCTTTAGATAAAATTTTCTTTCTCAAACGAATGGAAACGGGGGTAAGTTCTAAGAGTTCGTCGTCAGCGATAAACTCCATGCATTGTTCCAAACTCATAAGGGTTGGGGGAACGAGTTTTAAAGCATCGTCACTACCGCTTGCACGGTTATTGGTAAGGTGCTTAACCTTGCATACGTTAACGACTAAGTCTTCGTCACGCGAGTTGACGCCAACTATCATACCTTCGTAAACTTTAAGTCCTGGTGAAACGAATAAGGTTGAGCGTTCTTGAGCGTTGAACAAGCCGTATTGAGTGGTTACGCCCGCTTCAAAACAAACGAGTGAACCGCGATTTCTTTCTTTAATGTCGCCTTTATACGCTTCGTAACCTGCGAAAACGGATGCCATTGTACCAAACCCCTTAGTGTCGGTAAGCATTTCGTTTCTATATCCGATTAAACATCTTGACGGAATTTTAAAGTTGAGTTTAGTGCTACCCCTATCGTCAGCGTCCATAGAAATAAGTTCGCCACGGCGTTCGCCGAGTTTACTCATAACGGCGCCAACGTATTCGGTGGGAACGTCAACTACTAAATCTTCCATAGGTTCGTGAGTTTTGCCGTTAATTTCTTTGAAAATAACTTTTGGGCGTGAAACTTGGAATTCGTAGCCTTCACGGCGCATTTCTTCTATAAGGATAGATAAGTGAAGTTCGCCACGGCCGAAAACTTGGAAAGTATCGGCGCTATCGGTATCTTCAACGCGCATTGAAACGTTCGTTTCAACTTCACGATAAAGCCTTGCTCTTAAGTGGCGAGAAGTAACGAACTTGCCTTCTTTACCTGCAAAAGGCGAGTTGTTTACCATAAACATCATAGAAATCGTCGGCTCGTCAATGGCAACGAAGGGTAACGCTTCAGGGCAGTCGGAAGAACAAATCGTTTCGCCGATATTAATATCTGGTATACCGGAAATTGCTATAATATCACCAACGGTAGCCGATTCAACTTCGGCGCGTTTAAGCCCTTCAAACTGGTAGAGTTTACCTATCTTGGCGTTAGAAACTCTTCCGTCGGTATGGCAAACTGAAACGGTTTGCGCATCCTTTACCGAACCGCGAATAATTCTACCAACGCCGATTCTACCAACGTATTCGTCGTAATCAACGTTGCAAATAAGCGTTTGAAGTCCTCCGTCAAAATCACCGGTCGGGGCAGGGATTTCTTCAATAACCGTTTTAAGTAATGCGGACATATCCGTTGCTTGAACGGAAAGGTCGGTTGAAGCCCAACCTTGACGGGCTGATGCGTAAACGGTCTTAAAATCAAGTTGGTCGTCGTTAGCGCCAAGTTCGATAAAGAGTTCGATAACGCTATCCATAGTTTTATCAAGGTCACCGCCCTTATCTATTTTATTAATAACGACGATCGGTTTCTTGTTTAAGGATAACGCCTTCTTTAACACGTATCTCGTTTGGGGCATACAGCCTTCAACGGCGTCAACGAGTAAAATAACGCCGTCTACCATAGATAAAATACGCTCAACTTCGCCACCGAAATCGGCGTGGCCAGGCGTGTCGATAATGTTAATTTTAATGCCTTGATAGTTAACCGCCGTGTTTTTTGCAAGGATAGTGATACCCCTTTCACGCTCTAAGTCGTTGCTATCCATAACTCTATCTTGAACGACTTCGTTAGTCCTAAAAATGCCGTTTTGCTTTAAGAGTGCGTCAACGAGCGTGGTTTTGCCGTGGTCAACGTGGGCAATTATTGCTATATTTCTTACGTTTTCTCTAATATTCATAGATTGATTTTATTCTTTTAATAAAAATTTGTCAATTATATTGACGAGTGTCGGCAAAAGTTATAAAATTAATTTTATGATTAACGCGTTAATTGAAACTTTAAATAAAAATTATTTAAAATACGTTTGCATTATAGAAAATTTAAAGCACGGCGAGAAAGAGTTTTTCTACCTTTCAAAAACTTCGGTGGCGTTTAAAATATTGCCGTCGGGTATTATTATGATAGCGGGTAGCGGTGATATTGAAAATGCAGTTTTATCCGTAAAACATTTGAAAGGCACTTTCTTCACGCCCGACGTTGAGGTTAAGGGTTTTATCAACGAGCATTTATCCTTAAAAGAATATCCTTGCTTGCAATATTTATATGGAAAACAAGATATAGAAATCAAAGATATAGAATTTAAAAAACTTGGATATGATAATGAAACCGTTGAGTTTGTTGCCAAAAACTATTCGCTTGGCTACACTAAAGAGCAAGTTTACCACGTTTTGAAAGATAAAATGCTTTTCGGTGGCTACGTAAATGGAGAAATTTGCGGTTTCGTTGGTCAGCACGAAGAACTTTCCGTTGGTTTGCTTGAAGTTTTAGAAAAGTTTAAAAGACGTGGCGTTGGTTCGTTTTTGCTTAAAACTTGCGTTAATTATTTTATTGATAACGGGCTCGTTCCCTTTTGCCACGTTAGAAGTGAAAACACCGCAAGCATTGAACTTCACAAAAAGTTAAATTGTGAACCTTACGAGTGTATGGTTTATTGGTTTTAAGCCGTTTAATTTCGAGGACAAAAACGTCTATCGTTATCGCTCTGTCATGCCGAGCCTATTCGTGCTTTCATCTAACGGATAAAACTATACAATAGTGATTTTTTCACTTTAATTAGTTAAAGTTTTTTTAAAAAATGGCGTTAAAACGCTTGCTAATATGCGCAAAGTTTGATATAATGAACTCAATTAAATATTTTAGCCGTTAAAACTTGCAGGTAATACTGTAAGCCTAGGCAATCTGGAGAATCCCTAACGGGTACCGAAGGTGCAAGCGTTTTATTTAAAGCGTGAAACTCTCAGGTCAAAGGACAGACTTATCTTTATATATAATAGAGTTATTTTTGTTCGGGTTAGGTGTTCCTAACCCGATTGTTTTTTATCGGCAAAAAGGAGTTTTTATGCAGGCTTTATACAACGTTCTTAACTGGATAGACGGCAATATCTTATGGGGTATTCCAATGCTCGTTTTAATTATTGCATGTGGCGTTTTCTTAACCGTAAGAAAAAAGGCAATGCAAGTAACTAAGTTTGGTTACGCAGTTAAACAAACGATGGGTCGTTCTATCCGTCAAATGAAAGGTGAAAAATTAACCCTTGATAACGAAAAGGCAATCTCGCCGTTCGAAGCGTTCTCTACCGCAGTATCAGGTACCGTTGGTACTGGTAACATCGTAGGTGTTACCACCGCTATTATTTCAGGTGGCCCTGGTGCAGTGTTCTGGATGTGGGTTTCGGCATTCTTCGGTATGATTACCAAGTATTCGGAAATCACTTTATCGTTATTCTTCAGAAAGAAAGATGAAAAGGGCGAATATATCGGCGGACCTATGTTCTATATTGAAAAAGGTTTAAAACTTAGATGGCTTGCCGTTGTGTTTGCAGTATTTGCAATGCTTGCCGCTATCGGTATGAGTTCCGTTCAAGCAAACACTATTCAATCTAACTGGAATACTACCTTTAAAATTCCCGTTTGGGTTACTGCTATCGTTATAGCAGTAGTTGCTGCACTCGTTGTTCTTGGCGGTATTAAGAGAATTGGTAAAGTTGCGTCAATGCTCGTTCCATTCATGGCAATTCTTTTCTTAATTCTTTCGATCATCGTTATTCTTAGTAACGTAACCTTAATTCCTGCAGCGTTTGGTTCTATTTTTGCTTCCGCTTTCTCAACGAAGTCAATTTTAGGTGGTTTCGCAGGTTACGGTATTATGTCTGCTATGCGTTACGGTTTCGCTCGTGGTGTATTCAGTAACGAAGCGGGTCTTGGTTCTTCACCGATTGCTCACGCGGAATCTTCTGAAGTTGAACCGGTTAGACAAGGTTTATGGGGTATTTTCGAAGTATTCCTTGACACTTTCGTTATTTGTACTTTAACCGCGCTTTTCGTTCTTACTGCAAACATTGGCGGTTCTGACGGTGCTACCGTTGCTCTTAATTCTTTCTCAAGCATTGGCGGTTGGTTCGGTATCGTTTGCAAGTATAGTTTCTCTATCATTTTACCGCTCTTTGCATTTACGACTATTCTTGCTTGGGCTGTATATGGTTCTAAGGCTTGCAAATACATCTTCAAAGGTAAATATTCTGAAACGGTATTCAACGTAATTTACGTCGTTATGATCGTTGGTATCGGTCTTCTTACCTTCTTTGCTGGTGATAACTTAGGTTCTGACTTTGTATGGCTTATCTCTGATATGACCAACGCGTTAATGGCAATTCCCAACCTTATTGCTCTCGTTTGCTTATCTGGGTTACTTATCAAAATTACCAAGAACTATTTTGATAGGCGTGCAGGTAAAGACGTTGTTCCCATGCTCTCAGCATATGACGACGTAAACAGCGAACTTGCCGAAAAAATTAAAGGTTTAAAGATAGATTAAAGGCTAAACGCTTTCGCTTGGAAAACCGAGCGAAAGCGTTTTTAATTTTTTTTTGAAAAACCATTAAAAAACGCTTGCAATAATTTTTTCTATGTGATAATATATTTAGGCAATCGCAAGATAAAAGCAAGCCGATTGAATAGAGTTTTTTTTGAAAACGACTCACATTTGCTTGACAAAGTTAGCAGTTTATATTATTATAAATTAGCGTAAGTAGAGCGGGGTGTGGCGCAGTTGGCTAGCGCGCGTGGTTTGGGACCATGAGGTCGGGAGTTCGAGTCTCTTCACCCCGACCATTAATAACGAGGGCCTTTAGCTCAGTTGGTTAGAGCGGTCGGCTCATAACCGATTGGTCCGGGGTTCGAGTCCCTGAAGGCCCACCACTTACATAGTTATAAATAAAAAAATTAAAAATGGCCATGGCCCGGTAGTTCAGTTGGTTAGAACGCCAGCCTGTCACGCTGGAGGTCGACGGTTCGAACCCGTTCCGGGTCGCCATTTTTTTTGCCTCGGTAGCTCAGTGGGGAGAGCAGGGGGCTGAAAATCCCCGTGTCGGTGGTTCGATTCCCCCCCGAGGCACCATAACTATTATGCTGGCGTAGCTCAATTGGCAGAGCAGCTGACTTGTAATCAGCAGGTTGTGGGTTCGATTCCAATCGCCAGCTCCATTTTTTTTTAATTTAATATCTTGGGCAGGTTGCCGAGCGGCCAATGGCAACAGACTGTAAATCTGTCGGGTTTCCCTTCGGTGGTTCGAATCCACCTCTGCCCACCAACAAAACGGATGTGTTTTTGCACATCCGTTTTGTTGTGGGTTCGAGAGTGGATTTGAACCGTAGGTTCGGCCGTCATATGATGGGCATACTATGATGGGCTAAGGTCAGCCAGGGTTCACTTGCCGTGGACGGCAATCCCCTCGTCAACTTTGTTGACACTCCCCTTAATAAGGGGAATTACCCTACGAAGTAGGGTGTGGCTATATCCACCTCTCCCCACGAATTTATTAGTAGTGAGCGGTGTTAACAACTCGTGGTTCGGCCGTCATTTGACGGACTTGTTAATCTTAATAGTTAGTATTTTTTTAACATCTGTTAAATATTTCAATTTTCAACTAATATTCACACATTTTGTATTGATTTTATGTTATTATAATATTATAATAACGATGGAAATCAATAAGGAGTATAAAAGTGGCAAAGAAAAACAAACAAAAACGCTGGACTAAATTCCGCCATAGAGTAATTACTTTTTTAGCGTATACTCCTATGTACGTTTACTGTCGATTAAAGTACGGCATTAAAATTAAGCGCTTTAAAAATAAGGACAAGCGCCCGTATATTATATTACTTAACCACCAAACTCCGATGGACCAGTTTTTCGTTGGAATGTCGCTAAAACGCGTGGTTTATTATATGGCAACGGAAGATATTTTCTCTCTTGGTTGGGTTTCTAAACTTATTAGATACGCGATTGCGCCTATTCCTATTAAAAAGCAAACGACTGATGCAAGAGCGGTTTTAAACGTAATGCGAGTTGTAAAAGAAGGCGGTTCTATTTGTATTGCGCCTGAAGGCAATAGAACGTATAGCGGAAGAACTGAGTACATAAATCCGACTATCGCTCCGCTTATTAAAAAACTTAAACTTCCTTTGGCTTTTTACAAAATAGAAGGCGGTTACAGCGTTGAACCGAGATGGAGCGACGTTAAGCGTAAAGGTTATATGACGGCAGGTATTTCAAAGGTTATTTATCCTGAAGAATACGACGCTTATTCTAACGACGAACTCTTGCAAGTTATCAAAGACGAACTTTTTATTGACGAAAACTTGTTAGTTGGCGAATATAAGCATAAAAATAGAGCGGAATACCTTGAAAGATGTTTTTACGTTTGCAAGGAATGTGGTCTTTCCGAATTTGAAAGTAACGGATGCTACGTTACTTGTAAAAAATGTGGGCTTAAAGCCGAGTATACGATTAACAAAGAGTTTGCAGGCGTTGGGCGAGAGTTCCCCTTTAAAAACGTTGGCGAATGGTACGACTATCAAAATTCGTTTATAAATAAACTTGATACGAGCGTATATAATAGTGAACCTGCTTATATCGATAAATCAAGTGTTAAGCGCGTTATTCCGTACAAGAAAAAAGTTCCGCTTTATAACGATGCAACTATAAAACTTTACGGCGATAAAATCGAAATTTTAAACGATGGCGAAAAGTTAGTTCTTGATTTTGATAAGGTGTCCGCAATATCCGTTCTTGGAAGAAATAAACTCAACGTATATTTTGGAGAAGTTATTTATCAGTTTAAAGGCAATAAGCGATTCAACGCTTTAAAATACGTAAATTTCTATTTTAGAAGAAAAAACATTTTAAAAGGTGACGAAAATGAGCAATTTTTGGGATTATAGTGTTTGGGGCTTTATAATGATAATGGCTGTTATACTCGGAAGTTTATTAATAGCCAACTTAATCAAAAAAATAGTTCCTTTCCTTCATAAATCGTTAATTCCAACGTCAGTTCTCGGTGGATTAGTTTTATTATTAATTTCGTTTGTTTATAATCTTATAACAGACAAAGTGTTGTTCGATACCGCCTTTTTTGGTGGCAACGGAATGAACTCGCTTGAAATTATAACTTATCACGCGTTAGCGCTTGGTTTTATTGCTTCTTCGTTTAAAACTAACGGTGGTAGATTAACGAAAAAACGCTCTGCTGAAATTTTCAACACTGGCGTAACTACCGTTTCAACCTATCTTTTGCAAGCGATTTTAGGTATGGGCGTTACTATTTGTGCGTCGCTTATATTAAAGGACTTCTTCGTTGCTGCGGGTGCGTTATTGCCGTTTGGTTACGGCCAAGGTACAGGCCAAGCGCTTAACTACGGCACTATTTACGAAACGGATTACGGCTTTATTGGCGGAAAGAGTTTCGGCTTAACGATTGCCGCTCTCGGTTTCTTATCTGCGGCGATAGGCGGTGTTATTCACTTAAATATTTTGAAAAAGAGTGGTAAACTCGTTTTATCTTCGAGAACGGACGGAAGTTTGTATACCGACGCTATCGAATCGGCAGACGAAATTCCAATGCAAGAAAGCATCGATAAATTTACCATTCAAATTGCGCTTATTTTAGTGGCGTACTTAATCTCCTATCTTATCATGTGGGGGCTTGGTTCACTTCTCCAAGGTATGAGAGCGGTTATTTACGGATTTAACTTCCTTCTCGGTGTTTTATCGGCAACGCTCGTTAAAGTTTTACTTAATTTCTTATTCAATAAGAAAATCATTAAGAAAAAATATACTAACAACTTCCTTATGACGAGAGCAAGCAATTTCTTCTTCGATATAATGGTAGTTGCAGGTATTGCGGCTATTAGGCTTGACGTATTGCAAAACTACTGGGGAATAATTCTTATCATAGGTTTCGTTGGTTTAGTTTCAACTTACGTGTATAACCGTATCGTTGCAAAAACTCTTTTCAAAGACTATGCTGAAGAACAGTTCTTAACTATGTACGGTATGCTCACGGGTACTGCAAGTACGGGTATTATCCTTCTTAGAGAAATTGACGGAGAGTTTAAAACACCTGCGTCTGATAACTTAGTTTATCAAAATTTCCCCGCTATCGTGTTTGGTTTCCCGATGATGTTTCTTGCAACGCTTGCACCTGTTAAACCTTATCTTTGCTTAGGTATATTCGTTGCGTTCTTCTTGGTTATGAACGTTATATTATTTAGAAGCAAGATATTTAAACGCTCAAAATAAAATAAAACTAAAAGGCACCTTATAGGTGCCTTTAATTTTGCAAAAATTTTCAAGTCGTATTGACAGTATAGTGCTAGCGTGATATAATTTTTTTGTTACTTAATATTAAGGGGGCACTATGAAAAATAGTTTATCTTCTTGGCAAAAAATAATCGGCGAGCCAACGCTTTTAAACGAGATTAAAAAGGCTAAACTTGAAGAAATTTACGATAGGGATGACGTTACCGTAGAATTATATTCGCAAGTTGACGCACAAGGTAGAAATCAACGCATTATGATGGCAATTCCTAAGAATTTAAACGAGCCTGCACCTGCGGTGGTTATTCCTTTCTATTTCCCTGAAGGAATGCTTGGTTTTAATCCTAAAACTAATGAAAGCATTGAAAGGTATAGGCATTTAGATATGATGATGCACCTTGTTAACCGCGGTTATATAACTATAAGTGCGGACGCTTTCTATCTTACTTATACTGACACTAAAGAGCCGATGAAAGAAGAAAATCCGTGGCTTATAGCATCAAACTTATTGTATAGCGAAAATCCGTTATGGACGGGTATTGGAAGGTTAATTTCCGATACGAAACTCTTAGTTGACCTTTTAGTTTCCGATAGAAGAGTAGATAGCGAGCGTATAGGCATTGCAGGGCATTCTCTCGGCGGTAAAATGGCGTTTTACACGGGTTGCTTTGACGATAGAATAAAAGTCGTCGTGGCAAGCGATTTTGGGTTTAAATGGGAGCAAACGAACTGGAACGACCCTTGGTATTACGGCGAAAAAGTTGAAACGTTAAAGTCGCTTGGTATGGAGCATTCGCAACTTTTAGAATTAGCGTCAAAGCCGTTTTGCTTAATTGCGGGGCAGTACGACGACGACTCAAGCCTTGAAGCAATTAGAAAAGCAAAGGGCTATGAAACTGACGAAAAACTTTTATTTATAAACCACGCTACCGGGCATTATCCTACCGAAGACGCAATAAATAAAGGTTACGATTTTATTGATAAGTATTTAAAGGGGTAAAATATGGATAAACAAAGATTATTAAGCGTTCAAAAAGAAGTTAAGCGTCAACTTTTCGAGTGTGCTGAATTTTGGCTTAAAAACGGCATGGATAAAGTAAACGGTGGCGTATATACTTGCCTTGATAGAACGGGTAAGGTTTACTCTACCGATAAAAGCGTTTGGATGCAAGGTAGATGCGGTTGGACGTTTGCTTGGCTTTGCGCTAATTACGGCGTTAAAAAGGAATGGCTTGACGCGAGCAAGTCTTGCTTAGATTTCTTAGAAAAATATTGCATCAATCGTGAAAAGGGCGATAGGCTTTATTTTACGGTAACGGGCGACGGCAAGCCCCTTCGCCAAAGAAGATATTTTTACTCTGAAACTTTCTACTCTATGGCTAACGCTGAATACTACGGCGTTACGGGTGAAAAGGAGTATTTAGATAGGGCTAAAAAGGCATACGAAACCTATTGGAATTTATGGCACGGCGGTGTTGACCCGACAGGCTTAGGTTCTAAAACTATTCCCGAAACTCGTTCTGGTAGAGCGTTTGGTTATCCGATGATTTACCTTAATATGACCTTAACGATGTTAAAGGTTGATAAAGAAAACGAAAGTTTATATCTTGAAAGAGCAAAGGCTTGCGTTGACGATATTTTCAAATACCACGTTAAAGAAGATTTGAAGTGTTTATTAGAAAACGTTGGTTTAAACGGTGAAGCAAACCTTGGCTATACGGATGGAAGAATCGTTAACCCCGGTCACGATATTGAAGGCGTTTGGTTTATATTAGATTATGCTAAAAAAGTGGGCGATAAGTCGCTTATTAGCAAGTGTGAAAGTATTTTCAACAATGCGTTTAACGCTGGTTGGGATAACGAATACGGCGGTCTTTTATACTTCGTTGACGCGCTTGGTCTTCCCCCTGAAAGTTACGAACACGATATGAAACTTTGGTGGCCACACAATGAAACGCTTATATCTTCGCTTATGCTTTATAGGGATACGGGAAAGGAAGAATATCTTGAAAAGTTCTATAAAACTTACGATTACGCTATGGAGCATTTCTACGATAAGGAGTACGGCGAATGGTACGGCTATCTTCGCCGTGATGGTAAACCTACGATGCCGTCTACTAAAGGTTCAACCTTTAAAGGTCCTTTCCATCTTCCGAGAATGCTTTGCATGGTAGATAAATTAATTAGTGAAATTTGCGAGTAACGATATGGTAAACGAAAATAAAAAATATATAACCGCTAAAGGTGTTGAAAGATTGCGCGACCCGTTCGTGCTTGTTGAAAAAGACGCATACTACATGTATGGTAGTGAATGGAAATGCTATAAAAATACGAGTGGCAAACTTGACGGAGAGTGGAAACTTCTTGACAAGCCAATAGTCGTCAACCCCCCTTCATTTGCCTATGAAATTAGATGGGCGCCCGAAGTTTATAAATATAACGGCGGGTATTATATGTTCACGACTTACCTATCGCTTGAAACTGGGTTTAGGGGTTGCGCTACTTTTAGGTCGGAAAGCCCCGAAGGACCTTTCGTTGAAGTTTCTAACGGTATTTTTACGCCTAAAGATAAATGTAGTATCGATGCAACGCTTTATATTGATGAAGATGGTCAGCCTTGGGTTGTTTACGTTGACGAGCACGCTACCGCGCCCGATAAAATTGGGCGTATGGCGATTGCCAAAATGAATAACGAGTTAACGGAAATGATTAGCGAGCCTAAGGAAATATTTAGGGCGGATAGTCCGTCGTTCCCATTAAAAAACGTAACCGACGGCTGTTATTTATATAAGACTAAAACAGGTAGTTTATTGATGCTTTGGTCTAACTATGAAGACATTTCAAAATATTGCGTTATGGTGGCTAAAAGCGACAATGGAAAAATTGACGGAAATTGGATTCAGCCCGAAACCCCGTTATTTTCTAGGGATTTAAGCGTTGAAGATTTAGACGGTGGGCACGGTATGATTTTTACCGACCATGACGGTCAAAAATATCTTTCCATTCATTCGCCTAACTTTTATAGGCGCGATAAACTTAGATGGGAAAGGCCTATTTTTATAAAGATTAAAGAAGTGGGCGAAAATATAGAACTCGATTGGTAAAAGGAAGGGAAAATGAAACTTACCGTGCTTGGAAAATACGGCCCGTTCGCAAGTGGAAACAAGGCGACTTCGGGGTACTTAATACAGGAAAATAATGCGAACGTTTTATTGGATATTGGTTCGGGTGTTTTGGCTAAATATAGAGATATCGCGTCCGTTAAAGACCTTAGTTTTTTAGTCTTATCGCACTTGCATTTTGATCACGTTTCAGATATCGGCATTTTGTCATACGCATTATCTTTTGCGGGTAAAAAAGAAAAACTCAACGTTTACCTTCCGAATTTTCCTTGCCCAATGCTTGAAACTATTAAATCAATAAAAGAATTTAACCTTATTTTTATCGAAGAAAACAAGACTTATTTTGATAGTGGCTTAGAGTTTTCTTTTTATAAAATGACGCATCCCGTTTTATCTTACGGAGTTAAAATAAAAAGCAATAAGGCGGTTTTTGCTTATTCCGGCGATACAACTTATAATGAAAACATTAAAAATTTAGTAAGCAATTCCACCCTTGCTCTTCTTGACGGAGCGTTCTTAGAAAAGGATTATCTTGACGGAAAACCGCATATGAGCGTTAAGCAAGCGTCAAGTTTCATAGAGTACTTTGACGGAAAAGTTTTAATAACTCACTTAAGCGAAAATTACGGCGATGATGAAGTTGAAAGTGAGATAAATAATCCGCGCGTTGAAGTTGCAAAAGAAGGGAAGACTTACTTAGTTTAATTACTATGCAAACACGAAAGACAAAGGTTATCAATTTTCGTCCCGCGGTTATTTTAACGGCGGGATTTATATTTGGTATTTTATTAGGATATGCTTTTACGTTTCTTTCTAATGAAGTTGCCGTTATAACTTTTATTTTAACGGCGCTTAGTTTAATCGTAACGGCAGTCCTTTTGATTGCAAAACGGCTAAGAAAAGCAGGCTACTTTTTAATCGCTATTTTGATGCTAATTATACTTGGCGCATCTCTTTTGCGAATTGATGCAAAAGTAAATTATGAAAGTGAAGGGGAGTTTTGTTTTAACGGTGTCGTTTCCGAAATTTTTACCGAAACTAAAACAAGCGACGGCTATTATTACTCAATGATAGTTAAAGGAAACGTTTTTGATTGCGATAGCGTTAAAGTTTACTCAAGTTTTACAAGCGCTGATAGAATTTATCAAGGCTCTAAAATAAGTTTTAGCGGAAACTTCGTTTTAAACGACGAAGAGTTTTCTTTTTCAAGCGGTGCAAGTTACACCGCAAGCGTTGATATAAGTACTTTAAGAGTGAACGGCTTTTATGGAATAATTCCAACTTTAAAGTTTAAACTCTTAACAACGATTGAAGAGTTTATGCCCAAAACCTTTTATCTTAATTACGCGTTATTAACGGGCGAAACTACTTATATTCCCGAGTATAAAATAGTTAAATATCAAAATATCGGCGTTTCGCATTTATTTGCAGTATCTGGATTGCATATAGGCTTGACTTACGGATTTTTGGCGTTTATACTAAAACGGCTAAAAGTTAAATCGAAAATTTGCTTTCCAATAATCTTTACGATACTACTTTGCTACGTTGGGTTTTGCGGGTTTTCAGCATCGTCAATGAGGGCGTTCGTAATAATTTCAGTTAGAGAACTTGCAAAACTTATTGGTGAAAAACCGGATAAAACGACCAACCTTTCTCTTAGCGCGCTAATCGTTCTTTTAATAAATCCCTCCGATTTATTTAGCGTTGGTTTCTTGCTTTCGTACACCGTTTACTTGGGGCTTATCTTGTTAACTTCGCCACTTGAGAAAACGCTTAGCAAGGTGTTTCCCCAAAAGATTTCAAAGGTATTGTCGCCGTGTATAGTAGCGGAACTCGTATCCATTCCAATTTTAATTGATTTCTTCGGTAAATGCTCGGCGTTTGGCTTTTTGTTTAACGCGCTTATAATACCTATCGTTTCGGTATTATATCCGCTAATAGTTTTATCCGTCCTTTTACTATGCCTTTTTCAAATAGGCGCGTTTGCCGTTATACCAAACTTAGCGTTTGGGCTAATTGATTTTAGTTTAAGTAAAATAACTACGGATATATTTATTCTTTCTAACTTTAAATTCTCGTTTGCGGTCGTTCCGTGTTATCTTTTAGCGTATTCCTTTGCTGGAAAATTGAATTTTAACGAAAAAACGCTAAAGGTTTTGCGTATAATAGTCTTATTAGTGAGTATTTTAACCTTTTGCGCCGTAAACTTTCAATATTGGGTTGATTTTTCTTAAGTAAAATGGTAAAATATTATCGTGAAATTTAGAGAACTTAAAAAAAGTTTAAGTGAAACACTTAACAATATATATCTCGTTGAGGGAGAAGATGCGTTTTTAAGGGAAACGGCAGTTCGTTTAATTAAGCAAAAAGCGCTTAGCGAACCCGACCTTAATCTTACCAATCTTTACGGTCAGGATATAAAACTTGACCCTGAGCAACTTCTCACCGCAACTGAAAGTTATCCGTTTTTAAGTGATAAGCGGTACGTCGTGGTTAAAGAGTTTTATCCCACGGCTTCCGACCTTAAGAATAAGTCGATAAAAAAGGTTTTTTCAGATCCGTGTGAAACTACCGTTTTAATTATCGTTAACGCTCAAAAGTGCGATAACCTTAAAAAACTTGAAACGGTTACGTTCGTCGATTGTTACAAGGCTGATGAAGATATAATAGTTGGGTATATTCGCAAGCGAGCCGCTGATGACGGTGTTGTTATAACTTCGGGCGCGATAAAACTTCTTCTTGAGTATTCAAATATGGATATGACGAGAGTTTTGGGTGAACTTGAAAAACTTATATGCTTCGTTGGTACGGGGTGTGAAATCACGGAAGAAGCAGTTGAAGTATTGGTAACCAAATCGCAAGATTTTCAAGTTTACGAACTCACCGAAGCGATAGGTAAGCGTGATTACGGAAAGTCGTTTGAGATTTTATCCGATATGATTTCTAAAAATCAAGATAAGCAAAGGTTGTTTATATCCGTTTACTATCATTTTAGAAGGTTACTTCACGTAACGGTTTCAGGCTCGACAAACGCTGAACTTGCCCTTTCGCTTGAAACGAAAGAGTTCGTTATTAAAAAGGCAAAAGAACAAGCAAAACGCTTTACGCCAAAAAGGTTAAAGCAAATTTGCGATAGGCTTGCTTATTACGACGGGGCTTTTAAAAGCGGAGAACTCGGCGTTGATACGGCTTTATGGAATTCGATACTAAACACTATGGTTAACGAATAGGTATTATATGAAAGAATTAATTTTTGAGTTTATTGAAAAAGTTAAAATAGTTTTATCGTCGTTCGGCGTGTACGACGGTGTGCTTTTATTTTTACTTCTTGTTTTGAACACCTTTATATTTACTCTACTCAGAAAAAACAATGCGTCTAAAATTTCCGTAGTATATTTTTTCTACGTTTTGTTTTTAGGTTTTATAACGATAATATCCGATTTGAGTAGAACTGAGTTTATAATTTTCTACGCAACGTTCGTTATCTGCATAGTATTATTATTTGCAACTGAAATTAAAAGGTCGGTTTGGAACGTTAAAACTAAAAGCCATCAAACTAAAGACGTTTCAAGCGTTGTAAAGTCTTCGGCAAAACTCGTAACTAATCATATTAACGAAATTATCAAAGCCCTTCAAAATATGTCTAAGAACGACGTGGGCGCAATCTTAGTTTTATCCAACACGAAAATTCCCGATAACGTCGTATCAAGTGGCGTTAGGCTTGATTCTAATATTTCAAGCGCGGTGATTGAAAGTTGTTTCTTCCCAAAGACACCTCTTCACGACGGCGCTATGATTATCCAAAACGATAAGATTTTGGCTGCGGGCTGTTTCTTGCCGTTATCTCAAGAAGTAGATTTACCAAAAGAACTTGGAACTCGTCATAGAGCAGGTATCGGTATTACTGAAATGATTAACGTAACGAGTATTATCGTTTCTGAAGAAACGGGTATTATTTCTATCGCTCAAGGCGGTAAACTTACAAGGTACGCCGATTCCGAAATGATAAGAAAAACCTTAAAAGATTTCTATTGGCAAGATTTAATCGGCAATAAGTAAAAAGGAGCATTGAGTTTATATGAATGATAACAATAATAAAAGTCGTGGATCAAAAGTTTTAAGCGCGATAGCATCCGTATTTTTTGCATTGACGGTATCCGCCGTAATATTTTTAATCTTTCGCACCATGTCAAATTAAGTCGTTATTTGCTTCGTCTATCTTCGTTTCTGCTTCGAGTTTTTGGGCAAATTGCGGACTATTCCTTATTGCCCTGTTCGCAATTAACGAGTTAATATATTTTAATACAAAATTTGTAAATTATTTAAAAAAGAGCGTAAAACCGCTCTTTTTTTTGTGGAATAAATTATCAACTTAAACAATAAAATTAAATATAGGTTTTTGACTTTATTTGTATATAACCGCCAAAATCCGTCAATTTATTATAAGGCAAAATTGCTATAATGGAGAAAAATGATTTTTAAAACGCTTAAAAAACCCTTAGCCGTATTTTGTACACTCTCGTTAATCGTTGTTATTGGGCTATGCTCGGCAGTGAGAATAAGCGGTGCGTCAGTCGTTTATACGGGTGGCACGATTAGAAAACTGCCTATTTATAAAGTTCAAAGAAACGATAATAAAATAGCAATTTCATTCGACTGTGCTTACGGCGCTGATTACACCTTTAAACTATTAGATACTTTAGACGAGTATCACGTAAAATGCACCTTCTTTTGCGTTGAGTTTTGGGTAAATAAATACCCTGAAGTCGTTAAAGAAATCGTTAAGCGCGGGCATGAAATAGGTACGCACTCAAAAACTCATCCTAATATGAGTAAACTGAGTAAAAGTGAGATTTTAAGCGAACTTTCTTCTTCAATATCGGCTATTGAGAGCGTTGCAAATAATAAGGTTGAACTGTTTAGAGCGCCGTTTGGCGATTACGATAACGACGTTATTGAAACGGCTGAAAATATGGGGCTATATACTATTCAGTGGGACGTTGATAGCATTGATTGGAAAGATATTTCCGCAAAAGAAATAGTAAATAGAGTGGTTAAAAAAACTGAGAGCGGTTCAATAATTCTTTGCCATAACAACGGGCTTCACACTCACGAAGCGTTGCCGTATATTTTATCTAATTTGCAAGAAAAAGGATATGAGTTTATTAAAATAAGCGACCTTATCTATAAAGAAAACTACAAAATAAATTCATTTGGAGTACAAATAAAAAATGATTAACAATGAAAAACAAAACAACAAAGTTTACGTCAAGGGAGAAATCGTAACCGAAGCAAGATTTTCGCACGAAGTTTACGGAGAAGGGTTTTACGAAATGGAAGTTATGGTTAAAAGGTTGTCCGGCGAGTCGGACGTTTTGCCCGTAACGATATCGGAAAGGCTTATCGAACAGCAACGCTTAAAGATAGGTTCGGTTATATCGGCAGTCGGTCAGTTTAGAAGTTATAATAAGCAAATCGACGGAAAATCAAAACTTATGCTAACCGTTTTCGTTAGAGAACTTATGGATGAAAACTATGGTAAAAATCCTAACAATATCGTCCTATGTGGCTATATTTGTAAACCACCGGTATATAGAACCACACCTTTTAATAGAGAGATTGCCGATATTTTAGTCGCTGTTAATCGGGCTTATAACAAAAGTGATTATATACCTTGTATCGCGTGGGGAAGGAACGCAAGGTTTGCTAAAAATTTAGCGGTTGGAGAGAAAGTTGCGCTTTCAGGGAGAATTCAGTCAAGAGAATATCAAAAGAAATATAGCGATACGGAAACTAAACTTTTAACTGCTTACGAAGTGTCCGTTTCTAAACTTGCCGCGTTTGATAACGCAACTAATTTTGATCTTGATAAAGAATTTGAACTTGAAGTTGTTAACAAGGAATGTATTGACAATAGAGTGCTTATTTGATATAATAAAATGCGGATATTCTATCCGTATTTTTTATTTTAGTGGAGCGGTATGAAAAAGTTTCTCGTAGCCGATATCGTAACTGAATTTTTCTATAAATTCGAGTATTCGGCGGATATGTTTAAAAAATACGAATACTTTGGCGATAAACCTTGCGAACTTTCAGTTAAGATTAGTGTTGACGATTTTTTAAACGAACTTAAGCGTTCAAGTGGAGAAGCCGATTGCTTCGTTGAGAATTCGGCTATTCTTAGAAAGTATTCTAAGGTTTTGCTTGATAAGTATTCGGCGATGCTTTTTCACGGCTCAACGGTAAAGTGTGGGGACGGGGCGTTCGTATTCACCGCGCCTAGTGGAACGGGAAAATCAACGCATACGGCGTTACTCAAAAAATATTTAGGGGATAAACTCACTTATATTAACGACGACAAGCCTATTTTAAAAGTGGTTGGCGATAGCGTTATTGCTTACGGTTCGCCGTGGAATGGAAAGCACGGGCTTGGCGAAAATATTTCAGCGCCATTAAAGGCTATTTGCGTTGTTGAAAGGGCGGAAGAAAATTCTATAACCGAAGTTTCTCCGGATAGATTTATGAAAATTTTATTCGAGCAGTCCATTGGGTTTGACGATGAAGAGTCGGCAAATAAAGTCTTAGATATTTTATCTTTGATTTTGGCTAAAACAAAGTTCTATTTGCTTAAATGCAATATGGATATTTCGGCTGCAAAATGCTCGTATGAAGGAATGATGATATGAAGATTAAAAAAGGCTTTATTTTAAGAGAATTTAAAGAAGGAATGAACGTAGTAGTTGGCGTTGGCGAAAACGCGGATAAACTTAAAGGTTATCTCACGTTGAACGAAACGGGCGTTATCGTTTGGAAGGCGCTTGAAAAGGGCACGACTGTTGATGAAATTGTTGCAATGATTTTAAACGAGTACGATGCTGACGAGCAAGTCGTTAAAAATGACGTTGAGTCAGTTATTGCTACGCTTAAAGGTATAGGAGCGTTAGATGATTGACCGTTCCATTGAGCAAGTGTTACAAGAAGTTGGGTTTATCGTTACCAATTTTAAAGGAACGAGTATGAATCCGCTTTTAAAATGCGAGCGCGATAAAGTTTTTATTGAAAAACCTAAAAAACGCCTTGAAAAATACGACGTTGCTTTGTATAAAAGGTCAAACGGAATGTACGTTTTGCATCGTGTTTATAAAGTTATGCCAAGTTCCTATATTTTTTGGGGCGATAATCAACTCGTTTTAGAGTTTGGGGTAAAGGATGAAGACGTTTTAGGCGTTTGTAAAGGTTTTTACAAGGGCGAGAGGTTCGTTGACTTTGAAAAGGGGTTAAGATACGGCTTATATAAGTTTTTTTGGTGCAGTAGTTTACGCCTTAGAAAGTTTTTTAATTTATTTAGGCGCGTGGGCAAAAAAATAAAACGTATATTTTCAAAGAAAAATTAAAAAACCCTTAAAAAACAGTTGCAAAAAATAAAAATTAGTGTTATATTAATAGGGCGCTTAGGAAATTAGCGCTCGGTTTGGGAGTTTAGCTCAGCTGGGAGAGCATCTGCCTTACAAGCAGAGGGTCATAGGTTCGAGCCCTATAACTCCCACCAAAAAGTTAATGCCATCTGTTGATGGTATTTATTTTTATAACCTATGTATTTTTCGGGAGTAAATTGACGTGTTCGGTTTATTTTCGAAAATGCGGGAGTAGCCCAGTTGGTAGAGCACTGCCTTGCCAAGGCAGTTGTCCCGGGTCCGAGTCCCGTTTCCCGCTCCACTCAAAAACACCGCAAAATGCGGTGTTTTTTCGTGTCGCAGAAAACGGAACTCTCACAAAAGTTTAGCCCCTAGCGTGGCGCAACTTTTGATGCAATTATTAACACAGTCGTTAGACTGTGTTTTTTAATGAATTTTTTCTATTTATTCAATGTTTTTTTGATAATACTTGATTATTATTACTTAATAGTGTATACTATAATCGCGTATATATGCGCGTAAATGCGAGCATATAGGTAAAATTTTAGTTTTTTTTGGTGTATTGATGTCTAATAAAAAGCACATTTTAATTGTTAGTCAATGTTTTTACCCTGAACAATTTAGGATAAATGACATTTGTACTAATTTAGTTGAGCGAGGATATAAGGTAACCGTTGTAACTGGTATTCCAAATTATCCAAAAGGAAAATTCTATAAAGGTTACGGCTTATTTAAAAAACGCAAGGAAGTTTGGAATGGGATTAATATTATAAGAATTCCAATTGTTTCGCGTGGTAACAGCAAGTTGAGATTGATTTTAAACTATTATTCATTTACTTTTTTCGGTTGGTTTTGGAAGACTTTCACTAAATTAAAAGCTGATAAAGTTTTTATTTATGAAAGTTCACCGTTAACCCAGGCGAAAGTTGGTGTTTGGTATGCAAAAAGAAGAAAAATTCCGTGCTCAATTTACGTTATGGATTTATGGCCTGAAAGCGTTGAAGCAGTTACTGGTATTCATAGTAATTTTATAATTAATCCTATAAAGCGAATGGCTAAAAGAATTTATAGCGGTTGTGAAAAAATATTTATTACGTCGAAAGGATATGAAAATTCGTTAGTAGAAATTGGTGTTCCTAACGATAAAATTGAATATTGGCCACAATACGCTGAAGAGTTTTATAAACCTATAAGGTTAAGTGAAATTAGCAGTGATTCTTTAAAACTTGAAAGCGACGGTAAATTCAATATACTTTTTACTGGAAATATAGGTGATGCGCAAGGTCTTGACGTACTTGTTGAAACGGCGTGTATACTTAAGGAAAAAAACGTTAGCAACGTAGTATTTTCTTTGGTGGGTGACGGTAGGCACAAAGATAAACTTTTACACAATATTGAAAAAAACGAAATAAAAGAATATTTCAAAATTTATCAAAGAATTCCCGCAACGATGATTTCGGATATTTCCGCTCAATCGGACGCTTTGTTTATATCTTTAGCAAAAAACGATTTATTTTCGCTTGTATTACCTGCAAAATTGCAATCGTGTATTGCGTGTGGTAAGCCTATTTTAGTAAGTGCTGACGGCGAACTTCAAAGAGTTATAAGTGATGCAAATTGTGGTTTTTCAGCAGATGCGGGAGACGCAAACAATTTGGCGTTAAACATTCAAAAGTTAATGTCATTAAGTAGCGATGAGTTAATTGAATTTGGTGAAAATGCACTTAAATATTTTAACGACAATTTTACTAAAGCTAAACTTATGGATCAACTTGATGATTATTTGATGAGAGATTGAAACTAAAATATTATTAAACTTTAGGTGTTTTAGAGTAATGAAAAAGGTTTTATTAGTAGCACCAGTTCCGCCACCTTATGGAGGAATCGCGAATTGGACGGCGATGATTAACGAGTACGTTGAAAAAAATAAAACAATTGAATTTTGTTCGGTTAATACGGCACCAAAACGTAGAAGTTTAGATGGTCGTTCTCTTTTTGAGCGCATCGTTGTCGATGGGTTTAAGATGTTCAAAAAGAAAAAAGAAGTAAAAAGGCTTATAAAAAGTGAAAACCCTATTGCGGTTCATATTACAACTAGCGGGCAATTTGCAGTAATTAGAGATATATTGATACTTAAGGCTATACGTAAAATTAAAAATCGCCCCAAAACTGTATACCATATTCGATTTGGTCGTATTCCCGAAATAGCAAAATTAAATACAAGAGAGTGGAAATTAATAAAAAGAGCGCTTACTTTGGCTGATGAAATTATTGCTATTGATCATTCTACTGAACAAGTGATTAAGCAGTTTTTACCAGATGTAAAAGTTCAATATATTCCCAATCCTTTCGACCTAAAAAAATTAAACGAGTTGGATATTCAACCTAATCAAACTAAAAAGGAAGTTTTATTTTTAGGCTGGGTAGTAAAGACGAAGGGTATTGAAGAATTGTTAAGCGCATGGCAAAACATAAAGAGCGATTACGACGATTGGCAGTTAAGGATTATTGGTCCATATAGTCCTAATTACGTAGATGAACTCGGCAAGAAGTTTTCGCTAGAAACTGTTGTTTTTGATGGCGAGAAAAAACACGATGAATCTATGCAGTTGTTAGCTCAAACTGGAATTTTTGTTTTACCTAGTTATACTGAAGGTTTTCCAAACGTAGTTCTTGAAGCGATGGCGTTAAGTAAACCAATAGTTGCAACAAAAGTTGGAGCAATTCCAGATATGATAGAAGATGGTTGCGGATGTTTAATTAATTCAAAATCATCTCAAGAAATAGAGATGGCGTTGAGTAAATTAATGGATGATAGAGACTTGTCTATTCAAATGGGAATTAAAGCGAGAAGTAAACTTGAACGCGACTATACTTTAGAACGTGTTTTTGAGCAATATCTTTCCGTTTGGAATGGTTGAATGAAGCTTTGTTGATTATATAAAAGGAAATGTGTAAAGATGCGTCAAAAGGTTTTAATTTTAACATATTATCGTTATCCTAATGGAGACGCTGGTGCTGTGCGCCAACATTCTTTTGCAAAGCTTTATCAAAAATGCGGGTTTGACACGACCGTCATAGGTATGGGTAATTGTACAAACTTTCTAGCACAAACGTATGATGGCGTAGAGTACGTCTCTTTTAGGAGTAAAAAGAACGCAATTGCAAACAGAATTGCAAACGTACTATTTTATAAAAGACGTTTGAAAAAATACTTGAAAAAGCAAAATAATTTTGACGTTATTCAGATTGTTGAGATACCGTTACCCGCTTTTAATTTCATTAAAAGATACTCTAAAAAACATAATATTAAACTTATTCACGATAGCGTTGAATGGTATTCGCCTGAACAGTTTAAGAGTGGAGAAAAAGCAAGGGTGTATCGATTAAAAGATAATTATAATCGAAAGTGGATAGATACAAATTTTTCAGTTATTGCAATTTCTACTTTTTTAGAAAATCATTTTTTAAGCAGGGGAATTAATTCAGTAAGAATTCCAGTAATTTTAGATTTAGATAAAGCTCATAATAAGGATTTTTCATCAAATGATAAAATTGTGATTGTATATGCTGGAAGTCCAGGAAAAAAAGATTATTTTTTAGAGTTTTTAGATGCTTTGCTTATGCTTTCGCCATCTGAAAGAAGTCGCTTTGAGTTTAGAATCCTAGGAGCAACGTTTGAATCGTTAAAAGAATCAATCGAAAAAGATGACGATTATTTTGCGCCGTTAGAAGGTGTTTTAAAGTGTTATGGTCGTGTAAGTAGGGATACTGTTTACGAGCACTTGAACGAGGCAAACTTCACCATTTTAATGCGTTCGTCAACGCTTAGGTATGCAAAGGCGGGATTTCCTACGAAAGTTCCCGAAAGTTTAATGAAATCAACGCCTGTTATTTGCAATATAACAAGTGATTTAGGGTTATATTTAGAAGATGAAAAGAATGCGATCATTGTACCTAATTGTAATGCTCAAGATATTTGTAATAGTTTAAAAAAGATTTTAGAAATGACTCCTGAAAAGCTTAACGAGATGTGTAAGTTTGCTAGAGAAACAGCTGAAAAATATTTCGATTATCAATTGTATATAGAACAATTAAAGAAAATTATAGATTTTAAAAGAGGGTAAAATGAAGTTAAATTTAAAAAGCAAAACTGTTCAAGATACGTTATTTGATAGCATAATGCTTTTTATGTTATTGTTTTTCCCGATGCTAAAATTATTTAGCTTCAAAATATTAACTTTGATAATACCATCTATTTCCGGTGTGACCGCTCAAACATACTTTTCAATAGTTGTGTGGCTTATTGTTATTTTAAGTTTTATTTACGTTTGGATCAGAAGAATTACTTATAAACATATTATTATTTTTGCAAGTTTACTTTTGGTGTCCATAATATTTTATATTGTCGAAAGACGTAATCCATCAACTGCTTTTACGCAAGATCGTTTTATTAACTTGAGTATTTATCTAATACCCGCATTTTTTTATGGCGCTTGCATGAAGATTAATCTTGCGGTAAAGAAAACTATATATTATTTTGCAATTTTTACTTTCTTCGTTTCAGTAATCTATCTTTTTTACAAAAATACTCAAGTTGAAATGAGCGAAGATAACATGGGTTTTGCGTATAGAGTTTTACCTGCAGTTTTGGTTATAATTAGTTCCATTTTTGATAAAAACATCCCAATATCAACGCGTGTATTGAGATTGATATTGTCTTTTGGTGCTTGCGTTTTCTTGCTTATGCAGGGAACGAGAGGCCCGATTCTTTGTATTGCAGTTTATTTGACTTTGACTTGCTTTAAAAAGATAGGTATAGTCAAAACGCTTATAGTATTATTTTCTTTTGTTTTATTTGTGCTTTTCCTTTTCAAATCAAAACCAGGCAATGCAATACTGTTATGGGCAATAGATTTGTTTGAAAGTATTGGTGTTAGCGTAAGATTTCTAGAAAAATTTGTGACTGGCAATATTACCGATGGTAGTGGCAGATCGTATATAGTTGATGCTTTAATGTTAAAATTGAAAGAAAGTCCTTTTAAAATAAGGGGACTATTTGCAGACGTTGTCGCAACTGTTGGACTAAGACATCCAACTATTAACATGTATTATCCTCAAGGAATTTACGCTCATAATGTGTACGTAGAATTGTTGTTTGATTTTGGTGTGATTATTGGTCCAATCTTATGTCTTTTGTTAACTTTTGGTATTTTAAGGGCCTATGTAAGTAGTAAAAATAATTATGCTGATTTTGTAGCCATATTTATAACGGTTGGTTTTGTTCACTTGTTGCTTTCAAGTTCCTTTTTATTATCAACGTATTTCTTTGTGCTCTTAGGCCTGTTTTTTTGTGGGAATATTTATGAAATACCTAATAAACAAATGTTAAGTATCGTAGATCATAATAGTTGTTTTGAAGATCGCAAACGGAAATTTTTTGCTTTTATTAACAATATATAGATAAATTAGAAGAATAATAAATAATATAGGAGAAAATAAATGGTTAACGTAATTGGTTTAGGCTATATTGGTTTACCAACGGCATTAATGCTTGCTTCACACGGAGTTGAGGTTATTGGTACGGACTATAACAAAGACCTTGTTTCTACTTTAAATGAAGGAAAAACAACATTTAAAGAAGATGGACTTGATGAGCTTTTTTCTAAGGCAGTTAGTTCTGGGATTAAATTTACTACAAAATATCAGGTTACAGATACTTATATTGTTTCTGTGCCTACTCCGTATGAAAAATCGAGTAAAAAAATTGATGCAAGTTATATAAAGATTGCTGTTAAAGAAATTTTAAAAATCTGTCCTAAGGGAGCAACTATTGTTATAGAGTCTACAGTTTCACCGGGCACTATAAATCGCTTTATTCGCCCTATTATTGAAGAAAACGGTTTCGTTATTGGCAAAGATATAAACCTTGTTCATGCTCCCGAAAGGATTATACCTGGTAATATGGTTTACGAGCTTTTACATAATAATAGAACTATTGGTTGTGATGATAAAACTGTTGGGGAAAAGATAAAGAAGCTGTATTCTTCTTTTTGTTTAGGTGAAATTGTTGTTACTGATATTAAAACTGCGGAAATGACTAAAGTTGTTGAAAATACTTTCCGTGCAGTAAATATTGCTTTTGCTAACGAACTTGCTAAAATTTGTCGTAGCGATGGTATGGATGTGTATGAAATTATCAAAATTTGTAATATGCATCCGCGCGTAAATATTCTTACACCAGGACCTGGTGTTGGTGGGCACTGTATTCCAGTAGATCCTTGGTTTTTAGTTGGAGATTATCCTGAACTATCAAAAGTAATTTGTGAATCAATGAAAGTAAATGACTCTATGCCAGAATTTGTTTTAAATAGAATTAATCAAATTATGAATGAGAATGGAATTACGGATATTGGTCGCGTTGGTTTATATGGTTTAACTTATAAAGAAAATGTTGACGATTATCGTGAATCACCCACTTTGCAACTTATTGAATATCAAGAAAAGCAGTTGATGAAATCTTTAAAGGTGTACGATCCATTTATAACGCATGATATTGTTAACAATCAGTATCATGATTTAGATTCGTTTTTAAATGATGTAGATATGGTTGTTATTATGGTTGGTCATAGTGAAATAAAGGATAATATTTCTAAATTAAAAGGCAAAGTCGTGTTTGATACGAGAAAGATTTGTGGCTTAGAAGGCACTTACCATTTATAAGAGGAATGCTATGAAGAAAGTAATGCTTGTTTTCGGTACTAGGCCGGAAGCAATTAAAATGTGTCCACTCGTTAATGAATTAAAGTCTAGGAAAGGAATTAAGACTATCGTTTGTGTTACAGGTCAACATCGCCAAATGCTTGATCAAGTTCTTAGTGCGTTTAATGTTATTCCAGATTATGATTTATCTATAATGAAAGAAAAACAGACTCTTTTTGATATTACAACTAATATTTTAAATGGAGTCAAGGGCGTCTTAGAAAAAGAAAAACCTGATATTGTTTTGGTACATGGTGACACTTCAACAACTTTTGCAACTGCACTTTCTTGTTTTTATCTTCAAATACCTATTGGGCATGTGGAAGCTGGTCTTAGGACGTATAATATTTACAGCCCTTATCCTGAAGAGTTTAATAGGCAGGCAGTTTCAATTGTTTCTAAATATAATTTTACGCCTACTGAGTTATCTAAAGATAACCTTATAAAAGAAGGCAGAAATGACAGTAGTATATATGTTACTGGCAACACTGCAATTGATGCGTTAAAGACTACTGTTAGAGAAGATTATTTCCACCCTGAACTTGAATGGGCGAAGGATAGTAGACTTATTTTAATTACCGCTCATCGCCGTGAAAATCAAGGCTTGCCTATGCACAATATGTTTAGAGCGATTCGCAGAGTAATGGATGAGCATAAAGATATTAAAGCAATTTACCCAATTCACTTAAACCCTGAAGTTAGAAAAGTTGCAAATGAAGTTCTTGCTGATTCGGATAGAATTAGAATCATTGAACCGCTTGAGGTTATAGACTTTCATAACTTTTTAGCTCGCAGTTATATAGTTTTGACGGATTCTGGTGGAATTCAAGAAGAGGCGCCGTCACTTGGGAAGCCGGTACTTGTTATGCGCGATACAACGGAACGTCCTGAAGGAATAAAAGCAGGTACGTTAAAGCTAGTTGGAACAAATGAAGAAGTTATATATAAAAACTTTAAACTTTTGATTGAGAATAGAGATGTCTATGAAAATATGTCAAAGGCAAGTAACCCGTATGGAGATGGTCTTGCGTGCAGGCGTATTGCTGATATTATAGAAAAAGGTTATACAAATATTTGATTTTGGAGTTGTTATGAAAGTTTGTGTTGTTGTTGGGAATTCTGTATGGTTTGATCCTAGAGTAAGAAAACAATTAATAGAGTATAACAATAACGGTGTTGATTTATATTGCGTTGGTTATGAGTGCGAAAGGTATAATGAAGATAAAATTAAATCAATACCTTGCCCAAATAAGATAGTTAGGCAAGATATTCGTTATTCTGGAAAACAAAGAAGTATTTTTAAGAAAATTAAGAGAGAAAGTATTAAAAGTAAAAACCTTTACAAAGCAATAGTAGAGTCAGCACCTGAAATTATTCATGCTAACGATTTAGATGCTCTTATTCCTGCGTATAAAGCTAGTAAAAAGCTAAAATGTAAGCTGGTTTATGACTCTCACGAAATTTGCACTGAAAATAGAAGTCTTATAAATAAGCCGTTATATGCTTCTTATTTAAAATTTAAGGAACGCAAAATTGTTAAAAAAATTGATCAAATGGTGTGTGTTAGTAACGCTGCTGCTGATTATTTTGTTAAGAAATATAATATTGATAGACCTCTTGTGGTTACGAATTGCACGTTAAAAAATGAAAAGGTTGATCTAATTGGCAAAAATGACGGATTTGAAGTGTTAAACCATGGTAAATTTTATTCGGGTAGAGGGTATGATGTTATGATTGAGTCATCTACATACTTGAAAGACTTTCCAGAAATTAAATTAGCACTTAGAGGTTTTGGTTCTTTAGAAGAGACATTGAAAGATAGAGCCAAGCAACTTAATGCTAACAACGTATTATTTTATCCTAAAGTTTTAGTAGAAGAACTTGTTCCAACCGCAACGAGATCACATGTTGGTGTTGCTATAACAGAAAATATATGCTTAAATTTTGAGTTGTCTGTCTCTAATAAACTGTTTGAGTATACAGCTGCTGGGTTGCCAGTAATAATGTCTAACATTCCTGAACATCGTTATCTTAATGAAAAGTATAAGTTTGGAATTGTGTTGGAAAACAATAATCCAGAAACCTTTGCTTCAGCTGTATTGAAATTATATACAGACAAAGAATTTTATGAAACTTGTTCTAAAAACGCTCAAACTTTGACTAATGAAATAAATTGGGAAAACGAATTTTCAAAACTTATTGACAAGGAAAAAAACTTATTAAAGTAAAATAGAATGAGGATTAAAAATGGCTAAAAATGAAGTAAAGTGGGGAGCGCTATTATCGTATGTATTAATAATTCTCAATACGCTGTATGGACTTTTTTTAACGCCATATATATTAGGAAGATTGGGCGATTCTGAATTTGGTATTTACAAAACGATTGCTTCATTTACATCTTCCTTAATGGTTCTTGATTTAGGTTTGGGAGGTACGCTTCTTCGCTACATATCAAAGTTTAGAGCAGATAAACAAGAAAGCGAAATCCCTAACTATATAGCTATGTGTTTTTTGCAAGCAGCAGTAATAATATTATTTATTGCCGGCTTATGTTTTGGTTTATATTTCTTTATTGATAATATATTTTCAAAGGGGTTAGCCACTAACGAAATTGCAAAAGCAAAAGAGTTATTTGTTTATTTAAGTATAGGCATATGTGCGCATGTATTTGAAAATGTTTTAAACGGAATTATAACAGGATATAATCGTTTTACTTTTGCAAATGGGTTAAAGGTTATAAGCATATTTTTAAAAATAGCATTAATATTGTTATTATTGTTGCTATTTTCAAATGCACTTGTCTTAGTACTTGTTGATTTATCTATTACAATATTTTTGATTTTAGTCGAATTAATATACATTACGTTTAAATTAAAAGTTAAAGTAAAGCTTAAAAAATGGGATAACGTATTATTTAAGTCTTCGTTTTTATATACAATACTTTTGTTTATAACGTCAATTGCTGCTCAAATAAACGGCAATTTAGATAACGTTGTAATAGGGGCATTAATTGGCTCTAGAGCAGTTACAGTTTACTCAATGGGTCTTTTAATATTTGCTATGTTTGAGCATCTTTCGACAGCTATATCAAGTGTTATGCTTCCAACAGTTACAAAAGTTTTGAAAAATGATGATGAAGCTTTAAGCAATACGAAGAGTTTAATTGTAAAAGTAGGTAGAATTCAGTTTTCGTTACTAGGTATGGCGCTAGTTGGTTTCATTGTTCTAGGTAAATATTTCGTTAATATTTGGCTAGGAGCTGGTTTTGAAGACGTATATCTAATTGTATTGATACTAATATCGCCAGCATTATTAGAACTTTCTGTCAACGTATGCTTATCAATATTGAGAGCTAAAAACGACCTAGGGTTTAGAACCTTAATATTATTTAGTACAACGATTTTAAATGCCATTATAACTATAGTTGGTACGTATTATTGGAATTATTATGCTGCAGCTATCGGTACTGCAATTAGCTTCTTTATTGGTAGTGTAATCATAATGAATATTTACTACTATAAAAAATATAAGTTCAATATGATAAATATATACAAGC
The DNA here is from genome assembly GCA_045637965.1 of Christensenellaceae bacterium. Lineage (GTDB taxonomy): Bacteria > Bacillota > Clostridia > Christensenellales > Borkfalkiaceae > HGM11412. The sequence continues at coordinate 68,663 of JAZUAK010000001.1, read as the reverse complement.
AAATTTTCGGAAAAATTTGGATTTGTTTGATTTTGAGTGGAATACTATCTTATATTTCAACTATACTGGTTGATGGAGCACTTTTAAAATTAATTATTGGTGTAATTTCATTCATGATTGTGTATGTAATTACTATGTTTACGTTTGGGTTTAATGTAGAAGAAAAAGCAAAATTAAAAGTTTTAAAAACGAATAAAATAAAAGGAGAAAAATATGAAAGTTAAATATTTAATTTGTAAACATTGTGGCAATATTGTGAATATGGTAAAAGATAACGGCGTTCCCGTTGTTTGTTGCGGTGAAAAAATGGCCGAACTCGTGGCTGGTACTACCGATGCGTCAGTTGAAAAACACGTTCCGGTGTATACCGTTTCGGGTTATAGAGTTATCGTTAACGTTGGGGCGGTTAATCACCCGATGACTGAAGAACACTATATCGAATGGGTAACTATCGTTACCGACAAAGGCGTTCAAACTAAGCAATTAGTGCCAAATTCTAAGCCCAGCGTTGAATTCGCCCTTACCGATAGTGAAAAGGTAAAAGAAGTTTACGCGTACTGCAATTTACATAGTCTTTGGAAAGCATAAAACTATAAAAAAGGCGGATACTTCCGCCTTTTTATATTGCTTTATAAGATTTTTGAAAAATCGTTATATTTTTACTTGTAAAATTTTATATTTATTGATATACTATTAAGGTAAATTTATAAACATAGCACGCTGGTGTGGCTCAGTCGGTAGACCCTGATTCGTAATTTGGCACAAGTGCCAACACGTTCGCTTCGCTTGGTTACATCAGGTCGCAGGTTGAACCTGCTAAAAAAGATTACAAATAAATATAAAACGCTGGTGTGGCTCAGTCGGTAGAGCAGCTGATTCGTAATCAGCAGGTCGCAGGTTCAAGTCCAGTCACCAGCTCCAAAACTCCTACACCAATGGTGTGGGAGTGTTTTTTAGGAGTGGATATGAAAACGTGTGTATCTTCTTATAGTTTTAATAAATATCTTCAAGATACAAAATGCAGTTACCTTGAAATTTGCGATAAAGCAAAGGAAATGGGGTTTGACGGCATTGAGTTTATCGACCTTTACAGCGAAAAGTGGGGTAAAACGGGCGATGAGTTTGAAATGGCAAGAGAAATTAAAGCGCATTGTGAAAAAATTGGGCTTGAAATCGTTTCTTATACCGTAGTTGGTCAGTTTTTAAAAGACCCTAAAAAAGAACTTGAACGCTTAAAAGTTAGGGTTGATATAGCAAAAGAACTTGGCGTTTCTATAATGCGCCACGACGTTACTTTTGAACTTAAAGACGAGCCGTTATACACCTATCGTGAAGCGATTGAAGAAACTTACGAGTATATCAACGAGTTATCTAATTACGCTAAATCAAAAGGTATAAAAACTTGCACGGAAAATCACGGCTTTGAGTTTGGAACGTCGGAAATCGTTGAATCGGTTATTAAAAGAGTAAACAACGAAAATTTCGGCGCGCTTATTGATATTGGTAACTTTGCGTGTGTGGATGAAGATTCCGTTACCGCAACCAAAAACCTTTCTAAATACGCATTTCACGTTCACGTTAAAGACTTTATTTTTAAAAGCGGTGAATCGTTAAAGCCAGGCGGTTATTGGACGGTTACGACGGGTGGGAATTATCTTCGCGGAACAATTCTCGGTCACGGTGCAATTCCCGTTAAAACGTGCTTAAACGCTCTTAAAAAAGCGGGTTACGACGGTTACGTTTCACTTGAATATGAAGGTAGAGAAGAAAATATTTCAGGCATTAAAGACGGGCTTGAATATTTAAAAAATATTATTAAAGAATTAGGCGAAAATTATGCTAAATAATACTAAACCAATTAAAAAAGTAAACGTAAAACTAACTATTGCGCTTTGTTTCGTGATGATTTTATGTGGTCTTGGTGCTTGGTCACAAAGAGCGCTGTTTACCGTGCCGATAACTAAAGCACTTGATATTGATAGAACGGTATTTTCCTTTTCAAATACGTTAAGATACGTGGCAACTGCTATAGTTAACGTCTTCTTTGGCTATTTAGTTGGGAAATTTGGTGCAAAAAAACTTATACTTTTGAGTTTTATATTATTAACGTTAGCTCCACTTTGTTACGCATTTGCAACGAGTATTTGGCTAATTTATCTTGGCGGTATATTTTTAGGCGTTGGTTTTTCTTTTTCTAGTACTGCAATTATCGGTTACGTAGTTAATAAGGTTTGCAAAAAGAACAAGGGTACTATAATGGGGCTTGTGTTATGCGCTAACGGCGTAACGGGTGCAATAATGGCAAACGTTTACACTCCGCTTATAACCACGGGTACTTTCGGTTATAGAAACGCGTTTTTCGTAATGGCGGTAATGGCGTTTGTTGCACTTACGCTATTGTTCGTTTTCTTTAGAGAGCCGAAAGAAGATATTAGTCAAGCTGAATTAAAAACCGCCCAAGAAAAGAAAGAAAACTGGGCGGGAATAGAGTATAGCGAAGCTAGAAAAAAAGCCTTTTTCTATCTTGCTTGTGCGTGCATATTAGTTACGGGTTTAACTTTAACGGCGGTATCGTCAAACTCAAGACCGCACATGGAAGATAGGGGAGTTGCAATGAACGTTTTAACACTTATTGCAACGCTTTCGTCAATATTTTTAGCAGCATTTAAGTTCTTAAGCGGTTTCATTTACGATAGATTTGGGCTTAGAGTAACCATCACAATTCAACTTATAGCCTCGATTTTAACAATTGTGATACTAATAATCATAACGCCAAAGCTTGGGCTTATAGGTATAGGTTACTCGGTATTGCACGGCGTTGCATTACCGCTTGAAACTGTTATGCTCCCAATATATGCAAAAGATTTATTCGGTCAAAAATCGTTTGCAAAAGTGCTTGGAATATTCGTATCGTTAAATCAAATAGGTTATGCGTTTGGCGACCCGATTATGAATTTATTTTATACCATTTTCGGCTCGTACGACGTGGGCTTAATAGTAATGCTCGTATCTACTTTAATACTTACGATTGTGTTACAATACGTAATTTCTTCATCTAACAAGTTAAAAAAGTTAGATGGAATAATTTAAAAATATTTAAAAAGACGGTTCAAATAGAACCGTCTTTTAAATTATTTATTTACAACGTTTTGGGGTTTTCCGTCCAAAAACGCCTTTACGTTATCCGCAACTATATTCATAAGCCTTTGGCGTGATTCGGTGGGCGCCCAAGCAATATGTGGCGTGAGCGTAAGGTTTTTTGCGCCGATTAAAGCGCAATCTTTGCTCATAGGCTCAACGGCTAAAACGTCTAAATAAGCGTGAGCAATAACGCCGTTATCAAGAGCGTTTCTAAGAGCCGTTTCGTCAATAACAGGACCGCGAGAAGTGTTGATTAAAACGGCAGTTTTCTTCATTAACGAAAGCGTTTCAGTACTTATAAGGTGCTTGGTTTGTTCGTTAAGTGGGCAATGTAAAGTTAAATAGTCGCTTTCTTTAAATAGAGTTTCTTTATCAACTAAAAGGTAAGGACAGTCGTGAGGCTTAGTTCTCGTGTGAACGATAACTTTCATTCCGAACGCATTGCCGATAGACGCTACGCGTTTACCAATATCGCCGTAACCGAAAACGCCAAGCGTTTTTCCTGCAAGTTCAGTTAAAGGGTAATCGAAATAGCAAAAGGTTTTACTTTTAAACCAGTCGCCGTTTTTAACGGAATTATCGTAAACGTCAACTTTATTTGAACTATGCAAGATAAATGCGAAAACGTGCTGAGCAACGTCAACCGTAGAATAACCCGGAACGTTGCAAACGGTTATTCCGCGTTCTTTTGCATAGGCTAAATCAACGTTGTTATAACCCGTTGCGGTAACGCCAATATATTTAAGGTTAGGTAAGCGCTCGATTAATTCTTTGTTAAAAAGAGTTTTGTTGCAAATAGCAATAGGTGAATCGTAGCACGCGCTAACAACTTCTTCAACGGGCAAAACGCCGTAATAAGAAACTTCGCCGAGCGAGTTAAGATAATCTAAATTTATATCGCCAACTGTGAAACTTGGCTTGTCAAGTACCGTAATTTTCATAATTATAATTTATTTTCAGAGTTATCAATGCTAACGGTTGAACTATTAGCATTTTTTATAATTTTTTTGTATCTAATTTCCGCAATAAAGATTGAAACTATTGCGAAAATATTGTTGGACATACCTGCAAGCGAGAATATAATAACGTCATGCAAGAGCCAAGAAATGATTGACGGAAGGTTTATCATGCGAAGTTTATGCGGGTCTTTGCATGAATACGCAAACGTTGTTGTAACCTTTCCTACCATTGGAAGAATGATTACGAGAACAACTAAAATTAAAGATAAAATATGGTTGCCGTATCTATCTTGCATATTTGAAAGGCTTGAATTCCACGCTAAAATTGAAGTTGTAAGCCCCACTGCAACGGCAAATATTGAAAAGGTTATTATCCAAGGAAGAATAGGCTTGTTCTTTTTTACCGCGTACACGAAAATAGCGTTCCTTATAACGCTTATAAAGTTCATTGCAGCGCCCGTATATGAAGCCAAAAACACAAGTTGCACGGCAAAGAGTAATTCACTAAGCGATTTAAAAATCATTATTTTATAGTGCTTATTAAATTGAACGGCAATTATAGTTGCTAAAAGACCTAAATAACCTAAGCCTTGAATGAAAATATCAAACCACATAATTATACCTTAGGCAAGTCAATATAATCCGAACCCTGATTTTGATTTGCTAATTTTAGTTTATACATTGTTAAAGCCCTAGCCAATAACCCAAATTATTGCCGTCGGTCTTTGCCTCGTCTAAACAAAAATTTTCCAACTCAAAATTGCTTTGCACCTTAAAGGTGGAGATTTGATTGGATTTTGATAAAGACGAGTGAAGTTGTATATATATACAACGAGTGAGTATTTATCGTAAGACGATTAAATATACAAATTTAAGGCAAGGTTCAGATTATTTTGACTTGCCTACTAAAATAATCAAGCATGATATCCATGCAAATGTTCATGCCAATAGGCATGGAAGAAATTAAAAGTTTTTCTTCACGAGTATGTTCGCCAACACCGTCGTAAATGCCAACGCAAAGCGCGGGAACGCCTTTACTTAACGGAATATTGCAATCTGTTGACATCGTGGTATCCGTGCAAGGAATACCGCTATGCTTTTCGCAAACCGACTTAACCTTTTTAATCATAGAACTAAAAAGTTCTTTATCGTTTGCTTCACCGCAAGGGCGAACGCCTACCGTTTTAACGGCAAACTTAACCTTGTCGTTTCCACTAAATTTTTCTATCGTTTGATTAAAGAAGTTTTCCATATAGGCTAAACTTTCAGCATCGTCAGAGCGATATTCGTAAAGCATTTTAGCGTATTGAGGAATTGTGTTGACACTCGTTCCACCTTCAATCATACCAACGTTATAAGTGGTTTTAGTGTTTTCTTTCTTAGGAATTTCAACCGAGTAGAGTTCGTTTAAAAGTTTTGCTAAATTATGAACTGCGCTTTCGTTACCAAACGCGCCGAACGAATGGCCACCTTCGGTGAAACATTCAATTTCGTATCTATGCGAACCTACGCAACGGGTTGCGACGTGCTTGTAATTGCCGTCAAAGGTGTAAAACTCGGTAATTCTACCTTCGTAATCACTCATAAGTTGGCGAGTACCTTTTAAGTTGCCAAGCCCTTCTTCACAAGCGTTTGCAACGATGAGTATGCCACGTTTTGCTTTAAGGTTGTTTTTGATAATAAACTTGGTTACCATAAGCATCATAGCAAGGGAACTAGTATCGTCACACACGCCGGGCGCGTAAAAATACTTATCGTCAGATTTTAATTCAAACGGGGTGGTGTCTGGAAAAACCGTGTCCGTATGCGCGCAAAAAACTACGATATCGTTTGAATTTTCGCAGTTGATTGGGTAGATGCAGTTTTTAGCATCGTCAATATAAACGCCTTTAGCACCTTGGCTTTCAAGCCAAGATTTTATAAATTCAGCACGCTTTTCTTCGTGGTGCGAAGGTGCGGGGATTTCAACGAGTTGCTTTAAAAGTGAGTGAAGTTCTTCTATTGAATTTTCTATATAATTTTTAATTAAATTTTCCATAATATTATTGTAATACTTTATTTAATAAAAAGCAAGAAAAAACCCAACTCATTTTGAGTTGGGTTAAATTTTGGAGGCGCCACCCGGATTTGAACCGGGGCGTAAGGGTTTTGCAGACCCGTGCCTTACCGCTTGGCTATGGCGCCATTTACTGACAACGACATTATTTTACTATGTTTTAATTTTATTGTCAAGCAAAATTTCTTTTATTTTATATAATATGCTCATTAAAATTTTTATAATACAAAAAAGCGGTTAATCTTTTAAAAACTAACCGCTTAATCTTTATTAATCGTAATCTATTGACGCTCTCGTTGAAACTTTCTTAAGAACGTTACCAAAATCATCATCACAGTTATAGAACATTTCCGCGCAAAGCGCAACGGGAAGATAAATTCCACCGTCAAGCGTTCCTGCTAAACACATATTGATTGCGCCAAGTTTGTTTTTCTTGATAAATTTAAGCGTTTCTAAAACGTAATTGCCGTTTTTAAGCCATTGGGAAGAAAGTTCACGCCAAGCGTTTGCTCTAACTTGGCGGTCGTGCTTTGCAACTTTCGGGTGATTTTCGCCAATGAGATACGGGCCTTGTTGATGAGCAAAATTTCCCCAGTCAAGCATCATAACGCCTTTAAATACCAAGCCAACCTTAGCACCGTCGCGAAGTTTTAAGAGTTTATCGGTAAACTCTAAAGTTTCCTTGAATGCATCAAATCTCATAAACGGATAATAGTCGTAGGGGAATTCGCCACAGTCTTCCCATAAAATTTCAATATTTTTATGAAGATTAGCAATTTTGTCAAGGTGATTTTTAACCGACGTTGCGTGAAGCCCGAATATAATTCTTAAATCGGGTGTGATTTCCCAAAGTTTTTCAGCAATTTCGTTAACCATATCGGTAACGATTTCAGAAATGAGTTTTCCGCCAACCATTTCTTCGTTTCGTTCGGTAAAGGTTTGGAAATAAATACCGTCAGCGCCAACGTCTTTATACTCGTTGATATATCTTGAGATTGCAAGTTCTTTTGTATCTTGAATGTTTTTCTCAGTTATTTCGTTAGTATGGTTGCCAACTTCTCGCCAGCCCCAACTGTAACCTAAAATAACTCTAATACCAAACTGATGAGCGTACTCAATAAGGTCAGGCATATTAAGGGGAATATATTCGTTCCAAATAACCACTTCGTTCAAACGAAGCCTTGCCATATTTTCAATATATAAGCGGTAGTCGTTAGTTGAATGCCCCCAAGTGAAGATGCTTCGAGTTTCATTATCGGGTTCGTTTGAGTAACTTGCTTCTAAAAGGGGGTGATTGAAAGTGCAATCGGGCATTAAGAATGAATAATACTTGGGCGCGTATTTAGGAACGTAATCGTCAAATAAACTTGCAACCGCATAGTATAATTGCGCTTCTTCGTGAGCGGTGAGAATTATATAACTTCCGCTTTCATCGTTTGGGTTTTTCATAACCTTAACGAAATATCCTTTTTTAGGAACTTCTTCTTCCTTAACTAAACTTTGAATAGTTTTTGATTTATTATAAAGGCTAATAAAAACGTTATTTTTAAAAAGTGGAGCGCCTTCCTTTTCGCACGGCATAGTGTAAGGCTTGTAAACGCCTGCTTCTCTTAATACGTAAGCGCTAAGTTCTTTAAATAAAAAGTTGATAGCCCTTTTCGTGATACCGCTATAATCGGTGTAAATAATCTTCCAGTCAGTTTGTTTCATAATAATCTCCTTTGATTTTATTATATCGCACTTTTAGGTTAGGCGATATAATATAACGAATTAAAAATATCGTTTTTCGAAACTAAAATCTTGACAGTATGGTTTTGTAAATATATAATACGAATATGAAGATTATAAGTATTAATCAATTGGTGAATGAAAACTACAATTTAAAATTTTTAAACTCACTTAAACAGTTTTGGTATACGACTAAAAGTTTTCAATGCATAAATTCGCCTAAAAAGCAAAATTTATTCCTTCTTTTAGTCGGTTGCTCGGCTCGTTACGTTGAAAAGGACGGGAAAGTAACGCTTTGCAAAAGCGGAGATTTAGTCTACGTTCCAAAGGGAAGTGAATACAAACTCGAACTGTTTAATTTCGAAAGTGAAAAATCGCATACTATTGGTATAAACTTTTTGCTTTATAATGAATTTGGCGAAGAATTAGCGCTTAGTAACGGCGTTGAAGTGTTTGGAAACTCTAAAGCGATTGCGCTTGAAAATTTGTTTATCGATACTCTTAAAAATTCCACCGTTAACGAAAATAAAATTGCGCTTATGCAAATATTTTCAACGCTCGATAGTTCAAACGCAGTTAAAAACTTTCCTAACTTTATAGTTGATAGCGTTAATTACTTGAATGAGAATTTAGAGTATTTGCCAACGGTGAAAGAACTTGCCGAGCGCGCTATGGTTAGTGAAGTATATTTTAGAAAGCAGTTTAAAGCGTGTTTACAAAAATCGCCCGTCGAGTATAGGAACGAATTAAGGCTCGATAGGGCAAAATCGTATTTAGAGCACGGCGAAATATCCATTCAAGAAATTTCAGATACTTTAGGTTACGCTACCGTATCTCACTTTATAAAAGAGTTTAAAAAACGTTACGGCTACTCGCCGTTAAAGTTTAGAAAATTGAGTAAATGATAAAACCCACGGAAATTCCGTGGGTTTTTCGTTATCTTTGGCAAAAGGACTTGCAATAGTGCGGAGCGTCCATAACCTTCATTCCTGTTTGCTCGTGGCTTATCTCGATTGTAGATAAGTTACAGCGATTACAATTGTCGTTGTGAACGCATTCGCATACGTTACATTTTACTTGACAGCATCTATTATCCATATATAATACCTCCGCTTAAATTATTGCCACTTTTGAGCGATTTTTATACTTTTATTTATAATAAAATATTTTTTACAAAAAGTTGTCAAAAAGGGTTGACAAACGAAAATTTCGGTTGTACAATAAACTTGAAATTAGCACTCGCGCGTTTAGAGTGCTAACACTTAAAGCAGGAGTTTGCTAATGGAACTTTCCGAAAGAAAAAAGAAGATACTTCAAATAGTAGTTGACGATTATATTGATACTGCTGTTCCGGTATCGAGCAAAGTTATATCTGAAAAGTATATGCAAAACGTTAGTTCCGCAACGATACGAAGCGAACTTTCGGCGCTTGAAGAACTTGGGTATTTAACTCAACTTCACACGTCGAGTGGGCGTGTTCCGTCGGCGGAAGCGTATAAACTTTACGTTAGCGACCTTATGGTTAAAGAGCATCTTTCCAAAAAGGAACTTGACTATATTAAAGAGATATTCCTTCAAAAGGCGGATAACATTGAAAACGTTTTTAAAAATGCGTTAAAGGTTATAAGCGAACTTTCGGGGTATACTTCGGTTGGGTTATCGTCAAGCGCGGTTGAAGATAAACTTAAAGAGATTAGGTTTTTCCGTTTCCGTGAAGATAAAGCGCTCGTTTTAATCGTTACCGAACTCAAACTTTTAAAAGATAATTATATTGATATCCCTAAAGAAATGACCGACGCGCAACTTGACGAAGCGAATGCGTTTATCAATAAATTATTTAAAGAAAAGTCGTTTGAAGAAATTTGCAATTTAGAAGTTGATTTTGACGAGAGTTTTTCGGGTTACAAAACTATATTCGTAAACGTTATAGACGCGTTAAAAACTTATTTCTCCGCGAAAGAAGACAGTAAGATTATGATTGACGGCCAAGATAAAATTCTTCGCCACGCTGACTTTTTAGACCTTGATAAAATGAAAGAGTTTTTAGAAGTCGTTACGAGTAAAGATAAACTTTTAGATATAATGACTGAAGATAATCGCGAACTTAAAATCAACGTTAAGATTGGTTCAGAAGGTTATGAAAAATTGCCTAAAGACAGTTCGCTCGTAACCGCAACCTATACGGCTCACGGCAAAAAGATAGGAACTTACGGCGTTATAGGTCCATCTCGAATGGATTATCAAAAAGTAGTAGCCGTTCTTGAAAACGTTGGAAGAATTATAGAAAGCATCTTAGCAGACAAGGAGTAAAATGGAAGAGAATAAGGTAGAACAAACTAAAAAACCGACCGTTAAGGCGCTTTTAGCCGAAAACGAGCAGTTAAAAAAAGAACTTGAGATTTCAAAGGCGGAAACCTTAGCAACAAAAGATAGTTGGCTTAGAACGGCGGCTGACTTTGAAAATTTTAAAAAGAGAAATCAAGATACGAGAATCAACGCTTATAAAGAAGGCAAGATTGATACTATTAAAAAAATCTTGATGGTAGGCGATACGTTAGATAGAGCAGTTTCAATGAATCTTGACGAAAAGACTATGGAAGGAATTAAACTCATAGCCCGTCAGTTTAAAGAAACGCTTGAAGCGGAAGGCGTTACTGAAATTAACCCGATAGGCGAACCGTTCGACCCGAATTTTCACGAAGCGGTAATGCAATCGCCAAGGGAAGAAAACGAAATTCCAAACACTATAAAACAAGTGTTTTTAAAGGGATATAAACTTAACGATAAAGTTATTCGCTACGCGCAAGTCGTAGTAATCGGCGAATAACGCACAATATAATATAAAAGGAGATTTATTATGAGTAAAATTATTGGTATTGACTTAGGTACAACAAACTCTTGCGTAGCCGTTATGGAAGGCGGTGAGCCGGTAGTTATTGCAAATGCTGAAGGCGCTAGAACGACTCCTTCGGTTGTAGGTTTTCAAAAGGACGGGGAAAGACTCGTTGGTCAAGTAGCAAAGCGTCAAGCGGTTGCTAACAGCGATAGAACGGTTATTTCTATCAAACGCCACATGGGTTCTGATTACAAAGTTTCGATTGACGACAAGAAGTATTCTCCCCAAGAAATTTCCGCAATGATTCTTTCTAAACTTAAAAAAGACGCTGAAAGTTATCTTGGCGAAACCGTAAAGGACGCTGTTATCACTTGCCCTGCATACTTTAACGACGCGCAACGTCAAGCAACTAAAGACGCTGGTAAGATTGCAGGCTTAAACGTTCTTCGTGTTATCAACGAACCTACTGCAGCGGCTCTTGCTTACGGCTTAGATAAAGATACTACTTCTCACAAGGTTATGATTTACGACCTTGGTGGCGGTACTTTCGACGTTTCTATCTTAGATATTGGCGACGGCGTGTTTGAAGTTTTAGCAACGAGCGGTAACAACATGCTTGGTGGCGACGATTTCGATAAGAAAGTTATGGACTATCTCGTTGAAGAATTCAAAAAGAAAGAAGGCATTGACCTTTCTAAAGACAAAATGGCAATGCAACGTTTAAAAGAAGCGGCAGAAAAGGCTAAAATTGAACTTTCTTCAATGACTTCTACTAACGTTAACCTTCCTTTCATTACTGCTGACGCTAACGGTCCCAAGCACTTAGACGAAACTATTACTCGCCAAAAATTCGATGCGTTAACTTCTGACTTGGTTGAAATGACTATCGAACCGTTAACCAAGGCGCTTAAAGACGCCGGTCTTTCTTACGGCGACCTTGCTAAAGTTATTATGGTTGGTGGTTCTACGAGAATCCCTGCCGTTGTTGAAAGAGTTAAACAAGTAACGGGTAAAGAACCGTTCAAGGGCATTAACCCCGACGAATGCGTTGCTATCGGCGCGGCAATTCAAGGTGGCGTACTCACGGGCGAAGTTAAAGACGTTTTACTTTTAGACGTTACTCCGCTTACCTTAGGTATCGAAACTTTAGGTGGCGTTTGCACTCCGCTTATTGAAAGAAATACTACTATTCCTGCAAAGAAATCTCAAGTGTTCTCTACCGCAGCGGATAATCAACCTGAAGTTGCCATTCACGTTTTACAAGGCGAAAGAAAGTTCGCTAAAGATAATAAGACGCTTGGTCAATTCAGCCTTACGGGTATTGCTCCCGCTCCGCGTGGAATTCCCCAAATCGAAGTTACTTTCGATATTGACGCAAACGGTATCGTTCACGTAACCGCAAAAGATTTAGGAACTCAAAAGTCTGCAGATATCACTATCACTTCTTCAACCAACCTTTCTGAAGATGAAATCAATAAGGCGGTTAAAGAGGCTGAACAATACGAAGAAGAAGATAAGAAGAGAAAAGAAGCGGTTGATAACAGAAACGCGCTTGACGGTATGATTTTCCAAATGGAAAAGGCTTTAAAAGAAAACGGAGATAAACTTCCTGAAGAAGACAAGGCTAAACTTGACGACCTTATCAAAGAAGCAAAAACCGAACTTGAGTCTAACGACAACGATAGAATTAAATCGGCTACCGAAAAACTTTCTAACGAAGCGCAAGCAATCTTTGCTAAACTTTATCAGCAAGCACAAGCCGAAGGCGCTCAACCTAACGCTGACGGCAGTGCGGATGGAGATACGGAGTTCCACCAAAGTTAATCTATGAACAATTTACTTTCCATTGCCGATATTTCATCGGCAATGGTACATAATTTACAATCACTCGGCGTTTGGTATTATATAATACTTAACGCCTTTGGCGTTATAGCAATACTTTTAAAAGTAACGGAATTTCAACTAAAAAAGCGTTCTATTATACTTACCTTTGCATTATTTGCATCAATTTGTTGGACTTGTTATTTTATTTTTTACGGAGATTTCGTTTCGGCACTCGTAAATATAATTTGCGTAGTCCAAGGTATAATCTTTTTGCAACGCGGAAAGAAAAAGTGGGCGACTTCTAAGTTTTGGCTATACTTTTTTATTGCAACTCAAGTTACGCTTGGTATAATATTCTTTAAAATTTGGCACGACGTATTTCCGATTGTAGCCGGCGTATTAAACGTTTTATGTTACTTTGCGTTAAATCAAAAAACGTATAGGCTATTCGGATTTTTAACCTTATCGTTTTGGGTGCTTAACAGCGCCTTCAAATTCTATCCGATAGCGCTTGCTAACGACGTGTTTGGCGTAATATCCGCATTCGTTTCAATAATAAGATACGATATACTTAAGAAATCTAAGGAAACTTTATGACTAATTTATTGTTCTCATTTTCAACGATAGGTGCGAAGATCGTAAACGCGTTATCGGGGCTTGGAATATGGTATTTAATACTCTTTAACGCCTTTGGCGTTATGGCAACTATTTTAAGGGTTATTGAATTCCAATTAAAGAGAAGAATTTTATCTATAATTTTTGCTATGGCGTCCGTTTCGTGTTGGGTGGTATACTTTATGTTACAGGGCGACCTTGTAACTTCACTTACTAACGGCGTTTGCGTTATTCAAGCGATAATCTTTATGCAAAGAGAGAAGCATAAGTGGGCAAACAGCATATTTTGGCTTTTCTTCTTTATTGCGTTCCAATTAACTATAGGCGTGCTTTTCTGGACTAATTGGAAGCATATTTTCCCAATAATTGGTTCTATGCTTGAAGTTACGGCTTACTTTATCATTAGCCGTAAAGCGTATAGAATGCTCGGCGTTGCATTCGCAGGCTTCTTCGTTTTAAATAGCGCTTTAAACCTTTATTACGTTTCACTTATTAACGACGTTGCCGTATGCTTATCGTCGTTTATTGCAATTATCCGTTACGATATACTTAAAAAAGAAAACAAACAAGAATTAAAAACTATACAGGAATAATTATGGCTAACTATTATGAAATCTTGGGCGTTTCAAAAGACGCTACTCAAGATCAAATTAAATCTCAATATAGAAAACTTGCCCGTCAATATCACCCAGATTTACACCCCGGCGATGAAAAAGCGGCTGCAAAGTTTAAAGAAATAAACGAAGCGAATGAAACGCTTTCCGACCCCGAAAAGAGAAAGAAATACGACTTTGAACTTGAAAATCCCGGAATGGGAGGCTTTGGTGGCTTTGGCGGATTCGGTGGCGAAGGTGGTTTCGGTGGCTTTGGCGATATCTTTGGCGATATTTTCAGTTCGTTCACGGGCGGTGGTTCGGGTGCTAGAACCGAACAAAACAAGAAAGGTCAAGATATAACATTAGAAGTTGAACTCTCGTTCTTAGACGCTGCAAAGGGCTGTAAGCGTGAGATTAAATACACGAGAAACGAACCGTGTTCCGACTGTAAGGGTACGGGTGCTAAAAACGGTACGGCGTATACCACTTGTTCAACCTGTAAAGGTTCGGGTCAAGTTCAATACGTTTCGGGCGGTGGTTTCTTCCGTTCAATCAGCGTAAAACCTTGTACGGACTGTAAAGGTACGGGTAAGAAAATTACCGATAAATGCGATAAATGCCAAGGAAAAGGCTACAATAAAGTTACTACTACCGTTACGCTTGATATCCCCGCAGGTGCGGATAACAACTCGTATATGAGAAAGCGTGGCTTTGGTAACGCTTCTACCGTTGGTGGAGAAGCGGGCGACCTTATCGTTGTATTTAAACTTTTACCGCACAAACTCTTTAAACGCAAGAATTTCGACTTATACGTTGAAGTTCCCATCTCTTATAAGACGGCTTGCCTTGGTGGAAAAGTTAGTATTCCAACGCTTGACGATGCTTACGAACTCACTATTCCCGAAGGGACACAAAGCGGAAAAACTATGATAGTTCGCGGTAAGGGTATAAAGTCAAGAAACGCCTATGGCGACCTTTACGTTAGCATAGTGGTTGAAGTTCCAACGAAACTTTCAAAGTCCGAAAAAAAAGCGCTTGAGAACTTTGACGACGAACTTGACGTTAAGAAGTACGATAAAATGAAAAAGTATAAAGACGCAATGAATTCTTTATACGGCGTTGATGAATAAAAATAAAAAAACCTTCTCAAACGAGAAGGTTTTTTTGATTGTTTAATTACATAAGTGCTATGCAAGCCGTTATATAACAAAGACCGCACGAGAAGAATGAAAGACCGGCAAGTGATACCGCAATTATGTTCAAAACGAGTGCCGCAGTGGACATTCCCGATTGGTATTTCTTGCCAAACTTAATTGCGAAAACAAGACCTACGATAGATGCTGCAACTGAAAGTAAACTCGTTGCGCCGTACCAACACGCACAGCATGCTATAATACCTAAAACTAAACTTGCAATTATAAATCCTTTTGCTTTATTGTTCATTTTTTGTTTCTCCTAAATCGTTAATTTGTGATGTTTCAGTGTTATTAATAACTCGTTTATACTTTTTGTGGTAGATAATTACGGCAATTATAAGCCCGATTACTAATAAAATACTAATCCATTGAGAAGTGGAAACGCCTAAGAAACCACCGCGTTCTTTATCGCCACGCAAGAATTCTAAGCAGAAACGAAGTATTCCGTAACCGATGATATAGGCGATAGTAGTTGCATAACTGTTAGGTTTTTTAATGAAGATATAAAGAAGTATTCCAAATAAAATAAGTAAACAGCACGCTTCGAGTAGTTGAACGGGGAATCTTGGAACGCCTAATAAACCTTCGGTAGGATTATCCGCGTGGGTATAGGTGTGAGAAAGCCATCCGTCGTAAGGGATACCATAGCAACAACCTGCAAAGAAACAACCAACTCTGCCAAAAGCGTGGCCGAGCGGAACTACCGTTGCAGCAACGGAAATGTATGGGCGTAAATTAACTTTACAAACAACACAATATAAAACTAACGCAATAAGACCGCCTATAAGACCGCCGTAGAAAACGAAACCGCTTTGCAAAACTATAGCGATGCCTTCGATAATGGGTGGTTGAACTATTACGAAAAATTCTACGATAGTGCTGAATGACGTGATAATAGAAAGAAGTTTTGCTCCAACGAATGCGCCGATAATAACGAATGCGACGCAACACATAAAGTCAAAGAATTCTAAGTTTACCTTTTTAATAAGGATAAGGGCGGTGCCAATAGCAAAAATACCGCCTATCATAATTAAAAATCCGTAAATTGGAATTTCTCTTTGAAAAAGAGTAAAACATATATTAAATAAATTATTCATAATTTAATTTTTCCTTAGATTTTTTTAAAGTATAAAAGCGGTTTAGAACTAAACCGCTTTTACCTTTAAAAGATTTTTTTAGCTTACTTTAAAAGATTGCTACCAGACTTAATAAGGTCAGCAACGTCTTTCCAACCTTCAGCGCCTAATTTCTTTGCTTCAACGCAAGTGCAAACTTTGCACATACCGCAAGAAAGAGCGAAGATCGCAGCAAAGCAGATACCGATAATACCAATAACGAGACCAGCTTTAGCTAAACCGCTTGCGTTACCAGCAGCTTTGAGTTTCTTGCCAGAAACAGCAGAGAAAACAAGACCAGCAATAGCAAGAGCAAGTGCAGCAAAGTTGAAGATGGGGTTCATAGTTGCAGAAAGAGCTACAAAGCTAAGAACTAAACCAACTAACGATGCAACAAAGCCAACGATTGAGAATGCCTTCATGGTGATACCTCCTATGTATTTTTGTTTAATAATAAACTAAAGTCATTATACACCTAATTTATTCGCAAGTCAACCGAAAAATGAATATTGTAATGATTTTTTTATTATGTAAATTAATTTTGGGCAGTTGCATAATAAATGTTAAATAATATGCGTTTATTCATCGTTTATGCGTGCTTTATACGTTTTTATTGGCGTCTTCTTTATCAAATAGTAACTTTTTCTCTATAAATAAGGCGATGAAAGTTATCGTGAAAGCGATAATTAATACCATTAAAACGTTGTTGAAGTGGCGATTTCCGTCACCGCCAACTAAAGTGAGTTGCTTAGTGTTTGAAATGGCGGGAGTGATAATTTCGCCGTTTAAGTATCCTGAAACGATATAGCCGTAGGCGGTTTCGCCACCGTCAATCGAGATGAGCGACGTGGTTGTTCCGTTAAAGTCAACTTGATTTAAAACGGTTACCGTTTCGCCTTTATCAAGGGTTGAAATTTTATAAGAACTATCAAAAATAGGCTTTGCAAAAACAGTCGTTTCGTTAGTTATGATTTTAGTTTCGTTTTTATTCGTTACCGAAATATTAAAATCGTCGTAATATTCATTTCCAATTATTGCTGAAGTGAATTTTAAGTTTGGCGAATATTCGGTGTCCGTTTTTCTAACGAGAGCAACGAACTTTTCAGAGTAAGATACTAGGTAATAGTTATCAATCTCGTCAACTATTAAATAAACCTTATCTGAACGGGGGTTAGTTACGGGTGTTATAGTTTTAAAAGTTCCGTTGTCGTTATAATCGCCAAGCGTAACTTTAAAGAGTTTTGCGTTCTTATCAACGGTTATAAACTTTCCGTCAAGGTTAGTAATAATCTCGTCAAGGTCGGTTGCCTTTCCAACGTCGCTAAGATTTGCTATTCCTAAAGTGTTATCCGAAGTGCTTAATATGCAAGCGTTCGAAAGAAGATAACAAACGTCCGTTTGATAACTTAAATCGAAATCTTTAATAGGCATTTCCGTATTAAGTTTAAACGTTTCAACCAAATTAGAACCTAAGTTGTAACTAAACTTAGTGATAGTGCCGTTTTCGTCAAGTCCGAAAACGTTTCCCGCAAAGTCAGACTTAAAGGATATAAATTGTTTATCAACTCCGCATAATTCCAAAGTTGAGCCGTTAGAGTAACGAATTAACTTTGAGTTTTCAGAGTTTGGCGTTTCCGCAAGGTTAAGGTAAAAATTACCAAAAACGTCAACGCAAGCGTTAATTGCAACGCCTTTAATTTCCGTTTCTTCGTTGATTTTTTGAACGGTTATTTTCGTTAAGCCGTTGTTTTCCGACGGAAGAACGATTTTTTTAACGTTAACTGCGTTATAGCCGAACTGCAAGAGAGCGTAGTCGGTATAATAAAACTCGCCGTCTAAATAGAAAAGTGAAGTTACCGATTCGCTTTCCGTTTCAAAAACGAGTTCGGGCGTGCCGTTTTCTATATTATATAAAGAAAGGAATTTTCCGTGATATATTGCCAAATGCGTATCTGAGCAAGCAAAGAACTTAACGTCAAGCCCTTCGTTTTCTTTATAGATAGGTTCAAGGCTAATTGATAAATGGCGTTTCATAAGCGATTTATCAAGTGAAGTTCTAACGATTCTCTTGTACGATATGCCGTTTTCATTTTGAGAGCCGTCGTCTAAAGCGTAAACGTAATTTTCAGAAAGAGATATTTTGGATGCGTTATTCGTAAGCCTATAATCAGCCGTTGATTCGGTTGTGATTGCAAATTCGGTAAACTCTCCGTCGGGCGTTAACGCTTGAACGCATTTTACGGTTGAATCGGCAACTAAAAGTTGACCGTTCATAACGGTTATGCCTTGCGGGTTTAAAATATAGCCGAGTTGGTTTGCGTTTTGCGTAACTTCAGTTATCTTTTCTAAAACCTCGCCTTTACCCTTTTTGACCTTGTATATACCGCTTGAAGAAGTTAAGTAAACGTAATCGTTAAGTTCGGCCATATAGTTAACTTCAACGGTAACGTCGGCTACTACGTAAGACGTTGTGGAAGCCGTGTCAAAACAATAAAGTTGACCACCATTCAAATAATAGATATTGTTCTCGCTGGAAATAAAAGCGTTCTTAGTTGAGAATCTATGAGTAGACGTTTCTTCAAATACGGGTTCGCCGTTTTCTAATGAAATTCTGTGAATAACGATAGTGTTATTAGTGTTCGTTACGATAAAGTTACCTTTGATCATAAAGAAGTTTGAACTCGTAACGCCGGTAAAGGTTGGCGTTTCGGTTAAATTATCGGTTGGAACGCTATAAAGTTTTGAACTTGAAAGGTAAAATACGTATCCGTTCCATTCCGTAGCGTGGGTAACGTTATAAATGGTTGGATGGTCGGGTATAGCAAAGTAACGCTTAGTAACGGGATTGTAAACGGAAATTCTATCAAAGAGCGACGTTCCGTCTAAATTGCCGATATGTTCAGATATAACCGCGTAACCACTTTCAGAGTAAGAGATTGAAACGGGGGATTTCAAATCGTAGAGTTGAAGGGCGGAAGACGGTAAGAAAGTTTCAACTTCGCAAAGAGTAGAGTTTTCCGCTTTAACGCGTGAAAAATTATCGGATAGCGAAAACGCCACCGATAAAAAAGTTGCCGATATTATAGTTAAGCAAAAAATTAAAAACTTTTTCACGCGTGCACCTTATAGTTATAATAACTCTTTAGTTATTAGTATAACATTAATTAATTTTTATTTCAACAACTTTTTTTTAATTTATTTTTTTATAATTATAATTTTGTCTAACCCTGTCAGTATTGATGGGGTATTATTACGTTGAAAATACGAACAAATGTTCGCAAATATAAAATTGTACGGCAAAATAAAGCATAAGTCAAAAGTATATGACTGATAAAAATTAAAATTTGTTCAAAAATAAATTATTTTGTACAAAATTGTCATATTGAGTTGTGTTTTGTCAAAATATTTCTTAGAATGTAGTTGTAAATTTTACGTTGTGCGAGCATAAAAAGGAGGTGGCACGTATGCAACAATATGGAAAAACTATACTATCTGCGTATCCTTTAATTAACGGTTACGTAACGCAAATTGAGAATTTAATTAGGAAAAGAGCGCGAAATTCCTTCTATTTAAGGTGTGATACGGTTGCTTTTGCCGAGCAACTTATAAGGCTTGGCGAGATTAGAAAAGACTTAATTGAACTATCAAGCGTCGTTGAAGAAGCCTTACTTTCTATGCCTACGTACGATAAGATTTTAATTTCGTACAAATATTTCGGAATAAGACCTGAAGATGAGAATTTTGACTTAACTTCAAGGAATTATTTTAGAAAACAAATAAAAGCCCTTGAAAAATTTTCAAAGGCGCTTGAAAGCAACGGATATAATAAAGAATGGTTTCAAAATAAATACTTAAAGATTGCGTTTATATCAGGTATTTACAAAAAGACCTTGCTTGAAGAAGGTAAGAAGCACGTGCGAGAAAATTTCGATTGATGCTGGCATTTAACGCATATTCGTTAAAAAAATTCGTTTTGCTCTTCTTCGGTGTGGTTTTTAGTTGGTTTAAACAAAAAGTAAACGACGGATATCGTTACGATTGATATTGCAACGATAATAACTATTTGCAAGCGTTCGCCAAGCGACGAACTAACGAGCGGTTTAAAAGTTTCTTCTTCGTTAGGTTTTTCTTCTTCGTCGCTTGGCAAAGGATCGGGATTATTTGTTATCGTATACGGGTTTAAGGACGACTTGTCAATATAACCGAGTTTTTTATTGTAGTAAACGTAGCACAAAACTAAATCGCCACTATCAATTTCGCCGTAGCAGTACATTATTTCGTTTTTAAAAACGTTAAAGTAGGGGTGCTTAAGTTGCGAGTCGTTAAACAAAACGTCGTTTACGTCAGTTGAAACTTTGATAACGGCGTAGGGAGTGCTTGGCGTGTAGTCAACAAACGACAATTCGCTTTTTCTAACGTATCCAAAAATAGTTGGATAATCACCACTACCATAACTTACTTTAACCGAATCGTTATTTACTTGTTCCACTTTTAAGTAGTAACCGTAAGGAACTATAAATAACGGTTCTTGAAAATTAAGGTCTTGATAGATATAAACTTCACTTGATAAAACGCGAGCGTAATTTTCCGTTTCGGCAAGGGCAAGTTTTTTTGGGGGCAAGGTTGCAAAACTTAAAATTAGGCATGAAAAAATTGTTAAAATCGCTTTACTTATACGCATACAAGCATTATAGAACGAGCAAAACTATTAATTTTATCGAAGCGTGTAGAATTTGGTTGGATTTAGTCAAATGGAAGAAAAACTACTTAGTGAAATTAAAAAAATTGAAAAGGAACAACAAAGAAGATATAAAAACAACTTAATATTTCGCTATAACACCGGCGCTAAGAAACATAAAAAGCAAATAGCGTTTCACAAGTGCAAAAAGCGAAACAGGTGGGTGTTTGGCGGTAACCGTAGCGGAAAAACTGAGTGTGGCGCGGTTGAAGCGGTTTATATGGCAAGGGGAATTCATCCGTATAGAAAGAATAGAGATAACGTTTTCGGGTGGGTGGTATCGCTTTCTCAACAAGTTCAGCGTGACGTTGCTCAAGAAAAGATTTTAAAATATTTAAATCCCGATTGGATACAAGACGTTACTATGGCTTCAGGTAAAAAAGACAACCTAAGTTTAGGTGTTATCGACCAAATAAAGATAAAGAACACTTTTGGTGGAATAAGCACCATAGGTTTTAAAAGTTGCGACCAAGGTAGAGAGAAATTCCAAGGCGCATCGCTTGACTTCGTGTGGTTTGACGAAGAACCGCCTAAAGATATTTACGACGAGTGCAGAATGCGAGTTTTAGATAAAAAAGGCGATATTTTCGGCACGATGACGCCACTTAAAGGACTAACTTTTATCTATGAAGAAATATTTTTAAATAAATATAATCAAAGCGAAGTTTGGTACGAGTTTATCGAATGGGCGGACAATCCTTATTTAAGTAAAGCCGAGATAAAACTTTTAACCGAAAGTATGAGTGAAAGTGAGTTGAACTCTCGGCGTTACGGTTTATTCCAAAGTGATACGGGTCCCGTTTATAGTGAGTTTGATGAGAACGTTCACGTTATAGAACCGTTTGCCGTGCCTGCCGATTGGCAAGATAATATTTCAATCGACCCAGGTTTAAAAAATCCGCTTTCTTGCCATTTTTACGCGGTTGATTTTGACGATAACGTTTACGTCGTTGCCGAGCATTACGAAAGGGGTTTATCCGTTGAAGAACATTCTAAAATGATTAAATCGCTCGCCGAAAAAATTGGTTGGCACAAAGGGTTGAATGGAAGGCTTTCCGCCATCATTGATTCCGCGGCAAACCAAAGAACCTTATCGGGAGTTAAAAGCGTTGCTGAACTCTTTTATGAAAATGGAATAACGGTTAACACGAACGTCAATAAAGATTTGTTTACGGGGATAAGTAGGGTTAAATCATATTTAAAAAACAACAAACTCTATATTTTTAAAAACTGCGTGAATTTAATTAGGGAAATAAAGGCTTATCGTTGGGGTAAAGAAGACGTTCCAATTAAGAAGGACGACCACTCTTTAGACGAACTTCGTTACTATATTATGACGAGGCCAAAACACTCACCGCCAAAACCATACAAAAATGAAGTCGTTTTGAATAAAGAAAAGTTAATAAGGCGGTTAGCAATAAAAAATAAAAGATATGGAAAATGAAAAGAGCATTAAAAAAGCGCTTAAAAAACGGGCGCTTGGTTACGATTCTACGGAAGTTACAGAAGAGTATACTGACGACGGGGACGGCGGTGTTCGGCTTGTAAAAAGAAAGGTCGTTTCTAAAAACGTTCCGCCGGACGTTTCCGCAGTAAAACTATTGATTGAACTTGACGGTGGGGATAGTGATATTACTAAACTTACCGATGAAGAACTTGAACAAGAAAAACAAAGGCTTATCAAATTATTAATAAAGGAGAATTATGATACTTAAAAGAAGTAGCGCACCTATCGTGTGCGACGTGTGTGGCTGTAACAACAAGGCTGATTATTTTTTTAAATCAACGCCGAACGAAAGTGATTTTTATAGCATTAAACTTTGCAAAAGTTGCGCGGTAAAAATTAAAAATCTTTTAAACAAAGAACTTAAGAAAAAGGAGAATGAAAGTGAAAGTTAAAAAGGAAAACGAGCGAGATAAATTTAAGGAAGACTTAGTTAAATCAGTTACTGAAGACTTTTTAAAAAGGCGACAAGATAGAGAAAGTTTTGATAAACAATGGAAACTTAATATAAATTACGTTGCGGGCAATCAATACTGCGAAATATCGCCAAGCGGGGACGTTGTTGATGAAGAAAAATATTACGCGTGGCAATCGAGAAGTGTTTTTAATCATATAACGCCGATAATTGATACGAGAATAGCAAAACTCTCAAGAGTGCGCCCGATAATGAGCGTGAGAGCGTCAAGTGGGGAAGACGGAGATTTGAAAACTGCAACCGTTGCATCCGACGTTTTAAGGTCAACTGCCGAAAGAATTGGGCTTGATAGAACTTTAAACGACGCAACGCATTGGTCTGAAGTTTTAGGTACGGTATTTTACAAGGTGTTATGGAATGATAAAGCGGGTAAACTCTTAGGCGAAAAGGATGGAGAAAAAGTATACGAAGGCGACGTTACTGTAAGCGTGGTTAGTCCGTTTGAAATTTTCCCGGATTCACTTTTTTACGGCGACTTAAAAAGCGTTAAAAGTATCATTCACGCAAGAGCGGTTTCTGCTCAAGATATCAACGAAAGATACGGCACTAATTTAGCAGGTGGCGAGATAGACGTTTTCTCTCTTAACAATGAGAAAGTTACTAAAAACGGAGGCTATAAGGCGAAAAAGACTTCAACAACGCTTTCGAATCACGTTCTTTTAATTGAAAAATACGAAAGGCCAAGCGTTGATTATCCTAACGGAAGGTATATTGCCGTTGCCGAAAACGAACTTTTAGAATACGGCGAACTTCCCTATGAAAACGGAGTTGACGGAACTCGTGATTTGCCGTTCGTTAGGCAAGTTAGCACTTCGCAAGTCGGGTGCTTTTTCGGGGTAAGTTTAGTTGAAAGATTAATACCTATTCAAAGGGCTTACAACGCAGTTAAGAATAGAAAATACGAGTTTATGAATAGGGTGTCAATGGGTGTTATCAACGTTGAAGACGGCTCGGTTGATACCGACGAGTTGGTTGACGATGGCTTGTCGCCCGGTAAAGTTATCGTTTACAGGCAGGGCTCGCGTCCACCGCAAATGATGAGTTCTGGTTCAGTTCCGCTTGATTTTACTTACGAAGAAGAAAGGCTTTCAAACGAGTTTATAACCTTGTCGGGCACGAGTGAAATTTCGAGAAGTTCTTCGCTTACAAGGTCAACGATGAGTGGCGTTGCGCTTGAACTTTTAATCGAGCAAGACGAAACGAGATTATCCGTTACCGCCGAATCGGTTAGAAACGCCCTTAAAGAGATTGCCAAACAAGTGATTAGACTCTTTAAACAGTTTGCTTGTTCAACTAGAATTATGCGTTCAACGGGCGAAGGTAAAAGCGTAAAGTTATTCTATTTTAACTCAAGCGACTTATCTTCCGACGACGTTATTTTCGATACCGAAAACGAACTCACTCAAACGCCTGCTCAAAAGAAAACGGCAGTGCTTGAAATGTTATCAAGCGGTCTTTTAGGCGACGATAACGGCAATCTCTCTTCAAGAACGAAAGTGAAAGTTTTAGAAATTTTAGGTTACGGCTCGCTTGCCAACGTGAAAGATATTTCTTCTCTTCACACGGCAAAGGCTGAAAAGGAAAATCTTGAACTTGAAAGGGGTGATTTAGAAGTTGACGAGTTTGACGAGCATTCCGTTCATATTGAAGAGCATTTACGAAAACTTTTATCGCTTGAAAACGTCAAACTTGGCGAATGCGAATATAAAAACAGAATAAAAGCGCACTTAAATAAGCATAAACAAAGCTTAAATAAATTACAACTTGAAAGCGCAATAAATAATATTTAAGGAGAATTATGGAAAATAAAGCGGGAGAAATTGAGCAATTACCAACTGAAAACGAAAGCGTTAATACATCGCAAACCGCAGGGGCGGAATATAGTTTAGGCGAGAAGGAAAGTTTATCGCTCGGCAAGTTTTCAAGCGTTGAAGATTTGCTTAACGCTTACAATTCTTTACAATCTGAATTTACCAGACGCAGTCAGAAAATTAAGGAATTGGTTAGGGAAAACGAAAGTCTGAAAAAATCCGAAAAAATACCCGTTATCTCGGATAACGCTGACGGACGAAAGGGGAAAATCGCTTTTACGGAAACTTATCCTGAAGCGAAAGAAATTTTACCGTCTCTATATGAAACAGCCGTAAATAGTGGAGACGAAGCCGAAGGCTTTTTGGAAAGAGCGTACGTTAAATATCTTAAGGATAAAGTTAAAAGTCAATCGGACTATTATCTATCCGATAAGTATATTTTGGAAACCGCAAAAACTAATCAAGCGGTTAAAGACGGGATAATTCGCGAGTATCTCGATAGCGTTAGCGGTTCAAAACCGAAAGTCGGGCAATTTATGGGAAACGGCGATGGGATAGTCCTTCCGCCGTCAAAACCCAGAACGTTACATGAAGCAAGTAAAATTGCAATGAAAATTTTTGAAAATTCAAAGGAGATTAAATAACTATGACGGTTACTATGAAAACTGCGGATAGAGTGTTAAAGACTGCTTATTTGGACGTTGTTTCCGAATATCTTGACTATAACGCAAATCCGTTCTTAGCAAGAATTAAAAAGACCACCGATAACGTTTGGGGTAAAGAAATTAAAAAGATTGTAAAACTTGGTATCAACGGTGGTGTTGGTGCTGGTACTGAAGACGGGGAATTACCCACCGCTTACAGTAATATGTATTACGAATTTAAAATTAACCTTAAAAACCTTTACGGCACTATTGAAATTAGTGATAAGGCAATTAGGGCAAGTGAAAACAAGTCAGGCGCAATTACTAACATTTTAAACGAAGAACTTGATGCTCTTATGAAAGCGGCTAATTTCAATTTTAGCAGAATGCTTTTTGGCAACGGCACGGGCAAACTTTCTAAAATTTCTAACGTGGGCGCTAACTATTTTAAGCCTGATAAATTATACAACTTTATAGAAGGTATGATTATTCAATTCTACAATTCTTACGACGAACTTTTATTTGAAGGTAAAACCTTCAAAGTCAATAAGATTGATAGAGTTGAAAAGAGAGTTTACCTTAACGCGGTTATTGAAACGAATATGCTTGATAGCGGTTCGTACGTTGCGCTTGTAAACGGTGTTGGTAACGAACTTACAGGCTTAAGCGCGCTTTTCGATCCGGAAGTTACTGAACTTTACGGTCTTAACAAATCAAGTTACTTAAGTTTATTCCCAATGGTTAAAACTGACGCGGGCGAAATTAGTGAATCTATGATTCAAGCCCAAATTGACGAAATCGAAGATAGTTTTGGTGGTAAAATAAACTTTATTTTATGTTCATCGGGCGTAAAGAGAGCGCTTATGAATCACTTATCAACTTACAGACGTAACGTTGAAACTATGGACCTTCAAGGCGGATTTAAAACTATTTCCTTTAACGGCATTCCCGTCGTTTCGGATAGATTCTGTCCTCCGGGCTGTATGTATCTTTTAAATACTGACGACTTTGCTATTCATCAACTTTGCGATTGGCAATGGATTGAAGGTGAAGACGGTAGAATCTTAAAGCAACTTGACAATAAACCCGTATACCGCGCAACCTTGGTTAAGTACGCTGAACTCTTATGTTCTCGCCCCTGGGCTCAAACGGCTATTACGGGTATTACTGAAGCGTAATAACGTTATCTCCGCCCAAGCGGGCGGAGATTAAAAAGGAGAAATATGACGGTTTCTGAAATTATAAAAAAATCAGTTGAAATTTTAGCAGATGACGGGCTTTTGAAGTATCTTAACGGCGACTTAAGTTTAGAAGATACTTATAGTAGCGATAAAAGTATGTTGTTATCCGCTTATAATCAGGCGGTAAGGTCGATTGCTGTATATTTCCCCATAACGGCAAAGGAAAGTTTTATAAGCGAAAACGGATTAGTCAAATACGAAAGGTTTGCGTTTAACCCGTATAAAATAAAAAGCGTTATAGTGAGTGGTGGTCAAGGTGGCTATAAGATTTTACCAACCGAAATCCAAACTGACGGCGATATTACGGTGGAGTACTATTATTTTCCTAAAGCATCAAATTTAAACGAAAAATTCGTCTACGAAGGTGTTATATCGGATGCGGAAATTTGTTACGGCGTGCTTGCTGAATACCTTTTATACAAAGGAAGATATCAAGAGAGCGCAACGTTTTTCGATAGGTTCATAGAGTCGCTTAAAATTTATAATAGAGCAAATAAAAACACTTTAATAAAGGCAAGGGAGTGGTTTTAATGTTAAAGCGTCCAAACGTTTATTCAAAAAGAGCAACGATTAATTCTTTTGCAAACGGTATGCGCGGAACGAAAAGCCAAAAAAGGCTGGACGTATCCCGCGCAAAATTTTTCCACAACTTTGACTTAAGCGACGGAACTTTAAAAAGTGGAATAGGCGTTTCTAATCTTAACGGAAACGATAATATCTCAAGTGGAAATTTAACTTTAACCGCCTTATATCCTTATATTAAGTATGACGTGACAAGTGGAAAATACGTTGAGTACGTAGTTTATTACGCTCAAGACAAGTGCTTATATTTGGCGAACGTAAACGGCAAAAATTACGAAAAAATATCAACCCAAACTTTTAGTGAAGTTCCCGATTTTATTGAGTATAACTATCTTGATTCGGACGTATTGCTCGTGTCGACTTCGGCTGAAGGTTTATTCGTTTTAGATGGGAAAAACTTAACTGCCGTTGACGGTGCGCCACCGTTAACCTCACTTTGTATGCATAACGAAAGAACGTTTGCTACCGGTGCGGGCGAAGGCAAATCGCTATGGTTTTCCGACGATTTCGACCCGACCAACTGGGCAATTTCTTTAAGTGAAGCGGGTTTTATTAGTTTTGCAGGTGATCAAGGTAAACTTTTAAAAGCGGTGAGTTTCTTAGGTTACGTCTACGTTTTTTGCGAATACGGAATTTTAAGAGTTATAGCAAGTGGCGATCAGGAAGAGTTTTCGGTAGATAATCTTTATGGTAAGCAAGGTAAAATTTATGGCGAAACGGTTACCGAATGCGGTGATTTTATCGTTATGCTAACGAGTAGCGGGTTTTACGCGTTTAACGGCTTATCGGCAACGAAGATTTTGCAAGAGTACGACGAAGTGGTTTTATCCGCGGATAATCAAAATGCAAAAGGCGTGTTCGACGGGCAAAACGTTTATTTTATTTTAAACGTGAACGTATCGGGCGAAGTTCAAAAAGCAGTGCTTAAATACGACGTTAGAAATAAAACTTCATACCTTTCGTTAAATATTCCGCTCGTTGACGTTTGCTATTATAAAGGTTCACAAAACAAAGTTTTAGCGTTAACTTCAAATGCGTTAAAACCTTGCGTTATAGATGACGGTGGTCAAATTTTTGGCGAAAACCTTTTAAAATCTTGGGAAAGCGAATATTGCGATTTTTCAATCGCTGAGAAAAACAAAAACTTAAAAAAGGTTAGCGTTGATTATAAGGGTGATTGCGCTTTAACTATAATTACGGAAAATAAAAGTGTTAGCCATAACTTTAAAGGTTATGGTCAAGGCGACTTTTATCCTTGCATTAGGGGAGAGAGTTTTAAGTTTAAAATCACGTCGCTTTCAAGTGAAACTGAGATATATAAACTTTCCTTTCAAATTGACTACGTAAAGGAGAACGTATGATAGATTACGATTACGGCAAAAGGGCGTATATAAAAGTTATGGAACTTGAAGAAAAACTTGAAAAATTCATAAAGGAAACGGAAAGTCAAAAGGAAAAAGTTTTAACGTTTGATTTATCCGTTCCTGAAAAGAAAGCCGTGTTTAGTAGGTCGCTAAAATTTAAGGCGAGCGTTGACGGTATCGTTAGCGTAACGGCTGTTTTAAACGCCCCTGAATCATTGCCACTCATATACGAATTATATAAAAACGACGAGGTTATAAAGTCCGGTAAAACGACTTCTACCGAAACGATTATTTCCTTTGAACTTGGTGTGTTTTCAGGTGAAAACGAACTTGTTTTCTCAGTTTCGGCAGGTATTCCTTTCACGCTTGACGGATTAAAAGTTACCGTAAACGGTAAAGTTGATTACTTATCGTGCAAGCGCCGTATTTCTTTAATCACGGTAGGCGAAGAAAATTGGATAACTTATTTAAACGAAAACACCGTAACTTTATATAACTATAAAGGGGAATCTCTCATTGAAAAATATTCAACGAGCGTGTATGATGCGTGTATTTTAGGTTACGTAAACGGGGAGTTATACTTAGGTTTTATATCTGCTGATTACGGGCTTAAAATTATGATTTATAGAACTTCTACGGGAAGTGGGTTTACAACGAAAGCGCTTGTAAACGGAGTGTCGTCAATATGCGGATACCCAAGTGGTAACGTTGTAAACGTTTTATATATTAAGACGGGTAAAGTTTTTAAAGGGGTTTACGATAGGGGGTCTGGTTACACAGAACAATCA
Source organism: Christensenellaceae bacterium (assembly GCA_045637965.1). Classification (GTDB taxonomy): domain Bacteria; phylum Bacillota; class Clostridia; order Christensenellales; family Borkfalkiaceae; genus HGM11412. The sequence goes on along the minus strand of JAZUAK010000001.1, from coordinate 39,450 downwards.
ACTTTCAGGCGTGGAACTTCCGTTTACGCCGACCCCGACGTTTCGGGTGTTTACGTTATTTCAGATGGGTATAAACCCACTAAATTTATAGTTCAGGAGATATAAATGTCAACTTACGTTATAAATAAAGGAGAAAATTATCACGTCAAGCGCCATTTCGACGGTTATGAAATAATTATGAGTAGTGATGGAAAACTTCTAAGTCAAACGGTTCACGATAAGGTTGGTGACCTTTTAAAACTTGAGTTTTGCGACGAAGAAGTTACGCTGTTTGACGGAAAAATTTTAAAGCGAGTGAGAGATAAACTCACGATAGGTGGATAAAATGTTTAGTTTAAGCGAAAAGATATTACAATATTTTAAAAAATTAAATAATGAAAAGGGTGAAGTCGTTCCCACTTCGTTAACTGAAGATAATAACGACGATTACGATAAAGAAAAAGAAACTTTCAAGTCAGAACTTATAAAACTTAATTCCGACTTAGAAGGTAAAGGTGGTAAAGTGTCGCTTGAAGAGATGACTTACGAACCGCTTACTAAAGAAGAGATTGAAGAAAAGGCAAAACTCGGCGTTGAAGAAAAGTACGCGCTTAAAAAAGGCGCTCTTGATAATGAGTATGAAAAGGCTTTAAAAACTCAGGAAGAAAAGGCGAACTCACTTGTGTCAATAGGCAACGCTAAAAAAGAAGAAATAGATAATCTTTACGATGGCCTTGAAGAAAAACTCGGCGCTAACGCGATAAAAAGGGGAATTTCTCGCTCTACAATCGTGTCGGAACAAATAAGGAATTTAAGCACGGAAAAGATAAAGGACCTTTTAAAAGTTGACGATTCCGTTGCAACTGAACTTAAGCAAAACGACGAAAAAATCGACGGGCTTAAAAAAGATTATCAATCGGCGGTTAATAGTTTAAATATTGAAAAAGCCGTTGAAATTAATGATAATATCGAAAAGTTAACCAAAGAGCAAAACGATAAAATTGAAGAAGTGTTAAAGTATAATAATACTTTAAAAAAGGAAGAAGCAAGTATTAATAATAACGTTAAACCTGCAACCGAGATTGAAATATCGAGAATTAAAAACGAAATTTTAAAGCAGGCAATTAACTACTATTCCAAACTTCCAAAAGAAGATCGTTTAACCGCTTTTGAAAACGATGAAGATATTAGAAAACTTCTTGGAGATCAAGTAACTTTGGTTGAAGGATATATAAAAGCAATGGAATAAGCTTTTGACGGCGCGATTGCGCCGTTTTTTTGAGCCTTTTAAACGCTTTACAAATATTGCAAATTGTTATATAATAAATTCAAATAATTACTCGTAGGTGTAAAATGAAAGTAACGAACGGTATTAAAATTGCAATGGCGAACAAACCGCTTTGCTACAAAACGCTCTTTTCAAGAACGCTTATTTCTTCAATTTTAACGATTGCGTGCTTCTTGTTGGCGGGTATTATAATTAACGACGTTAAGGGTAGCCAAGAATACGGCGAGTTTATTACCTTTTTAAGAACTTCGCTTAGGAACTTTATTATTTTAAACGACGTTGGCAATACTAATTTTGCAAGCGAACTTACTTCCCACGTCCAAGCGGTTGTAAATTCTTTTAAAGCAGATATTAGTGAGTTTTTAGCCGTAATATTAGGTATCGTTGCCGTTATCGAAGTTGCTAAGTTCGTAACGCGTATTTGCGATTACGTGGTTGCGGTTAACGTTAACGAACATATGTCAAGTTTACGCCACGCTAAGTTCTTCTCAACTTTAGTAGAGCATTTCAAACCTGCGGTTCGTTACGCTGCGTACTGCGTCGTTTCGTTATTCTTTTATAACGTTTTTATTATTTCGGTATCGCTTTTAATTTTTGTAACTTGCATATCGTCTTTAGGGATTTTCACATTAACGCTTATAATGTTTTTCATTATATTTGCCGATTCGTTTAGGCTTATGCTCGTTGGTATGGTTCCTGCAAAAATGGTATGTGAAAACGTAACCGCTTCAGTTGCTTTTAGGGATGCCTTCAAAGGTCTTACCGCAAGAACTATGGTTGAAAGATTTATTTCCTACTTTACCATGCGTGTTTTGCACTTGGTAGTAATGGGAATCACTTTCTTACCAACTTTTGGTATTGCTTTACTTATAACTATTCCTTTATTCTCAGTATCTTACGTTGCCGTTAGATTTGTCGACTACTATACTGTAACCGTTAAAAAGTACTATATCAATTACGATAACATCGTAGTACCCAAAGAACTTAGAACTCAGGAAGAGCAACTTCTTAATCAAGTAGACATTGACGCTTAAGCCGTTATTTGCGTCGTCTATCTTCGTTTACTGCCAAGCCGTTGCACTAACAATGACCCCAAAGGTCTATTGTTACCGCCCCGCCTTGTCGAGCCTTGATATACTTGCAACTAACGTCTTAAGTTGTTTTAAATAACTAACCAAATCAAAAAACTCTCGTGAAACCGAGAGTTTTTTATTATATAAAAATATCCGCAACTTTTTGCTAAATGCAAAAATCATATCACGCATTTGCGTTCATATCGTTTGCGATAGCAAACTCATAACAACGCGTAGCGTTTCATAACTAAAAAAGACGGCTAAGTTTAGCCGTCTTTTTTATCTTTTTTATTATGCAATAATGTTAACGAGTCTGCCTTTGATTACGATAACTTTTCTAACGGGTTTGCCTTCAAGCGCTTTTACGATAAGTTCGTTTTCAACTGCAATCTTTTCAATGTCGCTAATTTCAGCATCGCTAGGTACTGTGATTTTTGCCTTAACTTTGCTGTTAATTTGAACGGCGTATTCAATCTCGTCTTTAATAAGAGCCTTTTCATCAAATACGGGATATTCAGCCAAGAAGATTGATTTCTTATTGCCAAGAATTGACCAAAGTTCTTCGCCAAAATGCGGTGCGAACGGAGCAATTAATAATACTAAATCGCTAATGCATTCTTTTAAGAATGAAACGTTCTTTTCTTCAGCGGGAAGCGCGTCGTACTTGTAAATAGCCGAAACGTATTCCATAAGCCTTGCAAGAGCAGTGTTGAACGAGAACGTTTCCATATCTCTATCAACCATCTTAATCGTATAGTGCCTTGAATAGTTGAGTTCTTTTTCCTCACGGCCAAAGTTCGTAACTTTATTATTCTTATAATCGTTAACGCTCGTTACCACTTTTTCAACTCTATCTAAGAACTTAGCGATAGATTTAATACCACCGTCGTTCCAAGGACCGCCTTCCGTATAAGAGAAGCCGAACATAAGATACATTCTAAATATATCAGAGCCGTATTCCTTAACGTAATCGTCGGGAGAAATAACGTTACCGCGAGATTTACTCATACGGTTTCCATCAGGGCCTAAAATAACGCCTTGGTGAACGAGAGATTTAAAGGGTTCGTCAAAGTTCAAGTAACCCATATCGCGAAGTGCTTTCGTGATAAATCTTGAGTATAAAAGGTGCATACAAGCGTGCTCAGCACCGCCAACGTACTTATCAACGGGGAGCATTTGATTGATATAGTCAACGTCCCAAGGTTCTTTACTATTATGAGCGTCGGGATATCTTAAGAAATACCAACTTGAACATACGAACGTATCGAGCGTATCGGGGTCTCTATGAGCCTTGCCACCACAAACGGGGCATTTAACGTTCATAAAACTTTCGCATTTAGCAAGCGGAGATTTTCCGTCGGGTTTAAATTCAACGTCGTAAGGAAGTTTAACGGGTAAATCTTCTTCGGGGACGGGAACTATACCACACTTATCGCAGTGGATAACGGGGATAGGTGCGCCCCAATATCTTTGACGGGAAACGAGCCAGTCACGAAGCCTATAATTAATTTTGAAACCACCTTGGTTCTTGATTGCTAAGTCTTGAAGGATTGCCTTTCTTCCTTCTTCACAACTAAGCCCGTCGTAAGAAACGCTGTTAACTAAGATGCCGTCGCCAACGAAGGGAAGCGTATCGTCAACACCGCTACCGCCTTTAACGACGCGAGTGATAGGTAAGCCGTATTTGTTTGCAAATGCGAAGTCTCTTTCATCGTGCGAAGGAACGCCCATAACGCAACCCGTGCCGTAAGAGTATAAAACGTAATCGGAAATCCAAATGGGAACTTTCTTATCGTTAACGGGGTTGATACAGTAAGCGCCGGTGAAAACACCGGTTTTTTCTCTATCAAGAGAAAGTCTTTCAATTTCCTTAGTTTTAGCCGTTTCGTCAACGTAATTTTGAACTGCTTCGGCTTGTTCGGGGGTGGTAATCTTCTTAACGAGCGGATGCTCGGGTGCTAAAACGACGTAAGATACGCCGAACACCGTGTCCGCTCTAGTAGTAAATACCTTAAATTCATCAGATCCGTCTTCAAGCTTGAAAGTGATTTCACCGCCAACCGATTTGCCAATCCAGTTCTTTTGCATAGCCTTAGTCTTTTCAGGCCAATCAAGACCTTCAAGACCGGTTAAGAGTTCTTCCGCGTAATCGGTAATTTTAAAGAACCATTGAGTAAGGTCCTTTTGGACTACCGTTGAATGACATCTTTCGCAAAGCCCCTGAACTACTTGTTCGTTAGCAAGAACGGTTTGGCAATCCGGGCACCAGTTAACCGGCGCTTCCTTTCTATACGCTAAGCCCTTTTTGTAAAGTTGTAAAAAGAGCCATTGCGTCCACTTATAATAGTCGGGCATGCAAGTTTTAATTTCGTTAGACCAATCGAACATAGCGCCCATTTCTTTTAAAGTGTTTTCCATAAGAGCGATGTTGTTTTCGGTACTGTCTTGCGGGTGAACGCCAGTTTTTATAGCGTAGTTTTCCGCAGGAAGACCGAACGCGTCGAAACCCATTGGTTGAAAAATTTCAAACCCTTTCATCTTCTTGTATCTAGCGTAACTGTCGGTAGGACCGTAGTTATACCAGTGGCCAACGTGAAGTTTAGCAGCGGAAGGGTAAGAGAACATTTCTAAAACGTAGAACTTCTTGTCAAGGTTCTTCTTATCAAAATTATTGATTTTGTCTTTTTCCCATTTAGCCTGCCACTTCTTTTCAATAGCCTTAATATCCATAATATCTCCTTGAATATATCTTGATTTTCGTGTGCTTTTTTTATTCTATCACAAAGTAGACTAAAAACACAAGTTTTTTTATGGACTTTAAAATATATTTTAATATCCACCTTGACAAAATTTATATTAAACCCTAAAATATATCCGTAAGGAGAAAAATTATGAGTAAAATTATCAATATTTCAAACGACTACTTATCAGTTGATATTTCAACGCTTGGCGCGGAAATCGTTAGCGTTAAATTTTTAGGTAAAGAAAAAATATGGCAAGGTTCGCCCGTATGGCAAGGCCACGCTCCCATTCTTTTCCCGGTTAACGGTTGCGTTTGGGACGGGTACTATGAAATCGGCGATAGTAAGTACGAAATGAAGGCCCACGGCTTTGCGAGAAAGAGCGAATATAAAGTCGTAACCGAAGAAAAAACTACCGCAACCTTTCTTTTAGAAAGCAGTTTAGAAACTAAGAAGTCTTATCCCTATGATTTTAAGTTTAGGGTAATGTTCAAAGTGGCTTGCACGACACTTCAAGTTTACTATATTGCGGAAAATCATGGCGACGGCAAAATGTACTATAACGTTGGTTGCCACGAAGGTTACGCGCTTGACGGTAAAGTAAGTGAATATTCAATCAAGTTCGATACCGACGAAACGGTAGTTAAAAACTCTCTTTTAACCGAAAACTATATTAACAATAAGTATAGCGACGTTTCCGTTAAAGAAAACGGAATCGCGCTTGGCGATTTCTTTATTCCCGAAAACGACGGAGAGTCTATAATCGTTGAAAACGTTAAGTCAAAGCGCGCAACTTTATGCCGTGGCGATAAAGAAGAACTCGCCGTTTATTATAGCGACTTCCCACATCTCGTTTTATGGACGGAAGGCGACGAGCCCTTTATTGCAATCGAACCGTGGACGGGGCTTCCCGACGTTCACGGTAGCGGAAGAAAAATCGAAGATAAAAAGTCTATCGACACGCTTGACGCAAAGTGCAGTAAAACGTTCTATCACAGCATAACGTTCTTTGAATAAAAATTAAAGGTAAGCCAAATTTGGCTTACCTTATTTTTTTACGGTTTTTTGTAATTGGTTTTAATAAATTCAGCAACGGCGGGTGCCCACACGTTCGACGTGAATTCTTGGGTTGGGTGAACGTTGTCAACCGTATCTCTATCCGTGGAAAAATCTAAAGCGTTATAAGTATCGAAAACGTCGTACCCATACTTTTCGCAAATGGCTTTTACCGCCGTTTCATAGTAGTCTTTTCTAGCCGTTCCGTCACCTCTTATTTCGGTTGAATTATCGTAACTAAAACTTGTCATAAAGAAGACGTAACTTTTACTGTACTCACTTTTTAATTTAGTGCATAAATCGTTAAGCGCACCGTAGAAAGTAGTGTTATCAGTATCGTTAATAGTTCCTAAAGGAACTAAACCGCTATCGTTAACACCGCACATTACGGCAATAACGTCACTTTCTTTTGGCATAACGCTATATCTTAAACACATCGCGTTGTGAGCGTTTTGCTTGTTTGGGTGGCAAGAACAATCGTTAACCACCGCGCAAGTTGACCAGCCAACGCCGAAACTTCTAACGTTCATTTTGTAAGTATCGTATAAAATGAAGGGGTAGGCAAAATCTATTCCTTCGCCGGCAGTCAAACTATCGCCCAAACAACTTATTGAAAGGGTTGAAAGGTCGGTGGGACCATTATCGTCGTCACCGTTATTTTTGCATCCGCCAAGCGAAAACGCTAAACAAATTGTAAGCGTGCAAAATGCAATAGACAAAACTTTTTTCATAAAATTTTTCATAAAACTCTCCTATGATTGAGAATAATTAAATTATAAACTATTCATAGTGAAATGTCAATAGTAAATTTAGTCAAAAAACATGTAAATTCAATCAAATTTACTGTGAAAAAGTAGATTTATTTTTAAAAATATTGTTGCTTGGTTTTATATTTGTAAATATTTTATACAACATATAGTATTAAATGTTAAATTGTCAAGTCATTGCGACAAAATAACTTGAAAAAATTTTTAAATTATTAATATTTATATAAAATCTTAAAGGAAATAAAGAAAAATTGTATATTTTAAACTTTATAGCACGAAGAAAAGCCGAGTCACGCTCGGCTTATATTTTTTATTTTTCTTTACGCTAAAAGTTTAAGTTCTAATTCTTTTTCATTTGGAGATAGCCAACGCCGTTTATCATCAGAAGACCGTAATACCGAAGTTGGTATGTTGTTTGAACGGCGTAAATAATCTTTCATTTGACTTTGTAAATCGTCAAACGAATAGTAATGCAAATAACGATAAAATCTTTCGCTATCGTTCCTATGAGAACGCTCAACTTTACCATTATGGCGTGGAGTTCTTGGTCGTATAGTTTTATGTTCGATATTTAAATCAAAACATAGTTTATCGAAAGAGTGAATTCTACCGTCTTTTGTCTTTTCGTTTAACAGTCTAAACTCTGAACCATTATCAGTTTGAATTATCTTTGGTAAATAACCAAAATAATCAAAACTACGTAAAGCAAAATCAACGGTAGAATCTTGACTGTGCTCTTTATACGCTCGAATATATCGTTTTCTACTTGCTTCGTCAATAATCGTATATTGATAGTAACGCTCGTAAGGTTCGTTACCCGAATAACAACCACGCGGAACAAACTTTACGTCTAATTGCCACTTTTCGCCAATAGATATAGGCGTATCATACGGCTTAGGAATGTAAGGTTTTCTCGGTCTAGTTTTAAAATAGTTATTCTTTCGTAAAAACCTATAAAGCGTTACAGGGTTACGCCTATATTCATAATTGCGATAAAGTTTACCGTAAAGTTCGTTAAGCCCTATATCTGGATTGCGACGAATCAACTTATATATACAGTTTATTTCATATTCAGTTTGACGATTAGGGTGTAATATATGCTTGCGCGAAAACATTGGTTCTAAAGATTGAATAGAACCATCATATCGCTTTATCCAACGCCAAAGCGTTGAGCGATTTATTTTATATCTTCTGCAAACTACCAAAATAGAAGAAGTTTTAAGTGCTTGAATTGCTTTCAATTTTTCTTTTGCAGTAAATTTATACATTTTTATATACCTAATATTTCATTTTTTACCTAAACGAAGAAATAGCAAAAGGGCTTCGAGTCGCTAAACCGCTGACTACGAAAGCCCTTTTTGCTTTGCTATTTATAACTTCGTACCGTTCGGTAAAACGATAGAAACTTCTACAGTTCCACCGCACACCGACACGAGTTCTTTTAACTCGCATATCCTAATCTTATCTCCAAGATTAACTATGCGAGATATATTTGCTTGAGTAGTGCTTAGCGCTTTGGCTAATTTTAATTGAGTTGTTCCAGTCATAGACATTACTGCTTTTATTTTATTTATCATAAAAACTCCTTTATATAACTTAATAATTGTATTATATAAGTTCAAAATTATATTGTCAAGCAAAATAAAAAGGAATTTTATCTATATTTGTGATACAAATAATGCTAAAAGTAAAGTGTTTCGATTAAATAAATACAGTGGTCTTATTTATCGAAAGACACTCCGACTTTTTGCCTTTGCAAGCAAAACAAAAATCGGTCTCTACCTACGGCACTACTTGACTTTTATCCTTATTCGTAAATTTTGCTGGATAAGAAAGCACACGGCACGCGTGCACTTTCGATACGAAAGTCACTTAATAAAATTAAGTCCGTCAAGGAAAGAGAAAAGATTATGACAAAAAGCGAAATATGGCATTTAAAAATAGGAACCATAGTTGAAGACGTGCTTGGATGGTTTAATGATACACCATCAACAGGTATAGTAATTAAACGAGAAGTGTATAATGAAACCTGCGGTTTTATGATAGCAAAAGAAAAACATACCAATAAAACGATAAAAAAAGATTTTTATACGGGTAGAAAACAAATTTGTGTGACTGTCAAATTTCAAAATGGCAGTTTAAGACATTACGATACATCAAATGACAGTTTTAGATTTAAAAACTTTAAAATAAAAGCATAAAAAGGAGTAACTTATGTATAAGGTAACAATATTAAGCAAAATTGATTGTAATTTTCACACTCATAACTTTTATTATTTTAATTCAGCATTAAATTTTGCTATCGAGCATTATAAAGAGTTCGTTAGACTCGACGATAAAGATGGCGATACGATTTACAACAACGTAAACTATAACGGTGCAGGCGGTTTTACGTTCTCTTACTACTGCGAAAGGATAGGTTGATTATGAAAAAGAAATATAAAATCGTTTACGAAGTCGACGTTTTAAGTTGTGATAGTGGAAAACTAATTAGAACGTTAACGTTTGAGAGTCGCCAAAAAGCAATTGAACAAGTTAATTTTTATAACTCTACATTAAATTTAAAAGCAACTATGACTGAAACCTTTAAAAAATAGCGGTTCGCTTATTTAATTATTACCCGCCCGCCCCTTCTGACTTAATTACACTTTATCAAGGGTGGGCAAGTTTATCTCTCTTGTGGAATAAGGATTTTTTTCTCTTATAGAAAACACACCTAAGTCTAAAAGTAAAGAAGTAAGCAGTCAAATAAATACAGTGGTCTTATTTGCTACTTAGACACTCCGACATTTAGCCTTTGCACACAAAACGAAATTCGGTCTCTACCTTCGGCACTAACTTGACTTTTATCCTAAGGTGTATATATTGTCCGTTAAGAAGGTACACGGCACGCCGTGAACCTTCTTTATTTTACGGTTCTTGTCGTGAATAAATTTAGAGCCGTTTAGGCATTAGGAGCACTTATGAAAGCATTTAGAGTAATCACAGTAAGTAATGGTAGAGCACATTTGGCTATCTTTACCGGAGAAACACAAGAAGAAATCCGTAACAAGATTTCTCGTGGTAATGAAATTATTGAAATTAAAGACGTAACGAATACTTTGCCTTTAGATATTTATGAAATATCTGAAGCGCTTAACTATTTTGAAGTTAATAAGTTAGAGCAGTTATTAGTGTTATCTATTTTAGAAAACTACGATAATATTTTATACTAACTAAGTGTTTAGGGCGGGTTTTCCGCCCTAATATCCCCATTATGAAACTTAATTGTACTTAAAGGAGTTTATTTTATGAATACCTACGATTTATCACTTGAATTTAAATTCTGTTTAAATTGCAAGAAATTAGTTTGTAAAGGCTCTTGCCAAGAATATAAGGAATATATGCGAAATTTAAGAGATAACCACTTAATCCCTAAGCGAGGAAGACCTAAAAAAGAGCCAAAACAAGAAGTTTAATATTGACAAAACATAGTATCACGGGTATAATGAAATTGCTCATACAATTAAGTTTCATCATAAGGGATACTATCGATACAAGTATCTCTCTTTAACTTATGATGAAATGAGTATGAGCAACTACTTTCCATAAGAGAGATATTTGGTGCACTCTCTTCGGAGAGTGCATTTTTCATTTTAAGGAGTATAATTATGTCAGAACAACTTTGTTGCCCCATTTGTGGCGAACCTACTAACGTTTATATGGGAAAAGCAAGAAAAGACGGCTTATGCCGTAAACACGGTATGCAAGCAAAAAAAGGGGAAATAGTTCAATGTGCCGATTGTGGCAAATGGAACGAAAAAGACGTTGTTTGTGAATGTAAAAAAGTTAAAGAAGAAAATAAACCCGAAAGTGAACTCTCTTGTATTATTTGTGGCGAACCATCAAACGGAAAACATTTTTGTGTTAAATGTTGGAAGAAATATCACGAAAAAAGCATTGATATAAGAATAACTAATTGTAACGAAACTTTAATATTAGATGAACATGGGAATAAGAAATTTAAGTGCTCTGATGGTGTTTGGGTAAGATCAAGAGCGGAATCTATGATTAGCGATTGGTTCTTTATGAAAAAAGTTCGTCTTGTATACGAACCAGATTTTTTCTATAAAGAAAACGAAGAAACGAAAGTTCTTCATCCGGATTTTTTCTTGCCCGACCATAATGTTTACATAGAATACTGCGAACTGACAAATAAACCATACTTAAGAAAAAAAGAATACACAGAAAAAGTTTACAAGGAAAACAATAAAAACGTTATTATTATGACAGATAAAGATATAGAAAATAGAGATAAATTCTTCTTTGAAAAACTTGGTATAAATTAAAAAAGAGCCGACTGGCTCTTTTTTTGTAAAAACACTTGCATATTTTTATAAAATTGCGTATAATAATATTAAGCTTAAAGCAAAATATTATTTTCTTTTTCCGTGGGGCAGTAATAATAACCCACGGAATTCTTTTTATTTATGTAATTTATTAGCAAACAGTTTGATTTTATCAGACTGTTTTTTTGTTAAATGACGTTTTGCTATATAAGTAACATTTTTATCATTTAAATCAATCTTGCTTCCGTTAACATTTTTATTGTAATATTGATTTCTTACACCACTAGGAACGTCAAATTCTTTAAACTTAGTTACCATAATATTACCTTTAGAAACTTGCTTAAAACGATTAGCATCTTTAACGTATAAATGCGTTAACTGAATAGCGTTATAACGCTTATTTTTTCTATCGTAATATGTAGCGTAAGTATGCAAACCATTTGGGTTATTACTTTTAAACATATATCGATTTTTTATATTTACTAATCTCATATATCACTCCTTATCAATGTTGTGTTTATTAGTTAAATCGTTTATGAAATAACTGTTTTGACATTCAAGTTCCATAATCGTTGCCTTTTCAGTTTCGTATTCTTCAAAATCACAAATACCGATATCGGAACGTAACGCTCGGCGATAGTAAAAGTCACTAAAACAGTCGGTAGAGAAACGCTTTGAATAAATCTTCTTGTGCATTAAATAATATTGTTTATCCGTCATTATGCCGTCTTGCGTGCCTGCTTCAATTTGAACGGCAAGAGTGCAAAAACCGAAAGTGTTATAAATACGCCTATAATACTTATGTAAAAGAGTAAAACTATTTTTGACCAAATACATAAACAACGTATTATCTGCTCGATTAAAACGATATTGAAAATATAGGTTATTAAACTTTGAAAATAAAAAACTATAAACGAGTTCAGTTAAAGAGAAAAACGGCATAGCAAGATGAGTTTCGGACGACTCTTTAATATGAACTATTTCGCATAAATCTTTAGCGTCTGCACCCCACGAAGAAGGGCGTTGCTCGTCCGTAAATATCTTTACAAACGGAAAATTATCTACCGTAGCGCTGTGTCGTATCATTTTTAGCGAGTCGTTAAATCCGTCGTTCTTTTGATTTGCTAAAAGTTCTTTAATCTTTACTTCTTGAAGCGTAACGCTGTTTTTACGTTCTTTACCAACTTCCGTTATAAGAATAACGCCAAACTCGAAGCTGTCCTTTTTAGGATTATCTTCGATTATTTTTTTACCTAAACGAAGCATATCGAAGTCAATAATCTTAGCGTGCCTACTATATGACTCCATAAGACGAACGTCACGTTTAAAGAAGTCATCGTTCCATAGCGGAAAGTTTCCTAAATCTTGCTTAATAGTGTCCGTTCTAACGCTATAATTTGATATTAAAAGCGAAGTTTCTATAACGTAAATAAAATATAATTGCGCATAAGTTTCTAACACTTCAGTTATATGAGTTAACTTTAAATTATCGTTATAATACACACCATAGCGTTCAAAATCGTACTCGAAAAGCGGTTTATTATAATCAAGCCCTAATTTTCTAAGTCTACGCTTAACGCTGTTTAAAACCGCTTTATCTTCGCTTTCAAACGAATACAAAAACGCTATATGGCGCATATATTGTCTAATAGTCGCAAGATTATAAACTAAATGCTTTTCCATTGAACGTTTTAAATTGTTTTCGAGATTTATCCAAGGAAAGTTCGGAAACTTTAAATCGTTTTCAAGTATCTTTTCAAACGCTTTATCTCTAAATATTACTTCTTGAGAAAGCGCCATATCCGTTATAGCGGTCGTTTTTTTCTTGCCCATAGTTCCGCACGTCATCGAAACGATAGGGCGTTCGTTTATAAAACCGCAATTCTTCGCTTCTAAATGGTTAAGTCTACGGTAGCCTATACGCTTGCGAATTAAATTAAATAAAAGATAGCCTAATATTATCCATATAGCCGTTGGAACAAACGCTATCATTACCGATAAGTCGCATAAAAGTTTATATAGTTGAACATATAAACTTAAAACGTCAAAAGATACTACGAAATAAAGATAATAAGCAAAAAATTCTATAAGTATTACTATAAAATTGAAGTTAAACGCCCAAATAAAGAGCCACAATTTAAAATACTTAACGTTCTTTTTATTAAATTCTATATAGCGTTTAACCCATTTTTTAACTGGCATGTAAATCTTATCAATAAACTTTTTATATTTAGTCAAGAACTTACTTTCAACGTTATAATCGTTATTTTGATTATTCAAATAACGCTTGAACGTTAATATTAACACCAAAATTACAGGAACAAAAACTAAAAGAATAATCTTGCTGGCGTAATATAAAAAGTTACCTATCCAAGCTAAATATTCTTGAAAATTTTCGCGAGTGGCCCATAACGACCAATAATTTCCCCATGCAACTTGAAATTCTTCCCACGTTGCCGGAAGCCCAAAAATTGGCGTTAATGGAACTTCGCTATAAGCGTTAACGCTAACTAAAACACCACTATCGAACTCAAAAAGTTGACCTATATAGTTCAAAAAAGAACTAAATAAATCTCTTAAAGATTCTTTAATTCTTATAAACGTTGAATTAAAATAAAATACCGTTAACGCTAACGAAATTAGCGTTAAAAATATGTTTATGTAATGAAAATAGTGAAGTTCTTTTAATTTTTTATAATATTTAATAACCAAGCCTTTCATAGTTCAAAATTATAATGCTCTACAAGTATGAACAAAATATCCTATCGTTAATATAAATAAAATTCCTGCTATGAGTTTTAAAGTGTGTTTTAATCGTTTCATTTTCTATTCTTCCTAAAGAACTTGTCCTTTACCCAATGGTAAAGTGATTGAATTAAACAAACGGTTACAGTTGTAAAAACTAAAGTTAAAAATGTTGACATAATTTTATCTCCTTATTTTTCATAAAATTCTTCTTATATGTTGCTTATAAGCCCCGATTTTCGGGGCTTTTCTTATTCGCGTTTATTAGGTTTAATTAATTTAAACGGCAACGTTACCACAGCGATAGCAAGTTTTAAAATTAGTTTAATTGCTTTGCCAACTATTGAAAATAACGGACCTAATAACACCGAAACGAACGGCCATAGAATTATTAGTAGTATTACTAGCAATATCAAAAAGATTATTTTTTCTAAATTTTCATTTATTAACTTATCAGAACCGCCATCTAAAGCTGTACCCCCATCGGCAGTAAAATCTTGCGGAGACATTGCTACAGGCATAACGGTTATAATATCATTTAATTGAAAAGATAAATCTATAACGTCAAAATTTAAATTTACTATTTGAACTGCTAATCTATTTGCATAATTTAAAGGTTGAATAAATCCACCACCACTTTCTGCATACCAACAATGATATGCATTTGTTGAAATGTAATCATTTACTTGATATCTTAATAAAAAAGTTGTGCAATCATCTTTTTCTTTAGTTTCTACAAAATTTTTTAAATCAACATAATCGGCACTATCAATAAAATATTTATTACAAAAATCTTCTATAGAAACACCTTCGAAATCGGAACTTTTAATTGATTCAATTGGTGTAATTTTAAATTCTTCTTCCTTTTCAACAAAATTAAATCCAAAATATTTTTTCCACCAATTATCTTTTATGGTAATATTTGTTAAATTTAATCCAGTTACATAATCAGAATCATTAATATCCTTATCATAAATCGAATATTTAAATTCACTCAACTCTAAATCTTCCTTATTTTCAATAAACAAATCAGGATTATAGCCATAACAAGAAAAATCATTGGTTTTTTGTGAGTATGAATTCATTTCATTAAAAATTAATTCAGAAGGAAGAGTATATTCTTTTGCATCGATATCACTTTTAAAAACTAAATATAAAGTATTAGTATCGTAATCACCCATAATTGCACTTGAACTAATGGAAAAATCATGATTTGTATTATAACCAAAAGAATAAGTAAAATAATTATAATATGGTCGCCCAATATCTTGATTAAAAGAGCCTGCAATAGATACACCGTTAACCATAATATCCCCTAATATACAAGTCATCCCATCTGCCCAGTTTTCACCAAAATCTGAAACTCCTGAAATGTCTTGTCCAATATACCTATTAGCAAATTCATACGTTTCTTGATTACTAGTTACTAAATATGGCTTCAGTCTTGCGTCATACCATTGAGCACTTGCTCTAACCAAATCACCATATTCTTCCAAAACTTTATTTTCAACTTGAAAATAAACGCTATGTAAAGTTTGCTGAGTGTAAATGTCATCACTTACACCGCCAGGTCTGTAAAAAGTAAAATTCACATCAGGAGAAACAACTTTTCGTAACATTGTTTTACATTCTAAGGTTGAAGGGCTAAATTTTTCCATTGAACAACCAGCCATATAACCAGTATACGTAAAAACTGTTCCACAAGAAATATTATCGCACTCATAACTAAGGCTACCATTAGAAAAGCCTATTTTATAATATAAATCTAATTCTCCTATATTATAAATTCTTGTTGTTATGCCGCTTTTATTTCTTAAATCTTTTTTTTCTTCACTTGTTAAATCTAACTTAAATTTATAAAATGGACCATTATTACTAATAGTCAATAATTTCATATTGTACTTTTTAAAATTAGCGTTTTTCGAATCTAAATTCCCGTCAATTGTCGTATCGCCAATGAGTATAGATATAGTATGATTTATATTATAAACTTGACAATCAGATTCAGTTAAATATGGATACAATGTTGGATTATAAACATAAATATAATAGTTTACATTATTTGCTTCAGAATCATCAATGCTAAATTCATATTCCAAAAACATTAAACATTGAGATTTTAAATCGCCATTTCTATTAATTCTATAATCATTTAAATTAAAAAATTTATCATTAATTTTAGAATTTTCAAGTTCAATTATTGGATCTGATTCTTCAATATTATAGTTAGAAGAACTTTCCGCTTTTACTACATTATTAAAATTAGCGGACAAATTGACTTGTCCGCTAATAATTACTCCAACGAACACAACAAGTGTCGTTATTAAACAACTTATTTTTTGTAAAATTCTCATCTTAACACCTTAGTTATAAGCGTAAATATTAAATTCCATAATTGCAGGAATAGAAATGTAAAGCAAATTTACATCTTTAACGTCTATTTCATAACCGCCAGCAATATTACTTGATTCAATACTATTTTTAACGATAGAATTATCAAAATAATATTCTATAGGAAGTGAAGAAATAGGAGTCTTATCAACATAAAGAATCTTAAAAGTATTTACGTTTGTACAATCAATAACCTTTAACGCCTTTCTTACGTCGCTTGAAGAAGTTTTAAATTCGTTATTATCAAACGTCCATTCAGAGTTTTCACTTTCAATCTTACAATAATCGTAAACTTCTGTTTGCTTCTTGTTAACTTTAATTTCTATATCTTTACTAATTCCGTAAATGTTCCACAAACGGATTTTATGTTCTTCTACATCTTCATCGCCAATATCAGGAATAACAAGTAAACGAACATATTTTATAGCCTTAGAATAATTTTCGTATTCTTCTAAAACGAAATCGCCACGAAGTTTAGTGGTTTTACCTAAATAAGATTTATCATAACGATAAAAATAAACCACATACTCAGTAGTCGTATTAAATACCGATGAAATTTCTAATCCGTCACAAGAAAAGTAGTCGGTACAAATCTCATCGTCGTTCTCAACGAACTCACCAACCGAATTTAAAGTTCCTACGTAAAACTTCGGCTTTAAAGTTTTAGAACTTTTAGGATTTAAAAAGAAAATCAACGCGCCAATAATTCCCACTATCAAAATAATGGAAATTATTGTGCTTGATATTTTATTGTTTTTTCTAAATCTTTTTTTACTCATAAATTAATTCCACGTCTGAATATAGTATAAATTCAACATCTTTAGTAAAATGAAGAATTATTTTATTAATATTCGTACTATGATATTTTTCTAAATCAACAATATCTATCTTGACAACGTCATAATCCATTCCAAACTTAGTTTCAAAATTTGATGATTGATTTATTCGACGAACGGAATTATCATTATTTAATAAATCAATAGTTAATGCACTTAACTTTACGTTAGATTTATATAAAATATAAATTGTTTTACAAGAAGACGGAATAATTACTTCATTTGTTGCATTATACGAAGAATTATATTTATATCCAGTAGCCATATCATAACTAGTATCAGATAAAATTTCAAAATTACTATATTGATTTTTAAATTCCGATTCTGTTTGAGTTTTGTCAATAGTAATTTTAAATTCATCAACGTAAGAAGATTTATTTAAGTTCTTAATCTTGAACTCACCATAAGTTTTGCCTTCCATATCAGGAATAAGCATAATCTTGCAAAATTCAACGTAAGGTACTGTATCAATATTACGATATGCACCTGTCATTTCTTCGGTTTTTCTAATAAATTGCCTATCAATATCGTAAAAGAAAACTTGATATTTAGTAGTAGCGTTATAATCAGGGGTAATTGTTAATCCGTCACAAGCAATATAGTTTTTCGTAACTAAATAATCATCACTTTCCAAAAATTCGCCGTCACTATTAAGTTTACCTACAACAAAATATGAAGAATCGATTTTTTGCTTTTCGCTAGGCTTAATTAAAAGCAAAGCAGATAAAACACCAATTAATAATGCGCCAATTATTGAAAAAGTTATTATATTTTTTAATCTTTTCTTCTTAGCTATCATAAATCACCTTACGCCCAAGCGTAAATATCAAATAAATCGTTTTGAGATACTGAAATATATATTTCAGTTACGTCAGAAGGAATAGAAATAAATTCATTTTCAGTATTTATTGTCTTAGTTTCACTTGAGAAAGTTCCAGTTTTAGTTTTATATACAACGTTAACTTCTGTATCTCCTAAAATTGAATCAGTTCTAGGAACTAATACAAACTGTTTTACGCCTTCACAATTAATCTTTTCAAGCACATAATAAGAAGTAGAATCAACTGTATTAATTGAAGCACCAGAATATCTCCATTCTTTACCAGTTTCCTTTACTTGAAAATAATTAACAACTTCAGGCTGTTCTTTATCAACCGTAATGGTTAATTCTTTCTTAAACTTGTAAACGTCTAAGAAACCAATAGTTTCATCGTTTTCAAGTTCAGGAATAATAAGAACTCTTGCATACTTAACCGCAAGATTATCTACAAGCGTATAACTTGAAGATAACACTCCAGTAGTCATATCACTAATTAAACTCTTATCAAAACGATAGAAGAATACTTTGTATTGAACACTTGAATCAAACTTAGGTTCAATAGTTAAACCTTTGCATTCGAATAAGTCTGAATACATAGTTGTATCGTCCTTTTCGTATGCGCCTTGTTCATTAATTCCGCCAACATGGAAAGACGGGCTCACCGTCTTACTATCACTAGGTTTAAATATAAATAACGCGGACGTTACAAAACCCAAAATTAAAATTATAGGAACTAAAAAAGCAAATAATTTTTTAACTTTTTTCTTCTTAATCTTTGCCATAATTACCTTCCTTATCTAGCAACAGTTACGTTAATTTGATTTGAATATTCATTCTTTTCAAAAATTGAAATATAATTATCATCGGTAGGAATGATTTCAATTCTTACGTATTCAGTGCCTTCAGGTGCAGTTAAACTGTAATCTTCATCAAGCACGTCACTCGAAGAGATATACTTCTTATCGGCGTCGTAATAGTGTACCTTATAACCAGCCTTAGCGTTTTCTTCCACCGTGATTTCAATATCTTCAGCCTTAACGTAGTCAGATACGAGAGCTGTATTACCGCTTGAATCAACGCTTCCGTCTTCTTGAACGCTTGCAATTTCAAAGTTCATAGTTTTAAGTTCAACGTTCTTAATGTTTTTAAACATAAATACTGAACTTACTACTGCTAAGCCAAGGGCAAGCACTAACGTTACGATTACGCCATTTTTAATTTTGTGTTTAGTTTCGTTTTTTACCATAATAAATTTCTCCTTATTTATCCGCCTTAGCGGTTTTTACCTTTTTAATTTATCTTCCTAAATCTCTAATTATAAAATTAAGTTTATTAATTTTACCGTACAACGCCAGAGCCTTTAGCTCTATGGCGGTCAGTTCTAACTAAATAAGCTTTTTTAATTGTATTTTTTTCTCCATTTTTATCGTAAAAATGTTTAACTAAATCTTGTTTTACTCTTTTAGGTAAAATATTAACATCTTCTACATAAGCAGTTTTACAATGGGGGTTATTCATTTTCAAAATAACATGGGGATACTTTACATCAATTTTCCCAACAAAAGAGTAATTAGGATTAGGTAAATTACGCTTTTTAGTTTTAGGATTATAAACGAAAGCATTTTTACTTGTAATAACTTTTACCCCAGCCAACTCTTTTTGATATTTACTAAAAATATTTGACATAAAAAAAACTCCATGTTATAATTTATTAGTGCCCTAGAGTTCCCTTTTTAGGGAAAGCAATAACAGAGTGTATTGACAGAGAAGACCGTTTGGCACACTTTAACGTAGACTTCTCATTTAACCGTCCTTAATGGGCGGTTATTTTTTTATCTCCCAAACCTTACATATCCCTGAGTTTTCTTTAATAACTGCATATTTTTTGCAGTTCGCTTATAATACCTTGTTTTATCCGAATAAGTCATACGCCCTGATTTAGAAAAACCTGAATTTATTTTTCTAACTGCAATAAATTTTTTCGTTAAATAAACGTCATCTGCGCCCACAAACATATTGCGATTTTTACTTTTTGCCATAATTTTTCTCCTTTATCAAAACGGTAATTCTTCGTCCGTAGGAATAAGTTGCAACGGTTCTCGTTCAACTTCTGCTTTCTCGCAAAAACTATCAAATACCGATTTAAAATCAAATTTTTGTTTTTTCTCTTGTTTTAACTTCTTTATCTCGTTTTCATATACCGAACTTCTTCCGCAAGGTTTTCCTTGCTCATCAAGTTCGTTATATACCGACACGATATCTTCCGTTACCGTTACGTAACAAGATATACGTCTACAAAGTTGAGTAAAATCTTCTTTTCCAGACGTCCGGACTTCTTTATACCAACTCGGCATATTAGAGCTTGCCGATTTGTACCAATAGTGAAGTGGAACGCTCGACGTCAAAACAATCATTTTGCCGTTAAACACCTTATTTGCAAAACGGCTTTTAAATGAACTTGCCGTATTGTTATCAAGCATTTTTAACAAGTCCTGAAATTCAAATACAGTATCGCGCACGTCATCAAGAATTATAGCGTCTTGCCCTTGGTAATCTTGAAACGGGTCGTTACTTGAAGAACTTACCGCAAAGTCATAATCAAGTTTTTCTAAAAACTTTTTAGCATAATATGTTTTACCCGTTCCTGCTTTCCCAGTTACGAACATAACTTGAATATCTCTATCTGGGTTTAACGTCAAATATTCGCAATGAAGTTTCCAATGGTCTTTTAATTTTTTATGTAATTTAACTTGTTCATCCTTAGGTTGAGTTTTAATAAATTTAAGTTGTTTAGCATAACTATATTTTTCAAAGTTGCCTAAAATCTTTGCTTCTGCAATAGCACTTTTGAAATTAAAGTTAGCGTTTACTTCATCGGGCGAATATTGATATTTGTGTTGTTGACTATCGTTGCCGTGTATTAGATATAAAAGCATATCTGAAGCACGACCTTTAACTTTTTCTATTTGTGATTCTTGTATACCGAACCACTTCGCAACTTCGCTACTTTCAACACCAGTATCACCAAAGTTGATATAAATATGAAAGTGCGGTGTTATATCTTTATCTTTGTCGTGAAGTATGTACGCCCATTTTTTAATAGTAGAATACCGTTTCAATATATCTTGAAGCGGTTCTTTTAAAAATTGTGGCTGTGTTTCTACTTCATAATGTTTTAGTTTCATTTTTTAACCCCTTTTAGCTAAAACAATATTTTTTTCCACCTTTTCCACCTTTTTAACGGAGCCCTTGACAAGCCCTAGGGCTCCGTATATCATTTTTTAAGGTTTTATCGGCAAAAATAAGCCTTTTTTAATATATTTTTTATGTTTGTTTTTCCACCTTTTCCACCTTTTTTTAAGTTTTTAAATTTCTATGGTAGATTGATGATTTATTCCTTATCAGGAAGAACTTGTGCATAAGAAGAAAGAACAGCCTTTCTTGATTTATAATTAGGATCACCTAAAGAGTTACCTTTTTCATCTTTTTTATCGAAATAGCTCACTTCAACAGGAACAAGCGTATCTCCACATTTAACGTAAAAACGAATTCCAGTTCTTTCTTCACCTTGTTTATCGGTATAAGTATAATTTTTCTTAAATAACATAATCTAATTTCTCCTTGACTATACGTCACTAAATTTTTAAAACCATACCTAAACGGTTATGGGGTTGGCCAAGGGCGGTTTTGTGTCCGCCCTTTGACCGAGTTCGGTGGCTTGTCCCGAACATATATAAAGTTGTTATCCGCAACGATATATCGTTAAGTTGTCGGCGATTTATCCGACAACAATATTAAAAGGAGGTGTATAAAAATGAATATACACTGGTGGGAAACGTAGGAATCAAACCTACACGGCGGTAAAATTTTACTTTAATTATTGTTGTCAAGCAATTAGTGATAAGTTCGTCGATATAGCTATAAGGAAATAGCAACGCCTAAATCATTTTTCCCAAATAAAAAAGTGACTGCAACCAATATGTTGCAATCACATTGTACAATTACAATATTTTATACAACATATAGTATTAAAGAACTTGAAATTTTCTACAAGATGTGGTATTATGTATTCGTATTTAATTTTTTGGAGGCAAGGTCTTGGCTAAGAAAAGTTACAGTTCAGAAGATATAAAGATTTTAAAAGAACTTGAGGCGGTTAGAGTTCGCCCCGGTATGTATATCGGTTCAACGGGTTCAAAGGGTCTTCATCATATTTTATGGGAAATTATAGATAACGCGGTTGACGAAGCGGCAAACGGTTTTGCAACCACCGTTAACGTTTGTTTGCATCCTGACGGAAGCGCATCGGTAGAAGACAACGGTAGGGGCATGCCCGTCGATATTCACCCGGACGCTGGCATTTCGGGCGTAGAAGTAATTTTCACGCAACTTCACGCAGGCGGTAAGTTTAATAACGATAACTACGATTATTCGGGTGGTCTTCACGGCGTTGGCGCATCGGTTACGAACGCTTTATCCGAATGGCTTAAAGTTGAAGTTTACAATAAGACGGTATACTCAATGGAATTCCATTCTTATTTTGACAAAGCGCAGAATAAGATGCTCTCAGGCGTTCCAAAAGCACCGCTTATCGACACGAAGATTAAAACCATCAAAAAAGGTACGCTCGTTAGGTTTAAACCCGATGCAACGGTATTTGAAACGGTTGAATTTAACGCCGATACCGTTATAAATAGATTAAGGGAAACGTCGTTTTTAAACAAGGGCGTTGAACTTAGGTTTAAAGATTTAAGAAAGGGCGATAACGCTGAAGAATTTATATTTAAGTCCGAAGGCGGTATCAAGGACTACGTTAGTTATATAAACGCAGGTAAGAACGTTTTATATCCCGAGCCTTTATATTTTACCGACAAAAAAGACGATATCGTAATAGAAGCGTCCTTTCAACATACTGACGGGTATAGTGAAAGCGTATTCTCTTTCGTTAACAACATTCCCACCGTTGACGGTGGTACGCACGACGTTGGCTTTAAATCGGGTTTAACTCGTTTTATGAGTGAGTACGCAAAAAAGAACGTTAGCGGAAAAAATAAAGATATATCCTTTAACGGCGAAGATTTCCGCGTTGGTATCACTGCGGTAATTACGGTTAAGGTTAAGAACGCTCAGTTTGAAGGTCAAACGAAAGGTAAACTTGGCAACGTTGAAGTTCGCCCCGCCGTTGAAAGCGTTACTATTGACGCGCTTAACGAGATAGCAAAGAACAAAAAACTCGTTAAGTGTTTTGACGCTATTATTGAAAAGGCAACTTCCGCTGCAAAGGAAAGAGAGGCGGTTAGAAAGACTAAAGAACTCAACCGTGCAAAATCGGGTGCGGATAGCACTAGGCTTCTTGGTAAACTTGCTTCGTGCAGTAGCCGTGATGCGTCTTTAAACGAAATATTTATCGTAGAAGGCGATTCGGCGGGCGGAAGCGCAAAAGAAGGTAGAGATAGAAAGCACCAAGCGATATTACCACTACGTGGTAAACCGCTTAACACCGAAAAGAAATCAACGGTTGAAGTTTTAAAAAATGAAGAAATCAAAACCATTATTGCCGCGCTTGGTACGGGCATGGGCGACGATTTCAATATCAACAATTTAAACTACGATAAAGTTATTATTTTATCCGATGCCGATCAGGACGGTTATCATATTAGGTGTATTCTACTCACTTTCTTCTATCGTTATATGCCTGACCTTATTAAAGAAGGCCACGTTTATATCGGTATGCCACCGCTTTACAAGGTTTATAAAAAGGACGTTGTTGAGTACGCTTACGATGAGAACGAAAGAAAGTTAAAGCAAGATAAAGTTGGTCGTGGTTACCAAATTCAACGTTACAAAGGTCTTGGCGAAATGAATCCCGAACAACTTTGGGATACCACTTTAAATCCCGAAAATAGACTTTTAATGCAAGTAACTATCGAAGAAGCGGCAAGTACTGAAAAACTTATAACCACGCTTATGGGCGATGCCGTTGACGAAAGAAAGAAATATATTCAAAAGCACGCAAACTTCAACAAAGAAGAACAGTTCGAGATTAGAGTTAAGGAAGACGAGTGATTATGGAAAATGAAGTAAAATCAAACGTAATACAAAGTAGCATTGAAGAAGTTCTACATTCTTCAATGATTCCTTACGCTGAATACGTTATATTAGATAGAGCGCTTCCGAGAGTTGAAGACGGGTTGAAACCCGTTCAGCGTAGAATTTTATACGCTATGCACGACCTTGGTTTAACTCCCGATAAGCCGTACAAAAAGAGCGCGAGAGTAGTCGGCGAATGTTTAGCAAAGTACCATCCGCACGGCGACACGTCAGTTTACGACGCTATGGTTAGACTTGCTCAGCCTTTCAACATGAGAATGAAACTCGTTGACGGTCAAGGTAACTTCGGTTCAGTTGACGGCGACGGGGCGGCGGCTATGCGTTACACGGAAGCCAAACTTAATAGTTTAGCCCTTGAAATGCTTAGAGATTTGGATAAAGATACGGTTGACTGGGAAAACAACTTTGATGATACCCTCAAAGAACCCGTAACTCTTCCTTGCCGTTATCCAAACGTTTTAGTAAACGGCGCTATGGGTATAGCCGTAGGTTTAGCAACCAACATTCCACCTCACAACTTGGCTGAAGTTATTGACGGCGCTATTCAAGTTATTGAAAACCCGAGAATTTCGCTTGACGAAGTTATGAAAACTATCGTTGGCCCAGATTTCCCCACGGGTGGCTATATAATTGCCGGTGAAGATTTAAAAACCGCTTACGAAACTGGTAGGGGTAAAATTTTAATCCGTTCTAAAATTGACGTTGAAACGGAAAAATCCGGTAGACAAAATATAGTCGTTACTGAAATTCCATATCAAGTAAACAAGGCTGCGTTAATTTCTAAAATTGGTCAACTTATGGTTGATAAAAAAGATGATTTCGGCTGTATTATGGACGTTGTTGACGAATCTGACCGCCACGGCATGCGCATCGTTATCAAACTTAGAAAAGATACCGACGTTAACGTTATTTTAGAACTTTTATACAAAAACACCAACTTGCAAGTTTCCTATGGTATCAATATGGTTATGATTGCCGACGGAAAGCCCCAACAATTAGGTTTAATACCCGTTTTGAAGTATTACACCGATTATCAAAAGCAAGTGGTTCTTCGCCGTACAAAATACGATTTATCAAAGGCAAAGGCTCGCTATGAAATTGTTACGGGTTTAATCGTTGCCGTAACCAATATCGATAGAGTTATTCAAATTATCAAAAAATCGCCTGACACGCCTACCGCACGCCAAAACTTAAGAAAGGAATTTGATTTAAGCGAAGTTCAAGCGCAAGCGATACTTGACTTAAAACTTGCACGCTTAACGAGGCTTGAAATTGACAACTTGAAAGACGAACTTGAAAGTTTAAAACAACTTATTGCGTCACTTCAAGAAATTATTGATAGCAAGCGCAAGTTAAACTCGCTCGTCGTATCCGAACTTAAAGAGATTAAAAAGCGTTATAGAGATTCGAGAAAATCAGTTATCGTTGCCGATGGGAAGGAAATTGATCCCACGCCCAGCGGTAAGGCAGGAAACGGTGAGAAAACCGTTGAAACCTATGCTTTAGGTGTTAGCGCAAAGGGTTTCGTTAAAAAGATTAAATACTCTGTATTTAAAAAGTCTAATTCGGACGAGCCTACGCCTGCTGAAATTTTCACGACTTACGCTAAAGTTAATTCTGATAATTACGCTTACGCTTTCACAAACAAGGGCAATTTATTTAAAATCAATCCCGATAACGTTCCTGAGGGCAGGGGCTTAACCCAAGGCGGAATTACCTTTGAAGGTCTTTTCAAAGAAGTTCAAAAGGGCGAAAAAATAGTTAATATCTTCGCGTTTGACGGTGGTGAACCGCAAGGAAGATTTATCGTGTTCACAAAGCAAGGTTTCGTTAAGATTACCGAGTGGAGCGAATGCGCGATTACGAGAACTTCGTGTCAAATGATGAAACTTAAAGACGATGACGAGATTTTATCCGTAGAGCAAGACGTTGACGGTAAGATTATGTTCTTCGTAACCGCCAAAGGTATGTGTTTAAGGGCGGATAAAGACGTTCCCGTTCAAGGTAGAATCGCAGGTGGCGTTAAGGGTATGGACGTTGCTAATGACGATAGTGTGGTTTACGCATCGCTTATTGACGACGATTTGACTACCGAATGTGTGATAGTTACGAGTTTCGGTACTTTTAAAAAGGTTATAACTGGTATTATAACTAAAACTGCAAGGGCAAGAAAGGGCGTTAAGATTTGTGAACTTGGCGACCCGAAAATGAACGAATGCGTGGTTTATGCAAGTTGCGTAAGCCCCGAAGATAAGTCGCTACTTACGGTAGTTGATAGAATAGGCGCAATTTATTACGCTTACACTTCAGATATACCGCAAGATGGCAGGACGACGAAAGGCAGAACACTTCCCAAGTTAGGAGCGTGCCAGCCGTTAGTCGTCTACTGTGTCAGGCGTTGACGGCGCTGTAAAACTTAATAGTTTGCACGCGCCGAGCGTAAAAAACACCGAAACGGAAAAGAAGAAAAAATCCGTTTCGGCGTTCGTCGTTCCTAAAAACGAAGAAAAAACCGAAGAAAAGGTTGTGGAAGTCAAAGAAGAACCGATAGAAATTAAGGCTGAAGAAGTCAAAGAAGAATTGGTTGAAATAAAGATAGATCAGCCTATCGAGATTAAAGTTTTAGAAAATATAGCGCCCGTTGAAATTCAAGATAAACCTAAAAAGCAAAAGAAAAATTCCGTTAATATAAGGGCTGAGTTTGAAAAACTTAAAGACTTTGTCTTTAAAATGTATGAAACAGCGTTTGATAAAACGCCGTCGTTTAGTCCAACGAAAGAGCAAACTGTTGGCGATTTATTGTTATATTTAAGCAAAAAATTATCCTTTAAAAACGCGGATAGCGAGTTTAACGATAAATTTGGTTTAGAAGGCGTTTCCATTCCAAATAAGTATGATAAAAACTATATTCCCCTTTGCTTAAAACTTGCCAAGTGGTGTGAAGATAATAAGGTTATGACTATTACGGAAGATTTATTGTATTTGATTTCTTCTTTATATTTAAATTCCGCAAAGGCGTGCGGTGTAATTATAACCGAACTTGAAATAGCCGTTGATTTTGACGCGGAAATAAATTACGCGTTATAATAAAAAAGGTAGCAAATCGTTGCTACCTTTTTATATTTTCTAAGACCAACTTTAACCTTTTTTTAAATCTGGTTTGAGTGAGAAGATTTGGCGACGAAGACACTTGAGTTTTTAGCAAAACTAAAAGGTGGAAAAAAAGAAGAGTAAGGCGTTGTCGTCTTCCCATAGGGATTTTTATTAAACTCGGCTTTTGATAAGTCGAGTTTTCTTTTGTTCACGCATAATCCTTGAATTTACTATGCTTTTTTGGTATAATAAACTCAACGATAAATAAGAATTTGATAAGGTGATTAAGATGATAGATATCACTACTTGGATGAATGAATTTTTGCAAAAGTTAAATGATAAATTTGAAAACCGTGTGTGGTTTGTTGGATTGCAAGGAAGCTACGGGCGCGATGAAGCGACCGAAACAAGTGACATTGATATCGTTGTAATACTCAATCAACTATCCGTTTCGGATATTCAGGACTACAACGCAATGCTTGACACTTTGCCACACAAAGAGTTGATTTGCGGTTTTATTTCGGGAAGGGACGAGCTTCTTAATTGGGAGTCTTCCGACCTTTTTCAGTTTTATTATGATACAACCCCGATAAAAGGCAGTCTTGATGAACTGCTTGTCGCCATCGATGAAGATGCTGTGGGGAGAGCCATCAAAATCGGGGCTTGCAATATCTATCACGGCTGTGTACATAATATGCTACACGAAAAGAGCGACGACATATTGCGTGGGTTATATAAATCCGCTTCTTTTGTTGTGCAGGCAATCGCCTTCAAGCAGACAGGAAAATACACCAAGCATCAAAAAGAACTGTTATTGCTCACTTCTCCCGATGAACAGGCTATCGTTAAAACCTTTTTGAATTTGAAAAATGGTGGATCGGTTGAATTTTTGACAATGTCCGATACTCTACTTGCCTTTGCAAAAAAGTGGATTATCCAAAGCAATTAAACAAATTTCAATTTTTTAAACACTTAATCTGGTCTGAGTGACAAGATTTGGTGTCAAAGACACTTGAGTTTTTAGTGAGTTTACTTACGGACAAAAACTCAATACATGCGACCGAAGGTCGCAAGTTCCACCTTTTGTTCACAAAAGGTGGAAAAAGAAATAAGCGGTATAAAATACCGCTTATTTCATTTAACTGGTCTGAGTGACAAGAATTGAACTTGCGACCTCTTGAACCCCATTCAAGCGCGCTACCAAACTGCGCTACACCCAGATATGTGGTTCGCAATATTTTGCGAACCTTGTGGAGCTGATAACCGGATTTGAACCGGTGACCTCGTCCTTACCAAGGACGTGCTCTACCTACTGAGCCATATCAGCAATCGCTTTAATATATTAACATAACAATTTTAATTTGTCTACCATTTTTTAGTCTTAATAGCGAAATTTTTAATTTTTATAATATTAATTTTGCAATTTAATAGTTTTTTAATTTCACTATTGAAAAATATTTTTATTTGTGTTATATTTATAACACAATGAAAATTATACATACTGCCGATATTCATTTAGGCTCAAAAATTAATACTTTTCCAAAAGATATTTCAGACGAAAGAAAGGAAGAACTTAGAAATTCCTTTAAACGAATGGTGGATTACGCCAATCGTAATTTAGTGTCTGCAATAATTTTGTCGGGCGACGTGTTTGATAGTGATAAGCCGTTTAGAAAGGATAAAGATTTTTTCTTAAGCGTAGTTAAAAATAATCCGTCGATAACCTTTTTCTATCTTCGTGGTAATCACGACAAGGTTTACGAAGAAAGTTCACTTGCAAATTTAAAATGCTTTGATAACGAGTGGAAAACTTACGACTTTCAAGGCGTTAAAATTTCGGGTATTGAACTTAACGCTGAAAATTCGTCGTCATATTATTCAACCTTAAATTTAGATAAAGATAGCGTTAATATCGTAATGCTTCACGGCGAAGTTAGTGATAGCGTTGGCGTCAACAAAGTTAACCTTTCTAAACTTAAGGGCAAGAGTATAGACTATCTTGCGCTTGGGCATTATCATTCCTATAAGTCGGTTAAAATCGACGATAGGGGCGTTTCAGTTTATAGTGGCTGTTTAGAAGGTAGGGGTTACGATGAAACGGGCGAAAAGGGTTTCGTTTTATTGGATATTGACAAAAAGTTAAACTACCAGTTTATACCTTTTTCAAATAGGAATATAAGCCATGCTACCGTTGACGTTTCGGGGCTTAACGACGGGTATTCGGTATTTCTTCGCGTAAAAGAAGTTTGCAATTTTTCTAAGAATGATATATACCGCGTTGAACTCGTTGGCGAGATTGATGCAAGTTTAGACGGGCTTTCAAAAGATTTAGCAAAATATTTGTCCGACCTTGCAAAATACGTTGACGTTAAAGATTGCACGAAGAAGAAAATCGACGTTGAAAAATACGCTGGGGATAATTCCGTCGTTGGTGAATTCGTTCGCGAAGTTTACTCGAGCGATTTTTCCGATGACGACAAGGCAAGAATTATCGCTTACGGCTTAAAGGCACTTTCGGGTGGGGAGATTGAAGAGTGATGAAAATTATATCTTGCTACCTTGAAAATTTTGGTTGCTTTAAGCAAAAACAATTTAATTTTAACGACGGGTTAACCGTGATTAACGAAGAAAACGGCTACGGCAAGTCCACTTTAGTTGCTTTTATCAAGGCAATGTTTTACGGGCTTGATAGTTATCGTGATAATTATAATCGCGAAGTAGCACTTCCCGAACGACTTCAT
Source organism: Christensenellaceae bacterium (assembly GCA_045637965.1). GTDB lineage: Bacteria > Bacillota > Clostridia > Christensenellales > Borkfalkiaceae > HGM11412. The sequence goes on along the minus strand of JAZUAK010000001.1, from coordinate 9,481 downwards.
TATTATCCTTTTGCGGGCGGAGAATACGGCGGTAATTTAACTTTTAACTATAATGGTAAAGAGTATAAAATCGAAAGGTTTTTTGCGCCGAAAAGCGATACTTTAGACACTTTAAAAGTGTACTCTAACGGCGTGGAAACTTATGAACTTGGCGAAGATATCGGCAAAACCGTGTTTGGCGTGGATAAGAACTCTTTCGAGCGTTTAGCGTTTATTTCTAGTGATGAGATAGAAATTAAGTCAACTTCGTCAATCAACTTAAAACTCAACGAGTTTTTAAACGGAAACGATTTTGATATTAGTTTAGACGATGCTGTTTCTAAACTTGAATCAACTGCAAAAGAATATAAAAAATCACGCCAAAGCCGTGATAGGCTTACCATTTTGCAAGAAAGAATAACCGATTTAACAGAAAAGATAACTAACGCAAAGTTCGTTGAAAATTCGCTTGGCGATAAACTTTTAAAACTTGACGGGCTAAAACTTTCCCTTTCAAACCTTTCGAGTGAGATCGAAACCGCTCAAAAAACGAACGAACTTTTAAGCGACTACGCGCACTATGAAGAACTTTTATCGTTGAAGAACGCTTCAACTGAAAAGACAACTGAGATTTTATCTAAGTACAACGGCCAAGTTCCGTCGCTTAGCGAGATTGAAAGCGTTAGAGAAACGGTAAACAAAAATAGGGAACTTAACGCCCTTATTTCAGGCGGGTTAGATAGTGGTAGCAATAACGAGTTTGAAGTTTTATCAAACGTTTTTAAAAACGGCATTCCTACCGATAGCGAAATTGAAAGCGTTGAAAAATATATAACTGAACTTTCTTCTCTTTTAGCAAGTGAAAATCTTTTAAAGGCGCAATCGTTAACTCAAAAAGAAATAGAGATAGAAAATAAGTTTTCTAAAAACCCACCGTCCGAAACCCTTATTAAAGATATTGAAAACACCTTTAATTTATATAAGGAAACGGGTGTAGAGATTGACGATGCTAATAGAACTCAAAGAGCGGTGCTTGAAACTAAGAAAAAGCCTTATAAACTCTTTATTCCTTCAATAATTTTAGCGCTTGCTGGCGTTGGTGTTTCGTTTTTAAATTTAATAGCGGGGCTTAGCGTTATAGGCGTATCGTTAATAGCGTTAATTATTGCGTTAGTTGTTACGGCAAAACCGCAAAACTTAAACGGCTTGTCGCTTATTCACGAAAAACGCTTAAGATTAGCCGAGTACGAAAATAAACTTGCTTTCGTGCTTAGGCAATACGGATATTCGCTTGATGACGGTGTGGTTTACGCTTATTCGTCCTTTAAGCGTGACTTTGCCGATTATCTAAGTAAAGTTGAAGTTAATAAAGACAGGGGCGAAAAACTCAATAAGTTAAACGCTGAAATATCTAATATTTCTAACAAGTTAAAAGGTTATTTTGCAAATTTTGGTATAATAAGCGAAAACTTCGTAACGGCGATAGCGGAACTTAAAAGCAAGATAAACGCGTTCGTATCCACAAAAGAGCGTTTAACGGCTATTAAAAAAGGCAAGGAAAACCTTACCTTAAAAATCAATGAAAACAATCTTATAATTAAAGCGTTTACCGATAAATACGCCATTTCAACGCTTGATATAAACGCGTTGCAAACCGACGTTAATCTTTATATTGCCGAAAATGAAAAAGCAAAGAGTTTATCTAAAAGGGCGCTTGAATATAAAGCCGAAAAATCTCTTACTGAAAGGCCTGACGGGGTGGCGGTTAATCTTAGCGAGTTAAACTATAAACTTGCATCTCTTCAAGAAGAAATCGCACTTTTATCATCGGAGATAGAAAGTGACGAGTATATCGTTGAAAAGATTGACGGGCTTATTTCCGAAAAGTCAACGCTTGAGCAAAAGCAAAAAGAATACAAGAAAAATCACGAACTCTTGCTTGCTACTAAAGATTTACTTTTAAAGGCGGAACAAAACCTTAAAGATAAATACGTAAAGCCGGTAAAGGACGAGTTTATAAAGTATTCTAATCTTTTAGAGCAAACGCTTGGCGAAAAGGTTACGATGACTAAAGATTTCGAGATAACCTTTGAGCGAAACGGCAAAGAGCGTAGCGATAAGCATTTAAGTTCGGGCGTAAAGAGTATTTGCGCGCTTTGTTTCCGCTTAGCGCTTATCAAGAATATGTATAAAGATAAGTCGCCCTTCTTAATTTTAGACGACCCCTTCGTATTCTTAGACGGCGTTCATTTTGAAAAGGTATCCAAACTTATCAAAGAACTCTCAAAAGAAATGCAAATAGTGTATTTTACTTGCCACGACAGCAGAAAAGTTTAATAAAAAACAGCGGAACAACCGCTGTTTTTTAGTTTATTATTTTTCATAAACTTCACGAGATAAAATTCTAACGTCAGGTAAAGTTCTATAATTTTCGTTATAATCAAGTCCGTATCCAACAACGAATTCGTCGGGGATTTGGAAGCCAACGTAGTCAACGTCAACGTGTTGAACGCGCCTATCGGGTTTATCAAGTAAAGTGCAAATTTTAACCGATGCAGGATTTCTTGAAAGGAGAAGATTTTTAAGATTATATAAAGTGTTGCCCGAATCAATTATATCTTCAACCACGATAACGTGCTTACCTTCAATATCACACTTTAAGTCCGTTTTAATGTTTAAAGTTCCGGAAGACGTCGTGCTTGAGCCGTAACTTGAAACGCACATAAAGTCAAGTTGGGCGGGGGTGGTAACGTTTCTTAAAAGGTCGGCAGTGAAAAATAAACTACCTTTCATAATGCAGATAAAAAGTGGGTTAAGCCCGCCGTAGTCTTTACTGATTTGGGCGGAAATTTCCTTAACCTTATTGTCAATTTCTTCCTTAGATATTAAAACTCTATCAAATTCCTTCATAACGTACCTCTTAAGCAATTAACAAAAAAGACCGTAACGAAAATACGGTCTTAGATGTTTTTAAACTCTTTCAACTTTTTTGCTTTTAAGACAACGCGCGCAAACGTATTCAGAACTAACAACACCGTCGTTAACAACTCTTACCTTTTGAACGTTAGCATTGTATAAGCGCGGAGTCTTACGGTTACTGTGGCTAACTTTGTTGCCTGATAATTTACCTTTACCGCAAACGCTACATACTTTTGACATAAAATGCACCTCCGAAAAAAATGCTTGTTAATATTTTTGCATATATACTTTATCATTATTCGCCAAAAAAAGCAACAATTTTAAAGATAAATAATAAATTATTTTTAGAAAAAGTAAAAAAATTTAAAAACTTTCTTTTTTTGTTGCAAATTTACTGAAAATATTGTAATATAAGTATATATTGACTAAAGGAGAGAGCCATGGCAATAAAAACACACAACGCGTGCGGTATAATTTCTATATCAGAAGATGCTATTGCAAAAGTAGCAGCACATTCAGCGCTTGACTGTTACGGTATCGTTGAACTCGTTTCACGCCATTTTGCAGACTCTCTTTTCGTTTTATTCGGTAAAGGTAGAGGCGCAAAGGGCGTTAAGGTTGAAATTAAAAACGACCGTATCTTTATCGAAGTATCCGTTATTATTAAATTCGGTGTATCCATTTCTGCCGTTGCTGAAAGTTTGAAAGAAACTATCAAGTACGGCGTTGGTAGATTTTCTGGAATGGTTGTTGATACCGTTGACGTTAATATTACGGGTGTTAAACTTTGATTTTAGGAGTTTTTTAATGAAGACCATTAACGGCTTAATGCTGTCAAAAATGATAACGAACGCATCTAAATTATTAGAGCTTCACAGGGAGAAGATTGATGCGCTCAACGTTTTCCCTGTACCTGATGGTGACACGGGTACCAATATGAGTTTAACCGTAAAATCCGCGGTTAAAGAGTTAAATAACGTTAAATCTTCCAACGACGTTGCAGAAGTTTGCGATGCCGTTACCAAGGGTGCTTTAAGGGGCGCAAGGGGTAACTCGGGCGTTATTACTTCCCAAGTGTTTAGGGGTATTTGTTCGGTTCTTTGCAAGGCTCAAGAAGTGGACGTTAAAGTGTTTGCTAAGGCTATGAAGACGGCAACTGAAATTGCTTACGGCGCAGTGTCCAAGCCCAAGGAAGGTACGATGCTTAGCGTTTGCAAAGCAATGGGCGAAGCGGCTTCTTCTTCAAGAGCAAAAACTTTCCCCGAATTTTTTGAAAATATTATTGCAGAAGGCGAAAAGGCGCTTGCGTATACGCCTGAACAACTTCCCGTATTAAAGAAAGCGGGCGTAGTTGACTCGGGTGGTATGGGTTTACTTACCATTTTCAAGGGTATGCAAAAGGCTCTTCTTGGCGAAGAAATTGAAGGTGTCGAAGAAGAAATCGAGCCTATCAAGGAACAAAAAGAAAACGAGCACGCTGATATATTCAGCCTTGGCGCTATTGAATTTGGCTATTGTACCGAATTTTTCATTATAAATATCAAGAAAAAGACCACTTTAGCGGCTATTGATAGGTTTAGAGAGTATTTAATGACGATTGGCGATAGCGTAATCGTAGTAGGCGACCTTGAGTTTGTTAAAGTTCACGTTCACACCAATAATCCTGGTAGAGCGCTTAGCCACGCGTTAGAACTTGGCGAAGTTGATAAAGTTAAGATTGAAAACATGCTTGAACAAAACCGTGAACTCGTTAAAAAATACGAGGCGGAAAGAAAAGAAATGGGTATGCTTGCCATTTGTTCCGGTAAAGGTTTTGAAGAAATGTTTAAAGACATCGGCGTTGACGGGGTTGTTGAAGGTGGTCAAACTATGAATCCTTCGGCGTCTGATATTGCCGATGCGGTTATGAGAATTAACGCTAAAAACGTATTCGTATTCCCGAACAACAAAAATATTATTTTAGCAGCGGAACAATCTAAGCAACTCGTTGAAAATAGAACCGTTCACGTTGTTCCGACTAAAAACGTACCGCAAGGTATTCTTGCTGCGTTAGAGTTTAATCCGGAAGAAACGCCTACCGTTAACAAGATAAACATGCTTCACGCAACGGATAACGTCGTTGCAGGTCAAGTAACTTATGCGGTAAGGTCAAGTAAAACGGATGGTTTATCACTTAGTAAAGGCGATATTATCGGTCTTACCGATAAGAAAATTCTTACCAAGGCAAAAACTATCGGCGATTGCGTTAAACAACTTATTGAAAAACTCGCAACCGAATCGCACAGCGTTGTAAATCTTTACTATGGCGAAGAAGTTACTGAAGATCAAGCGAATGCAGTTAGCGAATTAATTCAAGAAGCATTCCCATCGCTCGACGTTGAACTTTTCTACGGCGGTCAAGCGGTTTACTACTATATCGTATCACTTGAATAAGGAGAAATGGAACGGATATAACGCCCGTTCCATTTTTTAAAATATGAAGTTAAAAGATATTAAGTATATCTCAGATAAGAGAATACAAGACCTTAAAAAATTATCCATAACGTCCGTTCAAGATTTAATCAATCATTTTCCAAGGAATTATCTTGATTTAACGGCATTAACACCGCTTAGCCAAGCGTATAACAACGATTTCGTTTTAACGCTTGCTAAAGTGGAAGTTGAACCGCGCCAATCGGCAGGTGGTAGGGTAAAATACGTTAAGGCTTATTGTTCGCAGGGAGCGGACACTTTTAGCGTTGTTTGGTTTAACCAACCTTACGTCGTTGGTAAACTCAAAAGCGGGGAAGAATATTTCTTTTACGGTAGGGTTCAAATTAAATACGGAATGATATCTATGACGAATCCCGTGTTTGAACCGATTGATAAAAATAATAGGTTAAAAGGGTATATGCCCGTTTATTCCGTTAAAGGTAACATAACGCAAAGCGGAATGAAAACTATGTGCGTAAGCGCGATAAACTCAATAGATATACCGTCGGCAATTCCCCTTTACCTTCGTGAGAAGTACGCTTTAAGTTCTCTTAGCAAATCTTATTTGGAAGTTCACTCGCCAAGTAGTTTAAACGCTTTAAAAAATGCTAGCGATAGAATTGCCTTAGAAGAATATTTCAAATTGATATCTGCATTCAAGATAATAAAAGGGGATAAAAAACAAGCAAAACCGCGTAAATACGCGGTAAATGCTGATAAACTTAAAGAATTTATATCCTGTTTTCCTTACGAGTTTACCGATGGTCAAAAGCAAGCGGTCAACGAAATTTTTAAAGATTTAAAAAGTCCGTTTACGATGAATAGGTTGCTTCAAGGTGACGTTGGTAGTGGTAAAACCGCAGTTTCGCTTTGCGCGTTATATATAGCGTTAGCGTCTGGTTATCAATGCGCGTTAATTTCGCCAACTGAAGTTTTAGCAAAGCAAAACTATGAAGTTGCAAAGAAATTTTTAAAAGAATTTAACGTTGGTTATTTGGCGGGTAGTTTAACCGCTTCCGAAAAGAAGATTATTAAGGAAAACCTTAAAAACGGTCAAATCAATTTACTCGTTGGAACTCACGCTATAATTCAAGAAAACGTTGAGTTTAAAGATTTAGCATTGTGCGTGTGTGACGAACAGCAACGCTTTGGCGTAGCGCAACGAAGTGCGCTTGAAGGTAAGGGGGAACTTACCGATACGCTCGTTATGAGTGCAACGCCGATTCCAAGAACTTTATCACTTATTTTTTACGGTGATTTAGATATATCAACGATATCCGATAAGCCTGTTGGAAGAGCGGAAATTCAAACCAACGTCGTTCCGCTTAAAAAGTATGAAGATATGCTCGGTTTCGTAACTGAGCAAGCAAAGAAAGGTTTTCAAACTTATTTCGTTTGCCCGAAGATTGATTTTGACGATGAAAGTGACGTTTTGTCCGCAAAAGAACTTCACGAAGAACTTTCAAATACTTTGCACGGGTTAAAGGTAGGTCTTTTGCACGGCAAAATGAAAGATAAAGAAAAACTTCAAGTAATGCAAGACTTTAAAGATAAAAAGTTTGACGCGTTAGTTTCAACGACGGTTATTGAAGTTGGCGTTGATAATCCCGACGCCACCGTAATGGTTATTATGAGCGCCGAAAGATTTGGCTTATCTCAACTTCATCAATTAAGGGGTAGAGTTGGTCGTTCGGATAAAAAGAGTTATTGTTTCTTGCTTTGCACTAAAGAAAGCGATAAAGCAATGGAAAGATTAAACGCGTTAAAAAGTTTTGCTGACGGATTTAAGATAAGTGAACTTGATTTCGATATGCGCGGTGGTGGCGATTTACTTGGCGAACGCCAATCGGGAAGACTGCTCACTACTTTAAAAGGTTTAAAGTATTCAAGCAAAACCGTGTTTACCGCAAAGGCGTTGTCTGACGAAGCGTTTAAACTTGAGTCAAATATTCCATCACTTAAAAAACACGCTTTAGATTTATACGAAAAATTAAAGAACGTAACCTTAAATTAAAAATGCACGGAAAATCCGTGCATTTTTCGTTTATTATTTAGTTTTAGGTTGGTATCTCATTTCGCTAACGGCATATACGGTTACGAACGCTTTGGGGTCGGTTTTTCGTATAAAGTCCATAAGTTTTCTATATTCGTGTTTATCAACGATAGCGTTAACTTCTTTTCTTGGTGTGTTATCGTAAGCGCCCACTATATCGTAAAGGGTAGCGCCACTATGAAGGTCGTGAATAATATAGTGGACTATATCGTCTAACTTTTCCGAAATTACGCAAACGCGACGCTTGGTGTTAAGCCCGAAAATGAAATTATCAACGATCATTCCGCCGAAGTAAGTACCTAAAATACTGAGAACTACTGTTTTTGTGTCGTAGCAAAACGCTGAAGAGAGAGCAACTGCAATTCCTGAAACGGAAAGAGCTTTACCTAAGTCCATTTTAAGATATTTGTTCATTATCTTAGCAACTATATCAAGTCCGCCTGACGACGCGCTTGATGAAAATAGTATTGCCGTAGCCATTCCAACTACTAATATGTAGCATAAAACGTCAAGTACTGGGTTTTGAGTTAGCGATTGAAAGTTTGGGAAGAAAATCTCGTAGACACCTATAAAAACGGGTACCATAATGGAAGTGTAAACCGTTTTAGCGCCAAACTCAGGGCCGATAAGCAAAAACCCTACGCCTAAAAGAATAACGTTTATAGCAAGGTTAAGAACGGAAACGGGTAGTGGAATATAATTCCCAATAACCATTGCTAATGCTGAAGCACTTCCTACGGCAACGTTACTCGGAAGCATAAAAAAGAAAATAGCAGCGCCTGCTAATGCTGCGCCGAACGTAATAATGGAAAAATCTTTTAAATTACGCAAAAAAACTGTTTTGTTCACTTATAATTCTCCTACTTTCAAGAGTTAGACTATTATAGCATAAATTTAAAGATAAATACAACTATTTTAATAGGGTTCTCTTTTACCGACAAGAAAAATCACTGCTATAATCACTTGCATAGCAAGTGGATGTAATCAGTTTGAAAAACTGCATGAAATCAACACAAAGTGTTGAATGTAATCAAGCCGATTTGATACACGCTTATGCGTGATTACATACGCCTAACGGCGATTACATACTCGCTAATGCGAGATTACATACCAAGCCTAAATCGGCTTGGATAAAAAAAGAGAACGAAGTTTTTCTTCGTTCTCTTTTTTTTGGAGCGGGAAACGGGACTCGAACCCGCGACAACTGCCTTGGCAAGGCAGTGCTCTACCAACTGAGCTACTCCCGCAATTTTCGAAAACAAACCGACGCCATATAGTCAACCCGTTCCCGAAATTGCCTTTGTGGTGGGAGTTATAGGGCTCGAACCTATGACCCTCTGCTTGTAAGGCAGATGCTCTCCCAGCTGAGCTAAACTCCCATGTCGTCTCAAACGTTACTATGAGATAATACCACAAAACAAATGGCTTGTCAACACTTTTTTTAAACTTTTTTCAGTTTTTTTGAAAAAATTCAAAAAAAGCACGCAATCAGCATGTGACTGCGCGCTTTTTTTGCCTAATTTTTAAGATTTATAATCTTTTCACCCGGTTTTACATTGCCTTTTGCAATAGCATCTATCGTTTTGTATGAATCGGTATTGCACACAATCATGGGTGTTATCAGCGAATATCCTGCTTTTTTGATTTTTTCCATTTCAAAAGATATAAGCAGATCGCCTTTTTTTACACTCTGATTCTCTTTCACATGAACATTAAAGAATTCACCCTTTAGCTTCACTGTGTCAAGCCCGATGTGGAGTAACACTTCCGTTCCGTCTGTTGTGAGAATGGTTATTGCATGATTTGTGTCATACACAGTTTCCACCACACCGTCAGCAGGAGCAAAGAGCTTGCCTTCATCAGGATCTATGGCAATTCCGTTCCCAAGTGCCAGAGAAGAAAAAGCCTCATCAGGAACATTTCCAAGCTCAACCACCATGCCCGACGCATGTGCACAAAGCGTCGTATCCGACAGTTCAGCCGCATCCCTTATCTCTTTTGCCACAGGCACAGCATCTATAGTGATGTTGTCCGATTCCGGAGAATCCATAAAATCCT